>CANQLV010000008.1 GCA_947624785.1 Akkermansia muciniphila | reverse complement strand
GTTGTTCATGGTAATGAAGGTAAAATTGTTCAATGGTTCCAACTACCATGAGAACAAGAATTACCAGTGTAAACACGCCGGAGACGTCAGAAATATTACCGTCTTTTCCTGAGATAGTAATCACACTCCTAAAAACAGGCAGAAGAGATGACAAATCTCTTCTGCCTGGCATTTCATCAATTAATAACAAGGACAGTGATTGTCTGATTGTTGGTTGTCGGACTTCAACCGATTTTGATGTGCTTCGGTATTCTTTTTACCTGTTGCTGAACATTCTTGCTTCCATTCTCATTTCACAGAATTCAGGTACAGTTTACAGTTGCATGAGGCATCCGTATCAAATGATTTTATTATTTTTCCCCTTTTGATTTATTTTCTGTAGAAATGGAGAAGCAAGGAAGCTTCAAACCTATGGGCCAAGAGGTTCATCATAATTTCATTTGGTAGCTGAATTTACCGGGAACCGGAAAGTTTTACAGGCTCAATGAATGCGAAAACAAGAATCTGACCCGAAAGATCGGCAATTCTCAATTTATTCAACAATCAGAGTCCCGTTTTTCAGAAATGGAAATTCTTACCTACTTAATGGAGCAGGTTTTACCATCCGCCGCCCAGGGTGCGGGCGAGCTGCACCACGGCTTTGCGGATGTTCTGCTTCATGGTGACCAGGGATTCCTCCGAGCTGAGCCAAGAGCGCTGGGCCGTGATGACGTTCAGGAAGTCCGTCTGGCCGTTGATGTACAGGGTGCGGGAGAGCAGGAAGGCTTCTCTGTTGGCGTTGTTTTCCTTGTGCAGGTATTGCATCTGGGAGGTGTAGTTGCCGTAGGCGATCAGGGCGTCCTCTACCTCGGAGACGGCGGTGATGAGCGTCTTGCGGTAGGTTTCCGCGGCTTGCTCCGCCGCGGCTTTCTGGGCGCGTACCGTGGCTCTCAGGGCTCCGCCCTGGAACAGGGGCTGGAGCAGGTTGCCGCCCAGGGACCACGCGTTGTTGTTTTCCCGGAAGAGCTGGCCGAAGTCCCCTCCGCGGCTGGAGAGGGAACCCGTCAGGCTGAAGCGCGGGTACAGGTCCGCCACGGCTACGCCTACGTTGGCTACGGCCACGTGCAGGTCCGCTTCAGCGGCGATAATGTCGGGCCTGCGCCGCAGGAGTTCGGAGGGGAGGCCCACCGGCACGACGGGCGTTTTTTCAAAGACGGAGGCTTTCGGCAGCGTCAGTTCCACGCGGGAGTTGTACGTGCCCAGCAGCACGGAGAGCTGGTTTTTGGCGGAGGCCACCTGTGCTTCCAGCGCCGGGATGCGGCTTTCCGTGGAGGCGACGGTGGAGATGGCCTGCTCCACGTCCAGGCGGGGGGCGAATTCAGATTTGTAGCGTTTTTCCGCAATGGTGAGGGTATTGCGTTGGATTTCCAGCTGTTCCCGGGCGATGCGGAGCTGTTCGCAGGCGGTGATCCAGTCAAAGTAGGCCGTGGCGACGTCCGCCAGCAGGGCCGTGCGCACGGCGCCCGCGGAGGCCTCCGTGGACATGAGGGAGGCGCGGTAGGCCTCAATGGAACGCCGGTTGCCGCCGAAGAGGTCCAGCTCCCAGGAGGTAGACGCCCCCAGGGAGAAGTCCTGGGAGGTGGAGCTGCGGAAGCCCCGGTCCGGAGACAGGCTCCAGCCAGCGCTGGCGTCTGCGGAAGGCAACAGGGAGGCCTGGGAGATGCGGAGCCTTTCCCTGGCTTCCCGGATGCGGAGCAGGGCCGCCTTCATGTCCGGATTGTTGTTGAGGGAGGTGGAGACCAGGCGGTTGAGCTGGGGGTCCCCGAAGATGTTCCACCAGGAGCGCAGGTCCTTGTCAGAGCTGCGGGGGGGCCTGCTCGCCGCCCAGGTGGCGGGGAGGTCGTTGGCCGGCGGCCGGAAATCCGGGCCTACCATGCAGGAGCTCAGGCAGCATGCGGCCAGGAGAGGGAGATGTTTGAACATGGATGACATGGGAAAAGAAGGAGTAAGGTGTTATTCGTGGCGCAGGGCGTCGATGGGGTCCATCTTGGATGCCTTCCAGGACGGGTACCATCCGAAGGCCAGGCCGATGAACACGGAGACGCCCACCGCCAGGGCCATGGCTTCCGGGGAGGAGGCGGTGGCCCAGTTCATGGTGCGGCTGACGATGATGGAGATGGCCTTGCCGAGCACGATGCCCAGCGCGCCGCCCACCACGCAGAGCAGAACCGCTTCCAGCAGGAACTGGCGCATGATGTCCTGCGGACGGGCGCCCACCGCCATGCGCAGGCCGATTTCCTTGGTGCGCTCCGTGACGGAGACGAGCATGATGTTCATGATGCCCACGCCGCCCACGACCAGGGAGATCATGGCCACGATCATCAGCAGGTTGGTCATTACTTCCGTGGTGCTGCTCATGGCGCGGGACATTTCAGCCATGTCCCATACCCGGAAGTCGTCCAGCTGGCCATCCTTGAGGTTGTGCTTGGCGCGGATGACTTCCGTGATCTGGTCGATCGCCTCGGAGGAGCGCTCCGGGTCCGCGATCTGCGCCATGATGGAGTCAATGTTGTTGAAGCGCCGCGGGTGGGGGGCGTCCGTGTAGGGCTGGTCCGTGGTTTCCGTGTAGTAATCCACGGAATTGGCGGTGTATTTGTCCGCCCGGTTGAAGGTGGTGGTGGATTTGCCGGAGGAAGTGGAGGCGGAACCGCCGCCCAGGCCCTGGAGGCGGTAGCGGATGCTCGTCCAGGGCAGGATGATGGAGTCGTCCTGGTCGCGGCCCATCATGTTGGCGCCCTTTTTCTGGAGGATGCCGATGACCTTGAACATGACGTTCTTGATGCGGATGTCCTTGCCCAGCGGGTCTTCGTCCCCGAAGAGCTCCTTGGCTACCGTCTGGCCGATGACGCACACGCGCCTGGCCTGCTCCACGTCTTCCTCGGAGAAGGGCTGGCCGCGGGCCATATCATACCAGCTCTTGATTTTCAGGTATTCCACGGAACCGCCTTCCACGGTTTCCGGGCTCCAGTTCCTGTTGCCGTAAATGACCTGGCCGCTGGCGCGCACCACGGGCGTGGCGCGCAGGACCATGGGGCAGTCCTTCGCGATGGCCTCGCAGTCCGCGTTGGTCAGGGAGGCCCGGCCGCCTGCGCCGGTGTTGACGCCGCTCTTGGAGATGGCGCCGGGGCGGATGTTCAGCGTGTCCGCCCCCATGGAGGCGATGGTGTTTTTAATCTGGAGCGTGGACCCCTGGCCGATTTCCACCATGGCGATCACTGCGGCAATGCCGATGATGATGCCCAGGATGGTGAGCGCGGCGCGCATGGGGTTGCGCACCAGGGCCTTGATGCAGGTTTTAAGGAGGGGAAGGAATTTCATACGTCGTCCTTGCTTAGCGTGTCGGAAATCCCTTCGCAGATGAGGCCGTCCGCCATGTTGATGGCCCGGTCCGTGAAGGCGGCTATTTTGGGGTCGTGCGTCACCAGGATGACCGTGATTCCCTGGCGGCGGTTCAGGTCCTTGAACATGTGCAGCACTTCCTTGGAGGTGGTGGAGTCCAGGTTCCCCGTGGGTTCGTCCGCCAGCAGGATGCTGGGGTTGTTGATGAGGGAGCGGGCGATGGCTACGCGCTGCTGCTGGCCGCCGGAGAGCTGGGCCGGGGTGTGGTCCATGCGGTCGGAAAGGCCCACCAGGTTCAGCAGCTCCACGGAGCGCTCACGCATGGCTTTCATACTGAGGGTGGGGTGGGCGTACACGGCGGGCATCATCACGTTTTCCAGGGCGGTGGTGCGGGAGAGCAGGTTGAAGTTCTGGAAGACGAAGCCGATGCGCTTGTTCCGGAGCGTGGCGCGCTCTGCGGCGTTGAATTTGGCTACGTCTTCCCCGGCGATGTAGTAATGGCCGGAGGTGGGGCGGTCCAGGCAGCCCAGGATGTTCATCAGGGTGGACTTTCCGGAACCGGAAGCCCCCGTGAGGGAGACGAATTCCCCCTCCTTGATGTCCAGGGTGATGCCCTTGAGCACTTGAAGGTCAATTTCCCCCAGGTGGTACACCTTGGTTATGTCACGTAATCGGATCACGTTGTTGTAGTGCTTGAAGCGGTAAAAAGGAATGGTTGAGCGGGCGGATGGAGGCGTTTTCCCGGATCAGGGAGGCGGGGGCGGCCCGCCGTTGCCGGAGGCGGAAGGAGCCTTCGTGTTGCCCGTGCTCGGCTTGCGGCGCGGCGGCATCTTGGGCGCAAACGGATTTTCCCCGCCGGCGGAGGCGGAAGCTCCGTCCTCCGAGTTGCCGGAGCGGTTCAGTATCTGCGCCGTGGAGACGATTTCCATGCCTTGCCGGAGCGTTTCCCCCGTGATGGCCGTCAGCATGCCGTTGCTTTCCCCCCTGGTGACCAGGTGGGGGTAAAGAAGATTGTCCCGCAGTTCCCAGACCACGGCTTTTTTCTTCTGGCCGTTTTGGGCGGGAGCGGCCAGCTCCGGCTGCATCCGTTCAAAAGCCGCCTTCTGCTCGGCGCTGACCAGTTCCGTTTCCGGACGGAAGCGGAGCGCGGCGTTGGAGACGAGGAAGGCGTCCCGGATGTCCTCCACCACGAACTGGACGTTCGCCGTCAGGTAGGGGATGAGGAGCTTGTCCGGGTTGGGCACGTCAATGTCCACGATGTAGGTGACCACGTTGGAAGTCATGGTGGCGTCCAGCCGTATCTTGTCCACCGTTCCCTTGAATTTGCGGCCGGAGAAGGCGTCCACGGTGAACAGGACTTCCTGTCCTTTGCGGATGCTGCCGATGTCCGCCTCATTCACGGCGGCCCAGATTTTCAGCTTGGAAAGGTCCGTGGCGATGTAGAACAGGCTGGAGGCGCTCATGCTGGAAACCACCGTCTGGCCTATGTTGACCAAGCGCTTGACCACCACGCCGTCCACCGGGGACTGGATGGTGGTGTATTCCAGGTTGCGCATTTCCTTCTTAAGCGCGGCTTCCGCCTGTTTCAGGGAGGCTTCCGCTTCCTGCAGGGAGGCTTCCGCCACGGCCACGTTGGCGCGGGCGGTCTCTTCATCCGCAATGTACTGGTCGTAGCTGGACTTGGAAAGGGCGTCCCCCGGTCCCAGCTTTTCCGCGCGTTCGCGGTCCAGCCTGGCCTGCTGGTGCTTGGCCTTGGCCTGCTGGATGTCCGCCTTGGCGCGTGCGATTCCGGCGATGGCTTGCGCCTTGGAGGCTTCCGCACGCTGCACGTCCAGCTGCACGGGCAGCTTGTCGATTTCCGCGAGCATCTGGCCCGCCTTCACCGGGCTGGAATAATCCACCACCTTGCCGTCCAGATCCTTGCCGAACTCCATGATGATGCCGCTGACCTGGGCGCCCACGTCCACCAGTTCATCAGGTTCCGTGACGCCGGTTGCGTCAATGGTGATCATCAGGTCTCCCTTCTCAAGAGGCTCTGTCTGGTAGTCCACCTGGATCGCTTCGTTTCCCTTCCACTGTTCCCAGGCGAACCAGATGCCTCCGAGAACGGCAATGACGATGATGAGTTTGATGAATCCCTTCACGACTATAATATACTTCGCAATAATGAAAAAGTTGCACAGATGTTAAAAACTTTTTCGCAACAGGGCGTGATCCTACCATGATTTCCGGAAATGTCTAAGGGTTTATTTTGTTCATTAACAGTTGTTATTTATAAACTAACAATATTACATTATCGTAATGAACGATTCTTCTTTTACGGATTTGTAAGGGCGCGGAGGAAGGCCGTTTCCGGAGTGGCCGCAGGAATGAATTGATAACCATCGTGTTTCATCCATGGGTAAAAATTGGCACGCTTCTTGCTGGATACAGGATGAAGGATCGCACGATCCGGAAACAACCAATCAACCGTATGTACAAGAACGATTTATTTGACCTGATGTTCAGGCTCTTTCATTCCTTCTGCCGTTCCTCCCGGCCGCCCCGGAAGGAGCGGGAGCGGAAGGCCCGGAAATATTTGAAGACCATGGTGGCAAACGCGCGCATGCGTTCCTTTTAAGCGCGCGTGCGCTTCCTGTCAGGAAATGCCGTGGGGCGCGGAGGCGCGGGAAAAAGTAACAAAAGCAGCCATGCGGGAGTGCTTTGACTTCGCGGCGGATTCAAGAGGGGGCCGTCGGGAAAACAGCCCCCCCCCGGCGGGGTTCCCGGCTGCAAGGGAAAAAGAAAGACACCGCTGCACCGTCTCTGGCTGTGAGCCACGTTCCCGTGCCTCAATAGAGCGGGGACTTCCGCCGCTGTTTTGACTTTTCCGGTATAGGACGTAGTCAGCCCTGCGTCGGGGCTGCCCCCATTAGGTTGTAATATCGGTTCGGGCCACTTTGCCAGGTGATGACGAGTGCAGCAGCCACCACCTTATATACCTCAGGCGGGAGAATTATCCAAGGTGTTTTTGGAATCTTTTCAGACATGCGCAGGCAATCCGCCGTGGAGTGATTGAAGCTGAACGGGCTGCCGTTTCGTCAGCGGTTTTCTTCCATCCATTGCCTTAAGACGGGGCGGTCTGCGGGAGCCCAGGGCAGTTCTTCCAGCGTGCGGCTGGAGAAGAAGCCCAGGCTTTCGTGCTCCAGGGGCCGGGGCAGGGCGCGGGGTTCCAGACGGCACAGGAAGGGGATGAGGCGGATGAGGCGTTCCCGTTCCCGGTGCCGGACGGGGGTGAGCATGCGGACGGGATGGACGGCGCATCCCAGTTCCTCCCGTATTTCCCGGACGATGGCGTCCCGGGCGTTCTCTCCGGGTTCCACCTTTCCGCCGGGGAATTCATAAAGAAGCCCGTTGGACTGCCCCGCTTTCTTTTTAGCCCCCAGGAGAAGGGTTCCCCGTGCGGAGGGCAGTTCAATCAGGGCGCAGCAGACGTCCAGGATGTCCATCATGCGTTGAAATCCAGAGAATGCAGGTTCATGATGCGGGAATCCGTGTCCAGAATGCCGAAGCCGATGCGCCCGGTCCTGCCCTGGAGTTCCCCCGGATTGGCCAGCAGGCAGCCGCCAATTATTTCCCTCACGGCCTGGTGGGTGTGGCCGTACAGGGCGGCGTCCACACTGCCGCTGCGCGCTTCCTGCATGGCGTATTTGGGATAGTGGGAGAGGGAGAACTTCATGCCGTACCTGGTGAGGAGGACGTGTTCCGGGTGCAGGCGCGCCGCCGGGGAACAGGCGGCCAGTTGGTGCATGATGTCAAGCTCGTAATCGTTATTGCCCGGAACGGCGTCCAGAGGGAGGCCTCCGGTCAGCTCAATCAGGCGCTGGAAGCTCTCCGGGGTGGTGCAGTCACCCAGGAACATGAAATGTCCGCATTCCAGCAGGCGCATCTGGCGCATCGCAAGCTCCAGGTGGTCCGTGCGGTCGTGCATGTCGGAAAAAATGCCTATCTTCATGGTGTTGGTCGGTTCATGGCATGGATGGGCCATGCCTTCAGTTCGTCCGGCAGGGGTGGCAGGGGCGCATGCTCTCCCTCCCGGCGCAGCAGGCAGGTGAAGCCGCCCGCGCCCGCTCCGTGGAAAGGCATGAGACGGTAGCATGCCTCCTGCGTCAGGGCGGAACGGAAAGGCTCCAGCTCCGGCACGGCTACGGTCCGCAGGTCCGGACAGCGTTTCAGCAGGTACAGGACGTTGCGTTCGTTCTCCTCCGGGGCGTAGGTGCATGTGGTATACAGCAGATAGCCTCCGGGCGCCAGGCACTGGAGGGCCGCCAGCAGAATGCCCCGCTGCCGCTTGGCGTTGCCCCCGGTGACGGAGGGGTTGAAGCAGCCGGGGTTGGGAATGCCCTTGGCCAGCAGGGATTGACCGCTGCACGGGGCGTCCGCCAGAATGAGGTCAAAGCAGTCCGGAGCCAGCTCCGCCCACTGGTCCGGGCGCAGACGCTGGGTATATACGCCGGTGAAGCCGCAGCGCAGCAGGTTGTGGCGCAGGATGCCCAGGCGCTTCGGGTGCACCTCGTTGGAGACGTGCTCCCGCGGAGCGGCCCGCGTCCGGGCCAGAATGCTTTTTCCGCCGGGAGCTGCGCACATGTCCAGGCAGCGTTCCGGCCGGAACGGCAGATGCGCCAGCGGAGCCGTCTCCCATACGGAAGAGAGGTCCAGGGGATAGTAATAGCCGCGTTCGTAGTCCGGCAGGGAGCCGGGCCTGGCCTCCGCCTCCCCCGCCGGGAGCGCCAGGATGGAAGGGTGGCCCCAGTCCCGCGGCGTTTCTTCCGCCGGCAGGGGCGGCAAATAGCCTTCCGGAGCTTTCGGGGTGATGACCAGCGCGCTTCTGGAACGGTCCCCTGCCTGCATGGCGTCCAGAAAATCCTGCTCCAGTTCCGCTGTCAGCCCCAGCTTGCGGGTGAGCCTCAGTATTTGGGAGGTGGACACGAGATCAGGCCCGGAACGTTTCGCCGAAATGGGTGTTGAGCGCCAGATGGGCGGACCCCAGGATGCCCGCCTCCGTGCCGAATTGGGCGGGGAGGATTTCAAGATGCTCCACCAGCGGAGCGGCAAGCTGGGTCTTCATGATCTCCTGAAGGGGCTGGAAGAGCAGGGTCTTGGCCTTGGCCACGCCGCCGCCGATGATGATGGCCTCTGGGTTCAGGAGGTAGCAGCAGTTCATCAGCGCGCAGGAGAGCTTTACGGCCAGGTCCCGCCAGACCTGCGCGGCCACTTCGTCCCCCGCCAGCGCGGCCCGTTCCAGGGCGATGGGGTTGCAGTCCACAATGGCCTTGTCAACGCCGTGGCTGGCGTACAGGGTGCGGGCGTCCGCCGCTATTTCCCGGTTGCCCACGTAATCCTCCAGGGAGCCGCGGTTGCCGTAATGGCCCAGCCGCCCCCGGTAGTCGATGCTGGTCTGGCCCAGTTCCCCGGCGGAGCAGGTGGCCCCGCGCAGAAGCTCCCCGTTCACGATGAGCCCGCTGCCCACGCCGGTGCCCAGGGTCAGGCAGACCAGGTGCCTTTTCCCCTTTCCGGCTCCCAGCTTCCACTCCGCGTAGGCCATGCAGTTGGCGTCGTTCTCCACGTACACGGGCAGTCCGCAGGCGGCCTGGAGCATGTCCCTTACCGGAACGTTGTTCCAGCCGGGCACGTTGGTGAGCGTATAAACGGTGCCCTGGTAAAAATTGACGAAGCCGGGCATTCCCATGCCGATGGCCTGCACTTCCGGGTGGTTCAGCCGCAGCATGTTCACGAACTGGGCGATGGCTTCAATCAGTTGGTCGGGATTGCCGTATTCCTGGGTGGCGATGGAAGGCGCGTGCGCGATCACTTCCGTGCCTTTGACGACCCCCAGCTTGATGGAGGTGCCCCCGAAGTCAATGCCGATGGAGGGAATGGTTGAAGCTGTCATATGATACCAATATAGAATTTTGCCGGGCGTTGAAAAGGTTAAAAGAGGTATGCTTCCGTTAAAAAAACGGCAGGCGGGGCGGCGGAAAAAATGACTTGTTTCATAGCTGAATTTTCTTGAATGAACATTTGGGCGCTTGTAGTGTCTCATAGTCTAGTCAGTTGGGCGGTTTCGCCCGCTGTTCGTGAAACATCGTCAACCTCAGCCCATAGAGACACCTCCTATGCCTACTCCCAAGAAAACCGATAGCAAGACCGTCGCCAAGGAAGCTCCGGCCCCCAAGAAAAAGACCTGCGGGAAGTCCGCCTGCAAGACCGCTGTAGAGCAGGAGGCGCCCGTCAGGAAAAAGTGCTGCAGGAAAAAGGCCGCTGAACCGGAAAAAGCCGCCAAGCCCGCCAAAAAGGCCGCTGCCCCCGCGGCTGCGGTGGAAAAGAAGCCGGAACCGAAAACGGCCCGCAAGGCCCCGGCCAAAAAAGCCGCTTCCTCCCCCGCCGCCCCGGCTCCCGCTGCCGCCAAGAATGAATTGACGGATGAGCAGACGGAAGCCATTGCCGCCGCCAAGGCTGAACTGGCCGCCAATCCGGAGTGGGAACCCTTTGTGCAGATGCAGCGCCAGCACCTGATGGACCTGCGAGACAGGGCGCTGGACAACATGAGCGGCGTGGCCCGCGACACCCTCCGGAACCATCCGGAAGGCAGTGAAGCCTCCGGCTCCGGAGAACACCAGGCGGACGCCGGGAGCGACGCCTATGACCGTGACTTTGCCCTCAGCCTGCTTTCCAAGGAACAGGACGGACTGTATGAGATTGAGCAGGCGCTCGCCCGCATTGACAACGGAACGTACGGCATCTGTGAAATGTCATACAAGGTCATTCCCATCCTGCGCCTGGAGGCCATCCCCTTCGCGCGGCTCACGGTGGAATGCCAGGCCCAGTGGGAAAAGGAAAAAGGGCAGAACGCCCGGTTCCGCCCCAGAGTGGCCCTGGGCTTTGCGGGAGGACAAAATGATGTAGATTTATCTGTTTCTCTTGACGATGACGAAGAATAGTGTATAAATCCTCCCCCGTAACACATTTTCATCATGCCTAGAGACATCATCATCCTCGAATGCACCGAGGCCAAAGCCGAAGGAAAGCCTACGTCCCGCTACGTCACCACGCGCAACAAGAAGAGCCTGCGTACCCCCGGCCGCCTGGAAAAGGTTAAGTACAATCCTTTCCTGAAGCGCCGCACGCTTCATCGTGAAATGCGTTAATCGCGGTCCAGCTCATCGATTATCTTTATTATTATGTCCACTGAACCCAAGACTGTAGAACGTCGTATTCGTTTCCGCACGTGCAATCGCCAGATGCCGCGCCGCCGTCTCGACATCCCGATGGATCAGGTCGATCTGCTCAACCCCGATTTCCTGTCCAAGTTCACCTCTGAAACCGGCAAGATTCTTCCCCGCCGCGTGACCGGGCTGTCCGCCAAGATGCACCGCAAGGTGACCCGTGAAATCAAGCGGGCCCGTTCCATCAACCTTCTGCCGTAACAAGCCCCAAGGAAATCTCTTTCGGTAGAAATTGTCTTTGCAGGCGGGAGTTTATCCGGTAACAGGGCAGACTCCCGCTTTATTTCCAGCCAACATCCTCCTTCCGCATGCAGGAACTGAAAGATACCCAGTCCGAGACGGATACACGCAATATCTCCATTGACCGGGTGGGCGTCAAGGGGCTGCGCTTTCCCATCCAGATCCAGGACAAGCTCAACCGTATCCAGTCCACCGTGGCGACGGTTTCCCTGGCGGTGGACCTGCCGGAGGAATTCAAGGGCACGCACATGAGCCGCTTTGTGGAGGCCCTCCACCAGCACGGCCCGCTGCTGGACGTGCATACGGCCCTGGCCATTCCCCGGGAACTGCTCCGCCGCCTGTCCGCCCGCCGCTCCCATGTGGAAATGGAGTTCCCGTTCTTCCGCGCCAAAAACGCCCCCGTGACCGGAATTGAAGGGCTCATGGACTACGTCGTTCGGTTTGAGATGGAGGCGGAAGCGGACAACAAGCTGGCGGACTTCAAGCTGACGGTGGTCGTCCCGGTGACGACGCTCTGCCCCTGTTCCAAGGCCATGAGCGCCTATGGGGCCCACAACCAGCGCGGGCTGGTCACCTACTCCGTGCGCTTCGCCTCCCGCCCCGTCTGGATTGAAGACCTGATTGACCTGGTGGAATCCTGCGCCAGCTGTTCCCTGTACAGCGTGCTCAAAAGGCCGGATGAAAAATGGGTGACGGAAAAGGCTTATGAAAACCCCGTCTTTGTGGAAGACCTGGTGCGCAATGTGGCGCTGAAAACGCAGAGCCACTCCGCTTTCAGCTGGTACCGGGTGGAGGCGGAAAACTTTGAATCCATCCATAACCACCAGGCGTATGCCGTCATTGAACGCGACCTGCGTTCCTGAGCTGCTTTCCGTACAGGACTTATGAACGACAACTGGTGGGCCATTGCATCTCTCGTCCTGTCCCTGGCTTTTACGGGGCTTGGCTGGCGCCTGCTGGCCTCCGGCCGCCGGTTTTTATACGCCCACCTCTGGATGGCGTGCCTCTTTGCGCTCCAGACGGGGGCGCTTTGTGTCAAGGCGTACCAGACGGGGATGTGCCCCATCCGCGGCGCGTCGGAGGTGCTCTTCTTCCTCTCCTGGACCATCAACCTCTTTTATCTTCTTCTGGGGCGCGCCTACCGCATGTCCGTGCTGGGCATCTTCACCGCTCCGGCCATTGCCGTGCTGACGGCGCTTTCCCTGCTGATCGGCCTGTACGGCGCGGATGTGCAGGGTACGCATGACTTCTGGGTGACGGCGCACGTGGGCGTAGCCATGATGTCCTACGGAGCCGGAGGCCTGGCCGCCGCTGCGGGCGTGGCGTTCTGCATGCAGAACGAATGCCTCAAAAGGCGGCAGATACCCGGCACCTGCCGTCTTCTGCCCCCTATCCGCACGCTGGAAGCCAGCATGAAGCGCCTGGTTCTGGTGGCGTTCCTCCTGCTTCTGGCCGGGGAATGGCTCGGCTGGCAGAGGCATCTCCCCATCAACGGGGCCAAAACCTCCATCGTCATTCTACTGACGCTGGGCTACAGCGTCCTGCTGTGGTTCATCTACCGCCGCGGCATGCCGGGGCGCGCCCTGGCCTACTGCTGTGTGGCCCTCTTTATTGCATCCATGAGCATTTTCCTGGTAAGCTGATGAGAATGGTTTGTTTAGGCTTGAATCACCGGACCGCTCCCGTGGAAATACGGGAGTGCTTTGCCGTGCCGTCCCACAGGCTCCAGGAGGAGGGGCGGCGCATCCGCTCCCTGCCGGACGTGGACCAGTGCGTGGTGCTTTCCACCTGCAACCGCATGGAAATCTACTACTGGTCTGACAGGCCGGAAAGCGCGCAGGAGCACATCCTGTCCCACTTTCTGGGCGCGGGACGCGGGAACGTGGACATGGCCTCCCACTTTTACAGCCATCTGGGGGCGGACGCCCTGGAGCACCTGTGCCGCGTCCTGAGCGGGCTGGACTCCATGGTGCTGGGGGAAACGGAAATCTTCGGGCAGGTGAAGACGGCCTACCAGATGGCGCTGGATGCGGGAGTGACCGCGGCCTGTGCCAACAAGACCTTCCAGAAAGCCTTCTCCATCGGCAAGAGGGTGCGGACGGACAGCCAGATTCACGCCGGAGCCACCTCCGTGGGGTCCGTGGCCGTGGAGCTGGCGGAACAAATCTTCGGCGACCTTTCCGGCACCCGCGTCCTCATCCTGGGGGCGGGGGAAATGAGCCGCGTCACGGGCCGCGCCCTGCACGCCCGCGGGGCGGAGGGCATCTATGTAGCCAACCGTTCCTTTGACCGGGCGGTGGAACTGGCGGGCATGATCGGCGGCCAGGCCATCCGGTACGACGTGTGGGGGGACTACCTCAGGGACATTGACGTGGTGGTGGCCGCCACCGCCGCCCCCCACTGCATCATCACCCGGGAGACGCTGCTGCCGCTGCGCGCGCCCCGCAAGTACCGCTCCCTCTTCCTGATTGACATCTCCGTGCCGCGCAACATCTCTCCGGACGTGGCGGATATTGACGAGGTGTACCTCTACGATATCGACACCCTCACCCAGCTGGCGGATGAAGCCAAGCGCAGCCGGGAGCAGGAAGTCTCCCGGTGCGAGGCCATCATCCAGGACAACATCTCCAAATACTTTCCGGACTCCGCGCTTTATGACCAGTAAAAACACCCTCATCATCGGCACCCGCGGGAGCGCCCTGGCGCTGGCCCAGGCGGACATGGTCCGGGCCGCCCTCTCCCTCCGTTATCCGGAACTGGACGTGCGCCGGGAAATCATCCATACCACCGGGGACCGCCGCACGGACGTGCCGCTGGCGGACGTGGCCCGCGTTTCCGGCATCGTGGACAAGGGAATCTTCATCAAGGAACTGGAAACCGCCCTCATGGAAGGCCGCATTGACGTGGCGGTGCACAGCCTCAAGGACGTGCCCAGCGAGCTGGCCCCCGGCTTCACGCTGGCCGCCGTGCTGCCCCGCGCCGCCGTAGAAGACGTGCTCATCACGAAGGAGCCGGACTGGAACGGCTCCGGCACGCTGGCTACCGGAAGCGTGCGCCGCCGCCTGATGGCGCGCGCGTACTGGGGTTCCGGCCTCCGGTTTGAAGACCTGCGGGGCAACGTTCCCACGCGTCTGGCGAAGCTGGCGGAGCATCCCGGCCGGGACGCCGTCATTCTGGCCAGGGCCGGACTGGAACGCCTGGGGCTGTATGCTCCGGAAACCCTCGTGGAGGGGAGGAAGCTCTACATGCGCCCCCTGCCGGTGGAAGCCTTCATTCCCGCCGTGGGGCAGGGCATCGTGAGCATGGAATGCCGTTCTTCCGACCGGGAGACGGTGGAAATGCTGGCAGGCGTCAACGATCCGGAAGCCTTCGCCTGCGCCCTGGCGGAACGCGCCTTCCTGGTGCGCCTGGGAGCGAGCTGTTCCACGCCTGTGGGCGTTTACGCCCGTTTGGAAGGGGATGAACTGGTCCTGCGTGCGGCGTACTACGCGCCGGGCAGGGAAGAACCTTTTGCCGTGGTGGTCCGCGGGGACCGGAAGGAGCCCGGGGCCCTCGGCCTTCGTGCGTTTGAAGAATTGGACCTGCTCTGACGGGATGCGCTCTTCCGCTTTTTCCGGAGCGGACAGGGATAAAAAAGGTTCCGGACCAAGTCCGGAACCTGAATTAAGCAGAGAGCTCACGGGGAATTAATGTTTTTCCTTGGAGCTTGAGCCTTTATCGCTCATAAACTGCCCTGTTGAAGCATCGCGCTTGACGCGCTGCCCGGTTTTGTTCGTGGTGGTTTCGGAGCGCTTCTTGGAAGAACCGCCTTTGTGATTTCCACCCATGTGGGAACTACTTGCCATGTTGTTTCACCTCCTTTCCATTTTCTTCGCCTGTTCATGAACGAGAGAAGAAATCCGGCCATATCATAGGTCCCTGTAACAGCATTGGGGCCTTGCGCCTGGCTCTTGTGCAAAAATGTGCCCCCGTTTATGAAGAAGACCGCTGCATCAGATAATCCCTCAGGGCCGCCGCTTCATTGTGCTCCGTATTTCTGGCGGAGTACAGCAACGTAAGCTTCCCTTTCCGCGCGAGCTGGAGCAGATGGGAAACGGCCTCCTTGTTCCCGTCCAGTTCCTCGTCATACTTCCGGCGGAAAGTGTCCCATTTGGCCGGATCATGCGCGAACCACTGGCGGAGCGCCGTGGACGGGGCCACATTTTTCAGCCATTCATCCCAGGAAGCCTTTTCCTTGGAAATTCCGCGGGGCCAGAGCCGGTCCACCAGCACGCGGTAGCCGTCTCCGGTTTCCTTCGGGTCATAAATTCGTTTGATGGTTATATTCATACGAAAAAAATCTGATGAAGGAATAGAGCGGGCAACGCTTGCTTTTGTTGAGCTGCGTCGGGACATGCGCCGCCCGATGCCGTGAATGGAAACGGCCCGGGGAGGGGGAAAACGGAAAAAAAACGGCCCCGTTCCGGAGACAGAACGGGGCCGGGAGGCATGTAGCTGAAGACGCTTAAAATTCCAGCATAACGCCGGCTCTTCCGCTCTGGTTCAACTGCCGGTTGCCGGCTTCCAGACTGTAATCCACGCCGGCGCTCCAATTGCCGGACAGGCTGACATGGAATCCGGCGGAAGCCTCCAGGGCGGCCCGGCCCGGTTTCACGGCCATGGCCGTCCAGGAGCGGGCGGTTCCGCGTACGGAAACATGCGGTGTCTTCCGGTCCAGATCGTGCGCGATTCCCGTGCGGATGTAGCCTGCCGCTTCCTGTCCCAGCAGGGAGCCGTTCCGGTGGAACTCCACCCCCAGGCGGCCGCGCAGGACATTCGCGGAGCTGTCTTCCAGATGGTAGGCATGACGTTCCCCTGCGGCGGTGGAGGCGCTTTGAACGCTCCCCGCGTACTGGAGGCCGGAATAAAGGCCCAGCCGCGTTTTCCGGTTCAGCCTCCTTGTCCATGCTCCCTGTACGTCGAGCAGCCAGGTTCTGTCCTTCCATGAGCTTTCCAGGCGGTCTCCGGCCAGGTCCGGGGAAATAACGTCCCCCTTGCTGCGGGCGGAGCCATAGCCCCCCTGCACGCCCAGAAGCAGGGAATCTTCCGCGTTCACCTGCACGGACCGCGCCAGTTGGAGAAGGGCCATGACGGCGTCCTGGTCAAAGCTGCCCAGGTCATTGTTCACATCGTTCGTCCCGAAGCTCTGGCCGAAGGCGCCCCCCGCCGTCCAGACCGGGGAAAGATCGTAACTCCCGCCCACGGAATACCCGTGGGAGCGGAAGCGGTAGCCTTCCGCCGCGGCATGGGAGGCCTGGGTGAAATAATCCCCCGTGGCCGTAATCCAGAAAGCCGCGCGCCCGTCCGGCTTCAGCCGTTCTCCCTCCCTGGTTCTGGCGGCCTCTGCAAAACTGCGGAGGCTGCGCACGGCGGTCCACTGGGAATTGCCCTGCACGCCTCCCACGCCGGACGGGGGCCGCCAGCCCCCCGTGTCCGGTCCGGAAGGAACAAGGCCTCTATTCTGTCCGGAAAGGTAATCGAAAAAGGAACCGTCCACGCTGTAGCTCCACCCGTCGGCATCCACCAGCCTCACGCTTTTGGCTCCGTTGACGCTGTCCATCAGCTCCTGCGTCTGCCCCTCGTGGGAAAAAATGAAGGGGTGCAGTTCATCATAGGGAATGCTGAGGCGGCTGACGTCCAGAACGAACTCCAGGGAACCCGCAAAGGCGGCGATGGAGGAACCTTCCGTAAAATTCCATACGGGATTCTCTTCCGTGGCCGCCGCCATGGAATCGGTCATCCTGACGAGCACGGTATGGGCGGCACCCGGCTTCACGGCATGCACACTGTACTGGCCGTCCATCGTCGTGAAGCCTTCAATGATGAAACTGCTTCCCTGCCATGCATCCAGCGAGCCGCGGATGGCCGTTCCCTCTCCCATGCACAGGCTTCCCTGGTACAATTCCGTGTTGAACCCGTCAATGGAGGCCCCTTCCTTGAAAAAGACGGTTCCGTCCACGGGATAGCCTTCCGCACCGGGCTTGTTGATCGTCAGGATGTTCCTGTCGTTCTCCCCCCGGATGCCGTCGTAAAAGACCAGGGAGCCGCCGTTCCCGGCGTAAAGGGCGATGCCGGTGGAAAACAGGGAGTGGATGGCATTGGAAGCGCCGCCACCCCCCAGTGCCGGAACGTGGTCCCTGTTGCCTCGGAAAATGCTGTCCCGCCCGTTGGCGATAATCCGGAGTCGTCCTTCATTCGCAATGGCGCCCCCCTGCGCCAGGGACGCGTCTGCGGAAGAGGCGTAATTATCGTAAAAGGAACAATTCACCAGCGTCAGTGTGCAGTCGGCAAAATTGTGGATGGCACCCCCTCTCGCTTCCGTCTCCGTCATGGAAGAGGCGTGGTTGCCGTTAAAAACGCAGGAGACAAGCGTGCCCGTAGACCCGGTTTCCAGGTTGAGCGCGCCTCCCCACGCACGGCCTGCGCCGGTGGAACTAGCCGTGCAGAAGACATAATTCCCGGTAAAAGCGGCATTGTTCAGCTTGATGGAGGCATTATTATTCAAGTTCACGGCTCCCCCGGAGGCCGCATAGCCCATGGCGTAATTCCCGTGGAATTCCAGCCCATCCCCCTCCAGTCGCCCCCCGTACGCGGCCATGGAGACGGCTCCTCCCGCCGCCATGCTCATGCCATTGGCTCCGGCATTCAGGTAGGAGGTGTAATTCCCGGAGAAGCGGCAATTGCTCAGGGCAACGGCGCCAAGGCTGGAAATGGCGCCGCCGTGCTGCTGGGGGCTGTTCAGGCACGGCTCATGGAAGGAAACGTAATTATTGATGAAATCGCACCCCTGGATACTCATCATGGAACCTGCCGCTCCGGCAAGCGCTCCTCCGCCTCCGGCTGTCTGGGAAACCATTCCGTTATTGGAAAAGGAGCATCCGGAAAGAAACAGCCTGGCGTTCTCACTGTTGGCGATGGCGCCTCCGGAGGAATAGGAATACCAGCTCACGGCGGTATTGAAATTGCCGGTGATGGCGCAGTCGCTGATTTCCAGCGTGCCGCGGTTGTCAAACGCCCTGCTGGTGAAAACCTGGGCGCTCTGCTTGATGGAGGAAATGGTGTGATGGCCACCGTTCAGCGCCAGGGATGTTCCCTGAGAGACGGTGACGGCGCCCCCGTTGCTTGTTACCTCTGAAACGGAACCGTCCCCGCTCAGATCGAGCACCGTTTCAGTGATGGAGCCGTCCTGCCAGTCCCGAACGAGGTCATCCCAGGAAATGGGGCTGGAAGCGGCTGCATGGGGCACCGCCTGTGACAGGAGCAGGGCGGCGAGGATGGGGAGAGGAAGTCTCGGAGTCATTGATTTGGAATTTATTCTTGGATTGGGTTTTGCGGCTGTGTCCGCAAAACTTCCCGGATCCTGGAGGATTTTCAATCCGCAGAGGCAGCGTTATGAACTTGAAACCAAGTGTTTATTCCTCTTTCATTCTACTCTTCCTCCTGTCCGGAAAAAGTGAATAAGCGTACCGGATAAGGCTTAAAAAATCTTGCCTTAAATGAATTATTGTTGACAACGGATTGAAAATCCGATGAATACATAAATTTTATAAAATTACCCTGGGGAAATAAGCTGCTGGACCGGAAGTAACATTGAAGGCCTGCTCCAAAGCATGGGCTAAATGAATGAAGGGCGCGGGTTTCCCTTCTTCGTCAGAAACTGTCCGGGGAATTCAAGGGAAATAAACTGGCGCTCCGCGCGGGATAATTGCTTGATTCACATGATTATCCAGTCGCCTGTTTCATTTCAGGAATAGTTCACCGGCATAAATCCTGAAACTCTTTATTTAATATTCCTCTTTTTATATATTTGTGTTCTGGAACAATGCACAAGGCATTTCAGGCAGGTGCTGCATCCATATATGTTAACGATCTCATCTCTTGAAACAGAGATGCTCCAAATTTTACCTTTAAGAACTTTTCTCTCGCAGATATTGACACAAGCGCTGCACCTTCCGCACTTTGGAAATGGAGGTTCATGTAATACCGTTTCCAGTGGAGCATCAGTTAAAACCGTACCGAGACATTGTGCTGCGCCATATTCGGGAGTAATTAACAGATTGTTTTTCCCAATCCACCCTAATCCGCCAAGTAGCGCGACTGTTTTATGAGGTAATACTGACTCTTTGGTTTCATCATTGAATACGTCATCAGCCACCAGCCCCGTATCGGATTGCGATACGGCTTTGTAACCCTTTCCGGCAATGAACCTGGCTAAATCGTCTGCTATTTCCCCCGCCTTATGTTCAGTTTGTGAAAATTCATCATCATCGAAATCGTAATTGTTATCTATCCGCGCTTGTACGTAATCGGGAGTATCAAATACCGTCCTGACATACTCTGCGGTCAGCGGGAGTACAAAGACAATGGCGTTCGGGAGTTGCCTGTTTTGCTTTTCGTCTAAATGGGATATGCTGACAAAACGTATCAGTTCCGCTCCCCGGTTTCTTAATTCGTTTTCTATTTCTTGATTCAAGTATTTCATATTTCCTTTTATCAGAACTTCATTTTAGAAAACGCGGGAACGGGGTTGGCCTGAAAATATCCGGACCCCCTGCTTCCGCGCCAGGAGGCATCGGGTACGGCTCCGCGGTATTGCAGCGTCAGGATCAGCATCTTGAGCTCTCTGAGGCGCAGGTCGTGTTCCTTCCTGACCTGGGGATTCAGAGAGCCGTGAAACAGCCATTGATCCGTCTGGGCGGACATCAGGCGCTGGGCCGTCAGCGCCATGGACAGGGCCTGCCCCGGAGACTGGGCCGCAATGGCCGCGCTCCAGGAATACAGCATATTACTGTAAATGGTGGTCCAGGCGAACATGCGGTCGTCAAACCTGCCGGGACTCTCCACATAGGGGCGCAGCAGCCTCTCCGCCTCCGCAAGGCGCCCCTGGCGGATGTAAAGCAGGCTTTTGGCCGCTGCCAGGCCGTGATTGCCGGGACTCCGCAATTCCGCCTCTTCCTCCTGCCGTTCCAGTTCCCTGAGCCGCGCCTCGTCTGGAGCGGCAGGACTGCCCACGGCATGCAGGATGCTGCGCCGCACCAGGTCCGGGTCCAGGCTGCTGGAAGCGGCCTCTTCCAGCATGGGAAGCCGTTCGTTGGAGGAAACCGGAACGGCCCGGAGGGAGGCCTTCCAGACCGGGAAAGCCCGGAACGCGTAGCACAGGGCCAGCGCCGCCAGCAGCAGCGCGGCGGAGGCCTGGAACCAGCGTCCGGCGCGCCGGGAGGCCTTCACCCGGGAAAGGGAGGCGGTGCAGGTAATGCCGCAGCACAGGGCGCTGGCGCCCAGCAATGCCGGATTGTGCCAGATGAACTCCCCATAGGCATGGAAGGCGGCGATGCACAGCACGCAGAAGGCCGCCGGCCCCAGGGGATTGGCGCGCTGGCGCTCCCCCCCCAGCTGGAGCACGCTCCGGAAGCCGGAAACGAGGAACAGGGCCAGCAGGGCCAGCATCAGCCCCAGCCCGGCATAGCCGTAGTCGCAGGCGGCCTGCGCGTACTCATGGTGGGCGAAATTGGGGAGGCTGGCCCCGGCAAAAAATTCCGTGGAAAGGTTGGTGAACATCCGGCTGCCGTGGCCGAACCATGGGGCCTGGTCCGCCAGCGCCCACGCCAGTCTGGACAGGTCCAGACGGCTCCCGAAGGAGAACGTATCCAGCAGTGAGGCCAGCTTTCCGGCTCCGTTGGCCAGGTCCAGCACGGCGTAAGCCGCTCCCAGGAAGAGAAGCAGGATGAACAGGATGGCCGCCGTATAAAATTTCCTGTTATTGCGGAAAACGCTGGAGGTATAAATGAAAAAGCACAGGGTGACGCCAGCCAGCGCATTCGGAAAGGCGGCGCGGGAACTGCAGGTGAAGGAAATGAGAACGAGCGCCAGACCCGTGAACAGGCTGATACCCCATTTCCTGGCGGAAGCCATGCTGTACGCGCAGAGGAAAAATCCCGTGACGGACAGGAAATGAGCGGAAAAATTCTTGTACCCGAACAGCCCGATGTTGCGCAGCTCCGTTCCGAACAGGGAATAATCCGGCCTGAACCAGGAGGCCTCCGTCCCCGTTATGTTCTGGTACCCCCACAGCAGGGCGTTCAGCAATCCCAGCGCCGCCGCCAGCACGGGAAGAACGCTCCTTTCCCCGTTCCCGGCTCCGGCATACGCCCCCGCCATGAACATGGCCATGGCCGTGACGATGAGGCCCAGGTCCGCCACTCCCTCATAGTAAAACCAGGGTGAAAACCACGCCCGCAGGAGGAAATAGCCGCCTCCCAGCCCCAGCGCCAGCCATCCCGGCAGTCCGGGGCTGGGAATCTTGTACCCCCGGAGGATGCAGAAGCAAAACAGCAGAAGGGACGCCGCCAGAAGGCAGGCGGGAAGAAAAAGGGTGTGCCATTCCCCTCCTGCCGCCGTTGTCGCCAGGAAAGTGTAAAAAAGGGCCAGCAGGGCCATCAGGGCTTTTCCGGCGGCGGTTTCAGCAATGCGTGGTGCGGAAGGCTTGCTGGGGGCGGGGTCTGGCATGGCTGGGAACGGGCTGGATGACGGCAGGGAAGATAACATTATAAACACGGGCCCCCCCCCTTGCCAAGAGCAAGCTTCCATACAGGAGGGAATGGATTCGGCGGTCCGTGCGTTAAAGCCGGATGGGCCGGAAAAGGGGGAAGAAAGGGAGATAAAAGGAATGAGTGAAAAACGGCTTTCATGGAAGGATGGCATGTACCCCCTGTTTTGAGAAGAAAGCTTTCAGGGAGAACCGCAGGCTTCTGAATGAATGCACGGACAAAAGCCGCACTTTCAAAAACCGTATTCCTTCATTCTCTTGAACATTCCTTCGCTGGCTCCCGGTTTCCTTTCGGCTGCGGCAAAGGCCTGCTGCTCTTCTGCGCGGCCTTCCGTTTCAAATGTGGAGCTGAAAGACTAGGTATCCGGCCTTCCGCTTTCCCGGCCCGTTACGCCTGGATGCCGAATTTGCGTTTGATCTCCGGAATGGAATAATTCACCAGCGTGGGCTTGCCGCCCGGGGTGCAGTACGGCACTTCGCAGGCCAGCAGTTCTTTCAGGATGGCCGGGGCGCGGTGCGGGGAAATACGTTCCTTCCACGCGGATTTCCTGGCGATTTCCCCGATGAAGGTCTCATAAGCCATGCGTTTGGCGTTCCGGCTGAATTCGGACTGGGTGAGGCGGTCCACCAGCTCCAGCAGGAAGGCGCGGGCGTTCTCCAGTTCCAGCAGGGCGGGCAGGGATTCTATCCTGATCGTGTTCTGGCCGAAGGGCGTGACGGTCATTCCGGCCTGGTCAAAGTGGGGTGCGAACTGCTGGATAACGGCAAAATCCCGCGGGTCCAGGTCCAGCATCACCGGGTCCAGAAGCTGCTGGGACGGCATGGGCGCTTCCCGGTGCGCCCGCAGCCGTTCAAAGATGATGCGTTCCCGCGCGGCCCTGGGATGCATCAGCACCAGGCCCTCCGGCGTTTCAAACAGGGCGAATTGTTGGCGGAGGGTTCCCAGATAGGTGAATCCGGCGGAGGCGTCCCTCTCCGGAACTGCCTTTCCGCAGGCGTCCCTTGCGGTGCCGCCCTCCGCCTGATGCTGGAAATCCAGCTTCCCCTGGGTGGCGGGAACCTGCTTCAGGGGAATGGGACGCAGGGGGGGAAGAGGAACAGTCTCCCGTGATTGCCTGCTGGGGACGGGGGAAGAAAGGGAAGGGAGGTTGGAGGAAGGAGCGGGGGCCGTGCGGGGTTTTGCCGGAGGAAAGGCCTGGGAATTGTCCGCCCGGGAGGGTGTTTCCCCACGCGGCGCGGCGGAAAGCGGTTCCGGAGGGCCGCCGTCCGTCTCCGGCACGGCGGCGGGAGCGTGAATTTCCTGCCGGGCGTGTTTTTGGAGGGTGTTGGCAATCGCCTCCACAATGGTATTCACCACATCCGCGGACCGGCGGAACCTCACTTCCTTCTTGGCGGGGTGCACGTTGACGTCCACCAGCGCGGGCTCCACCTCCATGTACAGGAAGAGCGCCGGATGCAGCCCGGTGGGAAAACCGCCGTAGCCGTCCCGGATGGCCCGGTTGATGAGCTGGTCCTCCACGGGGCGGGTGTTCATGAAGACGTACTGCCCCTTTCTGGTGCGCCTGGCCTCGGAAAGCGGGAGCAGGAAGCCCGTGACGGAAATGCCGGGCCCGATGGTCGTTTCTATCGGAATCAGGGCTGCCGCCGTAGCCGCATCCGTCAGCGCGGAGATGCGGACGCGCAGGTCCGCCGTGGCCGGAAGGTCGAAGACGAGCTGGTCATCCCGCTTG
This sequence comes from Akkermansia muciniphila, assembly GCA_947624785.1. Taxonomy (GTDB): domain Bacteria; phylum Verrucomicrobiota; class Verrucomicrobiia; order Verrucomicrobiales; family Akkermansiaceae; genus Akkermansia; species Akkermansia muciniphila_F. The sequence continues at coordinate 180,103 of CANQLV010000008.1, read as the reverse complement.
TAGGTAAAGCGCACCTGGGGATAGGCCAGGGCATGCAGGCGTATCTGGTGCTCCACATGGGAGGCCTCCGTCTCCGCGGATTTCAGGAACTTGCGGCGTGCCGGAGTATTGTAAAACAGGTCGGAGACCTCAATGGCGGTGCCGGGGGAGACGCCGGAACTTCTCGGCTCATGCTCCATGCCTCCTTCGATGCGTACTTCCCAGCCCTCCAGCGCCTGCTGCTGCCTGGTGCAGAGCTTGAAGCGGGAGACGCTGGCAATGCTGGGAATGGCCTCCCCGCGGAAGCCCAGGTGCGTGATTTCAAACAGGTCCTCCAGGGAGGAAAGCTTGCTGGTGGCGTGCCGCTTGGCGCACAGGCACGCGTCTTCCCGGGACATGCCGCAGCCGTCGTCCGTCACCTTGATCAGGCCCACGCCTCCGCGGCGTATTTCCACCCGCACGGATCTGGCCCCGGCGTCCAGGCTGTTTTCCACCAGTTCCTTCACGACGGAGGCGGGGCGTTCCACCACCTCGCCCGCCGCCACCTGGCTGGCAAGAGTGGGGGACATGACGTGGATGGAGGGCATGGCGGTGACGGATTGGGAAGGGAAGTAACGGAAAAAGGGAGCCTAGCCGCCGGCGACGATGGAGACGATTTCCACCCGGTCTCCGGGAGAAACCGTAACCCGGGAAAAATCCTGCGGCAGGAGCGCGGAGCCGTTGTGCTCCACGACGACGGGTTTGCCGTTCATGTTCAAGAGTTCCAGAAGCCGGGAAACGGAACAGGGTTCCGCCAGTCCATACGGGGCTCCGTTCAGCATAATTTCGTTCTGGGCTGCCATGGCGGAAGTAACCATACCACAACGGGTGGAAAAATCCAGAAACATACCGGGGGGATGGCGTAAAAAAGATTCCGGTTCAAGACGGAAGGGAAAAGAAAAAACTGGCATCGCGTACGGGACTCGAACCCGTGTTGCCCGCGTGAAAGGCGGGAGTCCTAGACCGCTAGACGAACGCGACTTGAACCGGTTTTTGCAACATCTTGGAGGCGGGAGCGGGAATCGAACCCGCGAATAACGATTTTGCAGACCGTCGCCTTACCACTTGGCTACCCCGCCGCTGATGTTGTGCGCGGATACTAGGGGAAAGAACCGCGGGTGTCAATCTCGTTTTTGGAAAAGATGCGCCGTTTCTGCGGAAGGCTACCCGGTAATCCGGCCACCTTCCGGATGGGGCGGCATCGCTTTCAAGGCGTCTTTCCGGGAGACGGCGGCGGTGATGGGCAAGTTCCCGGTTTCCTGCTTTTCCGCGTAGTGAATGAGAAGGCGGACGCGATCATGTTTTTCCGGGAAAGTGCAGGTGAACGGGTGGAATTCGATCGGCCCCGAACGGCATCGCGCCATTTCTGTTTTCACGGGGATCCTGTGTCCCTCCCGGTCAAGGAATACCATGCCGGCATAGGGGAAGCCCACAGGATAAGTGAGCCCGATGCTCCATGCGTTGGTTTCCGTATACGGATTCACCCTTATGTCCAGATGCGGGCATTTTTCCAGATTGGCTACGTCCGTCCCTTCCTCAAGGAAGGGGGAGATGCAGAGAGGGATGGAATACGCGGCGTTCGGACGGAGATCGATTTCCGTTTCTGGCAGAGTGGACAGCCGCGCGCATTTCACCGGCACCTTTCCCTTGATCTGGATTCTTCCGTCTTGGGGGAAGGGGCGGTCCTTGACCAGAAGGCCCAGGGAGAATGTGCCTTTGCCTGTTTCCTGTTCATAGGAATGATGGGAAATACTGATGGACGTGTCTTTCAGAAAAATTCCATTTCCGCTTCTGATGCTCAATTCTGTTGGACTGGCAGCTGCAGAGAGTACGGCGCGGGGGGAAGTGTAACTGCCGGTGAATAGGAAATAACGGTATTTCGGAAAGAAGCTGGTTAGTTGAAGCTTGATGGCCTTTCTGCAGAATATTTCATGCTGCTCCCCCCTTGAAAGGGCGGGAATGAGCAGGAGGAAAAGGACCGGAAGAAGCTTCATGGATGACTGATGAACGAAAAGGGGGAGGGATACGGAGGCCCTCCCGTGCAAAGCCGGAGCCGGAAAGATGGTTTATGGCGGTTTTTAACGGTTGGACAGCAGCTGCTTCATGTCCGGAAGGCGGAAGTGCAGCGGAGGAAGTTCCTCCTCAAACGCGGCTGATTTTTCTTTCCTCAGGGCTTCCGCCCGTTCTTCCAGTTTCCGGGCTTCAGCCAGGATTTTGCGTATTTCCTGCCGCCCGCGGCCTATGTGAGAAACGGCCCGGGACGGGTCCGGCGTGAATTCCGGACCTCCCTTGAGGTATTTTTCAAAGTACTGCTGGTAGTGTTCCGCCAGTTCCCGCCCTCTGGCAAAGAGCTTGCGGTCTTCTTCCACATAGGCCGCCACGGCGGGATCCACGTCTTTCGTGTCCAGGTCCGCCAGTTCTTCGTCCCGCTCCCGCAGCAGGTCCGCCGCGTCCCTGCTGCTTTCCGCCAGGCCGGGAAGGGTGGGGTTCTTTTTCAGCTTCAGGAGGCGCTGTACCAGCGCGTCGCTTTTTTCCGAGTATTCCGTGTTGATGTCCGCCGCCTTTTTCCAGTAGGAGACGGTGGGGTCGCCGCAGGAGGCCATCAGGAAGGCGGCCAGAACGGGGAGTGCGCGGCGCAGGAAAGTAAGGGAAGTCATGCTCCTTTTGTAGCATTCCCGTGACGGGAATCAAGGCTGTTTTACGGGTTCCCGGTTTCTGTTTATTATGGAAGGATGCTGAATCTTAATCAGTTCCGTTTCTGGAACGTTTCTTTTCCGCCGGAGGCGGCATTTCCACCACGCCGCTGCTGTTTCCGGGCGTCAGCAGGATTTCCACCTCCAGGGGCAGGGACGTATCCGCCAGCAGGCCTTCCGGGATGGAGATGCCGATGGGGACGGAGCTTTTGCCGGGCGGCACTTCCTGGGGGGAGATGATGTCCAGAATGAGGCGTCCGTGCTGGAGGATGTTGATTTTGCTGATGGAGAAGGCGTCCTTCATGCCCGTGTTATGCAGCGTGACGCCCTTGATCTGGGACGGGGCGAATGGCCCCGGAACGGTGAAGCGCAGGATGGTGGATTCCCCCCTGGCAAGCGGCAGGGGAAGCCAGTACGCCGCAATGGGCGCCTCGGGGTTCAGGCTGTCCGTCAGGTAGGCGGAGCCGTTGAGGCGTTCCATCATCAGGCTGGAAAGCTCCGGGGAAGCGGGCACGCCCCAGCCCTGGGAGTACATGAGGGAGAGCAGGTACAGGGCTTCCTGGTCCCGGTACTGGACCGCCATTCTCAGGAACCGCGCCGCCTGGGCGTAATCCCGGGAGGCCAGAGGGGGCTGCTGGGGCAGGCGGGGAAAATAGGAGGGGATGTCCATGAGCAGGATGCCCAGCTCCTTCATGGCCTCATAGCATCCTCCGGTGGCGGAACGGTAGAGCCATTCCACCCCTTCTTCCGGCCTGGGGCCGCCGGGGCAGTCAGGAGACATCAGGAGTTTCCCCAATACCTGCTGGGCCACCGGGTAGCCGGATTTGGACAGTTGTTCCAGAGCCGCCAGCATGTCCGGCGTGGCGTTCGCCAGGCCGAGAACGTTCCCGTGCCCCGGGGAAGGCGTGGTGACTGCCGCCACCAGCCCCTTGTAGGCAGGGTCATGCAGCAGGGCCGGTTCCCGCGCCGCGGGGGCGATGATGAAGCGGATTTTAGGGAAGGCCTCCTCCGTGCGTTCCGTCTCGCTTTTGAAGCACGCCATTTGCATGGGGACGGCCTTGTGGGCGGCGGTTTCAAAGGCGTACGTGTAGGCGCGGTCCGTGGAGAGCTCCGGCAGGGCCGGGAAGAAGAAGGTGGAGGTGGATTGTCCCGGCACCGTGAAGGAGGGGACGGAGTTGACGGAGCGGTCCACCAGGGCTCCGTTGGAGTCCCGGATGGTGAGGTGCAGTTCCTCCCCTCCCGTGGCCGGAGGAATGATCTGGAGGTAGATGCAGGAGATGCGCAGCTTTTCCGGCAGGATGGAAGGGATGCCGGAACGGGTCAGAATCGTGTCGTCCAGGCGCAGCCGGAATTCCTTCAGCGTCCGCGGTTCCAGCGCTGCGTCTTCCGTCATTCTGAGCTCCGGAATGCGTATGGATGCCAGGTCCCGGGGCGGGGGGGCCATTTCCTTCCCGTTGGCGGCAGGCTGCTGGATGGCCTCCTTGATGGTATTGATGGTGGTGCCCATGGGGGCCTTTTTCAGGTAGTCCATCAGGTAGAACGCCGCTGCGCCCAGCAGCAGGGTGCAGACGCTCCCCACCATCAGGAACATCATGTGGCGGTTGCGGCGCAGGGTGCGCGCGGACAGCCTGCGGGAGGCGGAATGAAGGCCGCCCGGACCGGCGGTGGCCTTTTTGTTCCCGGAATTCTTCTCCGCGCAGGGATGCGGCATTCCTTCCGGATGAATGTGGCGGATGTCCGCCGGGGATACCTGGATGGTGGCGGAGGATTCCTCCCCGGAAATGGCGCAAATGTCGTGAATCCATTCACGGGCCGTCTGGTAGCGGCAGCTGGTCTGGGGCGCCAGCGCCTTGTCCAGGGAAAGAAGGAACTGCCGCGAGTAATAGCGGGTGAGCACGGGGTCGCTGTGCAGCGGCGGCATGCCGTCTTCCGCCAGGCGCACTTCCGCCCGTTCCGGCGGGTGTCCCGTAAGCAGGGCGTAAAAGGTGGCGCCTACGGAATAAAGGTCGCTCCACGGGCCGATGTTCGTTTTCCCCAGCGCCTGTTCCGGGGAGGAATACCCCTGGGTGGTCAGGACGGTGGCGGCGTGCAGCTTCAGGGCATGGCGCGCCGCGCCGAAGTCGATCAGCACGGGCGTGCCTTCCTCCGTCAGCAGGATGTTGCCGGGCTTGATGTCACGGTGGTAGATGTGCCTGGAATGGAGGTAGTCCAGAATCCGCAGCAGGCGCGTCAGCAGGCCCTTGAGTTCGTCCTCCGTGTAGCGGTGCCCGGTGCTGTGGAGTTTCTCCCCCAGGTAATCCAGGGAAAGTCCGGTGATGTTCTCCATGGCGAAGTAGGCGGTGCCGTTGGCTTCAAAAACGGACAGGATTCTGACGATGCCGGGATGGTTGAGTTCCGCCAGCGTCTGGGCCTCGCTCAGGAAGCTCTTCAGGGCCCAGGTGTAATTTTCCAGGTCGTGTTCGTTGTTGGGCCGGATGTGCCCGGTCAGCGGGTCCCGGTAGGAGCAGCTGGAGGGGAAATTTTCCTTGATGACCACGTTGCGGTTCAGGAACAGGTCCTTCGCCAGGTAGGTGATGCCGAAGCCCCCGCTGCCCAGGACGCGGATGATTTCATACTGCTCCAGGCGCGTGCCGGGGGCCAGCTCCCGCTGGTAAACGAAAAAGGCGCCTTTTTCTTCCGCGTGGGGGAGAGGGGGGCGTCCGGGCAGAATCTGTTCCAGGCCTGTCGTCGGAGCGGGAGGCGGGACTTGCCCTGTCGTCCGGGGCTGGTCGTCTGGCTGGCCTTCTTCTGCTGGCATGAGGGAAAGTTCCTGAAGCGGAGCTGGACGCATTCTTATATGCCGGGTGCGGCAAGTCAAGGTGAATGCCTGTTTTCCTCCGTCTCAGGGCTTCCGGCTCATGGAGGGGCATCTGAAACGGCCCAGGTCAAACGGACGGAATAACCCCAGGGGGCAACATCAAGGGGGAGGCGTCTTTTTGCCTTGTCCTTTCGTCCTCCATGGCCATGAAGGCCATTCCTGTGAAAGCCACCCCTTCACGGGTTCAGGACTTGTGGCGTTTGATGAATTCCCGTGCGGCTTTCAGATAGGCTTCCGCCGCCGTGCCGGAAGGATCGTGTTCAAAAATGGTGTGGCCGAAGCTGGGCGCTTCCCCGAGCCGGATGGAGCGGGGAATGACCGTCTTGTACAGCATCTGGGGCAGGTGCTGTTCCACCTGGTCAATAACCTGGCGGGAAAGGTTGGTGCGGCCGTCGTACATGGTCATCAGCACCCCTTCGTGCCTGATGCGGGGATTGGCTCCGCTGGCGCAGATCTGCGCCGTCACATGCAGGATTTTGGCCAATCCTTCCAGCCCGAACCATTCGCATTGCAGGGGCGTCAGCACTTCGTCGCAGGCGGCCAGGGCGGAGGTCATCAGGACGCCCAGGGAGGGCGGCGTGTCCATGATGCAGTAATCATAGGCGTCCGACTCCCGCAGGGGAGCGAGCGTTTCCCGGAGGCGGGTCAGGTGGTTGCCGGAACGGGCCAGTTCTATTTCCACGCCGGCCAGGTCCATGGTGGAGGGAATGATGTCCAGCCGTTTTCTGCCGGAAGGCAGGATGCACTCTTCCGCCGGAAGCTGGCCGAGCAGGGCCGGATACAGGCTGGGCATGTCTTTTCCGTCAATGCCCATGCCGCTGGTGGCATTGGCCTGCGGGTCCAGGTCAATGACGAGGATTTTCTTCTTCAGCTGGGCCAGGGCGGCGGCCAGGTTGATGGCCGTGGTGGTTTTTCCCACTCCCCCCTTCTGGTTGGCGATGGCGATGATTTTCATTCGGGAAAAGGGTGCGGGGAAAAGGTAGCATAACGGGAGGCCCTTTCAACCATTTTCCCGGAGAGGCTGGGCGGCCTGAGGGCTGCGGCGGCCCTTTCCCCTTCCGGAACGGCCCGCTGCGGGGAATGGCGGAGCCGGGAAAGCCGCCGTTCGGAGGCTGGGGCCCTTGGAATCAGGGGGGCGTGGGAACGGCGGGGCGGTCGGAAGACAGGATGAGGCGGAAGCCCAGCGCGTCATCCCGCGTGTTTTCCGGCAGGGGTGTGCGGATGGAGGTGGTGAGCTGTTTGGGGCGGAAGGACAGGTAGCTGCCTCCGCGGGCCACGCCGTAGTTGCGGATGGGAAGGGATTCCGGCCCTCCGTAGGAATCGTCCACCCATTCCATGACGTTCCCCTCCAGGTCGTACAGGCCCAGGTGGTTGGGCGGGAAGGTCTTCACGGGGGCCGTGTACGGCTGCCCGTCCTCATACCCCACGATGACGCGAGAGGAGGGAAGGTAAATCAGTGCGGACTGGTCCGCAAAATTGCCTGTTCTGTCCGGCGGCGGCCAGGAATACCCCCACGGGAACACCTCCCGGGAGTTTTCATGAGGCAGTGTCTTTTCATAGGGAGAAGCCCCCTTTTCATCCGTCAGGCGCACCCAGGAGCTCCATTCCTCGTCTTTGGGCAGGCGGTAGGAGTCGTGCTGGTCGATCAGGCCCTGGGCCCGCTCCTTGTTGGTGAGCCATCCGGCAAAGGCGCGCGCGTCCTGCCTGCTGACGTTCACTACGGGGTGGTTTTCCCCCTGCGGGAAGCCGGGCCGGGCCGGGGCTTTCCTCCCCGTGGCTTTCAGGAACTGCTGGAAGTCCTTCACGCGCACTTCATGGGACATGACCAGCGTGTTCCCTCCCACGGGCGCCAGTTCCATGCCCAGGCTGTTGGTCCAGGGTGAACCGAAGACGACGGACTTGTCCGGCTCCAGCTGGAGGGAAAGGTATAAATCCTGCGGGTCCAGCCCTCTGCGCCGCATGGTGGCGTGCCCCGGCAGTTTGATTTCAATCACGTAGGGCACCTGGTTGACGTATTCCTCAATGGGGGTGCGGCCGATGAGCCTGTTGTTGAAAAAGACGCTGGCTCCCGGAGGATTGGTGGTGACGGTGATGGGCACCTGGAACACGCGGTTGACGTTCAGGACGTAGGCGCTGTGGCCGTCCGCGCTTCCGGATGTCTGCGGCAGCGGGTCCGCATTGATGGAAAACTCCTTGCCCAGCAGGCCCTCCCGTTCGCATTTCTTGTTCAGCCACGCCAGGTAGGCCGTGATGCCGTCCTGCGTGAGCAGGGCCACGTCCTTCTCCGGGTGGCCCGGGTCCGCCTGCTCCCTCTTCATCTGGTAGTTCCCCTTCTGGCGGTCCTCCTTCAGGAACTTGTTGAACAGGGCGGCGGTGAGGGGGCCTTGCGCCACATGGCGCGTTTCCGCGGGGATGTAGGTGACTCCCTCCGTATCCTTCCACGGCTGGCTGTCCGTGGGGGGGTGGTACTCCTTCAGCACGCCGCCCAGGGCCAGCGTGGAGCCGCCCTTGACGGTTCCCGCCTCCTCCTTGTCCGCAAAGCCCGATTTCTTGATGGTGTAGGCCACGGAAGTTCCGGAAGGCAGTTCAATCGGGCCGTAGGGCGTTTCATCCAGGTAATTGCCGTCCGCATCATACACGGACGCTCCAGCCGGGGAGCTGGTCACCAGCACGTAACCGGTCCGGGACTCCTCCTCCGGTGCGGAGGAGTGGGTTTCCGGGCGTACGTCCGCGGCAGGTTCTTCCGGGGGATGCTGGCTGTTGTTGAGCCACAGGGCCCCCCAGTAGGCGGTCAGGGCTCCCGCGACGGCGGCGGCCAGCAGCTGGAGGGTGCGCCTGAGCTTGCGGCGCTTCTTTTTCTTCTGGAGGCGGAAGCGGGTAGGCACTTCATACCCCCGCAGGACGTCTATCTTTTCCGCCAGCTCCTCCGCGGAATCAATGGCGCACTCCTCCACGCGGGGTTCCGCCGCCTGGCAGATGATGGTGTTGAACGCCTGCCACTTCTTGCGCACGGTGCCTTCCGGCAAATCATCCGGAAGCGCGGGAAAATCCATGCGGTCCTTTCCCGTGCTGATTTCATATAAAACCTTGGCCAGCGCGTAAACGTCCGCCCTCCGGGTGCCGGGGCCGTCCGGGGGGATGAACCCCTCCGTCCCCACAAAGCTGCGCTGGTCCAGATGGGCCACCAGGCCGATGTCCGCCAGCTTGGGGCGTCCGTTGACGAAGATGACGTTCGCCGGCTTGATGTCCCGGTGCGTCAGGTTCTTGCTGTGCAGGTACAGCAGGGCGTGGGCAAGCTGGCTGCCTACCTCCAGGCAATAATCCAGGGGAAGGGGCTTGTTGCCGGAAAACTTCTTGTCCGTCTGGAGCGTGCGCGGAATATACTCGTCCGGCGTGATGTGGACGCCGGTGCGGGCGTCGTCGCCCAGCTCCATGACGTAATAGTAAAACGGGGAATCCTCGTCATGCCTTCCCACGTGCAGGATGTGGACCAGCCCCGGATGGTTGCGGGCGATGGGCTCATACTGGAGGATACCTTCAAACTCACGGTTGAATGTGCGCTCGTCCTCAAAATCCTCACGCCAGACGATTTTCACGGCGCGCCACGCCCCGGTCAGGGACCGGGCCAGCCAGACCTCCCCGTACGCGCCGCTGCCTATCTGGCGCACGACTTCATGGTCCGGGATGGAAGGAGTGGGACGCACCACCCGTTTGACGGGCAGCGTCGGCAGATTGCCGCCGGGCATGGGTGATGCGTCTGAAGTCATGGAGGGTGCGGGAATCAGGAAATAACTCCCAGGTTCTTGCCTACCTTGCAGAAGGCTTCAATCGCCTTGTCCAGCTGTTCGCGGGTGTGGGCGGCGGAAATCTGCGTGCGGATGCGGGCCTGCCCCTTGGGAACGACGGGGTAGAAGAAGCCGACGGCGTACACGCCTTCGTCCAGAAGCTGGGCGGAGAAATTCTGGGACAGCACGGCGTCCCCCAGCATCACCGGGGAAATGGGGTGGTCCTTGCCGCCGATGGTGAAGCCCGCGGCCGTCATGGCATCGCGGAAATACTTGGTATTGGCCTCCACACGGTCGCGCGCTTCCGTGGACTGTTCCAGCAGGTCCAGCACCTTGATGGAGGCGGCCACGATGGCGGGAGCCACGCTGTTGGAGAACAGGTACGGGCGCGCCTTCTGGCGCAGGACGTCCACCACTTCCTTCGGGCCGGAAACGTAGCCGCCGGAGGCGCCCCCCAGGGCCTTGCCCAGGGTGCCGGTGGTGATGTCTATGTTGCCGAACAGGCCGCGGTATTCGTGCGTGCCGCGTCCCCGTTCGCCCAGAAAGCCCGTGGCGTGGCAGTCGTCAAAATGGACGATGGCGTTGTACTTGGCGGCCAGCTCGTGAATCTTGTCCAATTGGGCGATGATGCCGTCCATGGAAAACACGCCGTCCGTGGAAATCAGCTTCACGCGGGCTCCGGCGGCGTCCGCTTCCTGGAGCTTGGCTTCCAGGTCCGCCATGTCGTTGTTGGCGTAGCGGAAGCGCTTGGCCTTGCAAAGGCGCACGCCGTCAATGATGGAGGCGTGGTTCAGGGAATCGGAAATAATGGCATCGTCCGCGGTCAGGAGGCCTTCAAACAGGCCGCCGTTGGCGTCAAAGCAGGAGGGGAACAGAATCGTGTCTTCCGTGCCGAGGAACTGGGAAAGGCGTTCCTCAAGCTGGCGGTGCAGGGTCTGCGTGCCGCAGATGAACCGCACGGAAGCCATGCCGAAGCCCCATTGGTCGATGGCCTTCTTGGCGGCTTCCATCACTTCCGGATTATTGGCCAGGCCCAGGTAATTGTTGGCGCACATGTTGATGACGGAGCGTCCGTCCTTCAGCGTCACCTGGGAATACTGCTGGGAGGCGATGAAGCGTTCTTCCTTGTACAGACCTTCCGCACGCAGTCCGTCCAGGGTGGAAGTGAGGATATTTTTGAATTCGGGGGTATACATGTCGAATAATGGAATATGAATTGAAATAGCCAGCAAGTGAACGATCAAGGATCACACGGTTGCTCCCGCACCATTACCATAACGGAGGCGGGAGGAAAAGCTTAAAGAACACAACTTGAAGGCCGGGAACGGGGAAGCGCAGGCCGCCTTCTTATTCCGCGTTAAAAGAAAAAACGGAAGGAGCCGGCAGCCGCGCGTTCCCTGAAGAAAAAAGCAGGGAACCGCCTGGGCAGTTCGAAGCTGCCTGGGGAGCACGGGCAGCCGGGGAGGGAAAGGCCTCCGGATTCCGGAAAATGCATTTGATACACAAAACGGGCGCCCGGATGCGCTTGAAAAAGTGAGGGCCGGAGGCTGCCTCCGCTCCTTGAACCATCATACCCGACCATGAAACTATCCCGTATTTCCTTATGGAGCCTGACCCTGGCAGGATGCCTGCCTGCCGTGCGCGCCGAATCCTGGAACCAGTTCCCGGAAAGCGGTCCGGAAACCACGCTGGATTCCATGTGGGCGTCCGCGGCTTATGTGCAGACGCTGGTGGAAGCCTCCTCCGCCCAGGTGGACATCTCCCGTTTCCGGCAGAAGGGGCCTTCCAACCTGTGGGCTGGCGCCCTGGGCAGCTTTGGCGATGCCGGCGTCCGGAACAACCAGCCTTCCTTTGACTACTCCGCCTCCGGATACGCGCTGGGGTATGACTACGGCGCCTGGGGAGAAAAATCAGGTTCCCTGCTTGGGCTGGCGTTCGGGCAGATGTTCGGGCGCCAGAATATTCAGGAAATGCCGGACTATCCGGATGGCCCCATCGAGGGGGACCGCTTCCGGCAGTCTGCGTGGATGGCCAACCTGTACGGCGCCTTCTTCCGGGAAACGGGGCCGCGGTCCAGCCTGCTTCTTGCCGCGAATGCGGCCTTCGGCAGCACGGAAAACAAATGCCGCCACAGTGACGCGTGGGGAAACGCCTCCAAGTGGGACTCGGAAACGTTCCAGGTGGGGCTTTCCGCCTCCTGGCGCTACCAGGTCACGGACTCCTTCAGTGTGATTCCCTTTATGGGAGTGACGTATGTGCACGGAGCCAACAAGGTGAAAAGGGATGACGGGGGCGGCTACGGCGATTCCTCCTGGTGGGGGGATTACTGGTGGGATGACGACGACTGGGACGATGATGACTACGACCAGCGGTGGGACAACCGCGGCACGTTTGACAACGTGTCCCTGGCGATGGGGGTGACGCTGGAACACGTTCTCCGCCTGTCCGGAAACACCGTGTGGATCAATGCCCTGTCCGGGAGCTACTGCCCCGACATCTACCGGAACGATTCCCATTACACGTTCCGGGACGGCTGGTGGGAAGGGGATGAATACTATGAATCCCGGTACAAGGGGAAGGGCTATTCTCCCGGAAAGCAGTCATTCAAAGTCAAGCTGCTCTCCAGAATGGTCTTCAATGACAGATGCTCCGTCTTCGCCTCCTACCAGGCGCATTTCAGGGAATCCTTCCTGGAGCATCAGGCGGCGCTGGGCGTCTCCGTCTCCTTCTGAACATTAATGCCGCCGGGGGAAAGCCGAATGGAAAAGAATGAGGCTTTCTCCCGGATGGCTCAGAGGGAAGGGGAAGCGGAGGGAGTCTGTTTTTCCTTGCCGGGGCGATCCCCGGTTTCCAGGGAAAACTCCAGCATCCGGTCCCCCTCAAACGTGAAAAACGCCTCAAACCGTTTACCGTCAAGCATGGCGGGAAGCCAGAACCGGTCATCCTGCCACATGAGATCGTAGGGAATCTCGTCCACCGGGCACCAGAAAGGTTCCGCCTCCGGTGTTTCCGAAGGAATGCCCTTAAAGGAAGACGCCATAAACACGTGGCAGCGGATTTCCGGAATGGTGCCGCACGTGAAGGAAAAATTCAGCACGCCCATCTCCCGGGCGTCCGTAACGTCAATGCAGAGTTCCTCCCGGACCTCCCGCAGCACGCACTGGAGGGCCGTTTCCCCCGCCTCAAACTTCCCGCCGGGACCGTTCATCTTCCCCGCGCCGATCCCCCTCTTCTTGCGTATCAGGAGAATCCTTCCGCCCTGCACCACAAACATGAGGGTGGCGAGAATATCCGGGGTCCACTGGGCGGGCCATTGAAAGCCGCTGCTTCTGTCTTGCATGGGCGCATGTTACAGGATGGGAGGGAAATCATGAAGAAAAATGCGAAATAAACCCGGTTGACGCCGGCTCCGGGACATGGTTTCGCCTCTGTGAGGCTGGCAGGCAAAGATGAAGACTTGCCGGTTATGGAAAAGGAAAATCCCTCTCAACTTTTCATGGAAGCCGAGAGGGATCGCCGTCAGGAAATTTCCTCCTGCTGCGGAGGACTCATCCCGGGGATGGATGGCAGTTTTTCCTTAATAAAAAACATCCAGGGAAAACTTTTTGTTAAACCGGCCTTGGTAGCGATAATCAATAGTCAGGAACGCCTCTTTCAGTTCCCCTGGCAGATCGGTTTTGCTGCCGCATTCCAGAACGAAAAAGTTGGGGTCAAAAATGTGCACCTTCCCATTTTCATTGTGAATACCGATGGCGTGACCATTGGGTTCCGCTCCAACAATGGCCAAAATCATGTAGGTGACGTTCTTTTGTAAAATCTTGGAAATAGCGTAATCCATAAAATTATTTTGGAAGAAGTTTACTGGAACCGTCTCGTTATGCAGCATCTCCATCTTTCCTTCGATAACCATTGTTTGACGGCTACGGACAATGACATCCGCCATATCGTTTTTTTCATGGAAAACGGAGGCTTTTGCCGCATACCCCTCTCCATAAATAAGGGGAGTTTTTGAAATGGGCTGATTGCGAGGCGGACTGATGCTGTGTTCAATATCGGCCCAAAATTGACTTTTTTCATGACGATGGCATGCAATGAGCCAATAAGTGACCAGCCCCAGGCATATTCCGGAAGGATAAATATTCCCTGTCTGGCTAATCAACTGTCCCTGACTGAATGATTTTATTTCTTTCATGATTCTTCTTCATGGAATGATTGAGAACACATCATTCCATGAAGACAAGATGGGGAACATGATGGTTTTCCCTGATGGAAAATCGACTTCCCGGAGCATGGAACGGGCTGTTCCGCCGGACCGGCTTCTCCCTCCGGAAGGCAATCAATTGGTGAGGGCAAGGTCTCCGAATGGAATCGGACGGGTCCGATCTTATTCAGTCCGTTCCTTCCGGCAGGTCCTCTTTCCGGACGCGGGAACCAACGAGGGCGTAGGCGAGCATGACCAGCTCACAGAGGAAGACGAGCATCCACGACCAGCGCCAGCTTCCCAGCGCGTCCGTCAGAGCTCCCTGGAGGAAGGGGAAAACGGCGCCTCCGAACACGCCCATCATGAAAATGCCGGAAGCCTTGGCGGTGTATTTTTTCAGCCCCACGGTGGCGAGCGTGAAAATGCAGCCCCACATGACGGAATGGAACAACCCTACGGAAACCAGCACCCACAGGTTATGGGTGTAAATGGCGACCAGCGTCAGGATGGCCGCCGCGGAGGTAGCCGCCGTCAACTGGACGCGGGGGGAAATATGGTTCAGCCAGCTGGAGACGATGCGCCCCACCATCAGGCCGCCCCAGTACAGGGAGGCCAGCAGGGCCGGAATGCCCAGGTCCACACCCCAAACCACCAGGTTGCTGGAGCCCAGAAACAGCAGCGGTTCATCCGAATTGCTGAGTTCCAGGGCGTGCAGGTTCACATTAATGCCCACGGACACCTCCGCGCCCACATAAAAGAAAATGGCGATCACGCCCAAGGTCAGATGCCGGAAGGACCAGATGCTGCGTTCCAGCTTTTCTCCTTCTCCGGCCGTGGTGTCCCGGATGTTGGGCAGGTAAAGGCGCTTCGTCATCAGGGTGACCAGCGCAATCAGGACGCCCAGGATAAGCAGGGGAAGCATCAACTGCCGCACGTGGACGCTCTCCATGGGCAGTCCGGCAAACAGGATGCCGGTCACGAAAAACGGCGCGATCGTGGTTCCGAAGGAATTCACGGCGCAGACGATGTTGAGGCGCTGGACGGGTTGCGTTCCCTTCAGTTCATAGGACGTCACGTAGGGATTGATGACGACTTGCAAAACCGTGGCGGAAGTGCCCATGGCATAGGAACCCGCCAGAAAAATAAAATAGCCGTAGGGAATGCTGGCCCCGGCGATCGTCGTGCGCAGGTCCCCGTACTGGACGGTGAACCATGCGGACAGGAAAAAGACGGCCAGCCCAAGAACCATGAACAGGAGCCCCCGTACCAGCGTCGTCTTGTAGCCGTAGCGGTTGATCCAGCGGGAGGCGATATTTCCGTTCACCAGGTACGCCAGGAAAAAGAAAAAGGGAATCAGGGTGATGAACGTGTTTTTCAAGGCGCCGGCGTCCGACAGGAAGGCGCTTTGCAAAGGCCCCTGGAACTGGCCGTTCACGGTGGACAGAAACCCGACGAGAAAATAAATGAAGGTCAGGGCAAGGAAAGGGCCTAGACATGAATGCGGTTGTGTTTCCATGAGAGGAGGGAAAGGTGAAAATGCGGCGGAAAGGAAGAGGCCGGGAAGGTTCCTTCATGCCGCCCAAATCGGGGCCGGAAGGCATGAAGGATTGTATGACTAAGGAAGAACCAATTTTTCCAGAACAGGAAGAACGCCTTCTTTTTCAATATTTTCCACCATGCTTAGGTACTGGCTGACGAATTTGTCCGCCGCCTTCAAATCCGTACTCCGGAAGGGGGAGAGGGCGAGGAAATCCAGAGGATCGCCGCTGGCGATCAGCTTCCGGTCCTCCTTCGTCAGCCAGGGTTCGTTCACTTCATAAGCGTTGCCCCGGTCGTCCTTCCCGTGCTTCAGGTAATGGCGGTAGGCGGCCACGAAAAACGCCAGGCGTTCCAGATCGGCTCCGTCCCGGATCATCTTCGTTAAAACGGGCATCACATACACGGGAATCTTGGAAACGCCGTCAAAGCACAAGCGGCTGATCTGGTCGCTCACCGCCTTATTGCTGAAGCGCTCCAGCAGGGTCTTCTTGTACAGCTCCAAATCCGTGTTTCCCGGGGGCGGAACGTAGGGGCCCGCGTCCCGGTCCATGAAAAGGCGCAGGTAGCGGGCGAACCGCTCATCCCCTACCGCCTCGTCCACCCGGCGGTACCCGGCCAGAAAGGCGGGGTAGGACAGCAGGGAGTGGGATGCGTTCAGCAGGCTGAGCTTCATATTCTCATACGCGGAAACGTCGTCCGTAAACTCCACGCCCACGGTTTCCCAGTCAGGGCGCCCGGCAATGAAATCATCCTCAATCACCCACTGGATGAAATCCTCCGAATAAACGGGGGCGGCATCTTCCACGCCGCTCTGCACGTCCAGCCGTTTGACGTCGTCCGGCGTGACGGCGGGCGTGATGCGGTCCACCATGCTGTTGGGGAACGTCACGTTCTTCTTCACCCACTGCGCCAGTCCGGGGTCCTGGGCCCCGATAAAGGAAGCGAACGCCTTCCGGGCCGTGTCCCCGTTGTGCTGGAGGTTGTCGCAGGATAAAACGGTTACGGGCCCTGCGCCGTTCTGGCTTCTCTTCCTCAATCCGGCGGTCATGAACCCGAAAACCGTCCGGGGATGGCCGGGGTGTTCCAGGTCATGTTTCACGTCCTTGCTGCTGAGTGTGAACTCACCGGTTTCCTTATCCAGATTGTATCCCCCTTCCGTAATGGTCAGGGTGATGATTTTAGTCCGGGGATCGGCAATCCTGTCGATAACCTTTTCGGGGGCCTTCGGCCCCCACGCCAAATCCACCAGGGAGCCTATCTCATAAAACTCGTCCTTGCCGTCGCGGCCGCAGACCGTCAGCGTGTAAAGGCCGTCCTGGCTCTTCAGCGCCTTGTAAAGGGGTTCGTCCTGCGGCAGCAGCGCCACTCCGGAAATTCCCCATTCGTCACGGCCGCCCATGCCCAGAAGCTGGTTCGTGTAAAACTCTTCATGCGCGCGATGGAAATTGCCCACTCCTATATGGACTATCCCCGGCTGAATGGTTGTCCTGTCATAGGGGACGGGAGCCCCCGGAATCTTCGCCTTGCCCTGTCGTTTCAGTTCCTTCTTCATCATCTTGAAATGAGGTATGGTATTTGCAGTCTCATTCTAATGGGCATTTCCGGAGAATAGGATGTTAGGGATATGCCAGACTTTTTCCCTGTCCGGCGGGTGCGTCAAGCTCCGCAGGAGACCGTTCACGGAAAAAATCCTGGATTTTTTTACGGGAACGGTCTCCACAGGGCACGAAGGAACACTGGAAATGAGCCCTTTCCGGCATGACTGGAATGAAACTCTTTTTCCTTTCCGTGCACAGGCGCCGCATTCTATGCTTTACTATCTCTCCCGGCTTTCCTTTATGCCGGAAGGACCACCTTCAAGATTTGGAAAAGCATGCATGACGTCGTAGCTCTCGGAGAACTGCTGGTGGACTTCACCCCCTGCGGAGTGAGCGCCCAGGAACTGCCCGTTTACCAGGCCAATCCGGGGGGAGCCCCCTGCAATGTCCTCTCCATGCTGTCCCGGCTGGGGCGCAGAACCGCCTTCATCGGCAAGGTGGGGCATGACATGTTCGGGAAAATGCTCCGGCGCACGCTTCAGGAGGAAGGCATTGACGATTCGGGGCTGGTCTCTTCCCGGGAAGTCAATACCACCCTGGCCTTCGTCCAGATTGACGAACATGGCGACCGTGATTTTTCCTTCTACCGCAATCCCGGCGCGGACATGAAACTGACCTCAGGGGAGGTGGACATGGCGCTGGTGGAAAACACGCGCGTATTCCACTTCGGGACCATCTCCATGACGCACGACGACGTGCGGCGTGCCACCAGGCACGCCGTCAGCCGTGCGCGGGAGAAGGGGGCCCTCGTCTCCTTTGACCCCAACCTCCGGCCTCCCCTCTGGCCCAGCCTGGAACTGGCCCGGGAGCAAATGCTCTACGGCTGCGGGGCGTGCAGCGTCATGAAAATAGAAATGGAGGAACTTCTCTTCCTCACCGGATGCTCTTCCATGAAGGAAGGGCTGGATGCCCTGAAAAGGGAATTCGGAAATCTCCGCCTCATCCTCGTGACGGGGGGCAGGGAAGGAAGCTGGGCTTCCTATGGAGACACGCTGGTTTACCAGCCTACGTTCCTGAAGGTCAACACTATTGACACGACGGGAGCCGGAGACGCCTTTTTTGGTTCCTGCCTGGACTGGATTCTGGAAACGGGGCTGGAAAACCTGACGGAAGGACAGTTGGCGGACATGCTTTTATTCGCCAACGCCGCCGCTTCCATCGTGACGACGCGCAAGGGAGCCATCCGCTCCATGCCGAACCGCGAGGAAGTCCTGGCCCTGATGGCAGGGGGCGTTTGAAGGGCGTATTAAATACACAACTTCCTTCATTGGTTTTTGCCTGAACTATTTCCAACAAGTAAACAAAAGGGAGAACCTTTCATTCCTTGCAGTACATTCCCGTTTCGTGTTGGTAAAAGTTGTATAAATGCATTGCGGTTTGTCTTGCAGTTGTCGATAAACAAAAACCGCAAGCGCTTATGAACAGCAACTTGCAGTATAAAAGGGATGGTGCTCGAGAGGGGACTCGAACCCCTACGTCTTATCGACACTAGATACTTAGTCTAAACAATAATATTTATTTTCAATTATTTATGATAATGTCCCCCAGTTTGTCCCCTAATTCGTCTTGAGATTTTTTCTCTAAAAGGCTATCCTCATTACATGAAGAGGAAGCACGCCAAAGGGCGATATGGCAATAAGGTTAAACTCACAAAAGTACAGAAAGCCGGCCGTTCGCCTGTCTGGCGGCTCCGCTTCGTTGACAAGGACACGGGAGAATGGAGAGAACGCACCTTCCGCGATTACGACGAAGCCCGGGCTCTCTACGATATGCATGACAAAGGGCATATTGACGATGCCCTGGCAATATTCAATATGGTTGCAGAGAATGAATCCGTGGTCGAAATGTTCGCTATCCGCCTGTGGAGAAAATTTGGAAAGAACAACAACCTTCTGCAACATACGCTTCAATATTTGTACCAGCATGAAGATCCGGAAGAGGTAAAGGCATTTGCAACTGATCTCCTTTCGTGGTGGAAAGATGCTCTCACGGATACCAAAGAGCAGGAAATCAAGGATTTACTCGGATCGCAATTAAGCGTCATTGCTGACAATGTTGACATTACTACCCCACAACCGCCTCCGGCGGGTATTTCTCTGGAAGAAGCCATGGCACAGTATCGAAAGGAGAGGCAGCTGATGCTGGATCGGGGCCAATGCCAGCCGGCCCACCATAAGAACGTCCTTCATGAACTCGATAAATGGCAGCAAGGCTGGACCAACCGGAAGTTGTCATCAATCACCGCCGCCGAAATCAATGACAAACTGGATTCGTTCCGGTATCAGGGAAAGTCCCTCTCGAATACCAGCAAATACAGGTACCGGGGTACGCTGAATGCTTTTTTCCTTTGGGCCATTCAGCACGATCTGATTCAGAAAAACCCGGTCTCCTT
Organism: Akkermansia muciniphila; assembly: GCA_947624785.1. GTDB lineage: Bacteria > Verrucomicrobiota > Verrucomicrobiia > Verrucomicrobiales > Akkermansiaceae > Akkermansia > Akkermansia muciniphila_F. Next base: position 161,020 of record CANQLV010000008.1, on the reverse strand, counting down.
GACCGTCGCTCCTTCCAGGGATCACATCTCCATCGGGATTCTTACCCCGGACGAATTCCGGAAACTGCTTGAGGCGGCATTAAAATATGACCGCTCCATGCTTTCCCGTATTGTCCTACAGGGACTGTGCGGGCTAAGACGTTCAGAGGTGGTTCAATACAAGGACAAACCGGATGGACATGACGATATCTTTGTTTCGCGTGAGATCGTGAAGGGACCCAAGGGGAAAACGAAGGATCGTTACATACCCACCTCCCCGCAAATCAAGGCATGGCTGGCCGCAGGCGAATGGGAGCCAATGACCCGGGATGACGAACTCAGATATGGCTATCGCCTGGACCAGCTGGCAGCCAAAGCCGGCATCACGATACCAAAGAATGCGTTGCGACACTCATTCGCTTCCTATCAGGCCGCTCTTCATCCCTTGCCGGATGTTGCCCGCTGGATGGGACATAGTGGAACGCAGATGACCGAATCCCACTACAGGCAGGGTGTTTCCCGTAAGGATGCTGAAGCATACCTTTCTATCATTCCCGATGCGGTTAGTTGATCTTTGCTTCAGTCGTTTTAGTCAGATAAACAGCATTTTTTATTGACTTTAGTCAGATAAACAATACTTTTTAATCATGAAGGGGAGCATCAGGAGCCAGCTGAGGGAAAAAATATTTTCCGAGAAAACAAAAGGAGAGGTCATTACCTCTTCCGATTTTCTTGCGCTCTGGCCCAGGACAGCAGTAGATCAAGCGCTTTCTCGCATGGCAAGGGATGGCGAGCTCAAGCGTATCCTTCCGGGTATCTATGAAATACCTGCGACCAACAAAAGATTTAATTTGCCTGTACCAACTGACCCGGAACAGGTAGCGAAAGCCTGGGCAAGGAAAAATGAAGCTCGTCTTTTACCTAATGGAATCTATGCCGCTAACGCTTTGTGGCTTTCCGACCAAATGGCAGGGCGGTACGAGTATTTGACGGATCGACCTTCTGCAACGGTTCACGTAGGTGGATGGAAACTCCGCTTCAAGAAGACATCTCCGAAGCTGATGCGCCTGTCGGGGAGTATTACGGGATTGGTCGTTCAAGCGTTGCGCTCGCTGGGCAGGGAGTCGATAGATCGTGATTTTGTTGTCACTCAATTAACCAGACGGCTTTCCGATACGGAAAAGGAACAATTATCTCGTGATATGGAACTTGTTCCTGTATGGATGCGCCCCATTCTACAACAAGTAATCGCGACCCCTGTCTCTCATGAGTGATTTCCTTGGTCTCCCATCCGAAGATCGAATATTCCTGTGCCGCCACATTGGCGAGCAGCTGGGTATCATTCCTTCTATTGTTGAAAAGGATTTCTGGGTATGCCGTGCTCTGAATATTCTTTTTCAGGAAGACTCCTTGAATCCTTATCTATGCTTCAGAGGCGGGACGTCCCTCTCCAAAGCGTACAGGATCATACGCCGTTTCTCTGAGGATATCGATGTTGCGTTATCTCCTCGTTTCTTCTCTGAACTGGGTGAAGAAGATAAGCCGGCAGCGTTTCAATCCGCCAGCCAGAGGGATGCTAAATTGCGTAAGATTCGCCCCCAATACCGGAGGATGATGGAGAATGTTCTCCTGCCTCTCATGGAGGAGAGGATGAAAGAAATGGGAATCAAGAATGTGCATATCGAGTTGGAAGATCTGTCCACGGCCCGTGATCCATTTGTCCTCTTAATCCATTATCCATCCTTGTTCGAACAGAATGAAAGCCTCTACATTCGTCCTTTTGTCAAAATCGAATTGAGCGGGAGAGCTCAGACGGAACCATCCGAAGCCAGGATGGTCGATTCTTACATTGGGGAAGGATTTCCGGAGTTTTCAGATTCGACTGAAGTACGAACGATTAGCCCTTTCCGAACATTTTGGGAGAAGTGTTTCATTCTCCATGAGAATAATACCCGTCCGCATGAAGGATGGAATATCAAGACCAGGCTGGCACGCCACTATTATGATGCGGCAGCCCTTATCCGAGCGGGATATGTTAATAAGGAGCTATTCTTCGATGTAAGGGACAAACGTAAGCTCTACCATTGGCAGACATGGGTCGATTACGATACATTGCTTCCCTCGGATTTGAAACTGATCCCGGATTCTCTTGAATTGCGAGAAAAATGGCAAAGGGATTACGAACAGACTTCAGCCATGCTCTTTGATGAACCGGAGCCTTTTGATTCATTGATGGGCACGATCAATAGCATCATGAATCAAGACATAGGATGAATGTCCTAATATGATTGATAAAATGTGTCCATATCCATTTTTTATCAATCGTAATTGAAATATTTACCTTCCCTGCGTCATCTATATGTGACGGCTTATAGCCTGCCGCCATGTACCCATGACTCCATTCTATGCACTCCACCATCAGGTAAGGCCCCAGGAAAAGCACTTGCGTTCTGGTTTCGCATACCGAATCCCTTGCCTTACTGTTTAGCTTCTCGCCAGAACGCAGCAGCATCTTTTCGCAGAACAGGAGCCATATAGCGGCTCCTCAGTAATGAGGTATCACGGTGTCCCATTTCCATCTGTAACTCCGACAGGTTTCGGAAATAAGCAGCGTGATAACTTGCAAACGTGTGGCGACAAATATCAGGCACCCAGTTACTCTGGAAACCGGCAGCTCTGCGCAAAGCTTTCCATTTGCGTTTCCAATTTCGAGGAATATAGCGGTCTTTCTTCCTGATATTGTGAATCCCTCTTAGAGGTACGGCTCTGCCGCCGCCAGTCTTACTGATGGTAGACCGCACGATTACCAGACGCTCATCCCACTGGAAGTCAGTTTTCTGCAAACGGCTTACCTCAGTCGGCCTGATTCCGGCGTAAAGCATCAAATTCAAGGAAAAACGCATATTCCTGAATTCGGGGCGTGTAGCTGCTTCCTTCAGTTTTTCCACATCCTCCAGGGAAAGCGGCTCAATGTACCTTTCTTTTATCTTGGGCACTTCAATGCGGACTACCGGGTTTACATCACACCATTCCTGGCGAATGCCGTAAGTAAATATGCTGTGAAGAATGACGCGACCCTTCGTATAACTGCTTGGACTTGAGCCGAATGCCGTCTCTAAAATTCTCTTGCATTGAATAGGAGTCATGGAACGCAAAGGCAATTGGGCAACACCCTCGACACGTAGAATCCGACGAACGAAATGGCGCAAGTCTCTTTTCGATGACGGCCTCAAATCCTTCCGGGCATCGACACTTGCCCAGGCTGCTACTTCCAAAGTGACTGTATGAGTGGCAGATTTTACAACGGACACTCCTTTTTGCAACGTGTTGCGCAGAAGAACAATCAGTTCTACCCGGTTGAGCCCCCGAGCCAAATTACCCAGATTTTCAATAGCTTCTAGTATAAGACGAGCCAAATCGCACTGTGTAAGGTCAACCTTCTTCAGTAATTCTTTTGCAATGAGATTTTCAGTGAGTTCTTCATTCATAATGCTGATGTCAAAAAAAAAAATCAAAATGATATTTTTGAAATAATTGGGAAGGATTTAAGGGGATTTTTTTTCTCTGATTCTTCCGTGAATTATGGATGAAATTATCATGGATTATTCCTGTTAATGTTTGGTTATCAAAGAATAAACACGGAATCAGCATTATGAATGCTGTATCGTATTCTCCGACTAGAAAATTTATGGGATCGGGTCAACTGGTTAAATGTATTTGCAATCAAACGCATGGAGGCGATGTGTGCAGCCATTGCGGCTTGCCCCATTCTACAGCTCGTTATCTCTCACGAACCGGTCCTCTGCTGCCGTTCTTCATTCTGGCCGGCATGGCTGCTGTCTTCTGTTTTAACCACTACAATATTGCAGATCGACTGAACAGGCAGATCAAGGAACCAGAAGAGTTCATTCCCATAATTCTTGACCCGGCAACTCCACTTTCCTCTGAACCGAACCCGAAAGCAGAGCCGAAAGCAGAACCGAAAGCACTAACCCCCGAATTACTGGAAAAGAAGGCCTATCATATGCTGCACCTTCTGGTCGGCAGGTATCCTGAGGGAGAATCCATTTCTACCATGTTTTCAGAAGAAATCCTTAATATGTCATTGGATATCAAAACATCCCGTGACGATATTCTGGAAAGTATGAACGGGTTCCTTGCCAGATTTCCCGTACGCGTTGTCAGGCTAGCCTCCTTAGGAAGAAAAGACCGGATGTTGGAAATAAATACCAGACGAATCTTTATGGATGCAGACGGAGCGCGGCTGGATGTGTATGGCAAGACCGTTGTCATGCTGGATGCGGAGGGTCAAATCACAGGATTGTCTGATGACATTCAGGATACTCCTGCCGAACTAAGCAAAGGCTTCACCCCCATTGAATACTCCCGACAGAAAACTATCAGCAACAACCAATAAACATGAACAACAAACATTACTTCAAGAAAGCATTCGTATTACTCATGGAAGCCGGCGTACTAACCTTCGGTCTGGGTTCCTGTGCCAACATGTCAGATACAACAAAGACGTATGCTCAGGCTACGGGAATAGGAGCAGCTGGCGGAGCTGGTGTGGGAGCTCTGGCAGGTCAGGCTATAGGAGGTGATACTAAATCTACTGTTATCGGAGCTGCCATTGGGGGGAGCATTGGTGCAATCGCCGGCTGGTTCTGGGGGGATTACGTTGTCCAGCAGAAAAAAGAATACGCCAGTGTAGAAGAACAGATCAGACACAGCAATCAGGTTATGGACAAGCTCATTGCACAGACGAAATCCAGAAACGCGGAATTGGCTCAGTCTATTGCCAATCTGAAAAAAGAAAAAAGGAATCTCGCCTCTTCCGACGTCAAAACAAAATCACAAAAAATGACGAGGGAAGTCGATAAGCGCATTTCTATTCTCAATGAAGAAGTAACCTTGGCCCGAAAAGCAGCCGATAATGCTTCCGGCAATCAAAAAATCGCTCTGCGAGGCAAGATCAGCACGCTCAGTCATGAAATCAAGTCTCTGGCAAAACACAAGAAAGCTCTTTCTACCCTTTCTGCATAAAAGTCAAAAATTATTTACCGGGCTTGGCTCCACCAGGCCCGGTAAAGACACGAATCTTATATTTTCGAAAAAATTCCCATCTAATGAACCTGCCTTTCTTATGAATACGAACAATCACCTCTGTCTAACAAGCGTTTTTGTTGTCGCTTGTTCCTTCCTCTCCTCCTGCAGCACTACCGGAGATCCCACCCAAGGAGGTATTTTCTGGTCTCCCGATAAGGCCATGGAGCGCCGTCAAAGTCTACTGTCGGAACAGTCGATCAAACAAGCGACATACAATAAGATAAAAAAGACGACAAGTAGTTACGCTAATACTCGAGACGATCTTCTGAAAAAACGTAACGAATTGCAAGCCCGCAAGAAAGCCTCTTCCTCACTACAGGATAAGGAATCGATCAACGCGGCAATCAAAGATATTGAGGCAGAACTGGGAAATATGTAGCCAGCTTCCTCATTGCGTTTGTCTCCTACGTGATAACGGTACATGAATAAACCGTTCAACATCAACTTTGGCCGTCTTGCCTTTGTTCTTCTTATCGGTGGTTCGTTGCTGTATAGTTTTATCATCTCCGGTTATCTGGAGGAGGAAACGCGCAGAGTGGCAGATATCTCGATCGAGTACGGTTTCTACGCAGGATACAGTCTGTGGGTACTGGGAATGGTTCTGTCCAATATTCTCTCGATCAACCGTATTACACGCCGCAAATATGCCGGAAGCAAGGGACTGAACACTGCTCTGCAAATCTGGTCGCAAACACTTCTGGGAGCCGGTAAAGCCAGCATCGTTGCCCCTGTCAAGGTTTACCGGGAGCTATCTGGTCAGGGAAACCTGTTGGTCAGGCTGGTATCCATGGTGGAAGTCTACATCATGCGCCCGATCGTTTCTCTGGCTGTTCTGGCTGCATATGCTCTCCTGTCCGCACTCTTCATTCTTCCTCTATCTTTCTTTAAACTGCAAACTTCCCGTTCTTCCAGCGAAGAAACGAATGAAAATGGGGTCCGCATGCTGCCTGTCGCCTGTGTAGCCGGTTCGGATACAACAAGGACTTCTCTTTTGCGAGCCCTTGTTTCAGCCTTGGGAAACGTATCCGTACCCCGGTGGTACACGTACGATACTCCTCGCATCAATTCCACCCGCACTCAACCCAGATACAACTACGGCGAATTGTTGCTCAGCCGCAAGAGAAACGACAAACAACCTGCGCTTTGCCTGCAAATTTGCGATTTCGAAGGAAGCGATGCGGCCTCTATTAATTCGTTGGATGCCATGCCCTTCTACTCTCTTTTGCAAGGCGCCGTTTTTGTGGTGGAAGAAACGGCTGGCAGTACCTCATTTGCGCAAGCCTTCGACAAGTGGCATGAACTGATGAGCACGGCCTACAAAGCAAGATTACAAAAGCTTAAATGCGCCGTGGTTATCCGGTCGAATGGCAAGACTCTGCCCTTTGATGGAGCATGTGAGCTTGATGCCGGTGCGGATCAAGCCGCCTGCCGTCATTTCCTTCATGACCTCCAATGGGCTGATGTTCTCGGAAAAGCCGATCTTTTCCGAAATACGGCATTTTTTTCCATCTCCTCCAGCGACCAGGAATTGAACGAATGTCCCGGCGTTTACGCTCTCGCCAAATGGCTGTTACAAAATATTCCCGGCTGATCCCGCATTTATCTTTCCTTCTCCCTCAATTCACACACACCACCATCATGACTAACCAGGATAATCCAGAAGACCGCATCAGCGAATGCATATTTGAATCAGCTGAAGAAAATATCATAATAGAAAATTCCGGTATGGAAGGTTCTTCCGTTCCGGAAACCGCTCCGGAGCAGGAGGATCAACCGGAATCTCCACAGGAAATGGAGCCGGAAGAAGGCCCCGTCTCCGAAGTCGAGCTGCGGCAGGAATTCACACCGGAGAGCAAAACCGGATCAGATGCTGAAGTGGAATCCTCACCAGAGTCTGCTCCTGTAGCCGTGCCGGAGGAAATTGCGTCAGATACTCATTCGGAGACAAGCCCAGAATTGGAATCCTCTCCGGAAGCTGCCCCGGATTCTTCTCCTCAGTCCGTCATTGAAGAGCCAACCCCTCACCAGGCGACAGCTGACCAGAAGACTCCCATACTGAATATTCTGACCACCCTGCAAACGCAAATATCCAGTCTTCGGGAAGAGTTCAACAGCAAAATGCGCTATGACGCCTCCAAAAAGGAAATCATTGACAGGCAATATCAGGAACTCGATGCCTACCGCCGTGAAACACATGAAAAACTCAACAAGGCTATCGTGATGGATCTTATTGCTGAGATCGACGGCGCGGAAAGAAGCGCCGAACATTACAGCGCTCTGGAAGCCACCCCGGAAAACTATGCCAAACTCAGGAAACTGGTCCTGGCCCATGCCGAAGACCTGCGTGACCTGCTCGAAAACAACGACATCGATTCCTTTCGCACCGAAGCAGGGGCCGCTTTCAATCACAAACGCCACAGCGTACTCAAAACCGTTGCGACCGACGATCCTTCCCTGGCCAAAACCATTCAGGCCTCTCTGCGCTGGGGATTCGAAAAAGACGGAAAAGTCATCCGCCCCGAAAAAGTAGCCGTCTACGTACTGGCAACGGAATAATCACTTTTTCCTCTGCCATCCATTCCATGACATCACACATATTTTCATTATGAGCGAAAACACTAAAATCAAAGTATACGGTATCGATCTGGGTACCACGTATTCCGCCATTTCCCATGTGGGCGACAGCGGCAATGTTGAAATCATCAATAACCCGGACGGCGGTTCTATTACAGCTTCCGCCGTCTTCTTTGAAGATGGCGGTATTGTTGTCGGGGAAGGGGCCAAGGAATCCGCCTATACCGATCCGGACAACTTTGTCCACTTGATCAAGCGTGAAATGGGAACAACCTGGCGTAAAACTTTCCTGGATAAGGAACATTCTCCCGAATCCATTTCTTCCCTCATTCTTAAATACATGGTGAAAGGAGCCGAGATGAGCGGTCACGAAGTAAAGGATGTCGTCATCACGTGCCCTGCCTATTTCAATGAAGCCGAACGCATGGCCACGAAAGCAGCCGGCGAACTGGCAAAACTCAATGTACTGGCCGTTGTGGACGAGCCCATTGCCGCAGCTATTTCCTACGGAATGGGAATAGCCGGAAACGATCAGGGAGAAACACTGGAGACAAGGCAGATCATCGTCTATGACCTGGGCGGCGGTACGTTCGACGTGACCGTCGTGGAGATTTCTCCCAAGGGAGTAAAGGTCATTTGCTCCGATGGAGATCACAAGCTGGGGGGGGCTGACTGGGATGCCGCTCTGCGTGACCTGTTGCTCGAAAAACTTCTCATTGAAAACCCCGAAGCAGGCGACCTGATGGCCGACCCGGAAACCAGGGCTGCCTTGATCACGACAGTGGAAAAGACAAAAATGAGTCTCAGCCAGAAAGAAACAGCTACCGCCCGCATTACCTGCTGCGACGGCAGCAAGAGCAAGGTGAGTGTGACCCGGGAGGAATTCAATGAAGCGACTCAGCCTCTGCTTAACCGTACGATAGAATTCACGGATGCCATGATTGCCATGGCTCGTGAAAAAACAGGTGTGGAAAAAATAGATGAATTCCTGCTGGTCGGCGGTTCTACCTATATGCCGCAGGTGATGGAGATGGTTAATAGCCGCTACAAGGACACTTTGAGGGTAGAGCCCAAACTGTATGAGCCCAACCATGCTGTTTCCAAGGGCGCTGCCCTCTATGGGAATAATAAAGCTATCAGGGATCTTTATGAAAAGGTTCTTAAAGATCTGAAAGAAGCAAATCCCGATACCCCGACTGGAAAACTCGAAGACGAGGCAAATAAGAAAGTTGCAGACGAATTTTCGTTGGCACCTGAAACGATTGAAACTGCGGTTAACACCGAGATGATTACGGTGGCTTCCAAAAGTATCGGTATTCGGGTGAAGAACAAGGAAGGTAAATTTGTCTGTTATAACCTGATCGAAAAACAGAATGAAGTTCCTTGCAACAATACTCAAACTTTCCCTGTTTCTGCCGCTAATGCAGCCACTCTGCCTCTCATCGTCTATTCCAATAACATTGTGGGAAAACAGGCGGATCTGGACTGTTGCTTGGAACTTGGTAAAGCAACCATGGAATTGACTCCCGGCTTGCCCGCAGGGGCTCCTATTGAAGTAACATTCGCCCTGGATCCTGAAGGCCGGCTCGAATTGACTGCCCGGGATGTTACCAATGACAAGAAAATTGTTGTGCCCTTCCAGGTAGAAGGAGTCCTCAGTGAAGAAGAACGGAAAAAACTGGAGGAAGTTGTAGCCGATCTGGAGATGGCCGATTAACCAACATAAATCATGTACAGGATAGCCGTAGGAATTGATCTGGGCACTACATACAGCTGTGTGGCATATGTGGGCAGGGATGGCCGCCCCCAGGTTTTGCTGAACAGTGAAGGTGAACGCACGACGCCTTCCGTTGTCTGGTTCGATGATGATCGAATTGTCGTAGGCGATGAAGCCAAGCAGGAGGCTTCCATGAGTCCCGGCGAAGTGTGTACCTTCATTAAACGCGAAATGGGTTCGGAGAACTACCGCTTTTCCTGTTCAAAGGGTTCTTACAGGCCGGAGCAGGTCTCGGCCTGTATTCTGCGTAAACTGGTGAATGATGCGTCCGAGCGTCTGGGTCAGGAAATTCAGGATGTGGTTATTACCTGTCCGGCCTACTTTTCCCATCAGGAGCGCGAAGCCACCAAGGCGGCCGGGGAGATTGCCGGCCTCAATGTTCTGGAAATACTCAATGAGCCCACTGCCGCCGCCATGGCCTATGGACTCACCCAAAACCACCATGCCGAAGAACGCAATATTCTGGTCTACGATTTGGGTGGAGGAACCTTCGACGTGACCATTATTAATGTTTCCCCCAAGGGACTGAATGTAGTCTGTACCGATGGCAATCATCACTTGGGTGGAAAAAACTGGGATGAAGTCATGCAAGGAATGCTGGTGGACCGTTTGCAGATGTCGTCGGAAAGCGCAATCGACCTCTTGTCTGACCCTGCCGCCAGTCAGGATATGCAGTTATTAGCTGAAAAGGCCAAGAAAACACTTACATCTCGTACAGAGGCACAGGTTTCCTATAAATTCGAAGGCGAAAAACTGTACGCCCACATCACACGTGAAGAATTTGATTCAGAGACGGAATCCCTTCTTCAAAGTACAATCAGTGGAACGAAACGCGCCCTGGATATTGCCCGGGGAAAGGGAGTAAACAGAATCGATGAAATCATTCTGGTGGGAGGCAGTACCTACATGCCTCAGGTTTCCGTTGCAGTTGAAAGAGAATTGGGGATTACTCCCATTTCCTATGATCCGGACGAATCGGTAGCCAAGGGTGCAGCTATCTCCGCACTGGCTCATCTGATGCGCGAACAGATTGGAGATGGATTCACTCTGGAAACAGACGATGCCGGTGAATTTACGCTGGAAACGGAAGGGAAGCTTCAGGAGTTGGCGGATGACAGCGGATTTACCTTGGAAGCGGTCAGCAACATACTGACTCCATGTTCCAATGTATGCAGCCGCAGCTTCGGTCAAATTTTACTCCGTTACTCCGATAAGGTGTCGCGTATTTATAACCTCATTTACCGGAATACCAACCTGCCTGTCGAAGCAAACATGCCCAGTTATACTATTGAAGACAATCAAAGTACCGTACATATACAAGTAGTGGATAATCTGGTTGAATATCCGGCCACACCCGAAGAAGAGAGAAAACTCAATAGAGAAGGAATTGATCCCAACGACGCTCGTCTCATCTGGGAAGGAAATCTGCCTATTCAACCGGGACTCCCGGCTGAGTCTCCCATAGAAACCGTTTTCAAGCTGGATGAAAGCGGGCTGCTCACTATCTTCTCACGGGATCCTGCCTCCGGTCAGGAAATCAAAGGAGAAGTTCAGACGGCTTGTACAATTCCGGCGGAACAACTGAACGCCATGCGGAAAGAGTTGGAGCGAGTTACCATCGAATAACTTCTCTTTTGAGAGTTTTCCACTCACTTTATTTCCTGCTGAAACGGATATGAAAAAAAGAAATTATTTTGAAATCCTGAATTTATCTCTCAATCCTCTGGAGACCAATGTTGACAACGCATTGGCCAGACTCAAGCAATGTGCTGCCGAGTGGAGTAGTGCCCCTCAGGATGATGTTTTGCGGAAGACATGGATGGAAGCCGTTCCCGAGATGGAAAAGGTCCTTTCAAATCCTCAATCTCTTCTATCACAGGCAAAAGAAGCCCTGAAGAATGAACAAAAACGGGTCAAAAATTTCCTGCAAAATGCCGCTGTCGACGGTCAGATTTCCAGGGCAATCTTTCGGAACATCTGCAATAATGTGCAGCTGGAAATAGATTCGGTTTCCTCTCTTGCCGATGAACTGGGCATTGTCATCAGCAGTCAGGCGGTTGACAAATCATGTAAAGCTCTCAGTGTCCCTCCCAAACCGGCAAACAGTCATCCCGTACACCTGATTTCCGCATCTCGCGATATTCAGAAATTGAAATGTTGCCTGGAAGCTGCGGGAAAAGCCAGTATTTATGACTATCTGAATTGTAAGAATTCTCTTTTGTCCGAGCAACTGCTCAAAATCAATTCGGATAAGAGCAATGAACCTAACAAGGGAGGATCCGCCAATAATCCGGTCAATACCATTAAGGTAGAGATTACGACTATTGGCGCCAAATACTTCAAGAACGAAGAATCAAAGAAACGTTACGATTACGCATGGCGGGGGCAGGAAATTTGCGAACGTGTGTTTGCTGCCTTTCCAAACTATGTGGAGGGTTCACCCGGTACCATATCGCCCATATACTACACCAGGTTATACGATACCCTATGTGCCGAGGGGCTGGATTCCACAGACGCGCAGTGGTTGGTATACCGCCGGTGCTGTCAGGGCAAGGACAAGGTTCCTTTCCCGTGGCAGGAACAATTTACGGAGTGCCCGAAGTGCAAGTCCAGAAATGAAGCCAACAGCAGTCGATGTTCTCAATGTGGTGAATTAATCCGTATCATGTGCCCGAAATGCGGAAAGTTCATTCATGCCTCAAACCCGAAATGTCATTGCGGTACCCGCTTTGATGCTGCCCGGAAAGTGTATGAAAGTCTGGAAAAATGCGGAAATAGTCTCAAGGGAAGCAGTGAAGAACTGGATACGGCTCAGAAAGAAATACAAGGGATTCTGCGTTCCTTCCCGGATTATGTGCCGGCCCGTGCGCTTCTGGATGAACTGGGAAAAGCCAGAACAGCCAAATTGCTGGATACGCTGGAACCTCCTGCCATCAAGAGTGTGCGGGCATCAGGAAAAGAGCTGGAAATCGTCTGGATCAAGGCTCGCCATCAAGGAAATGAACTTGACCGCCTGCCGGATGCCAACGGTACTCCGATCAATTACATGCTGCGTCGCAAACGCAATGGGATTCCCGTTAGTCCGGATGATGGAGAAGAGCTTGGCGGCAGTGTGTCCTCCCCTTGTACGGACAAGCTGGCAAAACCTGGCGTGGAATATGGCTATGCCGTTTTTGCCGTAGTGAACAAGCGCATTCTGAAGGGCCTTGCGGGCGGCAAGGGCATGGTGCTGCCGGAGGCGGATTTCCATGTTTCCATGGGGGATGGCAGCGCCCGGCTCACATGGTGCGCATTACCGGCAGGATGGTCTGCCGCTCTCATCCGAAAAGAAGGGGGAGAACCTGAATCCATCAATGATGGCACACGCCTGCCGGTCGATGGAGGCAGTAACAGTTTTCATGATACCGGATTGACCAATGGCCGGCAGTACGGATATCTGCTGGTATTGTATGGCAGCGGACACGAATTAACCGCCCGTGCTTCCGGTACGCCTCAACTTCCCCCCCCGATACTGGAACTTGACCAGTGGAATTACAAATGTTTGGGAACGGATATCCGTATTCATTGGGAACTGCCTTCCGGCGCTGATGAAGTGCGCTGGATGGTTTCCGACAAAATGCCGATTGCCCCAGGCAGCATAGTAACAGCCAATCGTTTCAAAACAATCGGAGAAACTGACAAGGATGCCCAGGTTACCATACTTCGCGAAATCAATCTCTGCGGAAAGTTCCTTATTCCTCTGGTGATCAAGGGTGATACCGCTCTCATATGCACGGGCCGGCACGGCGGATTGCAAAATCTTCGCCTGCGCAGAAATACAGGCCGAATATACCTCCAATGGACCTGGCCGGAAGGCTGCAGCGAAGTGACCGTAGTCTATGGAAACAAATCATTCGTTGAAAATCCGGATGACTTGAACGCCAATGAGATACGTACTTGCAATCGCAACGGCTCCGAACAGGCACATGAGCTCATTATTCCCGTCATGGAAGACAAGGATTATTATTTTTCCGTTTTCATGCAAGTGGGGCATACGTCCTCTTCAAGCTGGTCTGCCCCGCGCAACGTGTATTCTCCCGCTCCGGGCGGAGGGAACAGGGTGAACTGCCGGATAGCTAAACGTGGTCAAGGGTGGGTATTTGAAGTAAAAAGCAAAAAAGGCATTCCTGCCATGGAGGTACGGTGCGGTCGTCGCGTATTTCCTCTTTCCAGACAGGATGGGAAGAAAGCTCTGGCAGTTGAGGCCTCCGGACAATCCCGGGTATCAGTCTCCATTCCGGATAACATGGTTGCAGCTGGTAATTGCTTCATGCCCTTTGTATCTGGAGACTCTCACTACGATTTGATTTTCAATCGCAAATCTCTTTCCATGGAATAAACATATGGCTGGCGAATTATATTGCCCACATTGTTACAAGCAAATCAACGACAAGGAGTTGTTGTTTTTCAAACCTTCTTGCGGAGATAAATTGCCTCCCCCCGCCCCTTCCGTTTTGCAAAAGCTGGGAATCGGCGGTACGCCTTCAAGCATTTCATGCACCAGAAATAACAAAAGTACCTGCAAGATTTGCGACCGTATCCTGTCATTCCGTGCGTGCCCGATTTGTAAAGGGGGCATATCGGCTAACAGAGAGGGCAAGCCGCTCATCATAGCCGTTGCCGGTACGGCCGGTTCAGGAAAAAGCAGTTATATCCGCGCTGTGATCAATCAACTTCGCAAGCTTAGTGAGATATGCGGCTGGACGATTATGGAACAAGATGCTGGCTCAAGCAAAAATTCCATGTATCTGATTCGTAAAAAAAAGTCAGACAAGGGACGCCTGATCGTATTTGCCGAAGTCACCGAAGAAAAGCTTTCTCCCGCCCTCATGACGGCGCTTTCGGGTATTGTTTGTCTTGTGGATCCTTTGCAGGTTGAAGCGCTGCGGAATGAACTGGAAACAACCAACATCGTTTTGCCGCCTCTGAACGGAACGGAACCCCATCGTCTCCTCTTGAAGCTGGGGCGTGCATGTCCTGCAGTACCGCTGGCTGTTGCCGTTTCCAAACTTGATGCATTGGCATGCCCGGACATCAATTACACAGGCCGTTGGAGACTGAAAACAACCGAACGTCTGGTATGCCGCGATAGCTCGTACCGGGGCTCGCTTGATCAGGAAGAAATGGAAACGGTGAGTTGTGAAATGGAAAGTTGGGTGGCAGCGGCTGATGTGAACATTATGGAAGCCTGCAAAGCATTCACTCGAAAGCTTTTCTTCGGCGTCAGCACAAAGGAGCCGGCTTTGCGCGTAGAAGATCCTCTTCTGTGGATTCTTTCACAGAAGAGAGTGACGGAAAGCAAATAATACATGTATGGCCAATAAAAATACAGACTGTTACGGGAGCGCCCGATGGGCGAATGCTCATGATTTGGCAGAGGAAGGCCTGTTTACTTTCCCCAATTTCCAACATTCGCCGGATTGTTTTATCAACAGCCGAATTCGACGGGACTTTGTGGAACGGGAACCGGCCAATCGTTGTATGGTACTGGGACGTTTGGTCAATCCGGAAAAACTGGTATCCGGCATACGTCAGGGCTATGAGGCTTCCATGGGTTCACTGATGTCCGGTTTGTTCAGCCTGATCAGCAATGGACATGAAAATCAGCTTTTGGGTTGGTCAGGAGATGGTCATATCATTACAGTAGCCCCTACGCGTTCCGGCAAGGGCGTAGGTCTGGTAGTTCCGAATCTGTTGCACTATCCCGGCTCTGTACTGGTCATTGACCCGAAAGGGGAAAATTACGCCATTACGGCTGACTTCCGCCGCAAAATGTTCCGTCAGGAAATCATTTGTCTGGATCCTTTCCATGTGATGACGGAAGAAACGGACAGCATTAACCCGCTTGACAGCCTTGTCGACTATCGGAAACCAACGTCTACCTATCTCACCCAAAATCCGGAATTGGGCGATATCGCCGCCAATATTGCCGATGCTATCATTGTGCGAGATGCCGGCGCCAAGGATCCGCACTGGGATGACAAGGCCCGTACCCTGCTCAGAGGACTTATTCTTGCCGTTATCTGCGGGAAAGGTCCGCACCGCTTGCGTCATCTGTCCGAAGTGCGGGAGTTACTGGCTCAACCTTTCCACGTCATTGGGAATTTCATTCTGGATTCCATGTGTCAGGACAAGGTTGCTGTAGGAGGGTTGCTGAGCCGTGCAGGCAATGAAATCCTCTCCACCGGCAATGAAGAATTAAAGAGCATCATATCCAATGCCCTCAAGCACACGGAATTCCTGGACTCGGGGCTGGCCTGCAAATCTCTGGGGGATATGAATGACGGTGGTATCGGTACGTATGACCTGGCCGATCTCAAAAACATAGGAGGGGTTTCCATTTATATGATTATTCCTCCGCAGCATCTGGTACGCTATTCGCGCCTTATTCGTCTGTGGGTCACGATGGCCATGTCCGCCATGACCAGGTGCAGCCGGAAACCGGCAGACGGATGCCCTGTGCTCTTCATGCTGGACGAAATGGCCCAGCTGGGTTCTTTGCCCATGATGAAACAAGCGGTGAGTCTGCTGGCCGGATACGGCATGAGCATCTGGATGGTATGGCAGGATCTTTCCCAGCTTAAAGCACTGTATGAACACGACTGGCCTACCTTTCTGGCAAATGCCAAGATTCAGCAGTTTTTCGGTATTAACGATCACGAAACGGCCAAGTATATCTCCGAAATGCTGGGGGCGGCCACCATAACCAGCAAATCTGTTTCTCACAGTCAAAGCGGTAAGTTTACGGAATTTGTCAAAAATAAGAGTGAAAGCGAATCCTTTTCGGAAATTACACGAAACCTTCTCAATCCGGACGAAGTTCGTCGCCTGAATCGCGAAGCTGTGCTCACTTTCGTCCAGGGTATTCCTCCCATTCTGGCGGAACGCCTTACTTATTACAGCGATCACATGTTCTCTGGAAAAGCTTCCTCCAACCCCTATTTTAGCAACAATCTCACAAGAAAATAAACAGACAGCCATGGAAATGAGAGAACAGGCAGAAGATCGTTTACGTGAATGCGAAGAAAAACGCAAAAATCTCGAATCTGAACGCAATGCACATCAGGATAATTTTCCGGATGATGGACGTCCCTTCAACGAACGCCTCGAAGAACATCAGAAAAAGCTTGAAGAACTGAATAATGAGGTGGAAAAGGCCAAACAGGAGGAACATGAAGCCCAAATGGAACTGGATCGTGCCAAAGCCATGGAGCAAAAAGCCCGGCAAGAGAGCATGGAAAATCGAAAGGAAATGAACCAGGGCCGGGAAGACGACCACACGGAACAACAGAGATGGGAGGAGGAACAACGTAAAACTCAGGAGGCAAAGGAAGAGCAATATCGTCAGTGGCAGGAGGAATGCCGAGAAAAAGAGAGAGCCAGACAACATGAGGAAGCCGAGAAGGAACGCCAAAAGGAACGTGAACGGTTTCAACAAGATCGCTTTCGTGAAGAAAAGCAGGAACGTTTCGAAGAGAAGGAACGCAGCCGGGAACAAGAGGGACGAAGCAGATAATTGAACGCTATGGGTATTTTTGCTGTATTTGCCCGATTAATCAAATTTTTCGGGTCAACCGCATTCACGCTCTTAAAGCTTCCTTACCAGATCATATCAAAGATCTTCGGGCCGTTTGTCGCATTTTTCCTGTACATTCCTATGATGTTGATCGTCTTTGGAGTTTTTATCAAACTCTTTGAACAGGAAGTAGTAGACAAATCGCCCTGGAACTCCATGACCCTCTTTCATACTCTTCCTTACGAGGAGCGGCAGGAATTGATTGATATGACGGAAATGGCTTCCTTTGTCTATCTGGATGCGAACGCTTGGGGCAATGATTTAACTCGTCTGCAGGACAAGGGATATTTCCTTCTGGAAAAACCGAACCTGAACGATGGGGGATTGACCTATGCCTTGATGGCCAAGGCGAATCGTTCTCTGAATTCCCCCTATCCCGGCAACCTTGAAATAACGAATACGGTCTATATTCTCTTCAGGGGCAGCATGACTTTTGCCGATGCCCTGGACGATGGGCAAATGATTTTTTCTGATGAGCAGCTGGAACACATGGGGCGATTTACAGTAGCCTTACGAGTTACTCGCGAACTTCTGGGAAAATATCCCAAACACCATTTTGTTCTTGTCGGGCATTCCCTGGGAGGAGCCACTGTTCAATATGTGCTCAGACACATATCTTCCTCCAGACTCAAAGGCTATACAGTCAATCCCATTGGCCTTCCTGGTAAAATCGGAATTATTCCTGAAAAACGCCTCGTGGATATCGTACATGAAGCTGATATCGCTCAAACCATTATGCTTGATTCTCGTCTTGTGGGGAGAGGCATCCTTGTTCGCGGCCATTTTACCAAACAATCTGACGGAACATGGACTCCGGATTTTTCATTGCTGAGTGCTGCTTCACAGCATTCTGTGAATAAGACATTGAAGAATATGATTGCCCAACATACAGGTACTTATACCCCACCATCCAACAACCAGATTACCCAACCAAAACCGGGAGGAATCAAGGCTCCTGTGAAAACAAATTTCAGAGAAGCGTTCGGCGATACTCTTTAATTCGTTTCCTCTGCAGCTTCACCTCGCAGATAGGTCAATTCGGAAATCTACCAAGTAAACTCTTGTACTGAAAGGCGTACAGAGTCGAATTCTTTCAGGTACACCAACAATAACCATCTTCAAGTAAATAGCTTGGAGATGGTTTCTTGTTTTTGATGGGGAAGTGGCCAATTTCATGAAACGGCCCCAATCTGGGTACAAAGTGTGTACACTTTCAGGGCGTTTTTACCCTTATTCCACAAGGCGTTTCTGTCATAAAGATAGCATAATGAACGGACCATTTTGCCGCTTTGTAAAACGGAAATCTTGAGAGTTATATATAATTGATACAATATCAATATATTGTGTTGATTTATGTCTATCTATACACTCCACCATCGGGTGAGGCTGTTGGATGAAACGTTCTGTGGCAATGGCGGGAAGTATTCGACCGGAGATGTTCTGTTCTCAGACCGTGTGAAACGAATCGTTCTGGGAAAACCCATCGCGGAAGGAGGTGAAGGATCGGTCTTTGTTGCCCATTCGGCATTAGGATCGCCACTCGTAGCAAAGCTCTATCATCCAACGCAACGGATGCGTTGGCGTGAGCAGAAGCTTAGGCTGAGGTGTTCCTGGCCTATACGTTCCCCGTGCGTGGCGTGGTCGCGGGAGATCCTGTACGATGAACTGCGGCGCTTGGTTGGCGTACTGATGCCCCGGGTGGACGGTGTTCCTCTCGGGGCTTTCGCGTTTCATGCGGAGCTGCTGACGAACCAGTTCCCCTCATGGACCCGTTACGATCTGACCAGGCTGTGCCTGAACTTGTCGGAATCCGTCCACACGCTGCACTGCAACGGTGTCGTTCTTGGGGATCTGCATCCCGGCAATGTGATGGTTTCTCCTGATGGCTCCGTCTGCTGGGTAGATGCCGACAGTTTCCAGATCGAAGATTATCCCTGTTCGGTTGGCACGGAACGTTTCCGGGCACCGGAGATTCACGGCAACTTCGGAGGCTTCCTCCGTACCCGCAGCCACGATGCCTACGCCCTGTCCGTCCTGCTCTTCATGACATTGGCTCTCGGCCTGTCTCCCTTCGCCCGGCAAGGTAGTGGAGAAGACATGCAGGAAGCCGCCAGGAAGGGAGTACTGCCGTATCCGTTTGCTTCGTACAAACCGCCGCCGGGAATTTACCCGCCCGATACGCCCGGACGCTATGTCTGGTCGTATCTCCCCCGCAAGCTTCGTGATGCCCTCGGTCACAACCTCACCTGTGTCCAGCGTCGCGATTTGCGTCCACGCGCCATGCCGGGGTATCTGGCGCGTTGTTTGCAGCAATACCTCAGGGATATGGAGCCGGGAGGCGGAAGGGATCATCCCATGTACCGGGATCTTCTGTACGACCGTCTCTGTCCACCCCGAAGTCTGCTGGTGCAGATGATACCCAACATTTGTACGGACTGCGGGATTCTCTTCCGGGAGGCTCCTGACGATGTAGCACGGCGTTTACGGCAATCTCGCCGCCCCCTGTGCAGGCTCTGCATACGGCGTCGTAGCGCATTGAATCAGACATCCCGGAATTCAACAATCAACCATTAACTCGAATCATGATGTCCACATCAACAACACAACCCACCAAACAGGAACAACTCGCCGCGATGCGCGAGTTCAGCAACAACACCAACGCCCGGCTTCCCGTTCTCTTTCTGCTGGATGCCAGCAGCAGCATGAACGGTATTGTCCGGGGCGACAACCAGCACATCCTCCGTCAGGAGTATTCTGACGGAATCAACTGGAATATAGTCACGGGAGATAATCTGGTCACCCGAATGGACGAACTGAACACCGGCCTTCAAAGATTCATCAGCGACATTCTGGCCGATCCTCTGGCAAAACTGGCCGCCGATGTAGCGGTGATCACATTCGCCCGGACAACGACGACAGTGAAAGAATTCGGTCCGATCCGTGAATCAGACTCAGAGCTGAAAATCACCGCATCCCGAGAAAACGAAACCCTCCTTGGCGAAGCCGTTGAATTGGCCCTGGCCGAACTCGACCATCGCAAACGTACCTACCGGGAACACGGGGTGGAATACTACCAGCCCTGGCTTGTCGTGATGACGGACGGCGTGCCTACCAGCGCCCGGCACCGGGAGCTGGAGGAACGATTGGAGGAACTGACGGCTGCCCGCAAGCTCAGCGTGTTCGTCTTCGGTATCGGCCGCGCTGACTTGTCGGAGCTTTCCTGCATCAGCCCGAAGCGCCCACCCATGCAGATCAACGATCAGAAGTTCCCGGAACTGTTCGCATGGCTGAGCCGCAGCGTCCGCATGGTCAGCATGTCCATGCCGGGTGACGGGGTATCGTTGACTCCGCTCCCGGAGGATGTATGGCAGGTGTAGGACTGGCCACATCAGGAAGTCTCTCTCATGGAGGGGCTTTCTTTTAGCTATAGCAGGGCCATTGTGAAGAATATTAGTGAAAACAAGTGGCGCTTGGAAAGTGGAGGGAGTTCAACTTGCGTGATCAATACTCCCATGGTATGGAAAACGGATACATGCTCTACCGTCCACCACGGTTCAAGTATAACAGTTCGAGCAGAGGTTTAACTTTGAAATGATTAATTTTTGAATAACGAATGTCCGATCATAAGATAGTACTATTCCAGAGTGACGGGATTTACTTGGAAGTTCAGTTTTCCCAGGAAAAAGATGAGTCATACATATTGGTAGGTTGCTTGCCGGCGGTTTTGATGCATCCTTTGCAATGAGCCAAGAGGCTTGACAGAAATGATGCAAATCTTCATTTTATTGAGCTAATGAGATACCATTTCCCTTTCTTGCTGTGTGCGACGATGTCCTTTTCTCATGCGGGAGAATCTCTGGACTATCCCGGTTCTCCGTTGAAGGAGGATTGGATCACCGGATCGGCGGCAAGCGCTCTTTACCCGGACATGAAGGAGGGTAATACGGTTTATGTTTGCGGAGGCGTTATAGCCGGTCATGTCGCGGGTGGAATGAGCATGGATTTTACGAATCCTGTCAGAAACAATAGAGTTGATATTTCGGGCGATCCTGTTGTCGGTCGCTCCGTTTTTGGCGGTTATGGCATGTATACGTCGGTAACGGATAACAAGGTCCATGTTTCCGGGGGAACTTTTGGTGAGGAGCTTCCATCGGAACCGAAGGAACAGGTGGCTCTTGCCGGTGGATACAGTGCGTTTGGAGAAGTATCCGGCAATACCGTGGTTCTGGAGGGAGGAACGTTTTCCCGGAATGTGGCGGGAGGATTCAGTACAACGGGCGCCGTATCGGGAAATTGTGTCGATATCCATGGGGGGACGATGGAACAGGATGTCTGGGGAGGTTGTTCCAGCCAGGGCCATGGGCGAGACAACGTGGTGCGTCTGTTTGACGGCTCCATTAAGGTGGATATGCTGGGTTGTTATATTCTGGACATGTCGGATGACGATGTTTGCCGGAATCGGGTGGAAGTGCACGGCGGTTCTGTGGAAGGCAATCTTTTTGGCGCTTATCTTCTATGGGGGCAAGGGGACATTATCGGGAACTCCGTTCTTGTGACGGGAGGGAACGTTGCCGGAAGCGTTGTAGGGGGAATATTTCAGCTCGCGGGAGATGTTTTAGAGAATAAGGTGGTTGTTAGCGGGGGAAATATCGGTGAAAACGGGATGGGCATTTTTGGAGGACGAACGGAGGCGGGGCGTGCCGAGAGGAATACGGTTATTGTTTCGGGAGGCCGTCTCATCGGAGAAAGGGATGTCGACGGGGAGGCCCTTTCCGGATTTATTATCGGAGGCTATAGCGCATCCGGAGTTGCGAGGGAAAACACGGTCGTTATTGCGGGGGGGCGCATAGACGGCGATATTATCGGGGGGTATAGTGAGGATATGGACGCGGTTGGCAATACGGTTGTATTGTCCGGTTCTCCGGATATTGCCTCCTGTCTGATTTTCGGCGGTATGTCCGATCTGGAAGGAACCGATGTCGTGTCGGGCAATACCCTGAGGCTGGAAGGATTTTGCGGAAAAGTGGGCAATATCTCGAATTTCGCTTCCGTGGTTTTCAGCCCCGCTTCCGACATGGATACGGGGAGGCCCATGATGGACATCGGTAATGGACAACAAACGGATCTTCGGGGAACCCGTCTCGTTATCTCGATGAAGGAACTTTCCGGAGGAGTTCCGGAGGTCGCTCCGGGAGACAGCCTGGTTTTCATGAAGAATGATGCCGGTTTCCTGGTGGACGATCAGACGGTTTTTTCCGGAGATACGTCCGTTTACCGGGGCATCTCCCGGATTTATACGTTTGAACCGGGGTTTTCAAACGACGGCAAACAAGTGCAATTGACGTTGCAGGCCGTTACCTCCAACCCGGCGCTACCTTCCCTTTCTTCGGGGAGAAGAGCTTCTCTGGCATTGCTTAACCGCGGAGCAGGACTCCTTGCCGAACAGGGGATGACCCGCACCCGTCAAGCGGAGGCAAGCTCCCTGCGCTGGAAATCCGTAGTCGCTTTTTCGGGGGGATATTCGCGGTATCATTCCGCCGGAGGGTTTCGTCTATCC
This sequence comes from Akkermansia muciniphila, assembly GCA_947624785.1. Taxonomy (GTDB): domain Bacteria; phylum Verrucomicrobiota; class Verrucomicrobiia; order Verrucomicrobiales; family Akkermansiaceae; genus Akkermansia; species Akkermansia muciniphila_F. Next base: position 138,409 of record CANQLV010000008.1, on the reverse strand, counting down.
GACGAGACGGTATTGGCGGGAGTCGTCCGGCGTTGTCTGGATTCCCGTTCTCTTCTTCTCGGGGTATTTGCCGAGGGCGGCTGGGGAAATTACACATCTCATGTTGCTTCCGTGAACTCTTCCGGCAGAACCCGGTATGCCGGCGGAGCCCTGCTGGCCCGGTATGATTTCGGAGACGAGAAGACAGGTGACGGCTGGGCGGCGGATGCTTCGTTGAGAATGGGCTCGAGCCAGGCGGATTATGGCAGTTATGAACTATCCGGACCAACGGGAGGGTATCATTCCTATGATTCTTCGTCTCCTTATCTGGGAGGGCATGTCGGTGTGTCGTATGTTCGTCATTGGGGAGCCCGTACAGGAGTGGTGAATTATGTTCGTTGTCTTTGGCTGCGCCAGAAGAGCGATAGCATATCTGTCAGGCAGGATCATGTCTCTTTCGGTCATGCCGAGTCGTTGGCCTTCCAGGGGGGGGCCAGGTTTCATTACCGGCTGGCATCTCATGTGACTCCTTATGGCGGTTTGTGGTACGAGTGGGAGTGCATGGGGAAGGGGAAAGACCGGGTGAATGGGGAAACATACAAAACTCTTGCCTTGCGAGGGGGAGTAGCCGGCATGGAAGCCGGGGTGGAGCTGCGCCCCTGGCTTCAGGTCCCCTGTTCGTTCGATATCGGTGCGCGCGGTTATACCGGGAAGCGTAACGGAATATCGGGATGTGTGCAGTGCCGAGTTGAATTTTAACTTTTACCATGAATATGAAAATGATGCTTCGACGCCGTTTCCTGGCAGGCATGGCCAGTGTCTGTTTCTGTGGTTTCTTTTTGTCTGATTTTTGCCGGGGGGCCGAATATTTCCCTCCGGGAGTAACCTCTCATTCGGGGTTTTACGATATTAATAAACTGTGGCCCAACGGAAACCCGCCTGCCGATGATAGTATGTTATGCTGGGCGGCGGCCGGCTCGAATGCCATTCAGTTTTTTCAGGCTCGGTACGGCGTGTTTTATGAAGGGGAAAAGGCGTTGATTCACGGAACCGTCAATGGTGATTGGAGCCGATCCCTTATTTTCCAGTATTTCCGCGATTCGTTCAAGGATATAGGAGGGATGGAACATGGCGCTTTGGAGTGGTGGATGCGGGGAATTTATAATCCGGAAGATGTGCCCGAGCTTAGGCCCGGAGCGGTTGCTCCCGGATTCTGGAAGGACTGGTACGGTGAAGATTCTTGTGTGGAGTACATGGTAGTGAACAAGACGGTTCCCTATTTGGGAGGAGTCCTGAGCCATTACCTGAGCCATTACGGGCCTGTTCCTATTGCTGTTTATAGTGATCTGGGTTTAGCCCACGCTATTACCGCCTGGGGATGCGAGCTGGATGAAGAAGGCCGCCTGGTGAAGTTATGGTTGACGGATTCCGATGACGAATATCCTGAAGATGAGGGCTTTGATCCCGCCCGGGAGAGAATGTTCAGCGCAGATGTCCGCATCGGCGAAGACGGAAGAGTTTATCTGGGGTATTATCTCCATAAGCCCGGTGATCTGGGAGACGTTTATATCGGTTCTTGCTCATTTCTGAAAGTTCCGGCGGAGCTGGAGTCCCTTCAGCGAGAATATGCCGCAAGCGATTTGACGTGGACGGGTACCTCGCTGGTGTGGGAAGAACATGAGGGGAAGGGAGATATCCCCGGCCTTTCTGCGGGATGGAGTGCGGAAGCCGGAGGCAGGGCATGGAACAGTTTCTATGAAAATGGTCGTCGCGTCGTATTCGGGAATGCCGGTACTTCCGCATCCGGCGCTGTCGTGACTCTGAATGGGGAGTTGGCTCCATCTTCCGTTTTGGTGGATAGCCGGTGGAATTACAGATTGAGTGGCCAGGGTTCCCTGACGGGGAGCATGAGCCTGACCAAGAGGGGAAGCGGAACTCTGGATATCCGAACAAACAATACCTATACCGGAGACTCGATTCTGGAGGAAGGAGTTTTGTGTGTCGGGCATCGGGAGGCCTTGGGAAAAGGCTGTATCCGGGCATATGGCGGGACGCTGGACTTGAACGGTTTTGCCGTCGGTAACGGATTGACCGTAGAACGCGGCAATGTTCAGTTGAAAGGAGCCGACCAATTTGCGGGAGACGCCGATGTTGCAGGGGGCCAGTTGATTGTGGACTACGGTTCCCGAATGGAATCCCTGCGGGTGGGGGATGGAGCTGTTGTGTTGCAGGGGGCGCCATCCGCCTCCGGGGAACATGGCCTCTATCTGGCCGGGAATTTGGCTGTGGAGAAAGAAGGAACGTTGACCTTGATCATGAGTGGGATCAATCAGGATAAGCCGATGATTGAGGTGAAGGGAGAATTAACCATGCAAGGACGACTGGTTGCCGACATGGATGGAAGCGTTGCTTATTCCGACGCTCCCGATTGTTTGCAGCAGGTGATTCTGGGCGGAGATGCCGGTGCGGAAGGAGCAGGTGTGGCCCCGGACGTCGGCTTTGGTACGCTTATCTTCAAATATTATGCCCGAAATTCTCTTCATGTGACAGGCGGGACCGGGGCTCCCGTCATGTTGTCCGGCCAAAAGAACGCAGGAGCTTTCTATGCGGATTCGAAAATCAATGGATCTCTCGGAGACATGGGCTTGATAGGCGGAACTATGCTCGACGGAGCATTGCATGCATGCGATCCTCAGAAAAATACCGCTTCCTCCGTCCTGGCCGGTATCATGAATACGATGGATGGTTACCTGGTTCGGGGGGAATATGGAAAGGCCGAGGATACGCTGTCGGCATTAGCCGGCAATTCGGTGACGTCTCTAAGCGCTTCTTTTGCCGATCGGTTTGCTTCCGCGATGCGAACTTGCCGCACCGCTATCCAGACGGTGAACAGGGCATGGTCGGTGGAATTGTCCGGAGAATACCGGGCACGGGCCTGGGTTCTGGCTGACGGAGCGAGGAGGGAATTGGACTCCACGGGAAGCCGTTCCGGTTATACTCTGGACACATGGGCCGGAACGCTTGGCGCAGATGTACGGATTTCTTCTCTTGTGACATTGGGAGTCGCCTTGTCTGCTGAAACCGGCGATTTAAAAACCCGAACGGTGGATTCCGCCCGTGGCGATATCGATAGCAGTACGTTGGATCTCTACATGCTGGTTGAGAAGGATCGTTGGAGCCATGCCCTTGTTCTGTCCGGGAGCCGGGCCGATATGGAGCTGAAACGCAGTATTCCCGCCGCAGCTCAAAGCCGGGGGGCTACGACGGGGTATGCATGCGGCGCCACGTATGAACTGGCGTACCGCATTCCTCTTGACGGTTCGAAGGATCGGGCTCAATCCCTCTCGCCCGTATTGGATATTTCATGGTCGAGAGCTCATGTCGGGGGGTATCGTGAGTCAGGTTTGGATGGCGCCGGATTGGATGTCGGCGGTCAGACGGTTCATTTTGCGACATGGGGGGCCGGGGTAAAGTATTCGGGGGCGTTTTCTTCTTCTTTCTTCGGATTGCCCTGTCTGTTGGACGGAAGGATCATGGTTTTGCAGGACGTCGGCAGTCGCCAGGGGCAGGCAGATGTCAACATGCAGGCCGATCCGGGGCATCGGTTCCGGCTTCGAGGTTCCAAACCCGGGCGTACCCGGATGGAATTGGGAGGCGGCCTTGGAATTCCACTTCGAGAGAACGATTCTATCTTTGTGAATCTGAGCGGCGAATGGGGAGCTCGCGTCTTTGGCATCAGCGGTGTTCTGGGCTATCGGGTTCAGTTTTGATCCGTTGGTTGTGTCTGGTTGCCCCTCGCGCCTGCACCCGGTCATCCATGTGCGGAATGTATGAGAGCAGTACTTATCGGATGCGAAAGATAAGGATGGGAAAACAGCGTTCATGCAGGGACGAACGCGAGGAGTGACCGGGAGAAAAGCGTGAGCGGCATCCTTTCCGATTCCGGAAAGGATGCTGCCGATGATGAACTCTAAACTCAGAGTGGGGCTATCTCCTGTTCAACACAAGGCTCATCGTCAGATATCCCCCCGTGATATTGCGGGCTGTCAGGCCCTGATTGTTCAGGTAGCGAACGGCGTTGTAGGCCCGCGCCCCCATCTGGCAAAACACCAGAATATCCCGATCCTTCGGGAGCTCGCGCCATCGCTGGCGCAGCCGGGAGAGCGGAATGTTGACGGCGCCCGGGTACGGCGTCCGGGCCACTTCCGCTTCTTCCCGCACATCCAGCAGGAACGTGCCGGGGTGACCGATGTCTTCGACATGCGCGACGGGGTGCAGTCCGCGCAGATGGTTGGCGGCCATCATGCCCATCAAATTGGCGGCGTCCTTGGCAGCCCCTTCCTGCGGGGAGTAGCACAGCTCCACCTCTTCGAGATCATAGACGGTACCTCCTTTTCCCATGAGGGCGGCAATGACGTCAATCCTGCGGGCTGCGCCGTCCGTTCCGACGGCTGAAGCACCAAGGATCAGCCCGTCGCGAACGCGGTAAACCAGCCTCATGTGAATATTTTCAGCACCGGGGTAATAGGTCACGTGCTGGAACGGATGGGCGTCTACGTATTCCCATTCGTCGTCATACCCCATGCGGGCCAGGCCCTCGGGGTTCATGCCCGTCATGGCTGCCGTCGTTCCAAAAACTCGCAATACGCCCGTTCCCAGCACGCTATGAAATTCCTCCCGACGGCCCGCGATGGAACCGGCGGCAATGCGCGCCTGCTTCTGTGCTACGCCCGCCAGGGCCAGCGTCATGGCCTTGCCCGTCACTCGGGAACGCACTTCCACGGCGTCTCCCACGGCCCAGATGCCCGGGATGGAGGTTCGCATCTGGGTATCCACCAGAATGGCGCCCGCAGTCCCCAGCCGTATTCCGGCGGAGCGGGCCAGTTCCGTTTCCGGTCTGACTCCGATGGACAGCAGAACCATATCCGCTTCCCGGCTCTCCCATCCCTCCGAATACGCCTGTAGTGCGCCGTTGTCCGTCCGCCGCAATCCCCGAACCAGACGGTTGGTTTCCACATGAACTCCCTCGCGGCGCAGAACCTGCTCCACGTACGCGGACATGGGCGCATCCAGAGGCGGCAGGACATGTCGGCCTCCTTCCACCAGTTCCACTTCCACTCCCTGCAGGCACAGATTTTCCGCCACCTCCAGGCCGATAAATCCGGCTCCGATAATCAGCGCGCGCCGCACGCCGCCCCGACGAACCAGATCTCTCATCTTCTCCGCATCCGGAACATTTCTCAGAGTCATGACGCCCGGAAGGTCAATTCCCGGCATAGGTGGCCGGAAGGGAGCTGCGCCGGGGGCCAGCACCAGTTCATCATATGCCATGGTTACGGTTTCTCCCGTCTCCAGATTCATGACCTCCAGCGTGGAGGATTCCGGATGAATGGCAAGAGCCTCGTGCCGGGTCAACACCTCGATGCCGTACCTTTCCAGAAACAATTCCGGAGAAGCCAGCAGCAGGGACTTCTTCTCTTCGATGACGCCGCCTATGTAATAGGGAAGGCCGCAGTTGGCGAAGGAGACATGAGCTCCCCGCTCAATGATGACGATGCGCCGCCCGGAGTCCAGGCGGCTCAGACGGGCAGCCGCCGTGGCTCCTCCGGCCACACCACCCACGATCAGGGTTACAGGTTGTTTGGTCATTGTCGTATGATTGGTGGAAGTTCATTTTACCGGGTGCACCGGTTCTTACAGGAACGGTTCCAGGGCATGGCGGACAGCAGAAAGGCCAGCCCGCAGAAACCGGTAGCTCCGGCAAACACCAACCCCATGCTGGTGATGACGGGGAGCGCCAGCCAGAAGGGGGAAACCAGCCAGGCCAGAAGAAAACCGGCCAGATTGAATACCCCCACCGCCAGCTGCACCTGGCGCATCAGCGGCAGACCGCGGAAACTCGGGTCTTTCTCCAACGCCAGCCCCTGCGCCTTCCAGGCATCCACGCCGCCCTCCAGAATCTCCGCCTCGAGGCCGTAGCGTTCCTTCAGGTACAGGCGCGCCTTCTCCGCTCGTTTGCCGCTCTGGCAAATCAGGCACAGCCGCGCTCCTTCGGGAATCTCCGGCATCGTTCCCTTCACGATGTCGCTCACCGGCATATTGACCGATCCGCGGATGAAAGCCTGCCTGAACTCCACTGGAGTTCGTACGTCAAGCAGATGCCACCCTTCCTGTCCGTTGATTATGTTCAGCTCTTTTGCGTGCATTGTTATATCCGCATATCGCGATATAGAAATAAATAAGCTTGCTATGACGACTTGTCAAGTGTAGAAATATCGCATGAAGCCCGCTCGATTCAATTGTCTTACTCCGGAAATGCTGGAAGAGCTCTCCTCCTTCTTCAAAATGCTGGGAGAACCGGTCAGGTTGCGCCTTCTTTCCTCCCTCTGTATTCAGGGAGAAGCAACGGTGGGAGAACTTGTCGAGCGTTTGAACATCGGACAAAGCGTCGTCTCCAAACATATGAAACTACTCCATGAATCCGGGCACGTGGAAAAAAAGAAGCAGGAGGGTCGGATCTTATACTACCTGGCCGACGATACCCTGTGCCGTCTTTGTGAAATGGCGTTCACCAAAATTTCCGTCCGCGCCGATCGTTACAGCAAGCTGATGGAACATTCGGCAGGGAGCTGAGAGTTGTAAGAAATTACGCAGATACATGTCTCTGAGGAAATAGGTAATTTATGCCATAGTCTTATGATCTGAAATAACACCTCCCTCACCGTCATATATACTAGACACAGGGATTTACCTGCCTGTCATCCTTCACAAAGCCGCCATGCTCACTATCCCGGGCATGGCGGCTTTACCGTATCCACCCATCAACAACGAAAGAACCACCATCATGGCTATCAAACTCATCGCCAACTACAGCAAACGCCTCGGACTGCCGGGGTATTCCTCCCACCAGTTCGAAGTCTCCATCGAAACAGAAATCACCCACACATCCGAACTGGCTGCGGAAACGGAACGGATCTACGGCTCCCTTCAGGCTGCCATCGATGCCCAGATTCAACAGGTTGGATTCGTGCCCGACGAACATTACGGCACACAACCTACCCCAACGCCTGTTCCCGGGGCTTTCAGCTCACAGGCGACATCCTCATCATCCGTGAGACAAGGATTTCCTGTAGGTACACCTGAGAGCTCTATTGCGAATGTTCCCGCATTGAAGTGCTCGGAGAAGCAGAAGGTACTCATCCTGGAACTGGCCGGGAAGACCGGACTGGATGACTCTGCCCTGAACGAACTGTCTACCCGAAGATTCAACAAGTCCGTTGCCATGCTCAACCGCATGGAGGCCTCCGGACTGATCGACGAACTGATGAATCGTTCAGGCTCGTCACCCAAGAACTCGGTATCAGGCAGGAACAACTACACACGCCGTCCCGCTGCGACTTATGTCGGTAATTCCAACCCGTATTGACCATGATCGCTCCCGTAACCCGGCCAATACGTTCATACTCCCTGAACCCACCTATGGCATTGATGAAGAAATTTCCTTCGGAGGCTTCTTCTTCCTCTGCCATACGCCCGGACTACCTGTCTCCCTCCTCGGTCAAATCGTACCTGTCGTGTTCCCTGCGCTTCTTCTTCGAGAGGGTAGCACAAATACGGAAACCGACAACGGTCGCTCTACATGTCGGCAAGGTCATCCACGCCACACTCCAGTCTTTCAACTTCACCAGGTGGCGGGGAGAGGATTACAGTAAGGATGCCATGGAAACAGCCTTTTCCTCCCACTTTCAGGAACTGGAGAAGCTGGAAGGCCCTGTGGACTATGCCGACGAAGAAACGAGACAGAAAGTCCTCTCCTGTACATGGAACACGATCAAAGCCTACATGGACTCTGACGAAGTTTTTTCACAGATGCCTCTGGGAGTGGAAGTCGGCCTGTCGGCCTCCATACCCGGTCTGCCGGTTCCCGTACGAGGCGTCATCGACCTCGTCCAGCACGACCTGACGGCAGTGGACTACAAGTCTGCTGCCGCCAAACCGGACACCGGGCATGCAGCCTTTGATCACGAACTTCAGCTGGTCACCTACCAGATGATGATCGAAGAAGCCACGGGAGACACGCCTCCGTCACTGGATCTGATCTACCTGGTCAAGACGAAGACTCCGCAGGTGATCCGGGTCAAGATTCCGCCCGCTGACAATCAGCGCAAGCAACGCATCACCGACCTGTACAAAATCGCCTGCGAAGGCATCACCACCGAGCGTTTCCATCCCCAGCCCGGGATGCAATGTACTTGGTGTCAGTACAGGAAGGAATGCTCCGAGTGGTGCAACAAGTGAGGGAGGGAGAGGACAGAGAATTCGTACCATATTCAGAAGCCAACCGTAAGGTACGGCTTCTTTTTAGCTTGAATCATCCTGAAAATGAGATGTTTTGACTTTTAAACAACATTTGGATGCAATTATACAGCATGAACAACCGCAAGAAATTCTTCCAAAGTGAATAACCAACTTTGTTGGGTATGAGTATAACTGTCGTGTAGACTTGCAGGAATAACAAGCTGGAGTTTTTTTGCTCTCATTTCATCTGTTTGATCCTGAGTAATGCCGGGTTCAAGCGTCAACAGATGCTTGATGTCAATTTTGTCGGCCTCTGCCAGTACCTGACGCCACCTGTCCTTGCAGGTCGATTTGACACCCAGCATGTGAAGAGATGCAACTGGAAATGCAGGATCATGATATTCCTTTGCCCCGGGGAACAAAAAATCGGGTTTTGATTTACCTTCCGTTTTTGCACCCCATGCGTGAGGTATTTGTCTGGCTTTTAATATACATTCGATGTGATTTTCCAATGCTGATCCTGCACGGGATTTACGCCGATTCTGCGCCGAAAGAGAAGTCTGTATAAAATCCTCGACTGACGAAAACCCCTGATTGATGCGTTTCTGAAGGATATGGTTTTCCAAAGTCAGGAACATCTGTTCCTCCTGAAGCATCCACTCCATCAGGACCTCATCTGCCGGAGAGTCTTTTGGACAGATATCTCTGCATCTGGAACGGGCGAAGGCAGAAAATTCTTTTGTCGAGGGAAACTTTCCCCCGAATGAAGTCAGCATTTCTTCCAGATAGTCGTTCGTAACGGTAATTTCGATTCCCAGCTGGTTCAGAATAAACGAGGTACTGTATTCGAGCGCGCGTGTATTCATGACATCGGATTGCTGGACGACCATGCCACATCGGGGCAATTCATCCATACCGAAGAGCCACAGGAGTTGCCGTGCCATGGAAGTATCCCGCTCCACGATAGCAACAAGCCAGCGAGTTTCAGATCTTTTCGCCAGAAAGAAAAGGTCTCCTGCATTCATCCGTTCGATTACTTCGTTGGACGGGAAGTAGAGTCTGTGTTCCGTGCGATCCACACCACGTTCAATACGGGCTTTTGCGCGTGCATCATACCAAGTCAGTTCTCCTTCACAGGCAATCCGGGCATTTTCGTCGTCGCTGAGGTAGAGGAAGGTGGATGGCAGTGTTTGTTTTCCCATACCTTCGCACCTGCCCAACAACGTGATCAGTTCGCGGCTGGCGTTGAATTCGTGCTGATGGGATCGAAGAATATTGGCTTCGACCTGACTCAGTTCCTTGACGGCGACGCCTTCAAAGTATTCGGAAAGATGGCCCTTTTTCATACGAATGGCAAAGTTTATTGAGTAAAGGAAAGGATACCTTGCTGCATACAGGGTTCGTGTCGTTCTTTTAGTTGCATGATGCAGGGTTTCATTATCTCCGCAACATGACGAATGACAGGGACAACGACCGAGTTGCCGAACTGTTTGTAGGCTCTCGTATCGGAGACAACGATGTTGAATTCTTCCGGGAAGCCCATGAGACGCGCGCATTCACGAGGGGTCAGGCGGCGAGGATTAAGCCCCTCCCCGCGGGAAATCAGAATTTCGGAACCGTCCTTGTAATATCGAGCGGAAAGGGTTCGCGAAGTGTCTTCGGGGGTCACAACGCTGCAACCGAATCCGTTACCCTTTGCCCGGTGTTTTTCTGCATAGGCCTGAAGATAGGCCCATAGCTTGTCGCTCAGAACATAGCGGGAATTGACCTTTCCAGTCACCGGGTCAATATATCTGCCTGCATCAGTATCCGTTTCTGTTCCGTTTTCACGGTGGAGAACCGATTTCATTTTAGGAGAACGTCCATCAAGCGAAGGGAGCGGTATATGCTCCCACGAGAAATCCGTTGTATCGTCAAAACCAACAATAATGATGCGTTCGCGATGCTGAGGAACAAAGTGTTTGCCGTCGATAATGCGATAGAAGATTTTGTAGCCCAGTTCCTTTTCCAACGTTTCGCGAATGACGGCAAAAGTATGTCCCTTGTCGTGAGACATAAGGTTTTTGACGTTTTCCAGCAAAAAGGCTTTCGGACGTTTGGTCTGGATAATCCGCGCAACATCAAAGAAAAGAGTTCCCTGTGTCTTGCATGCGAAACCGTGGGGAACGCCAAGAGAGTTCTTTTTGGAGACTCCGGCGATACTGAACGGTTGACATGGAAAACCAGCCAGAAGGACATCGTGATCAGGTATATCCCGTGCATTTACTTTGGTAATATCGCCGTCGATTTCGTGGGAATCAGGAAAGTTGGCCATGTATGTTTTCCGGGCATACGAGTCCCATTCGCTGGTATATACACATTGGCCTCCCTGAGACTCAAAACCAAGACGGATACCACCTATTCCGGCAAACAAATCAATGAAGGTAAAATCATTTTTCCGTAAAGGACCAGCAGTGCGGCTTCCCAGAATGCTGGCCAGTGCCAATTGCGCTGTGCGAGGTATCGGTGTTTCTCCCGACTCCCAGCGGGCAATCTGACGCGCACTGTAGCCCAGTTTGTCGGCTAGCATCTGCTGTGTATAGTATTCTCTGGCCTGTTCCAGGACGCGAGTATTGTGAGAAGGGATTTCCTGATACATGATTTCTGGGATTTTCCGATGACAGAATGTCATATTTTAGTCCCAGCGCAAGCTTGAAATCTGAAAACTACGCCATTTTTTCTTTCGTGATCATGGAGCGGAGGAATGAATCGTTTTCAATCAATGTTTTGACTTCGCATTCCCAAACGATGAGGATACGCCAGCCCATCTCTTCCAGAGCTTTTTCGGTCAGGCGATCACGAATGACATTACCCTCCAGCTTGCTTGTCCAGAATTCAATGTTGCTTTTGGGAGTATATGCATATTTGCACCCAGGATGCCGATGCCAAAAGCAACCATGAACGAAGATGATGGTTTTGTATTTCGGCAGAACAATGTCCGGTTTGCCAGGCAGGTCCTTTCTCTGGATGCGAAAACGGAAACCCAGTTTATGCAGCGCTGAACGCAAAAGAAGTTCAGGTTTCGTGTTCTTTCCTTTGATGCCGGACATCATCCGGCTGCGCTTTTCTTTGCTGACAATATCCATTCCGTGCAAAGAATAATATATTCAAGAGTGTTCTATTGCCATCCAAATATAAATTTTATGAGAGTACAATTGACATCCTGAAAATCCCTCTCTTCCCGCGTCATATATTCCTGAGGAAGCAGCTTCTCTGCTTCCTGCCAGTGCCCGCCTCCCGGCTTTGTCCCGGGAGGCGGGCTTTTTGTTGCAACAAACCAATCATCAATGAATATGAATACTCGTACATCTACACGCGAACTCTATCGCAACCGCGACAACAGTCCTCTGGACAGAGTCCAGATCTGGCGTGTCGCCCCCTCCGTCTTTGCAGATCGCGAGGACGACAGTCGATCGAAGAAGTACCGCTTCGTCTCCTCCGACTCCCTGCTCGACCAAATGGAAGAAGCTGGATTCCTCGTCGTCGGAGCCCAGGAACAGCGTACCCGGAGACCAGACGGCACTCCTACCCGCAAGCACCTCATTCGTTTCGCCCATCGGGATGTATTGGAACACAACCGTGACCAGCGCATTGAAGTGGTCATGATCAACAGCCACAACGGCAGCTGCTCCTACCAGCTTATGGCCGGGATCTTCCGGCTGGTCTGCGCCAACGGCCTGATTGTCGGGGCACGTATTGCCGCCATTAACATCTGCCACATGGGACATACCGGGGAGGATGTGATTGCGGCCAGTCTCCGGCTAGCCGGAGAAACACCCCGTATCATGGACGACATTCGCCGCATGCAGGGAGTCGAACTTCCCTACAAGCGGCAGGTGGACTTTGTTCATGAAGCGGCACAGTTGCGTATGGGAGACGACTACGAAGACAGGATACGTCCCGAAGTCCTTCTGTCGCCCCGGCGCTGGAACGACATCGGCTTTACGGCGGGAGGTCCGGCTACTGTCTGGCAGTGCTTCAACCGGGTTCAGGAAAACCTGATTTGGGGAGGCGTTCCCTTGAAGCCTCAGAAGGACGGCGTCTATCGCCGCCGCTCCCTGCGGGCGCTCAATGGCATTGACGGCAATACGCGCCTGAACCGGGAGCTCTGGGATCTGGCCGACAGCTACACCCTGAACAACTGACCCGAGACAATCATGAGAAGAAAACATCATCCGAGGGTGAAGCGCATGGGACGGACTCCATCGTTAACAGGACTGGAGTTGTCCATTCTCCTCTACCTTCACGGCGACTTTGAGCGAAGCGATGAGGAGATCATGCTCGAATGCCGTGGCATTGAACGGGAAAGCGTCAGGCATGCCGTCCGTAGTTTGGCTGGTAGTGAATTCATCATTCGCACGAAAGAAGAGGAATTCCTTCTTCGTCCCGACTGCTGGCTGATCACGTATGCCGGTCGGCAGGCACTCAAGCAATGGGTGTCCGTTGCCGTTCCGGCTCGTCGATCATCCCGGACAAGAGTTCCTGCATCCATACGGCCATGAACATGAAAGACACCATCATCGCTCTGGTGACGCTCGTACTGCTGTGTCTGCTGGGGCCGGTTGTCGTCGGTATCCTGTCGGCTCTGGTAACCGTAGCTCCGTACCTGCTCGCCGTGCTGTTGCTCCTGGGCATCATTGCCTTCTGCTGCAAGTAACCCCGACAGGAAGAGAACGAGACATGAAGACGATTCCCATTATCGCGCAACTGCGTTCCACGAGCGGATATGATACGGACGCCCCTATGTGTACATGGAACTATTGACCCGGATCGAGAAGGCCGTGTCGCTTTACGGCAGGTATCAGCATGATCCCTCACTGAGATTAAGCAAACTGACGATTCACGGCCCGTCCATGACGGCTCTGGTGAACCTCCCGGAATTGACGGAAGGACAACAGGAATTACTGGACGAAGACGAAAGTATCCCGCTGGATTCGCCGATTCCGGAGACGGAACTGGATGTCCTGGAAAGCTGTATCCGGCTCTGTGGTGAAAGCATCGACATCCTTGATGCACGGTGCCTGTATGCCGTCGCCTGTAATAAACATACAAGGGACATGTACGAAGCCAATATTGGTGCCGTACTAAGACATCTGCTCGAGTCCGGCCCTCATCCCGGAAAGGAGGTCTTGCCTGATGCTGACGATTGAGAAGTACAAGGGCACCCGCTTCTGGGCCGTCTTTCGCGACGGAGAACTATTGGCCGTAACCGTGTACAAGCGCGGAGCCCAGGCTATTGTCAGGGCATTGGAAGGCAAATGTCAATGAACCAGTCCATTCAGCAGTTCTTCTTCATCATGAAGGTGAGCTGTTTTTTAACTGCTAGACGGAGATTCCAGTTTCCAGCCCCAAATGATGAATACGTATTGAGGGTAATGTAGAGCCGGGATATGTCTGGGGCTACTTCTGCAAGTACATGTTCTCTCCCAGTAGGGATAAGCACAGGTACAAGTGCAAGGTGTATACTCCAGAGGCGGTTAAAGCCGCTATCCCTGAGTGGATCAGCGAGTACCAAGACAAGGAGATGATCAAGCAGTTTCGAAAAGCAGGGCTGTATGAGCCGCCTAGACTATCATAGGGCGTTACGCTCTGCGTTACGGTTTGCTATAAAATCCCGTACTAAAACAGGGGTAAGCGTAACGCAAATTTCACAAAAGCGTAACAGGCTAATGAGGAGCATTCTGCGTGAATGCTTTATGATTAGGATGTTGTTTATTTTTGAGTTATTGGGATTTTTCGGGGTGCGGCAACGTCTTCAAAAGAGTACGCATGCGAAACATTCCTCCCGGAATAAAACCGCACAGGCAAATTTTCCTCACGCACTTCTTCTAAAGAAGAAGTGCGTCGCCGATAACGAAAAGGAATAAATCCCCCTTCGGCGGAATAATTTCGACCATTTGCAGCATTCTCTCGCAGCTCCCGGAGAACACCACTCCGGAAACTCTGATTGTTTTTAACTTTAGAATACTCCAGAAAGGCCGCTTGACTACCGGGATGACCTTCAGGGCTCTAAACACACGGAAGCCCGTTCTCGGGCATCCTGGGACCATCCTCGCCGGGTTTGCAAAGTTGCCTCTGATCTCGATTCTCTTGTACGTGTATAAGTTTCATCACGATACTCCTGAATACCCATCTCCATGTTCAAAGGCAGAGGCCATGCGATCCTGTTCCTGTCTGCTGATACCGAATGATTCTGCCACCTGACGCCACTGACTGACTGCCCGGGCAATCGGTTTCAAGAGATCATTCGTTTCAGAGGACTTGATCCCGCATTCAGGAGCGATACTGCGAAGGACATCCAGGGATGCTGACGTATCTTCCCAGTTGATGGCTGTGTTGAGGTAACGGGGGCGTATATCCACGGGAGTCGGGTTCACGTCGAACAGTGGCGATAGAGACCAGCCTGTTCCCCCGGCCTGAAGGAACCCGTGATTCCGAAGATGGTCATCCGTGTTGGAAATCATGACGCTGAAGGCGATTCGCTGCCATAGCTGGCGCAAGTCTTGCCTGGGCGTAGCGCCGTACTGGCGGATAGCATCCACGATTTCGAGGTAACTGTGCTGTTCGTTATCCCGGGCTCCCAGCATGCTCATGGCCGACAGGTAGGGGATTCTTCGCCGTTCCTGTGTGCGGTCGAAGCGCCAGACGATCAGAACATCCTTGTCAGTTATTGTTTCCAGTTCGAAACGCGGGACTTGAAGCCCGGCTTTGAATGCCAGAGTCAAGGCGACGGCTTCCCATGCAACGATGTTGTATTCATCATCATGCCGAGGGAACTTGGCGATACAAAGCTGACCGGACTTATCTTTGACTGATGCTTTGGGTCGAGCTCCCCCCAGGGAAGAGCCGGGAGCGAGGAGCAACCGCAAGTCTTCGGCGTTTTCATCGTCCCGGCAGAAGTGATCGGCGGCATGCAGCAGACGAGACAGATTGACCAGAGGAGGAATCGGCGTCGTACCCGGAGGGGCGCAGAACGATTTTCCACCATCCTGTGAAAAGCGCAGCGCTCCCTGTCTAGCCTCGTCGTTCACCATGAGCAGATAGTCCAGTTCGGAGAGCGTATGCGGACTTTCATTGGCTGCTCGCGCTCGTGCCAGCTCAGCCCGCCGCATCAGAACGCGCCCCCACCTGTCAGGGGTGGAATCGCCAATCGCTCCGAATACGCCTTGCCCGGGAGTGGTATGAAAGGTACCGTCAGCCAGAGGCAGGAGTGGTTCCAGCGCAAATCTGTACGGATTTGCGAGCCATTCCTTGTTGTATTCGAAGGAGGCTGATTCCCGGCCCTTGCGAAAGTGCGACCACAGCCTGCCTGCTTGTACTGGCCCCGGGGAGGAAGGCAGGTCAATGAAGACGTCGATGGGAGTGTCATTCATGGGATTTGGGACGGTGGATGCGTTTGGGCAAGCGTTCTTCTTCAAGAGTCCTGCCTACGGGATCATTATTGGCATCGACAAGGTTTTTGAGACGGTCGGTCAGCCCCAGGACGAACAGGACGGCGGCATAGTTGCCCAGGGATACGCTGGGGTCACCTTTTTCAAGTCGTCCCAGAGTTGCCCGAGAAATGAATGCCCGTTCAGCCATCAGTGTCGTAGGGATACGCCGCCTCTTACGGGCATCGCTGATGTCCGCCCCCAATTTCTTGAGCGCCGCTTTCACGGGTCCCGGCAATGGGGATGTGGTTTTCATGAAGAAAATATGTATCATATAAGAAACAAAAACAAGATATATGTATTATATATGCTGCATATTTAGAAATACAAAGGTCCTTCCGAAGACGAATTGACTGGGCTTGTGAATCCAGCCTATTCCGGGCGCAGCGAGCCGCCTCTCCATCGGTTCAGTGGCAGTGCGTACATCGTTATTGATCTTAGGATTAGAAGAGAGGATAGAATGTTTTTGATCTAGCTATGAAGTGCTTTTTAGCAGCGAGGCGACGTAATAAATTTTGGGCCTTCTTCGACAGATTGCTGGTATGAAGGTCACATCCAGATATGGACCATTTGATAATTTCCTGCACGGTTTCTTGATGCTTTTCTCTGGGCTCAATTTGCCACATCCAAGCGATGAATCCACTAGGGTCTTCTTGTGGGTCCTTAAATTCAAAAGCAGGGATATTTTCTATTACCTTGCTCAATGCCTGATGTGCTGACCTCATTGCCAGAAAAACTCTTTCCATGAGTGCTTCAAAAACAGGCGGATTGACATATGTTGCCATAGAACATCCGTCTATCCTGTACGCATTAAAGCCTGTTTTTCCTTTTTGTCGAACCTCTGCACGAATCATATTCAAGCCTTCTGCGTAAATAGATAGCTCTACTCCCCTTCGAAGGTATGCAACGATAGAGTTTCCTCTATGTTCTACAGCACCGGGATTTTCTCCAGCTAATTCAGGATGTATTGCATAGTCCCTAAGCCATATCTTTGGTATAGCTAACTTGAGTGTTTTGTATAAAGAAGAAAACAAGCAAGGTGCATCATGGCAAGGAAATACCCAGTCTGTCTCAACGAGCTTGATTTCACCGCTAGACAAAGAGTTCTCCCAAGGTAAATAGCCATTACGCATGAATTCCTTCATCCGAGTTTCATTAACGGCATGAACCAAAGATTCGTGGGCAATTCGCAATACTCCAGTGCATGTGTTCTTCATCCCTAGGATAAAGGTATCCTGACTCATGTCTTCGGAAATGATGTTGTCTTTGTCAGCTTTGATTTCAGGATTCCTGTAGAACGAACGTATTACTCCCTCTGGCGTATTCCCCCATTCTGTCGAAAGCATAGGGTGATGATATAGAGCCCTTTGCGGGTTACAGAATATATTGACTATCCACTTCAGCTCGTAGTGTACAACAGTTCCGTCTTTATCCAAATATTCATATAGGAATAAGTAATGGTCTTGATCGAAGCTTTTCTCATCTTCCGCAGGGAGATGAAGCTGTTTAGGTAATACATCAGCTTTCTTGGGTTCCGCCAGAGTTGCTGGTGAAACAACGGAAAATATACTCGGGAAGTGCCCTGTGTAGGAATAGGGCTGATAATCTTTTCTTGGATGTACCTTGTAACCAATTTTCCTGATACGTGTTTCACCAAAACGTGGTTTTGGCGATGCTTCTTCTTTTTCCTTAATGTCGGAGTATCCCCGTATATTAGTCCCCTGGGATAGGGCGTATTTTCCTCCCAGTTGGTCGAGCTACTCAGCGTCTCGGCTAAATGCTTGAAGATAGTCTCTTTATCTTGATTGGTCGAAAATACATTGTTGATTTGTAATGTGTAAGTAGCAGAAAAAACCATCTTGTCCACAGTGATTCTGGGGAGAGAGGTTATACCGTTTAATGTGAAGGTATTTTTGGCCAATTCTCGAACGGCTTGTTCATGGGAAAGGGGCAAGAAGGATGTATTTTGGTATGGATCACCTACAGTAATATCTATAGAGGGGTGTGTCATTGTTGTTCGTGAAGCTGGAGCAAGCTTCGGTAGTAAAATGGTGACTTCAGTTGCTCCGATTTCTGAAGACGTGTTAAAGTTAAGAAATCTCGTTTGGATCTCCCATTCAAGTGTGGTGAGGCTCAGAAAGCCCTTTCCCGGCTATGCCGGAGTGCCTGCCTCCATCATGAAAGCAGGACAATTAACCTAATTAAGTAATATGAAAGATGCCCCTGTCGTGTAATCCCGGCGAACTCGCTGGGGATGGAACTCAAAGAACGGTTATGAGGAGCTAGACCACCATTCCTTGTACGTTCCGGGTTAATAGAAAACCCAATGAAACGCTTGAGAGCGTCAAGAAGTCCTGCGCCCAATAGCGACTGACAGACAACAGAAATCAATTATTACATCCGGAAAAAGACGTCAACAAAAACAACAGGTTAATGACCTGTTTCCCCGGCAACACATTGAACCATGCTTCGCCTTCAACTGCACGAATGCCTTCCCGGTAGTGCTTCTCCGTCATGTTGGTTCCCGAGTGTCCAAGCCACATGGATACCCGGGGAATGTCATGTGTCGAGAGATCTACGTACGATGTGAGTACATAGAGTAAAGGTCATTGAATATCCCCGGTAATCCAAAAATTGGGCTCTTCGTCATTGCATTGTAGACAACTTCAAATTAATGTAGACCTCTATCTGGAAGAAAGAGCATTTTCTTCTTATTTGACAATGCTTTTTGACAACAAGGACGTCCCCTGAATGTCCCCCAGTTCGTCAAAAAACAAGATTTCCGACTTCTCTCCCCCTGGAAACAAGAAACCCTCTTCAAGTTGTTCACTTAAAGAGGGTTATTGTTGGTACTCGAGAGGGGGCTCGAACCCCTACGGTTTATCACCACTAGATCCTTAGTCTAGCGCGTCTACCAATTCCGCCACCCGAGCATGGGTGCCTTAAGGCGGGGAGTTTTTAGCGCAGGGGAACGAAGATATCAAGCTTTTTCTTCTTTTTTATCCTTCCGATTCCGTTTTTTGAAGGGGGATTTTCTTAGCGGACCGGGAGGGAGGCAGCCACGGGCATGATGGCCGGGCGCAGGGTGACGGCCTTGGTGTCATATTTTTCCGAGGGTTTGAAGAGCCAGCCGGGATCGGTGCTGACCGCTTCAAACCTGGTCGGCTTGAAGATGGGCAGCCTCAGGTTGGAGTTGGGCTCGTAACCGTATTTGCCCGTGTATTTGCCGTACACCCTGTATTCATAGTTGTTGTCATAGGCGTAGCGCGGGCTACCGGCGTATTCCGGCAGGCGGTCCGGGGTCCGACAGGAGCTTTCATCCATGATGACGAGCTGGGCCGTTCTCCAGGTCTGGCCCGGCTGGCGCAAGTACCCCCAGAAACGCGTTGCCGGCACATGGTAGCGGCGGCCGACGAAGTAGTTGCCCCTGGGTTCGCGGGCGATTTCCGCATTGCGGGCGTTGATGCCGGCGATGTCTTTTTCCAGGGAGTTGCACTGGGTCAATGTGGGAAGGAGGACGGCCCCCAGCAGGGGAAGCAGGAGTTTGTTCATGGCTGTGATAGTGTTTTTTTCTTGTTTAAGAGCGTTTGAATGGCGGCGGAAGCCGCAAAGAAGCCGAAGGTGCCCGTGATGTGGGTGATGGAGCCGAATCCGGCGTCACAGCCCGTTTTTCCCTGAAATTCCGGGTCACGCGTGCAGGAGGTTTCTCCGTTACAGGTGGGGTAGACAGGCGTTTCCTGGGAGAAGACGCAGGGGATTTTCAGTTTGCGGGCTTTTTCCCCCAGCGGGAGGCCGTAGTCTTTTTTGAGCTTGTAGCGCAGGCTGGAGAGCAGGGGGTCTCCCTTGGTGCGGGAGAGGTCGCCTATTTCTATTTTGGCGGGGTTGATGCGTCCTCCCGCGCCGCCGCAAGTCACCAGCGGCTGTTTGCTGCGGTAGCAGGAGGCGATAAGATGGGCCTTGGGAACTAGGGAGTCAATGGCGTCAATGATGACGTCCGGTTTCGCGTCCAGCAGTTTTTCCGCGTTGGAGGCCGTATAGAAGCTGTTGATGGCAATGATTTCCGCCTCCGGGTTGATTTGCCGGAGGCGCGCGGCCATGGCTTCCGTCTTGGATTGGCCGATCGTGGTTTCCAGAGCGTGGATTTGCCGGTTGGTGTTGGTGATGCAGAGGTCGTCCAGGTCCATCAGGATGATGGCGCCGACGCCCGACCGCGCCAGGGCTTCCGCCGCCCAGGAACCCACGCCGCCAATGCCGACGACGGCCATGCGGGAGTTCCTGAGGATGTCCAGCCCGCTCCTTCCATACAGGCGGCCTATGCCGCCGAATCTGGCTTCATAGTTCATGGCTGCGTGTTTGAACCGAAGTGGGGGATTAAGGAGAAGACGGGTGCCAGAGGGCCTTTCCGTTTTTCCATCTTGAAGATGTGGTAGCGGGGGGAAGCCGTTTGTTCCGGGCGGCAGGAGGCGGGAAGGACTGCGCCCCGGTTCCAGCAGATGAGGCAGGTGTTTCCATGCACTGCAATCAGCATGTCCCATCCACCCCCGTTTTGCTGGGGGATGCCGTCTTTTTTATCCTGGTAGCGTACGATGCCGTCCCGCCGGACGGTAAAGAGGATCACGCGTCCGCAGGAGGGCATGGCGATGGCAGCCGTGTTTCTGCATGCTACGGCCAGTTTTCCGTTGTTCCAGGAGAGGGTGACGGGCTGCCGTCTGCCCCGCTTTTCCGTGAGGGTGAGCGAGGGATGCTGCCGGAGCAGGCTGTACTGGAGCGCCGGCTGTCCGTCCGGTGTGAGGAAGCAGGATGCGGGAAGCCGATGCCAGCCTTCTTTGTGGGCCATGTTTTGATGGTCCCTCACGGCGTTCCCGTTGTGTCCGGAACATCCGCAGAGCACCGTCAACAGGCATGATAAGAGGAAGGCGGTGACAGTCTGCATGGTCAGGATGCCGGTTTTTCCACGATTCTGCTGATGCGGGCGATGTTGAGGGCCCTTCCGGTGGCTTCATCCACCTGCACGACGGCTCCGCAGAGGCGCACGGGCCAGTTGGCCACGGGGAATTTGGCCGGCATGGAGGTGCGGAAGCGTTGGATAATGGGTTCCCGTTCCCGGCCCAGCACTCCGACGGCGGGGCCGCACATGCCGGCGTCCGTCAGGTAGGCGGTGCCGTGTTCCAGAATGGTTTCATCCGCCGTCTGCACATGGGTGTGCGTTCCGATGACGGCGGAGACCAGGCCGTCCAGATTATAGCCGGTGGAGATTTTTTCACTGGTGGTTTCCGCGTGCATGTCCACAAAGATGACCTGCACGCCTTCTTCCTCCCTGAGTCTTTTGGCTTCCGCTTCCGAGATGAGGAAGGGGTTTTCAAGCGGCGGCTGGATGAAGGAGCGGCCCTGCACCTGCATGACGGCTATTTTTCCCCTGGGCGTTTCCACCACCACACTTCCGTGTCCCGGTGTCCCCTGCGGGTAGTTGACGGGGCGCAGCACGAGCGGTTCGGAATCCAGCCACGGAGCCAGTTCCGCCTGGTCCCAGACGTGGTCTCCCGTCGTGATGACGTCCACTCCCGCATGCAGCAGTTCCTGCGCCAGACGGGGCGTAATGCCGCGCCCTGCGGCTGCGTTTTCACCGTTGACGATGACGAAGTCCGCCCCATGCTCCTTTTTGAGTTCCGGCAGCATGTGCTTCACGGCGGTGCGGCCAGGTTCGCCGACCACATCGCCTATAAAGAGTATGGTAATCATGAAATGGGACGGGACTGGTGCGGATGGCGGTTTTTACTGCTCTTCCTTGGTAACGGGAACCACCAGCACGGGCACGGGGGACTTCCGCATGACGGAGCTGGCTACGCTGCCCAGAAAGACGGTGGAAAGGAAGCCGTGGTTGTGCTTGCCCACCACGATCATGTCAATGTGGTGTTTTTCAGCATAGTTGATGACCGCCTCGCTGATTTCAAATTCGTCTTCCACAGACTGGATGATGGTGGCGTCCGTCAGACGGGAGAGTTTTTCCGCCGTTTTTTGCAGATGGTTTTTGGCGATGGAGATGACTTCGTTTTCCTCCGTCTGGTCCATCACGGGAACGGGCACTTCATCCGGCAGCACGCCGGAGACTTCATAACAGATGCTGGGTTCCACAATGTGGAGCAGATGGATGATGCTGTCGTTGGGACAAGCCAGTTTGCCGATCTGATGGATGACGGCGTCCGTGGCGTTGGAGAAATCAATGGCTACCAGAATATTCTTCATATCTTTCTGTATAACATTCCGTGCTTTTCCATGCCACTAAAAAACGTGTGCTGTCCCCGGTTCTCCGGCATTCCGTTCCCGGTTCAGATCAGGCCCACGGCCCGGCGCACCCTGTCCAGCACCACGGAGGCTGTTTCCCGCGCCTTGCGGGCCCCTTCTTCCAGCGTCCGGTGCACATAGTCCTGGTTGGCTTCCAGTTCCGCCCTGCGTTCGCGCGCGGGACGGAAGTATTCCCAGTAGGCGTCAAAGAGGCGTTTTTTGAAGTCGCCATAGCCGCAACCCCCGTTTTTGAAGTCGCGCACCATGTCTTCATAGCCTTCCGCAGAGGCGAAGAGCTTGTAGAGCTGCAGGATGACGGAGCCTTCCGTGGGCTTGGGGTCTTCCACGGGGGTGGAGTCCGTGGGGATTTTCATGATGAGCTTGCGGACGGCTTTTTCCTCGCCGAAGATGGGGAGCGTGTTGTTGTAGCTTTTGCTCATTTTCTGTCCGTCCAGCCCCGGCACGATGGCCGTGCTTTCCGCAATGAGCGCATCCGGCAGCTTGCAGGTGCCTTCGCCGAATTGTTCGTTCATTTTGCCTGCCAGGTCGCGGGTGACTTCCAGATGCTGTTTCTGGTCCTTGCCTACGGGCACCAGGTCGGAGTCATACATCAGGATGTCCGCCGCCATGAGGACGGGGTAGGTGAAAAGGGCGTTGCTGGGAGAGAAGCCCTTGGCAATCTTGTCCTTGTAGGAGTGGCAGCGTTCCAGCAAGCCCACCGGGCAGACGGTGCTGAGTATCCAGGCCATTTCATTGACTTCCGGCACGGCTGACTGGCGGAAGAAGACGCATTTTCCAGGGTCCAGGCCCACGGCCAGAAAGTCCGTCGCCAGGTTTTTGCAATTTTCCCGGAGGGTTTCCGCGTCGTGAACGGTGCTCATGGCGTGGTAGTCCGCCAGAAAGTAGTAGGATTCTCCGCGTTCCTGCATGCGGACGGCTGGTTCCATGGCTCCGAAGTAGTTGCCGACGTGCAGCTTGCCGCTGGGTTGAAGTCCTGTGATGATACGCATTGCGGGCGGAATTGTGCCTGTTCGCGCCCGGCAAGTCAAGAAAGGGGAGAGTCAAAGACTGCCGGAACGGCTGGCCGGGGGAGACGGTTTTTTCTGGCGTGTATCGCCCTCATGGGGCGCGTTTTTCCCCCCTCAATTTCCAGAGTCCGGATTGTGTGTGCGTTTTCCGGTTTTTCCGTTGCCGGGTTCGGGAGGGGAGGAGAGCAGAAGCCAGAGCCGTTCCTCCGCTTCCCGTTTCCATCCCGGCAGACGGGAACGGTACTGGTTATAGTCCGTCCGTTTCATTGCCAGATAGGTTGTTCCGTTTTCCGGAGGCGGTATTCCCGGTTCCAGGCGCTGCACTTTTCCGGATGAGTAGAATTGAGCGGAATAGGGGGGGCGCACGTTGTCCCAATAGTATAAGGGAGAGCTTCCGTCCCAGGCCTGGAGGAGCTGTTTTTGGCAGCGGTATTCAAGTTGGCCAAATCCGTTCCCCAGCAGGAAAACGGCCATGATGGCAAACATGGAGGCAGGGAGGAAGATGAGGTTTTTGATTCCCGGATGGCGGTTGTCCCATTGCCAGAGGCCCCGCACGGTCAGGATGCACCAGGCCGGGATGCCGGGGAGCACGTAGGCCGGAAGGATGTTGCGGGCCAGCGTGAAGAAGAGCAGGGGACTGAGCGCCCAGAGCCACAGGAAGGAGCTTTCTCCCGGGAAGATGGCTTCTCCGGATGCTGCGGGGGATTTTTTCATCCGGAGGAAGGGAAGGAGAATGGTCCAGGGCAGGAACATGGTCAGCCCGTAGAGCCAGATGGTTCCGGGGGGAGAGGCGTGCCCGGAGCCGTACAGGTCTCCCTGCCATCCTTTGACTGTAAAGCGCTGGAAGTGTTCTCCCACAATGAAGTAGTGAAGGAAGCCGGGCGTTTCCCGTTCCGCCAGCAGGTACCAGGGAAGGCTCAGCGCCAGCATCAGCATGGTGCCCCGCATCCACGGGAGCCGGTTCCTGACGTTTTTCCATTCCCGGTTCCACAAGGTCCAGAGAGTGATGGGGAATCCTGCAAGGACGAGGGCAAGAGGCCCCTTGCTCATCAGTCCCACGGCCAATCCGGCAAAGAAGAGGTATTTCCACCATGTACGGGCGGAGGGTTGGGTCACCGCTTTCCAGAAGGAGACCATGGCGAGCATGATGCCCAGGGCCAGGAATTCATCCGTCATGACGGCTCCGGAGGCGACAAAGCCTATGCCGGATGCGGCAAGGACCAGGAAGCACGCCGCCGCCTTTTGACGGGATTGCGAGCGGAACGGCCATGCTAGGAATAGAAGGCCCATGGACAGGGAGGCCAGGAACGGAGCCAGACGCGCGCTCCATTCGTTAATGCCTCCCAGTTTCATGGTGACGGCGCTTGCCCAGAAGGAGAGGGGCGGCTTGCCCCAGAATGGGATGCCATAGTCAAACTGGGGGACGAGCCAATGGTTTGTTTCCAGCATTTTACGGGACATTTCGGCATAGCGTGCTTCCGTCGTGTCCATGAGGGGATAGGCTCCCATGCTGATGAGGCGGAGGAGAAGCACCGCCGCCAGGAATAGAAGAAGCCAGAGGGCGAAGTCGGAACGGAGGTGGAGCGTTTTTTTCATGCGCCGGAGGATTCTGCGCGCCAGGGAAGACGGGCGGCAGGCCGCGGGCATGAACCGTTCCGGAATGTATTCCGCCAGCAGAATGAGGAGAATGATCCCTCCCGTGATGAGTACGGGGATTCCAAAGATGGAAGGCAGATGAGGGAGAGTGGTGACGGCAAACAGATCTCCAAAGAAGGTGAAAAGGCCATCTCTGCCTATTTCTTCATTTTCCCCAGTGTAGGGTGGCAGCGGGCCGCTGCTTCCCCACGAAAGGACAAAGGCCATGGCATATGCAAGGATGGGGACGGCTGCGCGGACCGGAGTGGAAGGGGCTGTCCGTAGGGGAACAAGTTTTTTAAAAAAGAGGATCACCGTTCCTGTGGAAACCGCCAGAATACCAAACAGCACGGGAAGAACGGGGATGGACGCCGCAATTTGGTTCCAGGCATATTTAGGAGATTGCAGGAATTGCCGGGAGTAAAAGGAGAAGTGGTCTCTGCTCAGAATTTCCGCTGTTTCTTCACAGCAGTTCAGCAGGCAGAAGAGCGCAAAGAGAGCTGTGGTGAGCACATGATCCGTCCTGCTGCCATGGAATGTCCTGGGGAGAGCCGCCAGGTACAGCAGGTAGGGGATGATGAGATAGAGGAAGGAGGAACAGGTTTCCACGAGCAGGTTGCCCAGAAGCCGGAGGAGTGCCGCCGCGCTCCAGTCCGTTCCCGTTTGCTGCAGAAAGGCCAGGATGGCTACTTCAACGAGTTCATAGATAAGATAGACAATCAGGAAAGGAGCCAGGCGGCGCACATAGTAATTGTTTTTCAGGGAGAGAAAAGCAGTCATGAAGGTATAAAGACGACTTTGGGAGGAGCCCGGCTACAGGGAACAACGGCATCAATTTCCCTTCAAAGGAGGGGGATGGAGTCGTTCAGCAGTTTGTTCCTTCTTTTTCATGAAGCGTCCGGAAAGGTTTAGTGAACGTGAAAAGAAGGACAGGCGGGAGTTTATTCTTCCAGCGCTTCCAGCACGTTGTGCACGCCGTCCGCAAAGCTTGGGTAGAGCGGTTCCCAGCCCAGGGCCAGAAGGCGGGAGCAGGAGATTCTCTGGCTGGAAAAGCCGCGGCGCGCTTCCGCCGGGAGCGGTTCGGGCTGTGGCGCGGGCATGCCCAGCAGCCCGGAGAGGTAGGAGTAGATTTCTCCCAGCTGCATGGGGGTGCGGTCCGTCAGGTTGTAGATGCCGGCGGGCGGTTCCCGGAGCGTGCAGAGCAGGTGCAGGGCGGCCACGGCGTCATCCCGGTGGATGTAGTTGATCCACCTGTCCATGTCTCCGGGGAGGGCCGCGCCCTTCTTGCAGTATTGGGAGACGAGCACGCAGCGGTCCGGCCCGTAGAGAGCGCCCAGCCGGACGACGGTGCCCCCCGCGGCCAGAACCGCCTGTTCCGCCTGAATGAGGAGGCCGCTTTTTCCGGAGGAGGGGTAGACGTTGTGTTCTTCCGTGATCCAGCGTCCGTCCGTGATGCCATAGACGGAGGTGCTGGAGCAGAAGATGAGCGGGATTCCGGGGAAGGCTTCCAGCGTGTTCCGCGTTCCGCGGATGTAAAGGCTGCGGTAGGCTTCCTCTCCGCCTCCCCGCGTGCTGGCGCACATGACGATGATGTGGGGAGAGGGGATGCGGGCGGCCAGGCTGCGCATGGAGGCGCCGTCCGTGACGTCCGCCTCATAAATGGCTTTTTGTGCGTCAATGTCCGCCGTAAGGGCCGTGTGACCGGCTTTCCGCAGGCTTTCCGCCAGGGCTTTCCCCAGGTAGCCCGTCCCCAGAATGAGGACGGCGCGGGGTTCTGTACACAGGAGGCTGGTCATGAGTCTTTGCGGAGGTGCTTGAGTTCCAACAGCGTTTCAGCGCGGGAGACGTCTTCCGGCCAGGTGATTTTGGGATTTGGCTCATGGTTGTGCACCAGCCGCGTGGGGTGGCCGATGAGCTGCAGGGCGGTTACTTCATCCGTCACCTGCATGTTCCGTTCCGTGACTTCCACATATGCGTCCAGCAGGAGGGGGTATTGAAAGACCTGCGGGGTTTCCATGCACCACAGGCCGTCCCGGTCCACTTGCTCCGGGAGGGTGAAGCGTTCTTCGTCCGCGCGCTTCAAGGTGTCCGTCACGGGATGCGCGGAAGCAGCCGCTCCGCATTCCCTGGCAGTCTGGATGCAGCGGGAGATTTGCTCCACCGTGATGAGGGGGCGCGCTCCGTCGTGCACGGCCACGAGTTCCGGCGTGTAGAGCAGGGCTGCCAGGCCGTTCTGCACGGATTCATGCCGTTCCGCTCCTCCATCCACGCGGGTGACGGGTATTTCCGTCTCCAGGTCCGCAGCATCAATGGCGCGGAAGCGCTCTTCCGGGCAGACGACCACGATTTCCGTAATTTCCCGGCAGTTGGCAAAGGCCCGGATGCTGCGTTCCAGCACCTTGACTCCGTGCAGGGGGGCCAGCAGCTTGTCAAATCCGGCGCGCCGGGAGGACCCGGCCGCTACAATGATGGCGGCGCAGCATTTCATGATAGTCTGGCTGACACCATGCGGGCCAGTTCCTTGCCGTTGGCCCTGCCGGCGGTGCGTTCCTGCATGATTTTCATGACCTGTCCCATGTCTTTTTTGGTGGAGGCTCCCGTTTCCTTCAGGACGGCTTCCAGCATGGCCTCCGTTTCCTCTGCGGTGAGTTCAGCAGGCATGAATTGCTTGAGGACGGCGATTTCCGCTTCTTCCTTGTCAGCCAGTTCCGGGCGTCCGGCGGAGCGGAATTGTTCCGTAGAGTCTTCACGCTGCTTGATTTGCTTGCGGACCACGGCCAGTTCTTCCGCTTCCTCCAGCTGGGCGCCCAGCCCTCCCTTGGCGATGGCCGTGTTCGTCAGCGCCGTCTTGAGGGCGCGCAGCGTGTTGAGGGTGACGGAGTCTTTTGCTCTCATGGCGGTTTTCATCCCTTCCATGATTTGGTCTGAAATCTTGCTCATATCCCCATTAACTAAGCGTATCCCCAGGTGTACTTCAAGCCGTAAATTGAAAAAGGCCGCCAGCGCAGGAAATGCCCGCCGGCGGCCTGGAGAGGGGAGTCAAGGAGCGGTACCTTCCGGTTTATTTTTTTCCGCCGATGGGCATGATGTGGATTTTCTTTTCCGCCATGCCCGGAACCACGATCATGGAGTCATACAGGATGAAGTCCGCCGCGCCTTCAATGGGGCCGGTGGCTACCGGCTCGGAACGCCCCGTTTTCAGGTCCAGCCTGCGGATGGCTTCCGGTTTTTTGTCCTTGGACCAGTCGCTGTAGTAAAGGGCGTTGTCACGGTAGACCAGGCCGTCGTATTGCCCCCGTTCCTTGGAGAGTTCCGTGACTTCCCGGGAGACGGGGTTGATGGAGAGGAGGCGGCCGCTGGGCTTGCCTTTTTCATCCGTGGCGTATTCGCAGAGGTAGATGACTTTTCTTTCCGGGTCCCAGGCCAGGCCGTTCGGCTTGTAGATGGGCTGCTTGGTGACCAGTTCCCCGTAGGAACTGGTGTTCGTGTCCACGTAGAAGATCTGGTCGGTATCCGTGGAGGAGACCATGAGCCTGCCGTTGATGAACGCCAGGTCGTTAAGGAATTTCATGCGGGAGGGGGACAGGTCCACATAGCCTTCAATGGTGCCGGTCCTGGCGTCTATCTTGAATACCATGTCCACGTCCGTGCAGTACAGGAAGCCGTCCTTATACAGGAGTCCCTTCGGAGCGTCCAGGGTGTCCACCTCCGTGATTTTTTTCGGCTCCGTGGAGCCATGCGGAATAACGCCCAGATAGCCGTCCTTGTCTTTTTCCGTAGGAGCGAGCTTGGCGCCGATGCAGGTGAAGTAGATGTTGCCCTCCGCGTCCGCGGCCACGCTTTCCGGGTGGCCGTCAATGGCAATGGTGGTTTTTTCCAGCGGAGGCAGCGGCTTGGCCGGTGCCGGCTGTTTTTTGGTTGGAGGAGCTGCCAGCGCGCTGCCAGCCAGGCAGAGAAGGAGTAGTGTTGCTTTCATGGGGTTGTACGGTGTAAAAGGCTTGGAGTTTATGGCACGGAAGCAGGCGAAAAGCAAGCCATAGAAGCTGCCCTGCAGACGTCTTGCCGGGGATGCGCCCCGTTCGCGCAAGCGTGCCGGGGCGCTTTGGGTCAGATGGCTCCTGCGTCCAGATTGTTGGGCTGGGGCATGTTTTCCATGCGGATGGAGCGGTTGACCGCGTTCAGGTAGGCCCGGGCGGAGGCTTCAATGACATCCGTGGAGGCACCCTTGCCCACGATGGGCTTGGGCTGGCCGAAGTCCACGTGCACCGTGACTTCCCCCAGAGCGTCCTTGCCTTCGGAGGCGGCGTTGACGCTGTAGCCTTTCAGCGTGCCTTTGCGCTTGGTGATGCGTTCAATGGCCTTGATGACGGCGTCCACCGCTCCGTTGCCCGTGGAGCTGTCTTCAAATTTTTTACCTTCCTTGAGCAGCCCTACCGTAGCCGTGGGCCGGGCGTGGCTGCCTGCCACGAATTGCAGGAAGTCCAGCTCCCACAGGCCGGAGGAGGCGTGCAGGGAATCGTCCACAATGGCGGAGAGGTCGTCGTCATAAACGAATTTTTTGGAGTCGCCCACTTTCTTGAAGCGTTCAAAGACGGTGTTTACTTCCTCTTCCGTCAGCACATGTCCCAGTTGTTCCAGCCTGGCCTTGACGGCGGCGCGGCCTGAGTGCTTGGTGAGCGGGAGTTCCGTGGCTCCCCAGCCGACCGCCTGCGGGTCCATGACTTCATAGGTTTCCCGGCAGTTGAGGATGCCGTGCTGGTGGATGCCTGAGGAGTGGGCGAAGGCGTTTTCCCCCACAATGGCCTTGGAACGCTGCACCTGCATGCCGCTCATGCGGGCTACAATGCGGGAGGTGCGGACGATTTCCCGCGTGTTGATGTTGTCCGTGACGTCTCCGAACTGTCCCGCGCGGGTGCGCAGCGCCATGATGACTTCTTCCAGCGCCACGTTCCCGGCGCGTTCCCCGATGCCGTTGATGGTGCCTTCCACCTGCCGGGCTCCGGCGCGGACGGCGGCCAGGGAGTTGGCTACGGCCAGCCCCAGGTCGTTGTGGCAGTGCACGGAGATGACGGCCTTGCCGATGTTCGGCACGTTTTCCTTCAGGTGGCGGATGATGCGGTAGAATTCGTCCGGCGTGGTGTAGCCCACGGTGTCCGGAATGTTGACGGTGGTGGCTCCGGCGTCAATGACGGTTTCCACCACCTTGGTCAGAAAGTCCAGGTCCGTGCGGGAGGCGTCTTCCGGAGAGAATTCCACGTCCTGCACGAATTGCCTGGCGTAGGAGACGCCTTCCGCGGCCATGCGCAGGATTTCCGTTTCCGCCTTTTTCAGCTTGAACTGCATGTGCAGTTTGCTGGTGGCCAGAAAGATGTGGATGCGGGCGCGGTCCCCCGCGGGTTCTAGGGCCCTGGCGGCCGCTTCAATGTCCGCCTTCACGCAGCGGGCCAGTCCGGCGATGCGGCATTTTTTGATTTCACTGGCGATGGTGTGCACGGCTTCAAAGTCGCCGTCGGAAATGCAGGGGAAGCCGGCTTCAATCACGTCCATGCCCAGCCGTTCCATTTGACGCGCCACTTCCAGCTTTTCGCGTAGGTTCATGGATGCTCCGGGGCATTGTTCTCCATCGCGCAGGGTAGTGTCAAAAAAGTAGATTTGGTCGGACATGAGTTGATAATATTAAGTGCCGCTATAATAATGTTTTGCTCCGGCAACGCAAGCCCTACGCGCTGCATGCCCCAACAGAGGCGCCGGATGGCGGCGCAAGTCCGCTGCGGATGAAGAATGACGGAACCGTTCTTTGCGTAAAAATGGAAAAGCTGTAGGGTGAGAGGGTGAAAATCAGATTTTACCTGAATGACCAGGCGGAGCGCATCATGGCTCTGTGGAGTGAAAGCCGCCGGGAGTACCTGGTGGCGGATTCCGTGCTTGCGGAGGTGGACGCCTGCATTTGCGGGGAAACGGATTCCTGCGGGGAGGAGATGAAGCGCATTGCGGCGTTTCTGGATAATCCCGCCGCCAAGGCCGTGAATCCTGACTGGATGATTGATACCGCGCTTCCCTGTTCCCCCTCCAAGCTGGTGTGCCTGGGCAAGAGCTATGCGGACCATGCGAAGGAGTTTGACGGCGATCCCGTGCAGGAGCCGGCCATTTTCCTGAAGTCCCCTTCCGCCATTACTTCCTGTAGCGATGTCGTTTTATATCCGCCGGGCTGCGACAAGCTGGATTATGAGATTGAACTGGCCGTGGTGATCAAGAATGTGCTGAAGAACGCTTCCCCGGAGGAAGCCGCTCTGGCCATCAGCGGCTATACCCTGATGTGCGATTATTCGGAAAGGGCCAACCAGCTGGAACATGGCGGCCAGTGGACCAAGGGGAAGAGCTACGACAGCTTTGCCCCGATGGGCCCCACTTTTATTTCCGCGGAGGAACTGGGGGACGGCTCCGGTATTCCGCTTGAATTGAAGGTGAACGGGGAAGTGCGCCAGAAGGGCAGCACGGACGGCCTGATCTGGCCCGTTCCTCGCCTGATTGCCTATATTTCCCGTTTCATGACCCTGTGGCCGGGGGACGTGGTTTCCACCGGCACTCCGGGAGGCGTGGGCATGGGGATGAATCCTCCGGGTTATTTGAAGCCCGGGGACGTGGTGGAGTGGGGAAGCCCCGCTTTCGGCTATGCCTCCCAGGCTGTGGTGATTGATGACGAGGAGTAGGCCGGGCGTTCAAGCCTTTCAGGGAGTGGAGAAGGGAAAGCCTTCTCCGCGCGTGGACTGCGTTTTCTCCTGTCGCCGGAGCATCCTTTTTCCGGAGGACGG
Source organism: Akkermansia muciniphila (assembly GCA_947624785.1). GTDB lineage: Bacteria > Verrucomicrobiota > Verrucomicrobiia > Verrucomicrobiales > Akkermansiaceae > Akkermansia > Akkermansia muciniphila_F. The sequence goes on along the minus strand of CANQLV010000008.1, from coordinate 106,906 downwards.
CCCCGCCGATGTGGAGTGGGCAGGAAATACTGGCGGCATCCGGAAGAAAGGCGTCATTTTCTCTTGATTCCTCCGCCATGGTTTAGTGAAGTGGATGCGTGAAAAACGTGGTTTTGTACGTGGTGATGGTGACCGGGCTGACGGCCCTCTTCGTCTGGCTGAAGGGGAGGAACACGGAACGTGTTCCGGCCTCCTCCGCCATGGTGGTGTCTCCGGAGGATGACGCCGTGCACGATGTCGTGCTGGTGGATGTCCGTACCCCGGAGGAATATCGCGCGGGACACAAGGAGGGCGCCTTGAATGTTCCGGTAGATGAGGTGGAGCGGCTGGCTCCTCAACTGCTTCCGGACAAGAATGCCGTAATTCTGCTGTATTGCCGGACGGGGAAGAGGGCGGACAAGGCGATGGAAATCCTCAGGAAAATGGGGTATTCCCATTTGGAGAACCTGCACCGGTTTGAGATGTAGCCCCTGGCCTGTTTTGCCGGTGCGGGGATTCCGGCAGGCATGCGGCCATGACGGTGCCGGTTTGCGGAGCATTGTTTGAGGTAAAGAGCACAGCCCATGGAATCAATCCATGGTTTCCTGTAAATAAATCAAGCTCCGGACGTCTGTAGAAGAACGGTCGGAGCTTGATGAAAATAAGGCAGGGGTTATGCCCGCTTGCGGCGCATCAGCAGAGCGCCCAGGCCCAGCAGGCCGAGGCCGGCCGTGGCGGGTTCCGGAACGGAGGTCAGCGCCAGGGAGTTGATGCTTCCGGCTCCTCCCTGGGACTGGATATTGAGCCGGGTGCCATCCGCCGCCACGTCAAACGTGTAAGTAATCAGCATCCAGTCCCCGGTATGCGTGTTGCCCGTGACGGTAGCGCCGTTCAGCGTGGCTCCGGACCCGGTGGAATAGTCGTCCAGGCTGGCGGAGATGTTGGAGATGCCGGTGCCGTCAAGGCTGAAGGAGGAGGTGTTGCCTGCGCCGTAGTTGTTTCCGCGCCCCACCAGCATGGTCAGCGTGTAGGTGCCGGCGGACAGGTTGTTCAGGGACATCGTGAAGTTGCCGTTGGGGTTGTTTCCATTGATGACGCCGCCCATGGGGTTTCCGGTGGACATGTCCTGGCCGAACACATTATAAAATTTGTCGCTCTGTCCCAGGGCGGAGTCTTTGGCGGAAGCATTCGTCAGCACGCCGCCGCTCCCGCAGCAAACGCCGCCGGTTGTCAGGGTGATGCCAGTGGCGTCTCCTCCGCTGGTTACCAGTGTTCCGGAGGTGTAGGAATTGGAGCTCCCAGTGGAAATTTTGTTCACTTTCTGACCGGATTCTCCGAGATACGTTCCGTCCACAACGGCGGTTCCATTGCCTGAATTGATCCCGAAGGAGATCAGAACCGTAGAGGCTTCGGCCGCCACCGCCGCCGCAACCATAGTTGCCAAAATGAATAATGTTTTCTTCATGGTATCAAGGAATATATGGCTAAAATGCAAAAATACCCTTTCAAGGACTTAAAAATAGCGGATTTATAATCCGTGATAAAAAAGGGAATGGTGCTGGTGCCCCCAGAAGCGCCGCAAGCCTTTGCGGCATCTGGAACCAAAGAGAGTGTTAGTAAACTCTCTTTCCTGAAAACCAGTAAGTCTTACAGGCGTTGAACTTTAAATGCCGCAAAGGCTTGCGGCGTTCCCCGGATGGGCCGGACAATGCCGGGACGCTTTTTAAGGGGTCCGGAGTTTTTGCCGCAAGTTCTTTATTTTTAAAACAGGGGCTTGACTCCGGATTATAAATCCGTGCCGTCCAGAAAATGCGGGGGACCAGCAACTGTATTTTGTTTGCGGGCTTTGTTTAGCGAGGTCAGTTCTGCAAGAGGAGTTCCACTTTCCCGTGGGAGTCGGGTCCGTCTGCAGATTTGACTCTGGCGCGGATGACGCATCCGTTATTGGCCCGGCTTCCATCGGGAACGGAAAGATGGTAGACGGCGCGGGATGAAGGAAGCCCTGCGCGCCCTGCATGGGCGTCCGTGGCCAGGACTTTTCCGTCTCCCATGATTTCCACGCGGCTTATGTCCAGCGCATGCCTTCCGGATGTGTAAATGAAGCGGACGCCGTGCAGGCGGCGCAGGTCTTCCGCGGAAACGGGCCAGAAGAGTTCCTTCCAGGCGGGGGACACGTCTTCCGGCGTCCAGTTTCCGATCACGGTGCCCGGACGGGATGCCGCCAGAGCCGGCGGCAGAGGCCCAGCCTGGCGTACGGCTTCCCGGCAGGCCTGGACGATGTCCTGCGGGGCGGTTGCCGGGCTTACCCCGCGGGAACGCACCCAGCCTTTTTCCCAGGCGGCCATGTCCGGCGCTTTTCCCTGCATGCGGCAGTTGATGAAGTGTTCCCAGCGCGGCAGGTAGTAGTCCCGGATCAGGCCGCTCCACAGTCTTGCGGAATAGTCGTCCACGGGAGGCCCCCATACGGTGACCAGGCGGCGTGCGTTTTCTTCATACCTGTCTTTTTCAGCTTCCGTGGAGCCATGCCGGCGTGCGAATGCAATCCAGCGTTCCAGCCGCCAGGCAGGGTGCGCTTCCAGCAGGGCGTCCGCAGACAGGGCCAGCTTCCGGAAATAGGCCATGGATTGCGTGGCCCGGGGATAGTCCTGTTCGTCCAGGGCTTCCAGCGCCGCCCTGGATGCCTGGAACATGCGGATACCCAGGTAATGCACGGACATTTCAATGGCATCCTGCCGGAAGAAGGGGGATTGTTCCAGCCCCGGAGTGTGGACGAAGAGTGAGAGGCCTTTCAGGAAATCCTCACTGGTATTCATGGTGCAGTTTCTTGCGCCCGGACGCAGCTGCCAGTTAAAGCGCGGGTGGTCCCGGAGTTCTGAATAGGCCGTGCGGCGGAACAAGTCCCATGCCTGTTTCATGGAAGGGGGGCACGCCCCATAACGGGCCGTGCAGTAATGGTCCAGCCATTCCGTGAGGTCCGTCCGCGTTCCCTTCCATCCGGCATCCGTAATGAGTTCGTAGAGAACATCGTTGTTTTCCACGCCTTCCGGGGCCATGCCCAGGCCTGCCAGCCGCCCGCGAAGAGGGGAATTCAGGGCCTCCAAATGGCCGTTGGCATAAAATTCCAGAGGCCCCGTCATGGCGCTTTTGCCTCCCATGTTGGGCACCACGCTGTAAACCCAGGGCTTGTTGAAGAAGCCTTTGAAGACTTCCCAGTTCATGCCGTTGCGCCAGAAATGCCTGTTATAGTCGGCCGCCAGGTCCAGCAGGAGAACCTTGTCGTCCGGCACCTTGCGCAGCAGCGCTTGCAGGGAGTCCGCGTTCCAGATATTACGCTGGTATCCGAACATCCAGCCCTGCATGACCCAGACGGCGTCCGGATTGACTGAGGAGATGGACCGGTAGACCTGTTCCCCCAGGTTTCCCAGCATCTCATTCCCGGCCGCGGCATTTTCCGCAGAGACCGGCAGTTCCATTTCATTGAAGGAGTCCGCCAGGTGGTAGGTGTTTTTTCCGAATTCCTTCTGCCATTCCTTCATGTACATGGAGCCTATGGCGCGGAAGAGGGGATCAGACGGTGAAAGAAGATGGGCCGCGTTTTTCTCCGGCCAGCCTCCCCAGCCCAGTTTCAGGAGCTTGGCGTCCGGATAAATCCTTTTCAGCCCAGCAGGGACAAATCCCGCGAAGGCCGGGCAGACGGGCTGCATGCCCAGGGATTTCATGCGGTGCAGGATGTTGTGCTGGAGGGCCACCTGGTCCTCGTGCCACGCGTCGGAAAGAGCGCCGTCATGGTTGACGATGTTGCCCATCCGTTGCCAGGGCAGGTGGGCGGGACCCACATGGAACGCGTCAATTTCCTGCCGGGTAAGCCCCAGCTGCCGCCAAACTCTGGTGCCGATCGCTTCCGTTGCCGCAAGGGCCAGGGGAAGGTTGATGCCGTGCAGGGCCATCCAGTCTATTTCCCGCTCCCAGCGGTCCCATGTCCAGTAGGGCGCCGTGTACCCGTAAGTTACTGCGTTGAGGTAGTAGTGGTGCCGCACCGGGGAGACGACCTTCCTCCGGGCGGTATCCGGAAGGCGTTCCGGCCAGCGGATGCTTTTATTTTCCCAGCTGACCATGCCCAGGTTGTTGGTTTTCAGATAGTCGTAAAATCCGCGGCAGAGAGCCACTCCGCTGCTTCCGCGAATGGTGAGCGTGCCGCCGGAGGATTCCGTTTCAAAGACGTCGCAGCCATTTTGCCGGGGAATGGGTTCCAGTTTCAAGGTTCCGGAAGAATGTTTCAGTTCGGGAACGGTCCGGATGATGACTTCCCGGGCGGCGTCCAGTTCTTCCGTATCCAAGGCATAGGCCGCCGGGAGGAGCAGACATGCCTGTATGAAGATGATCCAGATGTTGAAAAGGGCAGGAGGCATATTCAAAAAATACGGCGTTCCTTAAGCAACCTTTCACCAGGGAAGGGGAGAATGAAAGAGGAAGAGGCTTTCCCTTCCGCGGCGGCGGTCCGGGGTTTGCGCCAAAGAAGAAAACCCTCCGCATGAATCCATGCGGAGGGTTTCTGTTCAGGTATTGTTCATGCGGTTATTCCGCCTTTGGCTTGCGCGGCGTTCTTTTGCGTGGCGCCCTGGTTTTCGGAGCCGCCTTGTCCTTGACGTGCAGGAAGGTGAGCGTTTCCGTTCCGTCCGTTTCCACGGCTTCAATCTTGTCACCGGGTTTCACGTCTCCCCTCAGCAGGGATTCCGCTAGGGGGTCTTCCAGCAGCCGTTCGATGGCGCGGCGCATCGGGCGCGCGCCGTATTGCGGATCGTAGCCGTTTTTGATGATGAGGCTCAGGGCTTCCGGGCTCAGGGCCAGCGTGATGTTCTTGGTCTTGAGGCGGGAGATGAGCTTGTCCGCTTCCAATTGGACGATGCGTTCCAAGTCATCCCGTTCCAGCATCCGGAAGACGGAGATGTCATCAAAGCGGTTCAGGAATTCCGGGCGGAATTGCTTGCGCGCCGCTTCCAGAATCTTTTCCTTCATGGCGGCGTAGTCCGCATGGTCGGCAGACATGGCGCCGAAGCCCATGGCGCTCTGCCGCTTGGCGGAGGCGGCCCCCACGTTGGAGGTCAGGATGATGATGGTGTTGCGGAAGTTGATCTTGCGCCCCAGGGAGTCCGTCACGCTGCCTTCCTCCAGAATCTGGAGAAGCAGGTTCATGACGTCCGGGTGGGCCTTTTCCACTTCGTCAAAGAGGATGACGGAGTAGGGCCTGCGCCGGACGGCCTCCGTGAGCTGGCCGCCTTCGTCATGGCCTACGTAGCCGGGAGGCGAACCGATGAGACGGGACGTGGTGTGTTTTTCCATGTACTCGCTCATGTCCACCTGGATCAGGGCGTCCGCGGTGCCGAACATGATTTCCGCCAGATTGCGGGCCAGGTAGGTCTTGCCCACCCCGGTGGGGCCCAGGAAGAGGAAGGAGCCGATCGGGCGGCGCGGGTCCTTGATGTCCGCGCGGCTGCGCCGCAGGGCGCGGGCGATGGCGGAGGCCGCCTCGTCCTGTCCGATGACCTTGCTTTTCAGTTCTTCCTCCATGCGCAGGAGCTTGGTGGTTTCCTTTTCCTCCATCCGGGCCAGCGGGATGCCGGTCCATTTGGCGAGCACGCTCATCACGTCTTCATCCGTTACGGGGACGTAGTTGGTCTCGTAGGAGTTGCGCCAGGTGTCCAGCATGTTCTGGAGTTCCGCCTTGGCCTGTTTTTCCTCGTCGCGGAGGCGGGCGGCTTCCTCAAAGAGCTGAGCCTCCACAGCCTTGTCCTTGCGTTCCTTGATTTCCTCAATGCGGACTTCCATTTCGCTGATGTGGTCCGGGCGGGTCATCTGGGAGACGCGCTTGCGCGCTCCCGCTTCATCCAGGATGTCGATGGCCTTGTCCGGCAGGAAGCGGCCCGTCAGATAGCGGTGGGAGAGCTTGGCGGCTCCCTCAATGGCTTCCTTCGTGTAGTGCACCTTGTGGTGTTCCTCGTACTTGGGCTGGATGCCGGCCAGGATCTGGATGGTATCCTCCACGGAGGGTTCCCCCACCTGCACCTGCTGGAAGCGGCGTTCCAGGGCGGCGTCCTTCTCAATGTGCTTTCTGTACTCATTGAGCGTGGTGGCGCCTATGGCCTGGAGCTCCCCGCGGGAGAGGGCGGGCTTGATGATGTTGGAGGCGTCCATGGAGCCTTCCGCGGAGCCCGCGCCCACGATGGTGTGCAGCTCGTCAATGAAGAGGATGACGTTGCCTTCACGGCGTATTTCATCCATCACGGCCTTGAGCCGTTCTTCAAACTGGCCGCGGTACTTGGTGCCGGCCACCATCAGCGCCAGGTCCAGGGAGATGACCCTCTTGCTGCGCAGGAGTTCCGGAACGTGGCCCTGGGCTATTTCCTGGGCCAGCCCTTCCACGATGGCGGTCTTGCCCACCCCGGCTTCACCGAGCAGGACGGGATTGTTCTTGTTCCTGCGGCACAGGATCTGGATGACGCGCTCAATTTCCGAGGAGCGGCCGATGACGGGGTCCAGCTTGCCGTCACGGGCCAGCTGGGTCATGTCCCGGCCGAAGGCCTGGAGAGCGGGAGTCTTGGATTTCTGCTGCCTGGCATAGGGAGGGGAGGAAGGTTCGTCCGTCGGGATGGCGGGGGATTCGTTTTCCTCCTCGTCGTCATCGTCGTCCGGAATGATATTGTCTTCATCCGCATCCATCTGGTATTTGGGCGTCAGTACATCCAGCAGCTCGCGCCGCGCCTGTTCCAGGTCCACGCCGAAGTGGCGCAGAATCTGTCCGGCCACGCCGTCGCCGTCCCGGATGAGGCCCAGGAGCAGGTGTTCCGTGCCCACGTACGTGTGGTTGAGTTCCTGGGCTTCCCGGTTGGCCATCGCCAGAACCTTGCGTACCCTGGGGGTGTACGGGATGTTGCCCTCCGCCTGGGGCTCCGTGCCCCGGCCTATCTGTTCCTCCACCTGCCTGCGCACGGCGGTAAGCTCCACCCCCAGGTTTTCCAGGATGGTGACGGCTACGCCCTTGCCCAGCTTGAGCAGCCCGAGGAGCAGGTGTTCGGTCCCTATGTAATGATGATTGAAGCGGTCCGCTTCCCGGCGCGCATGCGCCAGCACTTGTTGCGCCCTAGGCGTAAAGTTGTTCATGTATTGTAAAGAAGTTTTGTTGTTGCATCAGTTGCCGGAAAGTTCCTTCCGGATAATGTCCGCACGGATCTGGTCCCTGTCTTCGGGGGTTGTCTGGTCCGTGGTGGACAGGCGGGCCAGGTGGGCCGGCTGAATGTTCAGTATGGTTTTATTGACGTTTTTTAATGCCTGGTGGGAAAAGATGTCCAGGGAGGCTCCCATCCGGAGGAAGGAGAGCAGCGCCAGCGCTTCCTGCGTGGATAGCAGGGTGGCGTTGGTCAGGAGGCCGTAGGCGCGGGAAACGCGGTCTTTCACCTGGAGCGAGGAGGCCTGGAGCAGCCGCCTTCGCGCGTTCCATTCCTGGTGGGCCAGGTCTGAGGTGAAGCGGGTCATGCGTTCCACGATCTGGTCCTCGCTGTCTCCCAGCGTGGTCTGGTTGGAAATCTGGAAGAGGTTGCCGGTAGCTTCCGTCCCTTCTCCGTACAGGCCGCGGACAGTGATGTTGAGCTGCACGGCCGCCTGAACGACCTGCTGCATCTGTTCGGAGATGACGAGGCCCGGCAGGTGCATCATCACGGAGGCCCTCATCCCCGTGCCCAGGTTGGTGGGACAGGCGGTAAGGTAGCCCAGCCGCGTGTTGTAGGCGTACGGGAGCCTAGCTTCCAGTTCAGAGTCTATTTTGGAGATGACTCCCCACGCCTTTTTAAGCTGGATGCCGGGCAGGATGTACTGCAGGCGCAGGTGGTCCTCCTCATTGAAGAGGATGCTGGCGTTCTGGCTGCGTGAGATGAGGACGGCGCAGCCTTCCGAGCGCGCGGCCAGTTCCCGGGAAATGAGGTGGCGTTCCACCAGCAGCTGTTTCTGCTGCTGGGTGAGCCCGGAGAGTTCCGCATAGTAGCCTCCCTTCATGACGGGGATCTGGCGCGCTTCACCGGAGGTGAGCTTCAGCGTTTCCTCCCTCTGCTGGCGCGTGGCCCAGCCGGGAAAAGGGGTGGCGGTCAGATTGCGTGCCAGGCGGATGCGGGAGGTGAGAACGATGTCGTGTTCATCCCGTGATTCCACCATCCATTTGGCGGGGTTGTTGAGTAAGTCGTCAAAGAGCATGTACGTTAATTGGTCGGCGTGCGCAATTGCTTGATTTGATCGCGGAGCTTGGCCGCGCGTTCATAATCCTCTCTTGCCACTGCCAGGGAAAGTTGTTGTTCCAGATCACTAATGGTATGGGTTTCCGTTTCACGCTTTTCCGCCCGTTCGGGCGTTTTCCCGTGATGGTGGGAATCAGGCTGAATCTGGGTGAGAAGAGGGAGTATCTCTTCTTCAAAGACGTTGTAGCATTCACTGCAGCCCAGGCGTCCTACATTTTTGTAATCCTGAAGGGTGAAGGAGCAGATCGGGCAGCTTGTGAGCGGTAGGGACTGCAGGGCCGGAATGGGGGCGGCGGGGTCCGCCGCGCCTTCCTTTCCGAACTGGCCCTGAAGGTTCGGGAACAGTTTCTCTGCCAGATCAAAGGCGTCAGGATCCAGCAGGCCCCGCTCCTGGGCACATTTGGCGCAGAGGCAGAATTTGGTGGATTTCCCGTTGATGATCTGTGTCAGGAACACCGTTGCCGGTGCAGAGCATATCTCACATTTTTTCACAACCCGCATTATAATGGCGGCCCCCACGGCGGACTAGTAGTCTGCGTGTCATGGATTGTCATGAAAACGGGCCTTGTTATTGTACGGAGGAAGAATTCTTTCTGCGCTGTTTTAGAAGCCCGCACCGTGATGAATACAAATAGGCTGCGCAGAAGAAGGTTCCCAGCACCAGAATGATGGTTGCGCCCAGGTGCCAGCCCAGCGGGAAAGACAGGTAAAAGGCGAGCAGGGAACCCAGTCCGCCGATGATTCCGCCGCCCCAGAAAAGGTGGGAAGGCTTGTTGGTGAGCATGTACACCGTGGCGGCCGGACCGACGAGCAGCCCCAGCGTCAGGAACGCTCCCACAGCCTGGAGGGAGGAGACGAGCACCAGGATGATGAGGGTGAAGATGCCGTAGCTGATAAGGCGGGAGGGAATGCCCAGCGTGGTGGCGATGTCCGGGTCAAAGAGGTAGATCAGGATGGGGCGCCGGAAGAGCAGCAGGATCAGGACGCTGACGGAGCTGATGGCGAAGGCGATCCACAGGTCGGAGTCGGACAGGCTCATGATGGAGCCGAACAGCCAGTCGTCAATTTTCTGCTGGAGGCCCAGCCGCACCAGCACGATGAAGCCCGCGGCGAAGGCCGTGGTGTGCAGGATGGACAGGGCGGTATCCTGGTTCAGCCGGGACGTGCGGGAGACGAAGAGGGAACCCAGGCCCACCAGCAGGGCGGCCACCACGGCCCCCGTCAGGAGGCTCCAGCGGGTGAGGCCGAAGAGGAGCACCGCCACCGCTATGCCCGGCAGCAGGGCGCAGGAGAGCGTGCCGATCTGTAGCGCCGATTTTTTCAGGATGACCAGTCCGCTGACGAAGCCGTTGGCGAAGCCGATCATGACGCATGCCAGCAGGGAGCGCTGCGCGATGGGTTCGCGGAGGAATTGAAGAAAGTCGTCCATCATGAAACTTGGGTTTCCGGTTGAGGTTCCATTCCATACGTCTCCCGGATGCGTGCGGTAGCAAGCACTTCCTCCGGGGGGCCGAAGGCGACCAGCTCGCGGTTCATCAGCAGGATGGTGTCAAAAATGTCCGCCGCCGTATTCAAATCGTGATGGGAGGCGATGACCAGCCGCCCTTCCGCCGCTAGGGAATCCAGCAGCCGCCCCAGGGACTGGCAGGCCGGGGCGTCCAGCCCAGTGAAGGGTTCGTCCAGCAGCAGGACGTGGGCTTCCTGCGCCAGGGCCCGCGCCAGGAAGGCCCGCTGCTGCTGGCCTCCGGAGAGTTCTGAAATCTGGCGGTCCGCCAGGGATTCCATGCCCAGCGCGTTCAGGGATTTTTCCACGATGTCCCGGTCATGCCGCCCGAATTTTTTCCACAGGCCCAGGGACGGATAGCGGCCCATTTCCACCAGCGCGCGGACGGTGATGGGGAAGGACCAGTCCACGTCGGAACGCTGGGGCAGGTAGGCTATTTCGCCCGGTGTATCGTGCAGGGGTCTGCCGTTCCACAGGATTTCCCCGGAATCGGGACGGAGCAGCCCGGCCAGGGCCTTGATCAGCGTGGATTTTCCCGCGCCGTTGGGTCCCATCAGGGCCAGCGTATGGCCGCAGGTAATGGAAAAGCTGATGCCGTTCAGGGCAAGAAGGCTCCCGTAATACACGCTGAGGTTCCGCACTTCCAGCCGGTGGCGGTCCGGGTGGCTGGCATGCGCGCCCCAGCAGATGTGGTCCTGGGAGCAGGGAGGGGCTGGGCTGTTCATTTCCATGAGAAGGAGTAGCTGTCGTTCAGGGAAGGGCCGAAGGACCAGCGGGTGGCGGAGGCGGACGGCCTGCCCTCCGGTTCCAGTTCCAGCGTAACGGGGGTGTCCGGCGTGCCTTCCGGCCATCGGGCGGAAACGGTGAGCGTCACGGAGCCGTCTTCCAGCGGAAGGCCGCACTCCACTTCTTCATGCAGGCCGGGCGTTCCGGACTGCCAGAGGATGCGGCCGCCGCAGGATACGGAAAGGGATTCCGGACGGTGGGCGCACCTGACCGTGAGGACCGTGGGAACGTCCGCGGCCTGCGCCGCGGGAGCAGGGCGGTCCGCTTCCTGCGCTCCGGGTGTGCCCGCCGTCATGCTGTAAAGAAAGAACCCCAGCAGGAGGACGACCCCCAGGGTGGGGAAAAACTGGCGCAGGGGAGTGCTGGTCATGGCCTGGGGGACGGGGAAAGGGCTTCCTTGATGATGCCGACGTTTTGCTTGAACATGGGCTCGAACGTATGTCCGTCCGGAGCCAGTCCGTCGGTATTGATCGGTCTCGCAACGGGGATATTCAGGGATTTGGCGATTTCCGTGAGGCTCTTGGGGTTGGAGGAGTATTCCGGAAACAGGGCCCTCACCCCGGCTGCGCGCAGCTTCTTCAGCGTGGAGGCCAGTTGGGCGGAATTGCCTTCGTCTTCACGGCTCACCCCCTGGATGCTGATGCTGCGGAAGCCGAACTCCTTGCAGAAATGGTTCATGGCCGCGTGCCCCGTCACCAGGATGCGGTCCGCTTCCGGAATGTCCGCAAGCTCCTTCCTGGCCCAGGAGGAAAGCTGGTCCATCTTTCTGTTCCACCGGGCCAGTCCGGCCTTGTAATCCTGCTCATGGGCCGGGTCCATCCGCGTGAGCGCGGCGGCCAGGGCGCGGGCGGCGCGTTTCATGTTGGCCGGGGTGTGCCACCAGTGGGGATCGTTGGGGCCGTGGGCGCAGCAGTCCCCGTCATGCCCGTGGTCATGGTCCGCGGTGTCCGCCGCCACGGGAACGTCCGGAATGGAGGCTCCCAGGTCCAGAATCTGCGCCCTGCCGCCCAGCGCGTCCTTCAACTTGGGAAGGTACGGCTCCAGATTCTTGCCGGAGGCCAGCACCAGGCGCGCCTGCCCGGCGGCGGCGATGTCCTGCGGAGCGGGTTCAAAGCTGTGCAGGTTGCCGTTGGGGCGCAGCAGGTCCGCCACCTGCACGTGGCTGCCGCCGATGGAGCGTGCCATGTCTCCCAGGACAGGATGCAGGGCCGCTATTTTCAGGACGGGGCCGTCCTGGGCCTGAAGAGTGCAGAACAGGCCCAGAAGACACAGAAAAGGAATCAGGATGCGCCGGAGCATGTTCCGCATTATGAACCGCCCTTTAAGTGATGCAATGGTCAAATTTGTCTTCCAAAGTGAGATGACGCTAACTTTTCAGGGCCTCTCCCTGGCTCTTCTTTTTGTTCCTCAGCTTCATGGTGAACTTCTGGTACAGGAAGGAGGAGATGAGCACGATGGCGGCCAGCCCCACCAGGGCTCCCACGCGGTACAGTTGCCCAAGGCTGGAAATGTCATAACAGACGACTTTCAACAGGGTGATGCCCAGCAGGGCGAGCCCCGCCATGCGCACCCTGGAAGACCTGATGTCAAACCCCGTGGCGATCAGGCCCAGGGCAAAGAGGCTCCAGGCGATGGAAATGGTGAGGTCCTGCGCCACGCTGCTCCCGAACTGGATCATCAGCGGATGGTCTCCTGGCGCGGCGAAGCCGCAGGATATTTCCGTATTCATCCAGATGAAAAGCAGGATGGCCCCGAAAATGTTCAGGGCCGCAACAAGAACGCGGAGACCGGAGCTGCGGCCCCGCGGCAGGCGCGGCGTCACTTTCCTCTGGACCCACCAGGCTCCGGCCATGCAGCAGAAAACCATGGTGGCGAACATTGTGCGCAAGGCCGGCATTCCGGCAGGGTCAAGCTGCACGAAGGCCTGGGACAGGCCGTTGCGGACGAACAGGAAGGCCAGCAGGAAAAATCCCGTCCAGGCCAGCCTGGGCAGGGGAAATTTGCCGCACAGCAGCAGAAGGGCCAGCCCTTCCAGGGACCAGGCTACGGTCAGGGGGGCGCCCGTCCACTGGAGGCCGATGGCCAGCGTCAGCATGCCGATGGCTGCTCCATAATAAAAGCAGAGGACGGCGGAACGCTTTAAAAGCGTTTCCTCCGGGAGCCGCCTCAGGGCCAGGGCCGCCAGCAAAGGAGGCGCCGCACAGGCAAGCGCGACGGTGGAATCCCAGAAGTGGGTAGCCTCCGGATGATGGGCCGTCCCGAAGAGCCACCAGGAAAGGTAAAAAAGGGGGAATGCCAGGGCGGAGGCGCTCCAGCCCAGCAAGCCGCTGCGGAACCGCCGGGCCAGCAGCAGGGGCAGCAGGAAAATCGCCAGGAAAATTACTGCGGAACCGGCGGGGTGGATGTCTTGCCAGGACGCCGCAATCGTGTACCCGGCCGCCGCGGTTATCAGGGCCTGCCCTCTCCGGTGCCATGCCGCCATTCCGCAGAACGTGGCCGCCGTCAGGAAAACGTAAAAGGGGTAAGGTGAAAGCGGGTGCATGACCAGCAGCCACGCGAGAGCCGCCGTGGCGCAGCAGGAAATTCTGACGCCTGGCTGAAGCTCCGCCAGGTAGGCCCCGCCGGACGGCGTGCGTGCGGACAGCACCGCATAAGACGCCGGAATCATGAACAGGCAGAAAAGGCCCTGGAGCTGGGAGGATATCCAGAGGGCAGATTGCGAGGCTTCTTCCGCGGAAGACTGGTAAAAATAGAAAACGGTGAAAAGCCCCATGGGAAGAAAGCAGGACCAGTACGTGCTTTTGGCGCGGGCCAGCGGGAGCAGGGCGATCATGGGAAGCATTCCCGCCAGCAGGAGAAGCAGGTGGGAGGAAGGGGAAAGGAACCGGAAGCTGCACTCCGCCTGAAGGCGGAATGCCGTCAGGCAGGTGACCGCAATGGCGCAGAAGGCCAGCAGGAAGGGGCCTCCCTTCCGGTCCGGTTCAGCCTGCCGTGTGCCGGCATACAGGCCGTAACCCCCGTACAGCAGCAGGGTGCAGAGGGACAGGATGACGACGGCGGGAATATGGGAGGGGCCGCCGTATTCGTCAAACCAGCCCATCAGCAGGACGGTATAGGCCGCCAGTCCGGCTCCTCCGGCTCCCGTCCATCTGGTAGCGGCCACGACGGCGAGCAGCCCGGCGTTCAGAATGGTCATGTACAGGAACAGGGAGGCCGTATGGTCCTGGCCGGTGGACAGGATGACCGGGGTCAGAAAACCGCCGATGATGCCCAGGAAGGCGATCACGCGGAACCGCAGGCGCACCGCCAGGATGAAGGCCGCCGCCGTGGTGGCCGCCAGCAGAATGGTTGCGATGGCCATCGTGAAAAAGGGAAGCTCGTAAAACATGCGTCCGGAGCAGGTAGCCAGGTACAGGACCAGGATGCCCGTGGAAGTCAGCGTGCCGGAAAGGATGGGGTACTTCTTCCTCAGCCGCGACAGGCCGGCGCCCAGAAGGACGGCGGCAGCCAGATAAGTGAGGCCCACTCTCCATTCCGGAGAGATCAGATCATTGTCAATGCTGTACTTGACGAAAAAACCGGTTCCCAGGAACAGCACAAACCCTCCTATCCAGGAGAGCAGCTTGGCGCCGATGAAATATTCCCAGGAAAAGGCCGCGGGGCGCGACGGCGCGGGCCTGGGGTTCCGGACCGGCTGCAGGCTGTGCCGGGAGGGAAGGGCGTGGGCGGGTTCCCGTACCGGGGCGGAGGGAAGCGTACGGATGGGCTGCACCGGACTTTCCGCGGGGGGCGGAAGGCTCTTTCTGGTTTCAGCTGGGGGCCTCTGCGGGGAGGAACGGGAATTCAGCCGTTCCTTCAATCCGGCAACTTCCGTTTCCAGGGTGCGGACTTTTTGTTCCAGAGAAACGACCTGGCAGGCCTTCACAAAGGTGAAGACCATTCCGGAAAGCAGGCCGAGGACCAGCAGAAGAATGAAAAATTCCATGGGGAGGAAGGGGGGTAGGGGAAATATATTCTACACCGGAAGCATGGGACTGCAAGACGCAAAAAGGTACATGGCCGCCTGTCCTGAAAGAGCAGCATGGAACCGCCGGCTGAAAGTCGTCCCGGCGGTGGATTTCATGCGGGGGGACGGAATAGGCCAAGGCGGCACAGGAAGCGTTCTCGGGGAAGGCGCGCCGCCTTGAAGCCTTCTTCCGCTCCTTTCCCGGGTGACGTATTGAAGAATGGGAGTGGACGGTTTTTTCTTGAGGTGGAAAGTGTTTTTTGATTCCATTATCGCGCATCATCATGAATGGTTTCCAACTTCTTCAATGTGGTTTGAGCGTGGCAGCCCTGCTGGGCGGCTCCGCCCTTGCGGCGGCGCCCGCCGTGTACCCGGCTCCCCAGCAGTCCAAGCTCACCTCCCGGACGGTTGCTTTCTCCGGAAAGCCTTCCGTAGTGATCCGCTCCGCCAGGACGGCGGCCAGCAAGCTGTTGAACGGCGTTCCGGAAAAATCAGGGGCCTACAAGCTGGTCATCTCCCCGCAGGGAAAAGTGGCCATAGGCGCCCATGACGAACGCGGCGCGTTTTACGCCATGCAGACGCTGCGGCAGCTTGGCGCGAAGACCGGCGGCGAAGGCGTGACCCTCCCCGTGGGAGAAATCACGGACTGGCCGGACATTGAATTCCGTGGAACGGTGGAAGGATTCTACGGCACTCCGTGGAGCCATGAGGCCCGTCTGAGCCAGCTGCGCTTTTACGGCCAGAACAAGATGAACACGTACATCTACGGACCGAAGGACGATCCCTACCACTCCTCCCCGCACTGGCGGGACCCCTATCCTGCGGACCAGGCCGCCCAGATCAAGGAACTGGTAAAGGTGGCCAGGGAAAACCACGTGGACTTTGTCTGGGCCATCCACCCCGGCAAGGACATCAAGTGGACGGAAGAGGACATGAACAACGTCATCAAGAAATTTGAGATGATGTACAAGCTGGGCGTGCGCTCCTTTGCCGTGTTCTTTGACGACATCTTCGGAGAAGGCACCAAGGCGGACAAGCAGGCTCTGCTGCTGAACAAGATCAACAATGAATTCGTCAAGGTCAAGAAGGACGTTACTCCCCTGGTCATGTGCCCCACCCAGTACAACCGCGGCTGGGCGGACCCCAAGCCCGGAACCTATCTGGACGTGCTGGGCGAACAGCTGGACCCTTCCATTCACGTCATGTGGACGGGCAACTCCGTATGTCATGACATTACCCTGGAAGGGCAGCAGTGGGTGAACAAAAGAATCAAGCGACCCTCCTATGTGTGGTGGAACTTCCCCGTGACGGACTACTGCCGCTCCAACCTGTGCATGGGCCGCGTCTACGGCCTTGCCACGGAACCCGGCGCGAAGGAATCCATGGGCGGCTTCGTCTCCAATCCCATGGACAAGCCGGAAGCGTCCAAGGTGACGCTTTTCGGCATAGCGGACTATGCCTGGAATATTAACGGCTTCAAATCGGAAGACTCCTGGAAGGAAGGCGTCAGGCGCCTGTTCCCGCAAGCGGAGGAAGCCATGCAGGCCTTTGTGGACCACAACTCCGACCAGGGGCCCAATGGACACGGCTTCCGGCGTGAGGAATCCGTGGAAATGGAACCCGTGGTCAAGCGCGTGCTGGAAGCCGCCCGGGAAGGAAAGGTGGTGAAGGCGGATACGGCCCTGCTCAAGAAGGAATTCGCCCGCATGGCCGCCGCCGCGCCCGTCATCCGGGCCAAGGCGGACAACCCCCGCTTGATGAAGGAAATCGGCGCGTGGGTGGATGCCTTTGAACAACTGGGCCGCGCCGGCCAGTATGCCGTGGCGGCGCTGGAGGAAAACAATATGAAGGATGCCGTGACCCAGCTGGTGCAGGCCACGCAGGCGCTGGCGGCCATGGACGGCATCTCCCGCCGCCATAACCAGGAAGGCCAGCTGTACCGCTCCGCGGTGAAAACCGGTTCCCGGGTGATGACGCCCGCCGTCAATGAACTGGCGGACATCGTTTCCAAAAAGACCTTCCCCGCCATTGCGGGTACTCCGGCCCTTTCCCCCAAGCCGCTGGTCAAGGGCGGCAATATGGACAAGGCGGAACTCTTCTGTGACGGGGACCGCGGCTCCTACTGGCACTCCGGCGCCTATGGCCAGCCGGGTGACTGGTATGGCGTGGACTACGGCATGCCGATTCCCGTGCGGAGCGTGGAAGTGCTGATGGGCCGCAATGACAAGGACGGCGACTATGTAGCCAAGGGACAGCTTGAAGGCTCCCGCGATATGAAGACATGGAAGCCGCTGGGGCCGGAAACCTCCGGCATGCAGGTGGTGTGGCAGGCGCCCAAGCCTGTTTCCCTCCGTGCCGTCCGCTACCGCGTCATTGAACCGAAGAAAACGGACAATGGCCGTGCCGTGTGGACCGCCGTGCGCGAAATTGCCGTGAACACGCCGCCTTCAGCCATGGCCGCCTCCAACGTGGCGGGGCTGGAAGGAGTTTCCGTGCAGAAATCAGACAAAATCGTGCGGATCAACCGCGTGATGGAAACGCACAAAATGAAGCCCGGAGAATTCATCTCCCTGCAATTGGACGGCCCCACGGACGCCACCTGGCTGGAAATCAACCTGGAACGGGATGACCTCAACTCCTGGGCTGAAGTGGAACTGGACGTGGAAGGCTCCGCCAAGCCTGTGGCGCAGAAGCTGGACAAGCAGGGCAAAAACTTCATTGCCAGGGCGAACCAGCTTCCCAGGGGAATCAAGGGCATGAAACTGGTCAACAAAAGCGGCAAGGAACAGGACATCGTCCTGACCATGTTCAAATTTGACGTTCCCCCCTCGGATCCCGGTACCAACCTCGTCTCCCTGAGCGACAGGAACCTGAAAACGGTTTACCGCGCTGACAAGCCGCTGGACGTGATCGTTCCCAATCTGGACAACCCCAGGGCCACCAAGGTAGTCGTGGTAGGTTCCGCCGCCTTTGCCATCCAGGCGCGCCGGGGCGAGGGAGCCTGGACGCCTGTGGGCAAGAGGAACGCCGGCCCCGGAGCCTCCGAATTTGCCATTCCCGCCGGGACTTCCGCCGTGCGCCTGACGTACAAGGCCCCCCAGCCTGACGCAATCATCAATGAGGTGGTCTTCTCCTCCAAAAAATAGCCGTTTCAGGCGTTGAATCCTTATATTCCAGCTCCGTCCGGAAAAAACCGGACGGAGCTTTTTCACGGAAGGAGGCAACGCGGCGTGAAGCCTGTTTTTTCCCTGCTTTGACAGCCTGCGGCGGAAACAACCTTGACCCTGTTGGACACCGGGATAAAATACTGTTATGACACCGGGCTTTCATTGGACTCTCCGCCCCTCCGTGAGGGAGGATGATCCGGTCTTGAAAGCGTTTCCCGCGGAACTGCCCCTGCTGGTCAAGCAGCTCCTGCTGCAACGCGGATTCACCGGGGGAACGGAAACGGAACTCTTTCTGGACCCCAGGCTCTCCCACCTGAGCGACCCTTTCCTGATGGGGGAAATGAGGGTTGCCGTGGAACGCGTCTTCCAGGCCGTGGACGAAGGGGAAACCGTGTGCATTTACGGAGACTACGATGTGGACGGAGTTACCTCCGTGGCGCTTCTCCGGGCCATTCTGATGTCTTATGACCTGGATCCCCAGTACTTCATCCCCGTCCGCTCCCGGGAAGGGTACGGCCTCAGTGAGGCGGGCATAGAACGCTGCCTTTGCGAATGTGCGGAAAAACCCAGCCTGCTCATTACGGTGGACTGCGGCACCTCCTCCGTGAAGGAAGTGGACATGCTCAACGCCCTGGGAATAGACGTCATCATTCTGGACCACCATGAAGCGGGCCCGCTGGGCCGGCCGGACGCCGTGGCGGTGGTCAATGCCAAAATTGAGGAAAACAGCCCGTACACCTACCTGTGCAGCGCGGGCGTGGTCTTCAAGCTGGCGCACGCCCTCCTGAAGGAGCGGAAGCTGAAAACCTTTGACCTGAAGCTCTATCTGGACCTGGTGGCCGTGGCTACCGTGGCGGACATCGTCCCCCTGGTGGACGAAAACAGGATTCTGGTGCGCCACGGCCTGGGAAGGCTGGCGCACAGCCGCCATACGGGCCTGAAAACCCTGACGGAAATAGCGGGCATTCGCCCTTCCGACTCCGCCAACCACGCGGGCTTCCTGAACGCCGCGCACGTGGGATTCAGGATAGGCCCCCGCATCAATGCCGCCGGGCGCATGGACTCCCCGATGGACGCCCTAGAACTTCTGCTGACCATGGACAACAGGCGCGCCGTGCAGCTCGCCCAGATGCTGGACTCCCACAACCGCAAGCGGCAGGAGGAAGAGGAAGCCATCCGTACGGATGCGGTGGAAATGCTTCACAACTCCTTTGATCCGGAGCGTGACAACGTCATCGTGCTGGGTTCCCGCGCGTGGCATCCCGGCGTGGTGGGCATCGTGGCCTCCCAGCTCATGAGGCGGTACCACAAGCCGACCTTCGTCATCGCCTTTGATGAAAGCGGCGTAGGGAAGGGGTCGGGCCGCTCCATCCCCGGCGTGTCCCTGGTGCAGGCCATCCACCACTGTGCGGATACGCTGGTTTCCGGGGGCGGCCATGACATGGCGGCGGGCCTGGTGATTGAGGAATCCCGCATGGACGACTTCCGCCGCGCCTTCAACCGGTACGTCTCTGAAACGACCACGGAGGAACAGCGCAGCCCCGTGCTCAACATAGACATGGAAGTCTCCTTCCAGGCGCTGACGCTGGACCTTCTGGACAGCTATGAAAAGCTGGAACCCTTCGGCAATTCCAATCCCCAGCCCCTCTTCATGAGTTCCGACGTCTTCCCCACGGAGCCTCCCAAGCGCGTGGGAACCAACCACTTGAAACTCTTCATGCGGCAGGGCATGGTGGAACGTGACGCCATCTTCTTCAACGGCGCGGAGCGGGAACTCCCCAATCCCCCCTGGGACATCGCCTTCACGATTGACCGGAACGTGTACCGGGGCCGCGCCTCCCTCTCCATCTCCATCCAGGAAATACGCTCCCACAGGGAAATGTAGCCGGTTCTGCACGGAAAGGGTTGGGGTGTCCATCGGCATGCCTTCTCCGGAAAAGGCCATGTATTCCGCCGCTCTTGACAAAAACGTGCCAACAAGGCATCGTCTGCTCTGTTCCCCCCATTCAGGGTGGAGTTATGGTAAAAATAAGCAAGATAAACACCCTGTTTCTTCAAGGTCGTCTATTGCTGCTTCTCGGACGGTAGTCCGTGAAGATATCTTGATATGCGCCGGTGAGCCGTTCCGGCGCGAGGGAAGTAAACGGCTGGTCTTGATTTGCGCCAAAGGAATGATTCCGGAACAGGAACGTTTTCCGTGCGCAGTTTCCGAAGGAACGAACCCTTAACATTTTTACTGTAAATGAAAGAACAAATACATATTTTTGATACGACGCTGAGAGACGGAGAACAGTGCCCCGGCGCGGCGATGACCGTGGAGCAGAAAATACAGGTTGCCATGCAGCTGGAAGCTCTGGGAGTGGACATTATCGAGGCGGGCTTTCCCGTCATCTCGGACGGCGACTTCCACGCCGTGCGCACCGTGGCGGAACGCACGGAAAAAAGCCGCGTCTGCGGGCTGGCCCGCTGCGTGGAAAAGGACATCGCCGCCGCCCATGAAGCGTTGAAGGCTGCCGGAGACCGGGAGCGCATCCATCTGGTGGTGGCCACGTCCCCCATCCACCGGAAGTACAAGCTGGAAAAAAGCCGCGGGCAGATCAGGGAAATGGCCGTCAAGGCCGTCGCCATGGCTTCCGGATTATGCGGGGAAGTGCAGTTCTCCGCGGAAGACGCTTCCCGCACGGAGCCGGAATTCCTGGCGGAAGTGGTGGAAGCCGTGATTGATGCGGGCGCCGCCGTCGTCAACATTCCGGATACGGTGGGATACACGATGCCGGAGGAATACTACCGCCTGATTTCCTACCTGAAATCCAATGTCCCCAACGTGAGCCGCGCCAGGCTGTCCGTCCACTGCCACGATGACATGGGGATGGCCGTGGCCAATTCCCTGGCGGCCATCCGTGCCGGGGCGCAGCAGGTGGAGGGAACCATCAACGGCATCGGGGAACGGGCCGGAAACACCGCCCTGGAGGAAGTCATCATGGCATTGCATTCCCGGCCGGACTTCTTTTCCGGCGTACAGACCGGAGTGCGGACGAAGGAACTGGTGCGGACCAGCCGCATGGTGGCCGCCATGAGCGGCTTGTCCGTCTCACGCTCCAAGGCCGTAGTGGGGGCCAACGCCTTCGCCCACGGTTCCGGCATCCATCAGGACGGCGTGCTGAAAAACCGCAGCACGTATGAAGTGATGGACCCGGAGGAAATCGGCTGGGGCGCTACGGAACTGCCCCTGACCAAGCATTCCGGAAGGCACGCCGTGAAAATGCGCCTGAATGCGCTGGGCTTCTCCGTTCCGGATACGGACATGCCGCGTCTGTTTGAACTGTTCAAGCAGCGCGGAGACCAGTGCAAGTTCGTATATGATGACGACCTGTCCGCCATGGTGAACGCCATCCGGGCGTGAACCTCCTCCGTCCGGGAATTCTCCGCAGAATTCCCGGACGGTTTGTTTTTGTTCACGACGGAAACCATCTCATCCGTTCCGGTGAAGAATTCCTGTCAAGGGTAGTCTATATCCGGGTTTGCTCCGGAAGGTTTACCATTTCTTTTTTGCTTCTTTTGCAGGTTGCGGGAGGGAATGGCGGGCGAATGGATTTTTGTGCGGGAACGGTCTTCAAGATTTTAATGCGCCTTTATTTTCCGTGAAGAAGGAGCATGGCCGGCCCGCGTAGCTGCCCTTGGAATTAATGGAAAGTTGATAAATCCGGGCATTGGAAAGTGCGTACAACACCGTTTTGGTTGGATGAAATTCCGCTGATGCGCAAAAAGTACTTTAAACAAGCATATTACGGGAAACAAATATCTATGGATTCATCCTCTGCACATTGACTATCCGCCTTGGACCTGTATAATCGCCTCGCTGGTATTTTAGAAAAAATGTGGCAATGAAGGTAAAGATCGGATTCATGGAAGGTGCCGAGGAATGGCAGATCAAGGTGTTTTTATACCGTTTCAGGAATCTTGATCCGTCCATTCTCGAGTTTGAAATTGATAGGAACAAGGCGGATTTTCTTATTGCCTTCCCATGGTTGTATAGGTCAACTAAAGAAACATTTCTTCAATTTTTACAGGAATCCGTAGGGAAAATCACGATCATGGACGTATTGGGGGAAGCTATCGCCCCCAATTTGAATCTGTTTGACTACCATATAGGGTTTGATCCGTCCGGCCAGGACGGGCGCGTGCTGGAAGCTCCCTATATTTTTTCTTACCGCGTTTTACTGGACGGCCTGTCTCCGGAAAATTGGTCCGGAGTCCTGGCTGGAAAAAGCGGCTTCTGCAATTATATTTATTCCCATGGGGAAGGGCATCCCTACCGCATCCAGTTATTCTCCCGCCTTTCCGCTTACAAGAAAGTCAATGCCATAGGAAAGCATTTGAATAATACGCCCTGTGACTTTCCCAGGGAGTCCGATGATTGGATGAAAGGAAGCGTGCTGCTGAAGGAACCTTATAAGTTTTCCATCTCCTGTGAAAATGCCTGGTACAGGGGATATTCCACGGAAAAAATAATCACGAGTTTCCTGGCCCGCTCCATTCCTGTTTACTGGGGTAACCCGTTAATTGAAGAAGAATATAACCCCAAAGCTTTTATCAATTGCCACCGTTTTTCCTCACTGGATGAAGTAGTGGCAGAGATCAGGAGAATTGATGAGGATGATGAGCTGTGGCGTTCCATGGTGGCGGAGCCCAAGCGCCTCCCCTGGCAGATTGAACGCACGCAGGAAAAGGAAGATAAAATGATGGCGGCGCTGTTGGAAATTTTTACATCGCCCGTGGAACAGGTGAAAAAAAGGGGTGACGGTTTGTGGCTGGATCATTACAGGGATTTTTTCATCCGTCATTTAGGCAGCGGGAAGAAAACGCCTAAGGAAAAGCTGGAAATCAGATTGAAAAAGCTGTTCCGGCGGTCTTGAACGCTGCAAAGGAAAATCCCCGCAAGTTTTTAACTTGAGGGGATTTGTTTTGGTAGGCCCGGTAGGGTTCGAACCTACGACCAAGGGATTATGAGTCCCCTGCTCTAACCGCTGAGCTACGAGCCCGTTGAAGAACAACGTGGGTGGATGCTAGCAGAATTTGAAGAGGAAAGCAAAGTTTTTATCCTGCTGTGAACGTTTTGGATTTGCAGACGGCAACGCATGCGGGGTGAAGCGGAAAAAGGGTTCAGACCTGCAGTTTCGTCCAGCTCCGGCCCTTGACGATTTTATAGAGGATGGTGGACTGGACGGCCATTTCAAAGGCGAAGAGCAGCCAGATGCCCCACAGGGTCATGGTTTCCGGAGCCAGCTTGAACCAGACCCAGGTGCAGATGACGCGGAAAAAGCCCATGATGCCGTAGGAGATGAACATGACCCTCCGCGTGTCGCCCGCGCCGCGCAGGGACATTTTCATCACGATGCAGGCGGCGAAAAAGGGCTCCACCAGCAGCATGGTGCGCAGCACGGGAATGCCGGTGTCAATGAGCGTCATGTTGCCATTGGAGAATATCTCCATGAAGAGGGAGGGGAAGGCGCAGAAGAGCACGCCCAGCCCCGTCATGAAGATGATGGCGTACCGCATGCATTTCCAGATGGTGATGCGGGCCATGAGCGCGTTCCGGGCGCCCAGGTACTGCCCCACCAGGGTGGAGGCCGCCATGCCGATGGCGAACCCGGGCAGGAAGCTTAGCGATTCAATGCGGACGGCGATGTTGTGGACGCCCAGCACGCCCTTGATGGGCAGTTCGCTGATGATGGAGAGGCAGAACATCTGGATGCCCCACATGCCGAAGACTTCCACGGCCTGCGGCAGCCCGATTTTCAGGATGCGCTTCTGCATGCCCATATCCGGCCGCAGATGGGAGAGGCTGAGGTACAGCGGCGGCGCATAGTGTTCCCCGCGTTCCCGGACGAGTTCTTCCAGGGATTCGTTTTCTCTTCCCGCGAATATTTTTTTCCTGCGCCGCAGCATGATGAAGAGGAGCGCGCACATGCTGATGCCGTAGCCGCAGACCGTTCCCGCCGCAATGCCTCCGATGCGCCAGCCGCCCAGCGGGGCGTCCGCAAAGACGAAAGTGACGCTGAAAATGACGTTGAGGATGCCTACGCTCATCATGATCCAGAAGGGCAGCCGCGTGTCTCCGGAGCCGCGCAGGGCGGCATTGATGGCAAAGACCACGCCGCTGAAGGGGGCCGCGAAGGCGGCCACATAGACGTAGTGCAGGGCGTAGGCCCTGGCGGCTTCATTCATGGTCAGCACGTGCGTGACCAGGAAGCCGCTGCATGCGAAGAGCAGGCCGCAGGAGATGATGCCGGCCAGCAGCCCCAGCATGGCGGCCTGGTGCAGCCCGTGCTGCGCCTGGGGGTAATCCCTGGCTCCGGTCATGCGGGAGACGATGGCCGTGGCCCCCATCATGATGGACCCCTGGATGACGAAGCCGAACCACATGAGGAAGACGACGGCTCCCATGCCGTCGGAGATGTTGATGGTGTCCTGCGCGTCCAGCCCGATTTTGGTGGCGATGAAGAGGTCGGACGAGGTGACAAAGAAGCTCAGAAGCTGTTCCAGGAAGGGCCAGAAGGCAATGACGGCGATCTGGCGGGGCAGGGACAGCCCGGCAAGTTTACCCCCCAGGCGGGCGCGCGACGCCTTGCCGCGTATGATGCCCTCTCTCGCGTCTCCCGCACTCATCGCTGGGCGGTGTAGATGCTGGCGATCCCCCCGTTCAGGGGTTCCGCCGTGATGTTGCCGTAGCCGCAGTCCCTGAGCAGGTCTTTCATGGCCTGGCCGCTGGGGAAGGCTTCAATGCTTTCCGCCAGGTAGTCATAGGCCTCCCGGTGGCCGGTCATCCAGCCTGCAATGACGGGAAGGATGCGGTGCAGGTAAAAACGGTAGGGGCTTTTCAGCAGGTTTTCAGGCAGGGAGAAATCCAGAATGAGCAAATGGCCCCCCGGCCGCAGCATGCGGCCCATTTCCCGCAGGGCGTCCGGATAGCTGGCCATGTTCCGCAGGCCGAAGGCGACGGTGACTGCATCATAGGAGGCGGAGGGGAAGGGCAGGTTCATGGCGTCCGCGCAGACCAGGTTGTCCAGTCCCCGTTTGGCCGCTACGTCCAGCATGGGCTGGCAGAAGTCGGAGCCGGTCAGGCGGATTTCCGGCATGGCGTTCAGGATGGCCAGGGCCAGGTCCCCGGTTCCCGTCGCCAGGTCCAGGAGGCGTTCCGGCTTCCATTCGGAGACGAGCTGCACGACGCGCTGCCGCCACAGCAGGTCCACGCCCATGCTCAGTACATGGTTGGTGGCCACGTAGCGCGGCGCAATGGCGGAAAAAGCGGCTTTGACGAATTCTGGATTGCGCATGCGGATGGAGCTGGATAGTAAAAAAGAGCACCGTAAGTGCTCTTTTTCATGAAGGAAAGGGGATGGGGTGTCGGACGGGGCTCGAACCCGCAACAACCAGAATCACAATCTGGGGCTCTACCATTGAACTACCGACACCATTTAATGTTGTGGTGCGGCAGACATTACCCGTCCTCTTCCGTTTTGGCAAGAAGAAAATAAGTTTGATGAGTTTTTTAGACGGAATATTTTCTTTAAAATAAAATAAGGGGCGGGTGAAGCCGTTATTTATTTCCCATTTGGAAAGTTACGGAGTGCCTGCGTGGTCTTCTATTGAATCCTCCTGGATTTGATGTAGACTTTTTCATTGTGGGAATTGATGTAATACACGCCGCCTTTCGGGCCGACCCGGTAGGTTCTGTTTTCCCGTGCCTGGAGGGCGCGGGGGGTGGTGTGTTCTCCGGGCACCATTCCGGCACACAGGGGCGTGTATTCCGGAAGGAGCGGCTTGCGGCTGCATTGGGGCAGAAAGAGGAGAAGAGGAAGGATGGCCGCCGGGAGGAAAAGAAAGTGCTTCATCAGAGCGTTATTGTCTTTTCCAGAAGGTTGTTTTGTCAAGTTGGAGAATCGTGCTGAACGGTTTTTTATGAGAAGAATATGATTTTTTCTGCATTATTTGAAAACGAATGTTTGAATTTATTTTATTTCCAATTATTGTTGCCAGAGTCGCCGATGCCTTTGAGTCGTTAACCAGTCAGTTATTCCCATCCAAGCCATGAATTTCTTTCCTCACATTCCCATGTTGTCCACTGTGTTCAGCAGTATCGGCTGCTATTTACTGCCCTTTGGCGTCGTTTTACTGTGGCTTCTGTATGAATCAAGAAAAGTAAAGGCTATCCTCCTTGCCGGGCTGGTGGTTCTGAGCATGGTGTGCATGTTTTTTCATGAGGCATGTGCTCCCAGCAGGGAATATCCGTGGGACTGCATGGTGGAGCACATATTTACGGGAACGCTCCTGCCTTTCCTCTGTTTGCTGGGATATATTCTGTACGTGTTTCTTTGCGCCTGCATCCCGGTGTACCGGAAGGTGTGGAAGGGCATCGGCTTTTTTGCCCTTGGAGTAATGAGCCTGGCTTTTGAGTACGTGAATGTTTCCTTTCCGGTGATGTTGCTGGCGGGTTATTTGTTCCGTTTCTTCCTCTTCCGGAAGTTCCGGAACCATATCCCCTTTGTCAGGAAGTGCCATGGAGTGCTTGCGATAGGAGTGGTGCCCGGAATTTGCCTGATCAGCGTTGTGAGCGCCATTTTGTTTCCCCCTCCGGAGAGTTTTATTTGTGAGAAGATCAATGAGGAAATGGCGCGTGACATGGCTCTGTGGAATTACCAGAGCAACCTGGTTCTGCTGTCCAGCCGTTTTCTGAAGGTGGAACGCAAGAAGGACGGCATTACCGTAAAGTATTATTGCGAGACGAATATGGGCCCTGCCGTGTACAAGGCGTTCTGCAATAATTACGGCGGTTACGTGAAGGCGGAGTGTTCCCTGCTGAACAGGCATGCTCCCTGATGCGGGAGGGCAACGGCGTTTTTCCGCGAGGGGGCTGTCAGAGTTCTATGTCTCCGGTAAAGACGAGGTCCGCCGGTCCGGTCAGCGTCACGCTGGTAAAGCGGTCTCCCGTGCGCCGGAAGCCTACCTTGAGCGTATCCCCTCCCGCCACGTCCACTTGAATGGGTGAAGGGGCATCCGTCAATACGGCGTGCAGCAGCGCGCTGGCGGTCATGCCCGTTCCGCAGGCAAGCGTTTCATCCTCCACGCCGCGTTCATAAGTACGTATGGCGATGTGCCCTGGAGACAGGATTCTGGCAAAGTTGGCGTTGGTGCCTTTTGGAGAGAATGCGCTATGGTAACGCAGGTAGGCGCCCAGACGGGGAACGTCCAGGCCGTCCAGCTTGTCCAGAAACGCTACGGCGTGCGGAACGCCTGTATTCAGGAAATGGACGTCCGCTCCAACCGTCGGGTCCGCATTCAGCGCAAAAAGCTGCAGGGAATGGGGATCCGTCAGGTTCACGGTGACATTCCCGTCCCTTTCAAAGGTGGCGGTCACGATGCCGGCCATCGTTTCAAAGGGGAGGGGAGTGGATTTGTCATGATGAAGCAGGGCCGCGGCGAAGTTGCCGAAGCAGCGGGCCCCGTTGCCGCACATTTCCGCTTCTCCACCGTCGGCATTGTAATAGCGCATGCGCACGGTTCCCCCTTTGCCCTGGGACGGTTCCACGGCAATCAGGCCGTCCGCCCCGATGCCGAAGCGGCGGTCGCACAGGGCTTCAATGGTTTCCTTGTCTAGCACGGAGGCAAGTCCCAGGTCGCGGTTGTCCACCATGACAAAGTCGTTGCCGGCGCCCGTCATCTTGTAGAAATGAAGCAGCATAATAGTAAGTTGTGTTGTGCCGGAATTTTAATGCGGCCGTCCGGATTTGGCAAGGCGGCTTACATGAATGACATGGCGTCCACGTCAATCACGGCGGTCAGGTCGTCCCCCAGCCCCGCCTCCTGCACCAGCTTCCGCAGGGTGCGGGAGAGGATGCGCGCGGACGGCCCCTTCACCGTGATCTGGAATCTGAACTGGCCGTGCGCGCGCGGGATGGGGGCCGGCATGGGGTCCGTCATCGTGGCGGGGGGAGGCAGCATGCCGCGGAGGCGCGCCGCCAGCGTGCGCGTGGCGAATTCCGCCATGTTTTCATGCTGGGAGCGTATGGTCAGCACGGCGATGTGGGTGAAAGGCGGCAGGTCAAAGGAGCGGCGCATTTCCAGCTCCTGCGCCGCGAAGCCGTCCGTATCGTGATGGCGGGCGTACTGCAGGGAGGGGGATTGAGGGGTGAAGGTCTGGATAATGACCTCCCCGGAAAGGTCGCCGCGGCCGGCGCGGCCCGCCACCTGGGTCAGGAGCTGGAAGGTGCGCTCCCCCGCGCGGGGGTCCGGGATATGAAGCCCCAGGTCCGCGTTCAGCACGCCCACCAGCGTCACGTTGGGAAAGTCCAGGCCCTTGGCAATCATCTGGGTGCCCAGGAGAATGTCTATCTTATGGGCGCGGAACTGGTTCAGAATGGTTCTGACGGCGTTTTTGCGCCGGGCCACGTCCGCATCCACGCGCGTGATGCGCGCCGCAGGAAAGGTGCGCCGCAGGATTTCCTCCACCTTCTGGGTGCCGTATCCCTGGAGCAGGATATTGGCGGACCGGCACTCCGGGCAGGTGCGGGGGGGCAGGGCCTTGAATCCGCACAGGTGGCACATGAGGCGGTCCTCCGTACGGTGGTAGGTCAGGGGCAGGGAGCAGTGCAGGCACGTAACCACGTGGCCGCAGTCCGGGCACTGGATGGAGCGTGCGAATCCGCGCCTGTTGAGCAGAAGGATGACCTGTTCCCCCTTGTCCAGCCGCCGGTCAATGGACATTCTGAGCCGCTCGGAGATGACGTTGGGGCCGGATTTGTTCCTGCCCTCCGTCTTCATGTCCAGAATGCGGATGAGGGGGAGCTGCTGGCCGTCCGCCCTTTCCGTGAGCTTCACCAGGGAATATTTTCCGGTCAGAGCGTTATGGGTGCTTTCCAGGGAGGGAGTGGCGGAGCCCAGGACCACGGCGCAGTCCTCCAGATGGGCTCGCAGCACGGCCAGGTCCCGCCCGTGGTAGCGGGGGGAGCTTTCCTGCTTGTAGGACGCGTCATGTTCCTCATCCACAATCACCAGCCCCAGGTTCTGGAGAGGGGCGAAGACGGCGGACCGGGGGCCGATGACGATGCGGGCCTTTCCGGAACGGATGGCGTGCCATTCGTCAAAGCGTTCCCCGTCCGACAGAAGGCTGTGCAGCACCGCCACGGAAGAGGGCAGTTCCGCAAAACGGGATTTGAAGCGCTGGACGGTCTGGGGCGTCAGGGAGATTTCCGGCACCATGATCAGGGCGGATTTTCCGGATTTCACCATTTGGGAGACGGCCTGAAGGTAAACCTCCGTTTTGCCGGAGCCGGTGACCCCCTGCAGGAGTACCGGTTTTTTGTGCTCCGCCGTGCACATGACCGTGATTTCTTCCAGCGCTTTCTGCTGCTGGCCGTTCAGCTTCATGGGCTGGCTGGGGACGAACTGCTCTCCGGAGCTGGGGTCGCGGTGTACGGATTCCTCCTTCAGGGAGATGAAGCCCTTGGCCTCCAGGTTGCGGGCGATGCTCAGAGCCCCGGTGCCGAATTCCGCCAGAGGCGCTTCCGCCTGTTCCGCAGATGAAAAATAGTCCAGCATTTGGGCCTGCCGGGGCGCTTTGCGGTACAGGGCGTCCAGCTCCTCCCGGGACGGGCGTTTTTCCAGATGCACCATTTTCCGCATTTTTTCCGCCGTATTTTCCTGACGGACGGTTTCCGGGAGCAGGCAGCGGATCATCTGGTCCAGCGCCACGGAATAATAGTCCGCCGCCCAGGAGGCCAGATTCATCATGACCGGGGAAATCAAGGGTTCCGGGTCGATCAGTTTCAGAATGGGCTTGAGCTTGTCCTTCCAGGCCGGGTCCGGCTCGGACAGCGTAAGGACGGTGCCGGTGGCCGTCCTGTTGCGCAGGGGAACCTGCACGCGGCAGCCCGGTTTTACGTCTCCCGCTTCCGGCGGAATGCCGTAGTCCAGCACCAGATCGCTTTGTCCGTCAACCAGAATGCGCGCCGCCTGCATGGAGTGAAAGGGGGAAAGGAATAATGGTTAATGATAACCGAAGGGGAAGCGGGCGACGCCGCTCATGTCTTTCAGCACTTCAATGTAATTATAGCCGTAGCCGTCCATGATCTGCGTCACGGCAGCCGCCTGGTCATACCCGATTTCCAGGGCTACAAAGCCGTTTTCATTCAGGTAGTCCCGGGCGCGGGCCAGAAAGCGTTCAATGATTTCCCAGCCTTCCGGGCCGCCGAACAGGGCCGTATGGGGGTCTTTCATGACTTCCGGGGCAAGCTCTTCTCCGTCCGCAATGTAGGGCAGGTTGGCCACGATGACGTCAAAGCGCATTTCCCGTCCGGCGTCCTTCTCTTCCTCCTCAGGCGCGGAACCGGGAGAATCCGCTTCTTCCGGGCGCGGGGCCGGTTTTTCCAGGGGGATGTTTCCAAACAGGTCCGTCTGGACGGTGGACACCCTGGCTCCCAGCCGCATGGCGTTTTCCAGCGCCAGGTCCAGCGCCTGCGGGGAAATGTCCGCCAGAACGACTTCCTTCGCGCGCTCCTTGAGTTCCAGAGCCAGCGTGACGCCGATGATGCCGGACCCGGTGCCCATGTCCAGCACGCGTACCGGTCGGTCCGGGATTTTCTTTAACACCAGTTCCACCAGTTCTTCCGTTTCCGGGCGGGGGATCAGGGCGCGCGCGTCCGTCAGGAAATCCCTCCGGAAAAATTCCGTAAAGCCCAGCAGGTGCTGCAGCGGTTCTCCCGCCGCCCTGCGTTTCAGCAGCTCGCGCAGGGGAGCCAGCTCCGCTTCTTCAACGGGCCTGTCAAACCGGGAGTAAAGAGCCGTGCGGTTGCAGTGCAGGACGTGGGCCATCAGGTGCTGCATGGTGGCGCGCGCCTCGTCGCAGCCCTGGCGCGCCAGGTAGTCCGTGCCGGACTGAAGAACTTCCAGTAAGGTTTTCATGAAGGGAAAAGGAGGGTTAGGACATGCCGGCTTCCGCCAGGCGTTCCTGCATTTCCGCATGCTGGAGGGCCATGATCAGGTCTTCCATCTGCCCCATCAGGATGCCGTCCAGATTGTGGGATGTGTAGCCGATGCGGTGGTCCGTCAGGCGGTTCTGCGGGAAATTGTAAGTCCGTATCTTTTCTTCACGGCCGCCGGAGCCAATGAGGTTGCGGCGTGCGGCGGAATACTTTTCCGCCTCTTCCCGCTTCTTGGCTTCAAAGAGTTTGGCGCGCAGAATCTTCATGCCTTTTTCACGGTTCTTCATCTGGCTGCGTTCCTCCTCGCAGCGGACATAGACGCCCGTGGGGATGTGCCATATCTGCACGGCGGATTCCGTCTTGTTCACGTGCTGGCCGCCGGCGCCCCCGGAACGGCACACTTCAATGCGGAGGTCTTCCGGGCGGATTTCTATGTCCACTTCCTCCGCTTCCGGCATGACGGCCACGGTGGCGGTGGAGGTGTGGATGCGCCCCTGCGTTTCCGTGGCGGGCACGCGCTGCACGCGGTGCACGCCCCCCTCATACTTCAGGAAGCGGAACACTTCTTCTCCGGCGATGCGGCAGACGACTTCCTTGAAGCCGCCCACGTCTGACGGGCTGCTTTCCAGATGCTCAAAGCGCCAGCCGCGTTCTTCCGCGAAGCGCTGGTACATCCGCAGCAGGTCGCCGGCGAACAGGGAGGCTTCATCTCCGCCCGTGCCGGCGCGGATTTCAATAATGGCGTCCCGGTCTTCCGTCGTGTCACGGGGGAGAAGGCTGTATTGAACGTCGCTGCGCAGTTTTTCCAGCGCGGCTTCCAGTTCCGGAATCTCCAGGGCGGCCAGTTCCGCCAGCTCCGGGTCATCCGTCTTCGCCAGCTCCTGATTGTCCGCCAATTGCTGTTCCGTGGCGTTCAGGGAATCCCACGTTTCCATCAGTTCCTTCAGGCGGCGGTGCTCCCTCATGGTTTCCGAGGCCCGCTTCTGGTCATTGAAAAAATCCGGTTCGGCAATGACCGTTTCCAATTCTTCCAGGCGCTGGCGGCGTTTTTCAATGAGAGGTGTGTAATCCATGGCGTTTGCGTGTAAGGAATTCTAAAAGATAACAGGGCTTTCTGAAAGCCAAATCCGGGGAGATGTAAGACATGTTCCGGCATTTGAAAAGGAAGGGAATACCGCTTCCTGCCGTCCTGTCCGCGTTTTCCGGATTCCGGCAGAACCGGACCAAAAGAAAAC
The DNA here is from genome assembly GCA_947624785.1 of Akkermansia muciniphila. Taxonomy (GTDB): domain Bacteria; phylum Verrucomicrobiota; class Verrucomicrobiia; order Verrucomicrobiales; family Akkermansiaceae; genus Akkermansia; species Akkermansia muciniphila_F. Next base: position 74,967 of record CANQLV010000008.1, on the reverse strand, counting down.
CGCAGCCATTACGTTTTTCCAATATGCCTTCCTTGAAGAAGGAGAGCGGAAGCATCGTAACTGCTGCGGCGGTAAAGCTGGCATCGCGTACGGGACTCGAACCCGTGTTGCCCGCGTGAAAGGCGGGAGTCCTAGACCGCTAGACGAACGCGACTTTTAGGTTTGCAGGGACTGCGCGGCGAAGTAAATACTACCGGAGGCCGAAAGGCAAGAATTATTTGAATCTGAGTTTAAAAAAATCGTTATTTGCCTTCCGGAATGTGGGAATCGTCATAATCGTCCAGCCTGTGCTGCCAGAGGTAGTGCCGCGTTTGCTGGACAAGCACGCCGGAAAGGGCCAGCAGGGAGATGAGGTTGGGAAGGGCCATCAGGCCGTTGGCGCAGTCCGCAAACACCCAGACCAGGTCTATCTTGGAAACGCAGCCGGTGAAGACCGCCGCCACCCAGATGACGCGGTAAGGCGTAATCAGCCGGAGGCCGCCCAGGTATTCCAGCGCTTTTTCCCCAAAGTAGGACCAGCCGAGGATGGTGGAAACCACAAACGTGACCAGGCTGAGCGTCAGTAGGGGGGAGCCCACGTAAGGGATTTTGCTGAATGCCAGGGTAGTGAGCCGGGGACCATCACTGGACGAAATGTCCGGATGGGCGATGATGCTGGTGGTCAGCACGATGCCCGTCAGGGCGCAGATGACCACGGTATCCCAGAACGGGCCGCTGGAAGAGATGAGCGCCTGCCTGACGGGGTTGCGGTTCTGCGCGGCGGCGGAGGCGATGGCGGCGGATCCCAGCCCGGCTTCATTGGAAAAGAGGCCGCGGGCCACGCCGGTCCGCATGGCCGTCATGACGGCGGCGCCCACCACGCCCCCGGCGGCGGCTTCCCCCGTGAAGGCGCAGTCCAGAATGTACCGGATGGCCGGAAGAACGTAGTGCGACTGCACGGCCAGGATGTACACGCAGCCCAGAATGTAAATGACCGCCATGAACGGGACGAAAAAGGCGCATACCCTGGCAATGCTCCGGATGCCCCCCAGCATCACCAGGGCCGTCAGGATGGTCAGCGCCGCCGCCGTTCCCCAGGAGGGAATGGAAAAAGCGTGGTGGAGTTGTTCCGCTGCCGCATTACCCTGCGTCAGGTTGCCGATGCCGAAGGCGGCAATGGCCGTGAACACGGCGAAGGCGACGCCCAGCCATTTGCATTTCATGCCGCGTTCCAGCACAAACATGGGACCGCCGCTCATGTTGCCGTCCGGGTTTTCCACCCGGTACTTGATGGCGAGCAGTCCTTCGGAATAGCGTGTAGCCATGCCAAGAACGCCCGTCAGCCAGCACCAGAAAATGGCCCCCGGCCCCCCGGCGGCAATCGCCACTCCCACGCCGATGATATTGCCCGCGCCAATGTTGGCGGCCAGGGCCACCATCAGGGAACTGAACGGGGAAATATCCCCCTTGTCCGTATGGTCCTTTACAAAATAGAGTTTCAGGGCCTTGAGCAGGTAGCGCTGCGGAAAGCGCAGAATGACGGTTAAATACAGGTGCGTGCCCAGCAGCATGATGAGCAGAGGCCAGCCCCACAGAAAGGAACTGAAGGCGGACAGCCGGGAGGTGAGCATGTCTCCGGTTTGGAAGAAAGCATTTTGCAGAGCGTCAAGCATACCGCAGGAACTCTAAGGAAAAACTGTCTTGTGGCAAGTTCTTTAATGGATTGACGGAGATGGCCTGAAGAAAAAGACGGCTCTGGAAAATGAAAAAACCGCAGAAGAATGTCTTCTGCGGTTTTGAAGCCTGAATGAAGACTTTATGAGCGCCGGCGGCGCAGCAGCAGTGTGCCGAAGCCCAGCAGGGACAAAGCGCAGGTGGCCGGTTCCGGAACCTGTTGGAGAGCTATCCATGTCAAGGCCGCGTTGTTGGCGTTGCCGTCACGAGTTCCGTTAATTGTCAGGGTCAGGGTGCCGTCGGTCACCTGAATGTTCGTCAGGTCCATATACAAAGCCCCGGCATTGGTTGTCGCGGAAAAAGCAGGCTGCCCCTCCGTCATGGGAGTCCAGTTTCCGGGGGTGCTTGCGGCCGTCCCCGTATTGGTAGCGTAGGAAGCGTTGTTGCCATATTCCACTCCTCCCGCCGTGACGGAAACAAGCATATTGGCTACGTTGTTATTGCCGCGCGCCATCAGGCTGGACAAATTGTAAACTCCATTATCCAGCCCTGTAAACGCTACTGTAATAGAGCCATCTCTGGTATACACACTGGCAAATGATTCAGTCACTTGCCCGTTCATCATGGCATCTTCAGGTAATCCGGCATTCCAGGCCGTGCCGGCTCCTCCAATAGCGAATGCACCACCAGCATTAAATTGGGCAGTAACTGTTACTTGAGCGTTTTCTCCGAACATGGGCAGATCAGTTGCCCCGGCAGGATTGAGTCCCGCAACAGTCCATTTGTCTGTATCGGCAGTGTTGTCCCACGTAATATAAGCGGTGGTTGCCCCATGGGAAAAGGAAGCCGCCGCCAAAACCAGGGCCACTAAAGATGATTTTTTGATCATAAATAGATTTGCTTGATGATGAATAATCCTGTTTTTTTACTTGCATTATCAAATGCTAAGGAAAATAAAACGGATTTGGAATCCGGAAGGTTTTCGTGGCAAGGGCAACCCGGTTTTCCTGGCTGTTTTCATATTCCCTGTTCAGGCGGATTATTAAATTTTCCCTGCTTGGGGATATGGATGCAAGCTTTTCATCCTGAAAGAATTCTGATATCTGCAAAATTTCTAATAATAAAAATGATGAAAAAAATTGACCTCAGCGTTCTTGTTATACGTTCATAACGAAGGTCGGAATATTTCCGTTTCCGGGACGGCAAGGAGGGGGGGATAGAGGCATTGCAGTTGTACTAACCCGCTCTTTTTTTGAAATTAAAGGTTGACTACGGATTCCAAATCCGAGACATCGGTTAAAAAACCGTAAAAAAGGAATCAATTTTCGGGAAAAAGTGAATGCCGGGACACAGTAAACCCGCGGGAATCCTTTCGGATCTTGGCTCCGCGGGTTTACCTTCTCATCCCGGAATCAACTCCGGAAAAGGTTCAAATTCAATTCCTTGATGATGGATTGAAGAGCCGCCTGGCCCTTGACGGTATTGCCGGCGGGGTCCAGGGGCGGGGAATAGGCCGCCATGGCCAGCTTGCCGGGGGCTACGGCCACCAGGCCGCCGCCCACGCCGGATTTGGCCGGAAGGCCTGCCTTGTACATCCAGTCTCCCGTGGAATTGTAGAGGCCGGACATGCACAGTTCCGCCAGGATGGGGGGAACGTTCTCATCCTTCACCACCCGCTTTTTGCTGACCGGGTTGACGCCTCCGTTGGCATAGCAGGCGCCCATCAGGGCGAGTTGGGAGGTGGTGATATTCAGGGAGCACATGCGGGTGTACAAGTCCACGATCATGGGCGGCGTATTGTAAAAATAGCCGTAGCTGTCCAGGAGCCACGCGATGCCGCGGTTGTGCTGGTTGGTGGCGCTTTCCGACTTGTAAATCTCCTGGTTCACGGTCAGGGCCGTATTGGCGAAATTGTTGAAATTATGGATCATGTTCGCCCATATTTCATCAGAGTCTGAACCGTTGACCAGGCTGACCGTCGCCATGGCTCCTGCGTTGACCAGGGGGTTGAGGGGCTTGCCGCCGTGCAGCTCAATCGCCATCACGGAGTTGAAGGGCTCCCCGGTGGGGTCCGCCCCGATCTTCGTGCGCAGCTGCTTCATGCCGATGAGGTCCATGACGTAGGCCAGGTTGAAGGCCTTGGAGATGGATTCAATGGCAAAGGGCGTGTCCGCGGAGCCTGCGGTCAGCAGGTCTCCGTTGACGGTGACCACGGCAATCGCCAGCAGGTCGGAAGGGACCTGGGCCAGAGCGGGAATGTAGGAGGCGTTTTTGCCGCCCTGGACGGTCTTGGCGTAGGCGTAGGCGTTATCCAGGGCCGTCTGGATTTGGTCGTTGGAGGGAATATCGTTCATGATATTATTGCTGTTTGAAATGATTCATTAATGAATACCATTTGTTTTTTCCCAGCCGAAGGGCTCAAAGGCGTCTTCCGGGTCTACCGGGCGCTTCCAGGAGGGCTTGGCCATCGCATGGATGATGAAGGGAATGCCCGCAAAGATGAAGGCGCCTACGACCAGCAGAACGACGTACATCGTATTGCTGCCCACCGTGATCTGGTTCGGCGGAATGAAGCTGACCAGGAAGGCCGCAAGGCTGGCCAGGAAGCCGAGGCCGCCGACGACCCACATGCCGAAGGTCTTGCCGCCGGGAATGCGGAAGGTGCGGGGCGTATTCGGTTCCCGGTAGCGCAGGTAAATGCCTGAGGCGAACATCAGCATGTACATGATGAGGTACAGGATGATGGTAAGCTGGGAAATAATCTGGTACGCGGACTGCACGGAGGGCATGATCACGAACATGATGGAAAGCAGAGTGACGATGCAGCCCTGAATGAGCAGGATGCCCATCTGGACGTTGTTCTTGTTCCGCTTCTGCATCACGGGCGGCAGGTTGCCGGCCAGACCCACCTGGTAAAGACCCTTGGAAGGGCCTCCCACCCATGCGGTTACCTGGGCCAGAACACCCACGGCCAGTGCGAGCGCCAGAATCCAGTTCATCCAGCCAAGGCCGAAGAAGCTGAAGTAATTGTCATAAGAAATCAGCAGGCTCTGCACCAGGTTGATCTGGGAGTTGGGAATGATGAAGCCGATGGCCAGCGTTCCCAGGACGAAAATAAGTACCGTGATGATGGCGGAAATCAGAATGGCCAACGGGTAATTGCGGCCGGGGTCATTCACGTCCTTCACGTGCACGGCGGACATTTCCATCCCTGCATAAAACAGGAAGATGCTGGCGGCCAGAACGAGGTTGTTGAAATTGCTCATGTCCGGCACCAGCTTGTCCCAGCTCATGTCCAGCAGAATCGGGTTGCCTCCGGCCCAATAGCTCAGGCCCAGCAGAATCAGGATGGCGCCGGGAATGATGGTTCCGATGATGGTCCCCCATTTGGTCACACCGGCGGAAGTCTTCATGCCGCGCAGGTTGAGCAGTGTGGCGGCCCAGTATACGCACAGCACGACGATGAGCACATACCATTTATTGGCGGCAAGCGCTTCGTCCCATCGCTGTCCTGGTCCCATGAAAGCCAGGGAGACGGCCGCGAAGGTCAGGACGGTCGGGAACCAGATGGTGCTTTCAATCCATTGCAGCCAGATAGCCAGGAAGCCCCATTTCTTGCCGAAGGCTTCACCCACCCATCGGTAAACGCCGCCTTTCTGCGGCCATCCGGTCGTGAGTTCCGCCGCTACCAGGGAGACGGGCACCAGGAAAAAGACCGCAGCGAAAATGTAATAAAAGACGGAGCTGAGTCCGTAAGTGCTTTCCGCAGGCATGCCGCGCAAGCTGACAATGGCGGAAACGTTAATCATGGCGAGCGTAAATACTCCCATGCGAAGGGCGGATTTTACCGCCGGAGCGTTATTGGTTGTTGCGGGCCCTGTTGGAGAGGTCCCTGATTGAGTCGTATTATTCATTGGTTTATTCCGGGTTGAGAATTGGGACGGCGTATAGAAGTGCCGACACCGACCTTATCTGAACGACCAGAAAAAGAGCTTTTTCGTTGAGGAGATGGTGCAGATAGAGCTGCCGGAGTCTGTCTTAACGGGAATTTGGGGGGGCTGGAATAACCATGGACGCAACGGCGGAATTTATTCTATGAGAACGGTCAATTCCTGAATTTGGAAGAAACGGGATGGCGGTTATTTCTCTGCATGGAAGCGCGTGCCTGTAAAAAGGATTCTTTTTAGCCCCCCCACCAAAATCGCGCGGTAACGTATTGAAATGTTTGCAGAGGTTTTTGTTGATTTTTATTATTTTGGGAGAATCTAGGAGAAACTTTTGCAAGGCCATGGCAAACAATCTCTGCCAGGCCGGCTCTGGAATATCATACAGCAAGATATGCTCCCCAGATTCGTCTGTTCCCGGAATGACCTGTGGCAACCACCACCCTTCTGTGTTTTTCCAGGTTGATGCATCGTGATGCTTCAAGCCGGCATGCTGATGGCGTCCTGAACAATCAAAAATTATAAACGAATAAACCAAAGTAATGAAAGAAAATGATCCAATGAGCATTCAGAACGGAAATACTTCCGTTCCCTTTTACGGGAAGTGGTATTCCAGCCCTAAAATGGCATCCGCAGTCTGTAGGGGAGCTGATCCGGAAGCGGAAAGGGGCTGTTGGAAAAACGGGTGTAAACACCTGTTCGAAATGAAGGTGGATTTTTTTAACTATTTTTAATGATGGGCAGGAGTTTGTCTTTGTGTATCGAGAGGGAATGGTATGCGCTAAGGGATATTCAGGAGGTATTCCGTTTTTCCCGCAAGGCGATTACAGCCATTCTGACGGATGCGAGGAAGCAGGGCATTCCGGTGCGGGTGGCCGTGCTGGACTTCCGGGGGCACCCAATTCTGGAGCGGCAAAGGCCGTTTATTCGTGTGGAGCGGCAGTCTCTGGTGCGTTATTTATCAGAATTCTGCGGGATGCCGAAGGAGAACAGGAAAAATTCCCCGTGGATGGAATGGATGTCTCCTGGTGATGTGAAGAAGATCTACGGCTTCTCCCAGGAGTCATTGCGAAAGATTTTGAGGGATGCGGAGTGGAAGGGCGAGCCTGTTAGAACGATGAGGCTACCTTTTGCCAACGGGAGCCGGGCTACGGGTTGTCCCAGGAGATACCAGGTGGAGCGAAGTTCGCTGAATGCGTATCTGAAGGCTCATTTGTCTACATTGTTGTGAAGGAGGAATTGATCAGAAAAGGAAGGATTTATGATAAATGTGGATGGTAATTGTGTTGTGAGAGGCTGGCGGTAACCTGTCTTATGGGGCGAATGCTCTGTCCGCGAATGCGTCTATACCCAAATCGGCGAAAGGTATCTGGTGGCGGCCAAAAAGAAGCAGAAACCAAGAGAATGGCCCGTATGATGGCATGGCCGTTGCTGCTGGGGCCCTCCAGGGGTGGAAATGTGTAGCCCGAACAGGTATATAATCCGGTGGTTTTTCAAGTGTGGGAAACCGCCGGACGAGGATCATACGATGGCAAGGTGTGTAAGGCGTATCTGGATGGAGGGCGATTTATCAAACTATCAAACGAATCGGACATGAGGGCATTTATCAGGTAATTATCTGATAAAATAGTGTGCCACTATTTTCCGGCATTGCTTGCGTCTTTCCTCCTCCTGGTCAAGGAAAGGGTGCATGAGGTTCCTTCGGGGTAAAACCCCGTAACCCAATAACGCGATTTTCCATGTTTCCCTTCTTGGAACAATGAAAAATCGTCCTGTGGGGACTTCCTCCCGATTTAGCAAACGGAAGGGCTGCTCCAGTCTCGGGCAGCCCTTTTCCGTTTATTGCTTTTCTGAAGATTTTTTCAACATGAATGAGATATTTCCCCCTATACTTTCTTCCTCTAAAACATAAGCATTGCCCGCATCAGATGCCTTAAAATAAAGGAATAAATAGGGTTCAATCGCACTAGGAACACCATTTTCTATCTTTACGGATTTGATAATCAATCTGTCTTTTCCTATTTTTTCACAAGTATAACTTTCTGAATGCTGTCCCTTTGTCCATTGGTCTTTGGAAAATACGATCGTGGCATTGTAAGAGGAATCGGAAGTATATGATACGCGTTCTTTATATTTTTCGTAGTAGTCTCCAATTTCTCCATTTCTGACGATTGCACCATTGTCAAGATCTTGCGTATAAAAGCTGATATGGACGTATTTTATCTTTTTGCTCGTCATGGTCAGCGTGTAGCCGTCGAGGGAATCGGGGATCGTGATGGCCTGGTCGCTAGGAGGAGAAATGCTTTTTTCTTCCGCCGACATGGAAGGATGGGCGGAAAGCAGAAAAGCACAGGCGCTTATTGGCAATAATATATTCATGGTGAGCTTACCGCTGATAAGCAGGATCATCTTTACTATATCAATGATGGAATAGTAATCAACACGTTTATAAGTGATCATTGCTGATTTGGTGAATTATGAGCATAGCGTGATTTATTGGCTCACGAAATGCTTCACCAATCAAAGCAGAACCCAGAGTTTCAGCTCTGCCTACTTTGGCTCATCGTCAAAATCAGTAGATGAACACACAAAAAACTGCCCGGAAGGAGCACGTTGGAAAAGAAAAAATGGAGCGGATGATGGGATTCGAACCCACGACATCAACCTTGGCAAGGTTGCGCTCTACCCCTGAGCTACATCCGCTTTGGATGACCGGAGCCTTGCGGCGTCCGTGTGGCAAAGAATATATAGAGGTATCCGGATTTGGCAAGATTTTTTTAGAGAAAAATTCATGTTTCATGAAGCAGAAACCGGCAGCATTGCGTGTGGAAGAGTCCCCATGTTTTTATGAAGGTTTTTCTTCCTTATGAAAGAGGCTGCCTAGAGACTTTTTCCGGGTTCATGCAGAGGCTCTGTTTTTCCAGTTGAAGTGATATTCCCGATCATGTTGAGAGGGTGATGTTTTGGCTTCTCCGGTTCCGGCGTCAGGCTATTGTTCTTCAAGGCCTGGACGATTCGCTAGACGCTTTCAGCCACCAGGTCTTCCACGTCCAGATGATCCTGTTTCTTCAGGTGTGCGTACGCCGGCGGGTGATTTCTTTTGGCGCGCTCCCAGGAGCGCCGCTGCTGTCCAAATCATGACGTGAAGGCTATATCTCGAAGGAGGAACCGGAAGAGCATGTATCTATCCTTAATAAACAGCCGGGGAGAAGCGGTGTTCGGAAGGAGGCGGTTTTTCCTCAAAGAAGGGAAGAAATCAGGAATGGCCACCTCTTGTCATCAAAAACGGGACTGTTCCGGAAAGGCTCGGTTTCCTTGCCTCGGAACAGTCCCGTGGGGAGGGGGATTAATGGGAATAGGGATTAGTAGCTTCTGGCCCAGAGGACGCGGCGTTCCGTCATGCGGCCGGTGAGGATGCAGGGAGCGGGTTTTCCGCGGCCCAGTTCTCCAAGCGGGATGCAGCGGATGGAGATGCGCAGGCGCTTGGCGAGTTCCTCCTCCTGCTCCGGGGAGCCGTCCCACGGCACCTGGAGCCAGTCGGCGTCGCCTTCTCCGGAGAAGTTTTCTTCCAGCTCCCGCAGGGTGGAGGCGGGGCGGATGTGGGCGTCCCGGAAGGCGACGGCCCGTTGAAGCAGGATGTCCTGGATGTTTTGGAGAATGTCCGTGACGGTATCAACCAGTTCCGTTTCCGGGATGAAGGATTTTTCATTGACGGGCTGGTCGCGCCGCTGGAGGCAGACGGAGCCTTTTTCCAGGTCCCGGGGGCCGATTTCCAGACGCACGGGCACGCCCTTTTTCACCCATTCCCATTTCTTGGCGCCTCCGCCCGGGTCGCGCCTGTCCACCAGCACGCGGAGAGGCTGGCCGTGGAAGGTCCTGGCGCGGAGGGTGCGCGCCAGTTCCTCGCAGTGGTCCAGGATGGCCTGGCGGCTTTCTTCCCTGGGCGTGACGGGGATGATGACGACCTGCTGGGGAGCGACGCGCGGCGGGCATACCAGCCCGTCGTCGTCGGAATGCATCATGATGAGCGCCCCGATCATGCGGGTGGAGACGCCCCAGGAGCTCGTCCAGGCGAACTGCTGGATGTTGTCGCGCCCGGCAAAGCAGATGTTCTGGGACTTGGAGAAGTTCTGGCCCAGGAAATGGGAGGTTCCGGCCTGGATGGCCTTGCGGTCCTGCACCATGGCTTCCACCGTGTAGGTCTGTTCCGCGCCGGGGAAGCGTTCCGCCTCCGTCTTTTCTCCGGGGATGGTGGGAATGGCGAGCACGTCCCTCTGGAAGTCCTCGTAAACCTTGTGCATGGTGAGGGTTTCCTCAATAGCCTCCTCGCGGGTTTCATGGGCCGTGTGGCCTTCCTGCCACAGGAATTCAGCCGTGCGCAGGAAGATGCGGGGCCTCATTTCCCAGCGCATTACGTTGCACCACTGGTTGACCTTGAGGGGCAGGTCGCGGTAGCTGGAGGTCCAGCGGGCGAAGGCCGCGCCGATGACGGTTTCCGAGGTGGGGCGGATGACGAAGGGTTCCGTGAGCTCCCCGGTGGGAATCATGCGGGTTTTGCCGGTGGCTTCGTCCTTCTGCGCTTCCAGCCTGTGGTGCGTGACCACGGCGCATTCCGTGGCAAATCCTTCGGCGTGTTCCGCTTCCTTCTCCAGATAGGAAATCGGAATCAGGAGGGGGAAATAGGCGTTCGTGTGGCCGGTGTCCTTGAAACGCTGGTCCAGGTCCTTCTGAATGAGTTCCCAGATGGCGTAGCCCCACGGCTTGATGACCATGCAGCCGCGCACCTCGGAATTCTCCGCCATGTCGGCGGCCTTGATGACTTGCTGGTACCACTCGGGAAAGTCCTGGGCGCGGGTGGGGGTGATTGCGGTTTGTTGAGACATGTTGGATGGTATGTTGAATGGAACGGGCGCGGCCCGCAAAGGAAGCTCGGAATATTAAATTAAAAGGGGGCGTTTCTGTATTCCCGGTAATTGCTGTAGGCGAAGAGGGCCATGAATATGGGAATGAAGTAGCCGTGGAAGAGCTGGAAGCTGAGCAGGCCGATGAGGATGGACGTGATGAACCCGGTCATGAATACTTTCCTGGGAGAGCGGATGAACTGGGCGATCAGCTGGCCGCCGTCCAGGGGGTAGATGGGCAGCAGGTTCAGGATCGTCCACCATTCCCCGATCATGATGAGGCAGGAGAGGATGTAAAGCTGGGGGGAGATGGCCGCCGCCGTGAAGGGGCTGATGGCCAGGTCCCATAAGGTCAGGTTGTGCGCGGTCATGACCGGAGCGACGATGTTCCAGGTAATCCACAGGCTGATGACGCCCAGCAGCAGGGTCATCATGGGGCCCGCCAGAATCATGAGGGCCCTTCCTCCGCGGGTCAATTGCATGCCGTGGCTGCTCGTCAGGCCGCCGAAGAGTTCCAGAACGATCGTCTGCTGGCCGCCGCCCAGCCTGCGGCCCACCAGCGCGTGCCCCATTTCATGGGACAGGATGGCGACGAAGCCGGCAATGACGAACAGGGCCGGATAAATGAGGCCTTCCACACTGTTGATGCTGAGAGCGCCGCCGAAGATGGCCAGCACCACCCAGAAGCTGGGGCGGATGTAAACAGGTATCCCGAACAGGGTGAAATGAATCATGCGCGAAAGGGTAAGGGCAGATTCCCCTTTTGCCAAGCCCGGAGAATGTGCATGCACCGTTTTGGCGTTGGTGCGGTGCAGGGGATTGTGTTAAAAGGCCTTCATGAGGCTGTTTCCCATCATCCTGTGCTGCGCCGTCCAGGCCGTACTGGGGTATGACGGACCTCCGCCACTGACGGAGGTGGACGGCCGTTCCCCCATCCGCATGGGGGGGGAATTGCTGGGCGGCTACCGTTCGGACTACATCCACCGCGGGGAGAAGTTGGGCCCCAATTCCGTGGAAGGCCAGATTTCCGGCGGGGCCTCCCTGTCGGACTCATGGGCGGTGAGCGGGGAACTCTTCGCCATCCGCAACTGGCAGGGGCGCAATTTCAGCCAGACCACCCTGCACGGGGAGCTTCAATATTACCTGGCGGACGAGTGCACGGCCGGACTGTTTGTCAACGGGCAGTGGTATGATTCCTGCCCCCTGAAAACCGGGGTGGAGCCCGGCCTGTCCCTCAAGTGGAATCCCATGCCGTCCTGGTCGTTCAGCGGCTCCTTCCTGTATGATTCCGGGCAGGAGGGGGTGTACTCCCAGTGGGGCGTTACCTGGCAGCCCCTGCTGTGCGAATCCGTCGCCATGGTGAATACGGTTTCGCTGGGGTTTTCCCATGATTACCTGGGGAGAAGCGGCTTGAAGGAACTGATGACGCGCACGGGCGCGCGGTGGGCCGTTTCCGGCAGTCTGCGGTTGGAGCCTTTCCTGGGATGGTATTGCGGCTACGGGCGTGACGATTTCAAAAAAGTGGTGCTGGGCCTTTGGTGCTCTTACGTTTTTTAACGGGCGGATTTCTCCGGTTTTCCGGCATTTTCCAGTTGCCAAACGGGGAGGCTTGGTCATAATGGCCTGCGTATTATGAAGCCTACACTTCTTGTTTTAGCAGCTGGTATGGGTAGCCGTTACGGCGGTCTCAAGCAACTTGACCCGATGGGCCCCAACGGTGAAGTCGTTCTCGATTATTCTGTTTATGATGCCATCCGGGCCGGTTTCGGAAAAGTGGTATTCATTATCCGCCGTGACTTTGAAGATATTTTCAAGGAAAAGGTCGGCAGCCGCTTTGCCGGCAAGATTGAGGTGGATTACGCCTTCCAGTCCCTGGACGACCTGCCTGAAGGCTTCTCCGTGCCGGAAGGCCGTGAAAAGCCCTGGGGCACCGCCCACGCCCTGCGCGCCGCCCGCCACGTGGTGAAGGAACCCTTTGCCGTGGTGAACGCGGATGATTTTTACGGCGCGGACGCCTTTGTGCAGGCCGCCAAGTTCCTGACCTCCACCACGGATGAACCCGGAAAGGCCCATTACGGCATGATCGGCTATCCGCTGAAGAACACCCTCTCCGACAACGGGGACGTGAACCGCGGCATCTGCTCCATCAAGGCGGGCCTGCTGGACGGCGTGGAGGAATTCGTAAAAATCCAGGCTGATGAAGACGGCGTGGTGCGCGGCAACAACCTGAAGGGAGAACGCCTGCCCGTGGACCCCGGCGAACTGGTTTCCATGAATTTCTGGCTCTTCTCCCCCTCCTTCATTGAGCTGACGGAAGACCGTTTCATTGACTTCCTGAAGGAACACGGCCAGGAACCCAAGAGCGAATGCTTCATTCCCACCGTGGTGGACGCCCTGATTCATGAAGACCGCGCGGACTGCGCCGTTCTTCCCACCTCTTCCACCTGGTTCGGCATGACCTATCCGGGGGACAAGCCCATGGTCGTGGAAGGCATCAACAAACTCATCAAGCAGGGCGTATACCCTGAAAAGCTTAACTAAGCCTCTTTTCCCATGCACGATCTCAAGGCTGTATCATCCCTGTTCGATCTCCGGGGCGACTTCGTCCACGGTTACTCCTACGGCAGCGGCCATATCAACGACACCTACTGCATCTGGGTGGACCAGGCGGGCCAGCGCATCCGCTACATCCTCCAGCGCGTGAACCATAACGTGTTCAAGCAGCCCATCCCCCTGATGGAAAACGTGAAGCGCGTGACTGACCACGCCCTGAAGCGCCTGAAGGAGGAGGACTGCCCGGAAGCCTACCGCCGCACCCTCACGCTGGTTCCCTCCGTGGACGGCAAGCCGTACGCCCTGGATGCGGACGGCAACTGCTGGCGCGTGTACCCGTTCATAGAACGCGCACGCACCTATGACCAGATTGAAACCACCAAGCAGTGCCAGGAAGCGGCGCGCGCCTTCGGCGAGTTCCAGAAGCTCACGGCGGACCTGCCCGGAGAACCCCTGTTTGAAACCATCCCCGATTTCCACAACACCACTTCCCGGCTGGAGGCTCTGAAAAAGGCCATCCAGTCCGACCCCCTGGGCCGCGTGAAGGAGGTGCAGAAGGAGATAGACTGGTACCTGGCCCGTGAAGCGGACTGCCATCTGGTAGTGGATTACCTGAAATCCGGCGAACTGCCCCTGCGCTGCACGCACAACGACACCAAGCTGAACAACGTGATGCTGGATGACGTGACCGGGGAAGGCATCTGCGTGATCGACCTGGATACCACGATGCCCGGTTCCGCCATTTACGACTTCGGGGACATGATCCGCACGGCCACGTCCCCCGCCGCGGAAGATGAAAAGGACGTCTCCAAGGTCACGATGCGCATGTTCATGTTCGAGGCGCTGGTGCAGGGTTACCTGAGCTCCGCCAAGAGCTTCCTGACGCCTCTGGAAAAGAGCTTGCTGCCGTTCTCCGGCAAGCTGCTCACGATGGAATGCGGCATCCGCTTCCTGACGGACTACCTGTCCGGAGACGTGTACTTCAAGATCCACCGCCCGGAACACAACCTGGACCGCTGCCGCACGCAGATGGCCCTGGTGGAGTCCATCGAGGCGCAGATGGATGAAATGAAGGCCGTTGTGGACCGCTACTAACCAATACCTACCAACATCGGAAAAATACATGAAGATTCTCGTAACCGGCGGCGCCGGATTCATCGGTTCCCACATTGTGGAACACTATCAGGACAAGGCGGAGGAAATCCGCGTGCTGGACAACCTGCGCACGGGCTACCTCAAGAACCTGGACGGTCTCAAGCACACTTTCATTGAAGGCTCCATCTGCGACCGCGAACTGGTGCGCCAGGCGGTGCAGGGCGTGGACTACATCTTCCACATGGCCGCGCTTGTCTCCGTGCCGGAATCCATGAGCAAGATCAGCGAGTGCATTGACATCAACGTCAACGGCCTTCTGAACGTGCTGGAGGAAGCTTCCGCCGCCGGAGTCAGGAAAATCGTGCTGGCGTCTTCCGCCGCCATCTATGGTGACAACCCCACCGTGCCCAAGCTGGAAACCATGTACCCGGAACCCAAGAGCCCCTATGCCATCACCAAGCTGGACGGGGAATACTACCTCAACATGTTCCGGGCGGAAGGCAAGGTCAATACGGCCGCCGTGCGCTTCTTCAACGTCTTCGGCCCCCGGCAGGACCCCAAGGGGGCCTATGCCGCCGCGGTGCCCATCTTCATTGAAAAAGCCGTCAAGGGGGAAGACATCACCGTGTATGGCGACGGCACCCAGACGCGCGACTTCATTTACGTGAAGGACATTGTGGGGGCCCTTACCTTCGTGGCGGAGCATCCGGAAGTCACCGGCGTGTTCAATGCCGGGTACGGCGGCCAGATCACCATTGAGGAACTGGCGGACAACATCATCAAGGCCGCAGGTTCCTCCTCCAAGGTGCTCCATGCCCCGGAACGCGCCGGCGACGTGAAGCATTCCCGCGCCTGTGCGGACAAGCTCCGCAATGCCGGATGGCAGCCCAAACACACCCTCCCGGAAGGCCTGGCGACGACGCTGGAGTACTTCAAGGGCATCCTGGGCAAGTAACTTTCCGGAACCTCCGGATTTATCATCATTCATGGACTGTCTCCGCTCCCGCGGCGGAGGCGGTCTTTTTTCATGCACGGAATGGCTCACGTATGACAAATTCCGCCGATGCCATAGATTGAATCATTCAAAAAGGCATTTTCCCATAGCGGGAATGACAGAAGCACAGTATCCGGCAGGAATGAAAATTCATTCATAATGAAGCGGATTTCCTGGAATGGGGCAATGCTTTGCAGCTACAATAAGATGATTGGCGGAAGTTGATATTTCGTATTTGTTAGAGAAAAAGATTTCTTACAGGAAGGGTGGGTACCGTGATTGAATATCATTGACAGGAGAAAGGGTTAATAATAGAGACCAAAAACGATATGAATCCCTTCAGAAGTACTTCTGCCAATCATCTAGCTGCGTTTAATGATCCCTATCTTGAACTGGTCATGGCCCGCCGGAAGGAGGAAGCCCGCTGGGGATGGATACCTTTTGCCGCATTCGTCTCCTTTTTATTCGTGTACCGTATCTTCGGCTTGTTCATGCCGAGCAATGATGCGGACGGTTCGGAACCGTGGCTCTTCGTGCTGGCGCTGGCAGGCTGGGGGCTTCTGGCGCTCATCCACATGATTGTGCTCCCCATCTGGATGCTGATCGCCTCCCTTCGTTACTGGGAAGTGAACCGCAGGATGCTGGCTGTGACGGGGCTTCTGTTCAGTGTTCTTGCCCCTGCCTGCATGGTTCTGATGCTCTCCTTCTGGTCCGTGTCCGGCTGAAGCGGGGCTTGCCGGCCCCACTGGACGCCGCAGGGAAGGGCATCCTGCGGAGTGAGTCCGAATCGCCCCGGCTCCTGTGGTGGTAGCCGTTTGGCGGGGAGCATAATTTCTTCTCCGTCTCTTTTTCCTCCTCTTTCTGCGGGGAGGGGGCGCCGTTCCCTCCGTGAAACTTGCCGGATTCCGGGGATTGGCCTTTTCTCCGGTCTTGCCAGCGGGTAAAATGCCTCCAATGGATCTGTTCAGTTTACAGGAAGCGGAGGCGCGGGAAGGTTTCGAGCCCGGAGCGGATACGTCCGCCATGCCGTTGGCCGCGCGCATGCGTCCGCGCTCCCTGGATGAAGTAGCCGGGCAGAAGCACCTGCTGGCTCCGGGAAAACTGTTGAGGCGCGCGATTGAAACGGACAGGTTCACCTCCCTGATTTTCTACGGTCCTCCCGGCTGCGGAAAGACCACCCTGGCCGCCGTGATCGCCCGGACGACGAACGCCCATTTCATGATGCTCAACGGCGTGGAATCCAATGTGGCGGACATCCGGGAGAAAATCGCCCAGGCTCAGATGAGGATGAGCATGCACGGGCGGAAAACCGTCCTCTTCGTGGATGAGCTGCACCGGTTCAACAAGGCGCAGCAGGACGTCCTGCTGCCTCATCTGGAAAAGGGAACGGTCAGGTTCATCGGCGCGACGACGGAAAACCCCTATTTTGCGATCAACTCTCCCCTGCTGTCCCGTTCCCAGGTCTTTCCGCTGGAGCCCGTGCCGGAGGAAGAACTGGCCGCTCTGCTGAAACGCGCCCTGGCGGACGCGGAACGCGGTCTGGGAGCGGAGCGCGTGGACATGGAGGAGGAAGCCCTGAACCATCTGGCCGCCAAGGCGGACGGAGACGCCCGGAAGGCCATCACGGCGCTGGAAGTGGCCGTTCTTTCCACCCCAGCCGGGGAAGACGGCGTTATTCATGTGGACCTCTCCGTGGCGGAGGAATCCATCCAGCGCAAGGCGATCAAGTACGACCGCCTGGGGGACTCCCATTACGACACGATTTCCGCCTTTATCAAATCCATGCGCGGCTCCGATCCTGACGCCGCCCTGTACTGGCTGGGAATGATGCTGGAAGCCGGGGAGGACATCCGCTTCATCGGGAGAAGGCTGGTTATCGCCGCGTCGGAAGACGTGGGGCTGGCGGACTCCAATGCCCTGCGCGTGGCGCTGGACGCGGCGCGCGCGGCGGAAATGGTTGGCATGCCGGAGGCCCGCATCCCGCTGGCGCACGCCACCGTGTACCTGGCGACGGCCCCCAAGAGCAATTCCGCCTATATGGGCATCAACGCCGCCATGGACGATGTAAGGAATGGCAGGACGCTTGCCGTGCCGGAACACCTCCGGACGCCCACGCGCAAGAAGCTGGCCGCCGCCGGCGGTGCGGACGCCGCCAGGCTGGAATACCTGTATTCCCATGATTATCCGGAACATTACGTTCCCCAGGCCTACCTGCCGGAAGGCCGTGTTTACTATACCCCCACCGGGAACGGGCTGGAGCTGCGCATCAGGGAGCGCATGGAATACCGCCGCAAGCTCGCGGAGGAAGCGAAGGAAGGCAACAGAAATAACTAAAAGGCATTTCTTCTGTCAATTTTGTTGGAGGCATGTAAAGGTTATAAGGCATGACGTAGTCCTTGAACCGTTTAATTTTTCCGGGATATGGCATTCATTTGTCGGCAAAGGGGAAAGAAACACTTATTGTTCGCTTTTATAGGGGGATGGAATATTCACTTCTTCCTGAAATTTCTTATATATCTCTAGTGCTTTATATACTATCTATATGTACTAAAAGTAAGAAATGAAAGTGATGAGCGAATTCAAAAATTATGTTTTATTTTCCAATATTTAATTTTATTAGGAAAGCGGCAAGTTATATACCAATAAGGATGTTTACATACATACCAAATTTTCTGATGTAAATTTAACAAATTAATTTCCAAATAATCTCCTTCAGATTCCACCTCACTTGAATATACACTCATAGGATTATAAGAATTACTTATAAGTGGTGATATTTTTTTGAAAAATTTATTAACAATATGAAATCGTTTCACCATTTTCCCGGCATAGAAAATGCTTAATATTTTTGGCGTTTGTCCAAAATATTCTACAGGTTCTTTATAATGAACAAAAAAATTTCTTGTTTTGAATAAATCGATAATATCGTTTTTTAATTGTTCATCAATTTTATCAGTTAAATGCTGATTAAGTATATCAATTTTATCAAAATATCTCTTTTGTTTAATAGTATGTTTGTCGATTTTGAGATTAATTAGGCAAAAATTTAATGCTGATTCTATAGATAATGCCCAAAGAATTATAGATAATGTTGCCGATTTTATGCCAATAAATAGGGATGGTAATTGTTGGTCATTGATTAAATCGAATTCATTTCCGTCCTTATTATAAATTATTGGAGATTCTAATAATTTTAAATATACTTCATAGTTTTTTATAGCCTCTCTGTAAAAGAGAACTTCACTATTAATTATGAATGCAAAAGACATGATTTTCTTGTTTTAGAAAAAATACATTATAACAAACTTTCTCCTTTTTTCTTACTCCGGTAAACAAAAACCGCAATATATTTATTACAATACATTGCGGTAGAAATTGAGGTGGACACGGAAAAATTATGATTCCTTGGTCACGATGATGTCGCAGTCCGCCTCAAACCAGCCCTGGCCCTGGCAGTCGAAGACCAGGTCCGGCTTTTCCGAGCCGGAGAGGCGCAGGGTGAATTCCCGCCCGTTTTTGTCCTGCTGGTCCCTGGGAAGTTCGCTGACCACGCGGCTGCCCCTCATGAAGCGGGGATTGCGGATGTTGCAGCCGCCGCTGTTCATCTTGAAGGTGATTTTGTAGTTGCCGGGGCCGTTGAGCATGCTGCCGATGTTGACGCGGGTGGGCGTCAGCTCCGGACGAAGGTCGTAGCCCGTGAAGTGCGGTTCCTTCAGGGTGACGGGTTCCGTCAGGTAGCGGTAATAGTTCTGGGCGCCTATTCCCATGAGAGTCTTGGGGGAGATTTTGGCGATGTCCGTCAGGGTTTTCAGCGCCTGGTCCTTTTTCCCCTCGCTGCGGTAGAGCCAGAATTTGGCGGCCATGACCTGCTGTTTCTGCAGGGGCGTCATGCCGGGGATTTTCAGCTGCTTGTCCACATAGGCGTGGGCGCCCTTGTAGTCTTTCTGACCACCGTTTTTGCCGGAGTCTTCCACCATCCGCTGCACTTTTTCAATATAAGGCAGGTGCTTGAAGGTGTATTTGAAGTGCATCCCCTTGGTGTCTTCCGGGTCCGCCTGCTTGATTTTTTCCAGAATGTCCTTCCTGGAGGAGGCTGCGTACGGGGGAAGCTGCTGGAGGCCTTCCCCGTAGAGAAGAGCGGCGTTCGCGCCGGAAGAGGCGGCGGCTTTTTCCCACAGGGCATTGGCCTTTTCCTGCTGTTTCACGGCTTCCAGCGCCTGCTTCATGACGGCGGGCAACGTTTCCCTGGAAACGCCTTCGGACAGGAAGACCATGCCGCCGGCGGGGGAAACCACCTGGATGGCCGGGATGTTCCAGATTTCACCGGGGGGCTTGGGAAGTTTCTTTTCCTCTTCCGTCATTTCCTCCCGTTCATCCTGGATGCACCAGAGGACGGGTTCCGGGGAGTCCTTGGCCAGGTGCTCCACGGCGCGGGTGACCTCGCGCGATTTGGGGGACCAGTCCGTGCCGGCCCACACGACGATCATGTATTTGTTGACGGTTTTGGCCTCGTCCTTTACGGCGCTGTAGGCCGGGAGGGCCGCCTGGACGGGCGCAGACAGGAGAAGGGCTGCGGCCAGCAGCCCGGGAACGGTGTTGAGATGGTGAAACATGGCGTTAATGGAAAAGGGTGCAGGGGTTATTTTTCGTAAACGAGGATGTGGCGCAGGTGCATGAATTCCGGCTGGGCGTTTTTGGCTTCCACCTTGAGCCACTTGGCTTTAGTGCCTTCCGGAGCGGTGATGACCCATTCCTTGGGCATGTTTTCCGTGGCGGCCAGCGGGAACCAGGTGGCTCCGTCCGTGGAGGTGGAGACCTCCATCTTCTTCATCCGGTCTTCATTGCCGTTGCGCTTGGTGACCACCAGCCCGGCCAGATCCACGCCGTTTTTCAGTTCCACGATGACATTCGGGTTCGCTTCCTTGTCCGTATGCTGGGAACCGCCGCACGGGCGCAGCAGGTTGATGTGGTCCCACGGGCTGTCCCACTGGCAGGTGGTGGAGCACCTGACCATGCCGTCCGCGGGCACCAGCTTCCAGCCCTGGGGGATCGTGGCATTGACCGTGCTGGCGGACGTATCGGCGTCAGAGAAGGAGGCCGCCGCCTTGCTCAGGGTCTGGAAGGCCGGAATGGAGCGGGCCATTTCCGTGGCATAGATGGCTTTGCCGTAGGCTTCCTTCAGCTTCTTGGGATCGGGGGCTTTTCCGGAGGCCCCGGCTTCCCCCGTCTGCTGGGCTACCTTGGCGAAGGCGTTGGAGAAGACGTCCGCCTGGCCGTTCTCCACAAAGGTTTTCACGGCCCATTCCAGCGCCTGGCCGAAGTTGGTGCCGTCCCCCGTTTTCAGGTGCGTGGAGAGGACCGTTTCCAGATAGGCCGCCTTTTCCTGCGGATTGGCCAGGAAGGAGGACTGGGAGTCCAGCACGGGCTGGAATTTGACCGCCCAGGAGGTGGGGGTGGTGGCGATGGTTTCATGCAGGTTCCGGAACCAGGCGATCCGGTCTTCGGACGGGATGTCCATCAGGAATTTGTTCTGCACGTCCTTCAGGATGTCGAACGCGGCAAAGCCGTTGCCCCGGTAATGGGAGAGGGCGTCCTTCGCGTACACGTACCAGTCGATGGGCTGCATGCCTTCCTTTTCCATCAGCAGGCGCTGAAGCTCCGTGCGGAAGAACGGATGCAGCGGGGTTTGCCTGAGCGCTTCCCCCCAGGCCTGGATAGCCTTGTCCTTATTGCCGGCGGCTTCGTCCAGGCGGGCCTGCGCGGCCCACAGGTAGGCCTGGTCCGCCTTGGCGTTGTCCGCAAAGACATTTTCCATCAGCAGGTAGGAGGTGGGGGCCTGGCCGCCGAAAATGTGGTTGTGCATGCCGCCATCCGGGCCGCCGAAACCGCCTTTCCATTCCCCGCGCTTCACGCGCACCGCGTAGGCGCAGTGACCGGGCTGCCCTACCGGGTAGGCCGGAATGCCGTGGGCCTGGGCGGCCATGGTGCCGAAGTAGGAGAGGCCGCCGCAGACGCCGCCGATGACCTGCGTGTTTTCCGCGGAGGTGTTGACGTCGCGCCACGGAACGTAGAAGAGGGGCCCCTGGATGGTGTCGCCGAAGAAGTTGCTGCCCGTATAGGGGGCGGCCCAGCAGGCGTCCGTATAGCGCCGCCAGGGGAGGTTGACGTGTTCATTGCTCCATTCGTAGGATTTGTCGTCCCACGTGTGGCCCACGACGAAGCGCATTTCCCACGGGCGCAGCTTGATGAAGCCGGGATGCAGCTTGTTTTCCTGATGCAGTTTCTTGAAGATCTGGTAACGGCGCACCGGGTTGCTGTTGGCGGAGTTGGTTTTCAGTTTTCCCGCCATGGGGCCTGTGGAAAAGACGGAGGCGAGTCCGGTGGCGAGGGAATGGTAGTCCCGGAAGTCCGCGCTCCTGCCGTCCGCCTTCCAGATGTCGGAAAGGATTTGAAGGCCCTCCGGGGAGTTTTCCGGAATCAGGCCTGAGCCCAGGTAGAGTTCCATCCATGCGGGATCCTGTAAAAAGGCCTTGATGAAGGCCGCGTCCTGCGGGCTTTTGGAGAAAACGGCATTTACGTTGTCCGGTCCCGTGACGCGCAGGAGCTCGTGAATGTCCAGCAGGTGGCGGTATTGCTTGTCCTGAAGCAGTTTTTGTTCCGATTTGGTTTGTTCTCCAGCCTTCAGGAGGGAGGAGCGGAGTTCCGTTTGCAGCCCGGCAAAGTCGCCTGCGGCTATTTTCTGCGCCAGGGGGGCCGGCAATTGGCTGGCGGCGGCAGGCGCTTCCGTTTCGGGATCCGTCAGATCCTGCGCCATGCAGACGGGCGCGGCGAGCAGGGAGGTGCAGAGAAGAAGATGTGAAATATTCATGTGGAAAAGCTTGTTTAAGGATAGCAGAAGAAAGGGGGAGGAAGCCAGTATGTTTTCCGACTTATTACGATGCCGGAACAGGGTTTTTATCATCCGCCGAGAGGCATTTTTCAGCACAAATGGTCGCAGAGCATTTTGACGCCCATGCCGATGAGGATGAGCCCGGCTCCCGCTTCCAGGTGGAAGGTGGGGAAGCGGTGCAGCCGCCTGGTCAGGAAGAAGCCTGCCGCGGTGCACAGAAAGGTGGTGAAGCCGATGGCGGCGGCGGGAAGAAGCACGGCGTGGAGGGTGGGGGCGGTGCCGCACTGGGCGGAGGAGAGGTAGATGCTGACTCCGGCCACCAGCGCGTCTATGCTGGTGGCAATTCCCACGGCCAGAAGAGTGGGCAGCGTCAGGCTGGCGACGTGGGGCATCTGCTCTTCTTCGTTGCGGTGGTTCCAGCCCTCCCGTATGACGTTGACCCCCAGGAAGGTGAAGACGACAAAGCCCAGCCAGTGGTCCCAGGCCGCAATGTACTGGTGCACGGTTCCCGTGAGCAGGAAGCCAAGCACGGGCATCAGGAATTGTCCCGCCCCGGTGGAGAGGGAGAGCCTGATTCCGTTGCTCAAGCGCTTTTGCTTGATGAGCAAGCCGTAGGAGAACGCCACGACGAAGGCGTCTACGGAGAGGGCGAAAGCCAGGAATAACAAGTCGGCAAGCGGCATGCTCATTGCGGAGAGGCACTCTAGGATATCCCCGGCAAAAAGCAATTTTTTTGTTCCACGCGGTTTTTTACGGGTCCGGGCAAGACTGCCGGAAACGCTTTCGGAACATTCCCGGGGGCTGTGCGGAGAAGTTCAGTCCGTCCATCCGTGGGCAGGCCCTCGTCACGGAAAATTCAGTTAAGATGAATTTACGGGGTGGAAGGACGTGTCCCTTCCGTTCAGGACGCGTTTGGTGCGTGCACGGGAATTGCCGCGGAACAGCCTTTCTGCCGGCTCCCCTGCGGAACGGGCCAGGCTACTTGCAGTATTTTTTGATGTAGGGCAGCACGGCGTCCGCCCAGATGGCGTAGCCTTTTTCCGTAAAGTGAAGGTTGTCCCTGCTGATGCCGGGCAGGAGCTTCCCGGAGGAATCCAGAAAGCGCTTGTTGATGTTGACGTAAGTGGTGCGCGGCAGTTTGCACTGGGCCAGCACGGCATTGATTTTGTCATTGTGCTGGCGCAGCTTGTCCTGCGGCCCCGTGCCGCGAGGGAAGATGCCCAGGATGATGACATGCGTGTCCGGGAATCTGACCAGCAGGTGTTCCGCCGCTCCCAGAATGCCCATGGCCGTTTTTTCCGGAGCTTCCGCTCCCTTGAAATGGCCGGTGTTGTTGGTGCCGATCATGACGATGCAGAGTTTGGGTTCCGTCCGGGCCGGAATGCCGGAGTCCGTGATGCGGTAGATCAGGTTGGTGGTCTGGTCCCCGGAAATGCCGAAGTTGCAGGGATGGTAGGGGGAGAACGTTTTTTCCCATATTTGCTTTCCTTCTCTTTTCCAGTAGTCCGTGATGGAGTCTCCCAGGAAAAGAACGCCGCAGGGATTGTTTTTTACCTGTTCCACCTGCTGTTCATACTGCTGCCTCCACCATTGGGGCTGTTCCCTGGGCACCGGGGCCAGGGGTGACGGAGATTCCGCGGAAAAGGCCGGCGCGAGAAGGGAGGCCAGCAGGGAGAAGGCAAGTGCATGCAGGGTTTTCATTTATCTTCATTATACGGTCGGTTTTCAAAAACGTTACAGGAAAGTTGTGGTCTTTTTTTCGCTCCTGCGGTACGCGGGCAGCTCTTGCGGCAGGGCGTTCCCCCTTGCCAGATTCCGGAGGGTGGTGTAGCGTGTGACGGTATGAGTGAGGTGTCCCTGCAGCATGGAATGGCGCGCCAGATGGCCGCCTCCCAGTCCATGCAGACGGGGATGCAGATACTCCAGGCCTCCGCTCTGGAATTGAAGCAGCTTGTCCGCCAGGCGCTGGAGACCAACCCCATGCTTGAGGAATTGCCGGACGCCTCCCCGGAAGCCCTGGAGGACGGCCCGGACGGGGACGCCTGGAACGAGCGGGAGGACGGCTGGAACGAGTTTACGGCGGAAGGCCGCCCATCCGCGGAGGCCGCCGCCCGCCGCGATTTCATGTATGAATCCATCGTGGCTCCGGAGTCCCTGAAAACCCATTTGACGGACCAGGCGCGGCATTCCGCGCTTACCGGGCGCGCCCGGGACGCCCTGTTCCTGCTGATTGACGCCCTGGACGACCGCGGCTTCCTGACGGAGTCCCCGCAGGAGCTGGAAGAGCGGGAGTGTTTCAGCATGCGGGACATGGAGGAGGCGCTGGCGGTGCTGAGGGGGATGGACCCTCCCGGCGTGGGGGCGGCGGATTTGAGGGATTCCCTGCTGATTCAGCTTGAGCAGCGCGGCCTGAAGCGTTCGCTCGCCTTCCGCCTGGTCAAACGCTGCTGGCGGGAGCTGGCGGCACACAAGTATGAGGAGGCCGCACGCCTGCTGGACGTGGAGCCGGAGGCCGTGGCGGAGGCCCTTGAAGTCATCCGCAGCCTGACGCCGGACCCCGGCTGCGCCTATGCTCCCGGCGGCAATCCCCATCTGCTGCCTGACGTCATCGTGGAGGAGGGGCCTTCCGGGGTTCTGGATGTAGTCCTCACTTCCGAGTACCTGCCTCGCCTGTCCATGAATGAACGGTACATGGAGCTGATGGCGGAGAGCTCCGGCAGCCGGGAGCTCCGGCAGTATCTCCGCAAGGCGTTCCGGGAAGGGCAGGAGCTGCTGCGCGCCCTGGACATGAGGCAGGAGACCGTGCTGCGCCTGGCCCGCGCCATCGTGCGGCGGCAGGAGGATTTTTTCAGGTTCGGGCCGTCCCGGCTGAAGGCCATGGGCATGGAGGAGGTAGCGGAGGAAATGGGGGTGCACGTGTCCACGGTTTCCCGCGCGTGCCGGGACAAGTACCTGCTGTGCAAGTGGGGGATGAAGGAACTGAGAAGCTTTTTCAGCGCAGGCGTTCCGGCGGAAGGGGACGTTTCTTCTGCGGGAACGGGCGCGGAGGCGATGGCTTCCGGAGCCGTTCAGGAGCTGATGCGGCGGTTGATTGCGGAGGAAGATTCTTCCAAACCCCTCAGTGACGCCAAGCTGGCCGCCGCGCTGCAGGAGAAGGGGGTGAACATCGCCCGCAGGACGGTGGCCAAGTACCGGGAGCAGATGAAGATTCTGCCCGCGTCCCTGCGCCGGGGAATATGACAGTTTCCTATATTTTTAAATGATTTGTTGATGTTTTTCATTCAATGAATTATGTATTCCTTTGCGGGGACGCTTCCTTTGTTTTTATTTCCGGCGGAAGAGGCGGTTGACTGATGCGGCTTTAGTGCTATAGTCCCCGCTTTATCGTGATGCGTACATTTACCTGGCCTATTGCCCTGCTGCTGGCGGGGCTTCTTTTTCAGACGGTGGCGTTTGCCGTTCTGAATACGGTGGTTCCGCTGTGGATGGAACAGTCTGACGCCGCCACCTGGGAGGCCGGGCTGGTGGGTGCTTTTTTCTTTCTGGGGAACCTGGCCGGCACGCTGATGGCCGGAGGGGTGATCCGCAAAACCGGGTTCAAGGGGAGCTACCAGTACGCGTGCATGTTATGCGCGGCGTCCACCCTGCTGTTGCTGGCGTTTCCCGGCGCGCTGGCCTGGAGCGGCCTCCGGCTGCTGACGGGGATAAGCTGCGCCCTGGTCTGGGTAGTGGTGGAAAGCGCCCTGCTGATGGCCGGAACTCTGCAAACCCGGGGCATTCTGCTGGCATCCTACATGGTGGTTTATTATCTGGGGACGGTGCTGGGGCAGTTGCTCCTGGGCTGGTTCCCCAGCGACATGTCCCTGGTGGTGACGGAGGTGTGCCTTCTGTCCGCGGCGTCCATGGTTCCCCTGATGTTTGCCCGTCTGGAATCGGATTCCGCGGGCGCCCTGTCCTCCGTGCATGTGGAGGCCCGGACGCTGCTGAAACGCCGCAGCGTGTTCCTGGGCGTGGTGGGGTGCGTGATTTCCGGCGTGGTGCTGGGAACGATTTACTGCCTGATGCCCCTGTTCCTGAAACACCAGGGCATGGACCATTCCTCCGTGGGATACTGGATGGCCCTGCTGATTGCCGCGGCCATTCTGGGCCAGTGGCCCATGGGCCGGCTGGCGGACAAGTACGGGCGCGCCTTCGCCATGAAATGCCAGTCCCTGCTGGTAGTGGCGGCCTGTGCCGGGCTGGTGCTGAAAGGCGGCCTGATGGCCCCCTCCCTGATCGCGCTGGGGCTGGCCGGGTTTTCCCTGTACCCCGTCGCCATGGCCTGGGGGTGTGAAGAGGCCTCCCGGGATGAGCTGGTGACCATGAACCAGCTTTTGCTGCTGAGCTACTCCATCGGCACGCTGGCCGGGCCTTCCCTGACTTCCTTCCTGATGCAGCGGTATTCCGACAACTGGATGCCGATGGTCATTGCGCTGGTGGCGCTTTCCTTCATGCCCGTGCTGATGCTGGGCGGCGGCCACGGAAGAAGAAAGCTGTCCCGGTAAAAGAAGAGGGGGGAGAAAGAGGCGTCAGGTTTTTTTCTGGTCCGCCGTGGCGTTTTTCTCCGGCTTGGGCGCGTCGTTGTCCGCCACCTGGTGGATCATGTCCGTCAGGGCGTGCACATAGTCCTCCGTATGGGAATCCGTAATGGGGTACTTGCACAGGCAGGAGACCGTGGGAATGCCCAGCGCCGCATAATGGCGGTCATTGCCCGCAATGGCGGAGGGCTCCCGGTGGAAGGTGGGGGGAGCCTGTTCCCAGGATTTGGTGAAGGGGGCGGCGCACTGGCCTGCAAATTCCTTGCCGCGGAGCGTGGTCATGAACAGCACGGCTTCCTGCGGGGATTCCGGCTCCGGCTGTTTCTGCTCCGCGGCGGAGGCCAGTTCCTGGGGTTCCAGATTGATCATGCCCAGGATGTTGGCCGCGCCGATGCTGCCGCTCAGGGTTTTGGCGTGGACGGAGGCTCCTGAAGAGGCGGACGCGGGTTCCGCTCCGTTCGCATACGCGACGAAGTAGATGTTGTGGTTGGTGGGAATGTCCTTGAGGCCCCTGGCCGTCTCCAGCAGCAGGGCCGCGCCGCTGCCGTTGTTGAGCCGTTCGCTGGAATCGTAATTGGCCCCCACCACGATGCTCTGGTTGTTGGAATACAGGCCGGGCTTGTAAACCAGGACGTTGTAGATGGCGGTCCCCTTTTTCGCATCACCTCCGGAGACGGGCTGCAAGGTGACGGCGTAGCCCATGTCCGAGAAGCTTCCGGCGATGTATTTGGCGGCGGCTTCCATGGATTTGGGCTGCCGGGCGTTTCTGGGCCCGATGTCTTTTTGCAGGACTTCCGCATGCTTTTCCATGCGCGCGCCCAGGGTCCGCGGTGTATCCGGGCCGCCGGAGGAGGAAGCGGGAAGGAGAGTGCAGGAGGAAAGGCCGGAGGCCAGCAGCAGGAATCCGGCGGTCAGGGCGGCGTGTGTGTGAATGCGGGTCATGTCTTACAGGGTTTCAACGTAATGCAGTTCACGGGCAATCTGGGCGGCCAGGGGAATTTTCAGATGGTCCGGCAGGACGCTCCACGTATAGGTTTCCACCTCCAGGTGAGGGTGCAGGCCCGGACGGCTGTGGAGGAAGCCGCGCGTTTTCAGGATGAAATCCTCCGTACCCCGCAGGGGCGGTTCCGGGGAGGCGTACAGGGGAATGTGGTAATGAATGCGCCATTGGGAATCCCGCGTTTCTTCCGCGTAATCCCGCCCGTAGGCCAGGGCGTTCGGCAGGTCCGGGAAAAGCATGGTGCGGTCCCGGTGGAAGATGCTGGTCTGGTGGAAATAAACGCCGTCGTCAAACTGGCGGAGGCGTTCCAGGTCTTCCTCCCCGCGTATGCGGCATTCCAGGGCGTTGGAGAACTGCACCTTGCAGAGGGAGATGTTGTTTTCCTCCCAGGCGGAGAGGGTGTCTGCCGGTTCCTCCCGCAGGATGGCGAAGTGGCAGGTGTCATACGTCAGCCCCAGGTGGCGTTCAATGAGTTCAGGGCGGCGGGAGTGGTTGCGCAGGCCGTTGAAAAAGCGGACGGCGCCCTCCGTATCATGAAAATGGCCGAAGGGCTCCGGCTCCAGCCCAAGCTGCATCAGGCGTCCGGTCTGCCTGCTCAGCACGTCCAGGAATCCGCTCATGGCGTCCAGACGGGAAAAAATGCGTTCCTCCTCCGCATGGAACCAGCTGTGGGAGGCGGGGAGCGTGCTGACGGTCAGCCTGTCTGCGTTTTCATCCCCGATGCGGGCCAGGATGCGGAACAGGTTGCAGGTGTATTCAAAACGTTCCGGCGTGGTCCAGTCCGGCTGGAAAACGTGCTCCTTCACCCGCTGGCCGTGAAAGTTCCCGTAGGGAAAGCCGTTGAGGGTTTCCACGCGCGCGTCATGTTCGTCCAGCCATGATTTCAGGGCTTCCACGGCGTGCGGCGTTTCCAGCAGTTCCGCCGCCGCCCTGGCGGACAGGCGCAGGCCGATGCCCAGCGGACGGTCTTTCAGGGGGGAATTGAGAGCGGCCAGTTCCTGCCGGATGCGGGGAACGCAGGTATGGATGGCCTCCCGGGTCTCCGCCCAGGATTCGGCGGGGTGGATGTTGGTGCAGTAGGAAAGCATGGCGGGGCAGTGTTTGCGGTGTTGGGGAACGGCGTTCCACTCCGGGGAAAATGGTGGAAGATGCGTGCGCATGGGGCGTTCCTCAAGCCTACATACGATTCCGCAGTGGGGAAAAATTTCATGGAATTGCGGCTTTTGGCGTCATGCGGCGGCGGCCTTTCAGGCGGAAAGAATGGCTTTGAAAAAGCTCCGGCTATATGGTAGTACCCTTCCGATATGCGTCCGTTCTTCTTACTCCTTCTCGGTTTTCTGTTCCACGGGAACGTCCTGCACGCGGCGGAGGAATCAACGGCCTGGAAATCCTCCCTGGTCCGGTTCAGCCGTCCGGCGGAATGGAAGGAGACGCGGCCCCAGAAGGGAACCGGGGACAACTCCTGGGCGAAGGACGCCACGCCGATCGGCAACGGAAGAATAGGCGCACTCATTTACGGAGGCGTGGAAAAGGACCGCCTGGAGCTGACGGAAATCAGCATGTGGTCCGGAGGTTTTTGCAGTGCGGAAGCCAAGGACAAGGGGCCGGATTCCGTCAAATTCGGCTCCTACCAGCCGTTCGGCACGCTGGAAATCACGTATCCGGCAGCAGAGAACGTGCAGAACTATAAAAGGACGCTGGATGTGACGGAGGCGCTGGCCTCCGTGTCCTACAGTTCCGGGGGCGTCCGCTACCGGAGGGAGTATTTCGCCAGCGTTCCCCACCAGGTGGTTTCCATGACGGTGCAGGGGGGCAGGCCCCGTTCCGTGGACGCCTCCTTCCGGCTGGCGACCTTGCATCCGCAGGACAGGATTACGGCCACGGCCGGAGGGGGCAGGGGAATGATCCTGATGCAGGGTTCCCTGAAAAACGGGCTGGCTTATGAGGCGCGCGTCGCTGTTCTTCCCAAGGGCGGCAGGGTCACGGCGGACGGCGGCTCCGTCACCGTCCGGCAGGCGGATTCCTGCCGCGTGCTGGTTTCCCTGGCGACGGATTATGTGCTGGACGCTTCCCGGAACTGGAAGGGGGAGCCTCCCCGCAAAAGGAATGAAGCCATGCTGGCCCGCGCGCTCAAGGAGACTCCGGAACGGCTGAAAGCCGCCCACCGGTCCGCCTACGGCAAGCTTTACAACCGTGTTTCCCTGGACCTGGGAGAGACGGAGGACGCCACGGCGGAACTCCCCGTCAGCGAGAGGCTGAAGAAATACAGGCAGGCGGTGGACGCCGGAACGGACGCCCGTGACCCCGATCTGGAGGAACTGGTGTTCAACTTCGGCCGCTACGTCATCCTTTCCTCTTCCCAGCCGGGGAATCTGCCCGCCAATCTTCAGGGCCTGTGGAATTACAGCCTGATTCCGCCGTGGGATTCCGATTACCACAACAATATCAACATCCAGATGTGCTACTGGGGAGTTCTTCCCGCCAATCTGGCGGAATGTTATGCCCCGCTGGCGGACTACATCCGGGAAATGGCGCCCGCCGCGCGTAAAATCACCCGGGAGGAGAAAGAGTTCAGGACGGCTGACGGCAAGCCGGCTCCGGGCTGGACCGCCAGGACGGCCCAGAATATTTACGGGGGGCAGGGATTTAAATGGAACAAGCCCGCTTCCGCGTGGTACGCCCTGCATTTGTGGGAACGCTACCTGTTCACGATGGACAGGGAATTCCTGAAAACGACGGCTTACCCGATGATGAAGGAAATCTGCCGTTTCTGGGAAAGCCTGCTCAAACCCCTGCACGCGGGAGGAAGCAACTTCCGGACGGAGGACCGGAAGGTGACGCCGGAAATAATCTCCCGGGATTTGAAGGACGTGAAGGAAGGGACGCTGGTGGCTCCGATGGGCTGGTCCCCGGAGCACGGCCCCAGGGAGGACGGCTGCGCGCATGACCAGCAGATCGTGTGGGAATTGTTCCATGATACCGTACAGGCCGCGGAAACCCTGGGTGTGGACGCTGCCTGGAGGAAGGATCTGGCCGCTAAAAGGGACCTTCTGGCCGGTCCCAGGGTGGGGAAGGACGGCCTGCTGCTGGAATGGATGATCGCCCGCAAGCCGGAAGGCTCCTGGGACCCGCGCCACCGGCACACCTCCCACCTGTTTGCCGTGTATCCCGGCAGCCAGATCAGCCCGGAAAAAACGCCCGAATGGGCGGAGGCCGCCCGCAAATCCCTGCTGGCGCGCGGAACCACGGGGGATTCCCGCCGTTCCTGGACCTGGGCGTGGCGCGCCAATCTCTGGGCGCGTTTTCTGGACGGGGAAAAGGCTTATGAGATGATTCGGGGCATGGTGCGCCACAGCATGATGGACAGCCTGTTCACCACGCATCCGCCCATGCAGGTGGACGGGACCATGGGCATCGTGGCCGGCTTTGCGGAAATGCTGCTACAGTCCCATACCGGCCGCCTGCATCTTCTGCCGGCGCTGCCGGAAGCCTGGAAAAACGGGAGCGTGCGCGGACTGAAAGCCCGCGGCAACATCACCGTGGACATGGACTGGAAGGACGGCAGGATAACGCAGTTCCGCCTTTCATCTCCGCTGGCCCAGTCCGTCAAGGTGGCCGCCAATGGCACGGAAAAGACGTATGAACTGAAGCCGGAGGCGCCCGTCAAGGGCAGTTGAGGAATTTTCCCGGACGGTTCGGGGCGGTCTCCGTGGAATCCGGCGTTCCTTCACGCCGTTACAGTTGTTTTTTCAGCAGGTACAGCCTTATTTCCGTTGTAAGGCGCCCTATTTGCGAAGGGAGAGATGCGCCCGCTGATGCCCGGATGAACCAAAGGGTTTGTGCCTGTAACGGGAAGTCGGGGCGCGGAATGAGTTTTTGACATTTCCAGAGGCAGATATTAAAATTAGCAGAATGGAAGATGCGCCTTTGAATACGGGCTTTATCAATTTAACGGCGGACAATCTTGCCAGTGAACATTTGTGCTGCATCATCCGCAGCAGAGCCCCCCATCCGGGGGTTGAAGCAAAGCGGCAATGGCTTTCCGGCCGGCTCAGGGAAGGCCACGTCTTTAGAAAATTAAATGCAAGGGAAGTGGTTTTCATTGAATACGCCCCTCTTGAGACGGCCTGGGTTCCCATCCTTGGGGACAACTACTATTATATATATTGCTTGTGGGTTTCCGGCAGATGCAAGGGGAAAGGGTATGGAAGATTGCTGATGGAATATTGTCTGGCTGATGCCAGGGAAAAGGGCAAATCAGGCGTTTGCATGCTCGGAGCTGAAAAACAGAAAGCGTGGCTTGCCGATCAATCCTTTGCGAAGAAGTTCGGCTTTGAGGCGGTGGATGCTGCCGGTCATGGCTATGAATTGCTTGCGCTTTCCTTTGACGGAACAACGCCGAGGTTCGCGCCGAATGCCAAAAGGGGGAAAATTGAGAGCCGGGAGCTGACGATTTATTATGATATGCAATGCCCCTTCGTGCATCAAAACATTGAGATAATAAAAGAGTATTGTGAAGAGAATGATGTTCCGGTATCCCTGCTTCGGGTGGATACGCTGCAAAAGGCAAAGGAATTGCCCTGCGTCTTCAACAACTGGGGGGTGTTTTACAAAGGGAATTTTGAAACGGTGAATTTGTTGTTGGACATCGCCAATCTAAAAAGAATCCTCAAGAAATGAGTTGAGGCGGCGCTTCCGTAAAATATTCATGATGATGTGGTTGTACCTTCCGGGTGCAAGGCATTCTTCCTTTTCTGCCTTTTTCACTAACAGCAGGCAGGGAACCAATGCTTATTGCGGGTTTTCATGCTCCGCCTTTATGAACGTGAGCGCCCGTGTCATCAAGGAACAGGGGGCTGCCAATGGAACAGCCTGCCTCATTTTACCCCTGCAACCGCTGTTCACGCCAATAAAAAACAGGCACGCTTTGCAGCGGCCTGTTTTCTGAACGGGAAATCCGCTCCGGCCTGGAAGCCCGCTGTAATGGCGGAAAAGCTCCAGACCGGATGGGGAATGAGTTTTTTACTGAACGATGCCCAGCGGGGCGGTCGTCTTCCAGTCTCCGCGGGTGAAGTCCGGGAACACCTGGGGCATGCCGCCCTGGGCCACGGAGTATTCGGAAAGCTCGGAGACGGAGGACCAGAAGGCGCCTTCGTATACGTTCTGGTCCATCGGTTCGCCCTTGCGGAGGCATTCGATGATGCGGTAAAGCATCACGAAGTCCATGCCGCCGTGGCCGCCCATCTTCAGGGCCAGCGGGCCGACTTTCTTCCAGAGCGGGTGATCGTACTTTTCAAAAATGGGGGCCAGTTTTTCGTTGCCTTCAATCCATTCGTGATAGTTGCCGTTGCCCAGCTTTTCACCGGCCACGCGGGTCGGGAAGCCGGCCAGCGTGCCCAGGGTGCCCTGAATGAGGTTCAGGCGGGAGTAGGGGCGCGGGCTGGTTTCATCCCATTCCACCAGGATGGTGCGGCCCATGGTGGTCTTGATGATGGAGGTGTTCATGTCGCCGCAGGCGAAGTCCAGCTTGTTCCACTTGTGGTCCGCCGGGAAATTCTTCCTGGCATAGGCGGCGCGGCCCAGGGCCGGGCTGGAGAAGGAAACGAGCCTGCCGAAGCAGTCGTCCTTGCGGGCCAGGTTCATGTACTGGGCGATGGGGCCGAGGCCGTGCGTGGGGTAGACGTTGCCGTTGCGCTTGGCGTAGTGGTAAGTTCTCCAGGAGCCGGTGCCGCGGTCCACCTGCTTCATCTGGCCGCGCAGTTCGTGGATGTAGGCGGCTTCCCCGTACAGCAGGTCGCCGATGACGCCCTGGCGCACCATGTTCAGGTACATGAGTTCTTCACGTCCGTAGTTGACGTTTTCCATCATCATGCAGTGCTTCCTGGTTTCCTCGGAGGTGTTCACGATTTCCCAGAGTTCCTTGATGGAGACGGCCATGGGGACTTCCACAAAGGCGTGGGCGCCCATTTTCATCACGTCGCAGGTGACGCGGCAGTGCCATTCCCAGCTGGGGCAGACGATGACGGCGTCCGGCTTGACTTCCTTCATCATGCGCTTGTAGTCTTCCGGGCCGTTCGTGAAAATGGGAGGGCGCTTGCCCGTCTTCTTTTCCACCAGCGCCGCGTTGCGTTCCGCCCAGTCCTTGTACAGGTCGCAGATGCCGACGACTTCCGCGCCTTCAATGACGGCCATCTGGCCCACGTGCATGGAGCCGCGTTCACCTACGCCGACGAAGGCCACGCGCACCTTGTCCAGCTTGGGGGCCCTGAAGCCGCCCATGTAGATGGCGCCGGGCTTGCGCGGGGGCCACGTGGTCATGGGACCGATGTTGTTCGGGTCCGGAACGATGATCTTTTTGGGAGCCAGGGGAGCTACTTCCTGGGCGTTGGCGAAGGAACCGGCGGCCAGGGCGCCAGTAGCCAGACCCAGGGTCTGAAGGAAACGACGGCGTGATGATGAATTATCCATGGATGGTAATTATATGGAAGGATTTGAATCCTTAGTTTGCCATACATACCGGGGCTTGAGAATCTTTCTTTCACGGATGGTGCAAAAAATGCATTCTCCTGCGGAAGAGGGGCGGTCCGCGCCGGAGGCGTCAAAAGGGGAGGAGGCGGGCATGAAAAAGGCCCCATTCCTGCCGCAGTGCGGGAAGGACGGGGCCTGTCAGGTGCATCACCCGGTTGTGCCGATGTTGCATGCCGTTGCTTGGGAGTGAAAGGGGGTGAGCTTATCGCTGCACCGCGTTCCGAAGAATCGGCCCTGCATCGGAGGACATCCGGAGAGTGTTGCTTGGTGTCGCCGGCGCTGGCTGTTGTTTCCGTTCCTGGCGACGGGGAAGATCATTCCGTTTCCTGCGGCTTCTGTTCAGGGTACCTTGACGGGGTCCGCGTGCCGTGGAATCGGGATCATCTTCCCGGTCGTTTTGAAGTGGTCCGGTTACTGGGCCGTGCCGGCGGCGGGAAGTTTTGACGCGGCAAGCCTGGCATAGGCTTCATTCAGCGCCTTGCCCAGCCTGGGGCGGAAAACGGTGGTGGTCGGCAGCTGCGTGCCTTCCATGTCACAGGAGCGGAGGATGCCGGGAATGGACGGGGCCAGCGCACGTTTCATGATATTCATGCAGTCTTCCAGGTCCACTCCGTATTTTTCCTCCATCAGGTTTTCAATACGGTCCGCCATCTGCTCCATCCTCTCTATCTGTTTTTTAGTCAGAATCGGCTGGATGGTTGCGTTCGGGTCGGGGACGTAGCTGGTCAGCATTTCAATGGCCCGTTTCAGGTCGTCCGGCAATTCCGTTGCATTGCCGCTGTTGAGAACCTGAGCCAGAACCTGATAGCTGCTGGTAGCGTTTTCGTCATAATCATGAATGCCTGAGGCCAGCGCCACGCCTGCGATGCTCTGCACGTAGCGGGCTACTTCCGGGGAATAGTTGCCTTCCACAAACGTGGAGGGAACGTCATCCGCGTAAGCCTGCATGGCGGCCTGGCAGGCGAGGGAACCGACGGTACCCACGCACAGTGTCTTGATGATGGACGAGATGATTTTCATGATTGAAACTCCGGTTGAAGCTTCCCGACTGGAACGGTCCGGTGAACCGTTTGTAGCAAGTGAGACTGTGCAGCCCCTGATTTCGTTCAAAAGTTTTTTTGAATGATTAAAATCATGCGCCCGCACGGCTTCCCTGCCTTCCGGCGGAATTCCGCCTTCCGTAACTTTTCCGCGGCCTCCTGCGGGAGGCGGAACGGTTTTCCTGCATGGAGTTTTTCCTTTCCCTGTGCGTGCCGGGAACCGTCTGCAATTCAGACGGTATGGTGGCGCTGGAGGAATGGACGGGAAGGAGGCGCCCCAGCAGCTTGTGCACGTCCCTGGCTTTTTTGATTTCATCCGGGGAACAGAGGGCGATGGCTTGCCCGGCGGCTCCGGCGCGTGCCGTGCGGCCGATGCGGTGCACATAGACTTCCGGTTCTTCCGGCAGATCGTAGTTGATGACGAGCTGCACGTCTTTCACGTCAATGCCGCGGGCGGCGATGTCCGTGGCGACGAGAATGGGCGTTTCCCCGGAACGGAATTCCCGGAGCATGCGTTCACGCGTGCCCTGGCTCTTGTCGCCGTGGATGGCGGAGGCCGGGTGGTCCTTTCCGGTCAGGAAGGAGGCCAGGCGGTTCGCGCCGTGCTTGGTCCGGGTGAAGATGAGCGTGCGGCCCGGCTGTTCCTGCTGTTCCAGCAGATCCAGGGTAAGGGGCCTTTTCTCCGCCTGGGAGCCAACCATGCAGAGGGACTGTTCCACCCTGTCCGCCGTGGCGGCCGGGGGGGTGACCATCACCGTTTCCGGTTCCTGAAGCAGGGACTGGGCCAGTTGCAGAATGTTGTCCGGCATGGTGGCGGAGAACATCTGGGTGTGGCGTTTCTTCGGGATTTTGGCGACGATCTTTTTCAGGGCCGGGGCGAAGCCCATGTCCAGCATGTGGTCCGCTTCGTCCAGAATCAGGGTTTCCACACCGCCCAGGCTGACGGTCTGGCGTTCCAGATGGTCAATCAGCCTGCCGGGCGTGGCTACCAGAATATCCAGGCCGCCGGCCAGCTTCTTGAACTGGGGGGCATATCCCACGCCGCCGAAGATGACGGCCGTGGACAGGTTCAGCCCTTTGGCATAGGAGCAGATGTTGTCATGAATCTGCGCGGCCAGTTCCCGGGTGGGGCTCAGGATGAGCGCCCTGACCTGGCGGGCAAGCGGCTTTCCGGGATGTTCTGAAAATTGTTGAATGAGGGGCAGGGCGAACGCGGCCGTTTTGCCGGTTCCGGTCTGCGCCAGTCCCATCAGGTCCTTGTTCTGCAGCAGCAGGGGGATGCAGGCTGCCTGGATGGGGGTGGGGGTCTTGTACTCCAGTTTCTCCAGCTGGCGGAGAATGGGAGCCGACAAGCCAAGCTCCCTGAATGTGGTTGATACCATGTTTATTGATGTGTCTGTGAATGCGCCTCGGCTGCAATGAACTGACGGAATCACGACAATAGCGGAACAAAAAGAAGCCCGCAGGAGCGATACTGAAAGGATCAATACGGAGACGCCCGTATTCCGCCAACCGCAAATGACTATCAAAAATCAACAACCAAGCACCATTCGGCGGGAACAGGGCCATAAAAGCACGGCAAAGGACAGCCGTCAAGAGAAAAAATTCCATACGTATTTGTTTGATGGTAAATAATTCCGTTATATTTATTTATAAAATATTAATTATCAGATTTTTGTAAAAAATCTAACATGATTTGATATGGTTGAGGATAAGAGTTAGCATATGAAAATGTATAGTTCTGTAGTGGTGGTTTTTATAACAATCATACCCATCAGCATAAATATAACCGATGCTGAGGAAATGGAACCTGACACAGGGGAACTGGAGATAACATCTAAGACAGTATTGAATTCGGTAATATGCCTTGTTAAAAAAACAGATAAGGAAGCAGATAGGAAAAGGACAGATGTAGGGATAGGAGAGGAAATCAAGTTGTCTTTGGGTGGTAAGAGAGTGGGCGATGTAGATAAAGAATCCGTTAAATGGTTTCTGGAAGATAAATGTAAGGATATGGCTGTGTTGGATATGAATAATGAAAATCCATTAAAGGCTAATTTAAAAGTAAGTAATAAAATTATAAATAATTGTGATCTTACTGTAAAAGTAAAAACGAATATTGGGGAAAAACCTGTTGAGAAGAAATTTAAAATATTTGTTCCCAGTGATATTAAAGGTATTTCCTCCGGTTTCCGAGTACCGGGTTACCCCGTGGATGGTGTACGAGATAAAAATCTAGTAGGGGCTTCCTCTCAAATTATAATAATAATTCATCCATTGACGGTCAATTTTCAAGAATTGGGGTTGATTGAAAAGGCAAATGATAAAGATTTGCCTGAGGATGCTCCGGTTCACGAACCTGTCAAGGATGTTGCTGTTCTTGGATCAAGGAACCATTTTCAATTTGATAATATTGGATTTAAGCAAGGGACAGTATGGGATGTTCAGAATAGACCTTATCCAATCACCTATATATATCAGTGTGGATTTTATGTTCATGTGGACAAAAAAGAATATTGTCAGGTCAGTGGAAAAGATTTTCCTATGACTGCTGTGATTGATTTTGATGGACAGAGACCGAATGGGAATGGTTTAAAAGAAGTGAAAGTAACAGTCTCCAAGTTTGATCGCGGTGTTGAACGAAGTACAGCAGGAACTGCTAAAAATATAGATTCTTAATAAATAATAAGATGAACGGAATTTTATTTTTTATCTGTTGGTTATCGTTATGCGGCTATTCCTCTGTCATTGCAGATGAGCTGAAGGTGCCTCCTTATACTGATATTTATAAAGACTCTTCCCGTTCTTTAATGAAACTGGATAAATCTTTGAAAAAAGGAAACGTATGCAGTTTTTTCAATATAACGGATAAAATATTGAAAAGATTGATGGAAAATAGGGATCATGCATGGAACGGAGACGATATTAAAGAAGTATTGTGGCTACGTTATTTGATTGCAAAAGCTCCTTTTGCAAATGTCAATGCGGAGGAAGAGCTGCAATGGTTAATTCGCAGAGGAGATTTGGATTACAGTATTAAGGAAGGCATCCTGCGACGTTTATCCTCCCGATTGATCAGGGATAAAGCGACTGTGAAGGAAATGGATTTGGACCCAAAAGTGGCTCTTGAAATTTTCTTAGCTTCCAATGCTGTGATTCTAGGCCAATTTCGTAGTGAAATAGTGCATGGTCTTGACGAAATGATTCAGAAATCAGAACAGGAATTTTTAGTGAATCAAAAAAACTTGCAGAAATCAGATGCAGATGTTTTTGCGTTTTTTAATACATTACATATTAGGGAAAGACGTGCAAGAAAGGCTGAGAGTATTGTTGAGGATATGGAAGAGGATTTTGTAAGCTTGTTAGTAAAATGCTATCCTGCAAAAGCATTGGAAGTGAAGAAATATTTGAGGATGGCTGGCTATGACGATAGACAAATTCCCGATCTATTGGATCGTACTATTGGAAAAATTCCCAAAGCGGACTATCTCTATCGAGGATACCGTAAACGCTGAGAG
This sequence comes from Akkermansia muciniphila, assembly GCA_947624785.1. Taxonomy (GTDB): domain Bacteria; phylum Verrucomicrobiota; class Verrucomicrobiia; order Verrucomicrobiales; family Akkermansiaceae; genus Akkermansia; species Akkermansia muciniphila_F. The sequence goes on along the minus strand of CANQLV010000008.1, from coordinate 36,275 downwards.
TAGATGGGTGATATTCCTGTTATTTGTTAACAGTCATTGAATCTACCGATTGAAAAATTTGCGCGCGCCCACGCAGTAAACAGCCCCGGAATAAACGGTCAGGATGATGGAGCCCCACAGCGTGAACTGGTACAGGAAATTGGAGGCTCCGGATCCGTGCCACAGGCAGAGCGCCGCAAGCTGGTCCAGGAAGGAGGGCAGGTATTCCGGCGTATGCGTCCAGGTCAGGGCCAGCAGGCAGGCGATGCAGAAAGCCAGCTGGAAGGCGGTTTTCCATTTGCCGGACGTTCCCGCGGGGATGATGACGCCGTGGTCCTGGGCAATCTGGCGCAGGCCTGTGACCAGGAATTCCCGGCTGATGATGAGAATGGTGGCCCAGACGGGGCAGAGCCCCACGCCCGTCAGGTAAATGAAGGCGGCGGAAACGGCAATTTTGTCCGCCAGGGGGTCAATGAGCTTGCCGAAAGTGGTGACCTGGTTCAGGCGGCGGGCCAGGTAGCCGTCCAGCCAGTCCGTGCAGGCCGCCAGGATGAAGGTGACCAGTGCGGCCAGGTATCCCCAGGAATACTGGTCCGCGATGCTGACTGCTGCCGTGAAGACGACTACCAGGGCAATCCGTGTCAGGGTAATGGCGTTAGGCAGGTTCAGCATACGCGGTTTATTAGGGAGCAGATGCCGGTCCGTAGCAAGCTTTTTTGCAGGATTCAGGAATTAAATTCCCGGAATGCGGCACACGGAAAAAATCAGACGGAACATGGAAGGGAGAAGAGATGGACGGAGGGGACGCATCGGGCGTTTTTGCCTTGAGCTCCGGCGGGATGGAACAGGCGGAAGCCTGCGGCATGATGCAGGGAACGGGTTTCTGTAGCGTCGATGGGAAACAGCGTAGGGTAGGGATGGCGGCCTATTCCCCGACCAGCTTGTTGAAGTCTTCCTCGGAGATGACGGGAACGCCCAGCTTGAGGGCCTTGTCCCGTTTGGAGCCGCCGCCGCTGCCTGCCAGGAGGTAGGAGGTGGATTTGGAAATGGCTCCGGTGGCTTTCCCCCCGTGGGCGGCAATGAGCTGTTCAAAGTAGTCCCGCGGATGGCTGAGCGTTCCGGTGATGACGAAAGTCTTGCCGGACAGGGCCCCCGCCGGGATTTCCAGAAGGTTGGCCCGGTAGGACTGGGACTGGGGATTGATGCCCAGGCCGCGCAGAACGTCCATGGTATGGTTCCCCGCTGCGGAGGTGAAAAAGCTCTGGAGGGATTTGGCCGCCGCCACGCCGATTTCGGAGCCATAGCTGAACTTGGCCGTGTTCTTGCGCAGGTAGCCCGTTTCCAGATAGGGGGAGGTCAGGCGGTCGATTTCATCCGTCAGTTCCTGATGGCGCTCCTGCACCGCCTCTGCGGAAAGCGCGCCTTCCTTCACCGCCTTCCTGTTTTCACGGGTGTTGGGGTTGGTTTTGGCGGCTTGTTCCATCAGCTCGTCCAGGCACACGATGTCCCGGAGGTAGGGGGAGTCCGCCACGTGCTCCAGGTTCGGGTGCGTGTCCGCCAGCGCCTTGGCGACTACTTCCCCCACCAGGGGAATGCCGAAGGCGATGAGCCAGCGTTCCAGCGGAAGCTCGCGCGCGTTTTGCAGGGCGTCCAGCGCTTTCCGGGCGTTCTTTTCCCCATAGCGGCGCGGTTCCTCCGGCGTGCCCAGGTTCAGGTTGGCGAGCTGTTCCAGCTTCAGGGAGAAGAGGTCCAGCGCGGAGGCAGCCAGGCCGGAGCTTCTCAAAGCTTCCGCCACGGAAGAGCCGATGCTTTCCACATCCAGCGCGGAGCGGGAGCAGAAGTGGGTGATGCCCGACACGGCCTGCGCAGGACAGGTGAAGTTGGTGCAGCGCCAGGCCACTTTTCCCTCCTCCTTCATGATGGGGTTGCCGCACGCGGGGCAAAGGCCCCCCGTGGCTTCCAGAATGCTGTAGGGCCTGGCATCCGCCGGGCGTTTGGAAAGGTTCACTTTCAGAACGGCCGGGATGATTTCCCCCGCCTTTTCCACCAGCACGGTATCTCCGATGCGGACGTCTTTCCGGTCGATTTCATCCTGGTTGTGAAGGGTGGCTCGCGCCACCGTGGAGCCGGACAGCAGCACGGGCTTGAGTTCCGCCACGGGCGTCAGCACCCCGGTGCGGCCCACCTGCACGATGATGTTCAGCAGGGCGGTTTCCTTCTGTTCCGGGGGGAATTTGTACGCCGCCGCCCAGCGGGGCGCGCGCGCCGTGGCTCCCAGGGCCTCCCGGGTGGCCATGGAGCTGATTTTAATGACGGCGCCGTCCGTGCCGTAGGGGAGCGTGTGGCGGAGCCTGTCAATGTCCCGCACGGCCTGACGGGTGGATTCCAGGCTGTCCGTATAATACACCGGATCATTGCAGGGAATGCCGCAGTGGCGGAGCATGTCCCAGAAATCCTTTACATTCGTGAGTTCCGGCCCTTCATACTCGCCAAGCCCGTGGGCCAGGAAGGCCAGGGGACGGGCGGCCACCTGCCGGGGGTCAAGCTGCTTGAGGGTTCCGGCGGTGGCGTTGCGCGGGTTGGCGAAGGCGGGGAGCCCTTCGGCGTCCCGTTCCTCGTTCAGTTTGGCAAAGGCTTCATTGGGCATGAAGACCTCCCCGCGCACTTCCAGCACGGGAGGGGCGCCAGGGGGAAGGGTGAGGGGGACGCTGCGGATGGTGCGGACGTTGGCCGTTACGTCGTCCCCCACGTCTCCGTCCCCTCGCGTGGCCGCATAAGCCAGCTGTCCGCCGCGGTACATGATGGAGAGGGCCACCCCGTCAATCTTGGGTTCCACGGAGACGGGCACCGTTTCCGTTTTCAGCGCCTTGACCAGCTTGTTGTAGAATTCCACCAGCTCCTCGTCCGGAACAGGGGCGTCGCGCTGCTCGAAAATGTCGTCAATGGACAGCATGGGCACCGCGTGCCTGATCTGGTTGAAGCCCTGGAGCGGGGCGCCCCCTACGCGGCGCGTGGGGGAATCCGGCTCCGCCAGTTCGGGATGGGCCTTTTCCAGCTTTTCCAGCTCCAGGAACAGGGCGTCATATTCCGCATCGGATATCTCCGGTTCCGCCTGTTCGTAATACAGCCGGTTGTGGCGGCGCAGTTCGGAACGCAGGTAGTCCACGCGGCTGCGCGCGTCTTCCTCCGTCTTGCCGGGCTGGACGGTGGCGGCGCTTTCCTGCGGTTTTCCAGCGTGGGGTTCCGCTTCATCCTTTGCCTGCTGTGGCGTCTGCTTGCCGGCCGCCAGGGAAAAAAGGTCTTCCTCCATAAGGAAAATGAGTGGAAAAGAGGGCTATTTGCTCAGTTTGATGACGGAACAGGGCGTTTTGGAGTGTTCGTGCGCCTTGAACAGAACCGTTCCGTTGACGACGGGCAGGACGGTGTTGTCCCCCAGCAGCACCGCTTTGGAGTAGCCCGCGGGAAGGGTGACGGAGGTTCCTTCCTCGTCCTCGTATCCGGTGGAATCCAGCGGCTGCATGCGGGCGTATTCCGCGCCTTCCGTCAGTTCCTTCATGGTCCCTTCGCTGGGCGGCTGGGCCGGTCCCTTGTCCGGCGGCGGAACCAGGAAGACGAAGACGTCCCTCTGCCGGTTGATGGAGGCGGGCTGGGCCAGCTCCGTGAAGGCCCGCGTGCCGTACACGGCCTCCCCGTTGATCTTGAGCCACTGGCCCACGCCGCGCATGGTGGCGGCCACTTTTTCCGGAACGGTTCCGTCAGCCATCGGGTTGACGTTCAGCAGGAGGTTGCCTCCCTTGGTGACGCATTCCACCAGTTTTTCAATGACGGTTTCCGGAGATTTGATGTTGGTGTCATACCGGTTGTAGCCCCATTTGTCGCTCACCGTCATGCAGGATTCCCAGTCCACGCCGGGATAGCCGCGCCGGGGGATGAAGCGTTCCGGGGTGATGTAGTCCCCGCAGCGCAGGTCCAGCGTGCCGGCCTGGTCCCTGTTCAGGCCGGAATAGGCGTACAGGCGGTTGTTCATGATGACGCCGGGGTTGATGGAGCGCACCATGTCCATCAGTTCCGGCGCTTTCCAGCCCCTGGCCCCTTCCATGGCTCCCTGGGAATAATCCCACCACATGATGTCAATGGGAGCGTAACGGGTCATCAGCTCCCGGACCTGGGAGTGCAGGTATTTCTGGTAGGCGGCGTGGTCCCGCGGGATGTTTTTTCTTTTAAGCATTTCCGCCTGCCCCGCGGGGTAGCAGAGGTCCGGGCAGATGGTGTTGTCATAGGACGGGTGGTGCCAGTCAATGACGGAATGGTAAAGGCCAACCTTCAAGCCGCGCTTGCGGCAGGAGTCCACGTATTCGCGGATGATGTCCCGGTTCACGGCGCTTTTGGCGTCGTAATCCGTCTGGGCGCTGTCAAACAGGCCGAAGCCTTCATGATGCTTGCTGGTGAGCACCACGTACCGGCACCCTGCGTCCCGGGCCAGCTGGGCCCATTCTTCCGTCAGCCCTTCCTTGGGCTTGAAGAGGGGCAGGGCCTCCGCGGCGTAGGAATCCGTGTCCACCTCCACGTTCTTCTGAATCCATTCGGAACCGCCGGGCTTGCCTTTCCATTCCCCGGCCAGTCCGGAGTACAGGCCGTAGTGGATGAACATGCCGAATTTGGCGTCCCTCCACCATTCCATGCGCCGGTTGCGCTCTTCCGCCGTTTCCTTCACGGCGGCGTGGTTGGCGTCCGCGGGGAGGGGGAGTCCGGACGCGGCTGCCGAGAATTCCGCGGGAACCGTGGCGGGGGCGTTTTGTTCCGTCCTGCCGCTGCGCAGCCGGGCCGCGAATTGCTCATCCAGGGCCAGCGTGGGCTGTCCGTTCTCCGTAACGATTTTAGTGGCGGACTGCTGGGCCAGAGAGGGAAGTCCCAGAGTGAGGGCCAGGGCGGCAATCGTGGCGATGTTCATGGTTTTTCAGGATGGTGTGAAGCTGGGGGAGAAAAATTAAGACGGTCAAATGACGTCCGTATCCGCGTAACTGCCCAGGATTTTCAGCATGGAGCAGTGCTGTTCCAGCTCCGGGAGGGTCTCCCGGAGGGGGGATTCCTGAATGTGGCCCACGGCGTCTATGTAAAAGACGTACTCCCAGTTGATGACCTTGGAGGGGCGGGATTCAATGCGGATCAGGTTGTTGTTGTGCCGCTGGAAGCAGTTGATGACTTCCGCCAGGGTGCCGGGCTTGTGCTGGATGCGGATGAGCAGGGACGTGCGGTCCCTGCCGCTGGGCTGCGTTTCCTGGCGGCCTATGACGGCAAAACGGGTGGTGTTGCAGGCCTGGTCCTGCGCGTCTTCTTCCAGAATGTTCAGGCCGAACAGTTCCGCGGCCAGCGGGCAGCCCAGGGACGCCGCACCCATGGAGGCGTTCTCCTTGGCAAGGATGCTGGCTTTCGTGGTGGAGGAGGTTTCCACGAGCTCCGCGTTCGGGAAGTGCCGCAGAATCCAGTTCCGCGTCTGGCCGAGAACCTGCGGATGGGAATACAGGATGCGGATGTGTTCCCGAGGGATGTCCGCCATCAGGCTGTTGCGGATGTTCAGATTGATCTGGGCGCAGATTTTGAGGGGGGAGGTGACGAAGAGGTCCATCACGGCGGTCACGGAGCCTTCCGAGGAGTTTTCCACGGGCACCACGCCGTACTGGGCCTTCCCGCGGTCCACCATGTCAAACACGTCCTTGAAGCTCTGGCACGGGATAAGTTCGCAGCTTTTCCCGAATTGCTTGAGGGCCGCCTGGTGGCTCCACGTGCCCTTGGGACCCAGGTAGGCAATGGTAAGCCCTCCTTCCAGGAAGAAGGAGCAGGAGATGATTTCACGGTAAATGGCCTGGAGGGAGGCCTCCGGCAGCACGCCCGCGTTCAGGCGGTTCAGTTTGCCGAGCAGGGCCGTTTCCCGTTCGGGAACGAAGATGGGGGAATTCCCCTCCTTTTTAATGCGGCCGACTTCGTGCACCCATTCGGCGCGGTTCTTAAGCAGCTCCACAATCCGGGCGTCCACCTCGTCAATGGCCAGACGCGCCTTCGTCAGGGCGATGGTCTGTTCATCCGTATTTCCGCTTTTCTGCTGCCGGGGGGGATTGTCCGGGGAGGCGGCCTCCCCGTGTTGCGTGTTCTCCATGTTTCTGTGAAAGCTGTGTGTTTAAAGCCGCATCAGGGTAGCGGTTCCGGGGGGGCAAATCAAGATTAAAGGGGGGGGCTTCTCCACGGCGGATTCTTCTTGCAAGCGCGGAAGATGCAGGATAGGTTTACACTCCTTGATATGATGAAAAAAACATTGTTGCCGACTGCCGTGGCGTGTTTCCTAGCCGCCGTTTCCCAGGTGGCCTGTGCCAGCGGGCAGACCGTGAACGTTTATGTCTCCCAGGTCTCCCTGTCCTTCCCTGATCCTGCCGGCGTGGATGACATGTTCAACAGAAATAAGGATGCCGTGGAGGTGGTGCTGGGCTTCGTTGCTCCCAAGGGCTGTAAATTCGTTAGCGGCGGCGAGGATTCGAAAATTGGCGTTACGGATGGCAGCGGCGTCAGGAAGGAGGCCGAATTCAATAATTTCTTCACCCGTATTGCAGATTCCGGAGCATTTGCCAAACATTCCCTGAGGCTGAAACGGAATCCTGTGTTTCCCCTGAAGCTGGACGGAGTGGTCAAGATGAAGGTTTCCGAAGGAAGCAGGGCTTTTCCGGGCCAGGAATTTGAGGTCCGGAAGGGCGTCAAGTTCAAGGTGGAGGGCATGGAAATCACCGTGAAGGATGCAAAGGACCACGGCAAGGCTTCCGGTGAGGTGGAACTGGAATTCAACGATACGCTCCATGTGGAGGAAATAACGCTGACTGACGCGGAGGGCGGCAAGCTGGAAATCCCGGGCGTCTCCAAAAGTTCGTTCAGCTTCGGTTCCGTCCCGTGCCGCACTTATACGTACCAGGTAAAGAACATGCCCGCTAAAATGAAAGCTGCGGTGGTGGCCAGCAAGGGCGTCAAGACCATGGATGTTCCCGTGAAGGTGACCGTGGATTTGAATGCTCCTGCCAAAAAGGGGGCATAGGGGATTATTTTTCTGTTGGATTGTTTTTTACAAGGGCCGGGAAGGCCCTTGTTCCCGGTTGACTGTTTGTTGATGGGACGCGGGGGATGGTTGTTGAGCCTTTGTCGGAAGAATGGGAGAAGCCAAAAAATCGGAGGATTAGCTCTTGCGCGTTTTCTGTCCAGCCGCCAAGTGGGGTTCCGGCCTTCTTACTGGAAAACCGTGGTGAAGCGCACGGCTGAATTCTTTCTTTTCCTGCTCCCGGCAGGTGAAAAACATCTGAAAAGTTCCTGTTCCTTCCTTCAGTTTTTTCCCCGGCTTCCTGAAAGCCGGCATTGCCTGCCTGTCTTCCTCCTTTTCAGAATACGCTCCTGCGAATAATCCTGCTTGACCGTTATTTTTTTATTGATAATGATGAGGCTATGAAAAAATCCATCAAACTGTGCTCTGTTGCTCTCATGCTCGCCGGATGCGGGGTGGCCGGAATGTTTTCCGCCAGCGCGGATACTCCGGCTTCCAAGGCCGGGGAGGCTGCCGTTTCCGCCGTGGGGAAGGCTCTGGAAAAAGCCGATTTTTTAACCAAGGACAGGCCGAACCCGAAAGCCAAATATTACCTTTTCCTGTATTCCGCCAGCTGGTGCGGCCCCTGCTGCCGGGAAATGCCCCACGTGGTGCGGACCTACCGGAAGATCCGCCAGACCGATGATGTGGAACTGGTGCTGTTTTCCTGCGACAAGACGGAGGAGGCCGCCAAGGCATGGGCCAAGGAGGAGCGGATGAAGTTTCCCATCGTCAAGCCGAAGAAAGGGAACGGCATTCCCGGTTACAAGCCGGGAGGCTCCATTCCGCGCCTGGGGATTGTGGATGGCACGGGCAAGATCATCATCACGGGGCATCCCGCCACGCTTCTGAAAGACTGGCGCAAATACTGCAAGCCGGAGGAAGGCAAAAAGTAGGGGCTTCCTTTGCCTTTTGGCGCTCCCTCTGCCTTTTCCGAAATACGGAGAACAGGGCCGCTTCAGCTCTGCTCCCCGTCTTCCCTCACCGGGCGCGGTTCCGGAACGGCTCCGTAAAGCCCGTTGGGAAAGAGCTGGAGCCACGGCGTATATTCCGGCGGGATGGGCGCTTCAAATTCCATGCGCTTTCCCGTGCGCGGGTGGTCGAAGCCCAGCCGCCACGCATGGAGCATGAGCCTGCCGGGTTTTGCCTTCTGCCGGGCGGGTTTGGCGTAAATGGGGTCCCCGATGAGCGGGTGGCCCAGATGGAGCATGTGCACGCGTATCTGGTGCGTCCTGCCCGTGTGCAGCGTGCACAGGACCAGGGAGGAATCCGTGGCCGGGTCTGCGCAGAGCAGGTCGTAGTCCGTAATGGCGGCTTTCCCGGAGCCCGGATTGACCACCGCCATTTTCAGGCGGTTCACGGGATGGCGGCCGATGTGGGTGAAAACCGTGCCGGAGCTTTGGGAGGGAATGCCCTGGACAACGGCCAGGTACCGTTTTTCCGTGCTGCGGGCCGCGAACTGCGCCGTCAGGGACTGGTGCGCGCCGTCATTCTTGGCGATGACCAGGCAGCCGGAGGTGTCCTTGTCCAGACGGTGGACAATGCCGGGGCGTTCCACGCCGCCGATGCCGGAGAGGTCCCCGCAGTGATGGAGCAGGGCGTTCACGATGGTGCCGTCCGGGTTGCCGGCGGCGGGATGCACGACCATGCCGCTTTCCTTGTTGATGACCACCACATCCTCGTCCTCATACAGGATGTCCAGGGGGATGTCCTGCGGCAGGGCTTCCGCCGGTTCCGGCTCCGGAATGCTGACGGTGATGGAATCTCCGCGGGAAACGGGGCTTTTGGGCTTGGCGGGAGAGCCGTTGACCAGCACGTCTCCGCTTTTGATCAGGCTCTGGATTCTGGAACGGGAAAGCTCCGGAAGGTGGGCGGCGAGATATTGGTCCAGGCGGATTTTCCCGTCGGCGTCGTCCGTGGTCAGGTTCATGCTCCGTGGCGTTTGGTCAATGGCTGTAGGCGGAGGGCGGCAGGTCGATGAAAGTGCAGTCCAGCCCGTAAACGTCCTTGAGCAGATGCCCCAGGGCCTTCACTCCGAACGTTTCCGTGAAGTAGTGGCCGCCGAAGACCAGATTGATGCCCAGTTCATGGGCCATGGGGATGTTCCAGTGGGAACCCTCCCCGGTCACGTAGGTGCGGCAGCCGAGGGCTGCGGCCTGGGCAAGGTCGTCCCCCGCTCCTCCGGAACAGATGAAGACGTCGCCGGCCGGAGCATCCCGGGAATCCGCCCAGAAGGCCTGCACGGGCGCGCCGAGGACGGTTTCCAGCCGTAGAGCCAGCTCCCGGCACGTGCCGGGGAATTCCCCGTGCGTACCCAGGGAAACGCCGTGGTAGTCCAGTCCTTCATTGGAACATGGACGGATACCGCAGGCCTTCGCCAGCAAGGCGTTGTTGCCGTACACGGGATGGACGTCCAGAGGAAGGTGGGCGGCGTAAATCGCCAGGTTCCCGTCCATGGCCGCTTTCAGCTTCCGGTACGCGATGCCGGTAATGGGCTGCATGGTCTGCCAGAAAATGCCGTGATGGAGGAGGAGCAGGTCCGCCCCCGTCTCCAATGCCGCATGAATAGCCTTCTCCGAGCCGTCCACGGCGGCGGCTACCCTGGAAACGGAGCCTCCGTTTTCCAGTTGAAGGCCGTTCAGGGCGCGGGATGCGTCCGGAATGGAATCCACGGAAAGGATTCCGTCCAGAAAAGCGGTAACGGTATGCAGCTCAATATTCATGCGGGAGGAATGGTCAGTTGTCTTCCGAGAGGCTGGCGCCGAGCAGGCGCACGGCGTCCATGTTCAGGATAAAGTAATTCGGGGATGTATTCACCCTGCCGTAATAAAACCTGCTGTATCCGGCCTCTCCCGCCGGGGCGATTTCCAGCGTGATGACTTTTTCCTCCGTCTCCGGTTCCGGGGCGAAGGTGATGTCGCTGGGGCCGGCCTGGGACTGCACGGGGGACGCCTCCTTGTAAACCTGGAGGATGAGTTTCAGGCGGAAAACGGGGTTCTTCAGGGCCTCGTGCGCTGTGGCGTCCGTATAGGGCAGCCATGTGCTCACCTCCATCTTTTCCAGCTCATCCAAATAGCGGTTGGCGCGGTTCGGATTGATGTTCAGGGTTTCATCCTTCCCGTCCTTGGCGGCGGTCCAGGAATCGTCCAGGCGGTCGAATTTCAGGACAAGGGGGCCGCCGGAGCCGATGCGTTCCAGATGCATTTCCTTGAGGTCGAACCTGCTGAAAGAGAAGAGCATTTTTTTCTTCCAGGCCAGGGCGTCCGTCAGCAGGTCCTTCATATAGGCGCTGTCCAGCATGACGACGGTGGGCTTGCCGGCCTGGCGGGCGTACCAGGAACCGTCCGTCCCCTTGGAGAAAAACACCGTCACGGGGGGGCGGGGGGCTTCACCTGGCTTGGGCAGCAGGGACATGGTGAGCGTCATCCTGGGATTGTCCAGCCCGTACACGGAGAGGTCCGTGGCCTTGTCAGAGGCGAAGCCGGCCACCTTCCCCAGCTTGACGGTTTTCAGCAGGGAAACGAGATGCTCCGGATTGGCCTCCTGGTAGCGGGAGCCTTCCGCCGTGTACAGCCAGGTGGGCTTGATGCCCTTTTTCTCATCACCCTGAATGAAGCGGGCGATGGTGGGGTAATCCTGAAAACTCTTGCGGATGGAAAGCCCGGTGATCTTGTAATCCCCGATGTCCGTCAACTGCTTGGAGCGCAGAAGGCCCAGGTCCAGAGGAATGTTGCGCACGCCGGGCACCTCCTTGTTGGTTTCCGTCGTCTGCGCCAGTTCAAAGACGGCCTTGCGATCGGAAACGGTGGCTTTCACCAGCTCGGACAGGCTTCCGTTGTCGGAAGGGGGGTAAATGCGGAGCGTGACGGGCTGCTCCTCCGTTTGCAGGGACTTGCCGTCTTCCGAGGGGCGCCCTGTGAAATTCCTGATGGAGACGGAGGTGATCTGGTCATCTGTCATGTCCGGCACGCTGGTTTCCTCCGGATTATACACGCGCACGGCAGTCAGCTTCTGGAGCGTGCCCAGCAGCACGTCCATCATGGCCGGGTCCGTATCCAGGGAAAGGGGGTACGTGATTTTCCAGGGGCTGCCGGGATTCTTGCGCTCCAGGGCGATGCGCTGGCCCCGGTTGTTGATCTCAATGGAGGCAGGCATGGCCGGATGCAGGAGCAGGGGGCGGTGGTCCCGCAGCTGCCGGATGCCGGACTTGAACAGGGGCAGGATGTTGCCGGTGCCCACCAGGATGCGGGTGTCCCGCCCGTAGAAATCCGTCTGCATGTAGGTGGTGTCGTCCGTGGTCTTGTTCTCCGGATCGTCCACCAGCCAGGGGGCGAGGGACCCCAGCGTGTAGCGGGCCACGGTGGAGGAGCGCTTCCCGTCGTCGCTCATCTCCTTCAGGGTGATGGTGACGGGCGTCGTCTTCACGCCGAACTCCTTCAGGGAGGCGGAATCAATCTTGTGCAGGGGCAGCGCGTCCACGATGCTGGTGGAATATGTGTACTGGAGGATGGCCGCCGCCGCGCGCGGGTCCATGCGGTCGTCCCACGGCTTTTCGCACCACCAGACACCGTTGGGCTTGCGGCGGAACTCCGCAACGTCCCCCACGCAGTTGATGCGCATCCAGGAAACCTCGTTCATCTCCTCCCGGGTGTAGGGGAAAAGCCGTTCTCCGGAACTGAAGGCGGTGCGCCCGATGATGCGGGAGAGGTTGCCGTCAATGGTCAGGAGCACCGCCGCGCCGATGGCGGCGAGGGTGACGAGAATGAGAAGGATGAAGCGGAATGTGCGCATGTGCTTCCGGTAATGGGCGTGGTGGGGTTAATGGCGGCGCGTGTTCCAGATAATCAGGGCAATCAGAAGCGCCAGCAGGGGAAGGCCGATGTTCGTCAGGAGTTCCAGAATGCCCAGGGCGTTGCGGTCCAGGTTCAGCTTGACGGTCAGGTCATGGCGGGAGCCGAGGCCGCGCAACTCTTCGCGGTCCGTCATCCAGCCGACCAGCGTGCGCATGAAGTCCCTCTGTTCCGGCTTGATTTGCCGGGGCTGGAGCAGGTCCGTATTCCCCAGCAGCACCAGGCGCCCGGTGGTCTTGTTCTGGTTCACATCCCCGGCGTTCCCGCGGATGAGGGCCGCTCCGATCATCAGGGGGCCCGGGTTGTCTTCCCGCGCGTCAAACTGGGCAGGGAACTGGTTGTACTTGGTTTCCCCGTAATAATCCTCCGTCGTGACCAGGAGGGGGTACGGCGTGATGCGCTTCTGCTCCATGGCCGCGTTGTCGGAATCCAGGATGAGGGAAATGCTCTCCCCTTCCAGCCCGGTGCTGGAATTCCAGAATTCGCGCGTGCAGTTCAGGGAGGGCGCGAAAATGGCGTTAATCTCGAAAACGGAGCGGTTGCCCCTGTTGCGGAGCATCACGCGGTCATTCTGAGGCCGCAGGCCCTGTTCACGGAGGAACCGGTAAAGCTGTTTGGGCGTATCCTGCTGGGGTTCCAGCATGACCAGGATGGCGGCGTTCGGGCGCGCCCAGTACCGCTGGAGCACTTCCGCCTCCTGCGGGGACAGGTCGTACTTGGAGCCGATGATCATGAACCCCGCGGCGTCTTCCGGAATCTCCTTCAAGCCGCTCATGCGGATGGGAACGAGCTGAAGGTTGACGGAGCGGCAGATTTTCCCCAGCGTGGTGAAAATGCTTTCCTCCTGGCTGTTGCTCAGCGCCTCGTTGAAATTGCTCTTGTCCGCCGCAATATATATCTTGCGGGGTTCTCCATTGGCCGCCCCGTAAATGCCGGCGGTCATCATGTCTTCAATCTGGAGGGCCACCGCCTTCATGCTCTTGCCGTCCTGGCTGGGGGCATATACCACGAAGGCGTCTCCGGGCAGGATGCGCACGTGGGCGGCATCCGCCTGGGTGCCTTCAAACGTCTTGAGCGCTTTTTCCGTGTCTTCCCGGGCATCGATGATGACCAGGTTCTTCTTGAACTCAATCCCGTAAATATTGGCAATCTCGCGAGCCTTGTTCGGCTGGCGGAGGGGGTCCACGTACTCCACCTTCACCTTCCCGTTGGAATAACGTTCGTACTCCTCAAGCAGGGAGCGCATGCGGGTGTAATTCTGCGTGGTGCGCAGGAAGGCGAACGTGATCTTGACGGGCGTCTTGCGGTTCTGGATTTCCGGAGACTTGAGCATGTTGATGCTCTGCCGGGAAATCTCGTAACGCTGGTCTTCCGTCAGGTCCCGGCGGTAATATTCGTGGCAGCCCACGTAATTCAGGCACACGACGATGAGGAACAGCAGGAAAAGCTTGATCCAGGTCATCCAGGGGCGTCTGACCTTGCGGGCGGGGGGCTGGGGGGCTTCCGTGGCCGCGGCGGGGTTGTCTGGTGCTTCGCTCATAGATAAAAAATGAAAAGGAGTGAAAGGGAAAAGGCGGGGCGGGGTGGATCAGTGCTTCCAGCGGCGGTGGTCAATGATGCGGATGGTGACGGCCAGCGTCAGGACCGTCATGGTCAGGTAAAAGACGACGGGGCGCGTATCAACCAGCCCGGTGGAAAAGCGGTCCAGATGTTCCGAGCAGGACATGTAATGGAAAATCCCCGCGGCAGGGAATTCCCCCCACACCACGGGAATCAGCCCCATGAAGAAAATCAGCACCAGCAGCCCGATGGTGATGATGCCGGAAATGATCTGGCTGCCCGTCAGGGACGAGGCGAAAATGCCGATGGCCGTGAACCAGGCGCCGACCAGCAGCAGGATGGCGTACGCCCCGGCCCAGTCCGCCAGGCGGTAGGGAAGGACCATGCCCGCGTCATATCCGTAAATCCACTGCACGATCAGGTTGGACCAGTCCGCCAGCAGGGGGTACAGCAGCATGGGCAGCCACAGGATGATGTAAAAGGCGTACGCGGAGAAATATTTGCCCAGGACCACCTGCCATGTCTTGATGGGCGTGGTCAGCAGGGATTCCAGCGTTCCCGTTTTCTCTTCCTCCGCCAGGGAACGCATGGTGAGCAGCGGGAAAATGAACAGGAAATAAAACCAGAACATGGGGGAATGCAGGATGAAGAACAAAATGCCTTCCTTCTGCGGGGCCAGTTGGAATGCCTTCAGCGTGCCGGACAGGGAAACGCTCTGCAAGGCCATGACGAAGGCCAGGATGACCCATCCGTACGGGGTCATCACGTAGCTTCTGAGTTCTTTTCTGAAAATGGTAAGTACCGGAGACATGGGGAGAAAAGGAAAATGCGGGGTGGTGGATAGAGAAGGGAGAAGAAGCGGGCGGTTAATCTTTACGGGTCATTTCCACGAACACCTCTTCCAGGGTGGGGGTGTGGCGGTAAATATGGCGCAGGGGGCAGCCCTGTTCCGCAAGGAGGCGCGCGGCCTTTTCACGGGTATCCGTTCCGGCCTCCGCGCGTACGGTCAGCGTATGCCAGCCGTCGGAGTCCGTGCCTTCATGGATGACCTTCTTCACGTGTTCCATGTTTTCCAGCTTCTTCGTAATCAGTTCCAGGTCTCCGCGGAACTCCAGCGTGATCTTGCCGGCGGCGCGGAGGTTGGCCGTCAGGTTGGACGGGGTATCCGAGGCCTTGATGGTTCCCTGGTCAATAATGATGACCTTGTTGCAGATCATCTCCACCTCACTCAGAATATGGGTGGAAAGAATAATGGTGTGGTTGGCCGCCAGGCTCTTGATCAGCTCGCGTATCTGGCGTATCTGGTTGGGGTCCAGACCGTTGGTGGGTTCGTCCAGAATCAGCAGGTCCGGTTCACCCAGCAGGGCGTCCGCCAGGCCCACGCGCTGGCGGTAGCCTTTGGAAAGGGTGCGGATCATCTTGCGGCGCACAGGGTCCAGGCCGCATTGCTCCACGGCCTTGGAGACGGCAGGCCATATCTGCTTGGAAGAAATGCCTTTAAGCCTGGCGCGGAACTTCAGGTACTCCGTCACGCGCTGGTCGTCGTAAAGAGGCACGTGCTCCGGGAGGTAGCCCAGGTGCTTGCGCGCCTCCAGAGGATTCTTAACAATGTCGAATCCCGCAATCGTGGCGGTCCCGGAAGTGGGGGGCAGGTAGCCGGTCAGCATGCGTAAAGTCGTGGTCTTGCCTGCGCCGTTCGGCCCCAGGAACCCTACGATTTCCCCCTTTTCAATCTGGAAGGAGGCATTCTTTACCGCTTGAAAGCGGCCAAACTCTTTGGAAAGCTGGTCGGCGTGGATCATGGAATCAATGGGAACAGGGTGATTCTAATCCAAACCGCTCCCGTCTCAAGCTTATTCTCCCCTGCGCCGCGGAGACGCCGCCGCCGCTTGAAAAGCAACATATGCTGAAAAGGAACAGCGGCTATTCCAACATTACTGGGGAAGGGCTGCCGGGAAGGAAAATCAATCCTTCAAATCCTCCTCCAGCCGCAGGACGATATCCCGCACGCGCACGTCCTCCTCCATGCGGGAGGCGACCAGCTTGTTGGCATGGATCACGGTGCCGTGATCCCGGCCTCCGAAAGCCTGGCCGATATCCTTCAGGGAGCATTCCGTCAGGCGGCGGCTCAGATACATGGCGATTTGGCGGGGAAAGGCGATGCTGTTGGGGCGGCGCTTGCCGGTCAGGTCGCTCACCTTCAGCTCATAAAAATCCGCCACGCGCTTCTGGATGGAATCCACGGACAGGATGCGGCTGGTTTCTTCCCGCAGGATATCACGCAAAAGCTGCTCGATCTTGGCGATGTCCGGCATGTCTCCGGACAGGGAGGTAAAGGTGGCCACGCGGAGCAGGGCCCCTTCCAGGCGGCGCACGCTCTTCTGGATGCGGCTGGCGAGGAACTCCAGAATCTCGTCGGACACGTGCATGCCGGCCCGGTCGCGCTTGCTGCGCAAAATCTCCAGCCGGGCGTTATCGTCCGGAAGATTCAACTCTACCGTAAGGCCGGACTCCAGGCGGGCCGCCAGGCGGGAATCCAGATTGGAAATATCGCATGCGGCGGCATCGGCGCAAATCACGATCGTCTTGTGGGAGTGGAACAGCTCGTCAAACGTGTGCAGGAACTCTTCCACCGTCTTCTCCTTGCCGGAAATAAACTGCACGTCGTCCACCAGCAGGACGTCCGCCTTGCGGTACTTGCGGCGCAGCTTGGCGAAGCTCTGCCCGTTCTGGGTGCGGGACGCATCAATAAACTCATTGGCGAACTGTTCGCCCGTGACGTACACCACATTCGCGGAAGAATCCTGGTGAAGCACCTCATGGCCGATGGCCTGGAGCAGGTGCGTTTTTCCCACGCCGGACTTCCCGTACAGGAAGAGGGGATTGAACAGGGCCCGTTCCGACTGGGCGATGGACAGCCCTGCCTGATAGGCAAAGCGGCTGTCTTCATAAACTACGAACGAATCGAACGTGTACAAATCATTCAGGCATGCCCGGTTTCCCTGGCTGCGCTGTTTCTTTGCCGTGGCGGACGGGGAATCCGCCGCCTGATGCGTTTTGGAACGGGAGGAAGCCTTTTGCGGCTGGCCTTCGGCGGCCGGCAGAGATGCCACCTCGTCCGCGCAGATGAACTTCACCTGGCGCTCCGTGCCCAGGGCAAGCATGGCGGCCTGCTTCAGTTCCGGCGTATAGCTGTTCTCCACCCAGAGGGCGGCCATGGGATCGTCACACACCAGCGTCAGTGTCTTTCCGGAATCCTCCAGGAGGGAAAACTTGGGAAACCACAATCCATAAACCTCCGGAGACATGATTGTTTGCAGGGCTCCCGTGATCCTGGACCAGGTGGCTGACAATTCTGATGGTGGCGTCATTGTTGTGGAAATAAAAGATGTTGCTGGTTATAAATGGCTGTGAGGCCTTCCGTCTCGCTACGAGGCCGCCCGCGGATGGAACCGGAATGGGGTTCATCCGCAGCCGTGACAGCTCGTGGCGTCCATCAGGATGGAGAAGGCGAACTCGTCCGCTTTCAGCTCGACACCCCGGTCGACGGAAGCGCCAAAGTACTGATTTGCGCCTGAGGAAAAAATATCTTTTTGAAGCAGCGTGAGTCATCGTTCCGCGGCTCTACGTTCCACGGGGGTTCCACACCAAAAAATATTTTAGTCTTGCTTCCCCCGATAATTTAGTCCTCCTGAGTATATTCTTTGAATGACACTATAATTATTTTATTATCAGTGAATTACTACTTTGTTATTGGGCTATGTGACGAAAAGGAAACAATTACGCCGCCGTAAATCAAGCACTTACAGGCACCGGACCAGAAGGTCCCGGAGAGGTTCCGCAAGGGGGCAGCCGGGATGGTTGACAAGAGGCGCCGGGAAACCTAACGTGGCTGCATCATGGAACAGATGGAACAAACCGGGGAAACATGCCATTCCCTCTGCCGGGGCAGATTTTTGGAGCTCTTGAAAGAAGGAAGGTGGGAATACGTGCGCCGGGTCAATGCCAACGGCGCCGTCATGATCGTGGCCGTGACGGAGGAAGGCGAACTGCTGCTGGTGGAGGAATACCGGGTTCCCCTGCATGCCCGGACCATCGGACTGCCCGCGGGCATCTCCGGAGATGAAGGAGAGGAAAGCACGCTGCAATCCGCCCGGCGTGAACTGGAAGAAGAAACGGGATACCGGGCGGATGCCTGGACGTACCTGTTCACGGGGCCTTCCTCCCCCGGATTGACGACGGAAATGGTATCCTTCTACCTGGCGGAGGGGCTGCACCAAATATCGGAAGGCGGAGGGGTGGCTCATGAAAACATCACTGTCCACCGCATTCCCCTTCCGTTGGTGCATAGCTGGCTGATGGACCAGATAGGGCAGGGAAAAGTGGTGGATCCGAAAATCTTCATGGGCCTCTATTTCCTGTCCCGCTCTGTAAATGGCGCCGGACCGGGGGAATAATGACGCCCTGCGCCGTAGGCGTCCGGACGCGGGAAACAGCCTGGGCCGCAGGCTGTGTGAAACGGTTGGAGGAAAAGAACGATTCATCATCAATGATTTTTCTGGATGGAGAAGCGGGCTGCCGTCATAAAATGCTCCTGCCTCATAAAAAAATCTGGACATTCTTTCCGATTCGGGCTAAATATCTCTCCGCTTTCCAGCACCAACCACTTAACGGCAGGGTAGCTCAGTGGTAGAGCAGAGGACTCATAAGCCTTTGGTCGGGTGTTCAAATCACCTCCCTGCTACCATCTTCAAAACCCCTTAAATCCAACGATTTAAGGGGTTTTAATTTGGTTTGAAATGATTAGTGAGGTTAATAAATCTAATTTTAAAATCAATGAGTTTTTTTGAATATATTTCAAAAATATTTAGTATACACTCGAATAAGTCATTACAGCATTCCCCAAAAAAAGTAATTAAATCATCTTCTTTATTTATGAACTTACCAAAAGACGATTTGTTTGGCAGACAACATATTGTTGATTTTTTGTATAAAATGCTCACTACTTCATCAATTGAGTGTAGTCCATTGCTTATCAACGGAAGTTGGGGTATTGGGAAAACAGTGTTTTGCAAAAAACTTATTCAGAAATTGGGCTATACTCCATTATATAAATGTATTTATATTGATGCATATGAAGAATCCAAAATTTCGGATCCTATTCTTTCTATAGCACTTAATTTATCTAAATTTCTTCAAAAGAAGGATAAGATTGATTTTCTTGGATGTGCTGTAGGAATTAGTTCTTTCCTATTTCAAACGGTTATCTGTGCCACTTCCTATAAATTGGTGGGAGAAAATTTTGAAATTTCTGAAAACGGAAGTTCTCTGATGAAAAGATTTAATAAAAGTATGGGAAAAGATTTAAAAAATCTTTCTACTTTATATGAAGATAAGAATAAAATCTTGAAAGAATTAATATCTATCGTAGATAAGTCGAATCAGAAATTTATTATATTTATTGATGAGCTTGATCGTTGTTCTCCAGAATATTGTTTGTTATTCATTGAAAAAATTAAATATATATTTGAAGAGTCTAATCTTCAATTTGTTATCATTGCAAATAAAAATCAAATAACAAAATTTGTAGAGTGTCGGTATGGAATTAATATAAATTCTGAGGAATACATGAGCAAATATATCAAAGCGGAGATATGTATTCCTGAAATATATTTTGAAGATATTTCAACGGGTTTTGAAAAGGCAAATAATGATAATGAAAAATTAATTTACTTAATGAATTTTCATTCTTCTGTTAAATATTTTATTGTTCAAAAGAGACAAAATTCTGAGCTCAAAGATATTAGTAATGTAGAATTATTTGTAGCTGCTATAATTTGTAAAAATTCAATGTCTTTGCGTGAAGTAGAAAGACTAATTTTGTATTTGTCTATTTTTCAAAAAATGTCAGTTGAGAGTCAAAGATTAGAAAATAGGTCATCAGGATATGCTAAACTTGTCATTTTATTTATTGCTCTTTCTTGTATGAACAGTGATAGAAAATATTCTTATTTGAAAAATCCTAATGATCTAAAAAAACTTAAAAAAATATATAATTACAATGGGAAAATGGAGATTCATAAAAATGACTATGAATCTGGTTTAGATGCTTTTATAGATTGTATCTATGAAAAAGATCCGGGCCAGGAATTATTGAAAAAAGCAACTAAATGGTATTTTAATGCACCATATTTGAAGAAGATATTTCAAAAATATCATTTTGAAATAATACTTTCTCATTTTAGACAAGATTTAGTACGTTTCCCTTTCCTCAGTTGCTATTCCGCAATATGTATAAATCCTAAATCTAGTAAATTACCCATGGAGGAGGATTTTATAGCGATAGGGCATTAGAGATGAGGTATAGTAACATTTTTCCTAGACCTATTAGAAAGTAGTTCTTTATAAGATGGTAATGTCGCCCTCTGTATAGGCACTCTATCAAAAAGGCCCGGTTTCAAATTAACCGCTATAGTCAGAGGCCCTGCATAATGTTAACGGACAGGTATCTCGTCAGATTGATCGACAGGGGTCAAGGTCAAGTCTTCTACGATGGAGTCATCCAAATAAGGGATAGAAAACAGTAGAGCATACTCATAAAAGCTTCTCAGGCCAATTAGAAAGATGGTATTACGGTTTGGATTGGTAAAAGAGCCTCGTCATAATGTAAAAATTTTCTTATTTCCGAGAAATGGAATCGGAAATTAAAAGATTATCGAGACTTAATCAGACAACAGAAGGCTGTCATTGATTCAGCCTCAACCCGAAGACTCCGGATTTGCGGCCGCTGAGTTCCAGGGCGCGCAGGCGTTCCGGGGGGAGGCAGTCGCGGGAGAATTCCGCATAGTGCATGCGGTCCCGGAAGTAGTGGACGGCGCTTTGAGAGAGGGCGAAGATAAATTCCATGCCCATTTCCTCCGCTTTTCTTTTGGCGAATTCACATAGGGCGCGGCCATAGCCGCGGCCTTCATGGCGGTGCTTGATGTACAGGCAGCCCAGTTCCGCGCTGCGGTGTTTCGGGTAGGGATAGACGGCAACGCAGCCCACGATGCTGTCGTCCAGAGTCAGCACGTAGTAGTCATCCATTCTGGCGGCGATGTCCTCATAGTTCCGGTTCACCAGCTTGGAGTCCACCACGGAGCGGGCGATCATGGAGAGTAGCTCCGGAATGTCCTCCTCCTTCAAGGGGCGTATTTCCCGGTAGGAGTCCGTGTGGACCATGGTGCCTACGCCTTCTTCCGAGAAGAGTTCCTCCACCAGTACGCCTCGCATTTTGCCGTCCAGCAGGTGTACCCGGGGGATTCCCGTCCGGCAGGCCTCAGCCGCCTGGTCCAGTAGTTCCCGGTGGGTTATTTCTCCTTCCAGGCCCGCCACTTCCGATTCCAGAATGGCGGCAATGGGGCGTCCGTCACGGGAGGGAACCTTATGGTCGTTGAGCAGGGCGATGTATTTGGAGGCTCCCAGACTGAATGCCATACGGACGGATTCCGGGTCAAAGGAGCCGGAACGGCCGGAGGCCACCACGGGGATCTGATGCCTTCCCAGGATTTCCCGGACTCTTTCCCGGACAAGCTGACCGCCTTTCAACGGCGCTTCCACTAGGGCGGAGCGCATTTCACAAACGCGCGTGTGTTCGTACAGCGCGGAGGCGTCCGTTCCTTCCACTATCAGCACGGGCCTGACGCCTATTTCCTGAAGAGCGTCCAGGTCCAGCAATGCGTCCACCAGCTCTTCGGAATCCACCAGGGGGCGTTCCACATGCACGGCAAAGATTTTGTCCCTGAAGTACGGGACGTACTCCAGCACGGAACGGACGTTGGTGGATTTGTTGGGAGGAAGCGTGGTCAAGGGCGGCCCGGAAGCTTGAAGACGGAGGGAACGGCTGTACCCGTTTCCTCCGTCCTGTAAGTGATGCGTAGTGTTTTAGAACGTGCGGGTATCGGCGGAATCCCGGTTGTCCATGGTTTCCGCGAAGTCCTGGGAGTCAAGAGTGACGGCGATTTCTTCTTCCTCACCGGCGGCAGGCGTTTCCGCCGGCGCCTGGGCGGCTCCCTCCTTGCGGAGCACGACGCTGACCTTGCGCCTGGGCATGACCAGCTTGGGTTCCGCCACAGCGGGCTGATAGCCTTCCCCGATGGTGGTGGCGTCGGAAATGACGGCTGGAGCTTCTTCCCGTTCCGGCTGTTGTGCGGACTGGTGTTCACGCGCACGGGAGACTTGTTCCCGCAGGGCTGAGAGCAGGTCGCTGGGCATGCCGTCAAAACCTATTTCCGGCAGGTTGGCGCCGTCTTCCTGATTTTCATCGGAAGAATCAAACTGGGGCAGGCTGGCCAGGAAGTCTTCAAAGGCGTCCAGATTGGTCGTGCTCTTGAAGAGGTTGCCGATGGCTTCCCCCTTGATGCTTTCCATCAGGGTCACAAACAGGTCGTAGGCTTCCGATTTGTATTCCACCAGGGGGTCTTTCTGACCCTGGGCGCGGAGTCGCACGCCTTCCCGCAGGGAGTCCATGTTGTACAGGTGCTCCTGCCACATTTTGTCAATGGCCCCCAGAATGATCTGGCGTTCCATGTGGTCCAGGTATTCCGGCCGTTCGCGGGAGGCCTTGTCTTCATACGTGGCTTTGACCTTGTCAATGAGGAAGGCGATGGTTTCATCCATCGGCCGTTCTTCCAGCTTGGCGGCGTCCGCCGTAAGGCCCAGCGGGAAGGAGGCGTTCATCCAGGCGAGCAGTTCGTCCGCGTGGGTCAGGCCTTCCGAGTCCGGATCCAGGAATTCATGGGCGCGGGTGGCGATCACTTCTTCCAGAATGTCGTAAATCATTTCGCGCGGGTTTTCCGTGGAGAGCACTTCATTCCGGTAGCCGTACACGATTTCGCGCTGCTTGTTCATCACGTCATCGTAGTCCAGCACGTGCTTGCGCCACATGTAATTGCGCTGTTCCACCCGCTTCTGGGCGGATTCCACGGATTTGTTCAGGAAGCTGTGCTCCAGGGCCTCCCCGTCGGCTACGCCCAGGCGCTCCATCATCTTGGTCATGCGTTCCGCGGCGCCGAAGTTGCGCATCAGGTCGTCTTCAAAGGAGATGAAGAACTGGGAGGCGCCGGGATCCCCCTGGCGGGAGCATCGGCCGCGCAACTGGCGGTCAATGCGGCGGGATTCATGGCGTTCCGTACCCAGTACGAACAGGCCGCCAAGGTCGGCTACGCCTTCACCCAGCTTGATGTCCGTACCGCGGCCCGCCATGTTGGTGGAGACGGTGACGGCTCCGCGCTTGCCGGCTAGGGATACGATTTCCGCTTCGCGCTGGTGGTTTTTGGCGTTCAGCACTTCATGGGGGATTTTGGCCCTCTTGAGCATGCGGGAAAGCGTTTCGGAAGCGTCCACGCTGGCCGTACCGATCAGGATGGGCTGTCCCTTGTCGTGGAGTTCCTGAATCTTGTTGATCACCGCATTGAACTTTTCACGGCGGGATTTGAAGATGAGGTCGTTCTGGTCCTTGCGGATGCAGGGGCGGTTGGTCGGGATGGGAAGAACGTCCAGCTTGTAAATGTCATGGAACTCCGCGGCTTCCGTTTCCGCCGTGCCGGTCATGCCCGCCAGCTTCTTGTACAGGCGGAAGTAGTTCTGGATGGTGATGGTTGCGTAAGTCTGGTTTTCACGTTCCACTTCCACGCCTTCCTTCGCTTCCACAGCCTGGTGCAGTCCGTCGCTCCAGCGGCGTCCCGGCATTTCACGGCCCGTGTTCTGGTCAATGATGATGACCTTGCCTTCCTTGACGACGTATTCCACGTCTTTTTCGTAAATGCAGTAGGCTTTCAGCAGCTGGGAGGTGGTGTGCAGGCGTGCGCCCGTTTCGTCAAGCTGCTTGGTCAGTTCATTCTTGCGGCGCAGCTTGTCCTTTTCCGTCATGCGGGGGTCTTCATCCATTTCCGCAAAGGCGGTACCCAGGTCCGGCAGCACGAAGTCTTCCGGGTGCCCGGGGGAGATGACTTCACGGCCTTTTTCCATCAGGTCGGCGTCATGGGTCTTTTCATCCACGGTGAAGAACATTTCCTCCTTCAGCTTGTAGAGTTCCTTCTTGCGCGTATCCTGGTAGAGGGTCAGTTCATATTTTTCCACGATGCGGCGCAACTCGGGGTCCTGCATGGCGCGCAGGAAGGCGCGGTGGCGGGGCTGGCCCGTCTTTACCTTGAACAGGCAGCGGCCCACTTCTTCCGTGCGGCCTTCCTCCTGGGCTTTCAGGGCCTGGGCCATCAGCTCGTTGCAGAGGTCCGTCTGGGCCTTCACCACGCGTTCAATGGCGGGGCGCAGGGTATCGTACTGCTGTTCCCGGGTGACGACCGCGGGGCCGGAAATGATGAGGGGCGTGCGGGCCTCGTCAATAAGGATGGAGTCCACTTCGTCCACAATGGAGAAGTAGTGCCCGCGCTGCACCTGCTCGGATTTGGAGGTCGCCATGCCGTTGTCGCGCAGGTAGTCGAAGCCGAATTCGGCGTTGGTGCCGTAGGTGATGTCACAGGCGTATTGCTCCCGGCGTAGCTGGGAGGGCATCATGCTCTGGATGCAGCCGACCGTCAGCCCCAGGAACTGGAAAAGCATGCCCATCCATTCGGAGTCGCGGCGCGCCAGGTAGTCGTTCACGGTTACCACGTGCACGCCCATGCCGGTCAGCGCGTTCAGGTATACGGGAAGGGTGGCGACAAGCGTTTTGCCTTCCCCCGTGGCCATTTCCGCAATGTAGCCGCGGTGCAGGGCGATGCCGCCCAGCAGCTGCACGTCAAAGTGGACCATGTCCCACAGTTGTCTTTGTCCGCAGATATCGCGTTCTTCTCCGCAGAGCAGGCGCGCGCCGTGTTTGACGACGGCAAAGGCTTCCGGCAGGATCTGGTTCAGGTAGCGTTCGCGCAGCTTGTCAAACTGGGGGGTGATGTTGTTCCAGGCGGCCTTCCCTTCTTCAATGGAGGCGGGAGTGGCTTCCACCGTGGGGAGGGCGGCAAATTCGTCTTTCAAGGATTCAAAGCGTGCGTTCAGCTTGGCGGCTATTTCCTCCAGCTCTTCCCTGGGAGCGGCTTCCACAATGCGCACGGGGGGAAGCTCCATGGGGAGGAAGCGGTGAAGATAGCCCTGCCATTCCTTCGTTTTTTCAAGCAGGAACTCCTGTCCCTTGCCGTTCCATGATTCTTCAATGGAGACGATTTGTTCCACAATGGGGCGCAGACGGCGCACTTCACGCTGGTTTTTGGTACCGACAATCTTGGTTAGAATCCACTTAATCATCTTTGTCTTGTTGAAAATTGACGAGGTAGAGTCGCTTTCAGCGGTCTAAGAATCGAAAAATACTAGCGGCTGCCGGAAGAATTGCAAGCACGGCCCTCCATTTGCTTTGATGATGACGTAATAGGTTGGATTTGGGCGGCATCATTCTGCCTTCCTTCCGTTTTTCCTTGCCTCTCCCTTTTCCCTGTAGGAGTGTATAGGAGAAAGGAGAGAATGACCATGTACGGAGTATTCCATTCCGCCGGGCTGGCCCTTTTTCTGCCGGCTGTTTGCATCATGGCCGGCTGCCAGGAAAACGGCGCCGTAAAACAGCAGGAAGTGAATTTGCTGTCCGAGGGGATTGACGAGGATGGCAACCTTTTCATGCATTTTGAACTGGATTCCCATTACCACGGGGATTTGTATGCGGAAGTTTCCATGAAGGGGAATGTAATGCACATTGCTCTGTATACCCATTCCACTCCCGGATCTTCCCGGAAGGTGCCTTATGCGGACGGTTACAGGCTTGTTGTCCCATGGCCTGAGGGGACGGATTCCGTGGATGTCACCCTGTGCGGAATGAATTTGGGAGGGTGGGAGAAACATAAGTAGTAATGGCGAGAGGTTCCGTTCAGAGTCGGATTGTTATCTGAATGTTAACGGAAATTCCTGTGCGGAGGCGCTTGCTTGTGGTATGAAGGCGGAATGAAGCCTCTTTTGGGGATGGGATGTGCGGTGCTGGCCGTTTGCGCCGTCGGCTTTTCAGCGTACCGCATCCTGGAGAAGAGGATGCCCGATGAAATTCGGGGAACGCGACTGGTGATGGAACATGATGCTTCTTACCTGCCGAAGGCGGGCATGGTGCGGCTGGAAAATGCCGGATTTTCCACTATGGTTCATGGGTTGGAGAACGGGGGGGAGTTTTTATCACTGGCGGAGTGTATCGTGGAGGCGCGGCAAAAGGATATTCTGGATGATATGCTGGATAGGGTAGATCCGCAGCGTTCTTTGCGTTTCCATGTGATTTGCAACGCTTCCGGCGCGATGAAGGAAACATGGCTGGACGATGGAGGGAACGGTGAGAACACCGTCCTCATCAACCGATGCATGGACGTTCTGGGGGCCTATTGGCTCTTGCGCCGTTATTGTGATGATGAACAGTTGTTTTTCAAATGGATGAGGCTTTCGTTGAGGAACAGGAAAACGGCGCTTCTGGATGCTTCCGTGGAATACCTGTTTCCCTGGCTCAGGCCGGACCGGGAACAATATGTTCATGGAAGGTGGATTTCGGACATAGAATCCATCACCTATTATTGTTACCCTTTGGAAGAAAGGGGAAGGAGTTCTCTTCCTTCCCCATTCATGTACGCGGTTACGAGCCGGAAAAGGTTTTCTTCCGTCTCCTTGGAGATTCGATGCTCCGCGTTGAAAGGAGCATTGATAGACGTGGAGATCAAACAGGACAGCCAGATGATTCATGCCGGAAGGGCCGTGCTCATCCGGATTGATGGGAACGATTATGGCCGGTCTTATTCATGGAACAGGCACCCCGGAAAAATGTTGCCCGTGCGGCTGCCTTCCATGGGGATTCCGGAAGGCGGTCCTCCGGCCATGGTACCTCCGATTCCGGAAGACTTCCGTTCCTGTCCGGAGGAAGAAATTTTACCTGCATTAAATGAGGAATGCCCGTGCATGAGCATGTAAGCCTTCGCTTGGGCAACGGGCATGAAACGGGAAGCGGCATGTTCTTGCGTTTCGGCTGTGTCATACACGGTAAGAGGCAGACTATCAGTGGAGAAAGAGTATAGACGTAGACTTTTTCTTGACCGTCTTTGTGGTGGAACCGTGTGGTGGCTCATGGTTCATGACAGGTACTTGTCTTGGAATGATTCCAAATTGATGATACAATTACTCTATGAGTCATTGTGAGGATGGGTGCATCCGCATCCGCGGCGCCCGTGAGCATAATTTGCAGAATGTGGATGTGGACATTCCCCTGGGGCGTTTGACGGTGGTGACCGGACCTTCCGGATCGGGAAAAACGAGTCTGGCCATGCACACGCTGTATGCGGAAGGGCAGAGGCGTTATATGGAAACTTTTTCCCCGTACGTGCGCCAGTTCATGGACCGCATGGACAAGCCGGACGTGGACGCCGTGGAGAACATCCTTCCGGCCATCGCCCTGCATCAGCGCAATTCCGTCAGGACGTCCCGCTCCACGGTGGGAACCATGACGGGCCTGAATGATTACTGGAAGTTCGTTTTCGCCCGGCTGGCCGTGGGCTTTGACCCGGAAATTGGCCGGGAGATCAGGCCGGAGACGCCCGGTTCCATTGATGAAAAACTGCATGCGGAATTCCCCGCCGGAACGGAAGTGATGATTTGCCTGGAGGTAGCGCGGCCCGAATCCGTGGACCTGCCCACGCTGAAAAGGAATCTGGTGGCCCAGGGCTATTTGCGCGCCTTTGCGCATGGTGAGGCCCTCCGGCTGGAGGACGAGGAATGGACCCTGGAGGAAGGCGCCCCTTTGCTGGTGATCCAGGACCGCGTGAAGCTGGCGGAAGAACAGCGGGAGCGCAGGCTGGAAGCGCTGGAAACGGCCATGCGCCTGGGCGGCGGCGTGGCCCATGTGATTCCCCGCGTGGACGGCATCTGGCTGCCCGCCATGAAATTCCGCGGGGACTGGTACCCGCTGATGGAACCGCGGCCCGGCCTGTTTTCCTTCAACTCCCCCCTGGGGGCGTGCCCGGAGTGCCGCGGCTATGGCCGCGTGATCACCATTGACTACAACCGGTGCATCAAGCCGGAGCTCAGCGTCAATGACGGTGCCATCCATATTTTTGAAGGGGAAAGCAAGGTGTTTTCCGAATGCAAGAAGGACCTGATGCGCGGCTGGCGCAAGAATGCCCGGAAAGTCCGTCTGGACGTGCCGTGGAAGGATTTGAAGCAGTGGGAACGGGATTGGCTGCTGTACGGGGACCGAAATGGCGGGGACCCTGACGAGATGTATGAACAGGGCCTGTGGTACGGCATAGCGGGCTTCTTCAGGTACCTGGAAAGCCGCACGCATAAAATGCACGTGCGGGTGTACCTGAGCCGTTTCCGCACCTATCAGGAATGCCCTTCCTGCCATGGCTTGCGGCTGAGGCCGGAAGCGCTGCAATTCAAGGTGGGCGGCAGAAGCATGCCGGAACTCTCCGGAATGCCCATGGATGAACTTCTGGCCTGGGTGGACCGTTACGTGACGCCGCGCGCGGATGAAGACCCCGGCTTGAAGCATGCCGTGGCGGAACTCAGAAGCCGCCTGGAATATCTGAATGAAGTGGGGCTCGGCTACCTGACGTCCGACCGCCCCACGCGCTCCCTTTCCGGCGGGGAGATTGAACGCGTGAGCCTGACGACCTGCCTGGGCGCTTCCCTGACGGATACCCTGTTTGTGCTGGATGAACCCACCGTAGGGCTTCATCCCCGCGATACCTCCCGTTTGATCTCCGCCATGAACCGGCTTAAAAAGCGCGGGAATACGCTGGTGGTGGTGGAACATGAGGAAGCGGTGATGCGCGCCGCGGACAGCCTGGTGGACATGGGGCCCGGCTCCGGCCGGGAAGGGGGGAGGCTGGTTTATTCCGGAGAACCTGCCCGGATTGGAGAAGTGGCGGAATCCCTGACGGGGGCCTTTCTTTCCGGCAGGCGGCGCATCGCGGTGCCTAAAAAGAGGCGTAAGCCGCGTCAATTCCTGACCGTATCCGGCGCCACGCGTCACAACCTGCACAAGCTGGATGTGAAGGTGCCCCTGGGCGTCTTCACCTGCCTGACCGGCGTCAGCGGGTCTGGAAAAAGCACCCTTGCGCACGACGTGCTGTACCTGAACGCGCTGGTGGAGAAAGGGTCCGTATGCGAGGATGAACCCGCCCTTGTCAAATCCATCAAGGGCTGGGAACAACTGGATGAAGTGGTGATGGTGGACCAGAGCCCCATCGTCCGGACCCCTCGCTCCACCCCTGCCGTTTATGCCGGCGTGTTTGAAGAAATACGCTCCCTTTTTGCAGAGACGGAGACGGCCCGCGCCCGCGGGATGAAGCCCGGCTTCTTCTCCTTCAACAGCGGCGACGGCCGCTGCCCGCGCTGCATGGGCATGGGAAGTGAAAAGGTGGAAATGCAGTTCCTTTCAGACATCTTCGTGCAGTGCCCGCTGTGCCACGGCTCCCGGTACGGGAGTGAGGTGCTGAGCGTGTACCGCGACGGCAGGAACATTGCGGACGTGCTCGGAATGACGGTGGCCGCCGCGCTGGATTACTTCAGCGCGGAAAAGGGGGCCAAACCCTCCCGCATTGCCGCCAAGCTGGGCGTGCTTCAGCGCGTGGGGTTGGGGCACCTGACCCTGGGGCAGCCGCTGAACACCCTCTCCGGCGGGGAAAACCAGCGCCTGAAGCTGGCTAAAATCCTGCTGGACCAGATCGGTTCCGGCGCGAACAGCCCCAAGATGCTGATTCTGGACGAGCCGGGAACGGGCCTCCACTTTGCGGATATTGAAATTCTGCTGGCCGTATTCCGGGAACTGGTGGAGCAGGGGCACACCCTGCTGGTCATCGAACACAACCCGGAATTCATCAAATCCGCGGACTATGTGATCGACCTGGGGCCGGAAGGCGGCGCGGGCGGCGGCCACGTGGTAGCCACGGGCACGCCGGAGGAAATCGTAGCCGCCGGGAAGGGATACACGGGCAAATACCTCAGGGATGTGCTGGAAGGGCGCCCCTCCGTTTACGATCCGGCGGACGCCGCCGTGCCGGAATCCGCAGACATGGACATTCCGGAAGGCGTGATGGCCCTGCGGGGGGCCCGCCACCACAACCTGAAAAACGTGGACCTGGACGTGCCGCGCGGGGAAATGACCGTGCTGACCGGGCTCTCCGGTTCCGGGAAAAGTTCTCTGGCCTTTGACATCTTCTTTGCGGAAGGGCAGCGGCGTTTCATGGACGTCATGTCCCCATATGCACGGCAATTCACGGAACAGCTGGAAAGCCCGGACATTGACCGCCTGACCGGATTGCCCCCCACGGTGGCCATTGAACAGAACATGTCCCGCGGGGGCACCAAATCCACCGTGGGCACCGTGACGGAAATCTGGCAGTTCATGCGCCTGCTGTATGCCAAGCTGGGACAGGCCTACTGCCCGCAGTGCGGCGTGCCGGTGGGCAAAAGGTCGGAATCCGAAGTGGTGGAGCTGGTGGTGCGGCAGCTGAAAAAACACGGCAGCCTGGCCTTGCTGGCGCCCCTCGTCAGGGGGCGCAAGGGGCATTACGCGGACCTGGCCCGCTGGGCGGAAGGAAAGGGATATGAGGAAATGTGGGTGGACGGTAAACTGGTCCCGTTGAGCGGATTCCAGCCGCTGGACCGTTACTCCAGCCATGACCTGGACCTGGTCGTTTCACGGCCGGAGGCCTCCTGGACCCCGGAAAAACTGGCCGGAGCGGTGCATGCCGCGCTGGAAATGGGGGAAGGATTCCTGCAGGTGCTCCCGCCCGGCTCCAGTCGGCCGGAACTGATGGGGACCAAGCTGGCGTGTGCTTCCTGCGGACAATCCTTCCCGGAACTGGAACCGTACACATTCTCCTTCAACTCTCCGCGCGGGTGGTGCCCTGTGTGCCGCGGGCATGGAATCGTGGGCAAGGGGAAGGTGAAGGAAGACCAGGCGCAATCCCTGCTGGAAGCTGAACTGAAATATGACAAGGAACTGGCCCGCCAGGCGGACGATGACAAGGAAGTAAAAACCTGCCCTGCCTGCCAGGGGGTGCGCCTGAATGAATTTGCGCGCGCCGTGCGGCTTCAGGGAGTGACTCCCGGCGAGATCGCCGCCCTTCCCGCCGTGGCCGCCGCGGAATTGGTCAAAGAATGGAAATTTGAGCGGGAGGAAGCCCTCATTGCCCGTGACGTGGTGGCGGAAGTGACGCAGCGCCTCAACTTCCTCCAGCGCGTGGGGCTGGGCTACCTTTCCCTGGACCGGAGCGCCACGACGCTCTCCGGCGGGGAAACCCAGCGCATCCGCCTGGCCTCCCAGCTGGGCTCCCATCTCCGGGGCGTGCTGTACGTGCTGGACGAACCGACCATCGGCCTGCATCCGCGGGACAACGAACTGCTGCTGGGCACGCTGGATGAACTCAAACGCCGGGGCAACACCCTGCTGGTGGTGGAACATGATGAAGACACCATGAGGCGCGCGGACCGCATCGTGGACATGGGGCCCGGTGCGGGAATCCACGGCGGCCGGATCATGGCCCAGGGCACCTTTGACGAACTGGCGGCCATGCCGGACTCCGTCACGGGCGCAGCTCTGCATCATAAGCCGCAGCATCCCTACCGGGGGAAAAGGCGCAGGATTCCGGCCAAAAAAGATGAAACCGCGTGGCTGCGGGTGGAGGGCTGCCGCCTGCACAACCTGAAAGACGTGAACGTGGCTATTCCCAAAGGGCGGCTGACGGTGCTCACCGGCGTATCCGGCGCGGGGAAAACCTCCCTGATGACCGGCACCATCCGTCTGGCGGCGCGCCAGGCCATCGGCGACAAACTCACGAGGGAGCAGAAAAAGCTGTGGAAAACCTCCTCCGGCTTTGACTCCATCCGCATGGTGTACGGCGTGGACCAGAGCCCCATAGGCAAGACGCCCCGTTCCACCCCGGCCACCTACGTGGGCTTTCTGGACGATATCCGGACCCTGTTCGCGCAGACGGCGGATGCTCGCAGACTGGGCTTCGACCGCGGCCGCTTTTCCTTCAACACGGGGCAGGGTAACTGTGAATCCTGCAAGGGCACGGGCATGCAGAAGCTGGAAATGGACTTTCTGCCCCCCTGCTACGTGCCGTGTGAAACCTGCCGGGGCAAGCGCTACAACGCCGCCACCCTGACCGTGAGGTACAAGGGGAAAACCATTGCGGACGTGCTTCAGATGGACTTCGCGGAAGCGGCGGAATTCTTTGAAAGCCAGCCCCGCATCTCGGACCCCCTCAAACTGCTGGCGGAAACCGGCCTGGGCTACCTGACCTTGGGGCAGGCTTCCAATACGCTCTCCGGCGGGGAAGCCCAGCGGCTCAAGCTGGTGACGGAGCTCATCAAGGGGCGGCGCGTCAGCCGGAACGCCCTGATGAAGGGTAAGGAACTGCCCGGCGACCTGTACCTCATTGAGGAACCCTCCATCGGCCTGCATCCGCGGGACGTGCGGCTGCTCATCGACGTGCTGCACCGCTTGGCGGACCAGGGAAACACGGTCATCGTCATCGAACACAACACGGAAATCATGGCGGAGGCGGACTACATCATCGACATGGGCCCCGGCCCCGGTGAAGCCGGAGGAACCATCGTGGCGGAAGGAACCCCGGAGCAGATAGCCAAAAAGAACTCCCCCACGGCGGAATATATCCGCCGGGAATTGAACCCGGACGGCGTGTAACCCATTAAATCAAAAACCTTGTTTTTCAGGACCGTTCCGGAATTACCGGAACGGTCCTTTTATATGGAGAAAAGGACCGGATGGAGGCTGACGGCGGGCGTTGGCCTGGTCACAGGGCGCCGAAATGCTTTTAAAGGAAAAATCAGCTATTCTGAAAATGGCGGAACGGAATTACTGCTGGAAATGTCTTAAAGGAAGTGCAAGGCTGTGTTCCGCATAAGCCCTTTTATTCCTGCGGCAGTGGTTGGCAAATACCGGAGAGGCAGGCGGGAACGGATGTAAAGGTATGAAAGCCATTCTTTAGAAAATCTTTGCACTGCGGTGAAACAACAAGCAATGAATATGGTGGAAAAAATAGTATTTGAACCGTTGGCGGACTCCCACCGGGAGGCCGTCATCCGTATCTTCAACCATTACGTGATGAACGGAACGGCCGCTTTCTCGGATGCGGAACTGCCGGAATCCTTTTATCCCCATATTCTGGAACGCGTGAAAGGTTATCCGGCGTATGCCGTGGTGGACTGCCGGACCGGGGAAGTAGTGGGCTTCTGCTTCCTGAGTGCGTATAAGCCTGTACCCACATTCCGGGAAACGGCCACCATCACTTACTTTATTGTCCCCTCCCATCTCGGACGGGGCATAGGCCGGATGTGCCTGGGCCGTCTGGAAGAGGATGCCGTGAAGCAGGGAATCCGCCATATCATTGCGGAAATATCCTCTGAAAATGAACAAAGCATATCCTTCCATGCCAGCCAGGGCTTTGTACATGCCGGGCGCCTGAAAAACATCGGCTTCAAACTGGGCCGTCCCTTTGACATTGTTTACATGCAGAAGGAAATCAAGTGATCAGCGCCGGTAATGCAGCGTGCAATAAGAGGAAGAGAATTTTCGAAAATTCTCTTCCTCACGCTATTCTGATGATTCCCCTGTCTTCTCCGATTACCGGAAAAGACACGCTGACAGCGTGCCGTCCTCCCGGCGCATCATTTCTTCCACCTGCGTTGCGAGCATATTGTTCTGACGAAGCTGTGAAACAGGGATATCCCCATTCATAGAGAATGGATACCACTTGAGTCAGATGGTTTAGGAATAGAGTCAAATGGTGTCTCCATCTGTACGCCAGAAGGACCGGAAGTGATGCCACATTAGTCGCACGAAAGGTAGTAAGCCATCATATGATTGGCATCATCATAGGCGAAGTCAACAGGCAGGTTGGCCGTGTCGTACTCAGTAGTCTTTCTGTCTCAAATATCATAGGAATAGCAGATGATTCCTCTCAGAATCATGGTAATGCAGGTCACAGCATCACAGCGAGAAGGTATCTGGTTGTAGTCACCTTACCACGGTGTCAGTATTCTGACGGTACGTCCGGCAATATATCGTCATGATGGCATTGTTCCTGGGAATATGTTTGTTTCAAAATCTTTTCTGTGAAGATACAGGAGGGGGGGAGGGGTGAATATGGGTTGGATCTGATTATTACGCCAAAGTGGCGAGTGCAGACAGTCATTTTAGCATCGTTTTGGCAAGTCAGCTTCCACGGTATTATTAACGGTTTTTCGAGAGACAAGTTGCATATCTGGTCTTGGATGCCACTCGTGTGTGTTTTTCCGATAATCCACTTTGTTCAACCTGGGGAGGAATTTATAACCTTATATTGTCATTGCGGGAAGCAGAGGTTACAAATTAAAACTGTTCCTTCTGAAGTTATCGGAAGGAACAATTTTTCAAGTTATTTATAATTGATGTTATGTAAAATGGATTTTTTAAAGATTGGAAAACTATTAGATAGTATCTACAGTCTTTCAGCTTCTAGCATTCTCGAATAAATTACTCTTACTTCTTTTGCATTGGAATCAAGCAATATTACTAGTTCTCTGAACTTGTTATAATAGAAAACTTTAACAATAATTTTAATATTAAAATTATCAATATCGTAAACTGCAATGATTTTACGGAAACTACGATTTTTGGTGGAGGGGATATCAATATGTTGAAATATTGAAAATTTGATATTTGACCAGCTGCAGCCCATCCAAAATGATGAGTACTTGTCACATAATTTAATAGGAATTAATTAGCATTTTTTGTTTCTTAATATGTCGGACATAGAATACTAATTGATTTCTTGTTTCTTTTTATTTCCAGGTTGGAATCTAGAAAGAAAAGTTCCACTCACCAAGAAAATTCTCCCATAATTCAGGACAAATATTCACTTTCATATTAGTTGTATTTCTGACTGTGATATAATATTCTTGGTTTGATTTTCTTTCGTGTTAGAAATAAAAATATTAAAATAAGATATTTATGAAATTCTTATGATAGAATATTAATTAAATTTCACTTTAGTGATTAAGTGTGATTTTTTTTGTGTTTCCATTTTAATTTATCTATAGGAATTAAAGGAATTTTTAATCCGATTATTTTTAAAATGTAATTTATTGTTTTATTGTATTTTGGTTTGTAGTATTGGGAACCATAAAGTTTTGAAGGATATATAATGCGATTGAAAAATGATGGGTTAAATTCTAAATTTATTTTAATTTTTTCTCCATAAAATTTACTTATTTCTGAGAGTTTTTTATTAATTTTGCTCAAATTTATTTTTGTCACTAAAATATCAATTTCCTTTTTTTGAAAGATAAATAATATGTGTTGATTGCTATCTATATCTAGGGAATCATTTTCCCACCATTCAACTATATACTTTAAATTTTTAATATCAAAATTTAACATGGTAAAAATAATATTGTTATAACTAAATATTTAGAAGCCCATAGGGGGAATAATGTGTCCCGGAGATATTGGCTTCCATTTATTAGAATTATTATCATCTGAGCATACTAAATTAACTATCCACTCTCCAAGAGCAGATCCAGCTATCCCACCAGCTATAGTTCCCACCCCTATTCCAATAGGATTAAGAGATGTTCCTCCTATTATGGCTCCAGCCGCCATTCCTCCTAAAATTCCTCCACCAAATCGTCCCCCTGCTTGGACTATAGCTTTTCCTTTTTCATCTTCAGGGGCTTCATAAATGTTATAAATTTCTACCCCGGCAGAAAAAATAATCATTCCTCTTCCTGCCGTTCTCATTAGCTTACCTGCGGCTGTGATGGAAGGATTAGTTTTAGATGGATTAAAATTTCCTCTTGGATATCCTTGAGAGGCTCTTCTAGCAAGAATTGCTTTTGTTATTGCTTTACCAAGGGTTGTTTGCTTAGAACGAAATTCCATTTTGATTTTATCTCTGACAGCTGTGGCTTCCTCAGGCGTGAGATCTGCGTCTTTTAATGATTGCACAAGTTTATTATAATCCACTCTTAGTGCTCCTGTTTTCTCTATTTCAATAGAAAGAGGAACCGAGCCTGCATTAACATGACGAATTAAGTCATTAATAGAAAGTATTACTGTACCATGGATAGGAAATTGGATATCTTCTTCACTTTTAGGAGTGGGGTATTCCTTTATGGGTGAAGAAGGATGAGAGAAAGGAGGTTGGCCAAAAGAACCATTAATAATAGCCCCCATCCCTCCTTCTATTAATCCCAAAGTATCATAACCTGAGGCATTACGAATGAAGGCATAAAGATTCCATTCTCCTTGTTCAGCAATGAGATCGCGGGAAATCCATCTACCGTCTGCGGGATTGAGATGGCGGTAATTGTAATACACAAGCCCTAGTTCGTCATCTGCATACTCGCAGGAAAACCTAAACTTGTTTTCATGAGCCATGTCTTCCTCAGCGGAGAGGAGGCCTCCGAAAGGAGCATATTCATAATAAGCTTGTTGTCTCTGTTGGCTGTCCAAGATGGAAGTGACGTTCTTCAAGGCATCGTGCATGAAGTAGAAATGCTCTTTTACTTTCATTTCGTTTTCCTGCCAGCATGTCATCATCAGGATGCGTGTTGCCTCAGGTTCGGTGGGATCCCACAAGTAGCTCTTTACAAGCACAGGTTCAGGATGCGTCAAATCCAGTTGGGCTACCTGCAGGTAGTCCCGGTACAGGAACCGGGAGTGGCTGGATACTGCCCCATTGATGACCACTTTCTTCTCAAAGCGTCGTCCC
>CANQLV010000007.1 GCA_947624785.1 Akkermansia muciniphila | reverse complement strand
CCGCCAGTTCCTCAACTGGCGGGGCTTGTTCCTTTCTTGTTATCTCCTTCTCTTCCTCTACTCCGGCTTAGTCAACTTCTTGGCAAGCAACGGAACGAATCCCTTGACAGGGGAAATGAGGGGCGATAGAGAGGGGGGGAAGTACGTGCCGTCTATTTCGGCTCTTCTCTTTTGTGGTAGAACATGGGGGATAGGCTGCCATCGGGGAGCATAGAAGCAGAACTGGTCTTTTCCTTTTCCTCCTTCTTCCGGTTCCCAT
Source organism: Akkermansia muciniphila (assembly GCA_947624785.1). GTDB lineage: Bacteria > Verrucomicrobiota > Verrucomicrobiia > Verrucomicrobiales > Akkermansiaceae > Akkermansia > Akkermansia muciniphila_F. Next base: position 222,011 of record CANQLV010000007.1, on the reverse strand, counting down.
ATCCGGCAGTTGACGATTGAAAAGAAAAATTCCGGCAGTTATAGTTGTGTTCCCGCAATTGTAACTCAAATGACCTGTCTGCTGTCCTTCCTGTTTCTGTGCCTTGTTTCAGTATGCTCCGCAAAAGAATTGAAGATTTTTTTGCTGACGGGCCAATCCAATTCCCTGGGAGCAGTGAAAGGCAGCCCCGCTTCTCCGGAGCTGTTGAAGAAGTACGAGCCTAAGAGTACGCTTTACTGGCATGAGAACTTCGGCCAGAGGGAAGGGGTGTTTCCCGGCGCTTCCACGTCCTGGGAGCAAGTACGGCCCGCCATGCCGCGGTATAACGGCAGTTTGTGCATGGGACCGGAGTACGGATTTGCCTTTACGCTGGAAAGGAACGGATGGTTCAGGGACGCGGATGTGGCGGTCGTGAAGGCTTCCCGGGACGGCGGCGACAATTCCCACTGGCAAAAGAACGGCCAGGCTTACAAGACGCTGGTGCAGGCCGTCAAAAACGCCTGCGCCGCGGTGGACAAGTCCAAATATTCCAAAGTGGAGTTTGCCGGGCTGCTGTATTTGCAGGGGGAAAGCAATGCCGGCGCTTCCGTGCCGGAAAGCGCTTCCCGTTTTCTGGAGTTTCTGGGCAATCTGGCGGCGGACCTGAAACCGTACGGGGATACGTCCGCCCTGGCCGCACAGAAAGCCGTCATTGGAGAGAATGCCAACTGGGCCGGAAAGAATGAAAGCGATCCGGAGACGGGCAATGTCACCGGCGGCCTGGAAGGGCGCGATACCGAAGTTCAGGGAAAAACGACCCACCAGGTGATGAAGGAGCTGGCCGCCTCCCGTCCGTCCCTGGGCTATGCTCCTACCAGGGACCTTCCCAAGCTGACTGCCGGCGACCGGATGGGGGTGCATTACAACGGCCAGTCCCAGATCAGCATCGGCGCGCGCTTTGCCTATGAAGCCGCCCGTCTGGCCGGGAAGGATACCGGCTCCGTCCGCAGCGGCCGTTATGAGGCTCCCCTCGGTTCTCCGGATGCCTGGATGAACCGGAAAATGCCGGGGAAAAACGTGGGCGTCTGGAACGTGGCTTCTTCCGTAAAACCCAGCATTGTATCGGGCGTGGTGAAGCTGTTCGGCATTCATGTGGAGGACCCCGCCGTCAATACCGTGATTATTCAGAGCAAAGGGGGAAGTTCCGGCGACCGTCTGGCGCTCGGGCCAGGAGGCATCCGTCTGGCGGAGGGAAAGAATTTGCAGTTGGAGACAAATGTACAGCTCGCTGGCCGTCAGACCTGGAATATTCCGGGCGGTTCCACTGTGGAGGTCAAGCCCTCGCCGGTCCAGGACAAAGCCCACCCTGTCCGCTTGTCCGGACAGGCGGAAGTGCGGGTGGTTCGTGCGGAAGGCGGCGCGGGAGCGGAGGGAATGGCCCGCGTCGTGCTGGAACGGGTGCAGCCCGCTTCCCTGAAATGTTCCTGGACCTTGTCCGGAAAGGTGGAAATGTCCCTGAAAGGAATGGAGGGGCAGGCCCTGAATCTGGGCAGAATACTCGTCAAAGACGGCGCTGTGTTGAATCTGAATGGCGCCAGGCCGGCTGCGGGCGGCATCGTCAATCAAGGCGGAACGGTGAACCCGTGATGGACGGCCATGAACGACTCCGGCGCGGACCGGAATCCGTCCAGGGCTTTCCCGGTTTTTATTCCGGTGGGAGGAGAGCATAAAAATGTGTCTCCGCACCTGGAGTACATGGAAACCTGCCTGCCTCTTATTCACAATTCCGGCATCTCCGTCAACCCGTGCGGGAACGCGGCCGGGCGTGTTTTTGCCCCGGTTTATTCACAGGAAGTCTTGGTTGGGAGATGCTGACCATTAAGGCCTCTGTACTATATTTGGCGTACTTTTTCCTTTATGGATGCGTTATGTAGTAGTATGGTCGTGCCATGAGATGCGTTCAGTGCGGTCATTTGGAGGATAAGGTCATTGATTCCCGTATGTCCAAGGACGGGACGACCATCCGCCGCCGCCGCGTGTGCCTGAGGTGCGATTACCGTTACACGACCTATGAGCAGATTGAACGTACGGAACTGCGCGTGGTGAAGAGGGACAACCTGCGGGAAGCCCTGAACCGCGAGAAGATTTTGCGCGGCCTGGTGAAGGCCTGTGAAAAGAGGCCCGTGAGCATGGACCGTCTGGACCGCGCCGTGGAAGAAATCATTTCCGAGTTGCACCGCGACCATTTGCGCGAAGTTCCCTCCAGCGAGATCGGCAAGAAAGTGATTGAAAAACTGTACGCCATTGATCCCGTCGCGTACATCCGCTACGTATCCGTGTACCGCCAGTTCTCCAATGTGGAGGAGTTCATCCAGGAGATCACGCAGATGCGCCACCAGACGCTGATCGACCCCCTCCAGCGCAAGCTTCCCATTCTTTAAGTTTTCCCCCCTTTCCCTGTTCCATGATCGGCTTCCGAAACAACAGACCGCTGCTCAAGCTTGGTGATTGCCTGATCACCGAGTACGGGGAACAGTGGCTGGCGGATGCCCTGGAACATGCCGCCCGGCGCGCCGGAACCACCCTGCCGTTCAAGGATGACCTGCTGGCCTCCGTGCGCTATTATCTGGAGCATGACTGCGATCTGTCCGTCATGCAGGTGTCCGAGCTGTATGAACGCCTGCGCCGCATGCTCACGGAGGTGGGCCTGGCCCACCTGGCAAGGGAGCTGAAGGAGGAAACGCCTCCCATGACGGTCAGCGTGGCGGAGATTGCCCGCAGCGTTCCGTTCTGGCTGTTTTTTGCCTGTGAGCTGAAAAAGCAGGTGGAGGAGTTGCAAGTACACGGCATTACCAGATACTGCTTCACCGGGAGGAAGGAATGCGTGATGGCGCTTCAGGGCAGGAAGCGGTGGGACCGTTCCTGCCAGACCCTGCTGGAAGACCTGGATTTCCTCCTTTCCCGCTATGAGGCGCAGGAAGAGGACCGTTGACGGGGAAGCTTACCGGAACTGAATTTCACGGCACTTCCGTTCCGGCATGCGTTTGAGCTGTACGGTGGGCGTTCCCAGCACAAGGGCCTGATGGACCGCGTGGCCTTTCGGCAAATCCAGGGCGCGGAGAAGCGGCTTGTATTTGAAAACCCTGCATCCCAGGACCAGGCCGCCCATGTAGCAGCCCCCCAGCCCCAGCGCGGTCAGGGCCAGCATGATGTTCTGGGAAATAACCGTGGCGTCTTCCCGCGCGGTTTGGGATGCCGCCTGCCCGGTCAGCAGAAGCAGGGCCGGGGCGCCGTACAGTACGGGGTCTTCCCCCCGTTCCGCCGCCTGCCTGCGCAGGGGCTGCGTAGCGGTTTCAGAGATGACGGCGTGGTAATCCTGCGGGGAGAGGGACAGCCGGGCGGCCAGGCGGGTGACGGGGAAGGCGGCCAGCTTTTCCAGCTTGTCGTACATGCGGAGCAGAGCCTTTCTGATGCCGGAGAGGGTATCCGGGGCTTCCACCGCCGTCAGGCCGATGCTCTGGGCGTTCAGGCCGGACTGGGAGCATTCCGCCGCGCGGCGCAGGACGTTCCACGTTTCCCGGCTGACGGGGTCCGGTTTGAAGTGCCGCACGCTTCTGGTTTTCATCAGCAGGTTCAGCACTTCCGCTTCGTCCGGAACGTGGCCTATGGGTTCCGTGCTTTTTACTCCGGAGTGGGTGATGGCCTGCCGCGGGCAGACGGCTACGCAATGGCCGCAGTCGATGCAGTATTGTTCCGCGGCGCCTTCCAGGGAATCGAAGCCGCAGAAGCGGGTCAGGAAGCAGGCCTTTTCACATAAATGGCAGTGGATGCACTTGTCCTGGTCGATAGTCAGTTTCATGTCTGCGTATATCGGGATTCCCGCCAGAATAAGGAGACAGGGATTTTTTGACAAGTAGGCACTATTTTGTAATATAGTGTCAAAAAAGATACTGTAATGATGAAAAAGCCTTCCTCCTCCTACCGTTGCCCCTGCGGCGTCACGCTCTCCCTGATCGGCGGGAAGTACAAGATTGTCATCCTCTGGCACCTTTACCAGAAGGCTCCCGTGAGGTTTAACGAGCTGCACCGCCTGATTCCGGAGGCCACCACCAAAATGTTCACCCAGCAGCTCCGGGAGCTGGAGGCGGACGGATTGGTGGAACGCAAGGCGTATCCCGTCATTCCGCCCAGGGTGGAATATTCCCTGACGGCCTTCGGCAGGAGCGTGCTGCCTGTGCTGGAAGCCATGAATGAATGGGGAGCGGCCTACCTGTCCGCACGCGGGGAGTAGCCGCCGTTACAGGTGTTTTGGCGCGGGACCGTTGATGATCTTGCGGGCGCGGTTCAGGGCGGCGTCAATGTTCTCGCAGATGTTGTAGCGTTTCAGCTCCCGGTAAAAGGGCGCGTGGCGGATGACGTCCAGGGGTTGCGGCTGCACGCCGCAGACCAGCAGGGTGGAGCCGTGCTCCCGGCACTGGTGGCAGAAGTCGGAAAGAACATTTAGTCCGGTGGCGTCCAGCGCGGGAACCAGGCGCATGCGCAGAATGACCACCTTCGTGTCGTGTTCCAGCGTTTCCAGCACCTGGTCCTTGAACTGTTCCACGGCGCCGAAGAAGAAGGGGCCTTTTACGTCAAAAACTTCCACGCCTTCCGGGATGTTGAGTTTGGCGGCGGAACGTCCGTCGTCGTCTTCCTCGTCGTTATCCAGCAGCTCGTTTTTAATGGCGGAAACGTCGCTGATCTGGGCCATGCGGCCCATGAAGAGCAGGGCGGCGAGCACCACGCCCACCTCCACGGCCACGACCAGGTCCACAAAGACGGTCAGCAGGAAGGTGATCACCAGCACCGCCGCATCCTGCCGCGGCCCTTTCAGCAGGCGGCTGAATGTGTGCATTTCACTCATGTTGTAGCACACCACCGTCAGGATGCCCGCCAGCACGGCCAGAGGGATCTGCTGGGCGTACCGGGCAAAGGCCATCAGGATGGCAAGGAGGGTCACCGCGTGAATCATGCCGGAAACCGGGCTTTTGGCTCCCGCCTTGATGTTGGTGGCGGTGCGGGCGATGGCTCCGGTAGCCGGAATGCCGCCGAACAGGGCGGACCCGATGTTTCCGATGCCCTGGGCGATCAGCTCCATGTTGGGCTTGTGGCGGCCTCCGGTCATGCCGTCCGCCACGGAGGCGCTCAGCAGGGATTCAATGGCCGCCAGCAGGGCGATCGTGAAGGCAGGGGCCGTCAGCGCTCCCAGGTTGTGCCATTCAATGTGGGGCAGTGAAGGGAGGGGAAGCGTGTTCGGAAGGCTGCCGAAGGCTTGCCCGATGGTAGTCACGGGCAGAGAGAAGGCTACGGAAACGGCGGTCATGCCCAGCATGCCCACCAGCATGGCCGGCACCCTGGGCCAGAAGCGGCGGCTCAGCAGGGTGATGGCGACGGTGCCGACGGCCAGCGCCAGCGCGGCCCAGTTGATGGTGTGGAAGTAGTTGAAGTAGCACGCCCATTTTTCAATGAAGTCGCCGGGGATTTTTTCCGTGATGGTGAGGCCGAAGATGTCCTTGATCTGAGTGGAGAAAATCACCACGGCAATGCCGGAGGTGAATCCCGTGGTGACGGGGAATGGAATGAAGCGGATGAGCGCCCCCATGCGGCAGAAGCCCAGGATAATGAGAAAGAGGCCCGCCATCAGCGTGCAGACCAGTAATCCGGACGCGTGGTACTGTTCCAGCACGCCCATGATGATGATGACGAAGGCGCCGGTGGGTCCGCCTATCTGGTACTTGCTTCCGCTGAACAGGGAAATGAGGAAGCCGGCCACAATGGCGGTGACTAGGCCCTGGGTGGGGGAGAGCCCGCACGCGATCGCAAAGGCCATCGCCAGCGGGATGGCTACCACGCCGACGGTGAGCCCCGCGAAGAGGTCCGCCAGAAAAGTTTGCTTGGTATAGGTCTTGAGAGAGGAAAGGAGAGCAGGTCTGAACATGGCTGCCGGAATGTTGGCCGGCCACGGTGAAACGCCGCCGCCGGTGGGGGTGAAAACGTCCCGTTCCTGCACCCGGAGGCGCGCCGCGGAGACGGACGGCAGGTTCCCCGTTCCGTCCGCTCCCCGCAGGCAGTGTTATTTGGAAAGGATGTCTTCCCAGTAGGCGATGCGTCGGCGGGTATTCTCGGAATTGGGAGCCCCCGGGTTGGTACGCTGGGCGAAGGCTTTTGTCAATTCAAATACGTCGCGAGCGTCGGTTCCGTACGCGTCTGAAATGGAGGCGAACTGTTCGTCGCTCAATTGGTTGAGGGGCGTTCCCGTGGAAATGCTCATGGCGACGGCCTTTCCGACCAGTTCGTGGGCCTTCCGGAAGGGAACGCCGCGGCGCACCAGGTAGTCCGCCAGGTCCGTGGCGAGCAGCATGGGATCGGAAGCCGCTTCCAGGGCCCGGGCCGTGTTGACCGTCATGGCGGCCATCATCTCCGCGTTGACGTCCAGGGCCAGCTTGATGGTGTCAATGGAATCGAACAGAGGTTCCTTGTCTTCCTGGAGATCGCGGTTGTAGGTCAGGGGCAGCCCCTTGACGGCCACCATCACGGCGGTAAGGTTGCCGTACAGGCGTCCCGTCTTGCCGCGGGTCAGTTCCGCCACGTCCGGATTCTTTTTCTGGGGCATCAGGGAAGAACCCGTGGTATGCGCGTCCGACAGGGTGGCGAAGCCGAATTCCGCCGTGCACCACAGGATGACGTCCTCGCTCATGCGGGAGAGGTGGGCGCCGATTACGGCCAGGTCAAAAAGGGTTTCCATGATGTAATCCCGGTCCGCAATCGCGTCCATGGAATTCTCCGTAACGGCATCAAACCCCAGCTCCACGGCAATTCCATGGCGGTCCAGGCAGATGGTGGAGCCGGCGATGGCTCCGGAACCCAGCGGGGAAACGTTCAGGCGCCTGCGGCAGTCCGTGAGGCGGTCCGCATCCCGGTCCAGCATTTCCACGTAAGCCAGCAAATGGTGGCCCATCGTGACGGGCTGGGCGCGCTGCAGGTGGGTATAGCCCGGCATCATGGCGTCCGCGTACTCCTTCGCCTTCATGACCAGCGCACGCTGCAAATGGCGCACTTTTTCCAGGATTTCATCAATCTCCGCCCGGCAGTAAAGCCGTGTGTCCGTAGCCACCTGGTCGTTGCGGGAGCGTGCGGTATGCAGCTTGGCACCCGGCGCGCCGATGCGGCGGGTCAGTTGGCTTTCAATGTTCATGTGCACGTCTTCCAGCTCCCGGCTCCACGTGAAGCTGCCTGCCTCAATGTCCTTCAGGATGCCCTTCAGGCCGGATTCAATGGCGCTGAATTCCTCCTGCGAAAGCAGGCCTGCCTTGAGCTGTGCCCGCGCATGGGCGATGGATCCGGCAATGTCCTGGCGGAAGAGCCTCCAGTCGTAGGAGACGGATTCGCCGTAGCGTTGAACCAGATCAGCGGTGGGTTTAGAAAATCTGCCTTTCCACATGACCCACATGTTGTGCCTGAAGCCATGTTGTTTTGAAAGCTTGAAATAGGTAATGTGGACGGATTTGGAATGGAGTTTTATTCTACCTAGTTCTATTAAATTCTAGATAGAACTAGATAGAACTAGGTAAGAAGAGGTAAGAAGAGGTAAGAAGAGGTAAGAAGAGGTAAGAAGGTCTAGTAAGTTCTACTTGAAAAGCCTTAGAAGTATACTTACTATAACGGGCTATATTATGGATGAAATAAAAAATCCCTTTTCACCAGGTGCTGGCTCTCCTCCTCCCGAGTTGGTAGGGAGGTCCAGCATTCTTAGACAAACAGAGATTTTATTAGGGCGTACTTTGAATAGGAGACCAGAAAAAAGCATGCTTCTAACTGGTTTGAGAGGAGTAGGGAAAACGGTTCTACTCAATGAAATGGAACGATTGGCGCAACAACATGGATATCATACGATCTCGATTGAAGCACATGAAAATAAATCTTTAGGCGCCAGTCTTGCCCCCTATTTGAGGAGGTTGTTTTTTGAATTGAACAGATTGGCAGGAACTGGTGATAAAGTTAAAAGAGGGCTGATTGCTCTTAGAAATTTTATTGGAACTATCAGAATTAACTATGGAGATTTGGGATTGGACTTGGACCCGTTGCCGGGTGTAGCGGACAGCGGAGATCTTGAAAATGATTTGCCTGAGCTTTTTCAGGCATTGTCGGAGGCAGCCATGGAAAAACAATCCGCTGTTGCCATTCTTATTGATGAAATCCAATATTTTAAAGAGAAGGAATTAAGTGCATTGATTATGGCAATGCATAGAATTCAACAGAAACAGAGTCCTATTGTCTTATTAGGTGCCGGGCTTCCTATTTTGCCGGGTTTGGCCGGAGATTCTAAATCCTATGCTGAACGCTTATTCAGTTTTCCTGATGTTGGAGCTTTATCCCAGGAAGATGTTGCTCGCGCATTGCAGGAACCGGCCAGAAGGGAAGGAGCTGTATTTGCGGATGATGCTCTTGATAAAATATATGAACTTACTCATGGTTATCCATATTTTTTACAAGAATGGGGATATCAGGCTTGGAAACAGGCGCAAACTGAAAATATTACATTGGATGTAATTAATCGAGCGACGGAGAAGGTTATAGAGAGATTGGATCAAAATTTTTTCCGTGTAAGATTTGATCGGCTTACTCCGGGAGAAAAAAGATTCCTGAGAACCATGGCAGAATTAAGATCTGAAAGGATGCGAGCCGGAGAAATTGCACATGCTCTGGGAGTTACTGTGAACAAGATAGGTCCAACCCGGGCTCATTTAATGAAAAAGGGAATGATATATAGTCCTTCTTATGGAGAATTGGCATTCACGGTACCTTTATTTGGAGATTTCATGCTGAGAACAGTTCCTAAAGAACATTAGTGAATGATTTATAAGCCGTTCTTTATGGAATAAAAGGTAAAATATCATATGTGTGAAAATGATGGCATGCCCCTGAAACGGGCGGATTTGCGGAAACGCGCTGAGGAGAAGGCGGCGGAACTGGCCGCGGAGGGGATGGAGCTGCATCCCGTGACGGCTTCCGGGCGAAATCTGGCGAAAAAGTTCTGGGGAAAGGAATGGATGAAGAGCCTGGCCGCATGCGAGGTGTACGGCATGCGGCTGGCCCCCGGGCGTACTTATTTGCGCTATGGCTGCGTTCTGGACGTGAAAGCGGCTCCCGGCCGCATTGACGCGCTGGTGATGGGGGAGCATTTGTATGAGGTCCGCGTGCATGCCGCCCCGCCTGATGAAGAGGCGCTTGTCCGGCTGCGTGCGCGGTGCGCCGGGCATATCGGTTCCTGGATTGACTTGCTGAAGGGGAACCTCTCCCCGGAGCTGCTGGAAATCCTGTGCGATCCGGAGGGCGGCCTGTTCCCCGCGCCGGAAGAGTGGCGTTTTTCCTGTTCCTGCCCGGACTGGGCGGATTTGTGCAAGCATGCGGCCGCGGTCCTGTACGCCTTCGGCGTGATGCTGGACGAACAGCCGGAGCTGCTGTTCACCCTGCGCGGGATAGATGCCTCCGTTCTGGTTCCGAAGGCTCCGGAAGCCGTTTCCGGCGGAGAAGACGCGCTGGACAAGGATGCCGGTTCCCTGTCAGACATGTTCGGCATCAGGCTGGATTGATTCCCGCCGCCGTGACGTTATGGCCTTGTTCCGGTCTTGAAGAGCCACGCGGGGAGGGGATGGCCGTCTTTTTTGACGAATTGGCGGCAGATGGGGGATTCCGGGCGGTCAAGCATACCGCCGTCTGCCGTCTTCCGGTGTTCCTGCATGATGCTTGCCCGGGTGGAGAACGTACCCGCTTTTTCCATCATGCATTGCAGGGACGGAAGGGCCGTAAAGGCCAGATAAAGAATCAGGAGTGTCCGGTATTTCGTGCCCCCCTGGCGGAAGGCATGGAGAAAGAGCAGGGAGAGGAAGGGATAGAGGACCGCCGGGGCTTTAAAGAGAAGTTCATTATTCATGATGCCCGTGCGGAAAAAGAGGCTGCCCGCCATCATCCCCAGCGTGATGTAGTACAGCGGATTCCTCCGGCATGCCTGGAAGAGCAGCGCTCCCGGCAGCAGAACGCCCAGGGCCAGAGCCAGCAGGAAACTGGCGTATTTGACGGAGCCGGGATAGAGCAGCAGCCGCTGCTGGCCGTAGTGGTAGATTTCCGCATACTTCCCGGCAAAAAGGCAGGAAAACTGCCCCCCACCGTCCAGATGGGCATAAAAGACGGCCATGACCGCCGCGCACAGGACGGCAATCCAGAAAACCGGCTGGAGCGGGAGGGAGCGGAGCCGGGAAAACGGTTCCTGCCCCGTTGGGCGGCGGAACAGGGTTTCATACACTATGTACGGAAGGAGCAGAAGAGCGCCCAGCGGAGAGGAAGGCAGCAGCAATGCCCCCATGAAATAATATCCCGCGGCAGGCAGGGAGCAGGTCAGAATAAGCACGGCGCACAACAGCGCGGGAACGGCGTGGTTGAACGTGTTGAAGAGTTGGGAGGGCATGCCGATGAACAGCACCATCTGGGCATTGTATTCCGCGAACAGGGAGGTGAGGGGCATTCCCAGGCAGTCCAGCGCCGCCGCCGGAGATCCCAGGCAGAAGAGAACCAGCGCCCACCAGGCCGTTTGCCGGACACCCCGGCGGGAGGCCGCCGCCAGCAGCGCCAGTTCCAGCCCCAGGAAGGTCCACAGGGCCAGCAGCCAGGGAGCCCATGAAGACGGACAGCAGGAGGCAGACAGCGCGGGAGGCAGCCAATGGCCCAGATAGTAGATGAAGTGCCGTCCGTCCGCCATGACGAGGGGCCAGGAGCCTGCCGCAAGCTGCTCGTAAACGGCATTGCGGACCGCAAAATCCGCATGTTGCTGGCAGTGGCCCGTGAAGCCGCACAGCAGCACCAGCAGCAGGCAGAAGGCGGACAGAAAGCCCAGCACGGCCAGTCCGCGGGCTTTCAGAGGAAGCCGCTGTTCCGGAAGATTCCGGGTGCAGGCGTACAATCCATACGCCAGTGCGGCGCAAAGCGGAACGGAGAAGGCGGGATGCAGCCATCCCCACAGGAAGAGGCCCAGAGGAAGCGCCAGGTACACCAACCCCGCGCACAGCAGGGGGCGTGTGGGCAGGGAAAGGCTGGGAGACATGGCGCGGAACGGAACTAGGACTTTTTGGCAATGCGGAATCAGAAAGCCCAGCATGGCATATTTTGTCCCAGAGAAAAGGATGCAGTTACCCGGGAGAATGAAAAATCCCCGCTCCGCCTCACGACGGCCGGGGATTTGGGTTGCTTTATACCGGTTCCGGCAAAAAGGGTCAGAACAGGCCGAATCCGTTGCCGTAACGGGCGGATTCCCCCAGTTCCTCCTCAATCCGGAGAAGGCGGTTGTATTTGGCCATGCGGTCGGAACGGCTCAGGGAGCCGGTCTTGATCTGGCCGGCGTTGGTCCCCACGGCGATGTCCGCGATGGTGGCGTCTTCCGTTTCCCCGGAGCGGTGGGAAATAACGGCGGTGTAGCGGTTGCCCATGGCCAGCTCCACGGCGTCCAGCGTCTCCGTCAGGGAGCCGATCTGGTTTACCTTCACCAGAATGGAGTTGCCCACGCCCAGATGAATGCCTTTTCTCAGGAATTCCACGTTGGTGACGAAGAGGTCGTCCCCGACGAGCTGGGTGCTTTTACCCAGTTTTTCCGTCAGGATTTTCCAGCCGCCCCAGTCGTTTTCCGCACAGCCGTCCTCAATGGAGACGATGGGGTACTTCTTCTTCAGTTCCACATAGTAATCCGTCAGTTCCTCGGCGGTTCTGCGGCTGCCGTCGGACTTCTTGAAAACGTACAGTCCGGATTCCGGATCGTAGAATTCGGAGGAAGCCACATCCAGGGCAATGGAAATGTCCTCCCCGAACCGGTAGCCGGCCTTGTCCACGGCCCGGGCGATGCAGTCCAAGGCGTCTTCCGCGGAGTTCAGCCTGGGGGCGAAGCCGCCTTCATCCCCCACGGCGGTGGAGAGGCCGCGGCTGTGCAGGACGGTTTTCAGCGCATGGAAGACTTCCGCGCCATAGCGCAGGGCTTCCCGGAAGGTGGGCGCGCCGGACGGAACGATCATGAATTCCTGGAAGTCGATGGGCGCGTCGGAGTGGGCGCCTCCGTTGATGATGTTCATCATGGGGACGGGCAGAACCTTGGCGTTCGGGCCGCCCAGGTAGCGGTACAGGGGCTGTTGCAGCTGGGCCGCCGCCGCTTTGGCAAGCGCCAGGGAAACGCCCAGAATGGCGTTGGCTCCCAGTTTGGCCTTGTTGAAGGTGCCGTCCAGGGAGCGCATCAGGGCGTCCGCCGTGGTTTGTTCCGTCGCTTCCAGGCCGATCAGGGCCGGGGCGATGACGTTGCGGATGTTGTCCACGGCCTTGGTGACGCCTTTGCCCTGGTAGCGGGCCGTATCGCCGTCCCTGAGCTCCCAGGCTTCATGTTCTCCGGTGGAAGCTCCGCTGGGGACGCCCGCCGTGCCTACGGCTCCGCCTTCCAGATAAACGTCCGCCTCAATGGTGGGGTTGCCGCGTGAATCCAGAATTTCACGCCCTGTTATTTTTGCGATGCGCATTTCTTTCATAAAAGCCGGATGGGTTCTGCCTTGAAAAGCAGATATTGGAATTAGTTTAAACTAATTCATGAATCTTGTGTATCCCGTATCCGGGGCGGATGCAAGCTTTTTCTCCGGGAGAAGGGCCGGTTTCCAGACGGTACGGGGCTGCCGTTGGGACAGGTCAGCCGCGGTAATGTTCTTTCAGCCAGGCTATTTCCTCGCCGTGCCCGGCGTCGTCCCGGGGCGTTTCCAGGAAAAAGGGCACTTCCCGGAGGGAAGGATGGTTGATGATGTTGATGAAGGCCTGTTCTCCCAGGCTCCCCTTGCCGATGGTTTCATGGCGATCCTTGAAGGAGGAGAAAGGCGTCATGCTGTCGTTCAGGTGGATGGCGCGCAGGCGTTCCAGGCCCAGCACGGAGTCGAACTGTTCCAGCACGGCGTCCAGGTTGTTGACGATGTCGTACCCGGCGGAATAAACGTGGCAGGTGTCCAGGCAGACGCCCAGCTTTTCCTTCAGGTCCACGCGCTCAATGATAGCGGCCAGTTCTTCAAAGGTCTTGCCGAGCTCGCTTCCCTTGCCGGACATGGTTTCCAGCAGAACGGTGGTTTTTTGGTCCGGAGCAAGCACGCCGTTCAGTTGGTCCGCCACCAGTTCAATGCCTTTTTCCACTCCCTGTCCCACGTGGCTGCCGGGATGGAAGTTGTAAAGGTTGCCCGGCAGATACTCCATGAGCTCCAGGTCTTCTCTCAGCACCTGGGCCGCAAAGCGGGTGACTTTGGGGTCAGCGGAGCAGGGGTTCAGCGTATAAGGGGCGTGCGCCAGCAGCGTGCCGAAGCCGTTGTCTTCCGCCAGCTTCAGAAAACGGGCAATATCCGGTTCGTCAATGGCCTTGGCCTTGCTTCCGCGCGGGTTGCGGGAGAAGAACTGGAAGGTGTTGGCGCCGATGGAGAGGGCAACCCTGCCCATGGCTTCGTAACCTTTTGCGGAGGAGAGGTGGCATCCGATGTACAGCATGGCGGTAAAGATGTGTATATGAGAATATCGGAAGGGAATTGCCGTGTCCAGCATGGGGGGTGATTTCAAGCGACTGCCGCATGGCTCCGTGCCTGTGTGGTGTGCCGTGACCGTGGCGGGAAAACAGATTGACATTTTTACGATTTTAAAAATAATAAATCCATTGCTTATGTCCGATTGCTCCTGCGCCTCTTCATCCCGTCCGGTTCACTCTATTAAGGAACTGGAACCTCTTGCCGGTGTTTTCAAGGCGCTGGGGCATCCCGTGCGCCTCATGATTGTGGAGATGCTTCTGGATGGAGAGCGCTGCGTCTGCGAACTGCAGAAGGATTCCGGACGTGACATGTCTACCGTTTCCAGCCATTTGAACGTGTTGAAGAACAGCCGGATAGTGTCCTGTGAGCAACGGGGGAAAAATGTGTATTATTCCCTGTGCTGCCCCTGCCTCAGCAGCGTGCTGTCGTGTTTGCAGGAAAGCCCGGCGTTAAAGGGGTAACGGTATTGGTATTCAGTTTGTTCAGTATTTTTTATTCAGACATTTTGATATTCTTAAAAATATAAATCAATAATTACATGAAGAGGATAGTAATTTACGGACCGGGGTGCGCCAAATGTACGGCATTGGCGCAGGTGACGGAGCAGGTCATGCGGGAACTCTGTCTGGAACCGCTTCCGGAAAAGGTGACGGATACCGCGCAACTTGCCGCCGCCGGAGTGCTGGAAACCCCGGCCCTTGCGGTGGACGGCAGGATTCTTGTTTCCGGCACGGTGCCTCCCCGGGATGAAATCAGGAGGATGCTCCAAAAAGCGCTTCAAGCGGATTCTCCGGAGAAGGGTTGCTGTAGCGGAAGGCCGGAGGATTCAAAGACAGTAAAGGGGAATGTTCCCCATCCGGAGGCAGGTGACTGCGGGTGCGGAGGAGGGGGCTGCTGCGGCAGTGTTTCCTTCAAGCGAAAGGGCGGATGGAAAAGGGCCGCCGTCTGGGCTGCCGCGCTGCTCATTCTGCTGGCGGTGGTTAAGATGGTGAATCACCGGGAATGTTCCGGGGGCGGGGAACCTCCCCGCCCGGCTGTTTCCGCAGAGCGGTAGGAGAATTCTTCCCGGTTATGATTCAGGATTTTGCCGATTGGCTGGTTTACAGGGTGTTGGAGTTCACTCCCCATACCCGTCTGGGGGAGGCGGTCAACTTCTTCGTGTACGACGCGGTGAAGATCCTTTTCCTGTTGTACGCGATCAGTCTTTTCATGGGCGCGGTGAACGCCTATTTCCCGGTGGAACGCATCCGCGTGTTTTTGACGACGAGGAAGCTCTACGGGTTTCAGTATTTTTTCGCCGCCCTGTTCGGGGCGGTCACGCCGTTTTGTTCATGTTCCTCCATTCCCCTGTTCATCGGCTTTGTGAAAGGAGGGATTCCGCTGGGCGTGACGTTTGCCTTCCTGATCACATCGCCTCTGGTGAATGAGGTTGCCATCGCCATGTTTCTGGGAGCGTTCGGGTTCAAGATCACGGTGATTTATGCGGTCTCCGGCATTTTGCTCGGGATGATGGGAGGGGCTGTTCTGGAGAGGTTCAAGCTGGAACGCTATCTGTCCCCCTGGATACGGGGGCTGCTTGCCCGGTCCGGGGAGGAAAGCGCCGCGTGGGAGCGGAAGGGGACGCCGTTCCGGAAGAGGTGGGCCGTCATCATGCATGATGCGTGGGAAATCGTGAAGGGGGTGGCTTTGTATGTGGTGGTCGGCATCGCCATGGGAGCGGCGGTCCACGGCTATGTGCCGGAGGGATTTTTTGAAGCGTCCATGAGCCGTGAGCATTGGTGGGCGGTGCCGGTTGCGGTGATTTGCGCGGTTCCGATGTATGCGAATGCGGCGGCGATAGTTCCGGTGATCCAGGTGTTTGTGGCGAAGGGCGTTCCGATCGGCACGGCGATAGCGTTCATGATGGCGACGGTAGGGCTTTCCGTGCCGGAGGCGGCCCTTCTGAAGAAGGTAATGACCTGGAAACTGGTCTGGATTTTCTTCGGGACAGTGACGGCATTCATCATTCTGTCCGGATATGTGTTCAATCTATTGATTTCTCCATAATTCCTGATGGACGGAAAAATAAAAAAGCGCAGGCGCCCCGTTTCTCCCGTGATCGCGGGAAACAGGTCGTCTTCGGCGGGCGGTACGGTTTCAACTCGTAGAGTCGTCTGAAAGAACAGGATGCCCGGAGCGTATATAGTTCCGAACGTTAGTTATGCATTTGATGAGAAGATTGAATCAGTTGGCCCCGGCCCTTCTGGGAACCTGCATGCTGGCCGCCGGGTTGGCGGAAGCGGAAGTGAAGAATGGAGTTCCCCCGTTGAAGCCTGTTCCTTCTCCGGCTCAACTGGCATGGCACGACATGGAGATGTATGCCTTCATCCATTTCACCATCAATACCTTTACCGGGAAGGAATGGGGTTATGGCGACGAAAAGCCGGAGCTGTTCAATCCTTCCGATTTCAATGCGGATGAAATCGTAAAGACGCTGGCGGACGCCGGGTTCAAGGGAGTGGTGCTGACCTGCAAGCACCATGACGGCTTCTGTCTGTGGCCCACGAAGACCACCCGGCACAGCGTGGCGGCTTCCCCATGGAAGCAGGGGAAGGGCGACGTGGTGAAGGAGATTTCCCGCGCGTGCAAAAAGTACGGCGTCAGGTTCGGCGTTTACCTGTCTCCGTGGGACCGCAATGCCGCCTCCTACGGAACGCCGGATTATATCCGGATGTACCGCCAGCAGCTGAAGGAGCTGGCAACGGGGTACGGCCCCGTTTTCCTGGCGTGGTTTGACGGCGCGAATGGAGGGGACGGCTATTACGGTGGAGCGCGGGAAAAGCGCTCCATTGACCGCAGCACGTATTACGGCTGGAAGACGACGTGGGGGGAACTGAAGAAACGGCAGCCGGGAGCGGTGATTTTTTCCGACGTGGGGCCGGGCGCCCGCTGGGTGGGGAACGAAAGCGGTTATGCGGGCTATCCCTGCTGGGCCACATACACCCCCGTTCCGCTGCAAGCCGGGACGGAACCCGCGCCCGGCACCGTGCGCTACCAGTTGGGCACGGAAGGCACTGTGGACGGCAAGTACTGGATTCCTGCGGAAGTGGACGTTTCCATCCGTCCGGGCTGGTTCTGGCATGAGCATGAGAATTCCCGCGTCCGGACGCCGGAAAATCTGCTGAAGCTGTACTTTGACAGCGTGGGCAGAGGGGCCAACCTGAATCTGAACGTGCCGCCGGACCGCCGCGGCCGCATTCATGAAGAGGATAAAAAGTCTCTGGCGGGCTTCCGTGCGCTGCTGGATGAACTGTATTCCCGCAACTTCGCTTCCGGAGCGCGCGTGGAGTCTTCCTCCTCATGGAAGGGGCACGGTCCGGAACAGGTTCTGGACCGGAAGCGGGCGACGTACTGGGCGGCCGCTCCGGAAGATAAAGATCCCTCCCTGGTGTTGAGGTTGCCGGAACCTGCGGCGTTTGACGTCATCCGGCTGGCGGAACCCGTCCAGCTGGGACAGAGGGTGCGCAAATTCCGCGTGGAGGTGCGTGAAAACGGCCGATGGAGCAAATGGACGGAAGGTTCCAGCATAGGAGCCAGGGTTCTTTTGAAGGGCAGGCCCGTGACGGCGGATGGAGTGCGCGTGGTGCTGGAAGAGTCCCGGGCCGTTCCGGCCTTGTGCGAGGTTTCCCTGTGGAAGCACCCTGTCATCCTGAATGCGCCGGCGGTGAATTACGACCGGGACGGCCGCGTGACCCTGGCATCCGCAGAGGGCGTGGTAACCAGGTACACCACGGACGGAACGGATCCCGGCCCGCAGTCCGCCGTGTACAGGGAGCCTTTCCTTCTCCCTGCCGGAGGGATGGTGAAGGCGGTGGGCGAATACCGCGGCAGAAGGTCCTCCGTGACCGCGCAGATCATCCCCGTCCCCACGAGGGACTGGAAGGTGGTGGCCGGGGAAAGAAGCGTCGCCGCTCCGGAACTGGCCATTGACGGCAATTCCTCCACCCTCTGGCATACGCATGCCGCCCAGGGGGAAATAGCTCCTCCGCAGGGGCTGGAAATCGACATGGGGCGTCCGGTCAACGTGGCCTCCGTCATCTACACGCCCCGCAAGGATTCCGCAAAGGGGACGATTGACCGCTACGCCGTCTACCTGAGTACGGACGGAAGCGATTGGGGGAATCCCGCCGCGGAGGGAGAGTTTTCCAATATCCGCGCCAATCCCGTTCCGCAGCGGATTGACCTGGAAACGCCTGTGAAAGCCCGTTACCTGCGTTTTGTGGGCAAGCGGGTAGTGGAAGGCAGCCATGTCGTCGTCGCCGAGTTGGGAGTATTGGAAAAATAAACGATTTCCTTTTTTTATCATCGCAGTCCTCCGGCGTTTTCTTGACGGATGGTGGGAAGCGGGGCAAGATGGCACGCATGGAACAAGTCAGTCTCATGGAGTTGGGCAAGCTGGCCGCGGAGGGCCAGGTGGAAGCGGAAGTTTTTGCCCAGATCGCCCAGTGCGCGCAGAAGATGACCAAGAGCAACAAGCCGTATCTGGACGTGTCTTTTGCCGATGCGGAAGGGACGATGGGGCTGAAGGTGTGGGAGGACAAGCCCTGGTTCCGGACATTGGCTTCCCTGCCTCTCCGCAGCTTCGTGAGCCTGCGCGGCCAGTGGGCCAAGGGAGGCTTCGGCATGGAGGCTTCCGACCTGGACGTGCGTTTGCTGGACGAACAGGAGAAGGAAAGCTTCCTGGCCGGGTCCGGAACCTTGAAGAAGAAGCAGGAAGCGGACCTGAAGGAGATTTGCGTGCTCATCAAGGGCATGAATGATCCGCGCATTCGCGCCCTGTGCATTGAATTCATCGAACAGTTCGGGGAACGCCTCCAGCGCGCCGCCGCCGCCCGCACTTACCATCACGCCCGCCGCGGCGGACTGGTGGAGCATGTGGCGGGAATGATGCGCACGGCCTCCGCCGTCTGCCAGGCGAATCCGGAGCTGAACCGCGACCTCCTGCTGGCCGGATGCCTGTTTCATGACTGCGGGAAGCTGTGGGAAAACTGCTACCCGAAGGAGGATTTCACGATGCCCTATTCGGAAGCCGGGGAACTGCTGGGCCACATTCCGCTGGGCATTGAACTGGTCAACAATCTGTGGAAGCGCATCATGTCCCTTCCGGAAGCGGATTCATGGAAAACGCTGGACCCCCCCTCGCCGGACGTGCGCATGCACCTGCTGCACCTGATCGCCTCCCACCACGGGGAACTGGCCTTCGGTTCCCCCGTGTTCCCCAAGACCCCGGAGGCGGTGGCCCTGCATTACATTGACAATCTGGACGCCAAGCTGGAGATGTTCCGGGGCGCCTATGAGACGAGCGAGGCGCTGGCCCCCAAGGTGCTCCAGCGCAAGGCCCCTCTGCCTGCCAACGTCGTTCTTCCGCTACCTTCCGTTCTTCCGCTGGAACGGAATGGCGCGGACGCCATGCCGTAAGTTTTTCCCCGGATGGAACAGGAGCGCCACCTGCGGCGGCCGTGGCCGGAACGGACCATGGCCGCGGCTCCCCTGCTGGCTCCCGCTCTCGCCATGCTGGGCGCATGCGCGGCGGTGGACGTTTCCCCCTGGTTCTGGGGCCTCTGCCTCTGCTGGGCGCTATTGCCCTGCCTGTTCCGGACTCCTTCCATGAGCCTGCTGGCCGTCGCCCTGGCGGTGTGGGCGGCCATGTATCTGCTGGCGTATAACCGGGAATACGGGAATGTTCCCGTGGAGGCGGGAAGGACCGTCGCCATGGAGGGTTCCGTGGACGCCGTTTCCGGAAAGTCCGTGCTGTTCCGCCCGGATGGCTCCCGGTGGCTGTACGCGGTTTCCTCCCGTGACGGGGCATGCCCCCTGGCAGTAGGGGAACGGTACCGGATTGAGGGAGAGACATATCCGCTCCAGGCCCCCTGCGGCCCCGGCATCTTTGACCGGGAGCGGTGGGGATACCTGCACGGCGTTATTGCCGGGATTCGGCTGGATGACGCCTGCCGGGTGGGGCCTGGCGACTGGCGCAGCCGCCTCCGGGCGTTTTCCCTGCGGCTCCGGGAGGAGGCCGCAGGCCTGCTGAGGAAAGGCGCGCCGCCGGATGACGAGGCCCGGCAGGTGATGGTTTCCGCCGTGCTGGGGGACAAGACGGACGCGAGGCCGGAAACGATGGCGAAGTTTCTGGAAAGCGGCTGCATGCACGTGTTCGCCGTCAGCGGCATGCATGTGGGCGTGGCGGCCATGCTGGTTCTGGGAATGCTGAGGCTGTTGTACGTGCGCCCCCGGGCGGCTCGGCTGGCCTGCATTCCGTTGCTGGCGGTGTACGTGTTTGTGACCGGGATGTCCGCCTCCGCCCTGCGGGCCTTCATCATGGCGGCGGTCTGGCTGCTGGCGTCCGTGCTGCGCCGGAAGGGGCATCCGTCCAATATTCTGGCGCTGGCTTTCATCCTCCTTTGCCTGATGGACCCGCTCCAGGTTTTCCAGCCGGGGTTCCAGCTTTCCTTCTGCGTCTTCGCCGTGATTGTCTGCCTGGCAGGATGGAGCAGCCGGGAAAGGCCCCTGTGGGCTCCGGACCCGTTCATTCCTTCCCGGATTTACAATGCGCGGGAAAGAGGCCTGGTGCGCCTGGAGAAAGCGTGCCGCGGCGCGCTGCTCATCTCCGTGGGGGCGTGGCTGATGTCCATTCCCCTGACGGCATGGCACTTCGGCACCTGGAACCTGTACGCTCCCCTGACCAATTTGTGCTTGAGCGTGCTCGTTTTTCCGCTCATGGGCGTCTCCCTGTTCGGGCTGGTGTTCGCATGGTGCCCGTGGATGTCATGCGCTTGCAATACGGCGGCTTCCTGGCTGGCCTCCGCCATGCTGGCGGTGGCGGGGGGAGTGGCTTCCCTGCCGTGCAGCTATCTTTCTTCCGCGCCGCCTGCCGGGGAAAATGAAGCCGTTATCGTTCCGCTGCAGAAGGACGCCTGGTCCTCGGTCATCTCCAATCCCGCGCTGGTCGTGGCCGCAGGAACGGAAAACGCGGTCCGGTACACCCTCCTTCCCGTGTTGAAGGCGCGCAGTATCCGGCCTTCCGGCGTACTGGCTTCCGGAAACGGCAGGGCGGAGCGCGCCGGAGTGGAAGCGCTGGCGAAGGAATATCCCGGAATCCGGAACTGGGGCGCAGCGGATGCGGAATGTCCCGTTCGGCAATGGAGGTTCCGCCTTGGAAATGAACTTGTTCTGGAAGATTTTCCTGTGCCGTTGTCCACGGGAATCCATCAGGACCGGAACCGGGTGCTGGCGTGGAAATGCCGCGGGCGGTTCGTCCTGATGATAGGGAATGCCGGGTTTTCCTCCCTGGCGCGGGCGGCAATAGCGCCGCGGGCGGATGTGCTGGTCATCGGGCACCATCCGCGCGATCCGGTGGACAGCGCCGAATGGATCAGGGCCACGGGCGCCCGCGCGGTCATTTTCACCACGGAGCATGAATGCCCCGTGCCGGAGGGAACAGCCGTGTACCGTCTCCCGGAAACCGGAGCCATTTATTTGCGGGTGGAAGAGAAAGGCGTGCAAATCATCCCCTGGAAGGGCATGGGACGCCGTACAGGGTGAACCCCGTGCTTTCCTCAATGCGGATGGGCAGAAGCTCTCCCGTCAGGTCAGGGGCGGCATCCACCATCACGGGTTTGTTCTGGGAGGTGCGTCCGGAGAGGCGCGCTTCATTTGTTTTGGACGGTCCTTCCAGCAGGACTTCCTGAACGGTGCCGACCAGTTCCCGGTTTTTCCGGATGGCGATTTCATTGACCACGGCCAGCAGGTCCTGGTTGCGCGCTTCCTTCACTTCCTCCGGAATCTGTTCCTCCATGGCGGCGGCGGGCGTGCCGCGGCGCGGGGAGTAGCGGAAAATGAAAGCGTTGTCAAACTGGACCCGTTCCACGGCCTGCCGGGTCAGCAGGTAGTCTTCCTCCGTTTCTCCGGGGAAGCCCACGATGATGTCCGTGGTGATGGACAAATCCGGGCGCGCCTGCTTCATCCGGGCGCAAAGGTCCAGATAGGTTTCATTCCTGTACGGCCTGCGCATCATTTTCAGGATGCGGTCGCTGCCGCTCTGCATGGGGAAATGGATGTGGCTGCACAGCTTGGGCAGGTAGGTGA
The DNA here is from genome assembly GCA_947624785.1 of Akkermansia muciniphila. GTDB lineage: Bacteria > Verrucomicrobiota > Verrucomicrobiia > Verrucomicrobiales > Akkermansiaceae > Akkermansia > Akkermansia muciniphila_F. Next base: position 200,289 of record CANQLV010000007.1, on the reverse strand, counting down.
ATGCCTGCACCAGATCCTGCCGGAAGCCGATGGGATGGGGGGAAACGAAGCGGATGCGCCGGAGGCCTTCCACCTCATGCACGGCTTCCAGCAATTGAACGAAGCCGCCCTTGCCGTCCGTCGTTTCCATCTGCCTGCCGTACCTGTTGACGATCTGGCCCAGCAGGGTTACTTCCTTCACGCCGGCGTCCACCAGCATCTTCACCTCGTCCACCACGTCCCGGAGGGGGCGGCTGCGTTCCTTGCCGCGGGTGTAGGGGACGATGCAGTAGGCGCACTTCATTTCACACCCCTGCATGATGGAGACATACGCCGTGGAGCGCGCGCCGGGATTCAGGTGGTCCCGGATGCGGTTCTGGGAATCCTCCTCATCCGCCACGTCGCACACGTGAGTGCCTGAAAAAGCGGTCTGCAATTCATCCATGCGGCGTTCCTGGCGCGCGCGCAGAATGCCGTCCACATGCTCAAACACGCGGTGGTACTTCTGGGTGCCGATCACCAGGTCCAGGCGCGGCAGTTCCTTGAACAACTCATCCTTCCTGCTCTGGGCCATGCAGCCCATCATGCCGTACACCACGTGCGGCCGGTGCCGCTGCTGCTTGGCCAGCAGGCCCATCTTCCCCAGTGCCTTCTGTTCCGCCTGCTCCCGGATGGAACAGGAATTGAACAGGATGACGTCCGCCTCATCCTCGCGGTCCGTCATGGTATAGCCCTTCTGCACGAACATGCGGGCCACCTGCTCGGAGTCCCGCTCGTTCATCTGGCAGCCGTAAGTTTTGATGTAAAGCTTGGGCATGGGGAAAATCAGATGTTCTTTTTCAGGGTGACCACGCATTCCAGATGTTTGGTCTGGGGGAACAGGTCAAAGGGCTGGACGGCGGTAACGGCGTACCCGGCCTTGTCAAATTCCGCCAGGTCCCGTATCTGGGTGGCGGGATTGCAGGAAACGTAAACGACCTTTCCGGGGCCGAAGGCGAATAACTGGGTCAGGAACTCCATGCTGCATCCCTTGCGGGGCGGGTCGATCACCACGGCGGTTTTTTCCGCGGGGAAATCCACCTGGGCGAAAATGGCCCCGGCGTCTGCCGCCAGGAATTCCGCGTGTTCAATCCCGTTGCTCCGGGCATTGCTGCGCGCCCAGTCCGCGGAAGTCTCGCTGACTTCCACGCCCAGCACTTTTTTAAATTTCTTCGCCAGGCTCAGGGCGAACAGGCCGGAACCGCAATAGGCGTCCACCAGGAATTCCTCCCCGTTCATACTCGCCTGTTGGGCCACATAATCCGTAAAAAGCGGAAGAATGAAAGGATTGTTCTGGAAAAAGTCTCCCGCCAGAAAATGGAATTCCAAATCACCCACCCGTTCACAGGCTACGGCGTTGTTATTGGTGATGACGGTTCCTTCCGAGGCGCGGAGCAGGATGGTAGCTCCCCGCTTGAACCGGGCCGCGGCCTGGTAAACGCTTTTGCGTGCCAGGGGCAGCGCTTCATTGATGCACTCCATGGCAATCGGGCATTGCGGCACGTCCACCACATCCCTTCTGGAGCCTGCTTTCAGAAAACCGATGGCCGGCTTGCCTCCTTCCTTCGGTTTGTCAAAGTGGGGCGTAATCTTGGAGCGGTAATGATATTGGCGGGGAGAGGCTATGGCCGGATTAACAGGCAGTTCCAGCCCTGCCTGCAAGCGGAGCAGATCCGCTACCTGCCGGGTTTTCCAGAGAAGCTGGCGGTCGTAGGAAAAATGCTGGTACTGGCATCCGCCGCAGGTGCCGAACAGGCGGCAGCCGGGTTCCACGCGGTCCGGGCTGGGGTGAAGCACTTCCACCAGGTCCGCGGAGGAATAATTCTTGTCGTTGCGCCAGACGCGGGCCTTCACGCGGTCTCCCGGCAGGGCGAAGGGGACGAAAACCACCCAGCCGTCCACACGGCCGATGCCGTCGCCCGCATTGGAAAGGGCGTCAATGTCCAGTTCAAGCTCCTGATGGTAGGAAAAAGGTTCCGGGTGGAAGCCCTTGGGAATGGTCGCAGTCATGGTGAAGGAAAAGAAAAGGGTTACGGGGCGGAGGGGGTGATCAGCTTGCCGTCCAGATCATACAGCAGGGTTTCCGGCAGCCGGGGGGTGCGCAGCCCGGGGCGGAAGTCGCCAGGCAATACGGCCGGTCCCGGCACGGACTCTGCGTTCTCCTCCTGCGGAAGAATGGCCGGTTTCACCGGGGCCGGAGCCCAGGGGGCGGGGCGGTCCGCTGCGGCGGTTTGTTCCGGTTGAACGGCTGGGGCGGGAGCGGGTTCCTGAGGTGCCGTTTCCTTGTTGGAGGCGCAGGAAGCGGTCCAGGCCAGCCCGGCAATCAGACAGGAGCGGATCAGGAGCTTTTTCATGGCGCGGATTCTTACAGCTTCATCCGGACTTGGCAAGTGAATAGCCCTGTAATGATCCATGTAAAGGGCATTTCTTTTTGCCTTGGAAACAAGGGAATGCTTGCTGTTTGACTATCCCGGGATAGTATCTATAGTAGGAACACGTATGAGGCCTTTCCTTTTTTTATGTTGTTCCGCAGCGGTTTTAGGGCTGTTTGCCCCTCAGGCCGGCATAGCTCAACAGCGTCCTCCCATTTTCGGGTTTGCCAATAAAAACAGGATACCTGAAGTCAATAAATCGGGCAGCCCCGTTTTTGATAAACTCCGTAATGAAGCTATGAAGAAAAAGCTGCCGCTGGTAATTTACCTGACCGGTTCTTCCTGGTGCTCTCATTGCAATATTTTTACCCGGGAATACATCAAAACAGCGAATTTTAAAAATGCCGCCGGGAAGAAATTTATATTTTGGATGGTGGACACCAAACAGGTGCCGGGCAATTCCCCGGGAACGTTTAAATTCAAGATGGTTCCGGAAGAAGCCGCAAAAATCGTGGGGTGTGTGGATTCCCCCCGTGCGCCGTATGTGGTTCTTGGTCCTCCCGCCGTGTTTATCATTGACCCTGTTTCCGGAGAATTGATCAAGAGCCTGTTCACCAAGAGTGAAGTGGACAAGTATGGAAAGCCTCTTTCCGGAATCATTGAAGAAATTCGGAATAATCGGATAAACCGGAAGAAACTGAATTGAAATGTTTAATGGCAAGGTATTGCGAAGCTAAATAATGACAGTGACAAAAGTGGAATGATGAAACGGAACGGTTTCAAACGGTTATCCGTTGAAAAGTGATTTTTGACGCGTAGCGCCGGGAATGGCAGCTTGTGGTTTCTGTTGGTTTATCAAGTCCTGACGTGTTGATATTTTAACTTTGTAATCTGAATTAAGAATAATTTTAATTAATATGACCAGTATAAAGCAAAGAGACGAATTGCAATCTACTATTTGGAAAATCGCCAACGAAGTACGTGGCGCCGTTGACGGCTGGGATTTTAAGCAGTTTGTCTTAGGAGCTCTTTTTTATCGGTTTATCAGTGAGAACTTCACCAACTTCATTGAAAGCGGTGACGAGAGCGTCGACTATGCGAATATGTCGGATGACGTTATCACCCCTGAGATAAAAGATGACGCCACCAGGACAAAAGGGTATTTCATCTATCCTACTCAGCTTTTTGTGAATATAGCAAAGAATGCCAACAACAATCCTAATCTGAACACGGACTTGGCCGCTATTTTCGATGCGATAGAGAGTTCTGCCAATGGGTATCCGTCCGAACACGACATAAAGGGACTGTTTGCCGATTTTGACACCACAAGCAACCGTTTGGGCAACACCGTGGAGGAGAAAAACAGGCGTTTGGCGGCAGTCATCAAAGGTGTGGAAAGTCTGGATTTCGGTAATTTTGAGGATAATGAGATAGATCTTTTCGGAGATGCCTACGAGTTTCTGATTTCCAATTATGCTGCCAATGCCGGCAAATCCGGTGGAGAGTTCTTTACGCCTCAGAATGTATCAAAGCTGATAGCGCAATTAGCTATGTCGGGATTGACTTCTGTCAACAAGATTTATGATCCGGCTTGTGGTTCGGGTTCGTTGCTGCTTCAAGCGAAGAAACAGTTTGATGCGCATCTCATCGAAGAGGGGTTTTTCGGGCAGGAAATCAACCACACCACTTACAACCTGGCGCGGATGAATATGTTCTTGCATAATATCAATTATGACAAGTTCGACATAGCGTTGGGCAATACGCTGATCAATCCTCAATACGGCGATGAAAAACCATTTGACGCCATCGTCTCAAATCCTCCATACTCTGTCAATTGGGTGGGAAGCGACGACCCAACGCTCATCAATGACGACCGCTTTGCCCCGGCAGGGGTGTTAGCGCCAAAGTCAAAAGCTGATTTTGCTTTTGTGCTTCACGCCCTCAGCTATCTTTCCGCCAGAGGGAGGGCTGCCATTGTCTGTTTCCCCGGCATCTTCTACCGTGGCGGTGCGGAACAGAAGATAAGGAAATATCTTGTGGACGGCAACTTTGTGGAAACGGTCATTGCGTTGCCTCCCAATCTCTTCTATGGAACGGGCATCTCCGTGAATATCCTCGTGCTGTCCAGGCACAAGGCTGATACGAAGACGCAATTTATTGATGCCAGCGGGGAAGATTTCTTTAAAAAGCAGACCAATAACAATGTCCTGACAGATGAGCACATAGAAAGAATAGTCGATATATTCGCCAGAAAGGAACCGGTGGAATATGTTGCGGCATTAGTAGATAACAGCAAGATTGCGGAGAATGGCTATAACCTCTCTGTGAGTTCATATGTAGAGGCGAAAGATACGCGCGAGGTGATTGATATTGCCAGGCTGAATGCCGAGGTGAAGCAAACGGTGAAGAGGATAGATGCGCTGCGTGCGGATATTGACGCGATTATTAAGGAGTTGGAGGATGAATAATGAGCCAGCGATAAAGGGAGGTGACATAAAATGAGTAGACTAGACGAGCTGATACAGGAGCTTTGCCCGAATGGTGTAGAGTTTATTGCTATTGGTGAAGTAGCCGACTATGAACAGCCATCAAAATACATCGTAAATAGTACAGATTATAATGATAATTTTGAAACACCTGTACTTACAGCAGGACAATCCTTTATTCTTGGATATACTGATGAAACAGATGGCATTTATGAAGCATCAAAAGATAATCCTGTTATTATCTTTGATGATTTCACAGGAGCACTCAAATGGGTGGATTTCCCTTTTAAGGTGAAATCTTCTGCAATGAAAATGCTTAAAGCGAAACCTAAAAAAACAATTTTAAGATACCTCTTTCATGTCATGGGAAACATAGGATTCACTTCCTCTGAACACAAGAGATTATGGATTTCTGTTTATTCAGCGTTTGAAATTCCTTTGCCACCTCTTGAGGTGCAGAGTGAAATTGTCCGTATTCTGGACAATTTCACGGAGCTTACAGCGGAGCTTACAGCGGAGCTTACAGCGGAGCTTACAGCGAGAAAGAAGCAGTATGAGCATTATCGCAATAAGCTATTTTCTTTTAATGTGTTAAATTATGCGGCGGTGGGTAATTCGTTAAATAATATAGTAGTTATGCCATTAGGAGAAGTGGGTATATTTACGAGAGGAAGCGGATTGCAGAAGAAAGACTTCACTCAAACAGGGGTTGGCTGTATCCATTATGGTCAGATCTACACTCACTATGGTACATATGCAAATAGAACAAAAACCTTTGTTTCACAAGAATTTGCGAAGAAAGCACGCAAAGCGAAACATGGGGACTTGATTATTGCAACCACAAGCGAAAATGATGAAGATGTATGTAAGGCTGTTGCATGGTTAGGAGATGAAGATATTGCCATTAGCAGTGATGCCTGCTTTTACGCTCATAGTTTAGAACCGAAATATGTTGCTTATTATTTTCAGACAGAGCAATTTCAAAAGCAGAAAAGAGGTTTTATCACAGGAACAAAAGTTAGACGTGTCAATACCAGTGATTTGGCTAACATCAAAATACCTGTTCCTCCTATTGAAGAACAGCGCCGCATTGTCTCCATTCTCGACAAGTTTGATATGCTGACAACCTCCATCAGTGAAGGCTTGCCAAAGGAAATAGAACTGCGTAGAAAACAGTATGAATATTACCGTAACCAATTATTATCATTTCCCGATAATAAAGCAACAGCCTGAAGATGGGAAAAACATTGACAGAAATAGCTCAGGAGCTAAAAAACAGTCCAAAGAAGGTCCAGCTTATCTATGCCTTTAACGGTGTGGGAAAGACGCGGCTGTCTCGCGCATTCAAAGAATTGGTGTCGCCCAAGCATGAGGAAGAAGAAGCGCAAGACGGGGATACTGGCGTAAAAGTATTGTATTATAATGCTTTTACTGAAGATTTGTTCTATTGGGATAATGATCTGGACGGGGATACAAACAGGAAGCTGTTGATACGTCCTAATGCCTTTACTGAATGGGTGCTTAAAGTTGAAGGACAAACCAATAATATCATAACAGATTTCCAGCATTATACCAATGATAAACTGACTCCATGTTTCAATGAAGGTTATAATGAGGTTTCCTTTTCTATAAAAGGTGGCAACGAAGAGCGAATTGATAATATCAAGATATCGAGAGGCGAAGAAAGTTGTTTTATTTGGTGCGTGTTTTACAGTCTGCTGAAAGAGGTAGTCGAAGTACTGAATGTTCCAGAGCCGGAAAACCGCTCGACAAATAAGTTTGATGATTTGGAATACTTTTTCATAGACGATCCTGTAAGTTCGTTGGACGACAATCATTTGATTGAATTGGCGGTAGATGTAGCAGAATTAATAAAATCAAGTCAGTCGAAGTTGAAGTTTATTATTACAACACACAATCCGCTTTTCTATAATGTACTATTTAATGCATTTAACAATGCGGATTCGCGTTATAGCTACAGCTCAAGGCATAGTGTAAAAAAACGCTTGGAAAAATTGGATGATGGCACTTTTTTACCCATAGATACCAACGATTCTCCTTTTTCCTATCATTTAGCTCTCTTAACTGAGTTGAATAAAGCCATCATCTCAGATGATATTCAAAAATATCATTATAATTTTCTTCGTAATATATTAGAAAAAACTGCTACATTTCTTGGTTATAAAAATTGGGGAGAACTTTTACCTGCCGAATCGCGTGAGGCATATTGCAGGCGAATCAATCTGTATAGCCATTCTAAACATAGTGGAGAGGAATCTTCAATTGTTAAAGAAGAGGATAAAAGAGTATTAACTTATTTAGTAAAAGAGGTGCTAATATCTCAATATCAATTCCACTCAATCGTTGACCATAAATAGCGGATGACATGACACAATACAGCACCATAGCAGAATTACAGAACTTTATCGTTCTCGACAACTACACCAAGAGTTCAATAGTAAGCGAGCCGCCCGCCGGTTATCAGACAGAGGCGGCTTTGGAACGCGAATTTATAGAAGACTTGATATCACAAGGTTACGAATATGTTCCCAGCCTTGTTACGCCTGCCGCCCTGCTCTGCAATGCGAGAAACCAGTTGCAGGCACTCAATAATATCGTTTTCACCGATTCTGAATGGGGACGCTTCCTGGAGGAATATTTAGACAAGAAGAGTGACAGTCTTGCTGAAAAAACAAAAAAAATACATGATAATTACATCTATGACTTTGTGTTTGACGATGGGCATATCCAAAATATCTATTTGGTAGATAAAACAAATATTGCCCGCAACAAAGTGCAGGTAATTAATCAGTTCGGGGCACAGAAAAACCGTTACGATGTCACGATACTGGTAAATGGGTTGCCTATGGTACAGATAGAGCTGAAAAAGCGGGGTGTGGCTATCCGCGAGGCTTTTAATCAGGTGCATCGCTATAGCAAAGAGAGCTTCAACAGCGAAAGTTCACTTTATAAATACTTACAGGTTTTCGTCATCTCCAACGGTACGGATACCCGTTATTTTGCCAATACCGTAAAGCGTGATAAAAACAGTTTTGACTTTACGATGAACTGGGCGAAGTCGGACAATACGCTGATTAAAGACTTAAAGGATTTTACGGCGACATTTTTCCAGAAAAATACGCTGCTGCAGGTTCTTTTCACATATTCGGTGTTCGATGCCAGTAACACGCTGCTCATTATGCGACCCTACCAGATTGCGGCAACGGAACGCATCTTGTGGAAGATAAAGAGCTCTTACCAGGCTAAGAAATGGAGCAATCCGGAGGGAGGCGGATACATCTGGCACACCACGGGGTCTGGCAAAACTCTGACAAGTTTTAAGGCCGCGCAGCTTGCCACCCAACTTGATTTTATCGACAAGGTGTTCTTTGTTGTTGACCGCAAGGATTTGGATTATCAGACGATGAAAGAGTACCAACGTTTTTCGCCCGATAGCGTCAATGGATCAGAAAGCACGGCAGGACTGAAGCGGAACACAGAGAAAAATAACGACAAAATCATTGTCACGACCATTCAAAAGCTGAACAACCTCATGAAGAGCGAAAGCAACTTGCCTGTCTATCAAAAGCAGGTTGTATTTATCTTCGATGAGTGCCACCGTTCCCAATTCGGAGAAGCGCAGAAGAATCTGAAAAAGAGATTCAAGAGATATTACCAATTTGGCTTTACGGGCACCCCTATTTTTCCTGAGAATGCTTTGGGTGCGGAGACTACGGCCAGTGTGTTCGGCCGTGAGCTGCATTCGTATGTCATCACAGACGCCATACGTGATGAAAAGGTTTTGAAGTTCAAAGTGGACTACAACGATGTTCGTCCACGGTTTAAGAATTTGGAAACTGAAAAAGATGAAATCAAGTTGAATGCGGCAGAAAATCAAAAGCTTTTGCTTCATCCAGACCGGATCAAAGGGATTTCTCAATACATCCTGCAGAATTTCAGGATAAAAACCCATAGAACGCAAGGAAATAACAAGGGCTTTAATGCCATGTTCGCAGTAAACAGCGTTGAGGCTGCCAAACTGTATTATCAGGAATTGAACAATCTACAGAAAGAAAGTGACAGGCCCCTGAGAATTGCCACCATATTTTCTTTCGCCCCAAATGAAGAACAAAGCGCTAAGGGCGATATCAAAGATGAAAATTTTGACCCTTCGGCAATGGACAGCAGCGCCAAAGAGTTTTTGGCAAAAGCGATTGGCGATTACAACGTGATGTTTAAAACAAACTTCGGAGTGGATAGTAAAGAGTTCCAAAACTATTATCGCGATTTGGCCAAAAGAGTAAAAAACCAGGAGGTTGACTTGCTCATTGTGGTCGGTATGTTCCTTACCGGTTTTGATGCTCCTGCTTTGAACACACTGTTTGTAGACAAGAATCTGCGTTATCACGGTCTGATGCAGGCGTTTTCACGTACCAATCGCATCTATGACGCAACCAAGACTTTCGGCAATATCGTCACATTCAGGGATTTGGAACAATCTACAATAGATGCGATCACTCTGTTTGGAGATAAGAACACAAGGAACGTAGTACTTGAAAAGAGCTACAAGGAATACCTTGAAGGATTTAAAGATATTGCCACCGGCGAGGCGAGAAAAGGGTATGTGGAAGTTGTCATGGAACTGAAAGAGAAATTCCCTGCCCCGGATGAGATAGTGACGGAAGCAGATAAAAAATCCTTTGTTAAGCTGTTCGGAGAATATCTACGGATAGAAAATATTTTACAAAACTACGATGAGTTTACACAGCTCAAAGCCCTGCAAAAAATAGACAAAGAGGATAGTGCGGCTCTTGAAGCGTTTAAGAATGCCAACTTCTTGACTGATGAAGATATTGCAGCCATGCAGGGCATTGATGTACTGAAAGAGCGAACCGTACAGGATTATCGTTCAATATACAATGATATTCGAGACTGGTTCAGACATGAGAGGAACGGTAAAGCTCCGGAAGATTCAAAAATAGACTGGGATGATGTGGTCTTTGAAATTGATTTGCTTAAATCTCAGGAAATAAATCTCGACTATATTCTCGAACTGATTTTCGAACACAACAGGAAAACGAAGGACAAGCCTGCCTTGGTAGATGAGGTGCGCCGTGTTATCAGAGCGAGCATCGGGAACAGGGCAAAAGAGAGCCTCCTGGTTGATTTTATCAATGAAACAAATTTGGAACCGATTCGAGATAAGGCTGATATTATTGCTGCTTTCTTTACTTATGCCCAAGAGAAACAAAAAAAGGAAGCTGATGCTCTGATTACGGAAGAGAAACTGAACGAGGAAGCCGCAAAGCGATATATTCAAACATCTTTGAAACGGAAGTACGCCAGCGAGAACGGCGCTGACCTCAATGCTATTCTGCCGAAGATGAGTCCATTAAATCCTCAATATCTAACGAAGAAACAGAGCGTCTTTCAAAAAATCGTCGCTTTCATTGAAAAGTTTAGGGACATCGGAGGTCAAATTTAATACCTGCACACGGGCAAGTTGCCCGATTTTGCCGCCCTCATTCGGCATCATGAGGTGTTACTCTTCTAAAAACGGTAAATGAAGCGCAGCCATGGGCGCGGCGTGCCGGAATAATAGGGATACCACCGGTGTCCGGGGTGGTGCATGGTGCGGCCCCATTCATCCTGGTGGCGCGCCTGCGGCGCATAGGTGAGCCGCCGCCATTCCCGGCAGGGAAAAGAGGAAGGCTCCGTGCATGAGGCGGAAGGCGTCAGAAATGCCTGTAGGGCGCTGGAAGAACAGCAGTAATAGGGAACATTGAACCGGGGCGCCAGCCCGAGCGCCAGCAGGAGCCATATCCAGATCCGGAGACGGGGATGCCGCGTCCAGGTGGAGGCCAGAAAGGCGAGCAGGCAGGCCATCGCCGGAACGCTTCCCTTGCAGAGCAGGTCGTTGACGTCCCCGTTCACGTAAAAGAAGGGCAGCAGCAGTCCGGTGGCCACTGTACAGATAAAGAGGGGGTTCCGCCGGAAATCCCGCCAGCAGAACAGGGCGTACAGCAGGAAGGAGGTTCCCGCCAGCAGAAAATCCCCCGGGTGTGAGTAAAAGGGGCGCATGCCCATGCGGGAGGACGGCGCGTTTACCGCCGCATAATAAAGAAGGAAGCACGCCCCCAGCATGACGGCTGCCGGAAAGGAGGGATGGAGCAGGCTGTGCCACGGGGAGAGGCCGTCTTTGCATTGCCGGGCCCACTGGCAGGCCGCCAGGGGCAGCCCCCCCAGGGCCGCGAGGGGAGAATAAAAGGCCGTGGCCGCGAACAACAGGGGCATCCAATGCAGGGGCATGCGTCCCGAAGCCAGGAAGATGAAAAAAAGCATGACGGGGATGGAGGCGTTTGCGCTGCACATGATCTGTTCCGCCGTGCCGAAGTAATGCAGACGGAACAGGTCCAGCCCCAGCCAGCATTGGAAATTCAGCAGGGAGCCGAACATCACCATCAGCAGGGCGAGCAGCAGGGAACGGCGTCCGGAGAAAACGCACAGCCACAGCCACACAAGGAACAGGCCCCATGCCCCCCACAGCACGACAAACGCCCGGGCAACCCCCATACCTGCCACTTTGCCTGCCAGGGCCGGAACCATCCAGAACCCTGTGTTGTAGATCAAGACGTCTCCGTCCGGAAAAACGACGGGCCACGGGCTGGCGACCAATTCACGAAGGCAGGCGTTCCTGACGGTGTGGTCCGGGTGCTGATTGACCCATTCCCCCCATCCGGACAGGGCCATCAGGGCGATGAACGCGGCCAGGACAAGAAACGAGGAGCGGTTAAACAGGGGAAAAGCGGGAAGAGGTTCCCTTTCCGGCGGTTCTTTCCGCCTTTGCGGCGCCAGCCCCAGCCCCGCGGCCATCAGGGCCGCAAGGGGGATGGCGGCATACCAGTGCATCCACCCGGCCATGAATACCAGGACGGGCAGCAGAAGCCACGCGCAGGTATTCCATTTCAACGCGGTTACGTTGAAAGCTCGTTCCGGGCGCGGATCATCGGCGGCGGGGGAAGACATCTGCCCCGAACCTTAATGTGTCCGCCGGAGGGGGGCAAGGATGAAACTTGCAGCACGGAACGGAGGGGCGTCCCCTGCTGGGCCTGGTGGCAGAAATGCCTGCGCTCCTTCTCCGCTTTACCGGGAGAACGGAGCATATCATGCTGGCCGGCCTATGAATAAAACACAATTCGTCAGGGAACTTCAGCGGGAGCTGGGGGAGGGCGTTACCCCCCGGCAGGCGGAACGCGCGCTGAACGCGGTGCTGGACACGATTGCCCGGTCGGTCCGGAGGCGCTCACTGGTCAAATTCCGCGGCTTTGGTTCGTTCGGCATCAAGCGGCGGCGCGCCCGCGTGGTGCGCCATCCGGAAAACGGCGGCAAACTGTTTGTGCATGAATCAAGCACCATGAAATTCCGGCCTTCCCCCCGTTTGTGGAAAAAGTAGGGAAAACGTCGGGGCCCTCCTGCCATTTTGCCATTGACTTCCCCGTGCTGGGCAGGGATTAATGGACAAGGCAGGAGCGGCTGTGCACCTGCCCGGAAAAAATGACTGACCCTTTCCCCATTTGCCGCCCATGACTCCGGACTCCGTTCATTTGCTGACCCGTTCCTCCCAGATGACCCTGTTCAGGGATGAACAGGGCCGCGTGCGCCGCGCCTATTACGGACCGCGGCTGCGTGAACCGGAGGATGCCCTGGAAAGCGCCGCGGATGCGCCTCTCCTGTATTCCACCCTGGCGGACTCCGTGACGGGGCTTCCCAATGCGTCGGATGAATACTGCATTTGCGCGACCCAGGCGGACGGAACTCTTTCCCTGCGCCTGGAATGCCAGGGATGGGAAGTGCTGGAGCTGGATGACGACCGGGAAGAAGCCGTCTTCTATGGGAAGGACCCTTCCTACCCTGTGCGGGTGGAAATCCACGTGCGCTCCCACCGGGAATCGGACACCTTCATGCAGTGGGCGGTGATACGGAACGAGGGAAAAGGCGGCATCCGCCTGCACCGCGCGGCGTCCGCGCAACTGAACTTGCGAGCGGAACGGTACTTCGTCACCAGCTTCCGCGGTACGTGGGGCGGGGAATCCCTGATGAGCGAGGAGGAAGTGGCGCGGGGCCATGAACTGGCCCTGGTTTCCGGAACCGGAACCCGCGCCGCCCAGGAGGGAAGCCCGGGCTTCATCATCTCCCTGGATGGTCCGGCGCAGGAAAACTCCGGGGAAGTGATTCTGGGGGCGCTGGCATGGTCCGGCAACTACCGGATATGGTTCCGGCACAGCCCGTATCACTACCTTTTTGCAGGAGCGGGGCCGGATGTGGCCCCCGCTTCCTATCTGCTGGACGGCGGCGGAGTGTTTGAAACGCCTCCCCTCATTCTGGCGCACAGTGAGAAAGGCAAGGGGGAAGCCTCCCGGCGCATCCACCGTTGGGCGCGCCGCTACGGCCTGCGTGGCGGCGGCACGGAGCGGCTCACCTTATTGAATTCATGGGAGGGCGTGTACTTTACCTTCACGGAAAAAGTGCTGCACGGCATGATGAAGCGTGCGGCGGATTTGGGAATTGAGCTGTTCGTGCTGGACGACGGCTGGTTCGGCAATCAATTCCCGCGCAATGACGCCCGGGCCGGGCTGGGGGACTGGCGGGTAAACCGCGACAAATTGCCCCACGGGCTGGAAGGCCTGGTCCGCCAGGCGGAAAAGCTGGGAATACATTTCGGCATCTGGGTGGAGCCGGAAATGGTGAACCCCCGGTCGGAACTCTATCAAAAGCATCCGGAATGGGTCATCGGCCTTCCGCACCGGGAAAACAGGCTGGAACGCACCCAGTACCTGCTGGATTTGAGCAACCCGGATGTGCGCGGATACATTCTTGACGCCATGCGGAAACTGTTGGGAGAACATCCGGGCATTTCCTATGTCAAATGGGACTGCAACCGCAAGATTTCCGATCCCGGCTCCTCCTGGCTGGACGCCTCCCATCAGGGGAACCTGTCCATGGACTATGTCCGCGGCTATGAAAGCATTCTGGATACGCTTGCGGCGGAATTCCCGGACGTGACCTTCCAGGCCTGTTCCTCCGGCGGAGGCCGCGCCGACTATGGAACCATGCGGAGGCATCATGAATTCTGGACGTCCGACAATACGGACGCCTGTGAACGCGTATTCATGCAGTGGGGCATCGGGCACCTGTTCCCGGCCATCTCCATGGCTTCCCATGTGACGGCTTCCCCCAATCATCAGACAGGGCGCGCCACGCCGCTCAAATTCCGGTTTGACGTGGCGATGTCCGGCCGCCTGGGTTTTGAACTCCAGCCCTGCGACATGACGGAAGAGGACATGGCTTTTTTCCGAAGGGCGCTGGCGGAATACAAGCGCATCCGCCCCGTGGTCCAGTTCGGGGACCTGTACCGCCTGTCCTCCCCGTATGAAAGCCGGGTAGCGTCCCTGATGTACGTCCATGAAAAAAGGGCCGTCGTCTTCGCGTGGCTGATGGACAAATGGCTGGCTGATTCCCCGCCTCCCCTGCGCCTGAAAGGCCTGGACCCTGGCGCCAGATATCTGGTGAGAGAAATTAACATGGATGAAAACGGCGCCCTCACAGACGCCCATGAACGGGTGCTGGGCGGCGATTTCCTGATGAACGCTGGCATCCGCATCCGCTGGAAGAGGGTCTTCCAGTCCGTCTCCATGGAGGTGATTGAAAGGGAGTGACGGAACGCCGGGAGGCTGGCGGCGGCTTATCCTGTCTTTAATTCCTGATTTCCGGCACCTTTCCGCGGGGCATTTACACTCCCACCACGCCGCCGATGGTCTGGATGATGACTTTGGCGATGATAGTCATCAGGATGAGGGCCACGGGGTAGGCGGTGGCGTAGCTGACCACGGGGGCCTGGGAGTCCGTCTTGCTGGCGATGGCACCCAGGGCCGGGGTGGAGGTCATGCCGCCGCAGATGCCGCCCAGGCATTCCAGGATGTTCATCTTGAAGATTTTCATGCCTACGAAGTAGCCGGCGAACATGCCGGAGCAGGTGACGATGATGCCCATGATGAAGACGGCAGCGCCGTGAGTCGCCACGGTGGTAACCAGGTCCGCGCCGCCCTTGATGCCGGCGTCAGCCAGGAAGAAGACCAGTCCCAGGTCCTGCAGAAGAAGGCGGGTGGGGCGCGGAATGTACCCCACAATGGGACCCAGGCGGCCGAAGTGGCCGAGCAGCAGGGCGACGATGAGGGGGCCGCCGGCAATCCCCAGGGAGATGCCCAGGCCGTTGCCGAAGCTGAAGTTGACCAACCCCAGGATGATGCCCATGGAGAGGCCGAAGCCCAGGGAAAGCAGGTCCGTCTGGTTCATGTCCTGGCTGCGGTGGCCGATCTTGTCCCCGTATTTGGTGAGGTTTTCCGGAGAGCCCACCACGGTCAGCACGTCGTTTCGTTCCAGCGTGGTGTCCCCGGTGGGGACGAAGGTGAAGCCCAGGCGGGAGATGCGGGAGATGATGACGCCGTCCGTGCGCAGGGTTTTCAGTTCGCGGAGCTTGCGCCCGGCGTAGCTTTTGTTTGTCAGGATCAGCTTGCGGCGCTCCTTCTGGGAGTCCATGGGGTAGGGGTTTTCACATATTTCCCCCAGGAAGGCGATGTCGTGCGGCATGGTGTCGCTGTTGCCGACGATGAGGACTTCCGTTCCTTTTTGGAACGTGTCTTCCGGCGTCAGGGGCATCAGCCTGTCGTTGCGCACCACGCGGGTGACCATGCAGTGCAGGCCGTCCAGCAGCTTGCAGTCCGCAATGTTCTGGCCGACCAGGTTGGGCTGCGTGACGCGGACCAGGCGTGAGATGATGCTGGCCTCCTGCCTGGAGTGCATGACTTTGGCCTCCTTGTTCAGGTCAATGTGCAGCAGGCGCGGCAGAAGCTGGACGAAGAGGACCACGCCCACCACGCCGAAGGGGTAGGCGATGCCGTAGCCGATGCTGACGCCGCTGCCGGAGGCTCCCGGCAGGCTTTCCGTGGCCGCCGCCAGGGCCGGGGTGCTGGTGCACGCGCCGGCGAAGATGCCGGAGGATATTCCCGCGGGGACATTGAACCAGATGCCGAAGAGGCAGGTGAAGAGGGCTGAAACACCTACAATCACGGCGGACATGACCGCGAGCTTGCTCCCCTGCTTGGCGATGGCGGAGAAGAAGCGGTTGCCCGCGCTGAGGCCCACGCAGTACACAAAGAGCGCCAGGCCAAGTTGTCCCACGCCGTTGGGGATGGCCAGGCGGTAGTGGCCGGCGGCCAGCGCCACGAAGAGAACGCCGGAGAGGCCGAGGTTCAGGCCGTATATTTTAATGCTGCCGAGGGCGATGCCGAAGAAGATGATTCCAAAGAGAACCAGGGTGTTGTGATTGAGCAGGATGTCGAACATGGTCGGCTGGGTCAGTCTTTGCCCGGAGCGAACTCGAAGTTGCGGAAATGGACGGGGATGGAGGCCGGCTCCAGCCTGGTCCGGTCAAACAACCGGCTCGGCGCGGGGAGAGAGTTGAGTGTTTGTTTGGTCAGGTAGAAATTTTGCACGAAGTAGTTGCCCCCATACCCGCGCTTTGTCAAGTCGCGTATGATGTTGTTGACGTGATCTTCCGTCAATAAATCGGGATGGACGGTGGTTCTGACTTCAAAGGCGGTTCCAGAGGCGATCAGGTAGTCCAGCGTGTCGGAAAAGGAGGGGAAGAGGTCGGGCCTTCCTGTAACGGAGCCGTATTGTTCGGGGGGGGCTTTGTAGTCCAGGGCGATGTAGTCGCAAAGCCCCTCTTCCACCAGTGTTTTCACCACGCCGGGCCTGGTGCCGTTGGTGTCTATTTTAATCGCGAAGCCGAGCCGCCGTATTTCACGGCAGATGGGGATAAGGTCGGGACACAGCGTGCACTCGCCGCCGGACAGGACTACCCCGTCCAGAAATCCCACCCGATCTCTGAGGAAATCAAGGTAGTCCGTCCGGTCTCCGGCAGGAGAGCCCGTTCCTCTGACCAGGGAGACGTTGTAACAGTACTGACAAAACAAGTTACAGCCTCTCAGCCAGAAGATGCAGGCCACCTTGTTTGGAAAATCCAGCAAGGTGAGCGGCGTGATGTCCGCTATGCCCCGGCCCGTTCCCATTGACTTCGCATATGTTATTGGGAAAATTACCGCGGCTGTCCCGGTTGGGCGGAGCAGGAGCAGGGACGGCCCGGTTCCACGAAGTGGACGCGGTCATGGAACTCGCCCTGTTTGCCGGCGTTGAAGGTTTCCACAGGGCGGTGGTAGCCCATGACGCGCGTATAAACGGTACAGCGGGTCCGGTCCTGTGCGTATTTGCTTAATATTTCCTGTTTGGTCATTGTCGTGTTGATGGTTGGGTTTTGAAACGAGGCGGCTGGTTGAAAAGGGTTATTCGTGCCTGTGGATGTGGAGCAGCTCTTCATCACAGAAGGGGCAGTATTCATGCTCCCCGCGCAGGTAGCCGTGCTTCTCGCAGACGGAGAAGAGCGGGGTGACCGTCAGGTACGGCATGCGGAAGCGGGTCAGCACCTTGCGGACGATGTCCCGGCAGGCTTCCGGGGAGCTGATGGCTTCATTCATGTACATGTGGAAGACGGTTCCTCCCGTGTAGCAGCACTGGAGTTCGTCCTGGAGCTGGAGCGCACGGAACAGGTCGCTCGTGTGGTCCACGGGCAGCTGGGAGCTGTTCGTGTAGTAACGCTGCCCCACGGGGCCTGCCTGGAGGATTTCCGGATAGCGTTTCTGGTCCTCGCGGGCGAAGCGGTGCGTAGTGCCCTCCGCGGGCGTGGCTTCCAGGTTGTACAGGTTGCCGGTTTCCTCCTGGTACTCCTGCATGCGCACGCGGATAAATTCCAGGATTTCTTCCGCAAAGGCCCTGCCTTCCTCGGAGGTGATGTCCATCGTGTCGTTGGAGAAGTTGCGCAGCAGCTCGTTCATGCCGTTGACCCCGATGGTGGAGAAGTGGTTGCGGAAGGTGGGCAGGTAGCGCCTGGTGTAGGGGTACAGGCCGCGGTCGTACATTTCCTGGACAAAGGCCCTTTTCTTTTCCAGGCAGGATTTGGCCAGGTCCAGCAGTTCCCCCAGCCGGGCGAACAGGGCTTCCCGGTTCTGCTTGAACAGGTAGCCCAGACGGGCCAGGTTGATAGTCACCACGCCGATGGAGCCGGTCATTTCCGCGGAGCCGAAGAGGCCGCCGCCGCGCTTGAGCAGCTCCCGCAGGTCCAGCTGGAGGCGGCAGCACATGGAGCGTACGGCGTCCGGCTTGTAGGCCCGTTCGTCCGGCACGCGTTCCCCGTTTTTATTCACGGTGTACTGGCTGCCGATGAAGTTCTGGAAGTAGGAGGAGCCGATCTTGGCGGCGTTTTCAAACAGGAGGGGGACGTTTTCCCCCTCCCAGTCAAAGTCTTCCGTGATGTTGACGGTGGGGATGGGGAAGGTGAAGGGCTGCCCGGTGCTGTCCCCTTCCGTCAGCACCTCGTAAAAGGCCTTGTTGATCAGGTTCATTTCCTTCTGGAAATGCTTATAGGTCAGCTCTGTCAGCTTGTTCACGCCGCGTTCCCGCGCCAGGGAGAGCAGGCCCGGGTCCTCCACCCCTTCAAAGAGGTGCTCCCCGCCGCTGAAGGGGGGCTGGTCCCGCAGGTCCCGCGGCACCGTCCAGTCAATGGTGACGTTGGTGAAAGGGGACTGCCCCCAGCGGGAGGGCACGTTCAGGTTGTAGACGAAGCCGCGGATGTCCTTCTTGATGCGCGTGAAGTCCGCCTGGTCCTTGAAGGCGTAAGGCGCCAGGAAGGTGTCAAAGGAGCTGAAGGCCTGGGCTCCGGCCCATTCGCTTTGCAGAATGCCCAGAAAGTTGGCCATCTGGCCCAGGGCTTCCCGGAAGTGGCGCGGGGGCCTGCTGTTCACGCGGCTGCGCACGCCGTTGAATCCTTCATTGAGCAGGTTGCGCAGGCTCCACCCGGCGCAGTACCCGGTCAGGCAGTCCAGGTCATGGATGTGGTAGTCCCCCTCCCGGTGGGCGGCCCCCTCCCGTGCGGAGTAGACCTGGTCCAGCCAGTAGTTGGCAATCACCTTGCCCGCCGTGTTGTTGATGAGTCCGGCATTGGAATACGTGGTGTTGGAGTTGGCGGCGATGCGCCAGTCGCTCTGGCCGATGTATTCCTCCACCGTCTGCTTGCAGTCCACGTACGTATTGCCGGAATAGAGGCCCCCGAGCTGCTCGCGCTGCATTTTGTGCAGGAAGCGGTAGGTGATGAAGGTCTTGGCCGTGTCAAAGTATCCGCAGCGGAACAGGGCGCGTTCTATCATGTCCTGGATTTCTTCCACATGCGCGCTGTCCTGATGGCTCAGCTTGGCTTCCACTTCTTCGTAAATGGAGCGGTTGTAGGCGGTGCCGGAGCTGTGGAACGCGTTCTTGACGGCTTCCTCAATTTTGTAGCCCTGGTATTGTTCCTTTTTTCCGGAACGCTTGATGATGCTTGTTGCCATGGTGGGTGTCTCGCTTGGAAGGGATGATGACCGCTCATCCGCGAGCCTGGGCAAAAGCCTGGAAAAATCATAGGCAGGGGCCGCCGCATGCGTGCATTACTGTAACAAGGGGCACGATGAGGACCTGTGCGTATGTTCATCCTGTCCGCGGGATGGGATACGGGGGCATCAGGTCGTCTTCTGGCTTCCGGTGCGACATGTGATGGGGACTTCCCGACTGCTGGCAGTCAGTGTCCGGTCCATCGTCTACCGGTTACAGCGGCGCGTCCGCGACGGATTTTCACCGTCTTCCGTTACCTGCGCTGAAACGCAATGAACCACAGAAAGAGAGCCCCCGCAAGGAAAATGTATAAATAATGTATTAAATATTTATAATAATACAATATGTGGTATATATCCTGCGGGGAATGATTGATAACGCGGCATTCCCTTCCGTCATGGCACCATATGTGCCCTTGCCTCCCTTTTCCGGCACCGGAGAAAAGCGGAACGGGTTGGAAAGGGAAGATTTATTCCTCACGGAGAAATTTCGGCGCGGCTTTTTCCGTACTGGTTGAATGCGTTCCTTCCCCTTTTCAAAAAACGGGTGGCGGAAATCCTTCCTGCTGCTGGCTCTTCCCGTACTTTCTGCGGGAAGCCCCGCTTCCGGCGCTCCCGCGGACTGGAATGAAAAGACCATCCGGGACAATCTTCACCTGGTGGCGAAATGGCAGGCGGAGCATCCCAGAAAACATTCGCCTCTGCATTGGGCTTACGGCGCCTTTTATTCCGGGCTGGTGCAATATGGCCTGGCCGTTCCGGAAGGGCCGGGATTGCCGCTGCTGAGGAAAACAGGAGAGGAGCAGGGATGGAGAACCCTGAAACGGCATTACCATGCGGACGATCACGCCGTGGGCCACGCCTGGATGGAGATGGCGATGGAGGACCGCAATCCCGCCGCGGCGGAGAAGATACGCGCCGTGCTGGACAAGGTGATGAACCGGCCTTCTCCCGCTTCCCTCCAGTTCCAGACTCCCGGCTGCCAGGACCGCTGGAGCTGGTCGGACGCCCTGTTCATGTCTCCGCCGGTGTTTGTAAAGCTGGCGGCTTATACCGGAGACCGCCGGTATCTGGAATTCATGGACAGGGAATACAAGGCCACGTGCGATTATCTTTTTGACCGGAAGGAAGGGCTGTTTTTCCGTGATTCCCGTTACTTCACCATTCCGGCGGCTAATGGGAAAAAGATGTTCTGGAGCCGGGGCAACGGCTGGGTGATTGCCGGGCTGCCGCTCATTCTTCAGGATATGCCCGCGGACTG
Organism: Akkermansia muciniphila; assembly: GCA_947624785.1. Classification (GTDB taxonomy): domain Bacteria; phylum Verrucomicrobiota; class Verrucomicrobiia; order Verrucomicrobiales; family Akkermansiaceae; genus Akkermansia; species Akkermansia muciniphila_F. The sequence continues at coordinate 179,615 of CANQLV010000007.1, read as the reverse complement.
GCCTTCCCGTCCCTTTTATGAGGATCTGCTCAAGCGTCTGGCGGCATCCCTGAAAAAATGCCAGTCGCCCGACGGTTCCTGGCACGCCAGCCTGCTGGACCCGGACGAGCCGCCCCTGAAGGAGATGAGCGGCACCCTTTTTATCATGTACGGGATGATGTGGGGGGTGAACCAGGGGTATCTGGATGCGGATGAATACCTTCCCGTCATCCGCAGGGCGTGGAAGGCCGCCTGTGACTCCGTCAGCGCGGAAGGCGCGCTGGGCTGGGTGCAGCCCATTGCCGACAAGCCGGGCCATTATTCCGGGGAGGATACGGAAGTATACGGCGCGGGCGCCTACCTGATGGCCGGCAGTGAGTTGCGCAAATACGTCATTGGCCGGGACCATCCTCAGAAAAAGACCGTAACCGTCACGAACCCCCTGAACAGGTTCCGTCCTGCTGAAACCGTGTCGGTGCCCTGGCCGTCCGGAACTTCCGGGAATGCCGCCGCCCTTCGCGTGTTTGACGTCCGCCACGGGCGCGTCATCCCGCACCAGCTGGCGGATACGGATGGAGACGGAAGGACGGATACCCTTCTGTTCCAGAGCAATTTCAGGTCCGGAACGGCCCGTGATTTCTGGATTCTGAACGATTCCTCCCTGAAGGAGGCTCCTTCCCCGGACGTCTGTTTCAGCCGCCCGGTGCCGGAAAGACTGGATGATTTCGCGTGGGAGAACGATCTTACGGCGCACCGGATTTACGGTCCGGCCGTTGCTAGGCCGGTCCCTGAGGGGGAGGGCCTGGTTTCCAGCGGAACGGACGTATGGAGCAAGCGCGCGGGCGCTCCCGTCATCAATGAATTCTACAAGCGGGGGGATTACCACCGGGATCATGGCCGGGGACTGGACATGTACAACGTGGGGACGGGCCGGGGCTGCGGCGGCATTGCCGTGTTCAGGGATGGGAAACCGCATGTATCCGGAAACTGGGCCGACGCCCGGACGCTGTACAACGGTCCTGTCCAGACCGCTTTTGAGGTGGTTTATGCGCCGTGGGACATTGGCGGCGGCGTACGCGTGGCGGAGACGCGCAGGGTGACTCTGGACGCGGGAAGCCGTTTTTCCAAAGTCCGCAGCGTCTTGAACATCCGGGGGGCTGAAACGGTGAAGGCCGGCGTGGGAATGGATACCGGAAAGGGCAGGAATGATTATGAGACGGTGACGAAGGACCGGGAGGACGGCGGCTTGATGACGGCATGGACCAGGCCCCGGAAGAATGACGGATGCCTGGGAACCGCCGTGATCGTGCCCTGGGTGCCGGAAGGCGGGGCAGTGGACTCGGAAGGCTGTACCTACTGGGTCACGGGGGCGGCGAACGGAAAGACCATCGAGTGGTACATGGGGGCGGTTTGGGACAAGGCTTCTTCGTTCAAATCCGCCGCCGCCTGGGAGGCGGAAGCGCGCCGCGTCCGGGAGTGCGTCAGGCATCCCCTGCAAGTCCGGGTGCGGCAGGGTTCGCCGCATCCTGCCGCACCCCGCAGAGGATGACGGCAGCTTCCATTTTTTACGGAAGAGGCTGCGGCGGTGCGGGAGCGGCCAGCCATTCCGCCAGAACTTCCGGCTGGATGGGGGCCGGGGTTTCCCGGGCGTCCGGAGAAGACAGGTTCAGGCCGTTCCTGACGATTTCCGACCGGATGGAGGCCAGGGAAAGAAGGGTGTGGAAAATGTGGTCGTGGGAGACGGCTTTCAGGCGGTTGGACTTCAGCGCGCGCACCATGTCCGGATAGCGCGAGGCGAAGGCGTCCGAATACCAGACGAATATGGCGGGACGGTAAACAGGCGGCAGAACATGGCCCTGGAACATTTTTCCTTTCTCGCCCAGCGCCACGCCATGGTCGGAGCAGTAAAAATAAATGGCCGGCCTGTCCTTCAGCAGGGCAATCATGCGGTGGACGGAGGCGTCCAGGTCCACGATGGAATTGTCATACGCATTGACGGTTTCTTCCAGACGGGCCTTGGGGTCGTCCATGTTGCAGGACGCCGGGGTAAAGCGTTCCGCCTTCGCGGGGTAGCTGAACGCCATGTGGCTGCCGTTGTTGTAAATGACATAAAGCTGTTTTTCCCGGCCGTGCCGTTTCAGGGATTCCTCCATGACCAGGGAGGTGCGCTCCTGCATCATTCCGGGCGTTTCATGCATGGGCGGCGTCTGCTTCCTTTCCCGGCAGTTCCGGGTCAGGATGCCCAGGGAATAGTCATGGATGGAGTCTCCGCACAGGTCCATGATCCGGACGGTGCGGAAACCGTGCTTGTTGAACAGGTCAATGAAGGAGGAATGGGCGGGACGGCGGCGGGACAGTTCCGCATCCGTAAACATGCCGATGGCGGAAATCCTGGTCACGATGCCGAAGGAGGTGGCGTGGGGGAAGGAAACGACGTTGGGTTCCCGGGAAAGCAGGGGCATCGTGTTCCGGTGGTAGCCGTTGAGGGAAAGGTGGTCCGCGCGCACGCTCTCGCCCATGTGGAAGACCACGGCCAGGTCGTCCGGAGCGTCGCACCAGGAGAGGGGTTCCGCGCAGGACGGCAGGTTCCGCAGCTCGTTAAAGCGGCCCGCGTCCTGGGTGACGTATTCGTCCGCCAGCTTGTACGCCATCACGAAGTCCACGAGGGGCCAGCCCTTGGCCTTGTCAGAGGTGTAGTAAAGGTAAAGGGGTTCCGAGCTGTAGGACGTGGCCGGAATGCCCAGCAGCAGAAAGATTCCGTACAGGCTCCAGATGCACGCCAGCGCGCCCCACGTGGCCTTCTGGCGCAGGGAACGGCGGCTCCAGTAAATGGCCAGGTAAATGAAGGCCGCCAGCAGCAGGGCCCCGGTGGCGGAGGCGGCGGTGCAGAAGGCGCAGGCTTCCCGGAAGTTGGTCTCCGCCATGCTGGAAAGGACGGAGAGGTTCAGGGTCAGCCCGTACCGCATCTGCATCATGTACAGGCCCGCGTTGAACAGGATGATGGCCGGAAGGACGACGTAGGCGGTAAAGCGGTATTTCAGGCAGAGAAGGATGGTGCCGCAGAGCAGGGAGGCGGAACAGGCGATGCCCATGCAGCTCATCAGCACGCTCTGGCCGTCATTGAGCACATAGGGATTGACCACCAGAGCCGCCGCGAGCCCGGCCGCCCACAGGCAGCGCATGCGGCGCGGGATGAACGCGGCGCGCAGAGCCTGCCAGATGGCGGACAAAAAGCCGTGTTTGTCCGGGTACCGTTCTACGGAACCGGTAGATGCGTGGGGAGGGGTCATCGCAAAGAAAGGATAAAGTATTCTTCCTGCTTGAAGGGGTGCGCCATTGTAAAAGTTTCATGGTGATCCTCAAGCAGAATGTGGCGGAAAGCCTTTTCATGGAAGGGCCCGGGGAGGAAAAGGGAACCGGCGTTGAAACGGCTGTGCCGATAGCATACGCCGTTTTTTGCGCTTGGAACTTGGTACGGATGGCGGCGCAGGCAACTGGCTGTGGGGGCATCCCGTCCGGCATGCGGCGTTGACGGAAAGAGGGGACTTTCCGGTTGTAGTTGACAGGCCCGGTTTTGGGAGGGTATAGGGAAACTTATGGAAAATCAGCCCATTGTGCTGCAATGTCCCCAAGCTGTGAAAGGAGTCGCCTGTATTTGTGCCGTGGAGGCTGTGTCATTGCCCTGGGCCGCAGCGGCTTCCGGCCTGGTGCTTATTCCCGGGATCGTGCTGGGCGCAGCCGGGATTCTGCTGGGGGTGGCTTCCGTTGCCTGCGCCGTTGTCGCCTTGTGCAGAAAATCCGTCGCATTCGGCATCATCATGATTTTAATCGGGGTGCTCGCCTGCGCCGTAGCCGGAACGGAATGCATGTATTTAATGTTTTAAATGAACAAGTCCGTCAATCCGGGCATTCAAAAGAGCTCCGGGGCCGGATGCACGTGGGAGAGAGGACCAACGCCACCCGGACAGCCGGAAGTGGGGAAAAGTCTTGAAGTCCGGAAAAGGGCCGGAACACGGTTCTGGAACGGCGCTTGCGGAATGACCGGAAGGGAAAAGCCGGCGATGCTTCTTCACTGGCCGCTTTCCCAGATGGCAGCGGTTTCCGGCCTGTAAAAACCCGCCCGGAATGTTCCGGGCGGGTTTCATGTGCCATGGATGGCCTCCGGTGCTCAGGCGGAGTTTACCCGATGACGAGGAATTTTTCAGCCTTGGTGCCGCAGAGGGGGCAGGCGTCCACGCCTTCCAGGGATTTGAAGGTGTCCCCGCAAACCAGGCAGATCCAGTACTGTTTGGGCAGGGCGCTGGTGTCTCCGCTTTCCAGCGCCTTGAGGGCGGCGGCATAGAAATCGGCGTGTTCCTTTTCCGCTTCCGTGGCCCAGGTGAAGGAACGGACGGCGGCCTTCTGGCCTTCTTCTTCCGCCACGGCGATGAATTCCGGATACATGCTTTCAAATTCGTGGGTTTCCCCGGCAATGGCGGCTTTCAGGTTTTCCGCGGTGGTTCCCACATGAATCTGGATGTCAATGGGGTCCATGGTGGCTCCCAGTTTTTCCAGCACCTTGTTATGGTTGGCGGCGTGTACGGATTCCGCCTTGGAGGCGGCTTCAAACAATTTCTGAATGAGGGGCTGCCCTTCCTGGGCGGCTTTGGCGGCATAGGCCGCGTAAGTGGCGGAGGCGGTGCTTTCGCCCGTAATGGCGGCTTTCAGGTTTTCTATGGTTTTAGTCATCGAGGAATAATTTATAATAATTCTAAAAAGATGCAACTGAAAAAATCCTCCAAGGGAAGAAAAAACGTAAATTCCTCTTTCTGCGGCATCACGGGGATTCGTTACACAATGAGTCATTGACGCGTGCATGGTGAACCTGTACAAGGGAAACGTTATGAAGAGCATTGTAACAATTAGTTCGGCATGTGCCCTGGCATTTGCAGGTATGGCTTCCGCCCAGGATGCCCCGGCTCCGGCACCCGCGCCGGCCGCTGAAACCCCTGCCGCGCCCACCGCGCCGGCCGCTGAAGTTTCCAAGGAAGCGAAGGAAGCCGCTGACCAGATGCTGGCTTTGATGAAGGAAATGTCCGCCACGCTCAGCACGGTGAAGGACAAGGCCACCGCAGACGCGGCCGCTGAAAAGATGGCGAAGATCAATGAAAAGGGCGAAGCCCTTTCCAAGAGCGCCCAGAAGGTCCAGGCTGAAATGGATGCCGCCATGCAGGCGCGCCAGGCCGAACTCCTGCCCATTTTCATGGGCATGATGACCGACATGCAGCGCTTGCAGCAGGCCGACTTCTTCGGAAGCCAGGCCCTGAAGGACGCCATGAAGCAGACCGGAGCTTCCGGTCCCGAAGAAGGCGTTGAAGTGGAGGAAGACGTGGAAGTGGAAGCCGTTCCTGCCCCCGTTCCCGCTCCGAAGGAAGCTCCCGCTCCCGCCGCCAAGTAACTTTCTTTTTCAGGATTGATCCTCCTCCGGCATCTCTGGGTGCCGGAGGATTTTTTATGGGGAGGCCATCCTGAAAAGCCTCCGTGGCGCGCCGCAGTCCTCTGCGGCAGCTGAAACGCATGCGTCCGCCAGGGCGCCTTGCTTCAGGGAATAGAGTTCACCGCCGCTCAATTCCAGGTTTGACTGGCGCAAGGGGTCGCGGCGCTTCTTGACTGGACGGGGCAACGCCGCGGGCGTATTGCGCGGAACGCTTGAAGACGTCCGGAAACAGGCAGGCCGCCTCCGTTTCCGGGGCGGCCTGCGGGTGAGTGATCGGTTGGCGCCGGGGCTTTTATTTGGCCTTTTTCTTCTTGGCGGCGGCTTTGGCCGGCTTGGCTGCCGTTTTGGATGCCTTGGCGGGTTTTTCCACGGGGCATTCGTTGACGGAGTTCCAGGACCAGTCCCATTTGTCCACGTTCATGGCGCAGGCGGTCAGGAGCGCTACGGAAGCGTCCAGGTCGTCCTTGTGCGCCATTTCAATGACCTGGTGAACGTTGCGGGTGGGAACGGAGATGGCCCCGGCAATGGAGCCGCCCGGTACGAATTTCTGCATGGCTCCGGCGTCCGTGCCGCCTGCGGGCAGCATTTCCACCTGCCATTTGATCTTGTGGGCGTCCGCCATGGCCTTCATGAACTTCACCATGCGGCGGTCCGCAATGACGGAGCCGTCATACAGCTTGATGGCGGCCCCTGCCCCCAGATGGGAGACCTGGTCGTGGGCCGGGGTGCCGGGAATGTCGCAGGCGATGGTGACGTCCAGCGCGATGGAGAAGTCCGGCTGGATGTCCAGCGTGCCGGCCTGCGCGCCCCTCAGCCCCACTTCCTCCTGAACGGTGAAAGCGGCCACGAAGTTGCAGGAGGGCTTCTTTTTGGAAGCCTTGATGGCGCGGAGGGCTTCAATCAGCACGTAGCATCCGGCGCGGTTGTCCAGGGACTTCACGTTCACGCAGTCCCCCATTTCCACCAGGTCGCGTTCGCGGGTGACGGAGTCGCCCACGGAGACGTATTTTTCCACTTCCTCCTTGCTCATGCCCAGGTCAATGAAGAAATCGGTCACTTCCGGCAGCTTGGTGCGTTCCGCCGGGGACATCACGTGGATGGGCTTCACGCCCATGACGCCGATGAGGTCTTTTTTGCCGTGGACGATGACGCGCTGGGCCGTCAGCGTCTTGGCGTCAAAGCCACCCAGAGGCAGGAATTTGATGAACCCCTTGTCGTCAATGTGACGGACCATGAAGCCGATTTCGTCCATGTGGGCGGCGGCCATCATGGTTTTTTCCGTATCCTTGCCTTCCACGATGGCAATCACGCTGCCCAGGTTGTCCACCCGCACGGCGTCCACCAGAGGGGCCACTTCCTGAATGATGAAATCACGGATTTTGTCTTCAAACCCCGGAGCGCCCGGAGTCACGCAAACCTGACGAAGCAGTTCCAAATTCATAATGCCGCCAATGTAATGGTTTTCGTGAAGGTTGGCTAGCCCATAATGCGGCCTCCGGAAGGAGGCCCGCACGGGCCTTTCCTTCATATTTACCGGCGTTCCCGGGTAATGACGGCGTCCGGCTGCGCGGGGGCTCCGTTGTCCGGCCTCTTGTAGTTGACGCCACGAGCGTCCAGGAAGGGAAGCTGGCGGTCGAGGCGCTTGCGGAAGTCTTTCTCGTTTTTCAGCTCCCTGGGGGTCCAGGCCACTTCCGCCAGCGCCAGGGCGCGGGGGAAGACATGGTATTCCCATTTCGGCAGGTTGGGGATGTACTCCGTCCAGATGTTCGCCTGGCAGCCCAGCACCTGTTTTTCCCGTTCACGGGGCGTTCCCTGCGGAACGGGCTCCAGCCCATAGACGCGCTGCCAGGTCAGGTTGTCGTCGTTGATGGTTTCATACTCTGGTGCGGAGGGCTTGCCGGGGCCCTGGTCATAGTCGAAGTACAGGTGGCTGTTGGGCGTCATCACCACGTCGTTGCCCTGTTCCAGGGCGTGCCGCGCGCTGTTCGGCATCCAGCTCCGCCAGACCATCATGGTGGCGGTGGGGGAGAGGCCCCCTTCCTGAATTTCATCCCAGCCGATGAGCCTCTTGCCGTGGCTGTTGATCATTTTTTCCACGCGCCGGATGAAGTAGCTCTGGAGTTCGTTCTCATTGGCGAGGCCGTTGTCCTTCATGACCTGCTGCGCCGCGGGGGACTGTTTCCACTGGTCCTTGGGCGCTTCATCCCCGCCGACGTGGATATAGGGGCTGTCCGGGAACAGGGCGCACACTTCATCAATAACGTCTTCCAGAAAACGGAAGGTTTTTTCCGTGGGGGCGAAGGTGTAGGGATGCACGCCCCAGGTTTCCTGCACCTTGGGCGTGAAGTCCGGAATGTCCGTATTGCCCAGTTCCGGATACGCGGCGATGGCGGCGGAGGCGTGGCCCGGCAGTTCCACTTCCGGAATGACGGTGATGCCCCGGTCTTTGGCGTACCGTACTACTTCCCGGATTTCATCCGCAGTGTAATGGCCGGAGTAGGGGGTGCCGTCCGCCTTGTCGCGGCTGCCGATGACGGGGGACTGCGCGCGGGCGCCTCCCACAGCCGTCAGCTTGGGGTACCTGGCGACGGGGAGCCGCCACCCCTGGTCGTCCGTCAGGTGCCAGTGAAGGGTGTTGAATTTGTACCTTTCCATCAGGTCCAGGATCTTTTTGATGTCCCGCACGGGCATCATGTGGCGGCAACTGTCCATCATCAGGCCGCGCCATGAAAAGCGGGGCTGGTCTTTCACGTCCAGCAGGGGAAGGGCCGGGGCGCCGTTCCCGTCGGCAGCGACGCTTTGCACGAGGGATTGAAGGGCGTACAGGGCGCCGTTCACGGAACCGGAGGCAATGGAAATGGAATCCGGCGCTACGGTCAGGCGGTAGCCTTCCCTGCCCAGGGACGCGTCTTCCGTAAAGACGAGGTCCGCTCCCGTTTCAACCAGCGCCGTTTTGATTCCGTTGCCGCGGAAAATCCGTTCCGCCTGTTTGGAAAGGGGATTTCCTTCCGGGAGCCTGACGCCGTCTTTCAGGGAAAATCCGGCTTCTCCGGTTTTAACGCGCATGGCGGCGGGCTGGGGGATGATGTGGGGCGTCTCAAGAACCGGAGCGGACGGGGCGCCCCAGCAGAGGGAGGATAAGCTGAAAGCCATGGCGGGGAAAAGGTGTCTGGAAATCATAGCGTAACTACGTGGTATTTCCCGAAAAAATTCTGTTCCGGCGATTGTTTTTTACAAATGCCGGGAAAGGCCGGCGGATGAAAATAGCGGTTGCTCCGCCTGTGCACCTGTGAGAGTATCCCCGCCCTATGAGTGAAGCCGCTTCCCCCCGCATCAGGAAGACGATGGTTTTTGTGCTGCTGGCTCTTTTTCTGGGCCAGTTCGGAAGCGGCGTGTATGATCTCATTTTCAGCAACTTCCTGCGTGACGCCCAGCATCTGGACGTGGAAATGCGCGGGTTCTTTGAACTCCCCCGGGAGCTGCCCGGCATCCTGTCCCTCTTTGTGGTCAGCCTGCTTTTCATGTTCAATGAGGTGCGCATGGCCGGGGTAGCGTGCCTGCTGATGTTCGGCGGCATGTACGCGCTGGCCTTCTGCGGCGCCGGAACCAGCCTGTGGGCGCTGTCCGCGTGGATTCTGACGGTGAGCCTGGGGCAGCACATCCTGATGGGCATGATTGACACCATCGTCATCCATACGGCGAGACCGGAAAACCGCAGCCTGCGGCTCGGCCAGATGAAAGCGCTGGGAACGGCGGCCGCGCTGCTGGGCGCGCTGTGCGTGTGGATCAAGTGGAAATTCAACCAGTCTTTTGCCGTGGACTTTTTCGTCACGGGCGGCGTGTGCCTGCTGGCGTTCCTGTTCCTGAGCCGGGTGAAAACGCCCGTCTTTCCGCAGCGGCGCGGCTGGCGGCAATGCTTCGTCTTCAAGCGCAGGTATGCCGTTTATTACGGGCTGGAAATCCTGCACGGCATCCGCAAGCAGCTTTATCTGACCTTCGGCTTCTGGCTGATGGTCAGCACGCTGGGGCAGCCGCCCGGATACATCGGGAAAACCCTGCTCATTGCCGGCGTCATCGGGCTGGTCACGCAGCCCCTCATCGGCTGGAGCATCAAGCGGTACGGGGAACGGAAGGTGACGATTTTCGACAGCATTGCGCTGTCCCTCCTGTGCCTGGCGTACGCCTTCGCTCCGGAGCTGCTTCCCCTGCACTGGGCCGTGGGGGTGGTGACCGCCTGCTTCGTGCTGGACAACCTGCTGTTCGCCCTGGGCATGGCCCGCAGCACTTACGTGGCCCGCATCTGCGAGAAACCGGAGGACATCACGCCCAGCATTTACACCGGACTGGCCATCAACCATGTGGCCTCCATCACTTACGGGGTGCTGGGCGGCGTAATCTGGATGAACACGGGCGGTCCGCAGGCGGTGTTCCTGATAGGCGCCCTGGCTACCGCCGGGGCCGGGCTGGTGGCGCGGCACATGGATGAGCCGCGGCGGAACGGAGCCTGACAGAAGTTTTAACGCCCGGGCGCGGGTTTGGCCGCCCCTTTTTTGAAGGCCTCCATGATCTTGCGGAAGATGTCCGTATTTTCGTAAATTCCGGTGAATGCGCCGCTTCCCGCGCCGAAGGCGTACACCGGAACGGCCATGCCGTCGTGATTGCCGGAGCCGAACTGGGCGTTTATTTCCCCTTTCTCCCGGTTGCCGCCCGTGAGTGCGAACGCGCCCGTGTTATGGTCCGCCGTGATGACGACCAGGGTGCCGGGATGCTTTGAGGCCCAGTCCAGCACGGCCCCGGCTGTCCGGTCAAAATCCAGGAGCTCCTCCATCATTTCCTTCAGCTTGTTGCTGTGTGCGGCCTTGTCGATGTTGGAGCCTTCCACCATCAGGAAAAAGCCGTTGGGATTCCGGGAAAGGGTATCCAGCGCCTTCAGCGCGGCTTTGCGGAGAACGTCGCCCCGCCTGGAGGGAGGGGGTAGATTCCCCGGAGCGGTGACGGCCAGCGTTTTTCCGGGCGGCAGTGCGGCGGCTTCCTCCCAGGTGCGGGCAACGCGGTAGCCCTGCGCCTGCATCTCCTTGAAAATGTCCCTCCCGTCCGGCCTTTGCGTGAAATACTTGCCGCCGCCGCCGAAAATGAAGTCGGCGCGGGAATGGGGATAATCCCCGATGATGCCGTAGGAGTCCGACCTTTTTTCATTATTGGCGCAGAAGGCGGCCGGAGTGGCGTCGTTCAGCTCGCAGGTGGCGATCACGCCGGTGGATTTGCCCATGTCCGCCGCCTTGTCCACCAGGGAATCCAGCTTCTTTCCCCTGGGGCACACGGCCACCCTTTTGTAGAGCGTCTTGGTTCCCGTCGCCATGGCGGTGCCTGCGGCGGCGGAGTCCGTTACCAGCTTGTCCGCGCACCAGGTTTTGGAGATGCCCGTCACCGGGCAGTTTTCAATGAACAGGCGCCCGCGGTTGGCCGCCCAGGCCGCGGAAAGGTGATGGATGCCCATGCCGTCCCCAATCATCAGGATGACGTTGGTGACGGGGAGGTTCCGGTCAGGCTCCGGAATTTCCGCCACCTGGTAGGGGCGTTCCAGAACGAAGCGCTGGGTTTCCGCCGCCGGAAGCAGGGGCGGAGCGAGCAGCAGGGCGCAGGCAACGGAGCGCAGGAGGGGAGTCATGCTGCCACTTTCCCGCCTGCGGTGGAACAAGTAAAGAGGAAAAATGTGCCGGTTCCGCGGGAAACCGGCGCAAACGCTGTTGGCGGCCTTATTTGGCGTCCGCCTGTTTTTGCAGGATGTCCCGGATCTGTTCCAGCAGAACGACGTCATCCGGCTTGGGCGCGGGAGCCGCGGGCGTTTCTTCACTCTTGCGCCTCAGCGAGCCGATGAGCTTGATGGCCACGAAGATGGAGAAGGCGATGATGATGAAATCAATGGTCGCCTGGAGCAGTTCTCCGTATTTCAGTTCCACGTCCCCCAGTTTCAGCGTCAGGTACGCCAGGTTCACGCCGGAGGTGAGGTAGCCGATGATGGGGGTGATGATGCTGGAGACGAAGACGGAAACGATTTTGTTGAACGCGCCGCCGATGACGACCGCCACCGCCAGGTCAATGACATTTCCTTTAAGGGCGAATGCCTTGAATTCCTCCAGAAAACCTTTGGGATTGAAAAAATGTGCCATGGTGGATTGCTGCTGGTTGTAGATTTATTCTGACGGCAAAAGGATAAAAGAAAAGAAAAATGAAATGCCGCCGAACAGAGATATGACTACCAGCCGGGATAAAATGTGAGAATCATGACGTGGCTCCCAAAAAAATCATTTACAGACGGGGCCAGAAGCGCAAACTACACCCGTATCGCCTTAACTTATGAACACAGAAGAAAAACTCAACCAGTACGTACTCCATTCCTATGGCCGTTATCCCATGGCTGCCGTCCGCGGGGAAGGCTCCCGACTGTGGGACAGCACGGGAAAGTGCTATCTGGACTTCTGTGCCGGCATTGCCACTTGCGCGCTGGGGCATTGCCATCCCGTGGTAACGCAGGCCCTGCAAAAGCAGGCGGCCACGCTGGTGCACTGCTCCAACCTGTACCAGATTCCCCAGCAGGCGGATCTGGCGGAATTCATCGTGACCAAATGCGTGGAGCGTCCGGGGAAAGTCTTCTTCTCCAACAGCGGCGCGGAATCCAATGACGGCTTGATCAAGGTGGCGCGCCGCTACGGCCACCGGAAGCCCCAGGCGGACGGCAAGCCCCGTTATGAAGTGCTTACGTTCAACAAATCCTTCCACGGAAGAACGCTGGGCAGCATGTCCGCCACGGGGCAGGATAAAATCAAGATAGGCTTTGACCCCATGCTGCCGGGATTCCGCCATCTGCCTTTCAATGATCTGGAAACGGCCCGCGAGGCCATCAGGCCGGAAACGGTAGCCTTCATGCTGGAGACCATCCAGGGGGAAGGCGGCGTCAACTGCGTGACTCCGGAATTCCTGCGCGGCCTGGCACAATTGTGCAGGGAGCACGATCTGCTGCTGCTGATGGATGAAGTGCAGTGCGGCTTTGGCCGCTGCGGCGACATCATGGGATGGCGCGCCGTGGCTCCGGACGTGGAGCCGGACGGCGTTTCCTGGGCCAAGGCTCTTGGCGGCGGTTTTCCCATCGGCGGCTTCTGGATTTCCGACCGCGCCATTGACGACCGGGGCACGGAGCTTGCCTCCATCATGGACCCCGGCTCCCATGGCTCCACGTATGGCGGCAATCCGCTCGGCACCACAGTCGGTCTGGCCGTGCTGCGGGAAATCGTCTCCCAGGGGCTCCCGGAACGGGCGCGGCGCCTGGGCGCGGAAATCCGCGCGGAAATAGAATCCTGGAACCTGCCCGTGGTCCAGGGCGTGCGCGGACTGGGCCTGTTGCTGGGCATCGGCCTTAATCCGGAAATGGTGGAAGCGCCGGAAGGCAAGACGATTGCCGCCGTGGTGGTGGAAGCCCTGCGGCAGGAGGGCCTGCTTTCCGTTCCCGCCGGGCCGGAAACCGTCCGCCTGCTGCCTCCGCTGAACGTGAGTGAAGAAGAAGTCCAGCAGGCGCTTGCCATCATCAAGCGCGTGCTTAAGACATACGTTAAATAGAACATCACCCCCGTTTGCTTTATTGTTATGAAGGAAGAAGCCATCAAAGCCCCCGGCAGTACGATAAAGCAATATTCCATCATGCTCCAGAACCGGGTGGGGGCGCTGTCCGCCCTCCTCGGCCTGCTGGACATGCACGGCATCTTCTGCCTGGGGTTCAGCATGCACGACTGCCATGAGGCGACCATTGCGCGCCTGATTGTCAGCGATCCGGAACGGACGTCGGAAATCTTTCTGGAAAAGGGCATCTGCTACACGGAATCCGAGGTTCTGGTGGCGGTTCTCCGCCATGGCCCCGCGGACCTCAAGAAATGCCTGGATGCGCTGTATGCCGCGGAAATGAACGTCAACTTCCTGTATCCCCTGATGCCCTGCGTGGCGCGGGGCTCTCTGGTCGCCCTTCATGTGGACGACCTCAGCTTCGGGCGCACCGTGCTGAATTCCAGCGGCATCAAGGTCCTGTTCCAGCAGGATCTCAGCCGGTAGGAACGATGGTTTTTCCAGCCTTTCTGGCCACCCGTCCAAAGGCGTTTTCTCCAAGCGCATCAAGGGTTTGGCGCGTTTTTTCGGCTTGACGGGAGGGGAAAACATGGTATGGTACGGGCCGCATGGCAAAAGTACCCGTAATCAATCTTCGCAAGGGACACGCGGTTAATCATAACAATGACGTTTGCGTCGTGGTCAGCATGGAGCACAAATGCCCCCCCCGCATGGCCTCCTACGTGCAAATGAGCATCCGCAGCATTTCCACCAAGAAGGTATATAACCTTCGCCTGACTTCCAATGAATCCCTGGAAGGCGTGAACCTCGCCCGTGAGGAATATGAGTTCAGCTACATTGACGGCATGGGCTACCATTTCATGAACCCCGATACGTACGAAGACATTACCGTGTCTCCGGACATCGTGGAACCCGTCAAGGATTACCTGATGGAAGGCAACATCTACATCCTGCTTTTCACGGATGAGACGGTTGTTTCCGTGGAACTCCCCGCCGCCATCACCATGGAAGTGGCGGAAGCTCCGGAAGGCGTCAAGGGCGACAGCGCGAACAACGTTTACAAGTCCGCCACGATGACCACCGGCCTGGTGGTGCAGGTGCCCCTCTTCATCAAGCCCGGTGAAAAGATTTCCGTAAAGACGGAAGACGGTTCCTACCTGGGCCGCGTGAACTAAGCGTTCCCTTTTCCTGTTATTTGAAAAGTCCCGTCCGGTTTTATCCGGCCGGGACTTTTTCATGACGGGGCGGCGTGGGAAAAGTCCAGAAAACGGGCGGGAGTACGGGCTTTACATTTGAGGCCGCTTCCTGTAAGCCATTTTCATTGTAATATTTTACTCCATGAAAAAGTTTATTGTCTTGTTGTGGATAGGGCTGCTGGCAGCTTTTCTGCCGGCGGATTGCGCCGCCGCAGTGAAGCTGGCCTGCCTGGGGGACAGCATCACCGCCGGGATGGGGGTTAAGAAGGAAGACTGCTGGGTGTCCCGGATTGCGAAGGCTTTGGACGGGAAGGCGGAAGTAGGAAACTTCGGCGTATCGGCGCGCTGCCTGCTGTTCAAGGGGGACCGCCCCATCACGCGGGAGAAGGCCTATCAGGACGCGCTGGCGTTCAAGCCTGACATGCTGTTGATCGGCCTGGGCACCAATGACAGCAAAAAGGTGAATTGGAGCCACAAGGATGATTTTGTAAACAATTACAAGGAGATCATCACGGAATTCCGCAAGCAGAATCCCAAACTGAAGGTATACTGCCTGCTGCCTATCCCGTCCCAGGAAGCCAGGGAAGGGGGTATCAGCAGGGAATGCCTTGAAAAGGAAGTCATTCCACTCATCCGGCAGGCGGCCAAGAGCACCAAATCCAGGGTGATCGACCTTAACAAGGTGATGAAGGGCAAGGGCAGCCTGCTGGTGGACGGCGTGCATCCCAACGCGGAAGGGCACGCCCTCATGGCGGAACACGTTCTCCTGGTGCTCAAGGGGAAGGCCGCTGAATAAAAGGCGGCTGCAAGGAGAGGCTTTCCCTCATCCCTTCCATCCTATTGCCGGAAAACGGCATGACAGGTCATAGCCCTCCGAGGGAGTAAGGATTTTTCCTGCCCTGTTACTGTTTTCCGCGGGGTTCAAGCTTCTTTTCCGGCTGGTACGGGATGGTTCCTTTGTGGGGGGAATCCTTTTTCTGGTAAATGCGGACGTAGTCTATTTCATACTTCTGCGGAAGGGGCAGTTTGCTCAGATCGCCGCCGGTGGAGCCCATGGCCAGGTTCAGGATGATGAAGTGGGGCTGGCGGAAGGGGTTGGCGACTTCCTTGTAAACGGCGTTGACGGTGTTG
Organism: Akkermansia muciniphila; assembly: GCA_947624785.1. GTDB lineage: Bacteria > Verrucomicrobiota > Verrucomicrobiia > Verrucomicrobiales > Akkermansiaceae > Akkermansia > Akkermansia muciniphila_F. The sequence goes on along the minus strand of CANQLV010000007.1, from coordinate 164,219 downwards.
TCCAGGGACGTCCTGTTCAGCAGGATGTCGTCCGCGTACAGGCGCACTTCCTTTTCATCCCAGTCCATGCGGAAGACATGGAAGCTGTCCGCCCAGTCCGCATGCCTTTCCAGGAGCCATTTGAGCGGCGTGTAGGTGGTGCTCCATTTGCCCACGTGTTTTTTGGGGGAGGCCCAGCAGAGGTTGGCCAGGTAGGTGGACTGGTAGTACTCCATGATGTCTATTTCCCCGCACATGGGCCACCCTTCCTTGACGCCCATGGTCCAGAAGGCGGGCCACATGCCCTCCCGCGGGCTGAATCTGGCCCTGATTTCAAACCGCCCGTACAGCCAGGAAAACTTGCCACGCGTGGTCAGGGAGGCGGAGGTGTACTCCGCTTCCTTGCGCGTCGTCTGCCAATTCTTTCCCGCCGGATCGTAATGGGGATTGGCATGTTTTTCCTTTTTGCCTTCAATAATCAGCATGCCGTCCTTGCACCGGGCGTTTTCCGGCTGGTACCACTGCTCCTCCTTGTTGCGGACGAATCCGTGTTCGTAATTCCACTTGGCGTGGTCCGGGCGGCCGTCCTTGTCGAACTCGTCGTGCCAGACGAGTTCGTAATCGGAATAATCCGCTTTTTCCACCACCCTCTCGGTTTTTTTGACGCCGTCCCCGTGCAGGGTGTAAAGCTGGGCGTGGAGGGGGGTGGACAACAGGACCGTGCAGGCCAGGACTTGGAACAGGGAGGGAGCGCTCATGACGAAAGGATAAAGGTGTTTGTTACTGTTACGAGGGAGCGGGCGTTTTTTTGTCATTTTTTATCGGAAAAAGGTGAAGCCGCGAAAGCGGCTTGAGAAACGGGATTGATGGGATTAGTTTCACCTAACAACATGGGAGCCTTCTTTGGTTCCGGAAAATCAAACACTCCGTTTTAACGACAATGGAAGAAAAGAACTATCTTGTTTCCGGCATGCATTGCGCCGGTTGTGCTGCCAAGGTGGAGCGCGCCGTGGAGGGATTGGAGGGGGTGGAGCGCGTAGAATTGAATTTGCTGACGGGGCGGATGACCGTTCTGTTTGAAAAGCCCGATTCTCCCGCCAGGGGGCGCATTGCGTCCGTAGTGGAGAAAGCCGGCTTCCACCTGGCGGACTGGCGGGAGGAACCGCTTTCCGGGGCGGATGGGGAGGAAAGCCAGGGGAAGGAGGAAACGGGAGGCTCCCGCCTCGTTTGGTCCGTTCTGCTGCTGGTGCCCCTGATGTACCTGTCCATGGGGCCCATGTGGCACTGGCCCGTTCCGGGAGGGGGCTGGGGGCTCTGGATGAATTTGTGGGCGCAGTGCCTTCTGGCTGCCGCGATTCTGTGGCTGAACCGGCATTATTTAATCAACGGCGTGCGCCAGCTTGCCGCGCTGTCTCCCAATATGGATTCCCTGATCGCCATCGGCTCCGGGTCCGCCTTCCTGTACGGGCTGTATCTGTTGATCGCGGCGCTGTGGGAGGGCGCCAACGTGGACGGAATGGAACTGTATTTTGAATCCGCGGCCATGATCGTCACCCTGATTTCCCTGGGGAAATATCTGGAACGCCGCTCCTACCGCAAGACGAACGCCGCCGTGAAAGGACTGGTGAAGCTGGTCCCCCAGGAGGCCCTGGTGTGGCATGACGGCGCGGAACGCGCCGTTCCGCTGGATGAACTTCATAACGGGGATCTGGTGGTGGTGAAAACCGGGCAGAGGATTCCGGTGGACGGCGTCATTGAAGAAGGACAGGCCGCGCTGGATGAATCGGACCTGACGGGAGAAAGCATGCCGGTGGACAAGACGGCCGGGGACCGGGTGATCAGCGGCACGTTCAACCGGGCCGGGTATCTCAAGGTCCGTGCGGAACGCGTGGGCAGGGACTCCACGCTGGCCCGCATGATCCGCCTGGTGGAGCAGGCCAGCCAGTCCAAGGCTCCCATTGCACGGCTGGCGGACCGGGTGTGTTATTTCTTTGTCCCTGCGGTGATTGCCGTTGCCCTGGTATCGTTGATTGCGTGGCTGGCCGCCGGGGAGGGATTTTCCTTCGCCCTGGCCAGGGCGATTGCGGTGCTGGTGATTTCCTGCCCCTGCGTTCTGGGGCTTGCCACGCCCATCGCCATCATGGTAGGGACGGGCAGGGGCGCGCGGCTGGGCATCCTGTGCAAGTCCGCCGGAGCTTTGGAGGCTTTGAGCCGCGTGGATACCGTCGTTTTTGACAAGACGGGCACCCTGACGGAAGGGGAGCCCCGCGTGGTGGCCGTCCTGCCGGAGCAGGGCGTGAATGCGGATGGACTGGTGGAAATGGCGGCGGCTTTGGAGCAGGGGTCGGAGCATCCGGTAGGGAAAGCCATTTATGAACACGCCAGGCTGCTGGAGCTCCCCATCCGCGCGGTGGCGGATTTGTCCGTTGTGCCGGGCCGCGGCATTTCCGGCGTAGTGGACGGCGTGCCCTATGCGGTGGGCAATCCCGGCTTCATGCAGGACAAGGGCATCTCCTGGAAGGAGGAGGAAGGCCGCCTCCGGGAATTCATGCGGCAGGGCGCGTCCCCGCTGTATGTAGGCAGGGAAGGCAACGCTGCCGGAGTGATCATGGTGGCGGATTCCCTGAAACCGGACAGCCGTGCGGCGATAGATAATCTGAAGCGGATGAACCTGCGCGTGGTCATGCTGACGGGGGACAACGCCGCCACGGCGCGGCACATGGCCGGGGAACTGCACATTGATGAAGTGATTTCCGACGTGCTCCCGGATGAGAAGGCCTCCCATGTGATGAAGATGGAGGAACGCGGGGACAAGGTGGCAATGGTGGGGGACGGCGTGAACGATGCCCCGGCGCTGGCCTGCGCCCGGGTGGGCATCTCCATGAAGTCCGGAACGGAGCTGGCGATGGAATCCTCCGACATCGTGCTGATGAAGAGCAATCCCGTGGGCGTGGCGGAAGCCCTTCAACTGGGGCGCACCACCCTGCACATCATCAGGCAGAACCTCTTCTGGGCCTTCTTTTACAACATCATCGGCATTCCGCTGGCCGCCGGGTGCCTGTATCCGGCCTTCGGCCTGACGCTGAATCCCATGATTGCCGCCGGAGCCATGAGCTTAAGCTCCCTGTGCGTGGTGTTCAATTCCCTGCGGCTGCGCGGCTTCAGGCCCCGGCTGGAAAAATAGGGCGGCCTCTTCCTTTTTGGCGCCCTCCGTTCAGGAGGGCTGCAGCAGGGCCTGGGCCAGCGTGCGGGCGTGGTCCCCGCCGCCGCCCAGCATGCGGACCAGCTCGTCTATCCGCTCTTCATGGCTCACCTCCCGCAGGCAGGAGATGGTGCGGTTGCCTACGGAAGCCTTCTGAACCAGGTAGTGATGGGAGGCCAGGGCCGCCACCTGCGGAAAGTGCGTGATGGAGATGACCTGGTGCCTGTTCCCGAGCTGCTGCATCTTGAAGCCGACGGCCCGCGCCACTTCCCCGCCCACGTTGGCGTCTATTTCGTCAAACACGAGCAGGGGGGTGGAGTCCTTGTGCGCCAGGGCGCTTTTAATCGCCAGCATGATGCGCGCCAGCTCCCCGCTGGAGGCAATCAGCCGGAGAGGCTTGGAGGGTTCGCCCGGATTGGGTCCGAACAGGAATTCCACCGTTTCCATTCCCTGGGAGCCGGGTTCCTGGAGGGGGGAGAGCCCCACTTCAAAGACGGCCTGGCGGAAGCCCAGTTCCCGGGAGTGCCTGACGATGGAGGAAGCCAGCCTGGGAGCGGAGGCCTGGCGCGCTTTGGTCAGGGCCTGTCCGGCGGCGTCCACCTGCTTGCGCAGAACGGCGATGGAGGCCCGCAGCTCTTCCAGGCGTTCCGTGCGGTGTTCGATGCGGTCCAGGCGGTGGGCCGCCTCCTCCCTCCGGGCGCAGACGTCTTCAAAGGAAGGGCCGTATTTCATTTTCAGGGATTCCAGCAGGTTGATGCGTTCCTCCAGTTGGAAGAGCTCCCGTGGATCACAGTCCAGTTCGGAGGAATAATCCGCCAGGCGTCCTTCAATTTCCTTGAGCTCCAGATTCACTTCCGCCAGCGGGGCCAGCCAGGCGGCGGTGGAGGCGTCCATGCGTTCCAGCTCGTGCGCCGCCCGGGTCAGTTCCCTCAACTGGGAACCCAGGCCGGGCACGTCCGTTTCCTCCAGCATGGCAAGCATTCTGGAAACCTGTTCCTGAAGCCTGGTGCCGTTGCGGGCGCGCTGCCAGCGTTCTTCCAGCGTGAGCACTTCCTCCGGCGTGAAAGCGGCGGCGTCTATCTCGTCCACCTGGTGGCGCAGCAGCTCTATTTCCCGCGCGGTGGCCGCTTCCGCATGCTCCAGGTCGTCGTAGGCCCGGCGCGCGTCCTGCCATTGCCGCCACGCGTCCGCGTAGGCGTGCAGCAGGGGGGCGTGCTCCCCAAAGGCGTCCAGCAGGGAAAGCTGCCTCTCCTGGGAGATCAGGGAGCGGTGGTCGCTGGGGCCGTGCATGTCCACCAGGCAGGCGCCCGCCTCCCGCAGAAGGTTGAGGGTGCACGGGCTGTCGTTCAGGAACTGGCGGTTGGCCGCGGAGGAAATGATGCGCTTGATAATCAGGTTGCCGTCTTCGCAGGGCGGAACGCCGTGTTCGTTCAGGATGGCGTGGACGGGGGAGGATTCCGGCAGATGGAAGACGGCTTCCACGCTGCATTGCTGTTCTCCGGAGCGGATGAGCGTTTTATCCGCGCGCTCCCCCAGCGCCAGGCGTATGGCGCCGATGATGACGGATTTCCCCGCCCCCGTTTCCCCCGTGATGCAGATGAAGCCGGAGCTGGGTTCCCAGAGCAGCTGGTCCACGAGGGCCAGGTTTCTAATTTTCAGCAATGTAAGCATTCGGGCTTTGGATTTTGAATGCATTATGGCATCATTTGCTCTAAACGCAATCATGACCTCTGTGATGAACATTCTCTTTCTGGGCACCGGAACGTCCACCGGAGTTCCGCAGATAGGCTGTTCCTGTGCGGTCTGCACATCGGCGGACCCCAGAAACAAGCGGTTGCGTTCTTCGGTTTACGTGGAGGCCGCTGGCACCCGCATTCTGCTGGATTCCTCCCCGGATCTGCGTCAGCAGGCCCTGCGGGAAAACATCACGGACGTGGACGCCGTACTGTACACGCACGCCCATGTGGACCACGTGGGCGGCTTTGACGATTTGCGCGCCTTCTGCTGGCGCAGGTCCGGCGGCCTGCCCATGTATGCCTCCCCCCGGACGATGGAAGCCCTGCGGACCATGTACGGCTGGGCGTTTGAACCGAAACCGGGCCGGAGCGGCTACGTCAGGCCGGAACCCCACGAGGTGAGGGAACCGTTCTGCGTGGGGAGCGTGCTGGTCACGCCTCTTCCGGTGCTTCATGCCGGAGTGGAAACCTATGCCTACGTTCTGGAGGCGGATGGGCAGAGCCTGGCGTACATGCCGGACGTGAAAAGCATTCCGGAGCCGTCCCTGGAGAAGATGAAAGGGGTGGCCCTGCTGGTTATTGACGGGCTGCGTTACCATCTGCACCCCACGCACATGTGCCTGGAGGAGACCCTGGCCGCCATTGCCGCCATCCGGCCCCGGCGCGCCGTGCTGACCCACATGTCCCACGACATGGATTACGGGATTCTTTCCGGCAAGCTGCCGGAGAACGTCATGCCGGCCTATGACGGGCTGAGGCTGTCCCTGCCGTGATTTTCACCCTTCCTTCCCATCGGCCATGACTGCTGCACACAACCCTGACCAGCCCGGCGCGCGGATTCCGTGCGAGACGAGAAAGGTGTTCGGCTTTTCCGTGGCCGTCAGCTCCGTGGAGGAGATGAGCTCCGCCCTGGCGGAACGTGCCTTGGAAGCGCAGGCCCCGTGCCTGGTGGCCGCTGCGGACGTGCACGTGATGACCCTCGGCGTTCATGACCGGGATTATGGGGCCGTGCTGGAACGGATGGACGTGGTTTGCCCGGACGGGATGCCTGTAGTGTGGAAGATGAACAGGGGCCTTGCCGCAGGGGAAAGGAGCGCTGAACGCGTGAGCGGCCCGGACCTGATGGAAGCCCTGGTGCGGGCGAATGCGGAGTATCCGGAGCTGCGCCATTTTTTGCTGGGCGGAGATGAAGGGACGCTTGGGACTCTGGCGTCCGTATTGAAGGAGAAGTACCCGGCTTTTCGTCTGGCCGGCGTGCATTCCCCGCCATTCCGATCCTGGACGGAGGAAGACCGGAGGGCCATGCGGGAGGCGGTTGCCTCAAGCGGGGCCAATGTGGTGTGGGTGGGGCTGGGCTGCCCGAAGCAGGAGCGGTGGATGGCGGAGCAGAAGGAGCTTCTGCCCCCCGCGGTTTATGTGGGCGTGGGAGCGGCCTTCGCCTTCCATGCCGGAACGGTGAAGCGCGCGCCCCGGTGGATGCAGAAAAACGGCCTGGAATGGCTGTACCGCATTTACCGGGAGCCGGAGAGGCTGCTCAAGCGGTACGTGAAGCATAACAGCCTGTTCGTGTGGTATGTGCTGACGGGGAGGTAAAACCTTTTCCCGATGCGGGCGGCCCGGATATGGGGAGCAGGTTATTTTGGCCTTGTACCGTTTCCGTGCGGATTTATCATGGTCTTGCCGGGTTCTGCACGCCCGCAGGGGTGCAGCTGGCGTTCTCCATCCCTCCATCTCCTTTAACTTCATTTTTCCCTATGTTCTTTCGCCGCATTCCCCGGAAAAGCTGGTATGAAAAAGCCGTGGAACGCGTTTTCAGGGACAGGAGGTTGTGTGAGGAAAAATTGCTTCCCTTCGGCTGCGTTCGCGGAGAAAATGGTTTTCTGTACCGGACAAAGCTGCTGAACGGGCAGCTCTGCATGGAATTTGAAATATATGCGGAGGGTTCCGTCAGCGTAACGGTGCGTGATGCGGACGGGAAGAGTATCCCTCTTTTTGCTCAGGGAGCGGCGGACAGGTTGCGGGAGAGGGCGCTCCGCAGGGAATATGAGGAAGAACTTTGGCATGTGGCGGAGCGCTGCTTTGAACCTGATTTCTTCAAGGGCGATCCTGCCCGGAGCCTCGTCGCTCACGTCCGGGAGGCTTACGGGGATGAATTGGAATTCCTGTGGAGGAAGTCGCCGGGAAGCGCCGTCGTGCGGCGGAAGGACACGGAAAAGTGGTACGCCGTTTTTCTGGCTGTGCTGCGGTTGAAACTGGGCGGCAGTTCCAGGGAAAGGGTGGAGGTGCTGAACCTGCGGGTCCGTCCCGGGGAGCTCGAGGGCCTTGTGGACCATCACAGCCGTTTTCCGGCCTACCACATGAATAAGAAAAGCTGGGTGAGCCTTTGCCTGGACGGGACCGTCCCCTTTGAGGAGCTGGCCGCGCGCCTGGAGACCAGCCGCCGGCTTGCCGGGAAGTAAACGCCGCTGCCGGCGGTTTTCCGGACGGCTTGTATTTTCCGCACGCGGAATCCGGCCGGAAAAGGGCTGCTGCGGACGCGGCGGAGTTTGCAGGCGGGGAGGCGGGACGAGACTCTTGACCCGGAAGGGGGCCGGGCCTACAGTGGGGGCATGAACGTTGGAGAAAAGGCGCTGTCCACCTTCCGCACGGACCCCTGGCGCCACAATTGCGCCCAGGCCGTTTGCGCGGCCCTGGGAAGGGAGGATTTGCTGGAAGCCGTCTCCGCCTGCGGCACGGGAAGAGCGCCTGACGGGGTATGCGGTGCCTTGTATGGAGCGCTCCTGTGCACGCCCGTGCAGTCAAGGGAGGAGCTGAAGCGGCGGTTTGTGGAGAAGCTGGGTTATTCCCATTGCAGGGAGCTGAAAAAAGAAGGCTGCGTTCCATGCCGGGACTGCGTTGCCTCCGCGGCTTTTATGGCTTTTGATTTGCGGGAGTGAACGCAGAATGACACGACTGTATTCATAGTTTTTCATGAAGAAAGAGTCTATTGGAATGAATCCAAATAGAACAACGTCATGAAAAAATTGATATATGCTATAGCAGCGGTAGCCGTTGCAGTTCCGGTAGTGGCCCTGGCGCAGAGCGCCTGCAACAGCGGTTCCTGCACCAAGGGTGACAAGGACATGGCTGAAGCCAAGGAACACATGAAAAAGGGCGCCAAAGCCGCCAAGGATGCCGCTTCAGAAAAAATGAAGGAAGGCAAACAAGCGGCGAAGGACGCCTACGAAAAGAGCAAGGAAGCCGTCAAGGATACTTACCAGGACAGCAAGGAAGCCGTGGACCATGCGGCGGACAGGGCTGCCGATAAGGCCGAAGCCATCGGCGACGCTGCGAAAAACGGTTAACTCAAACGATTAAAATACAAACCATTTATTTATTATGTGTGACTCCAAAGATCATATGAACCATATGCATGAAGGCTGTGGATGCTCGAAAGATGCCGCTTCCGGAAAGATGGAAGAAGGCAAGAAGGCAATGAAAGACGCCTACGAAAAGAGCAAGGAAGGCGTCAAGGATATGGCTTCCGGGGTAAGTGACAAGGCCAAGTCCATGATGGACAAGGACAAAAACGCTTAATTCCGGCGGTTGAATAAGCCGTTTTTCTATTCTGCATCCCGTATGCGGCATGATTTCCCCTTGTCCGGGTTTCCGGACGAGGGGATTTTTATTGGGCGGGATTTTCCGGCAGAGGGAAGTCCTCACCGGGAGCGTCCATGGCATGCAGGCTGATTTTGTGCCTTTTGCACAGTTCCGCCACCCGGTCGCGCTCCAGCAGAATGGTTTTGCCCGCTTCCAGGGCGATTTGCCTGACGCCGCATTCCGCGCACGTCTCAATGGTGACGGGGCCGATCGTAGGAATGTCAAAGCGCATGTCATGCCCCAGGCGCGCCACTTTTGCCAGTGTGGCGGGTTTGCCGTTGCCCAGCTCGCCGCTGCGGCGTATGCAGTTGTTGGTGCCTTCAATGGCTTCCACGGCAACTACGGTGCCTCCGTGCACGACGACGGACTGCCCGATGTGAAGGCGGCTGATTTCCTTGGCCGTCTGCATGCCGAAAACGGCGTCCTCCCATTGTTCGGTCGTGGGCCGCGGTCCGGCGATGTGGCCCGGCTGCGGCATGTGCTCTTCCATGTAGGTGAAGGCGGGGAGGATGGTGAAGCCTTCTTTTTCCGCCTCCGTGATGACGGCCCCCAGCAGGGAGTCCGCGTTTTTCTCCGGCATGCGCATCAGCACGGAAAGGGCGCGGAGGTCCGGGCGCAGGGAGAGAATGTTTTTCGGATTGATGCCCCCTGCCATGATGACGTTCCGCACGCCGTGTTTTTTCAGGAAGGAGAACGGCTTGCTGATCTGGCCCACGCTGAATTCCTGGTAGGCGTCGCACAGGGGGATGACGGCGGGATTGGTCTCCCCCTTGAAGCCCACGGCCACGATGCGCATCTCCGGCGTCCGGCGGCGCGCCCCCCGGACGATGTATTCCGGGTAGACGCCGTCTCCGGCTACCAGTCCTAGTACAGGTGGGTCTGTCGTCATGCGGCGTGAAGCGTGCGGGAACGGAGCGGGTTACAGGTATTCCGGGCGCTGGAGCAGTTCCGCCACGCGCTTGAGCAGGCGGCCGATGTCCGCGCCGTCCACCACGCGGTGGTCCCCCGTAGCTACGATGTTGGCCTTGGAGATGGGAATGAACGCCTCCACCTCGTCGCTCCAGACCGGGGTCTTGGTGACGGCCCCCACCCCCAGGATGATGGATTCACTGGGCATGGGCATGGGCGCGGCAAAGGTGAGCCCGAAGCCGCCGAAGTTGGTGACCGTGGCGATGCCGCCCGTGCTGTCTTCCGGGGCCAGCCTGCGGCGCCGCGCCTGGGCGATCAGCCTGTTGTAGTCTTCCAGCAGTTCTTCCATCGTCCGTTCGTTCACGCGGCGCAGCACGGGAACCATCACTCCGTCCGCTACCTGGGCGGCGATGCCGATGTCAATGGTCTTGGGTGAAAGGATGTTTTCCCCCACCAGGTAGCCGGCGCATTCCGGGCTTTCCGCCAGGGCCAGGGCCAGGGCGCGGGCAAAGTACAGGGTGATGCCGGGCCGCAGCGGGGAATGCTGCCTGTGCTTGATGAGGGGGTCCATGAACACGGGGCGCCCGGCGGAGGCCAGCGGGCGCGTCCAGCTCCGGCGCATGGCGTCCGCCACGGCCAGCCTCATGGAGGAGGCCTTGCGGTGCGGCCACTGGCTCACGTATTCCAGGAATTCCTCCAGGTCGTCAATGGTGACTCGTCCGCCGGCTCCGGAGCCGGAGATGAAAGCGATGTCCGAGGCGCTCATGCCCAGTTCATCCATGCGCGCCTTCATCCGGGGGGACATGTAGTGCGCGCCTTTCATGCCGGCGGGCACCGGCAGGCCGCGCACGCTGGGCTGGACTTTCAGGTCCGTGCCGTTTTCCTGGTAGGATTCCCCCGTCAGGCCAAAGTGGACTCCGGCGGGTTTTTCCTCCCGGGCGGAAGCGTCCGGGACGCGCTGGGGCACGGATTCCGGGCTGGCCGGAAGGGAAGGCTGGGTGGAATCTCCGGCCGGGGTGGCCCCGGAACGCTCAATTTCCTCCTCCGTGGCGTCAATCATGGCCATGCAGGCGCCGACCACGATGGATTCCCCTTCCTTGATAAACACATCGCTCAGGACGCCGCCGCACATGGTGGTGACGCCCATGGTGGCCTTGTTGGTCTCTACCTCAAAGATTTCCTGGTCGGCTTCTACGGTGTCGCCCGGGGCCGCCAGCAGGCGCAGCACGGTGGCTTCCGCAATGGAATCCCCGAGCTGGGGCATCAGAATGGGTACTTTAGGCATGGTGGAAACTGGATTGAATCAGATGGATAAAAGATGGCGGATGGAGGCGGCGATGGATTCCAGCGTGGGGCGGTGCGCCTTCCAGAGGTTGGGATGCTGGGGAATGGGGGTGTCCCTGGCGTTGAGCCGCTGGGGCGGAGCGTCCAGCAGATGGAAGCCTTCCGCCACGATGCGGGAAACGACTTCCGCCGTGACGCCTCCCCACGGGAAATCTTCCCCGACGACCAGGACGCGGCCGGTGCGCGCTACGGAGGCGATGACGGTATCCATGTCCAGCGGACGCACCGTGCGGAGGTCCACTACTTCCACTTCATAACCGCTCTCCTTCGCCAGCAGGTCCGCCGCCCGCACGGCTTCCGGCACCATGGCGCTGTACGCCACTACGGTGGCGTGCTTTCCGGTGCGGGCGATCCGGGCCATGCCGAAGGGAATCACCGGGGCTTCCCGGTAGTTGTCCTCCGCCTTCAGCCAGCGGTACAGGAACTTGTGCTCCAGGAAAATGACGGGATCGGGCACCTCCACCGCCTGGCGCAGCATCCAGTAGGCGTCCGCCACGGTGGCCGGGGTCATGACGTGCAGGCCCGGATAATGGGCGAACAGGGCTTCCAGGCTCTGGCTGTGGAAGGGGCCCGTGCCGGGCGTTCCCCCGCAGGGCAGCCGCACCGTGATATTGGCGGGAATGCCCGTGCGGTAATAATGAGTGGCCGCCATGTTGACGATCTGGTTGAAAGCGATGGTGCTGAAGTCGGCAAACTGGACTTCCATGATGGGCTTCTTGCCCATGACGGCGGCTCCGGTGACCATGCCGGCCATGGCGTCCTCACTGATGGGGGCGTCAATCACCCGGTCCGGGAACAGCTCCTTGAGGCCCTTGGTCGCTTTGAAAGCGCCGCCGAAAACGCCTATGTCCTGCCCGTACAGGAAGACGTCCTTGTCTTCCGTAAGAAGGTCTTTCTGGGCGTCGTGAATGGCATCAATGTATGTTACGCTCATGGGAATATTCCGTTTGCAGGCTTAATAAGGTCTCCATACCGTGGCGTTCCAGTCTTCCCGGAAGGGGTCCGGCTCCGGTTCCCGCTGCGCGGTAGCCACGGCCAGCTGGACTTCATCGGCATACTGCTTTTTCAGGTCCGCCACTTCTTCCGGCGTCAGCCAGCCGGCTTCCAGCAATTGCCGTTCCGCGACGGTGACGGGGTCTTTTTTGCCGTACTCCTCCTTCAATTCCCTGGGGATGTAGGAGGCGTCGTCGTGTTCCCCGTGGCCGCACATGCGCAGGGTTTTGGCCAGCACCCACTGGGGGCCTCTGCCTTCCCTCGCGTTGTTGACGGCGGTGCGGAAGGTTTCCAGCGTAGCCATGAAATCCGTGCCGTCCGTTTCATGCACGGTGAAGCCGTAGCCGCGGCCTCTGTCCGCCAGGGATGCTTCCCCGAATTCACGAACGTTTGGAGTGGAATAGGCGAATTGATTGTTGGTCACCACGAGCACCAGCGGCAGTTGTTCCACGTTCGCCATGTTGGCGGCTTCGTGAAAGGCGCCTGTGGACGTGGTGCCGTCTCCGCAGAAGGCCACGCCTACGGGGCCGGGAAGCTTGCCGTCCAGCCGCTTGGCAAAGAGGCAGCCGATGACGAAGGCCACCGTGCTGCCCAGGTGGCTGATGGGCGCCATGTAGCCTTCCGCCGGCAGCCCGCGGTGGACGTTCCCGTCCCGTCCCTTCATATAACCCAGGGCGGACCCCAGGTAGGAGCGGGCCGCTTCAATGATCGGTTCCCCCCAGGTGATGCGCGCCGCCTGTTCCCGGATGAACGGGGCGATCACGTCATACCCGGCGGTCAGGAAAACGCCGCCGCAGGCGGCGATCGCTTCATGCCCGCGGCCCAGGTAAACGCCGCCCGTGATTTTGCCCGCTTTGTACAGGCTGGAAATTTTGGTGTCAAAGGCCCGCGCCAGCAACATGGCCTTGTAAGCCTTGACGGCGCTTTCCTTCAAGTCCGGTTGTGTAGTGTCGCAATGTGCCACCCCATTATTTTATATGCTGCATGGGGAAATGCAATGCCATTTCATGAAACTTCCGGAGAGTCCGTGACCAGGAGCTTGAACGCCTCTTTCATCTGCTCCGCAGGGCGGCGGGGGCGCGGACGGGGAACTCCGGTTCGCGACGGGCGCTTTTCACATCCTCTTCATCCGTTGCCTGTTCCGGAAAAATCCCCCGGTTCACTTTCTTTCCGGCGGCAGGGAGCATCTCAGTTCGAATTTGGGATGCACCACATCGTAATATCCGGAGAACAATTCCGTTTCCATGATGATTTTATCATACTCCTGCGCAAAAAGTTCAGGAAAGACGAGGGGGGCCTTCCCCATATCGCTTTCCTTCCTGATGGCGCAAAGGAAGGAGGCGGCAGGCAGGCGCACGATTTCCTTCAGCTTCCGGGCGTCCCTTTTGGTCGCTTCCACCTCCACATACAGGAACTGTTCCGTCCCGGCGCTCCGGTGGAAGGAAAGGAGGCCGGCTTCCGCGCCCAACCGCAGTTCATTGCGGTTGATGTCATCAAACATGTTTGTGATGAGGACATTGTAATCCGTGCTGTGCTGTTTTCCGGCATAGGGGGCCGTCCAGCAATATTTTTCCGGCAGGGCGTGGACGGTCTGCCCCTCATGGAGCCGGAGGCCTTCCATCCGGTCCATCTGCTTCTGGAATTTTTCCAGCAGGTGCAGTTTCTCCTGAATGTCCCTGATCTTCTGGTGCGCCAGCATGGTTCCGTGGGAAATCAGCTTCTTGTAATGGATTCTCTGCTGGTCCTCGGTCAGAAAGGAGGTGAACTCCTTCAGGGGAATGTCCAGAAAGGTGCAGGCGCGGATGGCGTCCACCACGGGAATCTGGGAAAGAGTGTAATAACGGTAGCCTGTATCCGGGTCCGTATGGGCCGGGTGCAGAATCCCCAGCTGCTCGTAATACCGGAGGGATTTAATATGTACGCCGGTCTGTTTGGACAGATTGCCTATGGTTAGTAAATTCTGCTTGTCCATCCTGTATTGCGGTTGGCGTGGAAACTGATTTTTTCCCGCCGGATGCGCGCCCGGCGGAAACGGCTGCTGCATGCAAGAGAAATCTTTGCGTCATTCATTTGATTCTTGTTGTCAACAGCTTACAACAAATGATAAAAACCGCTCCACTTAATTTTTTCATTGCCTCTTGACTCTCCCATTATGGGATACTTTACATCATATGGCAATTGAAAAATCCCCGGTCTTGTCGGAAGCGTGGTTCCGGGGTTTCTTGAGGTATTATACAGTATGATTACTTATGAAAACAACTAGTCTTCTTCTTCTCTGCACCATCCTTTTGGCAACTCTCTTTTCCTGCCGGCAGGGGGATGAAAATCCGGCCGCCGGTTCTCCCGGAGAAATCGTGCCGGAAGTGGCCGTTCTCACGGTGCACGGCACCCAGGTTCCCGTAACCGCCAACCTACCCGGCCGCATGGAGGCCTACCTTCAGGCGGAAGTGCGCGCCCGCGTGACGGGAATCATTCAGGAACGCTGCTACCAGGAAGGGCAGACGGTCCGGCCGGGCGACCTTCTCTTCAAGATAGATCCGGCTCCGCTCCAGGCCGTGCTGGATGAATGCAAGGCCACGGTAGCGCGCGCCAAGGCCGTGCTGGCGGACGCGGAGGACAAGGCCGCCCGCTATTCCTCCCTGGTGGCCAAGGGCGCCGTCAGCGTGCGGGAGCACAAGCAGGCCAAAGCGGAGGAAGACCGGGCCAGGGCGGAATATGCCGCCGCCGCCGCGTCTCTGGAGCAGGCGCGCCTGAATCTGGAATACACCAGGGTGGAAGCGCCCATCTCCGGCCGCGTGCGCCGTGCGCTGGTGACGGAAGGGGCGTTTGCCAACCAGAACGAATTCACGCACCTGACCACCATTGAGCAGATAGACCCCATTTATGTCCGTTTCTGCCAGCCGGCTTCCCAGTACAGCAGCCTGCGCCGTGCCGTGGTGTCCGGACTGTGGAAGGGAGTGCCGCTGGGCGAAATCAAGGTACGCCTGCTGCTCTCCAATGGGGAGGAATACCCCCATTCCGGCAAGATCATCTTTTCCGACATGGCGGTGGACCCGAATACGGACACCATTGAAATGCGGGCCCAGTTCCCCAATCCGGACTATGAGCTTCTGCCCGGCGCCTATGTGCGCGTGGTATTTGAGAAGGCGGTGCGGGACAACGTCTTCGTCATTCCCCGGGACGCCGTCATCCGCACCGCGCAGGGGGCTTCCGTCTTTATCGTGGGCCCGGAGGGCGTGCTGGAAATGCGCCCCGTGAAGGCTGATACGCTGAACGGCCGGGAATGGCTGGTTTCGGAAGGCCTCAAGGACGGGGACAAGGTGGCCGTCAGCCACATCATGTCCCTCCGGCCCGGCATGAAGGTCCGCAGCGCCGCGCCCCAGCAGCAATCCAACGCCCAGCAATAAACCATTATGCCTGATTTCTTTATACGCCGCCCCATTTTTGCCTGGGTAGTCGCCCTCCTGATTTCCCTGATCGGGCTGCTGGCCATTCCCAGCCTGCCGATTGCCCAGTACCCGGACATCGCTCCGCCGGTCATCACCCTGCGCACCACATATCCGGGGGCCTCCGCCCAGGATACGGAGGAAGCCGTCACCGCCGTGATTGAAAAGGAAATCAACGGCGCGCCCGGCCTGATGTACATGTCCGCCACCAGCAGTTCCGACGGCGCGGTGGAAATCGCCGCCACGTTCACGCAGGGCACGGATCCGGACATTGCCGCCGTGGAAGTGCAGAACAGGCTGAAAATCGTGGAATCCCGCCTGCCGGAATCCGTCCGGAAGGAAGGGGTGTTCGTGGAAAAATCCTCCAACAACATTCAGGCGATGATCTCCCTTTCCTCCACGGGGAACCTGAATGATACGGAACTGGGGGAATGGGCCTCCGCGCGCATCATCCCGGAATTGAAGCGCGTGAAAGGCGTCGGGCGCGTGGAGCTCTTCGGCGCGGAAACGTCCATGCGCATCTGGCCCGATCCGGAAAAGCTGGAAGCGCTGGGACTGACGCCCACGGACATCGTGAATGCCGTGGCCGCCCAGAGCGAGCGCATCATCATCGGCGACATCGGGGGGGCGGCCGTGTCCAAATCCGCCCCCATCAACGCCAGCGTGGTGGCGGAGGAAGCCTTCCGCACGCCGGAGGAATTCGCCTCCATTGCGCTGAGGACGCTCTCAGACGGTTCCTCCGTCAAGCTGGGGGACGTGGCGCGGGTGGAGCTGGGCTCCAACAGCTACGCGTTCTTCTCCCGCTGCAACGGGCAGACGGCCACCGGCATGGACATCAAGATGGCTCCCGGCTCCAACGCCGTGGAAACCATGGGTCTGCTCAAGGCCAAGATGGATGAACTGGCCAGGGACTTCCCTGCCGGAGTCTCCTACCAGATTCCTTATGAAACCACCCATTTCGTGGAAATCTCCATCCAGAAGGTCATCTCCACCCTGCTGGAAGCCATTCTGCTGGTGTTCCTGGTCATGTTCCTGTTCCTCCAGAACTTCCGGGCCACCCTGATTCCCACGCTCGTGGTCCCCGTGGCCCTGCTGGGCACCTTTGCGGTGATGTGGCTCTCCGGGTTCTCCATCAACATGCTCACCATGTTCGCCATGGTGCTCAGCATCGGCATTCTGGTGGACGACGCCATTGTGGTGGTGGAAAATGTGGAACGCATCATGATGGAGGAGGGGCTGGACGCCCGGCGCGCTACGGTAAAAGCCATGAAGCAGATCGGGGGCGCCATCGTGGGCATCACCGCCGTGCTTGTGGCCGTCTTCGTGCCCATGGCCTTTTTCAGCGGAGCGGTGGGGAACATCTACCGGCAGTTTGCCGTGACCCTCATTGTATCCATCTCCTTTTCCGCGTTTCTGGCCCTTTCCCTGACCCCGGCTCTGTGCGCCGCCATGCTGAAAGCCTCCTCCGTGGAGCATCAGGAAAAGAAAGGATTCTTCGGCTGGTTCAACAGGACAATCCACCGGTCCACGGACCGGTACGGCAATGCCGTATCCGGAATCATCCGCCGCCCCGTACGCTCCCTGTTCCTGTATGTGCTCATTATTGCGGGGGCCGGCTACCTGTACCTCACGCTTCCCACCTCCTTCCTTCCGGAAGAAGACCAGGGCAACTTCATGGCGATGGTTGCCCTGCCTGCCGGGACCTTGCAGGAGGAAACCAGCACCCGGCTGCGGGAGGTGGAGGACTACCTGATGCAGCATGAACCGGTGGAATACGCCTACTCCGTGGGCGGCTTCAGCTTCATGGGCACCGGCACCAACATGGCGATGCTGTTTGTCGGCCTGAAAAACTGGGACGAGCGTTCCGGAGAGGACAACTCCGCCCAGGCAATCATTGACCGGGTCAACGCCCGTTTTGGCGGGGACCACCAGATGATGGTCATGGCCCTGAACATGCCGTCCCTGCCGGAGCTGGGCAGCACGTCCGGATTCGACTTCCGGCTCCAGGACAAGGGCGGCCTGGGGTATGCCCGCATGGTGGAAGCCCGGGACGAACTCCTGGCCCGCGCCAATGCGGACCCCAACCTGACGGGCGTCTACTTCTCCGGACAGGCGGACACGCCGCGTCTGCACGTCTCCATTGACCGGGAAAAAGCCTTCTCCATGGGCGTGCCCATCACGGAAATCAGCAACTCGCTGGCGGTCATGTTCGGGTCCAGCTATGTGGGGGACTTCATGCATGGCAGCCAGGTGCGCCGCATCATTGTGCAGGCGGACGGAAAAAGCCGCCTGAACGGCAACGATATTGAAGACCTGCATGTCCGCAATGACCAGGGGAAGCTTCTGCCCCTCTCCTCCTTCGTCCGGCTGGACTGGACGGCGGGCCCCCCGCAGCTCACGCGCTACAACAACTATCCCTCCTTCACCATCAACGGTTCCTCCGCGCCCGGCAAGAGCAGCGGGGACGCCATGAACGCCCTGGAGCAGATTACCGCCACCCTGCCGCAGGGCGTGGGATTTGAATGGACGGGACAATCCTATGAAGAAAAACTTGCCGGCTCCCAGGCCACGCTGCTCTTCGGCCTGTCCATCCTGATCGTCTTCCTGGTGCTGGCGGCCCTGTATGAAAGCTGGTCCATTCCGCTGGCGGTCATCCTGGTGGTGCCCCTGGGCCTGCTCGGGGCCCTGCTGGCCGTCTTCCTGCGCGACATGCCCAACGACATCTACTTCAAGGTGGGCCTGATTACGACCATCGGCCTTTCCGCCAAGAATGCCATCCTGATTGTGGAAGTGGCCAAGGAATTCTACCGGGAAGGCATGGACGTGATGGCGGCTGCCGTTGCCGCCGCCAAACTGCGCCTGCGGCCCATTCTGATGACCTCCCTGGCGTTCGGGGCGGGCGTCATTCCGCTGGCTTTCGCCCATGGGGCGGCGGCGGGGGCGCAGCGCGCCGTAGGCACCGGGGTGCTGGGCGGCATCATTACGGCCACGCTGCTGGCGATCTTCCTGGTTCCCCTCTTCTTCCGCCTGACTGCCGGAAAGAGGAAACAGGAACGCCCGGAAGAAGCGTAAGGCAGGAGGAGGCTGGAACGGAAACGGCTGGAATACCCCGGCTGCGGAAGGAGCGGGAAGGCGGAACCCTGCATGGGGCCGCTGCCCCCTCCTGATGCGTTAAAAAAGGGGAGCACGTTTCCGTGCTCCCCGTCTTTCGGGAAAAAGGCTGGAAAAGGTTTTCCTGCGGAGGGAGGGCCTGAAAAGCCGCGTTATCCGCATCGGCTGGAACCCCGTATTCCGCAGCGCCCGCGCTCCGGGTTATTCCCTGCCGCGCGCGTTCAGGAAAATGAACACGTAATACAGCAGCATGGCCAGGGAGGAAAGCGCGCCCACCACATAGGTCATGGCCGCCCAGAACAGGGCGCTCTTGGCCTTTCCGTGGTCGAAGTAATTCATCAGGTGGGAACGGTCCAGCCATTTCAGAGCCCTGGCGGAAGCGTCAAACTCCACCGGAAGCGTGATGAAGGCGAAGATGGTGGTCATGGCAAACAGGCCGATGCCCAGCCCCAGCACCCATGGGGAACCGCCCATGGCCAGCAGGATAATGCCGATAATCAGCACGATGCTCACCAGATTGGAGGAGAACTGGACGATGGGAACCAGCGCGGACCGCAGGCCCAGCCAGTGATAGGCCTGGGCGTGCTGCACGGCATGCCCCACTTCATGGGCCGCCACGGCCGCGGCGGCGATGCTGTTGGAATTGTAAACGGACTCGCTCAGGTTGACGGTCTTGTCCGCCGGATTGTAATGGTCCGTCAGGTGGCCGGGGGTGGAAATCACCTTCACGTCCGTGATATGGTTGTCCTTCAGCATCTGTTCCGCCACTTCCCGCCCGGTCACCGGAATGGGAATCTGGGAATATTCGCTGAAACGGCTCTTCATGCGCGCGCTGACCAGCCAGCTCAGAAGCATGGAGCCCAGCAGAATCATCCAGTAAATGGTATAGGAATGCTGCGGAGCGGTTTCCGCCGCCTGGGCCGTGTAGGAAAGGAAGTCGGTATTGAATAACTCAATCATTGCAAGTTTGACCTTATATCATAAGGCTTTGTTGAATCCAGAGAGGGCCGTGTCAGCCGCCGGGGGAGGTTTCCCCGGCTTCTGTCATACGGAAACATGCGGAAAAACGGCGAATTCAATCGTCCGCCTTCTGGGAAAGAAGTTTGCCGTCCGGGGCATAGTAAAGCTCCAATTTGCGGACGGAGGCGGTTTCGGACCGGCAGTCCACCCGGTACTTCAGGGCGCCCCTCGCGGTGATCTGCTTGGCCCGGCGGGGGGCGTACCCCGGGAAATCGCGGGCTACGGCTGCCGTAACGGGAGCGGGCAGGTCCTGAAGGCGCATGTCCGCCTTAATCAGGCAGACGGTGCCGTCCGGATAAAGCTTGACGTCGTATTCCAGGCCGTTGAGATGGAATTCCGCTTCGTAAACGTCTTCGTCGTTGTCGAAATCCCATTCGATGGCGCCGGCGTTCGGATACTGCTTCTGCACCTGTTCCTTCACGGGGGCGGGAACTCGGGAGGCCGGAATATCCGCCAAAGCCGGAAGGGTGAATGCGGCGGCGAGAGTGGTTGTAAGTATACGTGAAATATTCATAAATACGTGATAATTGTATTTATTCAAAAAACAAGAATCTTTTGTGGATGTCTTGTGACAATTCTGCCATCAATGGAATGAATCCGGGCATGGCGGGGTTTATTGTCGCCAAAAAGCGGGTGATGAAGTTGAATGACAGCATGCAACAGGGTATTGTTTATTTGCTTGGAGCGGGTCCGGGGGATCCCGGCCTGATGACCGTCCGCGGGCGGGAACTGGTGGAAGCGGCGGAAGTGCTGGTATATGATGCGCTGAGTTCGGCGGAACTGCTGAACTGGGCTCCTGCCGCATGTGAAAGGATTTTTGTGGGCAAGCGGGCTTCACGCCACGCCCTGCCGCAGGAGGAAATCAATGCCCTGCTGGTCAAACTGGGACGCGCCGGGAAAAAAGTGGTGCGCCTGAAAGGCGGCGATCCCTACGTCTTCGGGCGCGGGGGGGAGGAAGCGGACGCCCTGCATGAAGCGGGCGTGCCGTTTGAAGTCATTCCGGGCATTACCTCCGCCATTGCGGGGCCGGCTTATGCGGGCATTCCGGTGACGCACCGCAAGTACTGCACGCAATTTACCGTATTCACGGGCCATGAAGACGTGAACAAAAAGGAATCTTCCCTGGACCTGAAAGGAATCGCCGGAGCGCAGGGCACGAAAATCATGCTGATGGGCATGCAGAAGCTGGCGGACGTCTGCGAAGCCCTGATCGGGTACGGTCAGGAGCCGTCCACGCCGGCCGCCGCCATCCAGTGGGCCACCACGGGCATTCAGCGCACGGTCACGGGCACTGTCGGGACGCTGCCCGCCAAGGTCCAAAAGGCGGGGCTGGGTGCTCCCGCGGTAGTCGTGATCGGGGATGTGGTGAAGGAACGCGACAGCCTGGACTGGTTTGAAAAACTGCCCCTGTTCGGCAAGCGCATCGTGGTGACGCGCACCCGCGCCCAGGCCGGGGGCCTGAGCGTGCGCCTGCGCCGTCTGGGTGCGGAAGTGCTGGAAATGCCCACCATCCGCATGGCTCCCCCTTCCAACAAGCGAGAATTTGCGGAAGGCGTGGTGCACGCCCATACCTATGACTGGCTGGTGTTCTCCAGCCCCAACGGGGTGGAACGCTTCTTCCAGGCGTTTTTTGCCGTGTACAAGGACATCCGTAGCATTGGAGGCGCCAGGATTGCGGCCATCGGGCCCGGAACGGAGGCGAAGCTCCGGGAATACGGGCTGGCCGTGGATATCATGCCTAAAAAATTCGTGGCGGAAGGACTCGTCAAAGCCTTCAAGGATGCCCGCGAGGAAATCGGAACCATTGAGCACAGCACGTTCCTGTGGGTGCGCGGGGAGGAAGCGCGCCGCGTGATTTACGACGGGCTGACCGCCCTGGGGGCGATTGTGGACGAATGCATCGCCTACAGGACGGAAGTGGAAACGGAGGACGTGGCGGGAGCCCAGGCGGCTTTCCGGGAACGGGGGGCGGATATCGTGACGTTCACCAGCTCCTCCACGGCGGAAAACTTCTTCAAGCTGGGGCTCCCGTGGCCGGACGGCTGCAAGGCCGCCAGCATCGGGCCCGTGACCACGGCAACCCTCAAGGAGCTGGGCCGCGCGCCTTCCATTACCGCGAAAACGCACGACATCAACGGCTTGGTGGAGGCCATCGTCAAGGCCGCCGGCAAATAGGAAAAACAGTGCGCCCGGCGGGAGATGCCGGAGCGGAACGGATGGAAAAGCTCCTACAGGGAAATGCCGTTTAAAAGCCATTGACGGCTTCCCAGCCGATGACCTTTCCATTTTCAAACAAGACATTATAGGAAACGGGCGGACGGCTGCCCAGAGGCATCGTGACGCCTATGCCGGTGCCTACCCCGGAATCCCTGCTGCGGAATCCGCCTCCGCCCAGGCCCACGGACCAGCCCGTGCCGCTCCGCGTATAAATCCACCGTTCCGTACTCTTCCCGTTCATCCGGCCTGCCATCTTCTGTTCAGGTTCCCCCCATGCCAGCAGGACCGCTATGGGGGACATGCCTTTTTCCAGCTCTCCGCGCGCCACTTTTACCTGTTGCTCCTTCGGAAGCTGTTCATAGGCCTGCGTATTCTTCGCGATGCGGTCGGACGGCGTGGGGGAGCAGGCCCCCAGCAGCGCCAAGCAGGCGGGAAGCAGGACGAAAGGAAGGCTCGTTTTCATCATCCCGCAAATAGCATGGCGGAAGATGGCTGGCAAGGTGCCAGTGCGGCTTTTCCGGAAAATGGAGGCAGGAAAATCCGTTATTCTGACATAAAAGCGCGCTTTTCCCGTAAATACGTAATTGGTTATTGACAAGCATGGGGGGTAGGGGAGTAGGAATTCAACTCCAAATGCAACGTCCCCCGTGCGGATAGCGTTGCCTCCACTGTTTACCACTTCTATTTTTCCGAGCAGCCAATATGTCCAAAACGTTAATTATAGCAGAAAAGCCGAGCGTCGCCACTGATCTGGCGAGAGTCCTTGGCAAGGAGCTTGGAAAATTCACCCGGGACAAATCCGGAGCGTTTTACCAGAATGACCGGGCCATCATCACGTCCGCCGTGGGCCACCTGCTGGAACAGAAAAAACCCATGACGGAAGGCGGCAAATCCCTGCCTTGGAAATTCGACTACCTGCCCGTCATTCCCCAAACGTTTGAACTGGAACCCATCAAGCAATCGGAAGACCGCTTGAAAAAGGTGCTCCAGCTTGCCAGGAGCAAGGACGTTACGGAAATCGTCAACGCATGTGACGCCGGGCGGGAAGGGGAACTGATTTTCCACAACATGGTCCGTTACGGAAAATGGACCAAGCCTGCCCGCCGCCTGTGGATGCAGTCCATGACGGATGAAGCCATCCTCAATGCGTGGCACAGCATGCGCAGCGAGGCCGACATGCAGCCCCTGACGAACGCCGCCGTGTGCCGTTCCGAATCAGACTGGCTGATTGGCCTGAACAGCACCCGCGCGCTGACCATCCTGCAATCCCGGGGAGGCTTCAACGTCACTCCTGCCGGGCGCGTCCAAACCCCCACGCTGGCCATTCTGACGCAGAGGGAACTGGAAATCCAGGCGTTTGAACCGGTGCCCTATTCGGAAGTGTGGGCTGAATTCGACGTGCAGTCCGGCTCCTACTCCGGCCGCTGGATTGACCGGGAGTGGAAAAAGAACGACAACCCCCAGTCCCGGGCGGAACGCATCTGGGATCCGGAACAGGCGACCGTTATCCGCGACCGCTGCCGCGGCAAATCCGGCACGGTAACGGAGGAAAAGAAACCCGTCACCACGATCGCCCCGCTGTTGTATGACCTGACCTCCCTCCAGCGGGAAGCCGCCAACCGCTACGGCTTTTCCGCCAAGCGCACGCTCCAGCTGGCCCAGGAGTGCTATGAAAAGCACAAGGTGCTTACCTATCCCCGTACGGACTCCCGCTACCTGCCGGAGGACTACCTGGGCAAGGTCTACGGCATCGTGGGCACGGTGGCGGAGCAGGACCCGGAATTCGCCACTTTTGCGAAGGACATCCTGGACAACAAGCGCATCAAGCCCAACCGGCGCGTGTTTGACACGAAAAAGGTGAGCGACCACTTTGCCATCATCCCGACCGGGAAGATGGAGAAGCTCACCGGGGACGCGCAGAAACTCTTTGAAATGGTCATGGCCCGCTTCCTGGCCGTCTTCTTCCCCCCCGCCGTCTTTGAGGACACGCGCAGAACCACGCTCATTGCCCACCAGGGCGGCGTGACGGACGCCTTCCTCACCACGGGCCGCGTGCTGGTGGAACCGGGCTGGCAGGCCGTCTACGGACGCAAGGCGGGCAGTTCCTCCAAGGAAGAGCTGGTGCCCGTCCGTGACGGGGAACAGGCCGCCGTGCGTGAAATTGAAATCCGCAACGCCATGACCAAGCCGCCCGCCCGGTACAATGAAGCCACGCTGCTGGCCGCCATGGAAGGCGCCGGAAAGCTGGTTCATGACGAAGAACTGGCCGCCGCCATGAGCGAACGCGGCCTGGGCACCCCCGCCACCCGCGCCTCCATCATTGAAGGCCTCATTTCCCAGGAATACATTGTCCGGGACGGCCGCGAGCTTCTGGCGACGCGCCGCGGGATTGAACTGATCGCCCTGCTGGAACGCATCGGGTTGAAAACGCTCACCTCCCCCAGCCTCACCGGGGAATGGGAATACAAGCTCAAGCAGATGGAACAGGCCGCCCTGCCGAGGGACTCCTTCATGGAAGGCATCAAGACTCTGACCGGGGAAATCGTGAAGAGGGTGAAAGACTTCCGGGAAGCCCAGCAGCAGGTGGAACTGCCGGAAATGGAACTGGACTGCCCGTCCTGCCATGCCCACGGCCTGAAAAACACGCTGGACGCCGTTTCCTGCCGTTCCTGCAAATTCAGCATCCGCAAGGTCATCTCCGGCCGCGACATGACGGATGAAGAGCTGAAAACCCTCATTGTGGACGGCAAGACGGGAATCCTCCACGGCTTCACCTCCCGGTTCGGCAAACCCTTTGAAGCGGGGCTGGAGCTCAACGACAAATTCCGGGCCACGCTCTACTTCCCGGCACGGGAGGAAGATGAAGCCGCAGGGGCGGAGGAAGCCGTGAAGGTGGCTTCCGTCACCATCCCGGACATGGGGGAACACGATGTGATGGAAACGGCCAAGGCCTGGAAAGTTCCTTCCCTGGCCATTGGAAAGGAAAATGCCGCCGTCTCCGTTTCCCGGACCATCCTGGGCCGTGAAATTCCGCTGGACCAGGTGTTGAAGATTCTGGCGGAAGGAAAGTCCGACCTGATGAAGGGCTTCATCTCCCAGCGCACCAAGCGTCCGTTTGACGCTTATCTGGTCTTCAATGCGAAGACGGGCAAGATCGGCTTTGAATTCCCGCCCCGGGAAAAGAAATATCCGGCTAAAAAAGCTGCGGCCAAGTCGGAAGACAAGGAAAAAGCTTCGGCTTCCAAAACGGCCAGAACGCCCAAAACTGCCGGGAAAGGCGCGGGAAGAAGCGCTAAAACGGCAGAGGCGGCTCCTAAAAAAGGAAAGAAGCAATAATCGCAGTCCGAGGGTTTTCTCCGGGTGCGCAGTCAGGGTGGCATGAGGCCGCTGATTGGGGGAATGATGAGGGGCTGGAGCCCCTCACTCCCAGGCAAGCCAAATTCAGCTTCCCCTGCTTCTTCCAATTTTCCCCCGGTTTCGCGGCCTCCCACCCGGGAAAAAGGGCCTCCCGGCCCTTATCGGCCCTGCATGGCCTCCGGATGACATGTGATGAGGCCGTTTTCCCCTTTCTTGTTCCGGTTTCCCGATGCAGCAGCGGTCGATTAAAAGCTTTTATCCGGCCAGCGCAGTTGTTAGGGTTGCAGTTGCAACCCTGTGTCCCTGACGATGAAATTCCTTCTGCTTGCTGTGCTGGTATGGTGCGGCGCGGTTTGTGCGCCGGCTGATGAATATGCCTTTCCGGGCGAACGGGAATGGATATCCAAGCTCGGAGACGTGGTAAAAGGCAGTTTTCAATCCTGCACGGGTTCCAGATTGGCGCTTAGAACGGGACGGAAACGTGTGGAAATTCCGTTGAACCGCTTGGATGAGGAAGACGCGGCGCTGGCGGCTTCCCTGACGGGCACGGTGGCGCGCCGGGACCTGAAGCTGGCCGCGACGCTCTGGCCGTTCCTGATGAAGGAGCTGGAAAAAGCAACGTGGACGCCGGTGGAAAAAGACATCACTCCCCGCTATAATGAAGCGGCCCGGAAAAACCCCGCCAGAACCTTGACGGGGACCAGGAAGGTGGACGGGCTGGTCTGTACCACTTCTCTTTCCGCCATCAAGGGCCCTCCGTTCCGAATCCAGGAATACTGCCGCCCGCAGGCGCGCCCGGAAAGCGGGAGGGGGCAGAAAAACTTTGATATGGTTCTGGACCAGGGAAGCCTTTACGCCTATTACGATACCGGAAAAGGCCTGCTCATTCCCTCCAAATACATGTCTGAGGAACGGACGGAAATGCGTGCTCCCGTTTCCTCCCTGCTCCCTCCGGGTGAACGACTCGCCGCAAGGGAGACAAAATCCTACACCAATGCGGACTACTCCCTGTCCATGGAAAGCCGCCCCGTCAAGGGAGCCTATGAAACGTGCAAGCCCAATTCCCTGGGAAAAAAGAAGCTGGTGATGTACTGGAATACGGAGGGCAAAATGGTCTGCGGCATCATGAAGCTGGACTACGACAACATGCGCGTTGCCGCCCTGTTTGACGACCAGCGGAAGCTGATGAACGCTCCGGGGCTGGGGTATGCCGTGATTCTTTCCCGCCTGGACAAAAAAGGCCGGGACTCCAGGGAGGACGGCCGTTACTACCATGTGGCGCTGGCCGCGGACGGGCTGCCCGTGTACCACCATGAAGGCCCGGAGGACGAGGCCGCCATGAACCCGCTGCTTTACGGGAAACTCCGTGATTCTGAAAAGAAGGCGGCCCTGGCGGAGGAAAGAAAACGCGAACAGGCATTCCGTGCCAGGCAGGAAGCCCGGCTGCGCCTGGTGGAATCCGCCAGAAAACGAAATGCTTGAAGACTCCCCATCCTTCTTCGCAAGGGATATCCTTTTTTCAGGAGAGCATTCAAGAATGGTCTTCTGGAAGGGTAGCAACCTTTACATGGCCTCCGAGTAGCGCAACAGGCTCTTCCTGTCTTTCAAAAGGTCCGCTACCTTCGCTCCTGTTGCCGCCAGTTTCTTTTTGACTTCTGGATTATCGGTCTTATCCAGATAATTCATCAGGAACACATTGGCACGGGAAAGCAAGTTTTTATCATTCCATAGTTCAAGTGCTTTTCCGTAAAATTCCAGAAACTGGGAAGCCGTTTTCTCATATTTTAAGAGTCCAGGAAGCGCCTTTTCCAAGACTGCGCAGGTCTGTACTCTCACTTTCCGGTCAATCTTATTTTCCTGATAATAAGTCAGCCAGTTTTTGAAAAAGACACCCCTTGTTTTTGTTTCATAAGGCAATTTTCCCGACATGGCTGGAATATCCTTGCATGCTTGCGCACTGAAATTGCGCATGTAAACGTCCACGGCATCCCTGCTTTCACTACTGTTTAACAGGAAGGGGTAAGTGGCATAAGCATCTGTTTTTTTCCAGTCAATGCCTAGTTGACTCTTCAAGAAATGTTCCCATAGAGCTGCATTGTCGGGGAAAGCTTCCTTGAACTTTTCCAGGAGAGCGAGCTTTTCACTGTTTCCTGTTTTACGAGAGACTTTTTTAGCTAAAACCTGCCAGACGGGATAATTGGCTGGGTTAAGCTTCAATGCTTCTTTCAAAAGGGAATCTGCCTGCTGCGGGTCGGGAGACAACAGACCCAAATGATGGCATAAAGCTGAACCGGAGACGTTCTGTCCCTCCTTAAAACGGGCTACCTCACGAATAATGGATGTGCACCCTTTCCATGGACCATTTCCTCCTTCTGACCAAGTCCATCCGTAAATATTATTGCCGATGACCCATTTGTGGGGCGCTTGCTTCCACACAAAGGCACAATGACCAGGCTGACCGATGGCGTAGCCGGGAATACCCTTGGCTTTCAAAAACCCGACGGACCCTTTGGAGACCGCGCCACATACTCCTCCGTATTCCACGTAAATTTGAAGGGAAATAGGCTTGTTGTCATAGAACGGGCCTCCCGCATGCACACTGACGCCTTTTTTGTTGGTCATGCGGTAGGGAATGAAAGAACATGCTACGTTCCCGGCATTGTCAGCCTTGAATCTTTTTTTCTGAGACACATATTCCTGTGCCCAAGCCAGTTCTTCGAGGCTTTCTCTTCCCTGGAAAAGGATATGAAGCTCCCACGGTTCCAGCGTGTCAAATTGAGGAAAAAGTTTTTTCTCCTCAAAGGATTTTTTGTAAAAATCGTACCTTGCCAAGCATGCCTCCAGTTCCCGGGATGTGGAGACGAGAGCAGCTCCCAGGGCCATATTGAGATACATTCCGGAAAGCTCGCCGTTTTCCTTGACCCAGATGTTATGCAATACAGCTAATGTTTCACGTCCGGAAGCCTTGGCGAAAACGAATTTTTCAAATATTTCCGGATGCTTCATCAGCCAGGAGCAGAACTTCTGATCCTTTAATTCATGCAGACTAGCATTTTTTTCTTTACCAACGGAGGCAAAAAAATGGGCCATGTAACAGGTTTGAGCTAGTGCTTTGTCTGCCAATAAAGTTTCTATATCTTCTATATTGATAGCTCCCAGTTTTTTCTGGACGTATTGGCGGCTGAGACCGGCAATGTTGCGCACATCGCCGGATCTCAATTGCCATTCTAATCTCTGTTGTTCCAAATCTCCGGCATGAAGGAGCAATGGACTAAATAAGACTAATAATAGCAATAATAATTTCATTTTATGTGCAATGAAATTATTTCAATTTATCGATCGGAGGATGTATAAATTAGAAATTTGAATTAGTGTTTTTTTTCCAATAATTCTATCTTTTCTCTTGTTTCCTTATTTTTTACTTTGAGCTTTTTATACACTTGGCTCATATCAAAAGTAACGTATGCTGTCTTATTTTCATCATTTTCAAGTGCAAAAACTTCTATAGGACAATCCTTACTGTCTTTTGTGTACATGTTAAATATGATTCGATATCCTTCATAATGTTTTCTGATATAATCTTCTTGTACAGGCCTGATCCTATCAACAGTTTTAATTTCTTTAGGAGACAAGACAATAACTTTAGAAAATTCAGAGGCACTGGCAACAGAGTTTTCATTTTCCGCTCCAAATGACTGTACTGTTATTGCAGAAAAAGTAGTTATTAACGCTATGGTGATGTATTTAAATATTATTTTCATTATTATTTTTTTATTAAGATTTCTTAAAACAACCGTGTTTTATACACATATTGTCCATTACCTGTTTAAGATATTGTCCAGCTGCTGCAAGGATTGCCTGATCAAGAGTATATCCCTTAATCAACCAATCGCTCCATTTAAATGGAATTGTTTGATCTACTTTCTCTTCTTCTGGTGTTCCGTCTTTGTGTATAACAGTAACTATGGTCCTAATTTTTAGCTTATCTTCACCTGGGATATATGCAAGCTGCTTTTCTTTGGGAGGCAAATTAGACGGTCTGGAGACGCTCCCCTGGCATTGAGCTAGAGCTGCATTTGCTTCGCAGGCAAATGATAGGCCGGTCAACAGCAAGCAGCATAATAGCTTTATTTTTTTGTTCATGGCAATCTATAAGAAGGATTTGTTGAGGACATTTCAACAATAAAACAAAATAATTATGAATTTGTCAACAAAATAATACGATAAGAAAGGGGATATTTTTCAATGAATAAATATTACGTTTAAAATCAAAACATTTATTAAAAATCTAACAAATTTTTATAGAAAGGAATGAAATGCTTGTCTGGACTTTTTCCCGGGTTCATTAAAAAATCACTCCTCGGAAAGATGGTCCGGGTGAATGGAGTAGTGCCCGGGGGCATCCAGCGTGTCAATAAGGGCCATGTCTTCTCCGTCCAGGGAGAAGTTGAAGATGTCCAGATTGGCTTTGATTCTGTCCGCATGCACGGATTTGGGGAGGGGCACGATGCCGCGCTGGAGTTCCCAGCGGAGGCATATCTGGGCTACGGATTTTTTATGCTTGTCCGCGATGCGGCGCAGGACGGGTTCCTCCAGGATGCCTCCGCGGGCCAGGGGGCCCCATGATTCCACCAGAATGCCGTGTTCCCGGCAGAAGGCGACCGCTTCCGTCTGGTGGTACCTGGGATTGATTTCCAGCTGGTTCACCATGGGGATGGTATCGGCTTGTTCCATCAGGGCTTCCAAATGGCGGGGAAGGAAGTTGCTGACGCCGATGGCCCTTGCCTGGCCCTCCTTGTAAAGGCGCTCCATGGCTTTCCAGGTTTCCCTGTTCAGCTCTCTGTAGTCCTTCTCATATCCGGCGGGGATGGGCCAGTGGATCAGGTACAGGTCCAGATAATCCGTTCCGAGGCGGTTCAGGGAGGCGTCAAAAGCGCTCAGCGTGGTTTCATAACCCTGGTCCGTGTTCCAGACTTTGCTGGTGATGAAGATTTCCTCCCTCGGGATGGAGCTTTCCCTGACGGCGCGCCCCACCGTTTTTTCATTGCCGTACACGCTGGCCGTGTCAATGAGGCGGTAGCCCGCTTCCAGCGCGTCAAGAATGCTCCGGGTTCCCGACATGTCGTCCGGGGCCAGGTAGGTTCCATAACCGATGCCCGGAATGGGGATTCCGTTGCTCAGCCGCTGAGTATCTCCGGGGGAAGTGATGATTTTCATACTCTTCATGAAGCACCCTCCGCCGGAAACGGTAAAGAGAGCGCCTTGTCATGAGTGCGGCATGCGCGGCCATGTTGCGGAGAGGGATTACTTTCCGGCCTGGAGGCAGCGGTAGTAGTAGTCCACGCGGGAGATGAACCAGCTCCATTTATAGCCGGGGCGGCCGTTGGTCATCAGCGGGGCGGGGCAGTTTTTGCCGGACCAGTAGTTGTGGGGCACCACGTTGCGCAGGGGGACGTTGTAGCGCATCATCAGCAGGGCTGCCAGCTTGGCCGTCTTGTTGTAGATGACCACGGGGTTGTGCGTGGTGCATTCACACATTTCAATGGCTACGGAGTATTGGTCGCCCGGGCCGGAGTGGTCCGCGTGGTGGCCCGTTTCCGTCGTGGGAATGTGCTGGTACGCGCCGAACTGGTCCACGGTGAAGTGCCAGTTCAGGCTGCGGGATTTGCCGCTGTTCAGGTAGCGGGAGTGGGCGTGCGCGTCTCCCTTGGGATTGGCGGTGCTATGGATGGTGATGAAGCGGGGGTGCATGGAGGCCGCATGCCTGCGGGCATACGTGCTTTTGGGCATGTAGGAGACGCGGATGCCCACTTCACGGCCCATCTGGTTGGATGTGCGGGGGACTACCGGGGCTTTTTGAATTTTGAAGGAGACGGCCGGCGGCCTCATTTTATCGTTCTGCGAGCAGCTGCAGAACGCCAGGGCGGCGAATATGGCAAGAAAGCACGTCCAGACAGATCTATATTCCATGTGTTTGTTCTAGAAACAGCCCGGAAGGATTGCAAGCAGAATTTGGAATTAGTTCAATTGAACTAATCAGGCCGTGTCATGGGGCTGCGGGTGTGCCCGGAGCGGAAGGCGTCAAACGGCCCGCGCCTTCAGGGAAGGGCGGACCGTCTGGAAAGGTCGCGGCGCCGGAAAAACCGGGCCACGCCGCGTTATTTGAGGATTTGAGTGAGCACGTATTGCAGGATGCCGCCCGCCAGGTAGTATTCCTTTTCAATGGGCGTATCAATGCGGACGATGACGGGCACGTCAAACGCCTCCGCGTCTGCGGGCTGCACGCGCAGCGTGACCTGCTGGCGCGGGGCAATGCCGTTGTCCAGCCCCAGGATGGAGAAGGTGGCGTCCTTCAAGGGGGCGATGCGGTCATAGTCCGCCTTGTCGGAGAAGTTGAGGGGCAGCACGCCCATGCCGATCAGGTTGGAACGGTGGATGCGTTCAAAGCTCTTGGTGATGACGGCCTTGACGCCCAGCAGGTTTGTGCCCTTGGCCGCCCAGTCGCGGGAGGAGCCCATGCCGTAGTCTTCTCCGCCGATGACGATGAGCGGGACGCCGTCCTGCGCGTAGGCCATGGCCGCATCATAGATGAAGGCGGGAGCACCCGCGGCAGGGGTTATTTTCTTGTCCGGGGCGGGAATGGGGCGGTCGCCGAAGTACAGCGTATAGCCGCCTTCCGTGCCGTCCACCATCAGGTTTTTGATGCGGACGTTGGCGAAGGTGCCGCGGGTCATCACGCGGTCGTTGCCGCGGCGGGAGCCGAAGGAGTTGAAGTCTTTTCTGTCCACCCCCATGCCTTGCAGGTATAGTCCGGCGGGGCCCGTTTCCCGGATGGCCCCGGCGGGGGAGATGTGGTCCGTAGTCACGGAGTCGCCAAAGATGCCCAGGGGGCGGGCGTCCCTGATGTCCGCCAGTGTGCGGGGCTGCCCGTTGAAGCCGCAGAAGAAGGGCGGGTCCTGAATGTAGGTGGAGTTTTCATTCCACTGGAAAACGGAACCCTCCGGCGCGTACACCGCGGCCCAGCGCGGATTTTTGTCCGGCGTGATGGTGTACAGTTCCCGGTACGCTTCCGGATTGCGGGATTTGGCGACGGCTTCCGCGATTTCCCCGGAGCTGGGCCAGAGGTCTTTCAGGAAGACGGGATTCCCGCTGCGGTCCGTGCCCAGCGGTTCCGTCTGGAAGTCGATGTCCACGCGTCCGGCCAGCGCGAAGGCGACGACCAGCGGAGGGGACATCAGGAAGTTGGTTTTGATGGAGGGATGGATGCGCGCTTCAAAGTTGCGGTTGCCGGACAGGACGGAGGCGGCCACGATGTCATTGCTCCTGACCGCCTGTTCCAGTTCCGGATTCAGCGGTCCGGAGTTGCCGATGCAGGTGGTGCAGCCGTAGCCGACGGTTTCAAAACCCAGGGCGTCCAGGGATTCCTGGAGCTGGTTGGCCGCAAAGTAGTCTGAGGCGATGCGGGAGCCCGGCGCAATGGACGTTTTTACGTGCGGCGGCACTTGCAGGCCCAGCGCGACCGCCTTTTTGGCGAGCAGCCCGGCGGCGAGCATCAGGCCCGGATTGGAGGTGTTGGTGCAGGAGGTGATGGCGGCGATGAGGATGCTGCCGTCTTTCAGTTCCGCCTCCTGGCTGAAGCCTTCCACCGGAACGGGAACGCCCGCCGGGGAGTGCATGGTGACCTTGACCGCCGGGGATTCCTTTTTGCCGTAACCGCCTTCCGACGCAGGCATGCCGGCGAGCTTGCGGAAGCTGTCCCTGATGGAGGCCAGGCGGATGTGGTCCTGCGGGCGCTTGGGGCCGGAAACGGCGGGTTCTACGGTGGACAGGTCCAGTTCCAGCTGAACCGTGTAGTCCAGTTCCCCGTTGCGGGGCATTCCCCACAGGCCCTGGGCCTTGAAGTAGTTTTCGTACGTGGCGATGGCTTCCTCGCTCCTGCCGGTCTGGCGCAGGTAGTCGGAGCAGCGTTCGTCCATGGGGAAGAAGCCCATGGTGGCGCCGTATTCCGGGGCCATGTTCGCCACGGTGGCGCGGTCCGCCAGCGGGAGGGCCGCCGCTCCTTCGCCGAAGAATTCCACAAATTTGCCTACGACGCCGTGGCTGCGCAGCATCTGGGTGACATGGAGCGCCAGGTCCGTGGCGGTCACTCCTTCACGGAGTTCCCCCGTCATGTGGACGCCCACTACTTCCGGCACCAGGAAGGTGACCGGCTGGCCGAGCATGCCGGCTTCCGCTTCAATGCCGCCCACGCCCCAGCCCACGACGCCGATGCCGTTGATCATCGTAGTGTGGGAGTCCGTCCCCACCAGGGTATCCGGGAAGTAAACGCCGTCCTTTTCCATGACGCCCTGCGCCAGGTATTCCAGGTTCACCTGGTGGACAATGCCCACGGAAGGAGGCACTACGGAGAAGGTGTGGAAAGCCTGCTGGCCCCATTTGAGGAATTCGTAGCGTTCCGCATTCCGCTGGAATTCGATGTCCAGGTTCTTTTCCAGGGCGTCCGTACGGCCTGCCCAGTCCACCTGGACGGAATGGTCCACCACCAGATCCACGGGAACCAGCGGTTCAATGACGGAGGCGTCTTTTCCCAGTCCGGCCACCGCGGAGCGCATGGCGGCCAAGTCCACCAGCAGAGGAACGCCCGTCAGGTCCTGGAGGACGATGCGGGCCACCGTAAACGGGATTTCATAGGAACCGGGATTTTTGGCGTTCCAGGAGGCCAGGTTGTCCACATCCTTTTCCGTTACCTTCAGGCCGTCGCAATTGCGGAGCAGGGATTCCAGAACGATCCGGATGGAAACGGGAAGACGGTTCAGGCGGGGATAGCCGTTTTCCGCCAGGGCTGGCAGTGAATAAAACTGTCCCGGGGTTCCGGTTCCCGTGGTGAACGTGCTCTTGGCAATCTTGGTCATGATGCGGAATAGAGGGTTAACTGTAAACAGGCGGCTGCCCTCCTGGCAGTCGCGGGTACTATACAGGCCAAATATGATAAGGCAAGGACTCTGTGTGACGGGGGAGAGGATTTTTCACCTTTGCCGCAAGCGCGGAAATGCCTTTCTGCACGCGGACTACCGGTTTTTTCCGGCGTTTTTGCCTGTAAGACGCGCAGGAACTGACAACAGAACCAGGAAAAACTTGTAGAAGCACGGCATTTTGTTTAGATGGCAAGGATTTGCGTCTGGCATCCTGCTGGGCGCACCCCAATAAAAACCAAACTGGATTAAAGAATATGTCTGAGTTAGAAAGACCAAACAATACGCTTGCCATTTGCGCCCTCGTCTTTGCCGTTTTATGCAGCCTCGTAGGCCTCATTCTGGGCATCATAGGCCTCAACAAATATCCCGACAAGAGCAACGGCAAGACGATGAGCCTTATTGCCGTAATTCTCAGCATCGTCCTGATGCTGGTCGGCGGCTGGACTGCCTGGCGCAACTGATAAAAGGCTTCACCAAGCTCGTGAATCCATGGCTTGCGGAGAACCGGAGATCCGCAGGCCTTTTTTATGGAATGAAACTGTTTTTCCTGTATCTGGCGCTGCTGGCTGCGGCATGCGCGGTGCTCCTGCTGGTGGATGATCCCTCCCGGTCCGGCTGGTTGCCGGAGTGCCTTTTTTATAAAACCACGGGTTATCTTTGCTACGGCTGCGGTTCCACCAGGGCCCTGCATGCCCTGCTTCATGGCCATTGGCTTGATTCCCTGCGGTACAACGTGCTGCTGGTTCCCACGCTCGTCTGGCTGGGAACGCTGTTCTTCATCAGGGACAGGGCCGTATTCCTGCGGGTGCTGACCGCTGGCGTGGCCGTACTTGTTCTGTTTACCGTGGCACGCAATATTCCGCTGTCCTGACGGCCGCTTCTTTTCCGGTTCCTGTCTCTTCCATGCATGCCGGAGAAATGATAGAGTGCGTCATGAAACATTGAAAATAAGTTCGCGGCATTGTCCAACCCTCTGAAAGGGTTAAAGATGATGAACGCGAAAAAAACCTTATCAATTATTGCAGGAGCGGGAGCGCTGGCGCTGGCGGCTTGTTCAGGGCCGCAGGAAGAGAATTTGCGCATGGTGCCCCTGACTGCGCCTACGACCATGCCCATGACTTCTTACGGGCCGAATACGAGAGTGGTGGTGGCCGGGGTGGATTATACGGAGGTGCACGACGAGTGGATGAACCAGGACATCATGAAAAAGGCCACTCCGGGCAATACGCGGGTGGTGATCAGCCGCGGAAGCCAGAGGGGCCAGTTGATGGTGGGGGATGAAGTAGCCATGGATTTTCCCGTCTGTCTGGGGACCGCTTCCCTCCGCACGCCCGTAGGCCATTTCCGCATTACGGAAAAGGCGGTGCACCACGTCTCCAATTTATATGATGCCTCCATGCCCTATTTCATGCGGCTGACGGACAGCGGCATCGGCATGCACGTGGGACCCGTTTTCCAGACGCCCCAGTCACATGGATGCATCCGCATGACCCGCTCCTCCTGTGTGCCGCTTTTCAAGACCGTTAAGGTAGGCACTCCCGTCACGATCGTGCGGTGACGCGGGGGCTGGAAGAAAATGTTTTCTATTTTTATGAAAGATTCACTGTCAATGAACCGGGTCGTTTTCAATAGATGGATGAAAGCGTTAAAAATAAAAAACTCATTTTTTTAAAACAAAACGCGCCTGGCCGTCGCTATTCCAGTGAACGGCATGAAGATAAACGGCGTTTGCTGCAAGTCGTATTGCCCCAACAACCCAAATCCTCCATGGCCTGCTGCCGGTTTCACATTGTCCATTCATCGGCAGCGGCATGGATGGAGGATGTCTTTTTCAAACGCAGGCGTACCGGAATTGATTGACTGCCTGTGGCCCCCGGGAAGGAGGCATGATGAATGTTCTTCCGGAGTGCTGCTTTATTCCTTTCCGGGACCGCTTGTGCATGGGCCGCCGCATTCAACATCTTTGTTTTCCCCCTTACGGCATGAGTGCGCATGGAGTCTTGCATGGAGCCGGTTCTTCATCCGGCCGCACTTCGTTCTCCGGACTTTTTAACGGATTGATGGATTGGCGAGGCTCACCTTCCGTTTTCCCCGCGGGCTACTTTTCCGCGGATTTTCTGTCCGCGGCCTCCCGGCGCAGCTGGGGCAGGTATTTTCCATACCCCTGCGCTTCCATGTCCTGTTCAGGAATGAATTTCAGGGAAGCGCTGTTGATGCAATAGCGCAGGCCGCCGCGGTCCTTCGGGCCATCCGTGAAGACGTGGCCCAGGTGGGCGTCCCCCGTTTTACTGCGGACTTCCATGCGGCGCATGCCGTGGGAAAGATCCTGTTTTTCCTGAATCAGTTCTTCCTTGATGGGCCGGGAGAAGCTGGGCCACCCGCAGCCGGAATCAAACTTGTCCGTGGAAAGAAACAGGGGTTCCCCCGTCGTAACGTCCACGTAAATCCCGGGCTTGTCGTTATTGAAATATTCGTTGCGGAAGGGAGGTTCCGTCGCATTATTCCGCGTGACTGCAAATTGCTCGGGCGTCAGGCTGCGGCGCAGTTCGTCGTCCGTTTTTTTCCGGTAGACGGGTGCGGCTTCCCTGGCCTGGGCCGCCTCCCGGAACTTGGCGGCCGGAATATGGCAGTAGCCGCCGGGGTTGTTGTCCAGATAGCGCTGGTGGTATTTTTCCGCTTGTGAAAATTGGCGCAAGGGCTGAACCTCAATCGCCAGAGGTTGCTTGAAATGCTGCTGGAGCCGTTTCAGGGAGGCTTCTATAATCGGCTTGTCCTTCTCATCCGTATAATAAATGCCCGTGCGGTATTGAACTCCCCTGTCGTTTCCCTGCTTGTTGACGGAAACGGGATCAATGATGGAATAGTATTGTTCCAGCAGGAACGGGAGGCTGAGTTTTTCCGGGTCAAACACCACTTTTACCGTTTCCGCGTGGCCTGTGCGTCCGCTGCAAACTTCCTCATACGTGGGGGAAGCCGTGGAGCCGTTGGCATACCCCACTTCCGTTTCCCTGACTCCTGGAATCAGGGAGAAATACTTTTCCACTCCCCAGAAACAGCCTCCCGCCAGGTAAATCGTCTTTAAATCCTTGTTGTCCATATGATGTCTGTTGTTGTTGCCTGCCTGTCCTCTTTCTCCGCAGGAGAAGAGGGAAAGCATGGCTACTGCGGCCAGAATGGCGCATGCCAGGCCGGCCAGGGTCCATGGTCCGTGGTAAATACGTTTCATAAACGCTGTATGGGGTCGTCTTCCGGTGCGGGCGCAGTTGCTCCCTCGGCTGAAGAACCTGCCGTTCCACAGCTTTTCCGGGAAGATGAAGGATTAGACAACGCCGAGCCTGTTCCGTTCGATGCCTGTGTCAACCTCCCCTCCGATTCCTCCGGCTCTTCCGGTTGCATCATGTTTTTCAGCCACTGGTAAACCGCCCGGTCGGCGGCGTCCGGTTTTCTGCTCGTCTGCATGCTGAACCCGTACCTGGTGCGGAAATTGAAAACCGCCAGGGAAGGGCTTAGTCCGATGGAGAGCCCGTCCATCCGTATTTCCACTTCCTGCGGGGCATGGGTGGTGAAGTCAAGGCGCCCGGCGTTGCTGACGGATCCCGCATAGTGTTCCAGGAAAGGCTGGATGCCGGCCAGGAAGGAGGGGTCCAGAGTCATGGGATGATTTTCCGGGGAAGAAGATTCCCTGATAAGAATTGCGGGAGGCGTCGCGGCGGAATGAGCGGGCCTCAGCGTATTCAGCGGAACATTCCACAAAAAGGAGAATAGTCCCGTGCCCAGGAGAAAGAAGGGAACGGCCAGGGCGGCA
This sequence comes from Akkermansia muciniphila, assembly GCA_947624785.1. Lineage (GTDB taxonomy): Bacteria > Verrucomicrobiota > Verrucomicrobiia > Verrucomicrobiales > Akkermansiaceae > Akkermansia > Akkermansia muciniphila_F. The sequence continues at coordinate 126,486 of CANQLV010000007.1, read as the reverse complement.
ATCCATTTGCCCGGCTTGCTTCCTGATTGATGATGGGGCGGTCTTCCGCTCATGAAGGATAACATGGCATAATGTTTCGTGGGGGTCCATGAAAGAATTGGGCCGTGGAGCGGATGGGAGTTTCCGTTCCCATAGGAGGGGATTCTGCGCCATAACAGGGAGAACGTGAAAAAAAGACGATGGAAATCATGTATGGTAATCACCAGGGGCCAGTACAATTTATGAAAAGAGAGCCGATTTTATCTCCGTTTTTTTTATTTTTCGTTTTTTTAATGTTTGCCGTGAATTTGTCCCTTGCGGAAAAATATCCTTCACTGGACGTTCCGGAGGACATCTCGCTTCAAGTAAAGGAGGCTTCTTCCCCCCAGCCCCCCTATTCCGGGGGCCATTCCGTGAAGCAGGCTGTGGACGGTTCTCTGGAATCCGCCAACTGGCATGTCCCCGGAGCGTGGCATGTGGAGGGGGAGTTCGTGTTTGAAGTGCCGGACACCATTCATTACATCACCTTTTCCGGTGCCAATTTTAATGAAGTTTCCGTATCCGCCATGTCCGGCTCATCGTGGAAGAACCTTGGAAAGTTTGATCTCGGAGGCTCCAAGATGATCAGATTTAAAACTCCTCTTCAGAAAGTTCAGAAAATCAAGGTGGAGGTTGATTATCCTGAAGGAGCCTCCCCGGCGTTTACCGTGCGGGAGATCGGTTTTTACAAAAAGGCGGAATCCCCGCTCAACCGGCAACTGCTGAAAGTGTTCCAGGACACGAGCTGCTCCTCCATCAATCCCAGGTGCACCCTGGCGGATCTCAAGGCGCTTCCGGAGTTTTTGCAGATGATCGCCCGGAAAGTGAAATCCGGAGCGTATGAAGACAAGGAATTCCGCATTGCGTCCTACAAGGCTTACAGCCATCCGGAGTTTGCCGCCAAGGTGAGAAACATCAACGCCCTGAACAAATTTGACAATCCCACCGGAATTGTGGCGGAGGCGGGAGACGAAATCCTTGTATTCGTGGGGCCCACCCAGGGAGAAGAGATTGGACTGGCTTCCGTTTCCCCGGCGGGAATCGAATCTTCCACCTATCCCCTGAATGAAGGAGTAAACAAAGTCAAAATCAACCGTTCGGGATTGCTTTATGTGATGTATCACACCGATATCAGCACGCCCAAAAAGCCCGTGACGGTGCACATCCCCCTGGGCAGCGGGATCGTGAACGGATATTTTGACGTGGCTAGGCACACGGACAAGGACTGGAAGCGCATGATCAGCAAGGCCCCCCACAGCATGTTCGACATCGTGGGGCGGAATTCCATGATGATCCTCCACACGGAATATCTGAAGGCCTACAGCCCGGATTCCATCACGAAATCCGTCAGGGTGTGGGATGAGAGCGTCAGGGCCATGTGGAAAATCATGGGCTTTGACAAATATCCCCAGCCGCATAACAACCGTCAGCTTGGAGTTTCCGTAGAAGGCGGAGCCCATATGTTTGCCACCTGGTATTACTGCGGCTACAGCGTCGGGGATCAGGGAAATACGCTGAAAAATGAAGTGCTCGCCCCCGGCGTCCTTCAAGGGAACCGCCTCTGGGGAATCGGGCATGAAATCGGCCACTGCTACCAGCATCCGTTCAACTGGCGCAGCATGTCTGAAAGCTCCAATAACTTCTTCGCCCAGCTGATCCTGGACCAGGTAACCAATCCCATCAATGGTAATGAACTGGCCTCCGACATGGAAAACCCGTGCAAGTACCTGCTTTCAGAGGCGGTGAAGGGCATGCCGTTCCATGATCTGAACGGCTGGGCCAAGTGGGGTTTTGCCCAATATTCCTTTTACCTGTATTTCCATAAGCTGGGAATCAACCCGGAATTTTATCCTACGCTGTTTGAATCATTGCGCCGCAAGCCTCTTTCCACTCAGGCGTATGAAGTTTCCGAGGCCCATCTGGCCCTGTATGAGCGCATCTGCAATGTCAGCAGGACAGACTTTACAGAGGACTTTGAAATTTTCAATTGGTTCGTGCCGATTGACTACAAAGGGAACCAGTATGGGGAGTACAGCTTCAGGATGACGGAGGAAATGGCCCGCGCCTCCAAGGCCCGGATCGCCGCCAAGCGGTATCCCAAGCCGAAATTCCGCATCGCCTTCCTGCACCAGCATGGGAAGACGGTTGATTTGTGGGGACAGAACCTGCATGGTTCCCAGCTCAACGGTTATTGGACCAAATACAAGCAGAACGCGAAACTCAGCCCGTCCGTAAGCGCCTCCAAAAAGGACAGCATGATTATAGTGAGGAATGGGGAGAATGCGGCCGCTTTCTGCGTAGTGACCAACGGAAAGGTGGTGGGCTATTATGACCGCCAGAAGTTTGACGTTTCCGGCGTGGAGTGGAATGATACCTCCAAGGTGTATGCCATTCCGATTCAGACTGCGGAACCCTATAAGCTGATTTATTCCGCCAGGCGCTCCTGATCCGGTTCCGGAGATTTGAAAAAGCCCCTTCCGGAAAAAGTTTTCCGGAAAGGGCCTGGCGTTGGGGGCCTGTTATTCGGGAGCCTTGAAGTTGTACACGGGCCTGATGCGTTCCACGATTTCCGCGGTTTCGTGGATGTTGTCCAGCACGCTCTCTCCATCCTTGTAGGCCATGGGGGCTTCATCCAGCGTGGCGGGGGAGACGCAAGTGGAGAAAATACCCTGCATGGAAGCCTCGAATTCCTCCAGAGAAAGGTTGGCTTTGGCCTTTTTGCGGGACATGCTGCGGCCTGCGCCGTGCGGGGATGAGGAATTGAATTCCCCGTTCCCCCTGCCGATGCAGATGGCGGAGCCATCCCTCATGTTCAGGGGCACGATGAGCTTTTCTCCAAGTCCGGCCCGGACGGCCCCCTTGCGGATGACATTGTCTTCCGCAATGTAGTTGTGCACGGTGTCGAAGCTTTCCAGGCCCGCGGCATCGTCCAGCAGTTCATGCAGCATCACGCGACGGTTCAGGGCGGCGAAGCGCTGGGCTACCTTCATGTCCCGCATGTAGTTCAGCGTGTCTTCTCCCTGCAGGTAACAGAGGCCTTTTTTGCGTTCCGTGAGATAGGTGTCCGGACAAGGTGTCCACAGCCAGCTTCTGGTAGCGCTCCGCAATCTTCAGGCCGAAGTTGCGGGACCCGGAGTGGATGCACAGGAAGGCGTGCTCCGTTCCCTGCGCTATTTCAATGAAGTGGTTTCCTCCGCCCAGGGACCCTACGGAACGGCGGTGCCTGTCCTTGTCCGTCCTCAGCACGTCCATGCAGATGCGGGAAATTTCTTCATCCAGCTCCGGATCCTCCAGCAGGGCCTGGTGGACGGAGGAACGGGCGTGCATGCCGGACGGGATGCGTTCGCGCAGCCGCGCGTCAAACCGGAAGAAATCCGGCAGGCAGGCCAGTCTGCCGTAAGTACCCCGCAGCCGATGTCCACGCCGATCAGGTTGGGAATCACCTTGTCCGTTTTCAGTTCCGCGGTGAAGCCGATGACGCAGCCGGCTCCGGCGTGAACGTCCGGCATGATGCGCACCCGGCTTCCTTCAAAGGCGGAGTGGTTGCAGACGTCCCTGATCTGGGTGCGGGCCAGGTCTTCCAGTTCATCCGTAAACACGCGGGCTTCCGTGTATTTTCCGTCGATGGTGATCATGATGTTTTTTCTTTTGGTTGAAGGGCGGGGACAGCGCGCGGCAGAGCCTGTATTCCCGCCAGATCAAGGAGCTGGAGGAATTCTTTGGCGTGGAACTGGCGAACCGCCGCGGGAAAGTGCTGGCGCTGACCAGGCCCGGCTGGGAACTGGTGCGGCTGGACAGTGAAAGCCTGTGCCTGCTGGATGATTTCAAGAGCCGGAGCCGCAAGCTGCCCTACCGGTTCACTATCGGAGCCGGGGACAGCCTGCACGCGTGGGTGGTTGCTCCCGTGCTGGCGAACATCCAGCAGCGGGGCCTGCCGTGGCTCTTTGCGCTGGAAAACCTCCGCAACAGTGAGATTCCCCTCAAGCTTCAGAACATGGATGTGGACTTCGGCATCGTGCGCACCAGCGCGCTGGCGGCAGAAGGGCTGGAAAGCCGGGCCATCTGCTCCATGGATTACGCGCTGTACGTGCCCGCGGCCCTGGCCGGAAAAAAGGTGCAGGGCAGGGAAGATGATTTTTCCCGCCTGCTGGACATGTTCCCCCTGGCTACGCTGGGGAGCGGTTCCGGCTTTCACGCCTCCCTGAAACGGAATTGCGCGGAATTCGGCGTCAGGCTGCGGGTGCAGTGTGAAACGCAGTCCTTCCCCTTTGCGGCGCGCATGTTGAAAAGCGGGGCGTTCATGGCCATTCTCCCCTGCATGGCGGAGGCGGAGCTGGGCGGGGGATTCGTCAAGGTCACCCGTCCCGCGCTGGACAGGCTTTCACGCAGTATTTCGCTGGCATGGAATCCGCGCCTGCTTCGCGTACGGCCTGCCGCCCGGCGCGTGATTGACGTTTTTTCCCTTCCGCAACAATGACGGCGCGGGGAAATCAATCGGAATCCACGCCCAGCTTGTTCTTCCGGTAATGGTCCAGGGAGATGCGGTAGAAGTAAACGATCGCCAGCAGATTCAGCAGTGCCCCCGCGCCGAAGGCCCAGTTCAGGTTCAGGTAAGCGTAAATCTTGCCTCCGAAGAACATGCCCGTGCCCACCCCGATGTCAAAGGCGGTGAAAAACGTGGAATTGACGGCTCCCCGGTGTCCGCGGTCCGCCATGTTCAGCTTCATGGTCTGGAAGGTGGGGATGAAGATGCCGAAGCCGAAGCCGATGAAAATGGCGGAGATATAGTAAACCCATTCCAGGGGCGCGAACGCCAGCGCGCCGAAGCTGACGGTCAGAATTCCCAGGGAGATGACGGAAAGTTCCGCCACGCGTCCGCGGTCGATCTGCCTGCCCACCATGAACCGGGAAACCAGCATGCCGAGCCCCATCAGCGCATAAAACAGCCCGGCGTACTTGAACCCGTACATTTTTCCATACAGGGCGGAATAGACGGCCACCACACCGTAGGAGAAGGAGGCGATCATGACGTTCACCGCCAGCGGAATGCCTACGCGCAGCACCAGGCGGTCCAGCACCTTTTTGGGCGTTTCCTGCACGGGTTCATGGACAGGGCGTTTGGGCGCGCGGATAAGGGAGGCGATGCCCGCCCCGGCCAGGCACAGGACCAGGGAGCTCCACGTAATCACGTAAAAGCCGTACTGCTGGTATACCTGGAGGCCGATGACGGGGCCCAGGCACATGCCCAATGTCATCGTCATGCCGAAAAAGCCCAGGCCTTCTCCGCGGCGGGAAGGAGGGATAATGTCCACGGCCATCGTCGGGCCGGAGGTGGTCATGCCTCCCCAGATCAGGCCCTGCACGAAGCGCGTCAGGAAAAACGCCAGGGCGGTGGCGGCTACGGCATATCCTGAGAAGGAAAGCGCCAGCAGGATGTAAACCGTGATGTAAATCTTCTTGCGGTCCCCGGTATCCACCCGGTGCGCGAACCAGGGGCGGGAAAGAATGGCGGCCAGCACGTAAATGGACATGATCCAGCCCAGCCAGCCGGAGGAAACCTGCAAATTGCCCGTCAGGTACAGCGGAAGGACCGGCACCAGTTCAAAAAAGGCCAGTCCCATCATCAGGTTGGCGCAGCAGGCCAGGATGTAATCCTTCGTCCAGAGAGGCACTTTGACGGGCGGTGCGGTTTCCGCCGCCAATTCATCTCTGGTCCGGGTCATACAGGGGTTGTACAGCCATCGGGAAAAGTTTCAAACGGTTGACGTGTCATGGCGCAGTTTCCGCCCTGGAAAGGAATGGCACAAGATATTTTAACCGCAATGGATAAAAATCCCCGGGTGGCTGGGTACTGGGAACAGGGGCTGCGGATATACGGCTGTCAGGAACATAGGATTTGCGCCGTTGGCGAGGTGGGATGCCTTCTTTTTTGCGTGCAGGGCCGCGCAGGCATGGTAGGGTACGGGGTATGAGCGTGATCACCAAGCGTGGAGACAGCGGAGAAACGGACCTGATGTTCGGCAAACGGATCCCCAAGACGGCCCCGCGCATTGAGGCTTATGGAACGGTGGATGAATTGAATTCCCTGATTGGCGTAGTGCGCCATTCCGGAGTGAGTCCCCGCACGGTGGAAATGCTGGACGGCGTTCAGGCGCGCCTGGTGGGGGCCATGGGGGAACTGGCTACGCTGGAGGAGGATTTGCCCAAGTACGACGCCAAGGGTTATGCCCGCATTACGGCGGAGGACGTGGCATGGCTGGAGGAACAGGCCCATTTGCTGGAGAAGGAATGCGACATCCGCTTCAAGGGGTGGGCCCGTCCCGGCAAGGAGGGCTCCCTGGGAGCGGCCCAGCTTGATTTGGCCCGTTCCGTCTGCCGCCGTGCGGAACGCCGGGTGGTGGCGCTGAGGCTGGACAACGCCCTGAGCAACGTGAACACGGCCCTGTTCCTGAACCGCCTTTCCGATCTCTGCTGGGTTCTGGCCCGTTTTGAGGCTCTGGACGCCGGGGAAAAGGCGGAAGCTTGAACAGGCCGTTTACCGCCATCCTCTTTTGCGGGGGGGAGCGGAAGATTGAAAAAGGGCGTTTGCGGAGCAGCCCGGAAGCTTTTATTCCTTGAACCCCTGCCGATGCAGAAATTCAAGGAAGGAGGAATTGGTGCCGGGAAGCTTGTCCTCTTCCTGAACTATCTCGTATACGTCCATGAGCATCCCCAGGCCGTTTCCGCCGCATACATGGGCGCCTTTCATGCGGCGTTTTGTCCCGCTGCCGTCCAGGAGAACAAGGGTTCCGCTCAGAGGATGAAGGATGCCGTAATGGCTGTCAAACCCGATGCCGTATGCGGCTGTTCCATCAGAGAATTCCAGCGTGGACACGTTAAAAAATGTTTCCTGATGGTTTTTCGCGAGGTCCAGATCTCTGTTGGATCTCCAGAGGAGGACGGGAATGGAAAGAAAATAGAGTCCGGCGGCCAGAATCAGCACGGAAAGCGGCAGTTTATATCTTTTTAAAAATTGCATGGCTGTAAGAATTTCCTGCTGCGTCATTCGCGCAAATCCGTATCACCTTGAAGACTTGAGGTGCGGACCATTTCCGCGGCGGCAGATGGAGTTAAATGCCCCTGCTTCATTTTAAGCGGGGTAATTCCTGTTTTTTGTTGAGAGGAGCCGGATTCCCGAATGCGGGCAGTGAACTGAAACAGGGAACGGAATTTCTGTTCTTCATTCAAATTACATTGAGAATGCCAGCGTTTTATGTCAAGTCCGCATGGATATGTTTCCGCCCCTTCCCTGTCCGGAACGGAAGAAGTTCAATAAGCCCATACGCGTTTCCGCTTCATTTTTTGCCGCTTGCGGATTTTCTGCTTGTGTTGAAGACTTAAAAGGGGGAGAAGATGGGTACATAGAATTGCCCCCCTGCCATGAAATCCTGTTCTTTTGTTATTGGCTGCTTCTTAGGAATTTGCAGTATTTGTCCATCCCTTGCCGACACTACGGTGCGCTATCCGTCTTCCTCTCCGTCCCATCTGGAAAAAGGGAAGCCGTTTCAACTGGTGTTTGACAAGGCCGTGGTGCCCGCTTCCGAGGTGGGAAAACCGGCTGATCCGGAACTGATGTCCTTTTCCCCGGAGGAGAAACCGTTGGAACTGGCGCTGGGCAAGGGCGCAGGGACGGCCATGCCGGAAGGCGCGAAGCTGATGATCGTTCCCCCTTCCTTGAAGTTTTCTTCCAAATGGATTACTCCCAACGTACTGGAGTGTGTTCCGCTGGAGGAGGTTCCCTTCCGGTCCGCCTATCTATGGAAACCGGCGGAGAAAACCCGTTTTCTGGACGGTTCCCCGGTGCCGTCCGTTCCGCTGCGCCTGACGGGGCGGCTGACCTGGAATTTCTTCCTGTCTTCCATGGACAGGGGCTGGCAGGGCAGTGAAGTTTACCCGTGGGAGAGTTTTTTCCTGGTGATTCCCGACGCTGTTCCGGACACGGGCAATTCTGCGAACGGCTTGTATCGCGACGGCAAGGGATTCCTGATGCTTCCAGGATATTGCTCATGGAAGGAGGCATTGGAAAAGAACCTCCGTTTTGCCGGCGTTTCGGATGAAGAGCAGTTGAAGTCCGCAGGTTTTATGAAGCGGCTCAAGGCGGGAGCCGGGGGGACCGATGCGGGGTTCCGGCTAAGGCCTGCCACGTTGAAGGAGGTGGGAGACGCCAAATCCTACCGTGTAAGAAATATTGCGGGGGAGGGAAGGTTCAGAGGCCGTCCGGACGGCATGGTTGTTCCCGGCGTATATGTCGTTCAGCCGAAAGGGATGTTCCGGTATGGCAGGAATTATTGCCTGGTCAGCTTGGACTCTTCCTTCCTGTCCTCCCGTGGAGGAGAGTGGAAAACCGGATGGGAAGAAATCAAACTGGGGGCCGTGCCCCGTTTTTCCGCCTCCGGCTATTACCATGCGTTTTCCGACGACGAGGGGCGTTTTACCTTTGAATGGACTCTCCCCGTACGGATTGAGGATTTGGAACAATTCTGCCGGGACCACGTGGAATTTTTCGTAGAAGGCTACGGGAAGCCGATGGCCTACGATGAACAGGAGGGCGGCTTTACCGCGTTTCTTGATGGAGCGAAAGGTGAGGCTGCCCGGAAAGTAGTGATCCGCCTGGACAGGGAACGGCTGGCGGAGATGAAGCACATCCGCCCACAGTGGTATTCCTCCCTGCCTTTCCTGGTGAGGGGAGAGGCCGCCGTGTTTAAACTGAAGTGGAAGCTGAAGGGCGTCCGTTCCGTGGACGGCCAGGAATTGTCCCGGAAGAATGCGGAAGATTCCGTGGAGGTGAGGCCGGAGGCTCCCTCCCTGTACCTGGACGCGGGCAACAACGGCGTCATGTACGCCGGTTCCCGCAAGTTGAAAGCCTCCGTGAGCAATTTAAAGGATTTGACGGTGCGCGGCTACCGGATCAGAGACGGCCACCGGCACCAGACGCTGGCGGCCTACCGGAAGATTTATGAACGGGACCAGTCCGCGCCCCTTTCCCGTACCGTGACGGACCGCGACCAAAGGCATTTTCTGCCTGCGGAGCTTCTTGCGGCGGATAAGACGGGCGCGCTGACGCTGGACGTGCGCGGCAAAACGGAGGCGGCCATCAGCCTGGACGGCCTGTTTGGCGGAGCCGTGGAGCCGGGCATGTATTTTATTGAGGTGGAAGGCCGTGTCAGTGATCCGGTGCTGGAGGCGTACAGGCTGTTTGGCGTGCCGTCGGAAAACGGAGGCAGAAGGAATTTCGACGGAAAGGAGGCATCCTACGCTGCGCAGTCCGTCGTGCAGGTGACGGATCTGGGCGTTCTGCATAAAAAGACGGCGGACAACATGTTTGCGTACGTGTATTCCCTTTCCTCCGGAAAAGCGGTGGAAAAAGCGCGGGTCCAATTGCTGGATGCGAACGGCTCCGTTCTGGCTTCCGTTCCCGTGGAGCGCGGTTCCGTCATTTTACCCATGGCCGGGATGAACGGAAAGGCCGCCTACGTGCGCGTCCTGTGCGGGGCGGACAGTTACCTGAGCCCCCTGGAGGATTGGCCGGGGCAGGTGAGAATGTGGTCCTTTGGCGTGAAGACGCTGCCCTATGAATGGGAGGCCCTGGGGCTGAATCCCGCCACTACCGCGGAAACCAGGGTGTTCATGTTTTCTGACAGGAACCTGTACCGCCCGGCGGAGACCATGCATTTGAAGGGAATCGTGCGCTCCCTGCTGGACAACCGGCTCAGCCTCGCTCCCGTGGAGGAGGTCAAGCTGACGGTCAGGGACGGACGGGACCGGGAAGTAGCCGTCAAGCAGGCGAAGTTGTCCGATACGGGCACCTTTGACCTGGATTTCACGTTTCCCGGGGAAGAGACGGGAACCTACAGCGTCCTCGCCAGCCTGCGGCTGAAAGGGGATTCCGCGGAAGAGGAAAAGGAAGGGACGGAGGATGATTCCTCCGACGAATACGATTACAAGAAGTATTACCGGAAGGAGTTTGACAAGAATAACCGGGAGTTCCGGTATGAGGTGGAGGTAGCCGAGTTCAAGCGGAACGAGTTTGAAGTGGAGGAGAAGATTCATGAATTGAAGCCCGGCGCTCCCCTCCTGAAGGCGGACGTGAAGGCCACGAATTTCACCGGCACGCCTGTTTCCGGCGGCAAGGTGAACTGGTCCCTGCGCAGTGCTCCCTCCAACTTTTATCCCGCCGGATACAGGGATTACCGTTTCGGGGATTACCGGGAGGACGATGGAGGCTACTGGGAGGCCTATTACGGTTATTCAGGCGGCGGTTCCTCCTCCCATATGAAGCAGCAGTCCTCCGTGCTGGACAGGGAAGGCAGGAATACCGTGGAATTTTCCCTGGACGGCCAGTCCTTCCCGCGGGTCAGGCGGCTGTCACTCCAGGCTTCCGTGGCAAACGGGAATGAGCAGTTGATCAAGGCTTCCCGAAGCGCCGTCTGGAATCCGGCTTCCGTGTTTGTGGGCGTGAAGAACAGTTCTTCCATCTGCCGCCAGGGGACGCCCCTGGATTTGCGCCTGATTGCCCTGGGGCTGGACGGCAAGCCCTATGCGGGCAGCGGCCTTGATCTCAACATGACCGTGACGCGCACCGCCTTCCGGCCCGCGCGCTATGAGAGCGGGGATTCCACCACCGTGCGCAATGACGAGGTAAGGAGCACGGTGCTGGAAAAGGCCCTGACGCTTGCCCCGGCGGATTCCGCGGATATCCGTACGGGAGGAAAGGCCGTCTCCGTTCCCACCCCGCAGGACGGCATTTACGAGGTGGCTTTTTCCGGCAGGGACGCGGAAGGGCGAGAATTCCGCACTGCCGTGAAGTACTGGGTTTACGGCAGCGATGTTTCCCCGTGGGAGTACCATGACGGCCTGAAGGTGAAGATCATCCCTGACAAGCAGTTGTACAAGCCGGGAGAGACGGCCCGTCTCTTGGTCCAGACGCCCATTGAGGGGGAAGTGATGGTGACGGTGGAGCGGGAAAAGGTACTCCGGAGCTTTGCCAGAAAGCTGACGCTGGACAATCCTGTGATTGAGGTGCCGCTGGAAGAGGCGGACGCGCCGAACGTGTATGTCTCCGTTTTCCTGGTGAAGGGGGCGGACCTGAGCGGCCGCAAGGCCCGCAATCCCCAGTTGAAGCTGGGATATGCCGCGCTGAAGGTGCAGCCGGTCCGGCACACCCTGACTGTGAAGGTGTCTCCCCCCGCCGGGATGTCCCGGCCCGGTTCCCCCGCCGTGGTCAGCGGCGTGGTGACGGATTATTCCGGCAGGCCGGTGCGGAATGCGGAGGTATGCCTGTTTGCGGAGGATGAAGGCACCCTCCAGGTCATCGGCTACAAAACACCCCGGCCCATCCGGTATTTCTATGCGGACCGCCCCTTGTCCGTGGGCACGTGGACCACGCTGGAACAAATTCTGGATGAAGACTGGGGCGCCCGCTCCACGGACAACAAGGGCGTTTTCATCGGCGGCGGAGATGCTTCCGACGGTTCCCGCAAAGCGCCGGAGAACCTGGATTTAAGGAAGAATTTCAACCCGTGCGCCGTGTGGCTGGCCTCCCTCCGTACGGACGGGGAGGGCCGTTTCAAGGCCGAGTACAGGAATCCGGATACGCTGACCCGCTACCGGGTGATGGCGGTCGCCCTGGCGGGAGCTGCCGATTTCGGAACCGGGGAAAGCGCCTATGTGGTGAACAAGCCCGTGATGCTGGAACCCGCTCCCCCCTTCACCGCAACGGAGGGTGATTCCCTGAACGTTCCGGTGACGGTCAGCCAGACGGGGGACAGGAAGGGCCCGTGGGTGGTCACGCTGAAATCCGGCACCGCTGCGGCTTCCGTGCCCCAGCCCGTCCAGACGCTGACCTTAAACGGGAACCAGCCGAAAACGCTGGTGTTCAACGTAAAGTTTACTCAGCCGGGGGAAGCCCGGCTGACCTGGGAAATCCGCGCCGCAGACGGCAGCGGCACGCCTTATTCCTCCGGCGTTTATTCCTTGCTGAAGGATTCCGTGGAGCACACGCTTGAGGTGGCGCCTCCTTTCCCGGAGCTGAGGGAGCTGCGCTGCTTCTCGCTTTCCTCCGGCCGGACGCTGGATCTGCCGGGGCTGGTGGCGGCTCCCTTCCTGAAAGGCACCCCCATCCGGGTGACGCTGGGCACGTCCCCCCTGCTGTATGCGGACGGCAGCGTGAATTACCTGCTGCGTTATCCGTACGGCTGCCTGGAACAGCTTTCCTCCTCCACGCTGCCCTGGATTTATGAACCGCTCCTGGCCAAATATCTCCCCGGCTTCAAGGGAAAATCGCCGGAGGACCGTTCCAGGGCCCTCCGGAGCGGCGTTTACAAGATCATGAAAAACCAGCTTGCCTCCGGCGGCCTGGCCTACTGGCAGGGAGGCACGGAGGTGAGCGAGTACTGCGCGTATGCCGCGCTGGTGCTGACCCTGGCGCGGGAGCAGGGGATTTACATTCCGGAACATGACCTTAACAAGCTGTACGCCTATCTGGGGCGTTCCCTGTCCGCCCGGCCGCGGGAGGGGCTTCTGGGGGCATGGGTGCTGGCCAGGGCGGGGCTCCTGCCCGCGTCCCTGCTCAACCGCCTGCTGGACCATGCCGCTGAATTGAAGGCGGAAGACCGCCTGTACCTGGCCCTGGCGGCGGCCCTCTCTCCCCGCGCGGAGGCAAAGGCGCAGGCCCGGCGCCTGATGAATGTTTCCGGGGAGGAAATGAAGCAGCCCCGCTGCCGCCTTCTGCTGGCTCTGGCGGAGATGGCGCGGGCTCCCGGTGACCAGGCCGTCCGGGAAAGGCTGGAGCGCGTGATCGTGGACAGGACGTCCGGCTCCTTCGGGGGAAGAGCCCCCTATTCCACCTGGACTTCCGGCTGGGACGTGATTCTGCTGGGGGAATACCTGAAAGGAGTGCAGGAGGCGCCCCTTTCCGCCGCCTTCCGCGTGGACCGCGGCGGCCGGACGTTTGACGGGATATGCTCCGTGTCTTCCCCTGCCCGGTTCCTGACGGCGGTTGGGGAGCAGGCCGTGCTCAGCCTGCCGGAAGCGGGAACCCGTGTATACGGCATGGCGGAGGTCCGCGGGCGCGGCAAAACGCAGCAGGACGGAGCCGCCGTCAACAGGGGCTTTGCCGTTTCCCGCGTTTATGAAAGGCTTTCCCCGGAAGGAACGTGGACGCCTGCGGCGGAGTTTGCCGTGGGGGACCTGGTGAGGATTACGCTGCACGTGGACAAGTCCGCTGACCCGCTGACGTATGTGGTGATGGAGGATTACCTGCCCTCCGCTTTTGAGGCCGTCAATCCGGCTCTCCTTTCCCAGATACCGGGAGGCCGGGAGAGCGAGACGGCGGACGCGGGAAACCGCTGGTTCTACTGGAGCGGGTGGGTCTCCCACCGGGAATTCCTGAAGGACCGGGTGCGCTTTTTCGCCGATTCCTGGTCGGGAGGCCGCTTTACGGCGCGCTACCTGGCGCGGGTGACCAAGTCCGGCTCCGTCATCGCCCCGTCCGCCAAGGCGGAGCTGATGTACAAGCCGGAGACCTACGGATTAAGCATTCCCCAGAAGCTGGCCGTTTCCGCGGGGAAGTGAGTGCGGGGTTTTCACGATGCGGCGCAGATTCATGACCAGGGCGTTTTTCAAAAAGCTCCTTCAACGGAAAACCCTTCTTTGGACTGCCGGAGGGCTGGCCGCCGCATGGCTGCTTGCATGGCTGCTTGCATGGTATGCCGCGCCCTGGCTGTTTCCCCTGCCGGAAGGGCTGCTCCACCCGGAAGAGCGGGGAGCCGTGGTCCTGGACAGGGACGGCGGCAGGATCGCCACATTGCCGGGGCCGGATTATTACCATACGGAGCCCGTCCGGCTCCGGGAGGTTCCGGACATGCTTCTTAAGGCTACCCTGGCGGCGGAAGACAAACGCTTTTTCAGCCACGGCGGAGCGGATTTCCTGGCTCTGGCCCGCGCCGCGGCGGCGAATGCCGCGGGCGGAGAGGTTGTGTCCGGTGCGTCCACCATCACCCAGCAGCTTGCCAAGAATGCCAATCCTCCCGCACGGAGGAACCTGTGGACCAAGGCCAGGGAGTTTTTCCAGGCCCGCCGCATGGAGATGAGCATGAGCAAGGAGGAAATTCTGGAGTCCTATTTCAACCGCCTGGATTACGGCAATCTGCGCCGGGGGCCTGCCGCGGCGGCGCGTTTCTACTTTGGCAGGGAGATGTCCCGCCTGTCCCTGGCGGAATGCGCCCTGCTGGCTGGTCTGCCGCAGGGGCCGTCCTTCCTGAACCCTCTCCGGCATCCGGAACGTGCGCTGGAACGGCGGAACCGCGTTCTGCGGCGCATGAAGGAGGAAGGCGTGTTCCCGGCGGATATGGTGAACCGGGCCTTGCGGGAACCCCTGTTCAGCGCCGGAACGGAAGAAGGGCGGCAGCCGCTGGCCCCTCATGTGACAGCCGCCCTGATGCACGCAGGGCGGACGGGGGAGGTGCGCACGACGCTGGACGCCGCCCTGCAGCGCGGCGCGCTGGAAGTCGTGGGGCGGGAGCTGGAACGCCTGAAAGGCCATCATGTGACGCAGGCCGCCGTAGTTGTGGTGGAAAACGCCACGGGGAACATTCTTTGCCTGGTCGGTTCCGCGGACCGGAAGCATCCGGCGGGAGGCCTGATGGACGGGACTTCCCTGCCGCGCTCCCCCGGTTCCGCGCTGAAGCCTTTCGTGTACGCCCAGGCGTTTGTCCTGGGGGCCTATCCGGGAACCGTTCTGCCGGACGTCCCCACCACGTACCGGAGCGCGCGCGGGCTGGAAGCGCCGCAGAATTACAACAGGGCCTACATGGGCCCCGTTTCCGTCAGGCAGGCTCTGGCCTGTTCCCAGAATATTCCGGCCATGAGGGCGCTGGATACCTTCGGCGGTCCGTCGCGGCTCCTGAAACTGCTGGAAAACCTGGGTATCCGGGGCATCCAGGGAGGCGCCGCGCATTACGGCCTGGGCCTCGCCATCGGCAATGCGGAAGTGACCTTGCGGGATTTGACCGGAGCTTATGCATGCCTGGCGCGCGGAGGCTCCTTCCTTCCTCTGAAGCTGGAGCAGGGCGCTTCCGTTCCGGAACGGGCCGTCCTGCCTGCGGAAGCCTGCTTCATGGCGGCGGACATTCTGGCGGACCGGGAAGCCCGGATGGCGGCGTTCCATGAACGGGAGCTGATGAACCTTCCCTTCCGGTATGCGTGCAAGACGGGCACTTCCTCCGATTTCCGCGATAACTGGTGCGTGGGCTTCACCCGTGAAATCACGGTCGGCGTCTGGGTGGGCAATTTTGACGCCTCTCCCATGAAGCAGGTGGGGGGAATGGATGGGGCAGCTCCCATTTTTGCCGGGGTCATGAGGCTGGCCCACCGGAATCTTGCCCCATCCTTCCCCGGCCCCGCTCCCGGCATGGTGCGCATCCGCATTGATTCCCGCACGGGAAAAAGGGCGGAGGGTCTGGCTCTGCCGCAGGCCCATGTCCGGGAGGAATGGGCTTCCCCGGAAACGATGCCGCAGGCAGCTTCCCCGGCGGATTACGATGCCGCGGGACGGGCATATCTGGACAGCCGCTATACGGAGTGGTTTACCAGTCCTTCCTGCACGGCGGCGGACGCCTTCCGCCTGCTTCCGCGGGCGTGGTCCGGGGAGGCTCCCCGCATCCTGGTTCCGGCGGACGGCTCCCGCCTGGCGCTGGATCCGGAACTGCCCGGCGGGGGACGCAGGCTCAAACTGCGCTCCAACCTGCCGGCGGGGGCGGTGTGGTCATCCCCCACCCTGACCGTCGTGCAGCATGGGGAAGAGGCCTCCGTGCTGCTGGAACCGGGCGCGCACGTCATTACCGTGCGCCATCCGGATCTGAATCTGGAGCAGCGTTCGTCAATCACCGTCAGGGAACTGTAACAAGAAGCCGGGAGTTTTCCCCCCGTGCGCACGTGGGAACAAGCGTTCCGCTCAGTCCAGCGGCAGGATGGAGGTGACCAGCATCTTGAACCGTTCCTGCGCAATGACGGAATGAGGCACTCCGGCGGGAATCAGGAGGGTCTTGCCCTGCGGAAGGTTGACTTCTTCATTGCCCACGGTGAAATAAGCCGTTCCGTCCAGAATCTGCACTAGGGCGGGGCCGGGCGTCTGGTGGGTGGGGAGGAGCTGCTCATCGTCAAAGGCCAGGATGGTCATGTTGACGCCTTTGGAACGCACGAGGGCCAAGCTGGTGATTTGCCCTTCGCGGTATTCGATCAGGTCAGCGTAATTGAAAGGCGCCCGTTCGGGGATATGCTGGATTGCTGTCATGCAGGTTGGACACACTCATTTCCCCTTCCCGTTTCCTCCATGACAGGCTTCCGGGAAAAAGGTCCGCTCCGGACCCGGGAGCGGACCTTGGCATTCAGCATTCATATGGTGCTTACTTACGGGTTCAACGTCCTGAGTTCATAGGCGTGGGGTCGGGTTCACAAGTAAACAGCAACCATTTTATACATGAAAAGTACAATTTGCTTCAAGAAAATTTTGGCGAAAAAATACAGATTTGATTCTGCTGCAAGGAGAACCGGATTTAACGCCCGCATATGGCCGTTCCCGCCTGCGGGCGTGTGCCGTCAGCGGTTCCGCCGCCTGCGGCCGGGCGTGCGCTTTTCCTTTTTGCCCGGGGAGGCCGTCTTTTCCGGCTGCCGCCGTTCTTCCCGTGAGGCGATGGTGAAATCCGCCCACTGCTGTTCCCGGTCCACTTTCACGGGAATGACGGGAATGCGCAGCCCTGCGCACAGCACGGAGCCGTGATCGCTCTTCCAGCGGTTGGCGAATGCCTCGTACACCCAGCGGCCGCCGGGAAGCTTGTCCGGCTTGATCAGCCCCTTGATCTGGAGGCGCGGGATTTCCAGCAGCACGCCGAAGTGGCGCGTTTCCGTAACCAGGGCCTCGTGCACTTCCGGATGGTCCGCATAGCACTGGCCTTCCAGCCATTCGAAAAGCTTCATCCGGTTGGCGTCCTTTTCCGCACTGGCGGAAGTGCGCTCCGTCTCTGAAATGTGCTCCGCGTCCTCCTCCAGCCTGCCCACGCTGCCTGCGCCCTTGGCTCCCTTGGGGGGATTGGCCAGCAGGGGATTCAGGGAGCGGTGGACCACCAGGTCCGCGTAACGGCGGATGGGGCTGGTGAAGTGGCAGTAATTGGGGGTGGCCAGGCCGTAATGGCCCAGGGGCTCCGTGTCGTACCTGGCCCGCATCAGGCTTTTCAGGAGCGCCAGCTTGAGCAATTGCTCGTCCGGGGAGCCTTTGATGGACTTCATCAGCTCATTCAGGTACTGGCGCTGGCCGATGTCGTGGACGGGATGCCCGTACAGTTTGCACAACTGGCCGAATTCAAATAGCTTGGCGGAATCCGGTTCTTCATGGACGCGGTAGATGGTGGGGCGGTTCCTGTTTTTCAGCGTCAGGGCCACGGCTTCATTGGCGGCCAGCATGCATTCCTCAATGAGCTGGTGGCTTTCATCATATTCTTCCGTAATGATTTCCGTCACGCGGCCGTCCTTGTCCATGACGGCGCGCACTTCCGGGAAGTCCAGGTCCAGGGCTCCCTTGGCGTAGCGGTTGCGGCGCAGGATGGAAGCCAGCTTCCAGGCTTCCCTGACCATGGAGGGAACTTCCCCCTTGTCGTGCCCTTTCAGCATGGTGAAGGCCTCTTGGTACGTCAGGCGCGCCTTGCTGCGGATAAAGGCGTCCGCGAAGCGGGCGTGGAGCATCTTCCCCTTTTTATCAAATTTCATTTCACACACCTTCGTCAGGCGCACGACGTCCGGCCGCAGGCTGCACAAATCGTCGGAAAGGCGGGGAGGCAGCATCGGAAGGACGCGGTCCGGCAGGTAGGTGGAGTTGCCGCGGCGCAGGGCTTCCCCGTCCAGCGCGCCGCCGGGCTTCACGAAATGGGAGACGTCCGCGATATGGACGGCCAGCGTCCAGCCGGACGGAGTGGCCGTGATGGAGATGGCGTCGTCAAAATCCCTGGCGCTTGCCGGGTCAATGGTGATGACGGTGCGGTCCGTCCAGTCCTCCCGGCGGCCCAGTTCCGCGGAGGAAGGGTTTTTCCGGAAAGATTCCACTTCCTGAAGGACGGAGGCGGGGAATTCCACGGGCAGGTCATACTTCCTGATGACGGCTTCCATGTCCACGTGGGGATCGTCCGGATAGCCGAGCACCTCCACGATTTTTCCGCGCGGGGCCTTCTTTTCTTCCCCGCGGGACACGGGTTCCACGGAAACCAGTTGGCCGGGAAGCACCTCCATGGCGGGTTTTTCCACCAGTTCAATAGATGACGGAGAGCCTGCGCCGTCCCCGAGCACGCGGCCCAGCTTGTTCTTTCCGGCGTGGAAAACGCCCAGCCAGCGGGAGCGCGCGCGTTCCGTCACTTCCTCCACGCGGGCTTTCATGCCGGTATCCGGGGAAGAAAAGCGGTCCCTGCGGACGTTTCTCCGGCCCTTGGCCGCCTTGCGTTCCACGCGCACGGCCACGCGGTCCCCGTCCAGGGCGGTTCCCAGGTGGTTGGGCTTGAGCTCCAGCTCCGGAATGGCTTCCAGGTCCCACCCCAGTTCCGCCGCGGCGGGATCCCCCTTTCTGGGGAGAAAAAGAATCTTGCCGGAGCGCAGGATGCGGATCATGCCGTGCACCAGGTTCCGGCGTTCCCGTTTCAGGGCGTATTTCCCCTTTTGCAGCCGCACGAGCCTGCCTTCCTCCTCCAGCTGGTCCACAATGGCGCGGAAGTCCTGCTTCTGCCGGGAATCCACGTTCAGGGCGCGGGCCAGTTCTGATTTGCTCTGGGGTTCGTAATGTCCGTCTTCCATGTGACGGACCAGGCGGTCTTTAAGGGAATTATTCATCTTGCGGAAGTTCCGGGAAAGGAGTCTTCCATTCCCATTGATGCCATCATAAGGCGGTTTTTGCGCCGCTTCAAGGCGCGGGCGGTGCATTCTTTGTCCGCCTTTCTCCTTGTCAGGCCCGGGCTTGCGTTATCTGGGCCGGAGCGTGCCTTCCGTGGTGCCGAGCTGTTCCGCGACGTCCAGTTCCCGGATGAGCCGGGCCTCAGTGCAGGAGCCGTCCAGCAATTCCCGGTAGCGGGATACCAGAAGGCGTACTTTTTCCGGCGAATCGTCCAGCAGTTCCAGGCGGAAGCGGGAAAGGCCCTGATGGCGGAAGCCCCGGAAAAAGCCGGCTCCCGTCTGCGCGCGGCCGTTGAACAGGGTGTTCCGGCACCCGGCGTCCGCCAGCAGGGGATGGAGCTGCCCCACGCGGTCCCGAAGCTGCACGTGGTACCGTTCACAGGGACGCCCGCAGTTCTTATAGCTGGCGCCGTCCGACAGGAAGGTGCAGAACACGCAGTGCTCCATGTGGAACATGGGCATGTGCTGGTGCAGGGTCAGTTCAAACCATTCCGGCGGCGCGGCGCGGAGCAGGTCCGCCACCTGCCCGGCGTTCAGGTCGTAGGAAATGGTGAGATAATCCAGGTTTCCCCGTTCCTTCAGGATGGCCGCGCTGTACGGATTGGCGACATTCAGGGAAAAGTCCCCGATGCGGTGAAGGGGAGAATGGCGGAAGTACTGCGCTGCGCCCAGGTTGCGGATGAGGACGCCGTCCGGCGCCGCCCGTTCCATGAGCTTGAAGTAACCGGTTTCCGACGGCTTCTGGATGCGGGGCGTCGCCAGAAAGACGGGGGCGCTTTTCCCGTGCTGCCGGACCGCTTCCACTCCCGCCGCATAGTCCCGGAGGTCTTCAAAGTCCAGATAGACGGCATCCGCCCCGGCATCCAGGGCGGAAGGTATTTGTTCCGGCCTGCGGCACAGCACGGACAGGTGCGGCGGTGTGCCCGGAGTTGCCGCTCCCTCCGGGAGCGCGGGAAGGACGAAAGGTTCCGGAAGACGGGAGGGAACGGAGATTTCTTTTTCCTGACGGGCCGTTTGAATTTGTTCCACGAGGGCACGCCTTGTCTGGTTGAGAATGCTGAGCGGGAGCATCAGGCCCTCCGGCAGGAGGCATTCGCAGGAAGCCACGCGGAACCCCGTTCCTCCCAGCCTGCCGAGCTGCTGTTCCAGAACTTCAGGAGTCAGCGGGCGTTTTTCCGCCGTTTGCAGGGGCTGTGCGGACTGCACGGAACACCCGTATTCCGGGCAGGAAACCGTCAGGGGCTCCCCGGCGGACCCGG
The DNA here is from genome assembly GCA_947624785.1 of Akkermansia muciniphila. Classification (GTDB taxonomy): domain Bacteria; phylum Verrucomicrobiota; class Verrucomicrobiia; order Verrucomicrobiales; family Akkermansiaceae; genus Akkermansia; species Akkermansia muciniphila_F. The sequence continues at coordinate 106,243 of CANQLV010000007.1, read as the reverse complement.
TGCATGCCAAATGGAGGGGAAGGACGGCTTCCGGCAGGTGCTCCCGCATTTTTTTCAGCTCAGCGTTCAGGGCCGGATCATCCGTTTTCCAGAGCTTCTGCCTAGGCCTGACCCTGCTCCAGTCAATGCGGGAGGCTTTCCCGTGGAAGAAAAGGCGGTTTCTCTGCACTTTCCAGATGCGGCCGCCCTGTTCTTCATTGCGGTCCTCCCCGGCGTCAATGACGAAGCCGTCGCCGGGCGCGAGCGGAACGTCCCCTTCCGGCCTGATGTCCAGCCAGCCCTGGCCGCTGTCCACAATGACGCCTGCATAGGCGCCGCGCTTCTTCCCGTAGCGGCCGTGAGTCAGGCGCGGGTGGTCCGTGCCGTCCAGCCAGCCGGTAGAAAAGCCGCGTGAAAATACCATTTGCAGTGCATAGCGGTCGCGTGCGGTCACCATTTCATCCACGGGTATTCCGGCGCAGGCGGCGTCCAGGGCCTTTCTGTAGGCCGCCGTTACCGCCGCAACGTATTCCGGGCTTTTCAGCCGCCCTTCTATCTTGTAGCTCTTCACGCCCATGCGCACCAGGTCCGGGATGCGGTCAAGGGCGCACAGGTCCTGCGGACTGAGCAGGTAGCGCCTTTCTCCCAGCGGAACGGCCTTGCCGTCCACGACTAGGGTGTAGGGCAGGCGGCAGGCCTGCGCGCATTCCCCCCGGTTGGCGCTGCGCTGGCCCAGGCTTTCCGACGTGAGGCACTGGCCGGAATAGGCCACGCAGAGCGCCCCGTGCACAAACACCTCCAGGGGAATATCCGTATGGCGTACGCATTGCTCTATTTCCTTCAGGCTCAGTTCCCGAGCCAGCACGGCCTGCTTCAGGTCCAGGAAGCCGGAGGCGAATTCCAGCCCGTCCGGGGAGGAAAGCGTCATCTGGGTGGAGGCGTGCAGTTCCAGCTTCATGGCGGGGTCCTGCCTTCCCCACTCCGTCAGGCAGCGGGCAAGCCCCGTGTCCTGCACGATCACGCCGTCCACGCCGGCGGCGTTCAAATGGCCCAGGTAGGTGAGGGCGTCCGCCAGCTCGGAGGTGAAAATGAGCGTGTTCATCGTCACGTATCCCTTCACGCCGCGAGTGTGAAGGAAGCGCATCAGCTCCGGCAGGGAATCCAGCGTGAAATTGTCCGCGCGCAGGCGGGCGTTGAAACGGTCCAGGCCAAAGTAAATGGCGTCTGCCCCATTGGCTACGGCGGCGCGGGCGGAGTCCATGTCCCCGGCGGGGGAGAGAAGTTCAGGGCTCAGGTCTCCGGGCCGGAGGGAGGAAAGGGTCATGTCGTCGTCAGGAGTCACGGAAGGGAAAAGAAAAAAGTGTTACTGGATGGTGCTGCGTTTTTCCGCATGGCGGAGCAGCGCTTTCAAATCCCCCAGAAGAAACAGGGAGCCTGCCGCCAGGGCCGGAAGCGGGGAGGCCAGGGCCGCATGCAGCCCGTCCGGAAGGGAGGAATGGATGAAGACGGGGCCGGTTTCAAGCCCGGCCAGCAGGGCGGCCAGTTCTTCCGCCGGCATGATGCGGGGGGAAGTGCAGGGGACCAGATGCCATTCTCCGGTGATTTCCCGCAAAACAGGGATCATTTCCCGGATGTGCTTGTCTGCGGATGCAGCAAAAACCAGAGCCGCCTTCCGTCCGGGGAATTCCTCCTTCCACGTGGCCGCAAGCACGCGCGCCGCATGTTCGTTATGGGCTCCGTCCAGCACCAGCGGAGGTGTTTCAAGGCGTTCAAACCTTCCGGGCCACTGCACCTTTGCCAAGGCAGCGGCGGCTGCGGAAGGGGAGGGGAGGGCGTGGAGCTGCCTCATGGTTTCCAGCGCCAGGGCGGCGTTTTCCCGCTGATGGGCTCCGGGCAGGGATGGCCGGGGCGTTTCCCCGTCCGCCCGGGCGACCGCAAGGGGGGAACGGCGGTCCCGTGCCGTCCGTTCGATGACGGCCATGGCTTCCGGGCTCTGCACGGCGGTCACGGCCGGCTTGCCGGGGGCGATGATGGCCGCCTTTTCCGCAGCGATTTCTTCCAGGGTGTCTCCCAGGTACTGCTGGTGGTCCAGACCGATGGGGGCCAGCACGGCGATGTCCTTGGGCACGGCGTTGGTGGCATCCAGCCTGCCCCCCAGGCCCGTTTCCAGAATGATGAAGTTCACGCCGCTTTTGCGGAAGTGGCGCAGGGCGACGGCAAGCGCCAGCTCAAAAAAGGTGGGCGGCTGTTCCCAGCCTTCCGCCAGCTGTTTCAGGAAGGAGATTTCTTCCGCCAGGGCCTCCGGGGGAATCATGTTCCCGTTCACGCGGATGCGTTCGGAAAACTCCACCAGATGGGGGGAGGTGAACAGGCCGGTCACATAGCCCTGATCCCTGGCTAGGGCCTCAATCATGGCGCAGGTGGAGCCTTTCCCGTTGGTGCCCGCCACGTGGACCACCGTGGCGTCCGTCCGGTCCGCATCAGCCGCTGCCAGCAGCTTCCCGGTATTGTCAAGCCCCAGCTTGATCCCGAAGAATTGGGTGGAAAAAAGCCAGTCAAGGGCGGCGGACACGTTCATGGGCGGTATTCTACCACGGGAAGGCTCCCGTTCAATCCCGGTATGAGAGGGGCGTCAATAAAATACCGCCGGGAACGGACGCGGCAAACACGAACAAGCTACCGTTGCTACCTCTCGGTCCTGGCGGGGTTTGCCAGTCGTGCCTCCACGGGTTCCCGGCGGCTCACACAGTAAACTAGGTTTGCGGTGCAGTGTCAACCTTCAAAGACATCATCTCTTTCTGGTAAAGGAGAGCAAAATGGAGATCAGCAGAACCACCCCGATGACGGCGGCTGCCGTGAAGAAAATCTCTTCCTCCTGCCTGAGCTGGCTGCGCTCCCCTTCAATTTTCCCGTCCCTGACGCGCTGCAGCCCGTGCAGGACCTTGGCCTGCTCCTCCACGTCCGCCTCCGTCCGCATGACAAGCGTTTCCTCATGGCTGACGGCCTGGTCGTAAGGGGCGATCATGGTGCGGAATTCCGGGTCTTCCGAAAGGATTTCCGCCTCATCATACTCTTCCGCCAAAGGGGAGTTCATGGCGTCCCGGAGGCTGGCGATCTGTCTGTCTACCTTGTTCTGGAACAGGGCCAGCTCCCTTTTGGCCTTCTCGTAGGCCGCCGTCTGGTCACGTAACATGGCTTCCCCCTTGCGCGTGATGCGGTCCAGCTCCTGCGGAAGGCTGGACTGGAGCTTGAGCAGGTCCGCCCGGCTCTCCGTCACCTTGAAATCCTTGCTCTTCGTGTTGGACGCCTCAGCGCGCTGGATGCGGTTGATGTCCAGCCGGGTTTCCACCTGGCGCATTTGTTCCTGGAGCCGGTTCCTCGCGCTGTCCAACTGCTGTCTGGTGGTGTCCCGCTTGTCTTTGAGCTCCTCCACGTCCGCAACGCGGCGGTCGTATTGTTCCAGGAGATTGGCTATCCGGGCTTCCGCGCTCCGGGCATTGGGCCTTCCCTTCACGGCGGGCACGGGCTTTTTCCCGGCGTTTGCCTGGTCAATCTTCTCCATCTGGGCATCCCAGTACTTGCGGATGGCCTCTTCCTTCCTCTGGATGGCCGCCTGGAGCCGTGCCGCCTGCCGCTCGTGAAGTTCCGCCGCCTCGTCAAAACGGGCCTGGGCCGCATCCAGCTCCGGATAGGGCTCCTGCTCCATGGCTTTGATGGCTTCATGCCTGGGCACGAGGCCGGTTTGGTAATAATCCCAGCCGTAATAGCCGCCGGCGAGCAACAGGATAAGAAGAAGGTAACGCATAAATTGAAGGAGGGGTAGGGGCAGAAGTTTATCTCATAGTGGAAGTTCCGCCGGATTTTGCAAACCTTAAAATCAGCCATCCGGAGCTTTTTTCCTCCGGGACGGGAATGATGATAAATCCGCGGCACGTGGGGCGTAATCTTCCTTGAAGCCATACTTTCAAATCATGTCTATTTTTTCATCACGCAGACAATTTCTCAAATCCCTCGGGCTCGCGGCCGGAGCGGCTGCCGCCGGAAACGTTCTTCCCGGGCAGGCCCTGGAAATCCCTTCCGGGGACAGCCTCTGGAAATCCGGCGCCCAGGCGTCTCCGCGGCCTTCCGGCTCCATGTACATGGGGGGCTTCAAGGCCCCCGGGCTGGACCGCATCAGGCTTGCCTTCATCGGCGTGGGCGGCCGCGGCTTCTCCCATCTGGCTCAAATGTGCGTGATGGACGGGGTGGAAATCGTGGGCGTATGCGATTTGAAGGCAGACCTGGTGAAGCGCGGCGTGGACCGCGTGCTTTCCAAAATGGGGAAAAGCCCGCTGGGCTATTCCGGAGGCGACATGGAATACCTGGCCATGCTGAAGGAGCTGAAACCGGACGCCGTGATCATCAGCACGGACTGGAGCACTCATGCCGGAATCGCCTGCGACAGCATGAGGCACGGCGCGCACGCCTTTGTGGAAGTTCCGCTGGCCGTCTCCCTGGAGGAGCTCTGGAATCTGGTGGACACCAGCGAGGCCACCCGGAAGCACTGCATGATGATGGAAAACGTCAACTACGGACGGGACGAGCTCATGTTCCTGAACATGGTGCGCCAGGGGGTCATCGGCGATCTGCTCCACGGGGAGGCCGCGTATATCCACTGCCTGGTGACGCAGTTGGGGGATACGCGCGGGGAAGGGGCCTGGCGGCCTGAATACCACACCCGGATCAACGGCAACCTGTACCCCACCCATGGACTTGGCCCGGTGGCGCAGTACATGAACCTGGCGCGCGGGGAAGACCATTTCAGCCGGGTGGCGGCGTTCGCCTCCCCTGCGCTTGGGCGCAACGCCTACGCCAAAAAGCACCTTCCCGCCGACCACCGCTGGAACAATACCCCTTTCATCTGCGGGGACATGAACACGGCCGTCGTCAAGACGCAGCTGGGGCGCACCATTCTCGTCCAGCTGGATGAAACGTCCCCCCGGCCCTATTCCCGCGCCAACCTGATCCAGGGCACTGAGGGCACCCTGGCCGGCTTCCCGACCCGCGTGGCGGGTGAAAAGCTGGGCAACGGCAACTATCATGAATGGATTGAAGGCCGGGAGAAGCTGGCCGCCATTTATGAGAAATACGACCATCCTCTCTGGAAGCGCATCGGAGATCTGGCTACGAAAATGGGCGGCCACGGCGGCATGGACTTCGTGATGCTTTACCGCATCGTGGAATGCCTCCGGAACGGAGAGCCGATGGACCAGAACGTGTACGAAGGGGCCGCCTGGTCTTCCCTTCTGCCGTTGACGGCTCATTCCATCGCCCAGGGCGGCATGCCCGTGGAATTCCCGGACTTCACCCGCGGAGACTGGAAAACCACCGCGCCGCTGGCCGTGGTTTCCTGAAAAGAAAAATATCGGAAAGCACGGTAAAGGCAATTGGACAGGAATGCAGGGGCAATCCAGGAAAGGCCGGGTTCATTTTTTCTCCTTTAACATAATAATCCGCGGAATCATTCCGATAAAAATCCCTCGCTATGGAAATAGCGAGGGATTAAAATTGAAACCGGAACCAGACGGCATTTGTCTTATTTTCCGGTTTTTTCCGTCGTCCCCTGTTCCAGTTTTTCCATGAATTCCTTTTCGCTCATGGGTTGGTGGTCATTCTTCAGTTCCTTTATTTTCTCGCGCGTCCGCCTGTCTTTCGATTTGCCTAATTTCTTATACGCATCAGTCATGTCGAAATAGACCAGCTTGAGATTGTTTACCTTGTTTTCGTCTTCATCATTCGTCAAGCTGACGGTAAGGATGTAGCGGTTTCCAATCATGGTGAACCCTTCACCCAGAACACGGTAGCCATCGTAGTGTTTTCTGAGGTATTCATCTCGCGCCAATTCCAGCATGCTGTAATCCTTGATTCCTTTAAGATCAAGTACGGCGGGATTTTTATAGGAACCGGCAGGAAATTGGCCGGCTCCGGCGGCCTGTTTTTGTGCTTCGTCCGCTCCGAATGATGGATTGATAGCCAGCATCGCGCTGCACCCTATGGCCAAAATGGTTATTTTTAATAATGTTTTCATCTTTATTGCCCTATGTTGTTGTTAATGTGTATGGTTATTAATTTACCGCTATTGTTTGCCGCATCCGTTGTCTCTGCATAATTCCATTCTTCTGGAGAGGGCTTTTTGGTGTAAAAGAAGAATCGCCTTTTCTTTTGCTCTCTCGTTCCAGGGTAGGTCTTCCGAGACATCTACGACAACAGTGGCACCCTGATCCAGGTTCACGATCTCTGAAACAGTGGAGCCGTCCTTGTGAGTGTAAGTTGCCGTGGCAGTCGCGTGGACCTTGAATTTCATTGATTTTCCCTTAACCGGCTCAATCAGCTCTGCCGTCGGCTCTGAAATATTCTTGAGCTCATAGCCGCATTTTGCTTGTTTGGCATGCGCCGCTCCCACGAGGATGCCCAAAGCAAGCGAAAAACAGCATAATATTTTTGGAATCATCGCCATCTTATCACCTATGAAATTGAAATGATAAATTGTCAATGAAAATTGATGTAGCCGATAGACATTTTGCCGTTATTCAATCGTAAGGGAATTCGGCGGTAGTAATATTTTATCTAATTCATAATAAATAGATTATAATTTTTACTGTTAGATAAGGCACTACCGGAAGCTCGCGGATCAGTTTTCCCGGCGCACCTTTGCATGGATAATATGGGTGAGACACAATAGACGCGTGATGTACGGTGACAGATTCCGTCATGGGATGATAGTTATGCCGCTAACAGGCGGAATGCCGGGATGGCGTGTAAATCTGTTTTTGTGATTTCCGGCAAATTCTCCGGCATGGGGGATCAGATTCCAAAACAGGCTCGCCAAGAGAGCCGGGTTTTCTGACCTTCCAGCGCCAGAGAGGAAGAAATGCGCGTTAATGCGTGTTCCTGTTTCCCTTCTTCTTCCCCCGTTGAATTGATTTCCCTCAACCGCGCCTTCAGGGGATGAAGTTGATTCAGCTCTTGCAAAGAAGATCCTTGAGTTCTTCCGCACTCATATTCCTAAGCCATTGTTCGGGACCGCCGGAGAACAGGTCGTCCGCCATGCGGCGCTTTTCCGTCAGCATGGCGTCAATGCGGTCCTCAATGGTGCCGCGGCAGATCAGGCGGTGCACCAGCACGTTCCGGTGCTGGCCGATGCGGTAGGCCCGGTCCGTCGCCTGGTTTTCCACGGCGGGGTTCCACCAGCGGTCCACGTGAATGACGTGGGAGGCCTGGGTCAGCGTCAGTCCGGTTCCGGCCGCCTTCAGGGACAGGATGCAGAAGGGAGGCCCGGATTCCTTCTGGAAGGCGGTGACGATGCCCTGGCGTTCCGGAATGGGCGTGCCTCCGTGCAGGGTAAGCCCGGAACGGCCGAAGACCGAGGAGAGCAGGTCGTGCAGATGGGGAATGATGGAACGGAACTGGGTGAAGAGGATGGCTTTTTCCTGCCGGGCGGCGATGGAGGCGCACAATTCCTGAAGGCGCAGGAACTTTCCGGAGCGTTCCGGGGTGTAGTCGTCCGTGCCCTGGAACTGGGCGGGATGGTTGCAGATTTGCTTGAGGCGCGCCAAGACGGGCAGGATGAGCATGAGGCGGGTGGCCGGGTCCGGTTCGTCCAGCATGGCGTGCAGCGTATCTATCTGCGTCTGGTACAGGGCGGCCTGTTCCGGCGTGAGGGGGCAGTAGGCGGGTATTTCCGTCTTGTCCGGCAGGTCGGGGACCAGGGCCGGGTCCGTTTTCATCCTGCGCAGGATGAAGGGGCGCACCAGGCGGCGCAGCGGGGCATAGCCTCGTTCCAGGGAGCGGGTGAAGGCTTCAAAGCTTTTTCTGCCGCCAAGCAGGCCCGGATTCAGGAATTCCATCAGGCTCCATAATTCATTCAGGTTGTTTTCCACCGGCGTGCCGGACAGGGCTATGCGCCGTTCCCCGTGCAGGGAGCGGATAGAGCGGGAGCGGGCGGAGCCTGCGTTTTTAATGGCCTGGGCTTCATCCAGAATGATGGCCGGGAAATGCAGGCCGGCCAGCGCAGGCGTGCGCGCGGCCATGCCGTAGGTAGTAATGACGGCGTGGCAGCCTTCCCGGAGCGGAGTTTCCTCCGGCTGCCATGAATCCGGGGCGGAGGGGTGCATGATGCGCAGGACGAGCTCCGGAGCAAAGCGTTCCGCTTCCTCCTTCCAGTTGGACAGGAGGGAGGCCGGGGCCACGATCAGGGCCGGGAGGCCTTCCAGCCGGCCTTCCCTCCGCAGCGCATCCATCCACGCGATGGCCTGAAGGGTTTTCCCCAACCCCATGTCGTCCGCCAGGCAGGCGCCGAAGCCCCGTTCCGTAAGCCGGTACAGGAAGGAGAAGCCCTCTTTCTGGTAAGGGCGCATCAGGGCGTTCAACCGGGGCGGAAGTTCCGGCACGGAGACGGGAACCTCCCCCGCCAGGATATCCAGGGCCTGCCGGAGGTCCCGGCCCGGTTCCATCAAGCAGTCTTCATCCGGTTCCGGGAGCTGCGCAAGCTGGTCGGAAGGGCCGTTGACCAGCAGCCTCAGTCCTTGGACCAGGGGAATGCCCAGGGAGCTCATCATGCGCGCCGCCTTGGTCCACTTGTCCATCAGGTCCCGGACTTTTTGAGCGTCCACGCGCACCCATTCCCCCTTGAAGCGGATCAGGCCGTCTCCGTTGCTGAGCAGTTCCTCCAGTTCCTCCGGCGACAGGTCCCTGCCTCCCAGCGTGGCGGCTACGGAAAACCGCAGCAGGCTGTGGACGGAAAGCCCGGAGGAATGAGCCGTTTTTTCACTGCCGGGAGCGTCCGCCGTGACTTTTACCTGTAATTTGGGAGGGGATTTTCTCCACAGGTTCACCATGCGCACGATGATGCCTGCATGTTCATAGGCCGGCGTGTCCTGTAAAAAGTCCCGGGCTTCCGCAGCGCTCCAGGCCAGCGGGGCGTAAATCTTTCCATTGTCCAGCAGGCGCTGCAGCAGGGGGCTTTCCCGTGCCGCTTCCTTCAAGGGCTGGAGCACGGCCAGCAGGGCAGTGTGGTTCCCTTCATGGAGTTTCAGGGCGGTGGAAAGGGGAAGGTGGCGCACCTGGTTATCCGCCGCGCTTTGATGCGCAAAGGTAGCCATGAAGGCAAAGGGGCGGGAGCCCGTGGCGTCATCCCGGTTTTCCGCAAGGTGGAAGAATACCTTCCCGATCTGGTTCCAGGGTGCGCCCAGCCCGTCCAGCCACGCGGCGGGGGTGATGCCGCGGGCTCCGACCTCCTTTTTCACCAGCTTCCGGAAGTCCTCAAGCCATCCGGCGATGACGCCGGGAGTAACGTACTCCGCCCCCGGCACGGGAGGGAACTGTTCCGCCAGGGCCGCTCTTTCCGCCGTGGAGGCCGGCAGGTGGTCCAGGACGGTATCCACCTCATCCGGCCTTTCCGCGGCGGCGTGCGCCATGCGGGTGAGCGCCTGGCGCGCCATGTTCTTGATAAAAAAGGCGCCCGGATCCGGCGCGGTTTCCCAGTTGGAGACCGCGAGGGCGTACAGCCCGTTTCCGGCCCCTTCTTCAAACAGGCGGTCGAAGGGGGGCGTGTCCGTCACCGGCGCGCCTGAGGGAAGGATGCGGAAACCGCTGAAGTTCCGTTCCTCTTCCGGCGCTGCGTGATGGGGTTCCGGCTGCATGGCTGGAAAGAATGTAGCATGGGCGCCCTGCTTGTTCAATTCATCCCGCCGCCCTGCGGCATGCGGTTCCCGTGCCGCTCACAGGGCGAACGTCGTATCTTTGATGATGGGCAGTTTGGGCGGCGGCGGATTGAAAAGCTCCTTGATTTGTTTCAGATACTCGATCAGGGCTGAACGGACGCTTATTCCCGTCGGTTTGCCGTTTCCCTTTTGAGGGAATTTGAAATTGTTGCACAGGTAGTCGCCCATCGCGACAGTGTAAATGACGCCGTTTCTCAAGGTGCTGGTAATGCTTGGCGTAACGCCGTCCATAATCTGGTAGGAGAAGCCGGAGCAGTAAACTTCCAGAATGCCTCCTTCGTCATCGGACGGGGACATGAATTTGGACAGAATCAATTGTTCAATGTCCGCCTTGCTCATGGAGCAGGTGACGACCTTTTCCCGGAAGGGCTCCATTTCATAAATATCCTTGATCTTGATGGGTCCCTTGCAGAGATGGCTTCTGGCCCGTACGCCGCCGCGGTTGTAAATGGCAATGTCCGAATGGGAGGCCTGCTGGATGGCTTTGCAGAAAAAGGTGCCTACGGTGACATGAGTAATATCCTCCCCGGCGACGCCTATCTGCTGGTTGAAGAACGGATTTCCGGTGAACTGCTGGACAATCTTCTCTACTTCCGGGTCGCTGGGAATTCTTTCGTCCAGAGTAACGGCCTTCGTGGACTTGGAAAGGATGGAGGCGGGTTTTTCCGTGGAAAAGGTGATTTCCGTAACGCCTGCATGGCTCAGCCTGTGACCCGTATGGCTGAGCAACGTTCCGGTTCTGAGATGGCCGTGCGGAAGCATCACATGAGTATGGCCGCCCAGAATGACGTCGATATTCGGAGAATACTTCATCATTTTCAGATCGTTGTCGTATCCCAGGTGGCTGAGGATCACATTGATGGTGTTGTGGTGCAGGCGGAACCTGTCCGTGATGCCCTTGTAATCCTCTTCATCCGGCAGTTTCCATGAAATGCCGCTCATCCTGCGGACGTCCGTGGTCTGCAGGTCCACCAGGCCGATGAACCCTATGGAAATCGGCGTGCCCTTGACGGGAATGCTGGCATACGGGGAAAAACAATTTTCCAGCGTGGGGGAGGGATTGACGTTGGTAACGACAAACTTGGTGTCGGGCATTCCCTTGATGTGGTCCCGGAGGGCTTCCTGCCCGTAATCCAGGTCATGGTTCCCGATGGTCACTATGTCGTACTTAAGCTTGTTCATCAGCACAGTCAGGGGTTCGCCCCGTTTTTCCCAGTCGTCCACATAGGGGTTGCCCATGAAATAATCTCCCGAATCCACCAGCAGCACGTGCGGGTATTTGGCGCGGTACTGTTTTACCAGCGTGGCCAGTTTGGGGAATTTTTCCAGATTGCCGTGCATATCGCTGGTGGAAATAATGATCAGCGTTTTGTTGGGATCCGATTTGAGCTTCTGGGCCAGGGTGAACGGGCACAGGCATGCCAGGCCGGCAAGGAGAATGCGGGGCGGAATCATGGATGAAGAAAATAGGGATACGGGAAATGATAAAAGGGATTAACGGGCGAAAACCTCGTACGGGCCGTCACCCACTGAAATGACTTCCAGACGGACCTTGGATACGCCGCGGCTGTGCAGGCCGATGCGGCTTGCTGCGGACGCGGTCAGGTCTATCAAGCGGTTGCTGTGAAAAGGGCCTCGGTTGTTGATCCTGACGACGGCTGATTTGCCTGTTGCCAGGCAGGTGACTTTCACCTTGCACGGCATCGGCAGGGTTTTGTGGGCCGCCGTCATGGACCGCTGGGGATTGATGTACTCTCCGGAGGATGTCTTCATGCTGCGTCCTTTCCCGCCATACCAGGAGGCATAGCCGGTTTCACTGTATTGCAGGGCGTCCGCCACGCTCATGGGAATATACCTTTTCCCCCTTACCCGGTAAGGCGCATTTTTTACACGCGCCTCCGCCGCCTGTACGGACGGGGCCGTTTTCTGGCCGCACTTCTCCGTAGTGGAGCAGCCCGGCATCAGAAAAAGCAGCAGGACGGGGAGGGACCAATTCACGCTTTTTACCTTTAACACATGTTTATAATCTTGTATAACAAAAAAGAAACAGGAATTGAAATTTAAGGGATAGGAAGAGCCGGAAGGAATCTTTCCCCCTCCCGTGGTTTACCAGTTGAGCGGCGCGGGAAAATGCAGTATGCTTGCCCGCATGAATCCTTCCAAGGTAATCGGCCTGGTCGCGTTGGCGGAAAAACCGGGACTGGGGGAAGCGCTGCGCATCATGCGCCGCGAGCTTTCCCGCCACGGGCTGGGATCCTGCGTCATTGAGACGCCGGATGCCCTGGAGCAGGCCATCGCCCGGTGCAGCATGCTGGTAACCTTCGGCGGGGACGGTACCATGCTGACCGTCTCCTCTCTGGCGGCCGTGCACCGCGTGCCCCTGGCGGGAGTGAACCTGGGACGGCTGGGCTTCATGACCACCTGTTCCGTTCAGGAGCTGCCGCTGCTGGCGTATGCGCTCCAGGAGGGATCCTACCTGACGGACGAGCGCTCCATGCTGGAGGTGGTCCGGATGGGCGTGGACGGGGCTGCCGTCCCTCCCCGCAAGCTGGCGCTGAATGAAGTTTCCCTGATCCGCGCCCAGTCCGGCAAGATGGTGGACCTGGATGCGGAAATAGATGGAGAACTGCTGAACCGCTACCATGCGGACGGCGTTCTGGTCTCCACCCCCACCGGCTCCACGGCGTACTCCCTTTCCGCCGGGGGACCGCTGGTATGGCCCATGTCCCGCGTGGTGTGCGTCACCCCCATTTGTCCGCACAGCCTGACCAACCGTTCCGTGGTGCTTCCGGACACCATGACCATACGCCTGCGGCCCCGTGAGCGCCGCGGCCGCTTTGATTCCATGGTTTATTCCCTGGACGGCCGTTCCGCCTATCCCATTGAAGAGGGGGAAAGCCTCGTGATCCGGAAAGCTCCGGAAACCCTCTCCCTGGTTCATCTCCGCAAACAGAACTTCGGCGCTCTGTTGAGGGCCAAGCTGCGCTGGCAGGGGGCGGAGATTCCCACGGATGATGAGTAAAACCGTTCCGGCGGTCCGGAAACCGGGCCAGGCGTCTTTTGCTGGCCGGGGCGCTTCTCCATTGATCGTTCCGCATTGGCGCAGGGGCGGTAAAACGATTTTTTTAGGATGCGGGCTTGACGAAAAGGCCCATCCTATAATACTCTTCCAGCCCTGCCACCAAGGGGGTGGCAGATCTTAATCGCATAAACGCGTAAGAAATAGTCATATATGAAGACCCACGTGAAAAAAGGTGATGAAGTAGAAATCATCGCCGGACGTAACCACAAGGGCAAGCGCGGCACCGTTCTCGCCGTGAATGCTTCCAAAGGTACTGTCATCGTAGAAGGCGTCCGCACCCTGAAAAAGGCTGTGCGCCCGACCGAACAGAACCCGGAAGGCGGCATTCAGGAGATTAACGGCCCGATTCACATCTCCAACGTGAAAAAAGTAGGCTAGGCCTCCGGCCTGACCCTGCGCTTAAGCCACATAAATCATTAATAAAGAGCTGACCCGCTAAAACAATGAGTACACCAACACTGCAAACATACTACCGTGAAAAGGTCGTTCCCGGCCTTCAAGCGAAGCATGCATACAAGAACGTGCATCAGATTCCCCGCCTGGAGAAGATCGTTGTCACCTCCTGCATGGGCAAGCATCCGGACCGCAAACAGGCCGTGGAAGATGCCGTCAATGAAATCGCCAAAATCACCGGACAAAAACCGTCCGTCACCTTCGCCCGCAAGAGCGTGGCCAACTTCAAGGTGCGTGAAGGCGAACCTCTGGGAGCCCGCGTCACGCTGCGCGGAGCCCGCATGTGGGAATTCCTGGACCGCTTCATCAACGTGACGGCTCCGAACATCCGCGACTTCCGCGGCCTCCCCTACAAGTCCTTTGACGGCAACGGGAACTATGCCATCGGTATCTCCGACCAGTCCATCTTCCCCGAAATCGAACTTGACCAGATCAAGCGTCAGATCGGCTTCGACATCATTTTCGTGACTTCCGCTCCTACGGACGATGAAGGCCGCGACTTGCTTCGCGGTCTGGGCGTCCCCATGCGCGAACCGAAGAAGGCCGAAGAAACTCAACCCGCCAACGCCTAACTATTTCTTACCATGGCCGTATTAAGTGACCCCATTTCCGACTTCCTCACCCGCCTGAAAAACGCCAGCCTGGCCGGCAACGAGGAATTTACCGCTCCCTGCTCCAACATCAAGGTGGAAATCGCCAGGATTCTGCAGGAAGAAGGCTACATCTGGAACTATGAAGTGACCGGTGAAGGAACCAAGAAGCAAATCAAGGTGAAGACCAAATTTACCCCCCAGGGCAAGCCGGTCGTCACCGACGTGAAGCGCAGCTCCAAGCCGGGCCGCCGCCAGTACGTTTCTTCCGAGGACATTCCCCGCGTTCTCAGTGGGCTTGGCATTGCCATCGTCTCCACCTCCCGTGGTGTGATGACCGGTGCGCAGGCGCGCAAGCAGAGCATCGGCGGCGAACTTCTCGCCCTTGTATGGTAACCATTAACATTTCCTAAACATATGTCCCGAGTTGGTAAAAAATCCATCACATTGCCGGACAAGGTAACGGTAAAGGTTAACGGCTCTTCCGTTCAGGTGGAAGGCCCCAAAGGCAAGCTTTCCTGGACGCTTCCGGAAGGCATCACCGCCTCCGTTGAAGGCAATCAGCTTTCCGTTGACCGCGCCGGCGAAAGCCGCCAGCTTCGCGCCCTGCACGGCACGAACCGTTCCCTGTTGAACAACATGGTCATCGGCGTTTCCGAAGGCTTCGTCAAGAACCTTGAAATCGTCGGCGTCGGTTTCCGCGCCGCCGTGAAGGGCAACATCCTGGATCTGAACCTGGGCAAGTCCCATCCGATCAACCAGGTGATTCCCGAAGGCCTCAAGGTGACCGTGACCGAAAACACGAAAGTGACGGTCGAAGGCATCGACAAGCAGGTCGTAGGCCAGTTTGCCGCTGAAGTCCGTGCGTACTATCCCCCGGAACCCTACAAGGGCAAGGGCGTGCGCTTCGCCGGTGAAGTTATCCGCCGCAAGGAAGGCAAGAGCGTCGGTAAGTAATTCAGGTAATAACTATTACAACATATTTATACACGATGAGTACTATCAATCGCAAAGCCATCCGCTCCAAGGTTCGCCGCCGCATCCGCAGAAAGCTCTCCGGAACGGCTTCCCGTCCCCGCCTGGCTGTCTATTTCTCCAACCGTCACGTCTATGCCCAGATCATCGACGACACGGTGGGCAAGACCATCTGCTCCGCTTCCACGGCCGATGCCTCCATCGCCGATCCTTCCAAGCTCGCCAACCGCGCCTCTGCCACCAAGGTAGGCAACCTGATTGGTGAACGTGCGAAGGCCGCCAATGTCACTGAAGTCGTCTTCGACCGCGGTGGCTTCAAGTTCTGCGGCAAGGTGAAGGCCCTGGCCGATGCCGCCCGCGAAACTGGTTTGAAATTCTAATTGAAAGATTCCCTAAATGAATAACGAAACGGAAAACACTGCTCCTGCTACGGAAGCCGCCGCTCCCGCTCAAGCGCAGCAACCCGCACAGGGCGGCCGCGACTTCCGCGGTCCCCGCGGACCCCGCCGTGACGGCCAGAATGGCCGCGGACCCCGTGGTCCCCGCCGTGACGGACGCCGTGGCCCCCAGGCTGAAGCTCCCGTGGAAGAAGGCCCCCAGCTCGCTGAAAAGGTTGTGTTCATCAACCGTTGCGCCAAGGTCGTCAAGGGCGGCCGCCGCTTCTCCTTCTCCGCCCTCGTCGTGAGCGGCGACATGGAAGGCCGCGTAGGCTTCGGCTTCGGCAAGGCCAATGAAGTGGCAGACGCCATCCGCAAGGCTACGGAAGCCGCCAAGCGCCAGCTTCGCCCGGTCTCCATCGCCAACGGCACGATTCCGCATGAAGTCTACTCCGAATTCGGCGGCGGCAAGGTGCTCCTGAAGCCCGCCTCCCCCGGTACCGGCCTGATTGCCGGCAACACCATCCGTGCCGTGCTGGAAGCGGCCGGCGTGCGTGACATCGTTGCCAAATCCCTCGGTTCCTCCAACCATGCCAACGTGGTGAAGGCTACCCTGCAGGCTCTCGCCTCCCTGCGCACGAGCGACCAGGTTCTTGCCGACCGCGGCAAGAAGAAGGAAAAGGCCATCTAATCTGACCAGGAGGCGGCTGCCCCGCGCCGCCGCCTCCACGAAACCCAACCATTGTAAATAACATGTTACAGCTTCATACGATTAAGCCCAATCCCGGAGCCAAGCACCGCAGGAAGCGCCTCGGCAACGGGGAAAGCTCCGGTCTCGGCAAGACCTGCGGCAAAGGCAACAAGGGCCAGAAGGCCCGTTCCGGCGGTTCCATCCGCCCGGGATTTGAAGGCGGCCAGATGCCCCTTCACCGCCGTCTGCCCAAGAAGGGGTTCAACAACACCCGCTTCCAGGACAAAATCCTCATCGTCAACCTCTCCCAGCTCGAACGCGTGTTTGAAGCCGGCGCTACGGTTGATGAAAACACCCTGCGTGCAGCCAAGCTCGTTCAAGGTCCCTGTGACGCCGTGAAGCTTCTCGGCAACGGCACCCTGACCAAGAGCCTGAACGTAGTCGTGGACTTCGTGAGCGCCAGCGCCCGCGAAAAGGTGACTCAGGCCGGTGGCACCGTCACCGTGCTCAGCGAAGCCTAATCACATTTGGCGAACCGGGTCATGCAGCTTGACCCGGTTCGCATTATTGTGTTTACTGTTGCGGTCCCCATGGATGCCCCGGGTACAAGCCGCCGTGACATGCAAGCCAAGCTGCGCGACAACTTCTATATTACAGGACCATGATATCCGCATTTGCAAACTCCATGAAAGTACCGGAGCTCAGGCACCGGATTTTGTTCACACTGGCGATGATCGTCGTCGTCCGCCTGGGGGTACAGATACCCCTGCCGGGCATTGACGTCATGGAGCTGCAGAAAGTGATTGAAGCCTCCGCGAATGCCAGCGGTCCCGGTGCGGGCCTGGCTACCGTGCTGACCATCTTTTCCGGCGGCGGCCTGCAGCAGTGCGGCATTTTTGCGCTGGGCATCATGCCCTACATCTCCGCTTCCATCATGACCCAGCTTCTTTCCGCGGTGGTCCCCCAGTGGGCCAAGATGGTGCGGGAGGAAGGCGGCCGCCAGAAGATGACCAAATGGACGCGCGCCATTGCCATCGTCATCGCCATCGTACAGGGCTGGTTCCTGGTCGGCACATTGGAACACCCGGACCGCTTGAAAGCCGTGGGCCTCAACATCCCTCCGGACTGCCAGCTCGTCATTGACCCGGGCATGCAGTTTGCCCTGATGACGGTGCTCATCATGGTGGCGGGCACCATGTTCCTGATGTGGATAGGCGACCAGATTACGGAGCGCGGCGTCGGCAACGGCGTCTCCCTCATCATTTCCGTCAACATTATCCACGCCCTGCCGGGTGCGGTGACCCTGGCCTGGAAAACGCTGGTGTACAAGGACGGCGCAGTCGTCCCGATGGGCGCCATGCTCCTGGTGGCCCTGATCGCCTTCCTGATTATCGTGGTGGCGCTCGTCGTCACGGTGACGCAGGCCCAGCGGCGCATACCCGTGCAATACGCCAAACGGGTCATGGGCAATAAAATGTTCAACGGCGCCACGCAGTACCTGCCGCTCAAGCTCAACTACTCCGGCGTGATGCCCGTCATCTTCGCCACGGCCATCCTGTCCCTTCCGCAGGTGCTCTTCTCCCAGATCGCCCACTACAACACCACGCTGCAGTGGATCGCCACCAAGATGAATGACTGGATGAACCCCGCCTCCTCCGGCTACTACATCATTTCCGGCCTCATGATCTTCTTCTTCTCCTACTTCTGGGTGGCCACCATGTTCCAGCCCTCCCAGATCGCGGAAGACCTGAAGCGTAACGGCGGCTACATCCCCGGCATCCGCCCCGGACCTCCCACCGCCCTCTTCCTGGACCAGACCATGCAGAGGCTGACCTTTGCCGGTTCCGCCTTCCTGACCCTCATCTACTTCCTGCCTTCTCTGCTGAACATCGGCGGAAGCATCCCCTACCTCGTCACCCAGTTCTTCGGAGGCACCAGCCTTCTTATTCTGGTGGGCGTTCTGCTTGACATGATGCGCCAGGTGGAAACCACTCTTCTTTCCCGCAATTACGACGGCTTCCTGAAAAAAGGCAAGCTCAAGGGCAAATACGGTCACATCCAGGGCACCGGCGCCGCCGCAGGCAGCCGCACGGTCACCGTCATGTGGGTCGTCATCGCCCTGCTTGTACTGGCTGGGGCCATCGCCTATAATGCCATGCAGTAAGGAACGCCATTCCCCTCTTCCGAAAGTAAACACATGAAGGATCTCAAGCATTTCATTCTGGTTGGGCCTCCCGCATCCGGCAAAGGAACCCAGGGCCGGTTTCTAGCTGATACTTTCAACCTGAACTCCCTGAGCACCGGCTCCCTGCTGCGGCGGGAAGTGGAGTCCTGCACGGAGCTGGGGCGGAAAGCCCTGGGCTACATGGACAAGGCCATGCTGGTTCCGGACGAGATTGTCAACGACATGGTGCGCGGCTGGCTTTCGGAGATGGACAATGACGCGTGGCTGCTGGACGGCTACCCACGCACGGTTGCGCAGGCGGAAGCCCTGGACCATTTCCTGACCCAGCGGGGAACTTCTGTGGACGTGGTCGTCTGGATGGACGTAGCCCGGGAACTCATTGAACAGCGCATCATGCACCGCCGGGAATGCTCCACGTGCGGTTATGTGGTGCAGACGTCGGAGGAGGAATGCTCCAAATGCGGAGGCAAAATGGTATCCCGCAAGGATGACAACATGGAAGCCTTCGCCCGCCGCTGGAAAGACTTTGAAGCCATGACGCTCCCCGTAGCCAAATACTACGAAGCCCGCGGCCTGGTGGTTAAAATGACGGTCACCGAGGAACGGGAACCTGCCGAGGTTTCCCGCGACCTGGCCCGCAAGCTGGAAGAATACCGGCAATAGAAAAACGAATCCCATGGCAGAACGAATCCACATCAAGTCTCCCGGCGAGGTTGCCAAGATGCAGAAGGCCGGAGCTGTAACGGCGGAAATCTTGATGGAGATCGGAGCCGAGGTCCAAGCGGGCCGCACCACGCGTGAAATAGACGACATCGCGCGTGAAATCTTCAAGAAGCACAAGGTAGGCAACTCCTTCTACCAGTACCGCGGGTTCCCCGGCCAGCTCTGCATTTCCATCAATGAGGAAGTGGTGCACGGAAGCGGCGGTTCCCGCCGCATCCAGAACGGGGACATCGTGAGCCTGGACGTGGGCGCCATTGTGGACGGCTGGCATGGAGACAACGCCATGACCGTGCCGGTGGGCATGGTGGACCCGGAAAAGCTGCGGCTGCTGGCCGTGACGGAGGAATCCCTCTTCCGCGCCATTGAACTGGTGAGGCCCGGCGCCCTGCTGGCGGACGTCTGCGCGGCTGTGGAGGGCTTTGTGCGCCCCCGCGGGTACACCGTGGTCAGGGACTTTGTAGGCCACGGCATAGGCCGCCATCTTCATGAAGAGCCCCAGGTTCCCAACTACCGCCCCCATTACAAGCTTCCGCGCCTGAAAAAGGGCATGGCGCTGGCTATTGAGCCGATGGTGAACGCCGGCAGGCCTTCCGTCAAGATTCTGGATGACGGCTGGACGGTCGTCACGGCGGACGGCAAGCCTTCCGCCCACTTTGAGCACACGGTCATCGTGACGGACGGGGCTCCCCTGATTGTGACGGAACGCCCCCGCATCGCGCTGCCGGAGCAGCTCGGCATCGCCCCTTTGTAAATCCAGCCCCGCAAGGGAATGACGCCGCCGGACGCCCAGATTCCCGCTCCCGTAATCCTGGAGAGGACGGCCACGCACCGGATGGTGTGGGTGGACGTGGCGCGCGTGATTGCCTGCATCCTGATTATTGCGAACCACATGGCCTTTTATTCGGCGGAGCTGTACCGGTGGATATGGGCGGAATTCCTGGCGGCGCGCACCCCCTTCTTCCTGCTGGCGGCGGGTTACTTTGTGGGGCGCGGTTCGTTCGGTCCGCTGGAGGGGGGGAGCCTTTTCCTGTGGAAGCGGAGCTGGTTTCTTCTCCGTCCGTACCTGGTATGGGGGCTGGCGGCGGCCGTTCTGATCGGCTGGTCCCCCCTTCATGAATACTACGCCTCCTACCAGCCCATGTATGCATGGCTGAAGGGGGAGGCGGGCAGCGGCTTCTGGTCCGCCCTCGCGGCGTTCGGCCGCTGCCTGGGCATTGCCGGGCATCCGGTGGACGCCCCCATGTGGTTCCTGCGCGACATTATCATTTATACCGCTGTAGCGCCCCTCCTGCACCGCCTGGGGAACTACCTGCTCTGGGTGGGAATCATCATGCTCTCCCTGAACTACTTCGCGCTGGATCTGGCGGATCATGACTACCCCATTGCCAACAGCCTGGGCTTTTTCTTGGTGGGGATGTACATTTCGCGTTATTCCCTCCCGTTCCTGACGGAATCCGTGCGCCGGCATGCGGTGCCGTTCCTGCTTGCCACGCTCGCTCTCACCTGGTGGCTGGTGGGCCACCGGGACCAGCACAACTCCATGCTCATTGCGCTGGGCATGCTGGGGCTGATGTCCCTGGCCATTCTGTCCACGGAATGGTTTCCGCGCGCGGCCAAATGGGTGGCCGGGCTGGCCCCGGCGTGCTTCTTCATCTTCGGCACGCACTACATCGTCATTATCCTGCTGCGTGAAAGCGGCTGGATTACGTGGAGGGGGGAGGCCTGGGACGTCCTGTGGCTCTGCCTGGTTCCGGTTATCTTCGCCGTGCTGGCGGGGCTCTTCTTCTGCATGAAAAGGTTTGCCCCGCGCCTGGTTCCGCTGCTGGGGGCCTACGGAAAATAGCCGTCCTGCAAGGCCGTTCCACCGGACCGGAAAAGGAGCCGCGCTTATCTCTTGCCGTCAAAAGGCAAATTCCTTATTCTGCCCCTTGCTGGAAGGGGCTGGGCTGGCGTTTTTGTCACGCCGCCATTCTTGCTCCACGGCTGGGAAACAATACATGGTATGGCAATGATTCAAGGCGAGCAGGTTCAGGATTCGGAATTATCAACGCAGGCGGTGATCTACCTGGGGCCGAGCTCCATGAGCCTGATGGTGGCTGAGGTGGTTCAGGACAGGATCCGCCTGCTGGACTTCCTCCAGCAGCCCGTGCCCATGGCTCGGGACATCTTCCGTTTCCACCGCATTTCCCGGCATACCATGGACCGCTGCGTGCAGATCATCGGCGACTATCTGGAAATTCTCAAGGAATACGGCACCGGCAGCAGGCTTTCCGTCCGGCTCATGATCTCCAACATCATTTCGGAGGCGGACAATGTAGACGTGTTCGTCAACCGCATGCATGTGGCCCACGGCCTGCGGGGGCGCCGCATTGATGACGGCAAGATGACGCGCCTCATTTACGTGAAGGTTCAGGAAACGCTGGCGCAATATCCGGGATTCAGCAAGAAAAAGGTGCTCGTGGTCCATACGGGGCCGGGCAATACCCGCGTGCTCCTGTTCCAGAAGGGGCGCATCGTGCGCTACTCCTGCTACCGGCTGGGGACGCACCGCACGGGCGAGGCCGTCGGGGAAATCGAATACGGGGATGATGTGGCGGAACTCTCCCTCCTGCGGGAGCACATGCGCGGGCAGGTGGACCAGATTTGCCTGGATTACGGCGGCGTCAAGGGCCTCGCGGGCCTCATCGTCATCGGCCAGGAAATGCAGCAGCTCCGTGACCGCCTGGACCCGACGCCGGAAGGCAAGGTTACGTGTTCCTCCCTGGTGGCGGAAGCGGAACGGATGTCCCGCACCACCCTGGAGCAACGAATGAACGTTTACGGGGCGGACTTTGCCGGGGTGGATTCCCTGCTCCCCGCCGTGCTGATGACGGAGATGATTGCCCGCAGTCTGGACCTGAATGACGTGATCATCCCAGGAAGCGGCTATGACGAGGAATTCTCAAGCAGCCTGATCCGGGCGGAACAGCATCCGGGGGACCTGGAGGCGGAGGTGCTCCACTTCGCCGGCATTCTGGCGGACAGGTACAAGGCGGACAAGGGGCACCGCGAACATGTGGCGCGTCTGTGCATGGAGATGTTTGACCAGCTTCAGGACCTGCACCGCCTTTCCGAGCACGACCGGCTGCTGCTGGAGGTGGCCTCCATCCTGCATGAGGTGGGGTCCTTCATCAGCCAGCAGGACCACCAGCTCCATTCCCAGTACATCATCCTGAACAGTGAAATCTTCGGCCTTTCCCGGGACGACGTGGAAACGATCGCCCTGCTGGCCCGCTACCACCGGCATGAGGTGCCCGCCAATTCCGACCCCATGTACGGGGAGCTGGAGCTGACGGACCGCATGCGCGTAGCCAAGATGGCCTCCATCCTGCGCGTGGCGGACGCCCTGGAACGCGGCCATGCCCAGCGCGTGAACGGCGTCCGGGCGCGCATCCGTGGACGGATGCTGGAGCTGGAGCTCCAGGGCGTGCGTGAAACCGCCGTGGAAGACCTGGCCCTTCGGCTGAAGGGCGACCTGTTTGCGGACATCTTCGGTTATGACGTCGTGCTGGTGCCCCAGCGGTAGGCCGCTTCAAAAAACTCACATCCCTTATTTTCTCCATGTCTAACGAATACATCAACAGAGAACTCTCCTGGCTGGAATTCAACCAGCGTGTGCTGGACCAGGCCGTGAGAAAGGACCTTCCCCTGCTGGAACGCCTGAAGTTCCTGGCTATTACCGCCTCCAACCTGGACGAGTTCTTCATGGTGCGCGTGGGCGGCCTCCAGATGCTGCGGCATTCCGGTTCCCGCGTGAAGGACATTTCCGGGCTGACCCCCACCCGGCAGCTCAAGGACATCCGCACCCGCGTGGGCCGCATGATTGAAGACCAGTACCGCCTGTTTCATGAGGAAATCCTGCCGTGGATGGAAATCAACGGAATCAATCCCGTGCCCCTGGAGGATCTCAGCACCTCCCAGAAGCTGACGCTGGAACAGTACTTCAACAACCAGATATTCCCGTTGCTGACGCCGCTGGACATGGACGCGCCGGAGGCTCCCGCTCTCCCGTCCCTCAAGCTGCTGATGGGTGTGGAACTGCGGGACAATGAAACCGGGGAGGTCCGCGCCAGCGTGGTGGCCCTGCCGGACGGCCTGCCGCGGCGCGTGCCCGTCCCTTCCGCGGAAACGGAACGCTACGTGATGCTGGAGGACCTGGTCCGGGAATGCATAGGCGCCGTTTTCCCCGGTGAAACCGTTCTCTCCGCCGCGGTATTCCGCGTCACGCGCAATGGAGACATTGCCGTGCAGGAGGAGGACGCCCTGGACCTGGCGGATGAAATGGAGGAAGTGCTTGTGGCCCGCAAATTCTCCGAATGCGTGAGGCTGGAAATCGAATCCTCCGCTCCCGCCCCCCTGCATGACAGGATCATGCGGATCGTCGGCGCCGGGAAGGAGGAAACCTATGACCTCAAGGGTCCCCTGATGCTCTCCGACTTCATGGAAATGGCCTTTGCCCCCGGCAATGACCAGCTGAAGGTGGAGCAGTGGTCCCCGCAGCCGTCCCCATCCGTGGACCCTGCCGTCAGCATCTTTGAAAACATGGCCAACGGGGACATTCTTCTCAACCACCCCTATGAAAGCTTTGAACCCGTCCTGCGCCTGGTGGAGGAGGCCGCGGAAGACCCGGACGTCATCGCCATCAAGCAGGTGCTGTACCGTACCGCCAAGAACTCCCGCATCGTAGCCGCCTTGAAAAAGGCGGCGGAAAGCGGCAAGCAGGTGACGGCGCTGGTGGAACTGAAAGCCCGGTTTGACGAAGCCCGCAACCTGGAAAAGGCGGAGGAACTCCAGCGTTCCGGCGTGCAGGTGGTCTATGGAGTCAAGGGCTTGAAAACCCACGCCAAAATCTGCCTGGTGGTGCGCCGGGAACAGGGCATGCTGCGGCGTTACTGCCACTTCGGCACGGGGAACTACAATGAAACCACCGCCAAGATTTACACGGACATTTCCTACCTCACCTGTGACGACCAGCTGGGGGCGGACGCCTCCCAGTTCTTCAACTCCGTGACGGGACGCACCAAACTCATGCGCTTCCGCAAGCTGTACCCCTCCCCGGCGCTGATGAAGGCTCGCCTCATTGAACTCATTGAAGGGGAGGCGGAGCGCGCGCGGCAGGGGGAACCCGCCCGCATCTCCGCCAAGATGAACAGCCTTCAGGATGTGGAAATCATTGACGCCCTCTACAGGGCCGCGGATGCCGGGGTGGACATTGAACTGAACGTGCGCGGCATCTGTTGCCTGAAAACGGGCCCCAGGCCCAACGGCAAGGTGATCCGCGTGGTCAGCATTGTGGACCGCTATCTGGAGCACGCGCGCATCTTCTTCTTCCACCACGGCGGCAACCACCAGCTCTTCATCGCCAGCGCGGACTGGATGACCCGCAATCTGGACAAAAGGGTGGAGCTCATGGTGCCCGTCACCAACGGGAGGCTGGCGCGCCGCCTCAAAGCCATCCTGGACGCCTCCTTCAAGGACAACGTGCAGGCCTGCAATATTTTGCCGGACGGCACTTCCGAGCACATCGTGCGCAAAAAGGGCCAGAAAGCGTTTCGTCTCCAGCAATACCTGACCAAGGAGGCCCGCCGCCTGGCCAAGGACAAGGAACGGGAGCGCCAGCAGATGCTGGAGCCCCACACGCCGCATTAACCCGGTCCGGAGCATTGGGCCGCGTGCGCGGCATCCTCCGGCATACCTTCAACAGGCTCCGGTCCGGAACATGTCTTTTCATGAGACATGTTTGCCCGCGTATGCTGTTTTTTCCTGATCGCGCTGGCTGGGGGGCAAGGCTCTGTATGGGCGGAAGGTTCGGCATGGCGGGCGTCCGGTCCTGCGGGCCCCGGAGCCTCCGTAAGGGCTCCTTCCCATCCGGCGGAGGACGGCCTGTATTCCCGTCTGAAGAAAATGCCCTATCTCTACGACAACAAGGACGCGGAATTCCTGAACCAGTTCAAGCTGCTGCTGACGGGGCAGTACCAGGGGGCGCAGATCTCCCCTTCCGGAGCCAGGCGATTCCGCAAGGGGTCGCATGGCAGGGAAAACGAATGGCGGCGGCTCCAGATAGGGTTTGAAGCCGTTTTCTTCAAAAACCGCCTGACGCTGCACAGTTTGACCAACATGGGGGAGCTGGACGGCATGTACAAGGTGGAGGATGGCCGCTGGAGACGGACGAAGACGGACTGGAGCATCTTTGAACTCTACCTGAAATACAAGGTCAATCCCTCCTTCTTCGTGCGCGCCGGGAAAATCACCTCCAAGATGACTGCGGAATTCCGGGAGACGGCCAGTGAACTCAAGACCCTGGAACGGTCCGACCTGGTCAACCAGCTCGGGACCATTTCCAGTTGGGGCGTCGTGCTGGAAAACCCGCGGCAGGACGTACCCGTGGGGTGGGAGGCTTCCGTCTTCCTGAACGACACCAGCAGCAGCCTGGCGCATGAAATCAGATTTAATACGGACGATAGCGCTTTTGCCAAGGCCTCCGTCCATCTGGACGCCCGCGGCTTCCTGCCGGGGGAGAAAAGCCGCGTCTGGCTGACGTATGCCCACAACTTCACCCATTACGCGGGGCGCGCCCTGCCGGAGGATTCCTATTACTCCGGGCTTGGCGCCCGGGATGTGGCGGCGGTGGACTGGGTCATGTCCCGGGGGAAATTTTCCATGGTGACGGAACTCATGTCCGGCTTCCGCGTGGTAGGGACATCTCTGGGAGAGAATGTTTGCGGCCTGGCGGTATTGCCTTCCTACAGGTTTTCCCCCCATCTGGAAGGCGTGTCCCGCTACCAGCTCTCCCATGGGCGGGACGCCGTGAAAATGTACGCCCGCTATGTTCCCGCGGTAACCACCTATCCCAAATGGGTCAGCACGATGAACTCCTTTTACTTCGGCCTGAATTATTATTTTTTCCCGGAAGACCCGGACATGCTGAAATTGATGGCGGGAGGCGAATACACGACGACCGGCGGCGCGCCGGAAGGCGCCAGGTGCTTCAGCGGATGGACCTGGTTTGCCGCCGTCAGGTTCCATTTCTGAACAGGGAAGAGTGGGGCGCTTTCAATTACGGAGCGGCAACGCACTGGCAATGATCATACGGGAGCCGTTTATAACAAATAGTTTGCCATGGCCTTTCTCTTATGCTAGGAAGAAAGGGATTGGAAAAACCTGCTTTTTCCTTTCCCCTCCCAACCCCACCCCCCCTATGATGAAACTACTGTGTTCTTTCTGCCTGTGCATTCTTGCCTGCTGCGCTTCCGTGGCTCAAACGGCTTCCATGCGTTCTACCGTTCTTCCCCCACCCTTCATGAAAGTGGAGTGCCGCCAGGGGGAGCGGCCCGTCTCCATTTCACGGGCGGAAATCAAATCCCGCGTGATGGATTTTCTGGCGGAAACGGAAGTGACGCTGGTTTTCCATAATCCCAACACCCGCGTAATGGAGGGGGAATTGACGTACCCTCTTCCCTCCGGAGCCACCGTGCAGGGTTATGCGTTGGACATCAACGGCCGCATGGTGGACGGCGTGCCGGTGCCCAGGCAAAAGGCGCGCGTGGCGTTTGAAGAGGAGGTGCGCAAACAGGTTGATCCCGGACTGGTGGAATGGTCCGGCGGCAACATGTTCAAGACGCGCTTATATCCTATTCCTGCGGGTGGAACCCGCACCGTGCGGCTGCGCTATTCCACGGTTCTTCCCGTGGATGCCGCAGGAGCGCCGTCCCTGCGGCTTCCGATGAATTTCAAGGAGAAGCTGGATTCCCTCAAGCTGCGGGTGGAGGTGTTCGGCGGCCGGAGGCCCGTTATCGTTTCCTCCCCGCTGGACAACGTGGAATTCAAGGATTGGCGCAGCGCCTTCCTGGCGGAAAAGGAATGGAACGGCCTGTCCCTGACGGAAGATCTGTTCATCTCCCTGCCGCGTGCGCAGGGAAAAGATGGAGGGAAAGCGAAGGTATTTGTGGAGTCTTTTGGCGGCAGGGACTATGCCGCCGTGATTATTCCCCGGCCTGCGCGGACGGACGGGAAGGGCGGCGTGGAAGCCGCGCCCGCGATAGAGTTGGTTTGGGACGCTTCCGGTTCCATGAAAGGAGCGGATGTCCGGAAATTCCTGGATTTTCTGAAACGATACCTTGCTTGCGGCAGAACGCGGGGGCGGCAAACCCGCGTCAACCTGACTGTCTTCCGGGACCGGATCATGCCTTCAAAAACGTTTGAGGCAGCTCCGGGCAATCTGGACGGGCTGGCCCGCGAACTGCTGGCTCTGGACTATGACGGGGCCACGTGTGACTGGAGCGCTGTCCGGGAAAAACTGGACTCTTGTTCCGGGGCGTCGGACTGCCTGGTTGTCAGCGATGGATTTATCAATTTCAGCCCCGTGCCGGAAAAACGGGAGACCGGCTCCGGTAAAACCTTTGCCCTGATGGTGACGCCGCGCAAGGAGGCGAATACGTTCATCCGGAGAGGCATTCCTGTGATTGACCTGGCCAGTCAAACGGCGGAGCAGGCGATGGAGCGTCTCGCCAGGGGGGAAATCTCCATCCGTTACATTATTGACAGGGGGAATATGCCCTGGAAGGCGTTTTTGAGGTATGAAGCCCCCGGAATGCCATCGGATTCCGTCCTTTTGCTGGCGGAACTGGAGCCGGGGTCCTACCGCGGAGCGGCGGAGGTTGCCGGAGTGGAAATTTCCGTGGCGGCGGATGCCTCCGGGGGGACGCCCGGAACCATGCTGAGGGCCTTGTATGCCCAGGCAAGGCTCCAGGAACTTCTCTGCCGTCCACCCTCTGCCGTGAGGGATGAAGCTGTCGGAAAACTGGGTATGGAATATGGAATCGTGACGCCCGGTACCTCTCTGCTCGTGCTGGACTCCTTGGATCAATACCTGAAATACGGTGTGCGTCCTCCCGCTTCCGCTCCAGAATTGCGCGCGGAATATGACAAAAGGATGCTGAAACGCGGCCGGAGGGAAGACATGGCTGAAGAGACCGCGAAATTAAACCGCTTAAAAGCGTGCCTTGCTTCCTGGAAAGAAATGCAGAAATGGTACGCGAAGGAATTTTTCCATCCGGAAGAGATGGAAAACGTCTTGAAAGATGACCGGCTGAAACAGGCCTTGATTGATACGTGCCTGGGCAATGACCGGGAGGCGCTGGATATTTACCGGAAGGTGTTGAAAGAAGAGGGAAATAACAGGACGGCCCTGAAGGGCGTCACGGCCATGGAAAAGCGCCTCAGGGAAAGAGAAGCGAAAGATAAGAAAGCAGCTGAGGAAAAAGCTGCCCGCGCCAAGGAGCTGGCTGAGGCAAGGGCGAACTTGAACAGGGAACTGGACAAGGAGCCTGCGGACATAGCGGAAAGCCTCCGCCTGGCATACGGCTTTTATGATCTTGGGGATTATGATAAAGCCATTCTTCTCTTCAACAAGATCCTCCGGAAAGATCCTCATCATGTCGCGGCACGCAGAGGGCTGGAAACGGTCAACCGCAGGAAAAACTCCTATATCAATGCCGCTTATGACGAGTCCAGGAGCTCCATGCTGGCGGAAGTTGATTCTCTTTGGGAGCGCCCGGTTCATTCTTCTTCAGAAAACGTCCCCCAGGAAGAGTCCGCCGTTGGTTCCGCTCCGTCACCCCTCCCGGAGCAGGGCGATATGGGAGCGGCAAATGCTGGACGTTTTTCGTCCTCCGCTTCCCCGGATCTGTTGGGGAACGAAAATCCGGCTCCAAATAATCGGGGGCTGGCCGGGTCCCTGTTTCTGGGAGGAGGAGAAAGTTTTACTGAATTAAAGGCGCGGGAACGGGATGCCGGTTCTTCCCCCGTCATGAACGTGAAGGCGTGGGACTCCAAGGCTCCGTATCTGGCGGCTCTGGATGCGGCTGACCGGCCTTTTGCGGTCTATATGAAACTCAAGGAAAAGTACGGGGAAAGCCCCGGTTTTTACATGGACTGCTCGGACTGGTTTGCCGGGAAGGGAGACAAGGCCCTGGCTGTTCAGATTCTGTCCAACCTGGCGGAGTTGGAGCTGGAAAACCGTTCCCTGCTGCGGATGCTGGGCTACAAGCTGTGTTACATGGGAGAGCTGGCCCGGGCGAGGTTCGTTTTTGAAACCGTGAAAAACCTGTTTCCTGAGGAACCGCAGTCCTACCGGGATCTGGCGTTGGCGCTGGATGAACTGGGGGAAGACCAAAAGGCGTTCGACATGTACCGGGAGGTGCTGGAACGCCCGATGCCCGGCCGCTTCGCCGGCGTGGAGCAGATTGTGCTGGTGGAACTGAACCGGCTCGTTTCCCGGAGCAGGGCGGCGGGAGTGAAGCTGGATACCGGGGGGCTGGACGCGGCCTTTCTCCAGCCGGTGGAGGCTGACCTGCGCGTGGTCATCAACTGGGACACGGATGCGTCGGACATGGACCTTTGGGTCACGGACATCACCGGAGAAAAATGCTATTACTCCCATCGGCTGACTACTCATGGCGGCCATTTGTCCCGTGACGTGACGCAGGGCTACGGGCCGGAAGAATACCTGGTGCGCAAGGCTCTTCCCGGTCCCTATCTGATCCAGGCGCATTATTACGGCACCCGGTCCCAGAAAATGCTGGCTCCCGTTACACTGTACGCGGAAGTGTACACGGATTACGGCCGTCCGCAGGAAAAGCGGAAAACGCTGGTATTCCGCCTGAATGGCCGGGACCAGGTGGTGGATGTGGGGAAAGTGGCGTACGGACAGGCGTTCCCGGCAGAGGGCGCGCGGGATTACCAGGTGAAGGCCGGGGAAACCCGGGCGTCCATCGCTGAAAGCCGGTTGAAGGACGGAAAACGCGCCGGGGAAATTATCCGCCTGAATCCGGCTCTGAAGGACCGGGAACCGAAAACGGGGGAAATCATCAAACTGCCGGAGTGATAGGAGACTGCGGCTCTTGTTGAACGCCTGCTGCCGGCGGCGGGGCTATACGCCCTCAAAGACGCGCAGCAGGCGTTTCAGCAAGTTGATTCTGGCCTTGCGTTTCCGGAAGCCGTTCCCGAAGGAAAACGGCAGGTGCCATTGATTGTGGCGCAATTGCCGCCGCGTCCATTGCGTGAATTCCTCCAGCAATTGGGACAGATGGGGCCGGAGGGAGGCCGTTTCCATGGCCGGTTTCCACCAGACGGCCGCAGACACGATGTACTCCTCTGATTTTTCCGGGAACAGCCAGGGCTTTTTGGAGCCGATCATGTGGAAAAGCTTCCAGGAACATGTGGCGTAGATGTTGGAAACTCCGGCGAATTCCGTGCCTGCGCAGGCCTCTTCCAGCCCGTTTTTCTCCAGTTCGAATTGGAAATGGTAGTTCCATTCAACAGGCAGCGGAAAAATCTGCCGGTGGAAGACGATATTCAACGCGTCCTGGTCCGGATGTTCCAGCAGCTCATTGTATTCTTCAATGACGTGGAGCAGACGGGATTCCGCATCCTCCTCCCTCATTCGGTCCAGGTCCAGGACCAGCACGCCGGAGTTGAAATAGTGGAAGGGATCGTGCAGGCCCAACGGTTGAAGTTTCCGGAGCTGGCGCCGCGGATAGCCCGCCGCCAGGCTGCTCAGCACCGCCGTATCCCGTACGGCGCCCACGGCCGCCCCGCGGAGGTCCGCATCGTAAAGTTCCCCTACGTCCGCATACAGGACCGTATCCGCGTCCAGATAGACAATCCGGGCATGCCGGGGGAACAGGCTGGGAGCCAGCAGGCGCGCGTAGGCCAGGGCGGAAAAGCGTTTGACGTCCCTCCGGCGGAGCATCTGTTCCAGCTTGCCGGGAATGGTCATGAACTGGAGGGTTGCGTTCGGATAACCGGAAACGGCCTTGTCCAGATCCTGCATGTTTTCTTCTTCCAGCCCGTCATGGACCACCCACAGCCTGTAGTTCCGTTCCGGGCTGGAATGGCGTGCCAGGGAATGCAGGGTGACGGCCAGGCACACGGTCCAGGCGGAGGTGACGGCAAACATGACGTCTACGGTGGGAGGCGCAGCGGCAGCGTGGGAGACTGCGGGCGGTGCGGCGGAGAGGGAGGAGGGCATGATGTTAAAGGATGGGATGGAATCAGGGCCATGAGCCGTCAAACACGGCCAGTTGGCGTTGAAGGGTTTTGATTTTCTCCCGGCGTTTCCGGAAATTCCGGCCCGGTGAGACGGGAAGGCTCCATTGGTGGTGGCGCAGCCGGGAACGGGAGGCGTGCGTGAATTGCCGGTACAGGGCGCGCAGCTCCCTGCGGAAAGCCGGGGTTTGACGGGCAACGGGCCACCAGAGGGCGAGATACAGGCGGTGGCAGATTTTTTCCATATCCGGCGGCAGCCATGGCTTGTAATCCCCCACCAGGTGGAAAAGCTTCCAGGAACGGCTTTCAAACAGGGCCGGGGCTTCTTCAAACTCGGTGCCGGAGATGAGGTCCGCCATGCCCGCGTGGTGCAGCTCAAACTGGAAGTGGTAATTCCAGCGGAGGGGCAGCGGCGCAATGCGGCCGTGAAAGACAATGTTGATGATGTCCTGGTCCATGTACGGAAAGGAACCCGGATGGGCCTCAAGCAGCCTCAGCAGCCTGTCTTCCGTTTCCTGCTCCCTCATCTGGCCCAGGTCCATGACCAGGACCCCGGTATTGCAGTACAGGAACGGATCCGTTACCCCCATGCCGCTGATGTATTCCAGATGGCCCGGAAGCCGGCCCGTACTGATGCTTTGCAGGACGGCGCAGTCCCGGACGGCGCCTATCGGCGCGCCGTGCAGGTCCGCATCGTAAAGTTCGGCCACGTCTCCCTTCAGCAGCACGTCCACGTCCAGGTAAACCAGCCTGTCGTGTTGGGGGAACAGGTCGGCGGCCAGCAGGCGTCCATACGTGAGAGGGGAAAACCGTCCGCAATCCCTGTGCCGCAGAATGCGAAGCAACCTCTCCGGAAGCAGGGAAAACCCCAGCGAAACGCCGGGATAGCCGGAAACGGCTTTTCCCAATTCCTTCATCTTCTCTTCCTCCAATCCATGATGAACGATGTGGAGTTCATAATTCCGCCGCGGATCGGAATGCAGGCAAAGAGAACGGATGGCCACGGCCAGCGGGATGAGCCAGGAAGAGGTGACGGCGAACATGACGGAAACGGGAGGTTCCGCCATGCCGGATAAGGGAGAAATAGTCGGCATAAAAGGAATTCAGCAGGTCATGAAGGAGAATGGGAAAAGCTGAAAGCGTCTCCGGTGCCTGCCGGGAATTCCGGTGCAAAGGTAGTTAGGGGAAAGGTCTTGTTTTTCATGGCGGAGATGAATTCCGGAAGAACCGTTGAAACAGGGAAAACGGGCATCCCTGCTCCGGCGTTCCGTTATTTTCTGCATGGGGCATTCCCGGCGGTGAAAACGCTTATATTTTGTTTGGGCATCATACGAATTTCAAATCCGTTATGGATTAATATGGAATGATTCCCGCACCGTTTGGAGCGCCGTAAACCCTTGCGGCCTCCGGACGCCGAACCGGGAGGCGGGAACTCTCTTTCCTGAAAGCCAGTGCGTCCTGGCGGAATGCGTGAATTTCAACGGCTGTAAAGGCTTGCGGCGCCCAGGTTCCGGTTGCGCCATTCCGGAAGGCTTTTCCCGGGGGGAAACGGTTTCCCATCGGGGAACGGCCATCCAACGTAAGCTCCTTGGTATGAAAATCGGCCCTTGACCCCGGATTTGAAATTCGTTTACATAGGGTTTTCTTGGCATGAGCGCGGCTGTTTCCATCATCGTCCCCTGTTATAATGTAGCTCCTTATCTGGATAAATGCATGGAAAGCCTAACCCTCCAGACGCTGGTGGACCTTGAGATCATTTGCGTGAATGACGGTTCCGGGGACGACACCCCCGCCATCCTGCGCGCATGGGCCGGAAGGGATGGCCGCATCCGGGTGGTGGACCGGGAAAACGGCGGCCTTTCCGCAGCGCGCAATACCGGCATGGACCTGGCTTGTGGGGAATATATCGGCTTTGTGGACCCGGACGATTACGTGGAGCACTCCATGTATGGCCGCCTGCTGGAAGAAGCCCGCAGGAATGATGCGGATGTGACGGCCTGCGGCTATACCGGTTTTTCCGACCGGGACGGCTCCATATTGGAAAAATGGAGCCTGTCCCCGGAAGAGGGAGTGGAGGAAAACGTGCAGGCATGCGTTTTTCAGGAAAATGCCGTATGGAGAAGGATGGCCGCCGTGGCGTGGAACAAGCTTTACAAGAGGGAATTCCTGGAAAGGAATGGCCTCCGCTTTGAGTCCCGCTTCAGGCAGGGGGAGGACGATGCCTTCTGGCTGATGGCTCTGGCCCACGCCTCCCGTCTGGCGGTCATTCCGGACCGGCTCTATTGGTACCGCCGCCAGAGAGAGGGGGCTATTTCCCTGCCGTGGGAGGAAGAAGGCTGCCCGCTGCCTCTGGTGGCGGACCGCCTTCTATACGCCACAGCTTACTGGAAAAAGTGCGGGTGGCTGGAATCCGGCCTGGAACGCGGCTGGGTTCTGCACGCCCTGTGGTACTACCTGCTGGTGCATCTGGTGCCGGCGCACAAGCCGCTTCCGCGCCTGAAAGCGGAGGAATGGGCCCGGCTGCACGGAAAATTCCGGGAATGGTTCTCCCTGGTGGGGGGGACGGACCGTTTGCGGGGCCTGGACAAATGGGAAACGTCCTTCTGCCGCCTGCTGGAACAGCCTGCGGAACGTCCCGGCTGGCTGCGCCGCCGCTGGTGGAAGCGCCTTTCCCTTCGCAGGGGGCGCCGCGGGCGCTATTACGCTCTTCGCTTGCTCCTGGCTTCCGCCGGAGAAAACAATCATTCCTGACGCGCCATGTCCGTTTCCATCGTCGTTCCCTGTTATAACGTAGCTCCGTATGTGGAGGAGTGCCTGGAAAGCCTGGTGAACCAGAGCTTGCAGGACATTGAAATCATCTGTGTGAACGACGGTTCCACGGACGCTACCCCGGCGCTTCTGGATGCGTGGGCGCGGAGGGATGGCCGCATCCGCGTCATTCACCGTGAAAATGGAGGGCAGGCCTCCGCGCGTAACGTCGGGATGGATGTGGCTGCGGGTGAATATGTGGGCTTTGTGGACCCGGATGACTATGTGGAGCGTGCCATGTTTGCCCGTCTGGTGGAGGAATCCCGCAGGCACGGCGCCGACGTCACGGCCTGCGGCTACATCAGTTTTTCCGACGGTGACGGTTCCGTGCTGGAGGAATTGAGCTGGTCCCCGGCTGCGGGCGTGGAAAAGGAAGTGCAGTCCAGCGTGGCCCGTGCGGATTCCGTTTGGGAGCGGATGGACGTGGTTACGTGCAACAAATTGTACCGGAGGGAATTTCTGAACCGGCACGGCCTGCGTTTTGAAACCTCGTTCCGGTCCATGGAGGACGACGTGTTATGGCTGATGGCGCTGGCTCATGCCTCCTGCCTGGCCGTCATTCCGGACCGTCTGTACTGGTACCGCCGCCGGAGGCGCGGTTCCGTCTCCCAGATGCTGGAAGAGCAGGACCGCCCCCTTCTGCTGGTGGCGGAACGCCTGCTGCATGCCACGGCGTATTGGAAAAAATGCGGCTGGCTGGAATCCGGCCTGGAACGCGGCTGGGCCTCCCGTGCCCTGAGGCATTACCTGCTGGCCCGGCTGCTGCGTCCGGAACAGCCCCTGCCGCAACTGGACGCGGAGGAATGGATGCTGCTGCGCGGCAGGTGCCGGGAATGGTTTGCGCTGGCGGGCAGCACGGAACCCTTCCGGGCGATGGGGAAATGGGACTTTGCCTTGTGCCGGCTGCTGGCCTCTCCACCGGAACGGCCGGGACGCCTGTCCCGCGCGTGGTGGAAGCTCCTGTCACGCTGCCGCGGGCGGCGGGGGCGCTACTATGGGCTCAAAGGGAAGCTTTCCTCCTGCGGCGGCGGCAAATAGCCTTCCGGCGGCCTGGTTCCCGGCCTTCAGCGTACCGTTGGGGCTTGCGGGAACCTCCGTATTGAAGTAGGATAACTGTTGCGGGAGAAGACGCGGACATCATGAACCATGGTTTCCGCTGGAATTTCCCATGAAAAACTGAACCATGCTCCCGATTCCTCTATGAATGGTACTGTTTCCATTATTTTACCCTGCTACAACGTTGCCCCTTATCTGGACAAGTGCCTGGAAAGCCTGGTCCGGCAGACCTGGGAAGACCTGGAAATCATTTGCGTCAACGACGGCTCCACGGACGATACGCCGGCCGTGCTGCGCGGATGGGCTGGAAGGGACGCCCGCATCCGGGTGATTGACCGGGAAAACGGCGGCCTTTCCGCGGCGCGCAATACCGGGATAGATGCGGCGACGGGCGAATACGTCGGCTTTGTGGATCCGGACGACTACGTGGATACTTCCATGTATGGCCGCCTGGTGGCGGAAGCCCGCAGGCATGAGGCGCAGGTGGCGGCCTGCGGTTACGTCAGTTTTTCCGATGGTGACGGAAAGGTGCTGGAAGAATGCTCCCATTCCCCGCTCGGCGGGGTGGAGGAGGATGCGCGCGCGAGCCTGTTCCATGAGGATGCCGTCTGGAAGAGAATGGACGTGGTTGCCTGGAACAAGCTGTACAAGAGGGAATTCCTAGAAAGCCTCGGGTTCCGGTTTGAACCTTCGTTCAGGGGCGGGGAAGATGACGTATTCTGGCTGATGACGCTCCCTCACGCCTCCCGTCTGGCGGTCATTCCGGATCAATTATACTTTTACCGCAGGAAAAGGGCCGGGTCTCTTTCCGACGTCTGGGACCGGGACGGATGGTTTTACTCCATGAACATGGACCGTCTGGAATACGTGACCGCCTACTGGGAGAAAATCGGATGGCTGGAATCTGCCGTCAGGCAGGGCTGGCTGGCCCATATCATGAAGCGTTATCTGCTGGCTCACGTCACCTCCGCAGAGGAAATCTTCCGGAGGCTGGATGAAGAGGAACGCCGGGAACTGGCGGCGCGTTACCGCAAATGGTTGAAAGGCGTGGAAATCGGGCCCGGCTTTGCGGGCCTGAACAAGTGGGACCGCGCGTTCTGCCGCCTGCTGGGCGCGGAGCCGGTAAAGCTCGGCCCCTGCGGGCGTCTTTGCAGCGCCCTGATGTCGGCGTGCAGTGGAAGAAAAGGGCGGTACCACCGTCTCAGGCTCCTGTTATCCGGATTATCATGAAAACCGCCGTTTCCGTCATTGTTCCCTGTTACAACGTAGCGCCCTACGTGGACGAATGCATGTCCGGCCTGGCGGAGCAGACGCTGGGCCCCATGGAAATCATTTGCGTGGATGACGGCTCCACGGACGGGACGCTGGAGCTTCTGCACAAGTGGCGGGAAAAAGACAACCGCCTCCGGGTCATCAGCCAGTCCAACGCCGGGGTGTCCGCGGCCCGGAATGCCGGGCTGGATGCCGCGGAGGGAAAATACGTGGGCTTTGTGGACCCGGATGACCGGGTGGACCGGAGGATGTTCTCGCGCCTGCTGGGCGCCGCTGAAAAGAATGATGCGGACGTCGTGGTGTGCGGCTGCCGGGAATTCGTGGAAAAAGACGGTGTGGTTGTTCATGAGGGCGGCTGG
The DNA here is from genome assembly GCA_947624785.1 of Akkermansia muciniphila. Classification (GTDB taxonomy): domain Bacteria; phylum Verrucomicrobiota; class Verrucomicrobiia; order Verrucomicrobiales; family Akkermansiaceae; genus Akkermansia; species Akkermansia muciniphila_F. The sequence continues at coordinate 69,845 of CANQLV010000007.1, read as the reverse complement.
TCCCCGGATGATGAATTTTATCCGGAGGAACGCGTGGAGCAATTCCGCCGTGGTTCCGCCTGGTGCCGGTGCGTGGGTCCCGTGTACAACAAGCTCGTCCGCAGAAGCCTGGTGGAAGAACATGCCCTCCGTTTTGTGGCGGGCTTGAAGGAAGGGGAGGACCTGGCCTTCCTGCTGATGCTGCTGCCCTTCGCTCCCCGGCTCCGGACCCTGTCGGACCGTTTTTACCATTACCGGAGGGAACGTCCCGGCTCCGCCACGTACGGACGGGACTTGCTGCTGGGCGACTTCCGCATGGACCTGCTGGGCATGGACCGGGTGGCCCGTTTCTGGCAGCGGCACGGCCTGCTGGATTCCCCCGCCGTCTTCGGGCTGGTGGACTACTACATGGAATTCGTCCGCAGGCACTTCATCATGAAAGAAGGGGCCTTCTTCAAGGCGTCGCCGGAAGACCGGGAAGCCCTGCTGTCCGGGTGGAAAAAATGGCTGGAACTGGTGGGCGGGGAGAAAATCCTCGCCCGGCTGGACCGGTGGGACCAGGCGTTCTGCCGCCTTCTGCTGGACTACCCCCTTCAGGGCAACTTCCTTTCTTCCCTGCATTCCCGCCTGATGTCATCCCGCAAAGGGCGCCGGGGGGCTTATCACGCCTTGAAACGGCGTCTTATGGAGTGACGACGGGGAGAACCATGCCGCCGGCTCTCCTGTGCCACAGGATACCGTGACGGTGCCGGGAATGCTTTCCGGAATCTTACAGGCCCGTGTAGCACATCTGCTCCTTGAGCTGGGCTACCTGGAGGTCTTCTCCCAGGTATTCCCCGATGCAGTAGCCGAAGAGCATGGCGGCTCCGGGGCCGTTGGCGGTGAGCATATTGCCGTCCAGCACCACGTTTTCATCCTTGACGATGTGGGCTCCGGCCTCATTGAGTTCCCGGTAGACGTCCTGGGCCGGGTAGGCCGTGACGTTCCTGTCCTTCACCAGGCCGGCTTTCGCCAGAACGATGGGGGCGGCGCAGATGGCGGCCACCAGTTTGCCCGCGGCATGCATTTTCCTGACCAGGTGGATGACTTCAGGCGTGTCGCGGAGCACCCAGGCGCCCGCGCCTCCGGGCAGGATCAGGGCGTCCAGCTTGTCGGCATGGAGCTTGTCCAGCATGGTGTCCGTGCTGACGGCCGCCTCATGGGCGCTGACCACCTTGTCGGACTGCACGCCGGCGAGGAGCACGTCAAAGTTCAGGCGGCGCAGGATGTCCAGCGGAGCCATGAGTTCGATTTCTTCAAATCCGGGGGCGGCGAGGATGGCGACTTTTTTCATGGTTAATGAGACAGGGGGAGGGAGGGGAACGTTCAAGGAAAAGGGAGGAACATGCCGGTAGCCCTACAGGAGAAGCAGCACCGGATTTTCCAGCAGGGTCTTGAATTCGGCGGCGATTCTGGACGCCTTGCATTCCGGCAGGATGTTGGCGTTCACGTACAGGGTGACGGGCAGGATGAGCTTGGACACGGGGCGTCCCGCTTCAATGCCCGTCTTCGGCGTAGTGCCGCCGATGCTGATGATGCTGTGGGGCATTTCCGGGAGCACGGTGCGCTGGGCTTCCACGTTCACGCCGCTGTCGCAGAGCAGGATGTTGGGCGTGATGCTGCCCGCGGGGGGCGGCCCTGCCGCGCGGGCGGCCAGCCGTTCCATGGCGATGTTGTAAATCGTCTTGCCGGAGGCGTTTTCAATGAAGACGTATTTTTCCCCCTTGTCCAGCACCATGAGCAGTTCTGCGGCGGCGTCTCCCGCCAGCCATTCCGGCTCGCTGATGCACGCTTTCACCGCGGCGCGCACCACGTAGTCAAAGAGGCTGTAGCGGCCGCCGATGAGTTTTTCACACTGGACGGCGATGGGCGTGCTGATGGCGGCCAGGTAGGCCATGTTCGCCTCCAGGGAGTACAGGTAGAAATTGTCCACGCGCGTGGCGTGGCGCGTGTCCCGGGGCGCCAGCGGGGTCTGCACCCGGCGGGCGGGGCCGTCTGCGGGACGTAGGGCGGCGCGCACGTCCGCGGCCATGATCTTGCCGCGTGGTCCGGTGCCGCGCAGTGTTCCGGCGTTCAGCCCGGCTTCCGCGGCCAGCCTGGCGGCCAGAGGGCTGCATTTGACGGGCGGGCACGGAGGGCAGCCGCAGGAGGCGGCGCCGAATTCCGACTGCAGCAGCGCAATGGGAGCGCCCACCGCGGCGGAACCGCCTTCCGGCACCAGGATTTCCATCAGGGTTCCGTCCTCGCATGCCTGGAGTTCCACGTGGGCCTTGTCCGTCTCGATGTCGGCCAGATGGTCGCCGACTTCTACGAAGTCTCCTATCTTTTTGACCCATCTCAGGACGATGCCTTCGTGCATGGAGTCGGACAGGCGGGGCATTTCAATGGTAATAGCCATGGAGGTGAATGTTGAACGTTGGAATACGGTAAGAGGGGGATGGCGCGCCGGAAGGGTTTCCTTCCCGTCCGGCGCGCGGGCGCGCGGTTACGCGCTGTATTTTTCCACGCCGTCGATGAACACCTTGCAGGTGTTGAAATCATCGTCCAGCAGAACCATGTCCGCCGTGAAGCCGGGAGCGATCTTGCCCAGGCCTTCCAGGCCCAGGGACTGCGCCTGGTTCCAGGAGGTGGCCTTCACGAGGTCGCTGAGGGGCTTGCCGGTCAGGCGGTGCACGTTTTTCAGGCCGTGGGCGTATTTGAGGGTGCTGCCGGCCAGCGCGCCGGATTCCTGCAGGCGCGCCACGCCGTCCTTCACGATGATGGGCAGGCCGCCCAGGTCTCCGGGGCCGTCCGGCATCCAGGAGCAGGCCAGGGAGTCCGTGATCATCATCATCTGGTCCGTCTCCTTGTTCTTGAACACGGTCTTGAGCATGTCCGCGCAGAGGTGGATGGTGTCACAGATGATTTCAATCTTGATTTCCCTGTCCAGCAGGCCGGAGCCCACCAGGCCGATTTCACGGTGGTGGAGGGGGGACATCTGGTTGCAGTAGTGGGTCAGGTGCGCCAGGCCCGCGGATTTCGCCTTGTTGAAGTCCGCGTGGGTGGCCGCGCTGTGCCCGGCGGAGCAGCGGATGCCGCTGGCGGTGGCTTTTTCAATGAATTCCACGGCTCCGGGCATTTCCGGCGCCAGGGAGACCAGCAGTACCTTGGCGATGGAGTTCAGGTTGGCTACTTCATCATAGTCCGGCTGGCGGACAAAGGCGGGATTCTGCGCGCCGCAGCACTTGGGATTGATGAACGGCCCTTCCAGATGGATGCCGGGCGTCTTGGCGAATTCCTGGTTCTTCATGTATTCCGCCACGGAGGCGCACACGTCTTCCAGCACCTTGGGAGACAGGGTGAGGGTGGTCGGCAGCCAGGAGGTGACGCCTTCCTTCATCTTGCATTCCGCAATGGTGCGGAGGCTTTCCAGCCTGGCGTCGCAGGTGTCGCAGCCGCCGGCGCCGTGGCTGTGGATGTCAATGAAACCGGGAAGGAGCATGCGGCCTTCCGCGTCCACCACCTTGTCTGCGGCGGGGAGTTCGCTCCCGGCGGGATAGACGGCGGTGATGGTCTTGCCTTCGATTTCCACGGCAGCCCCGGGCAGGTCAATGCCGGGGGAGATGATGCGTGCGTTTTTAATGAGTGTTTTCATAAAAATGAATGGTTGGTGGATGGATTTTTACAGTCGTTTAAGGATAAATACGGGGTTGTTCAGGCCGTTTTTCCGGAAATGACGAGCCACGACCATTTGCGGCAGCGGGGACAGCGGCCAAAGTTCCTTTTCCGCCCTGCCGATTTGTAAAGGATGCCGTATTTCCCGAAGGGTTCCTCCAGGCCGCAGCGGTTGCAGCGGATGGTCCATCCGGGCGCTCTTTTTTCCCATTTGGCGACGTTCTCCGGCGTGGCCTCCACTTCCTGCGGAGTGAAGACCTGGTTGATGAACCGCCTGAGAATATTCATGCCGTTGGTTGCTCCCGGTTTATTTGGCGGCGTCCAGCGTCTTGTTCCACTGGGCCACGCGGGCGGCTTCCGCCTTCAGCACGGCGGCCGCGGCGTTCTTGTCCAGAATGCGGATGTCCTTGATCTTGTCTCCCCGGACGATGGAGTTGACGACGGCCTGCCCTTTCAGCACCTTCCCGAAGACCGTGTGGCGGCCGTCCAGATGGGGCGTGGCAACGTGGGTGATGAAGAATTGGGAGCCGTTGGTGCCGGGGCCCGCGTTCGCCATGGAGAGCACGCCGGGGCCGTCATGCTTGAGGTCCGGGGAAAACTCGTCTTCAAAGCTGTAGCCGGGGCCTCCCATGCCCGTGCCGGTGGGGTCGCCGCCCTGGATCATGAAGTCCGGAATCACGCGGTGGAAGGAGATTCCCTTGTAATAGCCCCTGTTGATGAGGTTCAGGAAGTTGGCTACGGTGACGGGCGCCTTGGAGGGGTAAAGGGCCAGTTCAATGTCCCCCTTGGTGGTGGAGATGACGATATTGACGTCCTTGAGGCTGGCGGTGGATGCCGCAGAGGCGGTGAAGCCCGCCAGGGCGCACAGGGAGCACAACAGAAGGGTAAGATACTTTTTCATGGCTTCTTGTTTCCCCCCTATGTTGCCGGAATAAAAGCGGGTTTGCAAGTAAATCGCGCGCCCTGACGGGAGAATGGCGCAGGGTGCGCGGAAGGAGGGAAGGTTTTTCTTTAAAAGGAGGATTTTTAAAGATTACTGCCTGATTGCCGGCACATTTTATCTTGCGCCCGGCGCCACGCGGGAAAAACGGAAGATCACCCACGCCATGCCGAGGCTCAGGATTCCCATGACGACGAATTGCCAGGAGGGGGGAATCACCAGCATCATGGCGTATTGGAATCCGACGGCCATCAGTCCCAGCACGCAGTCCACCAGGTTGCCGGCGGCAATCATGTCCCCGCGCTTGTCGTTGTCCGCCCGGTCCTGGAAGAAGGCGTTCAGCGGCACCAGGAACAGTGCGGCGGAGATGCCCGCCGCCATCAGCAGGACGTAAAAGACCGTGGAAGTCATGGAGACCGTGGACAGGGCCATGCAGCACAGCGCCATCAGCGCGCCCCCCGCCACGGAGACGTTCATCCGGATGTGGCGGCGGCAGATCAGGGAGGCCAGGATGCCCCCCAGCACGGTTCCTCCGCTCATCCAGGCCATCAGCACGGCTCCCACGGAACTGAAATCGTCGCTTCCCCCGGAGATTTCCTTGGCCATCTGGATGGTCATCAGCATGATCGTGCCGCCGAAGAACCAGAAGTAGCCGATGCCCATCTCGCTGACGCGCAGGTTGCGGTTGTTCCACAGCTTGCCCAGTTGGTGGAAGTGTTCGTAAAACAGTGACCAGGAGAAAGGCCGGAAGCCCTCCGGAGCGTACCGGGGCAGGTAGAAGCTGGAAATCGCCACGGGAACGGCCATCAACAGGAACACCAGGCACGGGAAGGAGGCGGCATACCAGCCGTCGTTGAGGCCGGAGGGTTTCAGCCAGGCGTCAAACCACTGGAAGAAGCCTTCCCCCAGCCAGTGGTGCCAGACGGTATCCGTGGAAGGCTCCAGCAGGTAGCGGAACCAGACGAAGACGCCGATCTGGCCGATGAGCAGGCTGAGGATGGAGGCCATTTCCACAATGCCGCTGGCGAACCCCATGCGGGAGGTGCCCACGATGTCCTTGACGATGCCCTTCTTGGACGGGCTGAAGATAGTGGCCTGCACGGCAAAGACGCAGAACCACAGGATGGCCCCGTCCAGGTTATGGGTACGCAGGCTCCAGTACATGCCCGCCAGCACGCAGATCTGGAGCAGGGCCATGGACTGGATGATGTGCGCCTTGCAGAAACGGTCCGAGAGCCAGCCGACGAACGGGGAGAACAGGATGAAGGGCAGCACGATGATGGCCCCAAGCGGGTATTCCAGGTCTCCCTGCGTGCCGTACAGCCAGACGCCCAGGGGAATGAGCAGGAATTGCGCCCCCTTTTCATTAAAGGAATTCTGCGCCTGGATCAGCACGAGCCGCCAGAAGGCTCCCCATGGAACCTTGCGGGCGTGTCCGGGCGTATGGGGGCTGGGGTTCATGAAATTACGGGTTGGGCTCCTCCGCTTTTTCCAGTCCGGAGCCGCGGAACAGGCACAGCACGCCGATGACGGCCACGAGCAGAACGCTGCAGACTAGGGAAGCTTCATCACTGAAACCGCACATTTCCGGGCTGGAGAACAGGTACTGGAGCACCACCAGGCTCAGGAAGGCGGCGGGAACGGCGGCCATCCAGTAACAGCGGTTTTTGCTGCGCAGGTAAATGGAGACGGCCCAGAGGGTGGCGGCGGCCAGGAGCTGGTTGGCCCAGCCGAAGTACTGCCAGATGATGGCGTAGTCCATGCTGCTTACGGCAATGGCTGCGGCAAAGAGGGGGATGGCGATCATCAGGCGGCGGCTCAGTTGCTCCTGGTTCAGCTTGAAGCAATCCGCAATCATCAGGCGCGTGACCCGCAGGGCTCCGTCCCCCGTGCTGATGGGGAGGATGACCACGCCGACCATGACCAGGATGGAGCCGACGCGGCCCATCCAGGACTCGGAAATCATCTGGATGGCCAGCGCCGGGGCCTTTCCGTTGGCGGTAGCCGCTCCCAGGGCTTCCGGGGTGCCGTAGAAGGTTAGCGCGGCGGCGGCCCATATAAAGGCGATGATTCCCTCCGTAATCATGGCTCCGCCGAAGACGGGCAGCCCTTCCCGCTCCGTTTTCAGGCAGCGCGCCATCAGCGGGGACTGCGTGGCGTGGAAGCCGCTTACCGCTCCGCAGGCGATGGTGATGAACATCACGGGGAAGAGCGGGAAATCCGCCGGGTGGCGGTTATGGAAGAAGTCCAGGTCCGGGAGCACTTCCATAGGAGGAATGTGCATCCAGTACGGCATGAACTCCGCAAAGGGAGCCAGGAGCATCACGCCCAGAATGCCCACGACCATGATGATCAGGGCGACGGAGAAAAGGGGATACACCTTTCCCATGATGGCCTGGATGGGAAGGATGGTCGCCAGAAAGTAGTAGCCGAAGATGATCCACACCCATGCGGAAACGCTCCAGCCCGTCATGGGGGCCAGGATGGCGGCGGGTCCCACGGCGAAGACGACGCCCACCAGCACGCTGAACACGATGCAGACGGCGCGGCTGATCCACTGGGCCTGGCTGCCCAGGTAGCGGCCCAGGATTTCCGGCAGGTTTTCCCCTTTGTGGCGCAGGGAGATCATGCCGGAAAAGTAATCATGCACCATTCCGCCGAAGATGCAGCCGATGACGATCCACAGGAGCGCGGCCGGCCCGTACAGCACGCCCATGACGGCGCCGAAGATAGGGCCCAGCCCCGCAATGTTCAGCAACTGAATCAGGAATACGCGCCAGCGCGGCATCACCACGTAATCCACACCGTCCGTGCAGGCCACGGCGGGAGTTTGCCGGGAGGCGTCCGGCCGGAAAATCTTTTCCAGCACCCGCCCGTAGGTGAAATAACCGGCCGCCAGGATCAATATCCCCAGAATGAAATAGCAGTAACCGTTCATGTTGGAAAAAGGTCCAGCCATCTCATGGACAGGCTGTCCGTTCGGGGAACTTAACTGTTCTCCTCTCTTCTGGCAAGCCGTTAGTGAAAGAGAAAAAAATACGGAACGGATTGCCAATCCGAAAAAGAAATGCAATGCGCCATTTTTATGCATAAAAATCTGGCGTTATGAATTTTGCAACGATTTAAAATTCCCAAAAAAGAAACTCTCATCAGAAAACGCCCCTGTGCGTTTATCCCCCTAAACATCTTGTTTTTATCATTTATTGTTGACTTCGGATTGGCAATCCGCTAAGGGATAAAGGTTGTTTCCATCCAACCTCTACTAGTTATGAAGAAAACATTGATACTCATTGCCTCCCTGACTTTTGGAACAGCGGTTTCCCAGGCTGCGGTGTTGTGTTCCACTACTTTTAACCGTACCGGCACTTCCCTGGATACCGTCACAGTGAACACGACATCCGATGCAGGGCTCACTTCCTCCACCTCGATCAGTTCCGGCGATTTCAGCAAGAGCACCTCGGGCAATGACCTCCTGGCCTCAGGTTCCATTCCGTCCTCCGTGTTTTCTCCCAATGCCAATGTGGGAGGTGCCGGAAACAATACATGGAGCGTTTCCTTCACGTTCACCAATACCGGCTCCCAGGACATGCTGATTTCTTCCATTGACCTGTCCATGGTCGGGTTCACGGGTGCGGGCGCCGCCCAGAACGGCGGTGGCGGTATAGCCAATAATGGTTATGTGGGCGGATATGAGGGCAATTTCAACAAGCCTGTCGATATGACTCTCTCCATTGACGGACAGCCGGACCAGACGCTGGCCTATAACGGTTCCACCGCCGCCAATGGTACCACCGGCGCATGGAGCGGCATTCATACGGGAAGCTACACGTACAACGATTTTCTGCTGAAAGCCGGGGAATCCCTGACCATCACCATCACGGCTTCCAATAACAGCGCTTATAACAAGGGCTGCTTTGCCGGGCTCTCGGGAATCCAGATTAACGGTGATTTGGTGGTCCCCGAACCTGCCACAGCGTCCCTGGGTCTTCTGGGGCTGGCCGTCCTGATGATGCGCCGCCGCAGAGCTTGAAGGCTTGTTTACGGAAAACGGTTGCGGAGGAAAGGTCGCAATCATTTGATGTTCAAAACAAACAAGGTGTAACACGGCGAAAAGGCGAATTAGAAATCCGGAGTCAATGAAAAAAGTTGAAGATCAGGAATTTTGGAAGCATGCGCCCATGGCCGGAAGAAATTCCAATCAGGCTGACCATTTCTGCTGAAATTGACGCAATTATTTTATTATAAACGTAATTTATTTATTCATAACTTAAAAAATAGTTTCTCCGGATTTCTAATTCGCTACTCATAAAAGGCTGTCTCCCGATAGGGTTTTTTACAGCACCTATTTGAAAATAAACCGATAACCTACTTTGAAGATGAAAACGGCCTTTTATATTCTTGCCTCCCTGTCATTGGGCGCTTTTTCCGCGCAGGCGGCTACCTTGTGGACGACCACCTTCGGGAATGCGGCCCAGCAGGATCCTGCCAAGGTAACTCTTACCAATTCCGGAGGGGAAATGGGCGGCATCACGGGGAGTGTCCATTCCCTGCAAAAGACGACCTACAGCAATGGACAGACGGAAGACCTGGTGTTGATGACAGGCGGCGGAGTATGTTCCGACGCCTCCTTGTTTACTCCCGGCGTCAATGTGCAATCGAGCGGATCGTGGACGGCAGGGATGACCTTTACCAATGGCAGCGACCAGGGATGTTCCATCAGCGCCGTTAAAATGACTGTGGTTTCCTTCAACTCCGCAGGGGCTGCACAGCCTAACCAGAGATCGTTTTCACTGACGGTCACGATCGACGGCCAGGAAGTGACGGCAAACGTTAATCTTGCGGCCAATAGCGGGAAGAACGGCACGGCGGCTACGCTGACTTTTGGCACCCCGATTGAGCTGAAAGCCGGGCAATCCCTGGATTTTTCCGTTCTTGCCAGTAAGGCGAACCAGACGGATGGATCTTTCTTCGGCATTAAATCCATGGAGTTCCAGGGGGAACTGCTGGTGCCCGAACCGGCCACGGCTTCTCTGGGACTGCTGGGGCTGGCCGTCTTGATGATGCGCCGCCGCAGAGCTTGAATTCTCCATGCCTCTCTCTTGTTCCATACCAGGCCGCCCTGTGGATTCAGCCCAAAGGGCGGTTTTCTTTCATTCCAAAATATCATTTTTTCTCCTTATAAATAGAAGGAATGCGTCTCTTGATTCTTCATGGGGGCACTCTTGAACTGAATCACTTCCACCTATCATTATTATGTCGCTGCTACGCCTGCTCTCCGTTCTGGTTCCGTCCCTGGTGTTTTTGGCTCCGGTAAAATCCGCGGAGGCGGACTATACCTGGAAGGGGTCCTCGTCTCCGTGGTCGAACGTATCCAACTGGAGCGTGAACGGAGGAGCGCCGTCCGCTGCCCCCGGCGCGTCGGCCTCCGCCTACACGCATTGGATGGTCACGAACGGAACCGATTCGGCAGGGATAACCAATATAGGCGGGTTGGGGGCCGGAGGACGGTATTTGAAAGGCATCCGGGTGGCGGGGATTAACAACCAGCCTGGAGGAAAGGTGCAGCTCTTCGTGTTGAATTCCTCTTCCGGCGTATATTTGCGCGTGGAGACGGGCGGCATTACCGTGGAAAACACGAGCACGGGCGGTTACAATGCGGATTTCGGGATTGCGCAGTTGCGCGTAGCCGCCGATCAGGAGTGGAATGTGGCGGAAGGCCGCTGTTTTTATGTGGGGCAGGACGATGGAGCTCCCTCCGGAGGACTGTATTCCCTGACTTCGGAAAACGATGCTCCGCGGCGCGTGACGGTGACGGGCGGGGGAGCCGTGCGCATTGGAGAAGGAATGCTGCTGAACAATATTTCCGGCCTCATCGGCTTTGTCATGAATGCCGGGAAGGGAACGCCCACGCTGGACCTGGCGGACCGGGGCATGAGCAATACGATTACGGTGGAAGACGCCGGGCGGCTGGAAGGCATGTCCCTGTACCAGGGTTCCCTGGTAACGCAGGAGAAGGCCGCCGTGACTTTTTCCGGCACGACGGCCAAGGCGTCCAGTCAATGGAACATCGGCGCGAACACGGAATTTACCCTGGAAAATTCCACGCTGGACCTGGCGGAAACGGGAGTGGACGGGAATGTGACGCTTTCCGGCTCCTCCGGCATTACCGGTGACAAGGGGGCGCTGAAACAGACGATTCTGGATGACGCCCGGGTGACTTATACGGACCGGCATGTCAAGGCGGGGGAAATCCGGAGCGTGGGCAAGAATGTAACGATTACCCTGAACAACTCCTCCATCCACTTTGACGGGGAGATTCCGGCGGTGGACCTGGTGGTGCAGGGGAGCTGCGCGCTGGGCGGCAGCGGCACGTTTCCGGGAACGATCACTTATGCGCCCGGGGGAACTCTTTCCGTGGAGGGGGACATTTCCCTGCCCAGTTCTTCCCTGACGCTGGGGCGCGTCCATGTATCCGTGCTGGACGGCGTGCCGCAAAAGTCAGCCGTACAGCCGGAAAGCCCCTCCCAGCAGGCCCGGGAGTACGTTGTCCTGTTTGATTCCTCTTTTGAAGATCTGATTGCCGCATGGCCGGGCAAGCATACGCTGGGCGTGCAGTTCAAGCCGGAAACGACTGCTTCCATCACCGTGAAGGAACTGCCGGAGGGGGCGGTTTCATGGAATTATGATGAGGCCGCCAAATTGCTGACGCTTCAGACGGATGTGGCGGAGAAGCCGGACATGCCGGGTCATGTTTCCGGGTCCAGGCCCAATATCATCTTCGTGCTGGTGGATGACATGGGCTGGGGCGACCTGGAAGAAAACTGGAACCATCAGGACAAGAACGGAAGAATGGTAACGCGGCGCAACAGCTTCAAGACGCCGGAACTGAATTCCATGGCGACGGAAGGGATGCAATTGCGGCGCCATTACAGCGCGGCGCCCGTGTGCGCCCCGGCGCGCGCCTCCCTGCTGCTGGGGGTGCACCAGGGCCATTCCCGCGTTATCCGCAACAACAGCTTTGATTATCCCATAGAAAACTCCCACACGCTGGCCACGGTGCTGAAAGGCGCCGGGTACCATACGGCGGCTGTCGGCAAATGGGGCATCGGCGGTTACGGGCAGGGGCCGTCCGGCTTGTATGCCCGTCCCAACGAACGCGGATTCGACTACTTTTACGGGATTATGGAGCATCTGACGGGGCACTACCACTACATCACGGAATCCAAGAACATTTACGAATACAATGACGGCGTATCTTCCCCCGCCTTCGCCAATGTGACGAACAAGGTTCCTAATACGGCCTATGACACGGACCTGTTCGGCGCGCGCGCCAAGCAGTGGATCGTGGACCACCATGCCAAGTCGGCCTCCCAGCCCTTCTTCCTGTATCTGGCCTTCCCCGCTCCGCACGGTTCCCTGGCGGTGCCTGCGTGCGCCTATCCCCCCAAACCGGGCCTCAAGGGAGGCTTGCAGTGGGTGGCCGGGAATGAGGACGGATATGAAGCCTCCAACACGGCTACGGCGCAGCGGGCGGCAGCGGCCGGGGTGGAAGGAACCTTCTCCAAGGATACCTATATCCATCCGGACAATGAGGGAATCAATGACACCTCCGCCAACCAGACGGAGAAACGCCACGCCACCATGATCAGGCGCGTGGATGATGTGATGGGGGATTTGATTCAAACGCTCAAGGATTTGGGAATTGATGACAACACGATGATCGTCTTTACCTCCGACAACGGACCTCACAATGAAAGCGGTTCGGACGGGCAGCACCAGCGGGGGGCGCAGAATCCCGCCTTCTTCCAAAGCTACGGCATGATGGACGGCATCAAGCGCGACTGCTGGGAGGGCGGCATGCGCGTGCCCACCCTGGTGCGCTGGCCCGGCGTGATTCCTGCCAACGGCATCAGCCTGAATGCCTGCCAGTTCCATGACTGGATGGCTACCTTTGCGGATGCGGCGGGCGTGGCGGTTCCTGCGCGTTGCGACGGCGTTTCCCTGCTGCCGACGCTGGTTGGCGTGCCGGAACGCCAGAAGGAGAGCCTGATTTACTCTGAATATAACTATAGCGGCAACGGCGCCTCCTATCAGGATTTCCTGTCAAACCACAAAAACTCTCCCCGCGGTCTGCAGCAGGTCGTGTTTGTGGATGGCCTTAAAGGCGTGCGTTTCAACATTTCCGGAACGGATCAGGACTTCCAGATCTACGATACTGAAAAAGACCCGCAGGAAGCCTCCAATCTGGCCTCCTCCCGTCCGGACTTGCAGGCGAAGATGAAAGCCCGGGCCTTGTCCGTGCGGCGCTCCCTGCCTTCCACGAATGGAACTCTGAATGCCGGTGACGTGCCCGCTGCAACGGCTCCGGCCAATCTCCGGCAGGGGCTGAAGATGCGCTGCTGGAACCGTGGTTTTGACTGGGTGCCCGATTTCCGCCAGATGGAGGAAGCGCCCTCTGTCACAGGCGCTGTGACTTCTCTCAGCGTGAATGCCGGTTCCGCCGCTCAAAAGGGGGTGGAACTCACGGGCTACCTTACCGTTCCCGTTACAGGGGAGTACAAATTCTACCTTCAGACGGATTCCAACGCGGGATCCAAAGCCTTCGTACACCTGCACGACATGCAGCTCATTGATGCGGACTACGCCTATACGCCGGGCACGGAAGCCAACTCCAATGCCCGGCAGGGGTCGGAAGTCACGCCCAATGCGGTACAGGCCGTCCGGCTTGCGGCGGGGGTGCATCCCATCCGCATCGGTTATGTGGGCCACGCCTCCGGCTCTGCCCTCACCATGCAATGGGAGGGGCCGGGAATCGGCAGGCAGGAGATTCCCGCCAGCGCCTTCAGCTATGAATACGTAAACCCCGTCAATATTGACAAAACGGAGGAAACCGTAGGGTTTGCCGCTGCCTCCACCACGCTGACCGTGCAGACGCAACTTCCATGGACGGCCTCCTGTGACCAGGCCTGTGTCACGATCCGGCCGGCCTCAGGTTCCGGAACTGCCACGCTGGCCATTGAAATGGAAGCCAACGCCCAGCAAGCGGAACGGGTGGCCGTGGTCACCGTCCAGTGCGACGGCGAGGAAAGAACGTTCACGCTGACCCAGTCCGCGGCCCCCGCCCCGGCGGGGTACGATAAGTGGAAAAAGGACAACTTCGGGGACGGAACGCCGGAGGACCAGATGGCTCCGGATGCCTGTCCCGCCGGAGACGGAGTCACCAACCTGATGAAGTATGCAACGGGCCTGGACCCCAATAAACCGTGCGGAAGCGTGACGGAGCTGGCGATCCGGGAGGAAGGGGGCAAAAAATACCTCGTGCTTTCCTGGCCGGTAAATCCGGAAGCGACGGATGTGACGTTCAGTGTGGAAAGCTCGTCCGACCTGAAGGAGTGGGCAGATGAAAGAGTCGTCACTCCGGCCGGTGTCCGCGGGGAATTCCGTGATACGGCAGTTCTGGAGGAAAGCGCTCCGGCACGCCGGTTCCTGAGATTGAAGGTGACGAGGTAAGGAAGAAATAAATTCTACCCCGTTTTCCGGTAACGGTTTCCCTGGGAACAAGGGATTGATTCGTTTTCCCTGCAGGTTGTCTCACCCTGCGGGCTTCATGCCTTGCATTCCGTCCAACCGGAGGAATCCGGCTTCCGGGCCCTTGTTGTCTGTTGCAGAATTTCTCCTGAAAAAATCATTCTGCTAATTCCACTTCGCCGTCCACTTCGCCGTTTTGCCGGTCAGTAAACACGGTAAGGCGGTTGGCTTCGTGCTTTTAGCCGGAAAAAGAAATCCTTGTCTCGCAGGAAGACAAGGAGGATTTTTTACTTTTCAGGAGAGTGTTATTCCTCGCCGTTTTCCGGATCGGCCGGAGGGGCTTTGGGAAGGTTTTTATCAATGTCTTCCAGGAGGTTGACCAAGTCAACGCCGCGCTGGGCGGAGTCGTCCAGCCGGAACGTCAGGCGCGGCGTGTTGCGCAGCACCACGCGCTTGGCTACGGCGGACTGGATGAGGCCATGGCGGGAGTTCAGTTTTTCCAGCACCTGGGCGGGGGACATTTTTCCTACGACGCCTACCCATACTTTTCCTTCTTTCAAGTCGTCCGTCACTTCCACTTCAATAACGGTGACAATCGTTCCGGGGAATTCAAAGTCCCGCTGGATGGTGGTGCCTATTTCACGGCGGAGGAGTTCATTTACCTTGTCAGTGCGTCTGCTCATATGAAGGGATAGAGTGATGGATGGACCGATTAGTTCAATCGAAGAAGGAAGAATGGGGGAGAAAGGACAGGGATGGAGCTTCTTTGAACGCCCGGAGGGGCGTGCAAGGGGCGTCCATCCCTGTTGCCTGGTCCTGTTTGAGGTTACAGCGTTTGCTGGATTTTTTCCAGCGTGTAGCATTCGATGATGTCTCCTGCCTCGTATTCGTTGAAGTCGCCGAGGCGGATGCCGCATTCCAGTCCGGCCTTGACTTCTTCCACTTCATCCTGGAAGCGGCGGAGGGTGGACATTTTACCGTCAAAGACGGGGGTCTTGTCGCGGATGACGCGCGCTTCACAGCTGCGGAGGATTTTTCCGTCCTCCACCATGCAGCCCGCCGCGCGGCCCTTGTTGAGCTTGAAGACCTGGAGCACTTTGGCGTGGCCGATGATGGTTTCACGCGTTTCCGGTTCCAGAAGGCCCAGCATGGCATCCCTCACCTGGTCGATGAGTTCGTAAACGATGGAGTAAAGCTTCACCTGCACGCCTTCCCGCTTGAGCAGCTTCACGGCGTTGGCTTCCACCTTGACGTTGAAGCCCAGGATGACGGCGTCCGAAGAGGAGGCAAGCAGCACGTCCGATTCCGAGATGGGGCCGGCGGAGGCGTTCAGGAAGACGCATTCCACCTTGTCCGACTGGATGTCCATAATGGCCTTCTTGATGGCTTCCACGGAGCCCTGCACATCCCCCTTGAGAAGGATCTTGAGCTGGGCTTTCTGGGTGCCGTCCCCCATCATGGCGAGCAGTTCTTCCATGCGGGCCTTGCGGGGCTGGGCCAGGCGCTGCTTGCGCAGTTCCTCCTGGCGTTCTTCACCCAGCTTCTTGGCGGCGCGTTCGTTTTCCATTTCCACCAGTTCGTCGCCCACGTTCGGAGTTTCGGAAAAGCCGGTGATTTCCACGGGCATGCCGGGTCCCACCTTTTTGACGCGTTCGCCGTGGTCGTTGACCAGGGCGCGCACTTTGCCGGCGTACGGTCCGCAGATGAAGGGCATGCCTATGCGGATGGTGCCGCTTTCCACGATGGCCGTGGCGGAGCTGCCCGTGCCGGGTTCCACGCGGGCCTCAATGATGGAGGCGCGGCAGTTGGCCTTGGGATTGGCCTGGAGTTCGAGCACTTCCGACTGGAGGACGAGGAGGCCGAGAAGGTCGTCGATGCCGTCGCCGGTCAGGGCGGAGACTTCCACGCATTCCACGTTGCCGCCGAAGTCCGTGGGAACCAGCCCTTCCTCCATCAGGCCGCTTTTGGTCTTGACGGGGTCTGCGGCCGGAAGGTCGCATTTGTTGATGGCCACGATGATGGTCTTGCCGGCCGCCTTGGAGTGGGCGATGGCTTCCCGCGTCTGGGGCATGATGCCGTCATTGGCGGCCACCACCAGCACCACGATGTCCGTCACGTCCGCGCCGCGGGCGCGCATTTCCGTGAAGATGGCGTGGCCCGGAGTATCCAGGAAGGTAAGCGTGCTGCCGTTGTATTCCACCGTATAGGCGCCGATGTGCTGGGTGATGCCCCCGGCTTCCCCCTTGGCTACGCGTGCCTTGCGGATGTAGTCCAGCAGGGAGGTTTTGCCGTGGTCCACATGGCCCATGACGGTGATGATGGGCGTGCGCAGAATGAGGGTGGCCTTGGGTTCTTCCACCACCGGCACGGGTTCCGGTTCCTTGACCGGTTCCTGCTGGGCCTTGACGCCGCCGCCCTTTTCCCGTTTTTCACGGGCGAAGGTGTAGCCGTGCAGGTCGCAGATGGCGCTGACGGCGTCCGCGTCCAGCGGCGTGTTCGGGTTGGCGAAGATGCCCATGCCCATCAGGTCCTTGATGATTTGGAAGGGCTTGGCTTGCAGCATGGCCGCCAGCTCGGAGACGGAGACGGGCGGCTTGAGGTTGATGATTTTATCGTCTGCGGAGTCCGTTTCCTGGGGGGCAGGCGCGGCAGATTCTGCGGCGGGTGCGGCCTGGGCAGGGGCGGTAGCCGGCTCGGAGGGAGCGGAGACGGGCGCTTTTTTCTTGGGGCCGGAAAGCAAGTCGAGAGCTTCTTTCTTGACCGGGGCAGGGCGGGATGGCGCCGGTGCGGGTTCCGGCTGGGGTGCGCGTTTCTTTTTGGGAGATCCGCCGATCAGATCCAACACTTCCTTTTTGGGTTCGTTCTCTTCTTGTTTATTAGGCATCTTAATTTAAGTTTGTTAGATATTGAGCGCCGCGCTCAACGGTTATTGGGAGATGAGGTCCCGGGCCTTGTCCAGAATCTGGGCGGCTTCCTCTGCGGGAATGCCCATGCTTTCCGCGATGTCGGAAGCTTCAAATCCGGTAAGGGCCACCAAGTCCGTTCCTCCCATGGTTACCAGGCCCATGGCGGTTTCTTCCGGGATTTCCAGTTGCTCGCTGAGGGTCTTTGCGGCGACCTGGCATTGGCGCATCACTTCCTCGGCAGCGGCCTGGTTCTGGCGTTTTTCCGCTTCCTGGACGTCAAAGACGCGCACCTGGACATCCCAGCCCATCAGGCGGGAGGTGAGGCGGGCGTTCTGGCCCCTGCGGCCGATGGCCTTGGAGAGGTCCTTGTCGTCCTGGACGATGACGAAGATCTTTTTGGCTTCCTCGTCCACGGTGATTTCCCGCGGTTCCACGGGGCTGAGGGCCTCCCGGACGAAGATGACGGGGTCCTCCGTCCATTCCAGGATGTCCACTTTTTCGTTGTTGAGTTCCCGGACGATGTTTTTGACGCGGGCTCCGCGCATGCCTACGCATGCACCCACCGGGTCCACCTTGTCGTCATGGCTGATGACGGCCACCTTGGTACGGTAGCCGGCTTCACGGGCGATGCCGTGGATTTCCACGGTCTGGTCGCCTATTTCCACCACTTCCGATTCAAAGAGGCGGCGCACCAGGTTCGGATGGCTGCGGGAGAGGATGACTTCCGGCCCGCGGGCTTCCGTGCGCACTTCCACCACGTAGAAGCGCATGCGGTCGCCGACGCTGTAGTCTTCATTAGGCACGCGTTCGCGGGAGGTCATGACGCCTTCGAATTTGCCGAGGTCCACAAAGATGTCCCCCTTTTCAAAGCGGCGGATGGTGCCCGTCACCAGATCGCCGGCACGGTCCTTGAACTCGTCGTAAAGCATTTCCTTTTCCGCATCCAGCAGCTTCTGGAGCATGGTCTGGCGCGCGGTCTGCACCGCGATGCGGCCAAAGCCCTTGGGCGTGATGTTGGTGGGCAGCAGGTCGTGCAGGACGGCGTTCCGGTCCAGCTTGACGGCCAGGGAGAGGGGGATTTGATTGAACTTGTCGGAGTATTCTTCATCCGGCACCACCTCCAGATCTGCAAAGATGCGCACCTTGCCCTTGTCCACGTTGATTTCAGCCCTCAGGTAGTTGATGCTGCCGGAGCCGGGAACCATCTTGCGGTAGGCGGAGAGAAAGGCGGATTCCAGAGCGAGAAGAATTTTTTCACGGGAGAGCCCTTTTTCCCTCTCGTAGTAGTCAATTAAAGCTTTAATATCGTTTGTCATGAGTGTGGAGGAATGTGATGGATAGACAAAAAAGAGCGGGTCGACAGACCCACTCTCGAGTGTCTCTCGGGGTGTTTGCCTATCTAAGTAAGCATGAGGGGGCGGTGCTGGCAAGAAAAAACGCTTGTTCTATGTGGCATGCAAAAGACTGGGGATGATTCCGGAAGAAGGGTTTTCAGCGGTCCCCCGGAAGGGTGCGGGGCGGGGGTGTTTGAGGGCTTGACGGAGCCGGCAAAAACGGGAAGTATGCGTGCATGAAACTCGTCTCATGGAATGTGAACGGATTGCGGGCGATCCTCGGCAAGGGAATGGGGGACGCCGTGGAGGCGCTGGAGCCGGATGTCCTCTGCCTTCAGGAGATCAAGGCGCGCCCGGAACAGGTGGATGACTTGTGGATTTCCTCCTGGCCGCACCAGCTCTGGAATCCGGCGGAGAAGGCCGGTTATTCCGGCGTGCTGATCCTCAGCAGGGTGCAGCCCCTTTCCACGTCCACCGGAATCGGCTGGCCGGAGCATGACCGGGAGGGGCGCGTGTGCACGATGGAGTTTGAACAGTTTTACCTGGTCAATTGCTATACCCCCAATTCCCAGAACGAGCTGGTGCGCCTCCCGTACCGGGAACAGTGGGATGCGGCGTTCCGCAAGTACGTGGCAGGCTTGGCGGAAACCAAGCCGGTCGTCTTCTGCGGGGATTTGAATGTAGCCCATGAGGAGATCGACATCGCCCGTCCCAGGGAGAACCGTTTTTCCGCCGGGTTCAGCGACCAGGAGCGCGCCGGGTTCACGCTGCTGCTTGAGGCCGGGTTCACGGATACGTTCCGCGCCCTGCATCCGGAGGAACCGGGCTGGTACAGCTGGTGGTCCTACCGCGCGGGCGCCCGCGCCCGGAACGTCGGATGGCGCATCGACTACTTCTGCGTTTCCAATCCGCTGGCTCCCAAGGTGAAGGGCGCCGCCATCCATCCGGACGTGACGGGGTCCGACCATTGCCCCGTCAGCCTGGAGATCGACTGCTGAACGCGGTCTTTCGTACGGTTTTCAACTGCAAAAGATTCATGATGATGGAACAGGAATTGCCGCTGCTGGTGGTTGCCACGCGCAACGCCCACAAGACCGGGGAAATCCGCGCCATGCTGGCCGGAAAATGGGAAGTGAAGGACCTTTCCGACTACCCCCAGGCTCCGCCCGTGGATGAAACGGGAGTCACGTTTACGGAGAACGCCACGCTCAAGGCGCTTTCCGCCTCCAGGTGCATTCCCGGCGTCCTGCTGGCGGATGATTCCGGGCTGGAGGTGGACGTGCTGGACGGCCGCCCCGGCGTCTGGTCCTCCTCCTTCGGCGGGGAGGAAGGGAACCACGCGCGGAACAACCTCCGCATGATGGAGGAATTGCGGCGCGCCGGAGTCAAACGGGGGGACAAGCCTTCCGCACGGTTCCGCTGCGTGATGGTGCTTGCCAGGAACGGCAGCGTGCTGGCGGAGTTTTCCGGTTCCGTGGAAGGCCACATGCTGACGGAACCGGCCGGGGAAGGGGGATTCGGCTATGATCCGCTATTTGTCCCGGAAGGCCATGACCGGAGTTTCGCCCAGCTTCCCATGGAGGTGAAGAATTCCATGTCGCACCGCGCCCGCGCTCTGGCGCAGGTGGCGGAATGGATGGAGGAACGCCGGGACTGATGGTTTTTCCGGGCGTTTGATCGTGAAGCAGCCTTGTTCCCGTATTTTTGCGGGGAAGGTCAGTCCAGCCTGAACGCGCAGATCTGGAAGGGGGCCGGCGTTCCGGTATTCAGGAGCTGGTATTTGCCGGTGCGCCAGGAATGGTGCGGCAGGCGGGAAAGGAAATCCTCCGCGGCTTCCGCTTCCGCATCCCCGCCTTCGTGGCCGGGATAGCACATGACGCTGAGAAGGCCGTTCGGGGTGATGAGGGCGGCGGCCTGTTCCAGCGCCGCCAGGGTGCAGTCCGGTCTGGTGACCGTTTTTTTATCGCCGCCCGGCAGGTAGCCCAGGTTGAAGACGACGGCCTTCACGGGACCGGTGACCAGTTCCGCCATGCGGTCATGACTGGCAAGATGGAGCTGGACGGCGGAGGTGAGCAGCCCTTCTTTCTCCAGGCGCTCCCTGGTGGCGCGAATGGCTTCCTCCTGCACGTCAAAGGCGTGCACCTGTCCGGAGGGGCCGGCCAGACGGGCCAGGAAGACCGTGTCGTGTCCGTTGCCTGCCGTGGCGTCCACGACCGTATCCCCGGGAAGGACGACGCGGCTGATCCAGTCATGCGTGCAGGTCATGGGACGGCTGAGCAGGGAACATTTCATGACCGGGTTTTATAGGAGCCGCCCCTGTATGACAATTTATTTGTAAAAATTCCTATGCAGGAATGATGACAGGTTGTTTTTCAACAGGACATATGTTAGGAAGCGGCATAAAGCCTTGTGCATGCCTTTGCGTGCGGGGATAAACCACTGACTTTGCAACGAAGATGACTGACAGACGCACTTTTCTAAAAGGGACTGCCGCCGTAGGGGCGCTGGCAGCCATATCGGACATGGATTCCCTGTTCGCCCAGGAGGCCGGCTCTCCGGCGGCTTCCGGCATTCCGGACCTGGTGGCCATCCGCAACGGCACCCGTGCGGAAATGGTCAGGAAGGCCGTGGATACGCTGGGGGGCATGAAAGCTTTCGTCAAGCCGGGCCAGACCGTCGTGATCAAGCCCAACATCGGCTGGAACAAGGCTCCGGAATTCGGCTCCAACACCCATCCTGAAACCGTCGCCACGCTGGTGGAACTGTGCAAGCAGGCGGGGGCGAAGGAAGTCAGGGTGTTCGACCACTGCTGCCACAACGGCGCCTATGAGGGCAGCGGCGTGAAAGAGGCCGTGGAAAAAGCCGGGGGCGTGATGGTGGACGGCGGCAATGAAGGGCAGTACGTGCAGACGGAAAACCCGAAGGCCAAAAAATTCACCTCCGCCAAGGTGCACAAGGCCGTGCTGGAGGCGGACGTTTATATTACCTGCCCCCCGCTCAAGCACCACAGCGGTTCCGAGATGACCGCCTGCATGAAGAACGTGATGGGCACTGTCTGGGACCGTGGAGCCATGCATAAGAACGACTTGCACCAGTGCATCGCGGACGCCGTGTATTTCCGCAAGCCGGACCTGTGCGTGCTGGACGCCTACATGCCCATGGTGCGCAACGGCCCCGTGGGGAAGGACACGAATGACCTGGTGGAGCGCAAAACCCTTCTGGCTTCCCGTGACATCGTAGCCATTGACGCCGCAGGCGCGGCCCTGCTGAACAAGGCCGGAAAGATCCGCCACGTGCAGCTTGGGGAAGAAATGGGGCTGGGCACCGCCGATCTTTCCAAGCTCAATATCCGCCGCATCAGCTTGGCCTGACGCGGCGCCCCCTCCTGCGGATGACGCGGAGGGGGCCAACTTTCCGCCTCCGGCGGGTTTATTATAAATATGTCAGTCATCAAAGCCTTTTTCGTCAGTCCGCTGAAGTGGCTCCGCGTGACGGTGGCCGTCATCTTCTTCCTCGGGATTGCGTACGCTTTCCTGCACCACATCCCCGCGTGGAACGTGCCGAACATGACGGGCGGCGGGGAAGGCATGGAAGACTCCTTTTCCCTGGCGCAGTGGCAATTCATTCCATCCGTGCTCGGGGCTCTGAACGGGGTGGCGGTTTCCTCCGTGATTCTGGCGGTTCTGCTGTTGCTTACGCTGCTGTTCGGGCGCGTGTACTGTTCCTTCCTCTGTCCGCTGGGGATTCTCCAGGACATCGTTTTCAGAATCCGCCGCTGGATTGCGCCGAAGCGCTTCTTGAAATTTGCGCGCCCCGTGCCGTGGGTGCGGTATGTGGTGCTGGCTTTGCTGGCCGCCTGCTGCGTGACGGGGCTGGCCGGACTGTCCCTGAACTGGCTGGACCCGTACAGCATTTTCGGGCGCATCATGTATGTGCTGGCGTGGCCTGCCGCCATCTGGAGCAACAACCTGCTGGCGGCTGACAGTTCTTCCGCGGACCTGGTCCGCATGAATTATTTTTCCGTGGCCCTCCCGGCGTTGCTGGCTTCTGCCGGCATGCTCGGCCTGGTGGTCGCCATGAGCGCCTGGAAAGGGCGGCTGTACTGCAATACGGTATGCCCCGTCGGCACCCTGCTGGGGCTGCTTTCCCGCGTTTCCCTCTTCCGGCTGGGCTTTGATCCCGCCTCCTGCAAGAAATGCGGCAAATGCGTCAAATCATGCAAGGCCCAGTGCCTGAACCTCAAGGATTACAGGATAGACGCCTCCCGCTGCGTAGCGTGCTACGACTGCGTGCGTTCGTGCAGCGAGGGGGGGATACGCTACCGCTGGTTTGCCAAAACCCGCCGGCTGGTTCCCGCCAGGAAGAAAAAAACCGCCACGGCGCCCGCTCCCGCTTCTTCTGCCGCGGTTCCCGCCGTTGCCGGGAGCTCCCGCCGCCAGTTCCTGGGGGCTACGGCGGCCGGTCTGGCTACGGCGGCTCTTTCCGGATGCCGGGGAGACGCCGCCCGGAGGCTGGACCCCACCCAGTGCGTTCTTCCTCCCGGAGCCGGTTCCCTGGAACGTTTTCTGGATGTCTGCACCGGCTGCCAGATGTGCATTGCCAACTGCCCTACCCATGTGCTCCAGCCCGCCTATTTGCAGCTTGGGCTGAAAGGGTTCATGAAGCCCCGGATGGATTTTTCCACCAAGTATTGTCTGTACGACTGCCACCGCTGTGCGGAAGTCTGCCCCACGGGTGCCATCCGCAGGCTGCCCGTTACCGCGGAGAAGGATACGGAGGAAATCACGAAAGATACCACGCGCATCGCCGTGGCCCGGTTCTACGTCTGCCGCTGCCTGGTCGCCAGGGAGGACATGGACTGCGGCGCCTGTACGGAGCATTGCCCCACCAAGGCCCTTTATACGGTGCCCTACATCGGGCGGGACGGGCAGGAACACCGTCTGCCCAGGCTGGACCCCTCCCTGTGCATCGGCTGCGGCGCGTGCGAACACGCCTGCCCCGTCACCACGGAACGGCCGGAGGAACGCACGCGCCTGAATACCTGCAGCCTGTGCGAGGAAAAGTGCGGGTTCAAGAAGCACCGGGAAATGCCGCCCCGCGCCCTCATCGTCCGCGCCGTGAATCCCCAGCAGAAAGCCGTGAAGAAATTTGAGGAAAAGGCCGTGGACCCGGTGGGCGATGCGGACTTTCCGTTCTGAATATGGTCCGTGAAGGCCGGGATGCCTGTTTTGTCCACGCCATGGACGGATTCTTTTCCCTGTGTTGCCTGATGGCCGCGCTGCCGGGAACAAGAGCCTTACAGCCCTTGAAAAACCTTTCATCATGAAAAACCCCGACCATTCTTTTACTTGCATGTGCAGGTAACTCATGTATGGTTAACTGACGGTAAAAAAGTTAAGGCTATGTGGGAATGGATGAGAAGTGAAATTCTTGAATTCGTGATGGACAGGCTGGCGGATACCTTCAGCCTATCGCCCCTCTATCCGGAGGAATGGAGCCTGATGCGGTTCATCAACACTTTTCTACTGGCGTGCGCCGTGGCGTTTCTGCTGGCTGTGGGGGCGCTGGGATGGCCTCCCTTCCTGATCGCGGCGGCTCTTCTGCTGATAGGCGCCATTGCCCGGCTGGCGGTGTGGAAGCTGATGAAATGAGAACTTCCGGCGGACTCACACCTTCTTTTCCAGAAACACCGTGGTCATCCCTCCGGTCTCCTTCCGGTACAGTTCCGTATAGCCCAGTTTGAGGTACAGATACAGGGTTTCAGGGGTATCTGCCGAAGTGAACAGAAGGTAGGCGGCTGCCTGTCCGCGGAAGTGTTCTTCCAGGGCAAGCATGAGGTGCTGTCCGATTCCCCTGTTCCGGCAGGCCGGGTCCACAACCAGCTTGCCGACATGGCACACGTTTTTGCCGTCCAGACAGCCCCTGACGGATCCGACGATGCGACTGTTTTCCGTGTATTTGAGGAAGACGCTGTTCCGCGCCTCTTCCCGCAAATGCTCCAGGGTTTGTTCCAGTGGCGGGATGCTGGCGAGTCCAAGCCGCTCCGCCACTTCTCCGAAGGCCAGTAATTGAAGCTTCAGGATTGCCGGAAAATCTTCCCGGGAGGCTTGCCGAATCATGCCCCCATCATGGTTCCGGGGAAGGGAGGAAGCCATGAAAAAAAGCGGGATGTCATTTTTCCGGAAGGTCCGGGACGATGCCTCCCAGCCCGATGCGCATGTTCAGGGGATGGCGGATAATGGCTGGATTGACAATATATTCCGCACAGCAGTTTAAAGTACCGGGGGCTGAGGGAAAGAATAGGTGATGAGGTGTGCGGTTTCATCCTCCGCGTCTTTATTGGACATGACCTGCGTGCCTCCTTCCACATGGAAGCCGCTGAAATGCGGGTTTCCATGGTGCCCCTGCAATTTGAAGGTGACCCGGGATTCCTTTGCTGACGGCGTAATGCTGAGAAGAGTGGCCTGAAGCCGGAAGGGCGGATAGCCTTCGGACGCTGCCGAGAAGGAATGACGAAGGTTCCTTCGCCTTGCAGCATGATGGAGATGCCTAGATGGACATGGCCGGGTTCGTCCCTATAGGAAATGCGCCAATTATCCAGGACGGCGGTAAAACGGGGCTGCTCCGCGGATGGAGCCGGGGCGGCGGCCCCCAGGGGAACCAGAAAGGCGGCTAAAGCAAGGATACGGGGGAAAATCATTTAATTCTAATTGGGGAAATGCCTTAAAGGGAAAGTTTGCGAATAACATATTCTTCGTTTACGGCAAGATAAAACACTGATGCCCGATTTTCCTTGATGATGCGGAAGTTGATACGCTAGAGTGAAAGAACCATGTTGCAGGCGGACGGCATTACGTATGAGATAGAAACACCGGATGGTCCTTTGAAATTATTGGACAATGTTAGTTTTAATGTGCCCAGAGGGCATTTTATGGCTATTGTGGGACCCTCCGGTTGTGGAAAGACCACCTTGTTAAAGGCGATTGCGGGCATGATTGCGGAAACGGACGGACGTTTTTTCTGGAACGGCCATGATCTGGCGGAAGAGGATTTCGAGCCGTCGGAAATCGGGTTCGTTCCCCAGTTCAGCATTGCCTATGACCAGTTGAGCGTGGATGAGAATGTGGAGAGCGCCGCCAGGCTCCGCTGCCGGTTCGATTCCGTGGACGATTTGGATGAGAGCATTGACAATGCGCTGGAAGTGACTGGGATGGAAGGGATTGCGGACCGTGACGTGAAGATTCTTTCCGGCGGCCAGAAGCGCCGCCTGGCGCTGGCCATGGAGCTGGTGTCCAACCCGCGCCTGCTGATCTGCGATGAAGTGACTTCCGGCCTGGACCCCAGGTCCGAGCACGATATTGTGGACCTTCTGCATGAAATCTCCCGTTCGGAAGGCCGCATCGTCATTTCCGTCACGCACAGCCTTTCCCATCTGGACCGATATGATTCCATCCTGGTCATGCACCAGGGCTGCGTGGCCTATCATGGATCTCCGAAGACGATGCTGCATTACTTCGGCGTTTCCTCGCTGGAAGAGATTTATCCGAAGCTTCAGGACCGTGAAGGCCCTTCCTGGTGCCGTTCGTGGGGCAAGCACCGGGATTCCTATTATTCCCGCCTGGAACAGGAAAGGGAGAAGAAGATTCTTTCCGGAGAATTGCCGGACCCGGATGCCGTCCGCAGCCTTCCGGAGCCGGAAAAGGCTCCTGAAGAACCCGGACCGGAAAAGGGGGACGCCGTGCGGAGCGAGTCCGGGAAAGCTGCCTCTGCGGAAGGGCGCGGGGGCTCCCCGGAGGCCGCGGCGGAAGCCATTCCGGAGGTTCCGGGATTTTTCACCCAGTTCTTTTGCCTGCTGGGACGGCGCTGGCGCATCTTTTTCCGCGACCGTTCCCAGCTGGTTCTTCAACTGGTGATGGTGTTGCTGTTCCCGGTGCTGGTAGCCATGTTCACGGACAAGGGGACCGGACAGATCGTGGGTCTTTCCGCCACGCAGGACGTCCAGACCATCCAGAAGGACATGGAGGCCCAGCAGTTGAACATGAAGACGGGTTCCGCCGTCTCCGGCATCATCATGTTCGAGGTGATTCTGCTGGGCCTGATGGGCTCCAACAACGCCGCCCGGGAGGTGGCCGGGGAACGGGCCATCATGGAAAAGGAGAAGTACGCGGGAATGAGACCCTCCGCGTACCTGGGGAGCAAGCTGGCCTACTTGAGCGTTCTGGTGCTGGTGCAGTCCGTCTGGATGTTCGCCTTTGTGGATTTCTTCTGGGACCGCGGCGGGGGCCTGACGCACCTGCTGTTCCTGATTCTGGCGGATGCCGCCATGACTTTTGTATGCCTGGGCATTTCCTCCCTGGCCCGGAGTGCGGACCAGGCCTCCCTGCTGAGCATTTACCTGGTGGGTTTCCAGCTTCCCCTTTCCGGAGCGGTGCTGGCCCTTCCGGAACAGGTGGAGGGTTTTATAAGGCCTTTCATTTCCGCGTACTGGGCGTGGTCCGGCAGCATCTCCGCCCTGAAGTCTGACGTGTACAACGCCGTCAAGAATGTGCTGGATACGGACCTGACGCCCGCGCTGGTCTGTTACATTGTTCTGGGCGTGCATGTTGCATGCGGCATTGCGGCTTCCTACGCGGGAATCCGCCGCTCGCGCTGGGAGCTGTAATTTAATGCGTGCACTTGCACGGAGTTCGTTATATACTTTCTCCATCAAAAGTTATGGCGAGACGACGTGCAGCAAAAAAGAAGAGTTCCTCATCATCCACGCCGATGCTGATGGCCGGCGCGGCTGTTCTTGTGCTGGCCGTCATCGTGGCGTTTGTCGTGTTTCGTGCCAAGGAGAAGCCGCAGGCGGGGTCGGATATTCCGTTGGATATCCTGGCGGCGAACGCCTCCCAGCTTTCCAATAACAATTACGCGCTGGACGGAACGGTGATCGACCGTTTCCCGCGCGGCGAATCCGAGCTGATTTCCTTTTTGTACAGGGACGCTTCCGGGCGCGAGTACATTATTCCCATTTCTGTTTCCGCGGAGGCCAGGAACGGCCTGAACATCAACCGCGACCAGCAATACAGAATAGAGTTCCGCGTGGAAGACATCACTCCGAAGGTGCGCGGCGTATGCGTAGCCACATCCATTCAGCCTAAATGAACAACCTTCCCCGACCCATGAAATGCTCTTTTCTCCTGACCCTGGCCTGCGCGGTTCCCGCACTGGGGCAGATGATGTACAATCCCCCCGCTTCCGGCGGCGGCGCGCCAGCCGCGCCCCCTTCCTCCCCCCAGGCCGCGCAGCCGAATGCCTACCAGCCTTCCCGGCAGGGGGATGCCAAGTCCCTGTACGGCAATGAAATTCCTTTCCTGAATCCCCAGGACGGCACCGTGACCATCAACGGAACAACGCTGAACATGGGCAGTTTCCGGGAAATTGAGGCGCGCTTCAACAAGTACCTGAGCCAGCCGGAGGAAAGCACGGAGGACGCGAAGGAGTACCAGAAGATTTTTGAAAAGCTTCATGAGGCGCTTTCCATGCGCAAGGAAAAGCTGATGGCGGACAACGTGGTGCGGCAGGTGGTGGACCTGCTGACCGCCGCCTCCAGCAATCCGCTGGACGGAGGCGTTTCCGATGCCCTTTGCCAGGCTATTTACACCGCATGGCAGGCCAAGAGCAATGGAAAGAACAAGGGGAAGATGCTTGAAGCGATGGAGAGGGAGATACGCAGCAATGCCCAGAAGATGAGCCTGATGGAGAGCGGCGTGACCGCGAGCTCCGGCTCTCCCTCCAACCAGAAGGGCGGGAAAAAGGGAACCTCTACCAATAATCCGGCCAAGAACAACCCACGCTACAAGTACTTGGAAAAGCGCATGGTGGAGATGGAAGCCCGCAAGCTGAAGCTGGAGAGTGAACAGGTGCTGACGGTGACGGAAGCGAAGATCGTCTTTCAGTCCACGCTGGTTCAGCTGTTCGCGCAGCGGCGCTTTGACCATGTTTCCATAGGCTGCGGCATTTACAGCCGCCTGTTCAATGACGGGGATACCAAGCTGCGGCTGGACAAGAATTCGGATGCCGCCAAAATGTTCAGCGGCACGCTGGGCACCCCTCCCACCGTCGCTATTCTGGACAACCTTTCCCGGGAGCTGGCCCGTGATTCCGACCGGCATATGAAGGCCGTGAACAATCTGGTGGATTCCCATCATTACGTGGACGCCCTGGAACGGCTGAACGAGGCGCTCCTGATCGGGGAGTTCATGCCCGCCGTGAACACGTTCCCGTATGAAAAGAAGCAGAAGCTGTACGCCTTCAAGCGGGACGTGGAAAAACTGTTTGAGCTGATGAACGGCAAGGATTACGAGGAAGCCCTCACCCTGGTGGAGAACCTCAAGAAGACCTCCCGGGATTTCAGCACGGGCCGTGCGGAATCCGCCATCAGCGCCGCCGTGTTCGCCAGTGACGCCTATATCGCCCAGGGCCAGGAAGCCCTCGCCAGGGGTGACCGGGCCAAGCTGGAGGAATGCCTGAAGAGCGCCATTGAAATCTGGCCCAAAAACCCCCGCCTTCTCCCGCTGCGGAACGCCATGATGGCTGCCGGGCAGCAGTCCCACGCGCTGGAGGACTTCAAGCGCTTCCACAAGAACAAGAACTACCGCCGCATTTTTGACAACCAGCATGAATTCGCCGTTCTGGTGAAGGATGATCCGGAACTACAGAAGCAGTTTGTGGAGGATTTGGGCAAGATGGCCGTCATTGAGCGGGCCTTGGGCGCGGCGCGCCAGCGCGAAGCCATGCAGGACGTGTACGGCGCCTGGGAGGAACTCCAGCAGCTCCGTTCCAGGGATCAGGAGCTGTTCATCAATGACCAGGAATTGAACGCCCAGTATCTGGACCTGACGACGAAGGCGAGCACGCTGGTGAACCTGCTGAATGATGCGGAAAAGTGCAGGAACGCGGGGGAAGTGGGTTCCGCCCTGGGCAAGTACATGGAGGCCAAAAAGCTGTACCTGTATTCCCGCTTTGCCAAGGAAGGCATCGAATCCCTGTTGAACGAGGTTCTTCCGCTGAACTAGGGAAGTTTCCCGTTCAGCGGTGCGTCTGCGGAGACGGAGTATTTGCTTTTTTTTCGGAGCGGCGCCGTTATGCTACAGCCCATGAAGGCAGTATACCTGTGTTTGTGCGTGCTGGCGGCGTTCTGTTTTTCGGCCGCGGCCCTTCCCGCGGATTGCAGCCAGGTGATTGTGGGTTCCGCGGACGGCTGGAACAGCTCCCATGTGCAATTGAGCCTTCTGGAGAAGGGGCCGCGCGGCTGGGTGATGGTGAAAGGTCCGTTTCCGGCGCGTCTGGGAAAGTCCGGCCTGGTGTGGGGCAGGGGCGTCAGCATCCCTCCCTCCGGCGGTCCGGTGAAGAAGGAGGGGGACTTGCGCTCTCCCGCCGGCATCTTTGAGCTGGGGGGCGTGTATGGCACCGTTCCCGTTCCGCAGAAGAAGCGTTCCATGCCGTACCGCCGCATCACGCCGCGGGACATGTGGGTGGATGACCCCGCATCTCCGCTGTACAACCGGCACTTCGTGCTGAAGCATGACCCCGTCACGCCGTGGGAGTTCAAGCAGCAGATGAAGTTGAACGATTATGCCCACAGCCTGAAACTGTTCATCCGGCATAATGCCGCGTCCGGACGGGAAAAACCCGTGCCGGGGGCCGGTTCCTCCATCTTTTTCCATATCTGGCGCAGGGATGGCGGCGCTCCCACGGCGGGATGCACCGCCATGAGCGAGGAGAATTTGAGAGCCATGATCGCATGGCTGGACCCCTCCCGGCATCCCCTTTACATCCTGTTGCCTGCCAAGGAGTACCTGCGCCTGCGCGGAGCCTGGGGATTGCCGTGACGGTCATGATGCCCCGCCCGCGTACTCCTTTTCTCATCCCGCCGCCGGAAAGAAAGGACACGGGATTTCAAGTTTTTCCAGTCCGGGCGGCATAAACGTAGCCGTATGGGGCGCTTCGTTTTGCACGGTTTTGACCGGGGCGTGACCGTAAGTTTTCCGGAAGAAGGCGGAAGGCGAAAAAGTATTTTGTGAAAGAGGGGTAAAACGCCTTGCCCCGTAAACGAAGGAAGCCGGCCTTTGGAAAAAGGCCGGCTTCCTCATGATAAAACGGTTATTGTTCCTGGGCCTGGGGAGCGGGAGCTTCCGGCTGGAGCAGGGGAGTGGAGGTTTCCCTTACTTCCTCCATGGAACCCTGTTCTTCCTGAGGCTCGCGGGCTTCGCGGGGCTGCCGGGACTGTTCCTGGCGTTCATTGGCGCCGCTGACCAGCAGGTTCCGGCCCATGAAGGGCTGGTTGTGGAGGATGTCCACGGAGCGGACGGCATCTTCCATCTTCTTCATTTCCACAAAGGCATAGCCCTTGGACTTGTGAGTGCGGGGGTTGTAAATGATTTCCACGGAGCTGACTTCCCCGATGCCCTTGAATACGTCTTCAAGGTCGCTTTCCGTCGCTTCATAGGAGAGGTTGCCCACGTAAAGCCTGCGGTTGGAGACGGGCTGCTTGGGAGCGGAAACGCGTTCCTGCCTGTTGCGGGCCACGCGGGTATTGGTTTTGGCGGCGGCTTTATCCTTGGCGGCGGGTTTGTTGTTCTTGGCCGGGCGGATGCCGAAGAGGCCCAGAAAACGCTGCCACAAGGAGAGCTTGGCAGGTGCTTCTTTTTTATACTTGGGACGGTAGCCGCTGGAATCCCGGCGGTCATTGCCATAGGAGCGTCCGCTCTTGTTATAGCGGCGACGGGCTCCTTGGCCCTGTCTTCCCTGTGTGTTGTGCTGTGACATACTTATATTCTAAGTTGATGATTATGTTGGTGTCATGCCGGATTTATCGCTGTACGCAGTAAGTTCCATCCGGAGAATCGCCGGGACGTTCCGCTACCATGAGAAAAGCCAGGAGTAAGGATGCCCCGTGCCCCGATCAACGGTCCATGCGTGGTCTGATAGGGGGGCGATCAGGCTAGGTGCGGTACCAGTCCGGTCGATTGACGCGTATACCAATGCACAGGGAGCCGGATTCTTGCAAGCCGGTATACCGTCATTTTGGGCTTTCCGCCCGTCCGGAGACAGGAAGACCGTCCGGAAGGGCGCATTATTCCGGACGGAAAGCGGCAGGGAGAGCATGCAACTTGACAAAAAGACCGGGACAGCGCAATTTAAATACCGACTAACTTACACTCTCTCGATGCTGATTCAAAATGCAGACCGTACTACCTACGGGATCAATAAAATTGTTGTTTCCATTCTCGCATTCGTCATCTTCTTCGTTGTCGGGTTCGTTTCTTGGCAATGGATGGGGGTGGCTCCGGAGCCGTGGCGGCTGCGCACGCTGGTGCTGACGCCGCTGACGATGTCCCTGTTGCTGTATGTCTGCTGTGACCAGCTGGGCGTTTACTACCGGTGCATGACGCTGGGCGGAAGCATCCGGCGGTTTGTAGTGGCGTATGCCTGCTTTGTGGTGTTGAGCGTGGTGACGTGGAAGTACTTTGTTCCCTTTTCCGCGAACATTATTGTCCAGACTCTGGCGTATCTGCTCACGTTCGTGGGCGCCCTCTGGCTGCGTATCAGCCGGTTCCAGGC
The DNA here is from genome assembly GCA_947624785.1 of Akkermansia muciniphila. GTDB lineage: Bacteria > Verrucomicrobiota > Verrucomicrobiia > Verrucomicrobiales > Akkermansiaceae > Akkermansia > Akkermansia muciniphila_F. Next base: position 37,857 of record CANQLV010000007.1, on the reverse strand, counting down.
GGAAAAAAGGCTGGTGGAGGAGGCCCCCACGCTGGTGGTGGGCATTCCGGACCATGTGAAGGAGTTCCGGAAGATGCTGGAAAGCGACCATGTGGACTTCAAGGATGAACTGCTGGTCATGGCTCCTGAAGAGGTGGACCGTGCCGTGGTCAGGGATTTACTGATCAAGGGCTGCATCAGCAAGGTGGTGTTTCTTCCGGAGGAGGTGGACTCCGCCGTGGCGCGGTGCCTGGTGGAGCTGTGCGGCAAGATGGGAGTGGATTTTTACGCAAGCATGGTTGTGAGCATGCCCGACGTGCATAAAACCTATTTCGGCGTGTTGGGAGGGACCAGAATGCTGGTATACAAGTCCACCCCCATTCCCTATACCACCTCCTGGCAGTTGAAAAAGATACTGGACTGGGTGGGCGCGCTCCTGCTTCTGGCGGGCACGTTCCCCCTGTGGGTGCTGGCGGCCGTAGGCATCAAGCTGTCCGACCGCGGCCCCGTCTTCTACCGCCAGAAGCGTTCCGGCCTGTATGGCCGGGAATTCGGCATGTGGAAATTCCGCACCATGTACCGGGATGCGGACAAGAGGCTGGACGAGGTGAAGGCCAGGTACGGCAATGACATGGACGGTCCCATCTTCAAGCTGGAGCATGACCCGCGCATTTTCCCCTTCGGCCGATTCCTGCGCAAATTCAGCATAGACGAACTTCCCCAGCTCATCAACGTGCTGAAAGGGGAAATGAGCCTGGTGGGCCCGCGGCCGCTCCCCGTTTATGAAACGGAGGCCTTTACCAGTGACGCCCACCGCCGCAGGCTGAGCGTTCTGCCCGGGGTGACGGGATACTGGCAGATAGCCGGGCGCAGCAACATCCGGGAATTTGAAAGGCTGGTGGAGCTGGACATGGAGTACATTGACAACTGGTCCCTGTGGCTGGATGTCAAGCTGCTCCTGAAAACTGTCCCGGCGGTGCTGTTCGCCCGCGGGGCGAAGTGACGTTCCCCCTTTCACTGAATCCCTGAAATGCAGGCCGGAGGCCGTCGTTTGCAACGGGATTTGGAGGGAGCTGGCGCCTCGTGGCCGGGCGGTGCAGGCCTGTTTTTGAAAGGAATGCGGGCGGCTGGCGATGGCGTCTTGGAATATTTGGTTGAAAATGATGAAAATTGTTGCCGGACGGAGACTTTAACCTTGAGGTGCGGAAAGGGATGGGGCAGAATCAACCCACTATGGATTTAGTTCAGCGAGAAATCTCTAAAGAAACGGTGACTCCGTATTTCATCGAGTATTTCGGTCAGGAGCCGACTCACGTGGCTGCGGCGCCGGGGCGTGTGAACCTCATCGGTGAGCACACGGATTATAATAATGGCTTTGTGATGCCTATGGCGCTTGATAACCATTGTGTTGTGGCTGTGGCTCCCTCCCCCGTGGGCAAGCACCGCTTCTGCGGTTCCCTGGGTGACCAGATCCATGAAATTGCGGTGGAGGACGCCCTGGTTCCCGGTGAACCGTTCTGGTCCAATTACGTCCGCGGCGTGCTGGCCAACCTGCACAGGCGCGGCATAGAAATCGGGCCGGTGGACATGCTGATTGACAGCAACGTACCCCGCGGCGGCGGCCTTTCCTCCAGCGCCGCTCTTGAAGTTTCCGTCTGCACGGCGCTTGCCGCCTTCGCCGGGGTTGAAATTGATCCCAAGGAAGTGGCCTTGATCGGCCAGGCCGTGGAACATGAATTCGTGAACGTTCCATGCGGCATCATGGACCAGTTTATTTCCGCCAACGGAAAGAAGGGCATGGCCCTCAAGCTGGACTGCGCCACGCTGGAATATGAACTGGTGCCGATGAACAACGAGTCAGTCTCCGTGCTGGTGCTGGACAGCGCCGTGAAGCACTCCCTGGCGGACGGGGCCTACGGCCAGCGCCGCAAGCAGTGCGAGGAAGCCTCCGCCATCATGGGCGTGCCCTCCCTGCGTGAAGCCACGCTGGAGCTGCTGGAATCCTTCAAGGAACAGCTGGGCGACGTGCGCTACCGCCGCGCCCGCCACGTCATTGGTGAAAACGCCCGCGTAAACGCCTTTGCGAACGCCCTTGCCCGCGGTGACTGGGATGAGGCCGGCGTAGCCATGCGCGGTAGCCACGCCTCCCTGCGTGACGATTATGAAGTTTCCTGCGCGGAAGTGGACACCCTGGTTTCCCTCTGCGACCGCATTCCCTCCGCATCCTCCATTTACGGCGCGCGCATGACGGGCGGCGGCTTCGGCGGATGCATCGTGGCCCTGGTGAAGACGGAAGACGTGGACAAGGTGGCCCGCGAGCTTCTGGACGGCTACTGCCAGGAAACGGGTATTGAAACCACTTACCTCGTGACCTGTGCCGGAGAAGGCGCCCGTGTCCTGTACCAAGCTTAATCCATATTGACTATGAGAACACTAGCAACCATATTCGGGGCTCTGGCCCTGATGACGTGGGGCGTTTCCGCCCAGGAGGGCTCCGTGCCCGCACCGGCGGCTGATGCGCAGCCTGCCCTGGCCGCTCCGGCCGTGACCCCCGCTGCGGAAGCACAGCCGGCCGCGGAACTTCAGCCGGCGGCCCCCGCCGCCGATGCCTCCCAGGCAGCTCCGGAAGCCTCCGCTGAACCCAAGACAGCCCCCCTTTCCATAACGGAAGTCATCCTGTTCTGCGTGGTTGTGGTGGGCGTGATCGCCCTGGGCATCTGGAAAAGCCGTGATCCTGAGGAAACGGAGGAAGAAAAGAAGACCAAGGGCGCTTCAGACTACTTCCTGGCCGGCCGCGGCCTGACCTGGTGGCTGGTGGGCTTCTCCCTGATCGCCGCCAACATTTCCACGGAACAGTTTGTAGGGATGTCCGGCAAGGCCGCCAACTGGGTTGGCATGGCGATTGCAGGGTATGAATGGCTGGCCGCCATCACGCTGGTGGTCGTGGCCTTCTGCTTCCTTCCCAAGCTGCTGAAAGGCGGCGTGTACACGATTCCCGAATTCCTGGAATACCGCTATAATACGCTGGCGCGTTCCCTGATGGCCATCGCCACGCTGCTGATTCTGGTGGGCGTGCCGACTGCGGGCGTGATTTACGCCGGCGCCAAGGTCATCTCCGTGTTCTTTACGGGGTACACCGCCATGGGCATTGACTTCGGCAACATCACCGTGGGCTGCATCATCATTGCCTTCTGCGCCACGGTGTACGTGTTCGTGGGCGGTTTGAAAGCCTGCGCCTGGACGGACTTGTTCTGGGGCGCCGCCCTGATTGTGGGCGGCGGCGTGGTGGCGTACTTTGCCCTGATGGCGCTGAGTGGCGCGGACCCGAACCATCTGGTGCAGTCTGCCGCCGCCAATTCCGGCGCGACGGTCGCCTCCCTGGGGAACCCCTCGGACAGCTTGTGGCACGGGGTGACGCGCTTCTTTGAACTTAACTCCGGAGATGCGGCCAGCGGCGTGAATACCGTGGGCGGCAAGCTCCACATGATCCGCCCTGCGGACGACGCGGAAATCCCGTGGACGGCCCTTTGCCTGGGCCTGTGGATTCCCAACTTCTTCTACTGGGGCCTGAACCAGTACATCATGCAGCGCACGCTGGCCTCCAAATCCCTGGCGGAAGGCCAGATGGGCATCGTGTTCGCCGCGTTCCTCAAGCTCATCATCCCGTTTGTGGTGGTGGTGCCGGGCATCCTGGCCTACAACCTGTACCGCAATGACCTGAAGGAACAGGCGGAAGTGAAGTATGCGGCGGAAATCCGCAAGGCGGAAGACCCCGCCGCGGTCAAGGGACGTCCCGTCATTTACAAGCTTACGGACAGCTTCCTGGTGGAAAATGTGGATGAAGGCTGCGCCCACGCCCTGCATAATGCGGAAGTGATGAAGGCCGGAGAAGACGTTGTGGCCGAGTTGAAACAGGCCTGCGCCGATTTGAAGGCGGATGCCGCCAATGATCAGACCACTCTGGCGGAACGCGCTCCGTTCGTGGAAAAAATCGCCGCGCTTAACAGCAAGATCATCAAGCCGGCCCTAGACAAGTCGGACAGCTACTACCTGACGGATACCCTGGTGGGCTTTGACTATGACTCCGCCTTCGGCACGCTGATCAGGAAATTGCTTCCCGGCACGGGCTGGACTTGGTTTGTGCTTGCCGCCCTCTTCGGCGCGGTGGTGTCTTCCCTGGCGTCCATGCTGAACTCCGCCTCCACCATCTTTACGATGGACATTTACAACAAGCTGCGCAGGAACGCGAAGCCCACGGAGCTCGTTACCGTCGGCAAGATCGGCCTGCTGGTGTGCGCCGTGATCGCCCTGTGCATTGCTCCGTTCCTGGACAGCCCGGCCTTTGGCGGCATCTTCAACTTCATTCAGGAATTCCAGGGCTTCCTGAGCCCGGGGGCTCTGTGCGTGTTCCTCTTCGGCTTCTTCGTGCCCAAGTGCCCGCGCATCTTCGGCTGGCTGGGTATTGTCATCAATGCCCTGCTGTACGGAGCCTTGAAGATATGGCAGCCGGAAATGGCCTTCCTGAACCGCATGGCCGTGTGCTTCATCACAGTGGTGATCATCGGCTTCATCTTCACGGCAGTGAACGCCGCCCGCGGCGGACAGTCCATCGTGCTGCCCGACCGTGGCGTGGTGGCCCTCCAGTCCTCTTCACGCGCCAAGATCTTCGGCTGGTTCGTGATTGCCGCGACGGTTGCGCTGTACATCATCTTCTGGTAATGCGGCAGAAGCGTTAAGCCTGTGTTTTTCAATCCTCCCGGTTCAGGCCGGGGGGATTTTTTGTGCCTGGAAAGGAGGATTAGCATGTCCTGAGACCGATTGGAACGGGAAAGGATGTCAAAACGGATGACAAATGCTTTCTTGTTGTCTCTGAACGCATTGTGCGGAAAATTGGGAAAATGGGATTTTTTTTCATCTATCGCGTGAACTTGGGAGGCGCGGTTGAGTCAAATACCTTATTGATCGCGAGTCAAAGAAAAGACGGCAGCGAGAAAATAAACAAAAAGAAAAACTCCATCCCTGTTGATGATATGAAAATGCGTTTATGTGTAATGTCCCTCCTTGCTTTCCTGTGCGCTGCGCCGGGGTGGAGCAATACTACAGTGGTTTCATTTGGAGAAACGTCAAACACGTATACTTCTCCCTGGAACCTGCAAATGGGTTCGGGCGGTACGCTTGGTACTCCCGCGCGTACCACTACCCAATTAAAAGATACGACTAACACCGTATCTGCGATTACAGTGAAATATAACGGCGGCGGCCTTGCCGGAACAACGGCTTCCACCAATACGTCCCTGACTGCCCTTGGACTCAACAATACGACCATCGGCGCCGGAGGCAAGTCTCTGTGGCTGCAGGCCCATGGAACCGCTCTTGACGACGCCAAGACTGCCCGTGGCTGGAATCAAAACCTGGTTCTGGGAGTTGGCGGTCTGGTGGATGCCGGTAGTATTGCCGTCAGCGGCCTGAAGGCGAACAGTTCCTATACGGTTTCTTCCGTATTTTCCGTGAGCGGCCTGGCCAATGTGGCTACCTGGGGAACGAACAGCCCCGTAAATCTGACCGGAACTGGTTTAAGCATCAAGAATGCCTATTTGTCCGGCACTAACGGGCAGGTGGTAGACCTGCTCCATATCGGCTCCGGCAGTTTGGCTACCCTGTTGTCCAGCGGTACGTTCATGCTGACCTGGCAGTTTACCACAGGAGCCTCAACCACGAGCGCCACCATGGACTTTGCTGACAGCCTGTTGAGTTTAGGCGGCAATTATGCCGTGTCTGCCATGGGGGTGACGGAGGGAATGCCCAACCTGACGGTGCCGGAACCGGCCACGGCTTCCCTGAGCCTTCTGGGCCTGGCTGCCCTGCTGATGCGCCGCCGCCGTTCCCGCTGAACCTGTCCCGGTAAAAAAGCAACTCATGGTTTAAAGGCAGCCGGTGAAACGCCCGGCTGCCTTTTATTCGTCTTCCAGAAGCATGCTGCGGAGGGAGTCGAAAAAGTTTCCGGACTCCTCCTCCGTGGCTTCCGCGTTCATGAGATCCTCCCATTTGGAATAATCCATCAGATGGGGAGGGATTTCACTCAGGAAAGAGGAGCGCTGGCAGGGCATGCGGTCCCCGTAGCGCAGGCGCGTGGCGCAATAGGTCAGCATGAGCTTTTCCTGCGCGCGCGTGATTCCCACGTAAAGCAGGCGGCGTTCCTCGTCACAGTTGCCGTCTTCCAGCGAACGCTTGTGGGGCAGGATGCCTTCTTCCAGCCCCACGAGGTACACCACGGGGAATTCCAGCCCCTTGGCGGCGTGCATGGTGATCAGGCACACGCCGGGCTTGTTCTCCACGTCGTCGTCATTATCCTCCTTGTCCAGGGTGACCTGGGCCAGGTAGTCCCGGAGGGTTTTTCCGGGCTGCCAGAAGTTGCGGAGGGAGGCTTTCACGTCCCCGATGGATACCAGCCTCTTCTGGATTTCAGCCTCCGTCTTGCACAGGCGCGTGACGTACTCGCTGAACCCGGTTTCCTCAATGAGCTGTTCCAGGGCGTCTCCAAAATCGGTTTCCTTGTCCTGGAAAAGGTCGATGTATCTGGCGATCAGCTCATTGAACTCCTGCACGCTGTTGCGGGCGCGAGTGGAGAGGGTCGCCAGGAATTCCTCATCCTGCAGGGCGGCCCAGACGCTGTTGCCGTGTTCCCGGCTCCAGTCGATGGCCAGGTGGCTGGTCAGCTCGCTAATGCCGCGGGGGGGCGTATTCAGGATGCGCAGCAGGTATTCGTCCGCCTGCGGGTTCTCAATCGTCGCCAGGTAGGAAATGAGGTCCTTCACCTCCTTGCGGTCAAAGAAGCTCTGCGCGCCCACCATGCGGTAGGGAATCTTGTGCTCCCGGAGCGTCTGTTCAATGATGCGGCTCTGGGTGTTCGCCCGGAACAGGATGGCGAAGTCCTCCCAGGGGCGTTCCTCCTGCCTGCGGACGTTTTCAATGTCCGTGATGATGAACTCCGCCTCCTCCGCGTCTCCGGGCATGGAAATGAGCCGCACGGCTTCTCCGCCGCCCTTGTGGGCGCGCAGCGTCTTGTCCCTCCGGCCCAGGTTGTGGCGGATCAGGGCGTTGGCCGCGTCCAGGATGGGGGCGGTGCAGCGGTAATTCTCCTCCAGCTTGATGACGGCGGGGTTCGGGAAAAAGCGTTCGAACTCCAGGATGTTGCTGATCTGGGCGCCGCGCCAGCCGTAGATGGACTGGTCGTCGTCGCCCACCACGCAGACGTTGTGCGCGGGACCCACCAAGTGCCCCAGCAGGCTCATCTGGAGGCTGTTGGTATCCTGGAACTCGTCCACGGTGATATAGCGGAAGCGCTGCTGCCAGGCTTCCCTGACGTCCCGGTGCTCCTTCAGCAGCCTGTCCGCCAGAATCAGCAGGTCGTCAAAATCTACGGAATTCTGCGCCTGAAGCTCCCGCTGGTAGGAGGCGGCGATGTTGGCCGTCAGGTTGTCTTCAATGGAATCCAGGCCCAGGCCGCTGTTCTTCATCCGGCTCATGGCGGACAGCACGTCCTTAGGGGTGATCTTTTCCGTGATGCCGCCGTGGCGCACGATCAGGCGCCGGATCAGTCCGCTCTGCTCGGAGCCGCTGTAAATGGTGAAATTGGTCTTGTACCCCAGCCGCCCTATGTCCTCCCGCAGGATGCGCACGCAGAGGGAATGGAAGGTGCTCACCATGATCTGGCGTGCCGCCTTCCGTTCCACCATCTGGCCTACGCGCTCCCTCATTTCCAGAGCGGCCTTGTTCGTGAACGTCACGGCCAGGATGCTTTTGGGGCTGATGCCGCGGTCCACCATGTGGGCGATGCGGCACGTGACGGTGCGCGTCTTGCCCGTTCCGGCCCCGGCCAGGATCAGCACGGGCCCCTGCAGGGTCTGTACGGCCTTCCTCTGGGCCGCGTTCAGGCTCTCCATGGAAAAGGACTTGGCCATTTACACGTCAAAATGGATGTCTTTCAAATTCGGGTGGCCGGCGATGAGCTGGGAGATGTTCATGCGCGTGCTCCCTTCAAGCTGGACGTTCGTCACCAGCAGGCCGCCGCTTCCGCAGGCGATCAGCAGCCCCTGTTCTCCGGCGGAAAGCACCTGGCCCGGTTTCCCTTCCGCCTCCGGAACGATGGAGAAGCCGGGGAAGATTTTCATGTTGCGGATACGCTTCTTGCGGTTCCAGTAATTGGTGAAGGTGCCGGGCCACGGGTCATACGCCCGGATCATGCGCCCGATTTCCTCTGCGGGACGCGTCCAGTCAATCTTTCCGTCCGCACGCAGAAGCTTGGGAGCGTACGTTGCCAGGAATTCCTGCTGGGGGACGCGTGTGGCGGTTCCCTTTTCAATGGCGTGGATGGCGGGGAGCAGCACGTCCGGCGTCATCCGGGCCAGCTTGTCATGCAGGGAGCCGCCGGTTTCCGTGCCTTCCAGCGGGGTGCTGATCTGGGCGATGATATCCCCGGCGTCCAGTTTTTTGACGATGTGCATGATGGTGATTCCCGTTTTGGAATCGCCGGACTTGATGGCGGACTGGATGCAGGCCGCTCCGCGGTGGCGCGGCAGCAGGGAAGCGTGGGCGTTGATGCAGCCCATGGGAGCCATGCCAATCACTTCCTGGCTCAGAATCTGCCCGTACGCCATGACCGCGATCAGGTCCGGATTCAGCCTTTTAAGGTTGACCAGCGCATCCGGCGTCCGCAGGGAGTGCGGCTGGAGCACGGGAATGCCCGCTTCCCTGGCAATGTTCTTGATGGCGGGAGCCGTAAGCACCTGGTGCCTGCCGACGGGGCGGTCAGGCTGCGTGACCAGGCCTACCAGGTCCGAGTTACGGACCAGGCTGCGGAAGGCGGGAATGGCAATGTCGCCTGTGCCCATGAAGACGATGCGCATGGCTGGAAGCTTGCCCTGACGGCCTGCGCAGGTCAATGTTAAATCCGGAGTTGGCAGGGGAATAATGGTGTGTAAATGCCGTTTTGCGGTCCTTTTCCGTCCGTGGGCCGCAGGGGCCTTTCGGCCCTTGCAGGCAAAATCTCTCCGTTTCACTCCGGACCGGATTCAATGGTGAAGGACGGGAAACCGGGCAAGTCCGGTTGGACGGAAAGTACAGGCTTGAAGCCCGCAGGGTGAGTGAATCTGAAAGATGAACGAATCAAACCTTTATCCCGGCAGGGCGTTTTCACGTAGTCCGCGGGAGGGCGTATTTTTCCGTGTTTCCCGCTGGCTGCTCCGCCGGGAACAAGGCTCTTCCGGCCCCTGCCGTAAAAGCAGGAGCTGCGTCAGGCCTGGCGGAAGAAGCTCTGCGGCAGTGCCCGTCTTCCTGCAAGAAGTTCTTTCCGATTGACCGGAATATTGGTATATCCTGCCTCATGGAGAAGAGAAGGCTGCCGCGCATTCTGATTGTGACTGCGGGATACGGGGAAGGGCACAATTCCGCCGCCAGGGGCGTGCGGGATGCCCTCGCGGGGCGCGCGGAAGTCCGCGTGACGGACCTGTGCGCGGAGGCGATGCCCCGTATGTTCCGCCTGACGCGCGCCGCCTACCTGTGGATTATCTCCCGCATGCCCCGCCTCTGGAAGCTGATGTACGAGGTGAGCGACAAGCGCAACCTGGCGGAAAAACCCGTCAAGGGACTCGCCCCCGTGGAGCGTCTGCTGGAACGGCTGCTGCGGGAATGGAAGCCGGACGCCGTGGTCTGCACGTACATGGTGTATCCCTATATGCTGGATTCCCTGGCGGCCCGCACGGGGAACGCGGTGCCGTACTTGACCGTCGTGACGGACTCCTTCGTCATCAATAAATCCTGGCTGTGTTCGGCGTCCCCCCTGTGGACCGTGACGGATCCCTGGACGCGGGATATCATGGCGGAAAAGGGACTTGCGGCGGACAGGCTGCGCGTCACGGGGTTTCCCGTCAATCCCGGCCTGGGGGCGCTGGCGCGGGAGCATCCCGTTTCCTGGAAGGGGGGGGAGCCGTTCCGGGTGCTTTATTTTGCCCAGCGTTCCGCACGGCATGCTCGCGCGGAGCTGGAGGCCATGCTGGAGGCTGATCCCTTCATACGCGTCACGTGCATCCTGGGGCGCCGGTTCAGGCGCATTTATCCCCGCATCCGGGATTTGCGCGCCAGATACGGGCGCAGACTGGCCGTGCGCGGCTGGACGCGCCGCGTGCCCTCCTATCTTGCCGCCAGCCATGTGGTGGTCGGGAAGGCTGGAGGGGCCACCGTGCACGAGGTGCTGGCGTCCGCACGGCCCATGCTGGTGAACTTTCTTCTTCCGGGCCAGGAGGAGGGCAACGCCCGCCTGCTGGAAAAGCTGGGCGGCGGCCGCCATGTGCCGGACGCGCGCGCCCTGGCCTCCGCCTTGCGGGAGATGATGGCGGACGGCGGCGCGCCCTGGAGGCGCATGCATGAAAATTTGGTGAAGGCGGAGATGACCGGGGGAAGCGGCAAAATAGCGGATTTGGCCTTGAAACTGGCGCAGGAACGTACTAACTGATTCCCGTGACTTATTTGCTGATCGACAATTCCAATACGCGCACCAAGTTCGTGCTTTCCACGCCGGACGCCCTGCTGCCGGAACGGTACATGATTCCCACCCGGGAGGTGAGCGAGGAACGGCTGGACGAAGTGCTGGCCGGCGTGCATTATGATGCCGCCGTGGTGTGCTCCGTGGTGCCGCGCGTGGGGGAAGTGCTGAAAAGCTGGATAGGCAAGCCGTGCCATTTCCTTTCCTGCGATTCCCGGCTGGGCGTGGGCATCGACTACCCCCACCCGCGCCAGATAGGCGCCGACAGGCTGGCGAACGCCGTAGGCGCCGCGGCCTATTACGGGAGCCCGTGCGTCGTGGTGGACTTCGGCACTGCGGTGACCTTTGACGTGATCGGCCCCCGATGCACTTATCTGGGCGGAGCCATTGCTCCGGGGCTTGCCAGCATGGGGGATTACCTGGAGCGCAATACCGCCCTCCTTCCCGCCATCGACCCGCGGGAGCCCGCCCATGCCATTGGAACCAGCACGGTGGAGGCCATGCAGTCCGGCGCCGTGTACGGCTACCGGGGGCTGGTGAAGGAAATCCTGGCCCGGCTGGAAGAGGAGCTGGGCGCGCGCCCGGCCGTGGTGGCTACGGGCGGGGACGCCGCGCTGATCGCCAGGGGCGTGGAGCGCATCGACCATGTGGATCCGGATATTACGCTGAACGGCTTGCGGATGGCTGCCGTGCTTAATCTTTGAAAAACGGGCAACGGCCTGGCCGGGAGCTTGTTACTTCCGGCGCGGGGGCCGGATGACACGTAAAAACTCATAAATAGGTGTTGCAAATTGCGTATACCCCATGTAGTATCCATGAACCTTAACAATAAATATCATGTCTGACAACAGCATCGAAGAAAAAGTAAGAAGTATCATCGTTGAGCAACTTGGCGTTGAATCCGATAAAGTGACTGCTGATGCGAAATTCATCGAGGATCTCGGTGCTGATTCGCTGGATACCGTTGAACTCGTGATGGCTTTCGAAGAAAACTTTGACATCGAAGTACCCGACGAAGAAGCTGAAAAGCTTCAGTCCGTTGCCGATGTCGTTGCTTACATCGAAAAGGTTCAGGGTTAAGTTGAACTGCTAAAAATCCTTTATTACAAAAGCGGCTTCCCTGTCCCAGGCAAGGAAGCCGCTTTTTCATGGAAAGTTCCCGGCTTCTTCTTCCATGAGTGATCTGCCCTCCTTCTCCCGTGACGATATCCGCTATGCGGCGGAAATGACCCGGGTGGTTTATGAACCGGACCGCCGCATTGATACCTTTGGCGACACCAGGTTCAATTTCCTTCTCCTCAGCGAACTGATGGATGAAGCGGGCGTGGTGCGCGTGCGCAGCGGCTGGGTGGAAGCGGAGAAGCCGAAGATCATACGGCCTTCCGTTTACAATGAAGTCAGTACGGAGGGTTTTTCCGGAGAGGCCAAGCGCTTTTTTGACTGGCTTTCCAGAAACGGACCTGGCTTTTTGACGCTGCTGGAATACGGCTTCAGGTTCAAGAGGTCGGAAGTGAATGAGGAAATTCTGCATGAACCCCTTGATGCCGTGCGCGGCCGTCTGCTGGACCAGGTGCGCAACGGAGAGGATACGTTCATGGCCCTCATTGAGGGGGTGGATGACGCATGGGAGGTCTCCCTCTTGAAATTCACCGTGGAAATGATACAAAAATCCCATGAGATCAATATCTTTGACTTCAAGCGCAAAGGTCTTCTTTAGCCTTCTGGCGGCGGTCTGCTGCGCCCAGGGAGTTTTGGCGGATGGAGAAAACTATTCCCTCTGGCCGCGCCGTCCGGAGGCCCTGGCGGACGCCCGGCGCCTGATGGACCGGGGAAGTTTGCCGCAGGCTCTGGAGCTGCTGCAGCCCCTGGCGGAGCAGGGCGGCGTGGTGGGGAGGGAGGCGAAGGATCTCATCGGCAGCCTGCGCATCCGGCAACTGCTGGACCCCAACGGGCCGGACGTGAAGAAATACACCGTACGGAGAGGGGATTCCTGGATACGCATGGTCAGGAAGCTGGACTGCTCCCAGGCCATGGTGATGCACCTCAACGGCCTGATGGACATTCCCGTTCTGCATGCGGGGGATGTGCTCAAGTACCGTCCCCTGGATTTTCATGTGGTGGTGAACGTGCCGGAGAAGGAAGTCTGCCTGTACGACGGGACGAATTTTGTGAAGGGCTATCCCATCCTTTCCATGAAGGACGGGGGGAAAAAGAATTTGGAGACGTCCGTCAAGGATGAGCAGGCCCCTGTTTCCATTTACAGCAAGCAATTTCCCTCTGCGGACAAAACGCTGGTGCTGGTGGCGGGGGGCTATGTCATTGACGTTTCCCGCGGAACACCCCGTTCGCCGGGCTTTTATTTGAGCCGGCAGGACTGCAATGAACTGGCCATGCTGACCCGTGCGGGAACGAAGGTGACCATTCTGAGGGAGAAGGGGGCGGAGCAGTGAGGCTGGTCATTCAACGCGTCACGGAGGCCGCCGTGCACATTGGCGGGGTTTGCGCGGGAAGCACGGGCCCGGGCCTGATGATTCTGGCGGGCATGGAAGAGGCGGATACGGAAGAGGATGTGCGCTGGCTTGCCAAAAAGGCGGCGGACATGCGCATTTTTTCCGATGTGGAAGGGAAGATGAATCTTTCCGTGAAGGAAATGGGAGGAAGCGCCCTGGTGGTGAGCCAGTTTACGCTGCATGCCTCCACCAGGAAGGGCAACAGGCCCTCCTTCATCCGCGCCGCAAGGCCTGAGCAGGCCGTTCCCCTGTATGAGCTGTTCAAGAGGGAACTGGCGTCTTTGCTGGAAGGCAGGGTGGAAAGCGGAGAATTCGGCGCGGATATGCAGGTTTCCCTGGTCAACGACGGCCCGGTGACCATTTTCATGGATTCCCGTAACAGGGAGTAAGGTTCGGAATCTCCGGTTTGACCTTTGGCGGCGTTCCTAAAAAGCGCTGCAAGGTTGGGAATGGTATTTACTGTCCGCTCCATTCCCGGCATGTTTCTGCGTGCCTGAGTTTGCTGTGTCAGGTTCGCACGGGATGCTCCATTGATTCTTGAACCGGGGGTAATAAATCTTTTTCCGCGGGGGCTTCTTTTTTCGGCGGGCTTGGCCCGCATCGTGCCCTGTATGTTTCACGGGTTGCCCGCTCCGGAAATATTTCCGGGAAGCGGACATGAAAAAACTCCCGGCGGGCAGGATTGCCGCCGGGAGTTTTTGCAGAGCGTCTTAAAGGGAGTTCCGCTTTAGTAGCAGAGGCCTTCCTTGGTGTTGGCCTTGATGAAGTCGCGGTTGAGGCGGGCGATATTGTCCACGCTGATGCCCTTCGGGCAGGCGGCTTCACATTCATACTGGTTCGTGCAGTTGCCGAAGCCTTCCGCTTCCATCTGCTTCATCATGGCCAGGACGCGCTTGGTGCGTTCCGGCTGGCCCTGAGGCAGCAGATTGAGGTGGGCGATCTTGGCGGACGTGAACAGCATGGCGGAGGCGTTCTTGCAGGAGGCCACGCAGGCGCCGCAGCCGATGCAGGCGGCAGCGTCAAAGGCGGCTTCCGCTTTCACTTTTTCCACGGCGATGTTGTTGGCGTTCGGCGCGGAGCCGGTGCGCACGTCGATGTAGCCGCCGGAGGCGATGATGCGGTCCAGGGCAGAGCGGTCCACCATCAGGTCCCGCAGGATCGGGAAGGCCTTCGCGCGGAAGGGTTCGATCCAGATGGTATCGCCGTCCTTGAATTTACGCATGTGGAGCTGGCAGGTGGTCACCTGGCGTTCCGGACCGTGGGGGATGCCGTTGATGGTCAGGGAGCACATGCCGCAGATGCCTTCCCGGCAGTCGTGGTCAAAGTGGATCGGATCCTTGCCTTCCTTGACCAGGCCTTCATTGACGATGTCCAGCATTTCCAGGAAGGAGGCGTCCACCGGAATGTCCTTGGCGGCATAGGTCTCAATGCGGCCCTTGGCTTCCCGGTTTTCCTGGCGCCAGACCTTGAGAGTGAGATTGAGTGTTTTAGCCATGTTATAATCTTTCTTTTAAGTGTTAATGTATTGGCTATCTTTACTTGTAGCTGCGGATGGCAAGGTGCACGTTCTCGAAGGTCAGCGGTTCCTTGTGCAGAATGGGCAGGCTGTCCACGCCGGTGTATTCCCAGGCGGCCACGTAGGCGTATTCTTCGTCGTTGCGCTTGGCTTCGCCGTCCGGCAGCTGGTATTCCACGCGGAAGTGGGCGCCGCAGGATTCCTGGCGGTTCAGGGCGTCATAGCAGAGCAGCTGGGCGAACTCCAGGAAGTCCGCCACGCGGCAGGCTTTTTCCAGTTCCGCATTGATGCCGTCCGCCGTTCCGGTCACACGCACGTTTTCCCAGAATTCCTTGCGGAGCCGGGGAATGCGTTCGATGGCGTTCATGAGGCTTTCTTCCGTACGGGCCATGCCGCAGTCTTCCCACATGATGAGGCCCAGTTCCCGGTGGAAGGAGTCCACCGTCTTGGTGCCCTTCACGTTCAGGAGCTTGTTGATGCGTTCCTTCACTTCGTCTTCCGCGGCCTTGAATTCCGGGGAGGCGGTGGTGACGGAGCCGGGCTTGATGGTCGTGAGGTAGGCGGGCAGCGTGGCGGGAATGACGAAGTAGCCGTCGGACAGGCCCTGCATCAGGGCGGAAGCGCCCAGGCGGTTGGCGCCGTGGTCGGAGAAGTTGGCTTCACCGAGGACGTGCAGGCCCTTCACGCTGGACATGAGGTTGTAGTCCACCCACAGGCCGCCCATCGTGTAGTGGGAGGCGGGATAGATCATCATGGGCGTTTCATGGGGATCGTCGTCCGTGATTTCCTCGTACATGTCGAACAGGTTGCCGTACTGGCCGTCAATCCATTCGCGGCCCATGCGCTTGATTTCATCCGCAAAGTCCAGGAAGACGCCCTTGCCGGTGATGGCCACGCCGCGGCCGTCGTCGCAGGCTTCCTTGGCGGCGCGGGAGGAGATGTCGCGCGGAGCCAGGTTGCCGAAGGAGGGGTACTTGCGTTCCAGGTAGTAGTCGCGTTCTTCTTCGGGAACGTCGGAGGGCTTGATTTCCTTCTTGCGGATTTTTTCCGCGGTTTCACGGGACTTGGGCACCCAGATGCGGCCGCTGTTGCGGAGGGATTCCGACATCAGCGTCAGCTTGGACTGGTAGTCGCCCTTGACCGGAATGCAGGTGGGGTGAATTTGCGTGAAGCAGGGGTTGGCGAAGAAGGCGCCGCGCTTGTAGGCCTTGTAGGCGGCGGTGACGTTGCAGCCCATCGCGTTGGTGGACAGGAAGAAGACGTTGCCGTAGCCGCCCGTGCAGAGCAGGACGGTGTCCCCTGCATAGGACTGGATTTCACCGGTGATCAGGTTGCGGGTGACGATGCCCCTGGCTTCGCCGTCCACCAGCACAAGATCCATCATTTCATGGCGGGAGAACATTTCAATGTGTCCCTTGGCCACTTCCTTTTCCAGGGCCTGGTAGGCGCCCAGCAGGAGCTGCTGGCCCGTCTGGCCGCGTGCGTAGAAGGTGCGCTTGAGCTGGGCGCCGCCGAAGGAGCGGTTGTCCAGCAGGCCGCCGTATTCGCGGCCGAAGGGAACGCCCTGGGCCACGCACTGGTCAATGATGTTGGAGGAAACTTCAGCCAGGCGGTAGACGTTGGCTTCACGGGCGCGGAAGTCGCCGCCCTTCACGGTGTCATAGAACAGGCGGTAGACGGAGTCGCCGTCATTCTGGTAGTTCTTGGCCGCGTTGATGCCGCCCTGGGCCGCAATGGAGTGGGCGCGGCGGGGGCTGTCCTGGTAGCAGAAGCACTTGACGTTGTAGCCAAGCTCGGCAAGCGTGGCGGCGGCGGAGGCGCCGGCCAGGCCGGACCCTACCACGAGCACGGTGTACTTGCGCTTGTTGTTCGGGTTGATCAGTTTGGACTCAAGCTTGTACTTGGACCATTTGTCCTGAATCGGGCCGGAGGGAATCTTGGCATCCGGCATCCAGTCGCTTACGGGAAAATTAATCATGACTTTGAGAGGAGTTGATGGTTATTTGATGATACCCAGAAGAACCGAGACCGGCACGGAAATGAAGCCCAGGCAGATCACTGCGCCGTACGCGATGGCGAGAAAGTTATAGAAGGGCCGGATTTTGCGGGAATCAGCGCCCACCGTCTGGAAGATGGACTGCACGCCGTGGCGCAGGTGGCTGAACAGCATCAGGATGGCCAGGATGTAGAAGGCGGAGCACCATACGTTGGAGAATCCGGCCACGATCATCTTGTACACGTCAAAAGTTTCCACCTTGCCGTCGGAAATGAAGGCGGTGTACTGGGCGGGATCGTAACCCACGCGCAGGGTGTACTGGTACAGGTGGTAGATCAGGAACACCAGGATAGTCAGGCCGGTGTAGATCATGTAGCGGGAGGAGAGCGTCGCCTTGATCGTGTTCTTGAACACGTAGGGTTCGCGGGCGGCGTGGTTTTCCAGCTTCAGCTGGATGGTCAGCCAGATGTGGATGATGAAGATCACCGCCAGCCCCGCGCGGATGCCCCAGAGGGCTGCTTCCGGCATGGAGTGCAGGCCGTGGGCGTAGGTGTTGATCCATTCAGGGCCTCCGAAGATGAGAAGGTTGCCTGCCAGGTGTCCCGCGAGGAACAAGACCAAACATAACCCCGTCAGAGCCACAATGATTTTGCGGCCGATGGAGGATGTCACGAATGTACATATGGTTTTTACTAGTGCATTCATAGGCGCTCTAATGAAATAAATGCGTCTCCACAGGATGCCCGGTTCAAACCCGGATGGCAAGCCTCTTCTTGAATTCCCGGCGCTTTTTGGATTTTTGAAAAGACGTGAAAAGACGTTGCAGTTCACTAGTTTGGAATAGTTATAATTTTGTTACCTGTTCCGGCTTGACGGGGCTTTCCGCATGGGCGTATCGTCTGCGTATGAAAAGGAGTAAAAAAGAGGTATTGGACGCCGATTTCGCGGCGGCGCGCGCCGGGGTGCTGGACGTGGCCGCTTTTCTGGACCGGGTGGACCGCGGGGAAGGGGAGGCGGATTTCCGCTACCGCGCCCTGATGGAAGCGCTCCCCCTCCTGTCCGCATCCGGCGCGGGGCGCGTCCGGGCCATTCTGGAAGCCCTTTCCTACCGGGATGACGCCGTGCCGGAAACCGCCGCCGCCAAGGCGGCCTGCGGAGCCCCGAACTTTAACAAATAAGAATCATGGCTTTCATAGAACCTCATATACACATGGTGTGCCGCACCACGGACGAATACCGGGCCATGGCGCAGGCAGGCTGCCTGGCGGTGGGAGAACCGGCGTTCTGGGCCGGCTATGACCGTTCCTCCGCGGACGGTTTCCGGGATTACTTCGTGCAGCTTACGGAATGCGAACCGGCCAGGGCGGCCAAGTTCGGCATGGACCATTACACGTGGCTGTGCATCAACCCCAAGGAGGCGCAGGACGTGGCCTTTGCCCGGGAAGTGATGAAGCTCATTCCGGAGTTCATTGACCGTCCGAATGTCCTCGGCATCGGGGAGATCGGGCTGAACCGGAATACCTCCCATGAAATGACTATTTTTGAAGAGCATCTGGACATGGCGATACGCTTGAACCAGCTTGTCCTGATCCACACCCCCCATCTGGAAGACAAGCTGAAAGGGACCAGAATGATTCTTGCCGCCCTGAAAAACCGTCCGGAGCTGGACCCCGGCCGGGTGCTGGTGGACCATTGCGAGGAACACACCTTCCCGCTGGTGAAGGAGGCCGGCTACTGGGCCGGGCTGACCCTTTACCCCACCAGCAAGCTGAACCCCAAGCGGGCGGCGGATATTCTGGAGCTGTACGGAATGGACCGCGTCTGGGCCAATTCCGCGGCGGACTGGGGAGATTCCGACCCCCTGGCGCTCACGGCCCTGGCCTGCGAGCTCTACAAACGCGGTTTTTCCCGGCAGGAGGCGGAGAAGCTTCTTTTAGGCAATCCGGAGGCGTTCATGGGACAGTCCCCGAAGTTCCGGAAGGTATCGTCCGTCTAGCCGCTTCCCTGGCCGCGCAGCAGGCCGGGGCGCTAGTCCCCGTCCGGAAAGAAGACGGTGAAGACGGCTCCCAGGATAACCGCGGCGTCATCCAGGAGCCCCAGCTTGCCGATTCCGTCAAACAGGAATTCGTCGGGAGTCAGGATGTAGGCGGCGGCGATGGCGAGCAGCCATATATTCCGCCTGTTAAAAAAGCGCGGTTCTCCTTTTTTGCTTTTGAAATACCGGAAAAGGCGCAGGAGCAATTGCTGTTTCTGGAGATTCATGATCAGGATATGGATATGCAGGTTAAAACGTTTCCCCCTTTCAGGCGGAAGGAGCAGCTTTAAAACGGATGTTCTTCCCGGAACGTGGGGCGGTGCTGCTCCCGGCAGAGCCGGAACGGGCGGTCTGCGCAGGAGCAGGACGGCTGCAAGGATGGGGTGCGCCGCCCGCAGAGGGAAGATGGTTTTTCCCGTATCCGGTTCCGGCTGTTCCGGCGTGGGGGAAAAGGATTTGTGCGGAAGGTGGGGTGACAGGGACGCCCCATGAAACGTTTCAGCCGGGGGCCGGCTGGAACATCGTTTTTCCGGAGAAGGATTTTTGCGGGCAGAGTTTTGCGGGGGAGGGGAGGAAGAAATATCTGTCCCCGATAGAGCAGCCGTGTTGTGCGGATGCAGAAAGGGCTGCCTCACGGAGTCGTGAGGCAGCCCTGAAAGAAAAACGGGAACCGGTGTGGTTTTATGCCCTGCGGCGGCGCATCATCAGGGCGGCCAGTCCCAGCAGGCCCAGGGTTGCCGTGGCGGGTTCCGGAACGCTGGCGATTTCACTCATCAACTGGCCGATCTGCTCCTGGGAAAGGGCGGAGTCATGAACGTAGAGCTGTTCAATGGCGTCCGCCAGCCCTGCGTCAATCAGAATCTGGGTGATGTCCACTCCGCCGAATTTCAGGCCGCCGGCGGTATAGTAGATATCGCTGTTTCCTATATAAATGCAAGTGCCGGAATCTCCGGTAACCACGGAAATGGTCAGAGTGCCTTCCGTGCCCAGCGTGGAGGTGGTGGGGCCGCCGCTGTACGCGCTGTTGTTCCATAATCCCTGGAGGGTGCGGTCCGTATTCAGGCCCACACCCCAGCTGGTACCTCCTCCCTTGGCGTTAAACAGGGCGGTATAGGCTTCCGGAGTGTTGATTTTGGACAGGTCCAGAACCATAGTCACGGTCATGTTATTGCGCGTGTTTCCCCCGGAAACGGGCTGGCTAAAGTTCGTGCCGGACAACACCAGGTTGCCGCCATCAGTCGTGATGGCAACGGAATCCTTCTGGGTGCCGAAATCCGCCAGACGGGAGGCGAAGTCGGAATACCCTACGATGGAACTGTCCAGAAGCGTGGTCGCCGCGGTGGCGCTCAGGCTCATGCCGGCTGCAAGCATTAAGGCGGATAATATTTTCTTCATGATTAATGTTCTATAATGAACGGTGCATATTCGCACGCATCTGCATGCACTTGCCCTTGCTTCCCCAAATAGCGAATTTGGAATCCGGATTTGGAATCCGGCAAGTATGGAAAAGAGGCCAAATCAATAGAAAAATCAATGAATAACAAAGACCATTCTGCCCCGTTGACAAAAGGACCAGAGGCATTAAAAGTTCATGGTTTTCAGTGAATTATAAATATAATATATTAACGCTTAATATTTTTAATTGTCCACGGATTCCAAATCCGCTACAAAGCTTAAAAGGAAGAGGACAATAGACATGAAGAAAACACTAACAATTTTAGCCGCTCTTGGAACCTTCGCCGTTTCTTCAGAAGCCGCGACTGTTTTTAATTACTACACTCCGGGGGCAGACAATTACAACAGCGCCATTCACGGGTTCTATCTGGGCCTGGATTCTTCCGCCCTGGCGCCCGTCGCAGGTTCCGGCTCTCCCGCCTCCCTGTCCGGAGATATCCGGCTGGACAGTTTTACTCTGCGCGGGCCCGGCAGCAATACGGGCACTAACGTCACTTACGGTTTTCTGGTGCTGAACGCTTCCGACAATTCGGTCATCGGCCTGAGCACCAATACGGGAACCTCCGGCAACGGGGTCAATCTGACGTTCAATTTCTCCGCCGTGGATGGTTCTTCCCTGATTCTTGACGCCGGCACGACGTACCGCTACCTGACCGTGAGCCAGGCCGTGATGGACTTGATCAATGGAGATACGTCAAAGACGTACTTGTATGCTGCGGGAGGGACAGGCGCCCCCACTTCTTCCACGGATGGAGATACCGTAACCATCAGCAACGGATTGGCTGCTCCCGGCATTCGCGGCCATCATGACAGCGCGGGAGCGCCCGGTGATTCCGTTGTCATTACGGGAGCCAATGGAACCAATACCTTCAGCCAATTATCCCCCATTTTTACGGAGATCCGCGGGGAAGTGGTTCCGGAACCCGCCACGGCCACGCTGGGCCTGCTGGGGCTGGCTGCCCTGATGATGCGCCGCCGCAGGGCCTGAGCCCTTGATGACAGGCTTTTGACGGATAAGGGCTGTTCTCATGGAACGGCCCTTATTTTTTACTCCCGGAAAAAAAGGGCTGCGGATTTAACGTATCCGGGTGCGGGACTCAGGCCATCCGGAGGATACGGGATTCCCGGGTTCAGATTCCCGTATCCGCTTTTCTCCGCATGGCGACAATTTTCTCAAAGCGTTTTTGCGACGGAGTCCCGGAGACCATTTCCTTTGCCGGAAAATGCCGGTCAAATTCGGCGGCGCACTTTTCATCAAGATCATACACGGCAGCTTCCACGTAACGGCCTTTCATGCCGGATAAGGCATCTTCCCGCAATTCGCAGGCCTGGAGGGCCGCCGCATACATATCATCCGCCGTTCTGATGCCCCGCGTTTCCGCGGGCACGAACCCGTGGCGTGAATAGTAGTCCGGATCGCCGTACAGCAGGATGGCGCGGAACCCCATTTCACGGGCTTTCATTTTGGTGTATTCGATCATTTGCCGCCCGATTCCCCGGCGCTGGTATTCCGGAAGAACGGAGATGGGCCCCATGCCCAGCACCTCGCATTCCTTCCCGTCATCTGTCCTGATGGCGGATTTTGCATAAACGATGTTCCCGACAATGCGGCCGCCGTGGACGGCGACCACGTCCAGTTCCGGGATGAAGGAGGAATTGCCGCGCATGATATGGAGCAGGTAATGCTCATTGCAGCCGGGGGAATAATGGTTCCAGAACGCTTCCCGCGTGACATGTTCCGTTTCGGCATGGTCTGAGGGCTGTTCCGTTCTTAATTTGATGGTCATAGAAAGTTTTTCTTCACGGTTCCCCCTTGGAGAAGTTCCAGAGGCGGTGCATGGTAATGACGTCCGGAATGTTCATGGGGCGTACCACGCGGAACCCGATCATGCCGCCGTCCGTCAGGTACCAGATGCTTTTGGGGTTCTGGGGGTCCTGCCGGTTCCAGGCGGGGGAGCTGGCGCGGCGCGCGGCGCTCCGCAGGCGGTCCGGGTCGTCTTCCCAGGAGCCGCCGCGAACGACGTGGGGAGCCTTGGGCGCGATGACCAGGGGGTCTTTCGCGGGCTGGCCGTCCCGCTTGCCGTAGGCGTCCGGAATGTAGGAGTCCAGAACCCATTCCGCCACGTTTCCGTGCATGTCCCGGAGTCCCCATTTATTCGGCTTTTTGGAGCCTGTTTTTTGGTAGCGGTCATTGGAATTGTCCCAGTACCAGGCGTACTGGTCCAAGGCTTCCTCCCCGTTTCCGTAAGAGTAGGCTCCGGGGCTCCCGGCACGGCAGGCGTATTCCCATTCCGCTTCCGTCGGCAGGCGGTAGTAATGCCCGGTCTGGGCGCTCAGCCATTCGCAGAATTTGCTGGCGGCGTGATGGGACATGGAGATGGCCGGCAGGCCGTGTTCATAGCCGTGGCCCATGCCCAGGTTCATGGCGGTGTAGGGGGCTGTGGGCTGCGTGACGGAGTCCCACAGTTCATCGTCCGGCTGTTCCTCCAGAAGCTGGCCGTCCCTGGCGCGCGGGCGTCCGTTCTCCATGAAGGCCGTATAGAGCTCCCAGGGAATCTCGGTTTCCGAGATCCAGAAGGGGGAGACGCTCACTTCATGCCGCGGGCCTTCGTCCGGCTTGCGGCCCGGCTCCTCCGCAGGGCTCCCCATGAGAAAGGTTCCGCCGGGAATGGCGGCCATGCGCAGGGAAGCCCCCGCCGCGGGCACCGCTTCCGTATAGGATTCAAAGCGTGAGGGGGGGCCGGAAGCTTCAATGAGCTGGTGGATTTGGCGCGTGGTGCCGACCAGCTCCCGGGAAGGCAGATCGTCCGGAATGGGGAGGGCGGGTCCGGCGGCGCGGTCCAGCTCCCGTTTTTGCAGCGCGGAGCGGCTTTCCCCCCACTGACGCGCGCTGGTAATGCGCGCGGCATCCTCCGTGGCCGGTCGGGGGGAACCGTCGTCCCGGCACCCGGCCAGCAGGGCGCTTCCTCCCAGAAAGCAGGAAACAAGGAAAATGCCGCGCATGGGATGGTGAAGACCGGGAAAGCCTTACATCGTCATGCCCCCGTCACAGGCGATGACCTGTCCGGTGATGTAACGGGCATCGTCAGAGGCGAGGAAGGCCGTCAGGGCGGCGATGTCTTCCACGGAGCCCTGTTCCTTCAGGGGAATCTTTTTAACGATTTCCTCCTTGAGGTTGTCAGGGATGGCGTTGGACATTTCCGTGGAGATGAAGCCGGGGGCAATGGCGTTGCAAGTGACTTTGCGCGGGGCGAATTCCAGGGCCAGGGATTTGGTGAAGCCGATGAGGCCTGCCTTGGAGGCGGCGTAGTTGGCCTGCCCGATGTTGCCGACAAGGCCGATGACGGAACTCATGTTGATGATACGCCCGGCGGGGGACTTCATCAGGACGCGCTGGAGGGCCTTGACCGTATTGAAGGCGCTTTTCAGGTTGGTGTTCATGACGGCATCCCAGTCTTCCTCCTTCATGCGGAGCATCAGGGAGTCGCGCGTGATGCCGGCGTTGTTCACCAGAATGTCGATCTGCGGGAAGTCCTTCAGGATGGCGGAAACGGTTTCCTGTACGGCGGCGTAATCCGCTACGTCGCAGGGGAAGGCCTTGCAGGAGTCCGGAAATTCCTTGTTGATTTCTTCTGCGGCTCCCCCGCAGCTGGACGGGCTGCGGCTGATTAGGATGACCCTGGCTCCTTCCGAGGCGAAGCGGCGGGCGATGGCGTTGCCGATTCCGCGGCCTGCACCGGTAACGATGGCTGTTTTACCTGCTAACTTTTGCATGCTGCCCACAGTAAACCCGTTTTTCACGGCTCCGGCAAGCTTGAAATGGAAGAGGGAAAGAGCGGTTGTTTCACACGGCTTTTCCGGTATGGGCGCCTTCTTTCGGTCAATTCGGCGGGAGGAGGTCTTCAGGGTCGGGAGAAAGAACGTTTCCGGCTGGAGCCGGCGTATTGTCCTCCTCCGGTTCCTCCACATCTTCATCCGGCTCGACGAGGCCGCTGAATTCATCCGAGTTTTCCAGGATGTCCTTCAAGGCGGCGGAGCCGTAATAGCGGACTTCCAGCAGCCGTTTGCCTTCCTTCTCGCAGCGTTCGCTCAGCCTGTCCATGCGTTCCTCCATTTTTTCCGACAGGGCGTCCATTTTTTCCTTTTCCGCATCGCTCAATTGCTCCCGGAAGCCCGTGAGGCGCTGAATGTCCTTCTGAATGCTTTGCAACTTCTTGACGGCCTTGTCCCCGCTTTCCTTGTCCTGTACTGCCGCCAGCGTCTGCTGGACGTCAATGGCCACGGAAAAAGCCTGGTTGAGGAGGGAATCCGGGGACGGAGTTTTTTCCGCCGGGGCTGCCGGCGCGGAGGAAGCCGACGGTGCGGCCGTTTCACTAAAGGCGAGCGGAACTCCGGCTACCAGGGCGGAAGCCAGGACGGGAACAAGGAAAGTCTTCATCCTGTCTTTCTAAGGCAGGATGAGACCCAAGGCAAGGAGAAAAGGGAGGCTGAAAAGGGAGCGACGGTTATTCCGCCGTAATGCCGCCCTTCTCGTCGTCCAGAATGCCTGACTTTTCCAGATAATAGTCGTAGCCGCCCGCATAGGTGGTGATGGCTCCCCGGTTCACGTGCAGGGTTTTTTCCGCCAGGGAGCGGATGAAGTGCACATCGTGGGAAATGAAGACCAGGGTGCCCTCATAATGTTTCAGGGCCTGGACCAGGGCTTCCACGGACAGGAGGTCCAGGTGGGTGGTCGGTTCGTCCATCAGCAGGAGGTTGGGCGGATCCACCAGGAATTTGACCAGGCTGAGCCGTGATTTTTCCCCGCCGGAAAGCACGCTGACGCGTTTTTCCACATCCAGCCTCCGGAACAGGAAGGAGCCCAGGATGGAGCGGGCTTCTTCCTCCCGGATTTCAGCGTTGCATTTCATGATTTCCTCCAGGACGGTGTTTTCCGTATTCAGGTTTTCCGTGCGGGCCTGGGAGAAGTAGCCGATGCGGGTGGTGGTGCCGGGAGTGCGTTTGCCGGAGTCAATGGGAATGATGCCGGCCAGGATTTTCAGCAGGGTGGATTTGCCCGCGCCGTTGGGACCCACCAGCACGGTGCGTTCTCCCCGTTCCACCAGCAGGTCCAGGTTTTCATAAACCTTGTGGTCACCGTAGGACTGGCAGATTTTTTCCAGCTCAATGACCTTCTGGGTGCTGCGCGGCGGCTGGGGGAAGTTGAATTTGAACACCTTCCTGCGGGCCACGGGTTTCTGGATGAGCTTCATCTTTTCCAGCTGCTTGATGCGGCTCTGGACCTGCCCGGCCTTGGAGTTGATGGAGCGGAAGCGGTCAATGAATTCCTGGATGTGCGCGATTTCCTTCTGCTGGTTGCGGTAGGCGGCCTGGACCTGTTCAAAGCGCACATCCCTCTGTTTCAGGAAGTCCGAGTAGTTGCCGCGGTATTCCACCAGTTCCTCGTTGTCAATGTCGTATACGCTTTCCACCAGTTCATCCATGAAATCCCGGTCGTGGGAAATCATCAGAATGGCGCCGGGGTAGTTTTTCAGGTAGCGCTGGAGCCACAGCAGGGAAAGGAGGTCCAGGTGGTTGGTGGGTTCGTCCAGCATCAGGAGGTCCGGTTCCAGGACGAGCAGCTTGGCCAGGTACGCGCGCATGACCCAGCCGCCGGACATTTCCCGCGCAGGGCGGTGGAAGTCGCTTTCCCGGAAGGCCAGCCCCTTGAGGATTTTCTTGGCCTTGGGTTCCAGCTGGTAGCCGTTGGCGGCGTTGAAGGTGTCAATGGCCTCCGCATACTCCGGCGTATCCGTCCTGTTGGCGTTTTCCGCCGTCCGGATGACGTGGATGGCCCGTTCCATTTCCGGCGTGATGCCCATGGCGATTTCCAGCACGGTTTCATCCTTCGGTTCGCTGGCCTCCTGCGGAAGATAACCCACCATGGCGTATTCATCCATGTTGATGGAGCCTTCGTCCGGCGTGTCTTCTCCCAGAATCATGCGGAACAGGGTGGACTTGCCCGCGCCGTTGGGGCCTACCAGGGCAACCCGTTCCCCCCAGTTAATGGTCATTTCCGTTTCCCGGAACAGAGTGCGTCCGGCGTGGGATTTCGTGAGGTTTTTGATCGTCAGCATGGTGAAGAGGGGCGGCATTCTACCGGGGAGGCGGGGGGAAGGCAAGAGCCGTCAGGGCGGGGACGGTCATTTTTGAAAGCTTTACTGGATTTTTACGCGTAATGTGCTAGCCTTGGCACGCCATGCCGACCATGCAGACATTCCGGCTTTTGCTTGCTGCCGCCCTCCTGTGCGGATGGAGTTCCTGCTGCACTCCTCCGGCTGAGGATTATATACAAAGACCTTACGTGCAGCAGCAGATGTCCGGATTGGCGAATGCTTTCCTGGGGCTGCTGCCGCCGGAAAAGGCCGCTCTTCCCGCCGCCAGGGCGGAAGCCAAATGGCTGGCGGACACGGCGGTGGTCCAGTCCGCGGCGATCGCCCGGAATAACAGGATTGTGCTGTTCGGCTGGTTGAACAACATCCTGGTTAATTCCAACTTGCGCGACAGGGGGCTCTGCTGGCAGGTTCAGCAGGATTTGTACCGTGACATGCGCCGCCGGCCCGTGAAGTTTTTCCGCGTGGGGCTGACCATCCGCGACCATGGAACGGGCAGGGAGCACAGCTGCGTGTACGTGAACGCCGCCGGAGGGGGATTGCAGGGGGCCATTGTGCTGGACGCCTGGAAGAACTGCGGGCATCTGGTGGTGCTGACCCAGAAGGACCGGGAAGGGGGCAAATGGGAGGAGGACTGGCGGGAGCCGTTCGTGTCCAAAGCTTTTCCGGAAGGGCATTCCTACGGAATGGACCATCATCTGGTCTGGCCCGGATGGGCCAGGAAACGCCCCATGCTGATTCAACGGATGTTCCAGTCCAATCAGCAGGAGGAGGCAAGCGGTTCCGCTGCTGACCATCAAGAGGCTGCCGCTTCCGGCGACGGAACTTCCAAGGCTGCCTGAATGTAAAAGGCCGTTTCACGAGGCCGGAGCTTGCGTATATCCCTGCGCGATGGCGGTTCACGCCTGCATTTGTTACGGCGTCCGCCGTTTTTAAGGAAAATCCCGGTGAACCGGCAAATGACGGCTGAAAACCGGGTTCCGGGCAAATAAAAACGCACTCAGTGCGTACACCGAGTGCGGATTAATTGGATGATTTGCTAGTGTTGCAGGGCAAGGCCCCGCTGCAAACTTACTTGCCCTTGGCCTGCACAACCGGAGCGGGAGCAGGAGTGGGGGTTTGCTGCTGCTGCTGCTGCTGGGAGCAAGAAGCAACCAGGCAAGCGGCGCCGGCGATGGCGAGGATAGCGATGTTCTTCATAATTCGAATTAAATACAGTGTTTGTTAACTACTGGAACCTCCGCATCCACGGAGGTTTGCTGGGACCAATGTAAATGGTGGCAAGTAGAAATCAAGAGATTTTCTTGTTCCATGTCACGGCATTACAGAAAAGAGCAGGACCCCCGGTTTCAGGAGTCCTGCTCTTTTTGATGCGTTATGGAAAACGGTTTGTTTCAAAACCGTTTTTTACGGTCACAGGCTGGTGCCAAGTTCAATAATGGAGTAGTCCCCGTCCGGCCTCCGGTACACGATCTGGAGCACGTCGCGCCGCGCATTCCTGTAGAGCACGAAGGGCTTGTCGGAAAGTTCCAGTTCCATGATGGCTTCCTCCTTGTAAAGCTTCTTGAGATTGTAGCTTTCTCTGTGAATGAGGAGGGGTTCCGGGTCTTCCTTGGAATCTCCGGGGTAATCCAGTACGGAATCGTCATATACCGTTTCATCCAGCTTGCGGATGGTTTCCTGGTGATGGGGGCGGAAATTTTTCATCAGGCGCGTCTTGTGCTTGCGCATGCGGCGCATGATTTTGGTGATCGTTTCATCGATGCAGGCGTACATGTCCGTCCCTTCCGTGGAAGCGTCAATGGTGATGTGGTCCGAGCAGAACAGGATCACCTGGGAAATCTTGCGGTCGCGTTGCACATCAAGCAATACTTTAACCTCCATAATGCGCGGGAAGTCCAGGCGGATCCCCTCAATCTTTTTCGTTACGAATTCCCGAATCGCGTCTGTGACTTCCACGTGGCGCCCCGTGATCGTAATGGGTGTGTTTACGTTTACCTTTTGCATTGTCGTACCTCTTTCTAGTTGATGTTAATGCGCGGAACCCAGTCCGCACCTTTCAAGATATACAGATTTGACAATGTTTGTCGAGGAATCCTTTCTTTTTTTCCGTGTGCAGGGAAGGGGAGTCCTCCGCTCTTGTTCCCTCATGCCGGAAACGGTCAACTCCCCTACCTGTTGTGAGCCAAGCCGCCGGAAGGGGCCTGCGTTTTTCCTCTCCCTTCCGCCGCCTCCGGAAAGCGTTTCCGGACCTCTGTCATACGGCCGCCGCCATGAAAATTTTTATTTGAAAGTACTTGACATGCTGCGGAAGTGGGTTATAACAATTCCGCACTCCTTTACGGATGCTCTTTAAATCGCGGGATGGAGCAGCCAGGTAGCTCGTCAGGCTCATAACCTGAAGGTCGCAGGTTCAAATCCTGCTCCCGTAACCATTTGAAAGCCCTGCAAGTCAAAAGCTTGCAGGGCTTTTTCGTGCCCCTGCGCCCTCAGGGAGGGAAGGAATTCTTTTAAAAGGTCATCCTTGAAAGGGAATTGGCTGTGAACGGGTATTTTATAGCCGTGTGGAGCAATGGTGCGCCGTTACTGCCGTCTTTGGCCTTGTGGCGATTACGGACAAAGGGTATGGTGCAGCAAGATAACCTGCGCCATTGAACGGCATGATGAACGAAAACGGCCCGTTGCCCGGCTGGAAACGATCGTTTGAATCCCTTCCGTGACGCCGCTCCGGCTGAATAATATAAAACACTACAATAATGGGAAACTTAATTGACCATGGCATGTTCCGGAAGTCCGTCCTGCTGGCTTTCGGATTGTCCTTTTCCTTCTCCGGTCTTGCCGTTGCCGCATCGGGAGAACTGACCCCGGAACAACAGGTCCGGTCCGTTGAAGGCGCCAGGAAAATCAACCCTGCCGCCGTGGAAGTGCTGCTTGGCGAGAACCACCGGATGACATTCGATTTTTACGGGGACAACGTTTTCCGGATTTTCCGGGATGACAAGGGCGGCATTGTCCGCGACCCCAAGGCGGAACCGGAAGCCCGCATTCTGGCGGACAATCCCCGGAAGCCGGTTTCACGGCTGGAGGTGGACCAGCAGGGAGATGTGGTCGCCATCACCACGGGGAAAATCAGGATTGAAATAGACAAAAAGACCTCTCTTTTCAAGGTGATCAATCTGAAGGATAATTCCGTAGTGGCGGCGCAGGCATCCCCCATTCTTTTTGAAAAGGGCAGAACCAGCTTTTCCCTGAAAGCGAAGCCGGACGAATATTTTTACGGCGGCGGCGTACAGAACGGCCGTTTTTCCCACAAGGGAAAGGTCATTTCCATAGAAAACCAGAACAGCTGGACGGATGGCGGCGTGGCTTCCCCCACTCCTTTTTACTGGTCCACCGGCGGGTACGGCGTCATGTGGCATACCTTCAAGAAAGGGCAGTATGATTTCGGCTCCAAGGAAGAGAATCTGGTTAAACTCTCGCATGATGAAAATTATCTGGACGTCTTTTTCATGGTCAGCGACGGTCCCGTCAGTCTTTTGAGGGATTTTTACCAGCTTACCGGCGCTCCCGTCCTGCTGCCCAAGTTCGCCTTTTACCAGGGCCACCTGAACGCCTACAACCGGGATTACTGGAAGGAAGATGAAAAGGGCATTCTGTTTGAGGACGGAAAACGGTACAAGGAAAGCCAGAAGGATAACGGAGGCATTAAGGAATCCCTGAACGGTGAGTTGAACAATTACCAGTTTTCCGGACGCGCCGTCGTGGACCGCTACAAGGCCCATGACATGCCGCTGGGATGGCTCCTGCCGAACGACGGCTACGGAGCCGGCTACGGCCAGACGGATACCCTGGACGGCAATATCGCGAATTTAAAGAGCCTGGCGGACTACGCCAGGAAGAATGGCGTGGAAATCGGTTTGTGGACCCAGTCCGACCTGCATCCCAAGCCGGAAATCAGCGCCCTGCTCCAGCGCGACATCGTGAAGGAGGTGCGGGACGCCGGAGTGCGCGTGCTGAAGACGGACGTGGCCTGGGTGGGCGCCGGTTATTCCTTCGGCCTGAACGGCATTACGGACGTGGCCCAGATCATGACCTATTACGGGGGCAATGCCCGGCCCTTTATCATTTCCCTGGACGGCTGGGCCGGAACCCAGCGTTATGCTGGCATCTGGTCGGGCGACCAGACGGGCGGCGTCTGGGAGTACATCCGTTTCCATATTCCCACCTACATCGGCTCCGGCCTTTCCGGGCAGCCCAACATCTGTTCGGACATGGACGGCATTTTCGGCGGAAAGAATCCGCTGGTGAATGTCCGCGATTTCCAGTGGAAAACCTTCACTCCCATGGAGCTGAACATGGACGGCTGGGGAGCCAATGAAAAATATCCCCACGCCTTCGGGGAACCTTATACCTCCATCAACCGGTGGTACCTCAAGCTCAAGTCGGAATTGCTTCCGTACTCCTACAGCATCGCGGAGGAATCCGTTTCCGGCCTGCCCATGATCCGGGCCATGTTCCTGGAATACCCCAATCCCTACACGCTGGGCAAGGCGACGCAGTACCAGTTCCTGTACGGCCCCTATTTCCTGGTGGCTCCCGTTTACCAGGAAACCAGGGCGGACAAGGAGGGGAATGACGTCCGCCACGGCATTTACCTGCCGGAAGGACAGTGGATCGATTATTTCACCGGGGACCTGTATGAAGGCGGCAAGATTTACAATGACGTTGACGCTCCCCTGTGGAAACTGCCCGTGTTCGTCAAAAACGGCGCGATCATTCCCATGGCCAATCCGAGCAACAATGTCTCGGAAATCAATCCGAACCTGCGCATTTACGAGCTTTACCCGCACGGCAGCACTTCCTTCACCGCGTATGACGACGACGGCGTGACGGAGGAATACAGGGCAGGCAAAGGCGTCCGCACCCTGGTGGAATCCCGGGCGGACGACAAGAACAACGTGACCGTCACCGTTCATCCGGCGGTGGGGGATTTCAACGGCTTCCAGAAGAAGAAGGCCACGGAGTTCCGCATTAACGTGACGCAGAAGCCGTCCAGGGTTTCCGCCAAAGTCGGGGAAAACAGCGTCAATCTGGCGGAAGCGAATTCCATGGAGGATTTCAAGTCCCGGGAGAACGTGTATTTTTATGACCAGGCTCCCAACCTGAACAGGTTCGCGACGAAGGGAAGCGATTTTGAGAAGAAGGTGATTGCCGGGAACCCTCAATTACTGGTGAAGCTGGCCGCGGCGGATATTACGGCAGCCCCCACGGTGCTTTCCGTGGAAGGGTTCCGGTTTGAACCGGGTGAAAAGTACCGCCTTTCTTCCGGCGCGCTGACCGCTCCCGCCAATGCCGTGGTGACGGAGGAAAACGCGGCGGCCTATACCTTGAAGCCCACGTGGGACGCCGTTCCGAACGCGGATTTTTATGAAATCGAATTCGGCGGAATGCTGTATACCACCATCAAGGGGACGGAGTTCCTGTTTGAGGATTTGGAGGCGGAAACGCCCTATTCCTTCAATGTACGCGCCGTCAACAAGGACGGCCATTCCGCCTGGACGGCCATCAGCGCGAAGACCAAGGCCAACCCGCTTGAGTTCGCCATTCCGGGAATCGAAGGTGAAACGAGCGTGGAGAACCAGGGCAATTCCCTGACGAAACTCTTTGACTTCAAGGAAAAGGACGCGTGGCACACGAAGTACAACGAGAAGGCCGTGCCGTTTGACCTGGTTCTGGACCTGAAGACCATCAACAAGCTTGAGAAGTTCCATTACGTTCCCCGTGAGGACGGCGGCAACGGAACGCTCCTGAAGGGCTCCGTTTCCTACAGCATGGACCGGGAGAACTGGACGAAGGCCGGAACGTTCCAGTGGGACAAGAATGGCGACGTGAAGATCTTCAACTTCAAGGACGCCCCCACGGCGCGCTATATCAAGCTGAATGTCACGGAAGGCGTGGGTAACTACGGCTCCGGCAGGGAAATCTACGTCTTCAAGGTGCCGGGCACGGAAAGCTATCTGCCGGGCGACATCAACAATGACGGCAAGATCGACCGGAACGACCTGACCTCCTACATCAACTACACGGGCCTGCGGAAGGGCGATTCCGACTTTGAAGGCTACATCAGCAACGGAGACATCAACAAGAATGGCCTTATTGACGCTTACGATATTTCCGTGGTAGCCACACAGCTGGAAGACGAAGCCGACCAGCCGCAGGAAGAAGCCGACAAGAAGGACGAGGAAGGGGAGAAGAAGGAAGGGGACGACGAGAAGAAGAAAGCCGCCGAGGAGGCAAAGAAGAAAGTCCATGTGGACGGAAAGCTCCTGCTCAGCGCCGATAAGAAGAGGTACGCCAAGGGAGACGCCGTCAAGGTGACCGTAAAGGGCCGGAACCTCCGGCTGGTGAATGCCCTGAGCTTTGCCCTCCCGTACGATCCCAAGGATTTGGAATTCGTGGGCGTGGAGGTTAAGAACATGAAGAAGATGGAGAACCTGACGAACGACAGGCTTCATACGAACGGAACCAAGGCCCTGTATCCCACCTTCGTCAATATCGGGAACAAGGAACCGGTGGAGGGAACCTCCGAGCTGTTTGTGCTGAAGTTCAAGGCCCGTCGCGACGTGAAGTTCCAGCCGAAGCTCACGGACGGCATGGTGGTGGATAAAAAGCTGAACACCAGGAAATTGTAGGTTTAACTCCTGATGCGGCTCCATGCGCGGCCGGACAGCGTCCGCGCATGGAGCCGCCGTTTCCGGCGGGGCGCCCCTGCGGCTTTTACCGCCGTGGAACGGCGCCCTTCCGCCTGTTCCGGAGGCTGCCGGACGGAGCGGCGGAGGGGAAATATTTCCCTGCGTTGCTTTTCCTGCGGAGGGTGACGCAATGAGGTTCCCTTCACGGGCGGATGAACCGTTTTTTTCTGGAGCGTCCGGCCTTTTCACGTATGTTGGGGGCGCCAGACAGGCGCCCACGATGCCATGACCGGCCCCGGATTCATCTCCTTGTTCTGCTTTCTGATGACGGCCGCCCATTTTTTGCGCGGCGGGATGCATGCGGGCGTCATTTTGTGCATGGGGCTGGCGGCGCTTTCGTTTTCCCGGCGCGGCTGGCTCCGCAGGAGCGTCACGTTCCTGCTGCTGGCCTCCCTGCTTTTCTGGGGGGCGGAAACCTGGCATCTGGCCAGGCTGCGGATGATGGAGGGACTGCCGTTTCTGCGTCTGGCCGTCATTCTGGCGTGCGTGCTGCTGCTTCATGCGGCGGCTGTCCTGTGGCGGAGGCGCGGGGAGAGGGATTTGCCTGTTCCGGAGCTGGCGCGCAGCCGCGTGTTTTCCGCCTCCGTGCTGCTTCTGTTCCTGCTGGACGCGCTGGCCCCTTTCCGCCTGCTGCTGGGAGAACGACGTTCTGCCGTGGCAGGGCGCCAACGGACTGGCGATTCTTCTTCTGGCCTGGTGGGGAGGCTATTGTGCGGAGGGGCTGCTGAACACGCAGGCGTCTCCCGGCAGGCGGCGGCTGATGTGGACTGTATTTTCCTCCGTGTTTTTTCTTCAGTTTCTGCTGGGCGTCACGGTGGCTTCCTCCCTGCTGATGACGGGCAGGCTGCATGTTCCCGTGCCGTTCATGATGCTTTCCGGCCCGGTTTACCGTGGGGAAGGCATTTTCATGCTGGCGCTGTTCAGCGTATCCGTCCTTCTGGCCGGGAGCGCCTGGTGCAGCCATCTGTGCTACTTCGGGGTGTGGGACTGCCTGTCCGCCTCCTCTTCCCGCAAAAAGGGGCGTCCGGTGAAGGGAGGCAAGGGCCTCCGGGACTGGAGATGGGCGGCCCTCGCCGCAGCGGTAGTAACGCCGCTGCTCCTGTCCCTGTGGGGAATCCCGGTGGAATATGCCCTGGCGGTTGCGCTTGCCGCGGCTTTCCTGGCTCCCCTGACCTGGAGAATGAGCGCCGCGGGCGGCGTGAGGGAATATTGCAGCAGGTTTTGCCCCATGGGGCTGGCCGCCAGTTTGCTGGGCAGGCTGTCCCCCTGGCGCATGCGCGTGAAGGAGACGTGCACGGGGTGCATGCAGTGCGCCTCCGCCTGCCGTGGCCTCGCCATCTCGCGCGAAGGAGGGGCCTGCCGCATTTCCAGGCGCTGCACTCTGTGCCGGGACTGCATTTCCCGGTGTTCCCATGGCGCTTTGGGCCTCGGCATGGCCGGTCCCTTTTCCTCCGTGCCGTCCGCGCGGGCGGACATGTATTTTGTAACGCTGGTTTCCGTTATGCACGTGGTGTTCCTGGCGACGGCGCGAGTCTGATTTTATTCATCATGAGAAATACCTACACCCTGGAATATCCGTTTTGCGGAGGATGGATGAAACCCGCCCAGTGGCAGGCCGTTCTGGACGCCGTGGACGGGGGATGCCGCCTTGTTTCCTTTTCCACCCTGTCCATTCCTCTGGACGGGGTGGATGAGCGGGAATGCGTGGAGAAGGGCATTGCCCTGGCGGAAAAGCTTTCCCGCCTGGTTCCCTATACGGAACAGGCCGTGGATGTAGGTTCCTCCCTTTGCTGGGGGGAAAACCGGGACGCATGGCTGGAGTTCGCCGGAAAGTTGAACAGGTTTTCCGCTCCCGTTTTCTTCCCCGCGTATGAAATACGCAAAAACCGCGAACGTCTTTTTTCCTCGGACCCGCAGCCTGAAGAACGTTTTTCCGCCCTGCACAAGCGCGCCCGTATTTGTCTGGAAGAGGCTCCGCACCATGAATTCGGGCTGTTTTCCTGTGACCTGGGCTTTGTGGTTCCCAAGGGCGGCCATCCGGAGGGCGGCGTGCATTTGTTTGCCGGAGGCGGGGGCGGCATTCAGGGGGGCAGTGCGGCCCTGGCGCCGCGGGCGGCATCCTGGCTGGGGCGGTATTCCCTGCCGGAGGCCGTGAAGGCGGCGGGGGTGCTGACGGCCCTGAATGAACAGTTCGGGGAACCGGACAATCCGCGCAAGAGGAGATTGAAGTCGCTGTTCGCCTCCCGCGGCCCGGACTGGGTTCTGAATGAATTGAAAAACGCCGGCTTGTACCCGGGAGAGGGGGAGCAACCTGAGTTTTCCTCTTCCGGGGAGTGGAGCCGCAATGATTTCTATAACGGGCTGCTGGTGGCGCTCCCTTCCGGCAGTCTGGAGGATACGCCGGAATATGCCGTGGCGTCGGCATGGCGGCGCGTGGTCCCTTTTTTGACTTCTCCGGTGCGCATCACGCCGCGGGGCAATTTGAGGCTTCATCCGGCGGACAGGTGCGTGGCGGAACGCATCAAGGTACTGCTGCGCGGGTCCAGGCATTTTTCCCCGCTCTCCATTGAATCCTGCTCCTGCCGCGGCTTGCCGGGCTGCCGCCGCGCCCGCGCCGCTTCTTCCCTGGTCCACCGGGAGCTCAACGGATGGCTGGAAGAAATTCTGCATGAATTCGGGCTGGATGACGAACCCGTGGTGTTCCGGATTTCCGGCTGTCCCAACGGCTGCTCCCGCCCCTTGTTTGCAGAGCTGGCCATGGTGGGCCGCAGCGAGGGCGTTTACGATATTTTTGCCGGAGGGCGCGCCCAGGGCGACAGGACGGCGTTCCTGCTGCGCCGTGCCGTTCCCATCGGGGAGGTGCGGGAGCTGTTCCGGGAACTCTTCCGGCAGTTCGCCCTTGCCAAAGGGGAGAATGAGGCGTGGACGTTCGGGGAATGGATCTTTGAGAAAATTATGTACGGAGAAACAGGTAAGATTCTCAATCAGTTATGATGGACAGGATTACTCTCATTCTTATATCTGTGGATTAGTAAAAAGTTAGCGATGGAGTCATTCTTCATTTGCTGTCTGTTCTAATTTCTTAACGGGGAAAATTATTACTACACATAATGGTTGATTTTTATGTAAAATAGGGTTTTTATTCTATTGTAATGTGTCAAAAGGGAAAAATTAATAATCCTCCTACTGGGAAAAGTGGGGAAAAAGAAACTGTGTTTCTCAAAGATGGGAAATATACAGTCTTTTGGACTATTTCAATCATTGTAATTTTGGTTTTGTCATTAGGAATATTCTGCTTGCCGGGGTGCAGGAGAGAGGAGAACCGTGAGAGGCAAGAGAACAAGATGGTGTCCAAAATACAGGAGATCGAACGGCAAATAGACGCTGAACATGGGTTCTATGGAGTTCTGAAGTGGCAATACGACCATACACCAGAAGAGAGTTCTCGGGAAAAGGAGGAAATTTACAAGGAACTTTCTAATAGGATGTCTAAAATCCTTGATCTCCAAAAGCGCCGGGATTCCTTGATTCAGTTAAGAGACTATTTTGGGAATGGAAGCATCCAGCTTGATGACATGGGGACAAACAACTGGGACGGAAGGAACTTGTTGTTGACACATTTGCATGATTATGTGGATAGAGTTCAAAAAAGTGCGGACCGCACGGATGAGGCTTCTTGGCGTTTCATGACATTCATTTTGACGGGTGGAACCCTTTTTGTTGCCATGTTGGGGATTTGGACATGGAGTAAGAAAAGAGATTTTGATAAGGAATGTCAAAAAAATATAAATGATTTTCAAAACCAGGCGCGGAAACAATCTGACGTACTTCAAAGAGCGGAAACTTTTTCTAAATGCATTGCCATGCATTTGGATGGTGACATGTTCCGTTTGCGCAATGTTTGTGACAGAGCACAGGAGAAGTATAGAAAGGCCTTGGAGTTATTAAAACAGCTATTAAAGGAAGGAGAGATTAATGATCAATATATTCATGAACAAACAATTATTTTGAACAAGCTTGGCGATATTAGCATGGGGTATGGATTGTTCAAGGAAGCATCCGGTTATTATCAGCGTTCAAGAGAAACAGCGCAGGCCCTGGTTTGTAAGGATTCGAATAACGTGGAATGGCAGCGTGATTTAATTTTAGCCTATCGGAAGATTGGTGATGTTGCTTTTCAACAAGGTATTCTTGGAGAGGCAGAAGGATGGTATAAAGAATCTATCAGTACACTCCATTCTCTTATGGAAGGAAGAAAAAATAATACCCAGCTTCAGCACGATTTGAGTACAGCGTTACGTTGTTTGGGCGAAGTAAAAATAAAACAGGGATTGTTGGAAAATGCGATGGCGCAGTATCAAGAGGCAGAGAAAATTGTTGAAAACTTGTCCTCTAATCCCTATAAACATATAAAACATAGAAGAGATAAACTTTTAACTTTAAAGGGAATATCTGTGATTTTAAAGACACAGGGAAAGTTGGAAGAAGCTGTAAAGTATGGCAATATGTCACTTCGGATTGCAGAGCAGTTACTGGGTGAAGATAGTGAAAATACAGAAAGACGATTTGATTTAGGAGAAATCTTATATTTAATGGGAGAAATATATGAATTACAAGGAAATTTAGAAAATGCGATTACGTCTTATAATAAGTATAAAGAAATTGCCGAGTGTCTTGTAACCCTTGATGGTTATAATGTAAAATGGATACAAGAGCTAAACAAAGCTAATACTTGTCTTGGAGATGTATTGAGTGTTCAAGGAAAGTTGCAAGAGGCGGAAGTATTATATCAGAAAAGCCTGGATGTCGGGCGAGAATTGGTAACTCGCGATGATAGCAATGCTAGCTGGAAGAGGGATTTGACCGTCTCGCTGGAGCGGATGGGGGACCTGCGGCTGTCCGAAGGAAGGAAAGAAGAGGCG
>CANQLV010000006.1 GCA_947624785.1 Akkermansia muciniphila | reverse complement strand
TAGCAGGGGTAGCAGGGGTAGCAGGGGTAGCAGGGGTAGCAGGGGTAGCAGGGGTAGCAGGGGTAGCAGGGGAGTCCGGCATGGATGAGAAGGGGGTTTTCATTTAGACCCCCTGACGCCGGGAAATGCTCAATACGCCCGCGTCCAGGACACGGAAAATTTCTTTCCCGCAGCAGGGCCGGTTCAGATCAGGACAACCGCCATCAGCAGCATCCCGGCAATGATGCCCATGATGGAAATGTGATGGTGCCCCCAGCGTTCCGCCATGGGCAGCAGTTCGTCAAAGGATATGAAGACCATGATGCCCGCCACGGAAGCGAAGAGGATGGCCAGCACGGTGGGGGTGAGGAAGTGGAACAGGAAGAGCATGGCGATGGCCGCGCCCACCGGTTCCGCCAGGCCGGAGAGGAAGGAATAGAAGAGGGCCTTTTTACGGCTGCCCGTGCCGTAGTAAAGAGGCACCGCCACGGCGATTCCTTCCGGAATGTTGTGGACGGCTACGGCCAGGGCGATGGACGTGCCCAGCGTAAGGGAGTCCAGCCCGGCGGCGAAGGTGGCGACCCCTTCCGGAAAGTTGTGGATGCCGATGGCCAGCGCGAACAGGATGCCGGACCTTTTAATTTTGGAGGAGGAAAATTCCCCGCTGCCCTGCCCGTGGATGTCCTCCGGGCCGCGCGCTTCGTGCGGGTTTTCATCTTCCGGCACCAGGTAGTCGATCAGGGCGGCCACGGCAATCCCCCCGAAGAAGGAGGCAATGGCAATCCAGGCGCCTGCCGTGCGGCCTTCAAATTCCATCAGCCGGTGCTGGGCCTCCCCCAGCAGTTCCACCAGGGAAATATACACCATCACCCCGCCGGAAAAGCCCAAGGAAAAGGTAAGCGTCTTTGTATCCGTCCTCTTCATGAAGAAGGCGATGAAGCCCCCTATGCCGGTGGCGAGGCCGGCCAGCGTGGTGAGCAGGAAGACGACGAGGATGTGGTTGGCGGAAAGGTCCATGTGCTGACCTGCCGGGCAGGGAAACCCCGGTGCCCGGCAGGAAAAAATGGGTTATTTTTTCGCAGGCGCCGGAGGAACGGTCATTTTAGTGGCCCGGATGGCTCCGGGGGGCAGCGGGGGTTCTTCCCCCGGCTTCAGATGGCCCCGTTCCTTCTTGATTTCAGGCAGCTTTTCCAGAAGCCTGCTGCACATTTTTCCTTCAAAGCTGCCCGGAAGAAGCGCAATGGCCTCTTGAAGGGGCCGTTCCAGTTCGTTCACCCTGTTTTGCTGCATGAGCAGGTTCACCTCTTGCATGAGGACGGCCTGTTTGACTTCCGGAAGCAGGCCGTCCTTTTTCAGGTAGCCGTCCATGATGGAAAGGGCTTCGTCAGGCTTTTGCTCCGCCAGGATGTGGACGTTTTTCTGCCGGAACGTATCGGCCAATTCCTCTCTCTGTGTATTGAGCAGCTCTTTCCTGTTCAGTTTGGCGCGGATGCCGGAAGCATCCTGGGGGTCCAGTTTCGCCAGTTCTTCCAGAGCCGGCTTGTAGAAGGTGCGGATGCTGGACTGGGGAACCGTGTTCAGCAGCTGGACCAGGGCGTCCCGGCGCTGCTGCCCCGTAAGCTGCCCGGCCAGTTTGGCCGTCAGGGCCTGCTGCGTTTTGAGGGCTTCCGCCGCCTTTTCCGTATCCTGCATGACCTGGTCCGGATTGGAGTAGCCTACGACGGTATGGACGGGGCGCCCCTGGGCGTCCGCAAACACCAGCGTGGGGAACCCGGTGATGCCGTAGGATTTCTTGTAGGTTTCCAGAGAAGCTCTTGTCTGTTCGTCCTGCTGCTTTTTACGCGGGTAGTCCAGTTCCACGGGAATGAAGGAGCGAACGATGCCTTCCTGCACCTTGGGGAGGGAAAGAGCCTGCTTTTTCTGCATGATGCAGGCTCCGCACCAGTCGGAACCGGTAAATTCCAGCATCACGCCCTTTTTCCGGGCGGCGGCCTGCTGCATGGCCTCCGCGGGGTTGGCGCTCCAGGCTTCCGAAGCTCCGGCGGCTCCGGCAAGGAGCGCGGCCATGAGGGGTAATATGAATGTTTTCATAAGATGAGATGATTGTTACATGGGGGGCAGCGGAGAATGGGCGGGAGGAACCCACATGTTCCCGGAAGAAGAGCTGTCCGAATCTCCCGTGTGTGTGGGAGTTTCAATTTGCGGCTTGCCGGCGGGCGGGTCCAGGTCCTCCACCACCACTTTCTTTTTGGGGGGCTGGGGAGCGGGGGAGGGAGCCGGCGCCGGAGAAGGCGCCCGGCGGATCACGGGGGCCTGAAGGGAGGCGTCCGTCTGGTTCATGGCCGTGATGTTCAGCGGGTCGCCGTAGGCCAGCATTTCCCGGATGTCGTCCGGGAGATCTCCGGCCGGAATGGAGGTGCTCCCCTGTTCGTGCATGATGCGCACGAATTCATTTTCCACGCGGGTGATTTCCACGTTCAGGTAGGTTTTGCCGGAATGGGATGTTCTGAGGATGTCGAACTTGCGGCCGCGGGCCTTGGCCCTGGCGTCCTGGCGGTAGCGTTCAAAGTAGGAGCGGATTTCCCCCCGGATGCCGGCCACGCGCATTTTCTCCTTCTCAATGGACTTCTGCGTCTCTTCCAGATCGGATGCCGTATGTTCAAAAATGTCCAGCAGGCCTAGGAGCTGTTCCTTGGGGGCGGTCCTGTTCCGTATTTCCCTGAGCTGTTCCTGCTTTTCCAGGAGCTGGGCGTGATTGGACTCCAGCGCTTCCCGCGCGTCTTTGACCGGGTCCGGGAGCTGGGAGAATTTTTCATAAACGATGTAGCCGGCCCCGATGACGATGAGGGCGAACAGCCCCAGGCACAGATTCCAGAAAAGGGCGTCTCCCCTGGCTTTCCGTTCGGCGTCTTCCTGCCGGGCTGATTCTTCTTCCGCGGCGTGTTCGGACACGACGTCCAGTGAGGTCTTCAGGCGCTTTTTTGCCGCAGGGGCGGACGCTTTGTCCTTGTGTTCTCCGCCGTTCTCCCTGGGAGCGAAGCGGGTTTCGTCTTCGGAAGGAGGGAGCGCTTCGCCGGACGGTTGCTTGGGGGAAGGTGAGTCAGTCATGGGATGCGTGGGGGCTGGAGGTTAATCTACCGGGTGGGACTGCTTGAATTCGGCCAGTTTGGCGGCATACGCATTGTACTGGTATTGCAGGGCGTGGAACTCCTGCTTGCGCTGCGCCAGCGTCTTGCGCATGTCTTCAATGTCAAAGCACAGGTGCTCGAAGTCGCGGCGCTTGGAGGGCAGAATGTCAATATCCTTCACCGTGAAGGGCGTGATGACTTTTCCAGGTGTGGAAAGCCGTTTTTGAAGATTGTAGTTCACGCGGGCGTCGTGGGATTCCGCCTGGCTGATTTCCTGGTCCATCTGGGCCAGGGCGTTCTTCGTCTGCTGGAGCTGAGCCTGGAGCTGCTGGTGTTCCGAGGGGGAATTTCCCGTAATAAAGGAGGTAAGGGCTTCATTCGTACCGCTGTCGCACGAGGTGAGGGCCAGCGCAAGGGCCAGCGCCGGACAGGTACGCCTGGTGAATCGCACGATATTGAACATGCCGGGGATTATGAACATTAACGGGGGGGAAAGTCAAACTGTTCATGCGCCCTGCGGAACAATGATTTTTCTCGCATAAAACGCGCATGCGGCTACAATGCCCGCGGCATGATGCAATTATCGGAGATCGGAGGCCACCTGACGGCCAGAACGGGTATTGATGATTTGATGGAGGATTTGTTCAAGGCCCTTCATTCGGAGGAAGCAGGCCTGTGCCAGTTGAACGGCGGGAGCCCCGCCGTCATTCCGGAGGTGACGGAACTCTGGCGCCGCAGCATGACGGAACTGGTGCGGAATGGAAAGTTTGACGTGCTGGTGGGCCATTACGCCCATCCGGGCGGGGACCCCGCCTTCATCCGCGCCCTGGTCCGTTTTCTCAATGAACGCTGCGGCTGGAACCTGAAGCCGGAAAACGTGGCGATCACCCAGGGCGGCCAGATGGCCTGCTTCACGCTGTTCAACATGCTCGCGGGCCCCTGCCCGGGCGGCGGCATGCGTGAAATCCTTTTTCCGCTGTGCCCGGACTATGTGGGCTACCAGTCCCAGTCCCTGTGCGGGGGCGTGATGTTCCGGGGCATCCGGCCCGGCATCCGCATGCTGGACGACCATACGTTCAAGTACGTGATTGACTTTGACCGCCTGGACATACGCCCGGAAACGGCCGCCGTCTGCATGTCCCGCCCCACGAATCCCACCGGCAACGTGGTGACGGATGAGGAACTGGACCGCCTGCGGGAGATGGCGTCCCGCGCCGGGGTTCCCCTGATGATTGACAACGCCTACGGACCGCCACTGCCCAACATCTGCTTTGTGCCCGTGAAGCCGGCCTGGGATGAAAACATGATCCTGACCATGAGCCTTTCCAAAATCGGTCTGCCCGGCACGCGCACCGGCATTGTGATTGCGCGCCCGGACGTCATCCGGGCCGTGGTCAGCATGGTGACCACTTCCTCCCTGTGCCCGAACAACCTGGGCCAGGCGCTGGTGACGCCCTATCTGGAGGACGGCACGCTGGAGCGCGTCTGCCGTGAAACTCTCACGCCGTTTTACCGCGGGCAGGCGGAATTCGCCCTGTCCCTGCTGCCGGAACTCTTTGGAGAATCCATTCCATGGCGCGTCCACAAGAGTGAAGGCGCCATGTTCCTGTGGCTGTGGTTCGAGGGGCTTCCCATCACATGCCAGGAACTCTACGAACGGTGCAAGGCCCGGGGCTGTTTTGTGAATCCCGGCCATCACTTCTTCTTCGCCCTCCCGGAGGAGGGGGAACCATGGCCGCACCGGCATGAATGCATCCGCATCAGCTTCACCCAGACGGAGGAACTCCTGCGCAAGGGGCTTTCCATCGTGGCGGACGAGGTGAAAAAGGCCTACTCCCATTCTTAACCTAAATCCGACCCGTAACCATGAACAGCATGACCGGCTTCGGCAGAGCCGTTGCCCAGACAGACCGTTACAACATCCTTGTTGAAATATCAGGCGTAAACCGCAAACAGACGGAAATCGCCGTCAACGTGCCGCGCGGCTATGCGGAATGGGACGCCTCCGTGCGCTCCATCGTCCAGGGGGCCGTATCACGCGGCCGCGTGGGCGTCTCCGTCTCCGTGGAACGGCTGGCGGAAGCAGACGGCTCCCTCCAGCTTGATGAAAATAAACTGGCCTCCCTGGCGGGGTTGCTGAACCGTGCGGCTGACCTGGCCGGACAGCCCATGCCCCTCCAGGCGTCCGACTTGCTGCGGCTGGAAATCATCGCCTCCACGGCGGAAGCCGCCCTTTCCCCGGAGGAGGCATGGCCGGTGGTGGAAGAGGCGCTCAAGGCCGCCCTGAAAGATTTTACCGCCATGCGCGCGGCGGAAGGAGCCAATCTGCAAGCGGACGTGCTGGGCAAGCTGGATACGCTGGAACAATTTCGCCTCAGCATCGCGGAGCACGCCCCTTCCGTGCCCGTCAGATTGCGGGAAGCCATGCTCAAGCGTCTGGCGGAGGCCGACCTATCCGTCTCTGCGGACGATGAGCGCATCATCCGGGAAGTGGCCCTGTTTGCGGACAAGTGCGACATTTCCGAGGAAATCACCCGCCTTTCCTCCCATTTTGACCAGTTCCGCACCTTGTGCGGCTCCCCCGCTCCCGCGGGCAGGCCCCTGGACTTCCTCTGTCAGGAAATCTTCCGCGAATTCAACACCATCGGCTCCAAGGCGAACGACTCCACGCTGGCCCATCTGGTGGTGGCGGCCAAGACGGAGCTGGAAAAAATCAGGGAACAGGTTCAAAACATCGAATAACAGCCATGAAACAGCCATTGGGAACTTTGCTGGTGGTATCCGGGCCTTCCGGTTCCGGGAAAACGACCTTGTGCCGCCGCGCGACGGAAAACGGACTGTGCGTGTACAGCATCTCCTGCACGACGCGCCGGCCCAGGCCCGGGGAGGTTGACGGAGT
The DNA here is from genome assembly GCA_947624785.1 of Akkermansia muciniphila. Lineage (GTDB taxonomy): Bacteria > Verrucomicrobiota > Verrucomicrobiia > Verrucomicrobiales > Akkermansiaceae > Akkermansia > Akkermansia muciniphila_F. The sequence goes on along the minus strand of CANQLV010000006.1, from coordinate 217,257 downwards.
GGACTACCACTTCCTGACTGCCGCCGAATTCGCCGCCAGGGTGGAGCGGGGGGACTTTCTGGAATATGCGGAGGTGCACGGCAACCGTTACGGCACGCTGAAGGCGGACATCCTGAATCTTCTGGAACAGGGGAAAAACGTGGTGATGGACATAGACGTGCAGGGGGCGGAGCAGATCCGCGCCTGCGTGGACGGCATTCTTCCCAAATGCTATACGGACGTCTACATCTACGTGCCTCAGGAAGAGCTGAGAAACCGCCTTTGCGGCCGCCAGACGGATGAAGACGAGGTGATCTCCCTGCGCCTGCGCAATGCCGCGCGGGAGGACGCCTGCCTGCCCCAGTACCAGTATTGCCTGGTTTCCTCAGACCGGGAAACGGACTACGCCGCCTTTGCCGCCCTGCTCAAGTGCCAGTCCATGCGCGTGGCGCTGATGAGGGAGTAGGACTCCCGGGTGCTGGATTTTTAAGGGGCTGTCTTTCTTTTTACAGGAGAGACAGCCCCAAATAATGAAATGGGTCCACATCTGAATCACCACGGAAGGTAAAATGTACCGTGGGATCAGGCTCCGGATTCCGGATTTGCCGGACCAGCTCAACATTGATAGATACTTCTCACTGAGAATGTTCAAGAGTGGGATTGTATTGGAAGGCCTTGATGATCGTGCCATATTTTTCCGGTTAGTAGTTGAGAAAGCCTGAAGTGTAAGGATAGGCTGATTAGCGGTAATGTTTTGCCCATTTTTAATTTTCCTATTTCTTTCATTGGACAGATGAAAAACGGTAAAACATTGACAGGTAACTAAATCTTTCACTATATTACATATAATCAATGAAAAGCTGTATCCATTTGAGTTATTTGTTGATTGCCATGTTCGCCTATGGTGTTTGTGGGGACAAGGGGATCTGTGCTATTTCTCCTAGCACTTCCACATCTCCCCTTACTCCTATGGCCCTGTTGAAGGCTCTGAAGGAAGGAACAGGAACGAGGACACAACTAAAAATAGCTCTTTTTCGATATATGAGCCAGGAAGCGGAAAAGGCGAATGATCAAGTAACATGGTACACTCCGGAAGCTGGACGCAACAAGGATATCATCAAATACGTCGGTTTTGAGAAGGATTGGGCCGTCATCAACAGACGGACCCTTGTCGTTCTCAAGACTATTCTCAAGAAGCTGAAAGATCAGGATTCTTCTGTACGGCTTGACGGCCTTGACGAGCTCACGAAGCTCATGCTGGCACTTGAAATCACTGCTACGCCGCAGAAAGAACAAATCCGGGCGCTGAGGCTTCTGATCGGCCAACTTTATTTTTTCCCAAGCCTCTATTTCAAGGAATCCAAAAACATGCCCTTTCTTTCGGAACGCATGCTGCGGATAGGTTTTTTTCATGCTAGCTCCTTTTTCGATATGGGAAAAGAATTTTATCCATTGGGTATAGAAGCATACAAGCACCTCTTGAAAACTCATGCTACCCATCCGTCGTCTCAGAGCCATTATGTTTACTGGATTTCCTGGGGATATCTTCAACTGAAACAATATGATGAAGCCATTGCATGGGCCAGGAAAATGCCTCCATGCATTGGCATGACGGACGCCCCCGCTCGTTTGGAAAAATGGGCCAGGCAAGCCAAGGCCAGGCAGAAAAAAAAGAAGCGATAAACTCTTTCCATCATGACTACTCTAGACAAACTATTTATTTCCATGTTGTCTGCAGGATTCCTGCTGTCTCTTCAGGAAGCAACAGCAAATGATGATGTCAAGATTGATGACATCTTCTCCAAGCAAGACAAAAGTGAAATTGTGAATGTTATTGAACATCCTGCAGATCAAGTTGCAGAAACCGTTATTCAACGGGCTTTGGAAGGCCATGTCAAAAAACCTAACTCAACCATTGTTGATGATCCTCGAAAACCTCACAAGGAGAATTATTCCGTCTCCTTCACTTTTAAGGAGGCTCCCAATTCCCGTAAACGCCCTGAATATGACGACGACAAAAACAACGATTTTTCTGGTCAGCCTTGCGGTATCGGTTTCGTGACTCTGGTATCAGATGACGGTTGCACTATTTCCATTACGGACGATAAGGGAAAAAAACAGGAATGGCTGAAAGAAAGCGGCAAAGGTCATGATATTTCCAAGGGAAGAAGGGATTATCCCCACATTTTGATGCCCGGCACCCATACGTTTGACATTGAATATTCCCAGACCTATTACAATCCGGCTCCGGGGAAAAAAGATCTAGACGGAATTACCCTTTTCGTCACTCCTGTTGTGGTGGACATTTCCGTGCGGAAGCAAAATGCGCCTACGGAGAACAGTAGAGTATTGCTGATTAAGGGAGAATGCATAGAAATGGCGTTGAATAAGGATATGCTGGGACAAAAAAGCAAATTTAAAGATATTATCACATGGGAAATATGCCGGCTTCGAGCATCAAAGACACTTAATTTTGAAACCCAATGGGTTGAAGTTGGAAATGGAACAACATGTACCTACCAGTGCAATACTCCGGGAATTTACCGTGTGCGTTCTAAAATCAATGGTAAAATTTTTACATATACTCGGCGGGAAGATGCGTATGGTGGAAAAAAATCTCCTTTTTTGTGTAGGGGAGACCCGGATTGCGTAGGGGTAGTCAACAGTCAGCATGAGAAAAACCTTATTAATAGTGCCATCGCAGATTTGATGAAAAAGACTTATGCCAAATTGACCCCGTGGTATGATTTTGACAAATTGGAAGATGTTTTCCGTAACGCTTCTCCTCCATTGGATACCGCAACAAAACAGCTTTATACGGAAGCGGCTCTTCTTAAAAAAGAAGTAAAGAATTACGGGCATAATGCCTTTGGAATGAATAATTTTTATAATCAGAGCAAATGTAATATATTTGTATTTTACCACTGCCATTCCTGTGGTATTGATATTCCTACCTTCACCATCAACCTCGTCCAATCACGGGCCCCCATAGTTGCAGAATGGATATCACCAAATACAACAATAAAAGGGTGGAAATGGTTCAAGGCTTCCACTGTTTTACCTGAGCTTGGATGGCTTTGTTTCGATGATGCCCACTGTGCTATTATAGACTATGACGGTGCAGGAATTAGCGGCGGAGTTTCTGATAACAATAAAATTCTCTATTTAATATTCCCGAATTATTTTAGAAAACATGAATAAACTATTATCTTATTTCTTGCTGAGCCTGCTTTCCTTTCCGGCTTTTTCCAATAATCAGGAGAGTCCGGATTATTGGAAAAAAATAAAAATTGTTCAGCAACAGAAAAGTCAATGCATCAAGGAGAAGCAATGGCAGGCCGCGGCAAAGGCGGATGCCGAATGCCGTCAGCTTATTCTTAAGAATATTCCCTTTATCTTCAATGATCTTTCCCGGTTTTCCAGGGTGGAGCTTACACAGATGGCTGACTACATCAGAAAATTTCCGGATGAAGACTATTTGCAGGCAGTTCAAGAACTGGCCAGGCGTGCAAAAGCCACGGATCCGCTTCATCAAGGTTTTCTTGAAAAAATCATTTTTGATCCTTTTGAAGGTCCCAGGGACAATTTTTTCGCCCTGAATTGGAGAGACCGGCAAATCAGAGATATTTGTAAGGAGCTGGACTCCAAACTATCTCCGAACAGCCCCTCCCGGAAACAGATCGCGGACATTCTCAACGGCCAGCAGTTCCAGGCGATGATTGCCGAGGGATTGGAAGGCGCAACCCTCCGCATGCCCTCCCGATTATCCAGAGAGGGTTATGATCCCCTATTCCGTGACAAACACGCGGGCGCTTCTGAAAAACAGCAACGTCAAGTCATCCTGGACCTTCAAAAGGCATGGAATGCCGCGTGCGCCCTTACGCTGGCCATGGATGGGGAAAAAGATATGTCCAAGACGGTTGACGCCTGGAAAGCCGCTATTAACGCCGGTCAGAACGTGATGTCCCTTCAGCCACCCGCCTCAGAGAAGGAACAGCAGGCTTTGGGCCAATTCTTTTATAAATCAGTATTTCTTCAGTACAGTAACTTGTCACCTGTGATTCACCAGCCTGATTCCCTGTATGTGCGGGTAAGTGAAAAGCTTGCTTCGTTAACAGAAAAGAAGGAATTCACGCCCCTGATTGAGACCATTCTTTCTTTTTTCCATACGATGGCCCAGCCGGATTCCTACTTGAATGAGGAGGCACTTTATCTTCATTCAGAACCCACGCGTCAGAAGATACGGAAAGAACGCCTTTCCTGTGATCCGGATGAATCCTGACTTTTTACACGGAAGAGCGGATTGCCCGCCGGGAAGCCTTTTCCGCAGAATCGTCTTTTCTACTTGAGCGGGTACAGCCAGCCGACGGTGCAGGTGAAGATGATCCACAGAAGAATGTTGAGGGGCAGCCCTACTTTCACGAAGTCCTTGAATTTGTAGCCGCCTGCGTTGTACACGTAGGTGTTGGTCTGGTAGCCGATGGGGGTGGAGAAGCTGGCGCTGGCGCCGAACATGACGGCCAGGATGAAGGGGATGGGGTTGGCGTCGAATTGCAGGGCCATTTCATAGGCCAGCGGTCCCATGACGGCGGCCACGGCGTTGTTGGAAATCATTTCCGTCAGGATGGAGCAGAGCAGGTAGAGGCCGGAGATGGCGACCAGGCAGCCCATGGGGCCTATGTTGTCCACCACGCCGAAGGCGATGGCCTTGGCTAGTCCGGTCTTGCTCATGGCTTCCCCCACGCACAGCATGCCCAGGATCAGGAAGATGATGCCCCAGTCCACCGCCTGATAGGCTTCCTTCGGCTTGACGCAACCGGAAATGACGACGATCAGGGCGCCGATGAAAGCGAGGTAGAAGGGGTTGAAACGCGCGAAGAATTTGAAGAATTCCCCGTACTGTTCAAAGGAGCCCAGCAGCCCGATGAAGATGAACAGCCCCATGGCCAGGATGGCCCAGCCCTGCTTGCTGCGGTTGTGCGCGTCCGCGGGGCGCTGGCTCAGGGGAATGATGCGCTGCTTGGTCAGGATGCGGTTCATCCCTTCCTGCGGGCCTTCCAGCAGCAGGGTATCCCCGGCGGCCAGCTTGGTATCCGGTCCCATGTCCGTGATGTTCTTGCCCTGCCTGTGGATGGCGAGCACAAAGATGTTGAACCGCTGGCGCAGCTTGAGTTCGGACAGGGACAGTCCGGCGAATTCGGAGTTGTTGGCGATCATGCCTTCCACGATCTGCACGTCGCGCTGTTCCAGCGTTTCCAGTCCGCGGCTGTCGTCCCAGCCCAGGTCCACGCCTCTGGCCTCCCGGACCTGGTTGACTTTTCTGGCGTTGCACAGGAAGAGGATGCGGTCGCCCTCCTCCAGGTTGATGTGCTGCAGTTCCTCCTGCATGGAGAAGCCCTTGCGGCGCACTTCCACGATTTTGGTGCCCAGCAGTTCGGACTGCATGAGGCTGACGGGAGTGGTGCCGATGTGCGGGGAGTCCGCGGGGATTCTGACCTGGAGCAGGAAGTCGCGCTGGATGCCGCCGGGGAGCATGGTGGACAGGGTGGGACGGGACGGGAGCCATTTGCGGCCAAAGGTCCAGAGGTAAAGCAGCCCCGCAGCCGCGTAAATCAGCCCCATGGGCGTTACCGTGAACATCTGGATGCCTTCATAGCCCAGTTTCTGTACCTGTCCCAGCACGACCACGTTGGTGGAGGTGCCCACCACGGAGCAGGTGCCGCCCAGGATGGTGGCGTAGGAGAGGGGAATGAGCAGTTTGGAGGCCGCGATGTTGTGGTCCCGGCAGAAGGCCAGCACAATGGGCATCAGGATGACGACCACCGGGGTGTTGTTGACGAAGGGGGAGACCATGAACGCCCCCAGCGTGATGACCAGCAGCGCGGTCAGCTCCCGGCCTTTGGCTACCTTGTTGAAAAGCTTGGAGAGATCCCCGATCAGTCCCGTCCTTTCCAGGGAGGCGCTCAGGATGAACATGCAGACCACCGTCAGCGGGCCGCTGTTGGCAAAACTGGACAGGACGTCCCGCGTGCTCAATATCCCCGTAAGCATGAGCACGGCGGTTCCTGCCAGGGCCGTGATTTCCACGGGCATCCATTCCTTGATGAAGCAGATGAACAGGAGCAGCAGCAGGATGCCCACAATCCATTGCTGGGTGGCCGCTGATTCCAGCCAGCCCATGACGGAGGCGGAGTTGATGTTGAGAAGAGAAAGCATGTGCTGAAAGTTGAAGGTGCAGGGAAAGGGACCAACTCTCCTACTTTCCCGGCCTCTTTCTGTCAAGCCGCAATAATTTTCCGGAAAGGGTTTGAAAAGGCGCCTGCGCTTTTTTATGGTGGCTGTGCCGCATGGATTCCCCCATAGTAACAAGGTTCGCTCCCAGCCCTACGGGCCGTCTCCATCTGGGGCATGCCCTGGCCGCGTGGGAGGCCCGTTCCCTGGCGGACCGTTTTTCCGGAAGGTGCGTGCTGAGGATGGAAGACATCGACCGGACGCGGTGCCGTCCGGAGTTTGTAGGGGGCATCCTGGAAGACCTGGATTGGCTGGGCATCCGCTTTGACGGGCCGATGATGGTCCAGTCTTCACGCTTCAGCGCTTATGAACACGCCCTCCAGGTATTGAAGGACCGCGGGGTGCTGTACCCCTGTTTCTGCACGCGCCGGGAGATTGCGGAGGAAGTGGCCGCCATGGGCGGCGCGCCGCAGGGCGGCCGTGTGGACATTTATCCGGGAACCTGCCGCCTGCTGGACAAGGGGCGCAGGAAGGAGCTTCTCAAATCCGGCAAGCCCTTTTCCTGGCGGCTGGACTGCCGCGCCGCGGCGCGGATTACGGGCCCCCTGCTGTGGCGGGACATGCGGTTCGGAGACCAGGTCTGCCGCCCGGAGGAACTGGGGGACGTGATTCTGGGCCGCAAGGATTGTGCGGCCAGCTACCATATTGCCGTGGTGGTGGATGATGCGGCCCAGGGCGTCACCCATGTGAGCCGGGGGGAGGATTTGTTCCCCGTGACTGGCATTCACCGGACGCTCCAGGCCCTGCTGGGGCTTCCCGTGCCGCAGTGGTACCATCACCGGCTGGTGAAGGACGCCTCCGGCAAGCGGCTTGCCAAGAGGGACCGGAGCCTGAGCCTTCAGGAGATGCGTGCCGCGGGGATGCGGCCGGAAGACGTGTTCCGCCTGATGCGGGAGAATTAAGGGATTTTCCATCTCCGTATTTCCGGAATATCCCCCCCTGGGCTTCTTCAGCGGCTTTCGGCAGGAAGGCCGGGTTCGGGAGTCCGGCCGCGTTTTCCAGCAGCGGGGTGGATTCCGCGTTTTCCGGTGCAGAGAAGGCATGCATAGGCCGCCGCCATGGTCAGCAGAAGAAGGGCGCAGAAGGTCACCAGCAGATTCAGGTGGCCCAGCGGGATAATCCATGCGGGCGGCATGGCTGCCGTTCCCGCGAGTACCTGGGGGAGCCAGTTGAGGACAGCCTGGGAAAACAGGGTGATGAGCGTGAAGGCCAGCCCGGCGGCCAGCGTGAGGCGCACCGCCGGAAGAACCGGATGAAAGGTTTCACGGACGTTTTTGTTCATGGCCCATGCCGTTCCGGCGAACAGGGACGCAAGGAGCAGGGGGGCCAGCAGCGCGGCGGAAGGAATACTGTTCCAGTAGTTCCACGCACAGAGGGGGGAGATGGCCACTAGGAGGCCGGCGCTTTTGATCAGGAGGCCCCGGTGTGGCGGGGCGGGTGCCGCGGCGTGCTTCATTTCCGTTAATCAGGCCAGACGTTGCCGGGCGTGCTGCCCTGGGTGATGACGACTTCCTGGCCTATTTTCAGGGTGAAGTTGGGCGTTACTTCCTGCTGGACTTCCACGAGTTCGTTCGTGTCCTTGAGCTTGACGCGCACGCGGATCATTTTGGTGGCCTCCACCCTGCCGTCCACGATGGAGCCGGTGGCGGAAGCCAGTTTGGAGGTGCCCATGCCGATAATGCCGGGCGTCATCGCTTCCGCCGCCGTGCCAGCCATGTTGGCGAAAGTGCCGTCATCCGCGGAGGTCAGCACGTTGATTTCCTTGATGCGGACCACGTTGCCCAGCTTGATGGTCGTCACCTTTCCGGTGGCGATTTCCAGGGTGCTTTTTTGAGTGCAGGAGAAGAAGGCCGGGAGAAGAAGAAAAATGGGAATGAATTTGAGCAGATCCATGATACGTACGTTACTACGTTGGGAAAAGGGGGTGTTTTTCAGTGAGCGGGCAAAATGGTGTAGGTTGCCAGGTACAGGATCAGATGGAGGGAGGCGAGGGCCAGCACCTTGTTCATGCGTTTGTCCGCGGGCGTTTTGCGGATCAGGAGCATCAGGTAGCCGCCGAAGAGGATGGCGGGAATCCACATCCACCACGTATGGGACAGGTTCAGGTGCAGGGCCCGGCTGGATGTGGGCAGCGTGATGTAGGCCGCCAGGATGAAAGCCTGGGCCATGGCGCGCGCCTTTCCTTCCCCCAGTCGCACGGCCAGCGTGCGCTTGCCGGTAGTGAGGTCTTCCTTTCTGTCGCGGATGTTATTGACGGCTATCATGACGGCGCACAGAAGGCCGCACTGGATGCCCACCACGATGCCGGCGTTGTACACCGCCAGGGATTCCACCAGCGTGCCGGGAATGACTGGTGCCGTGCCTGCCTGCACCAGGATGGTTCCCAGGACGGCCACCAGCCCGAAGAAGATGATGACGAATATTTCCCCCAGCCCCTTGTAGGCCAGCGGCCATGGTCCGCCCGTGTAGCCGTAGGTGAAGTAGAGGGACGGAATGCCGATGGCGATGATGGGCCAGCCGCGCAGTTCTATGAGGGGGAGCGCCAGCAGGCACGCGCCCAGCAGGAAGGCAAGGCCGATGATCATGACCGTTCCGTGGGAGAGAGCCCCGCTGGCCGTCATGCGCACGGGGCCGGTGCGCCGTTCCGTATCGGCGTGCTTGGCGTGGTCAATGGCGTCATTGAAGAAATTGCAGGCGATCTGGAGGCACAGGCAGGAGGCCAGCGTCAGGAGGGCCAGGGGCACGTTCCAGTTCCCGGTCAGTTTCTGCACCACCATGCAGCCTGCCCATACCGGAATGAGGGAGGCGGTAAGCGTTTTGGGACGTGCCGCCAGAAAGGCGGAAGTAATGATGTTCATGAGAGAGCGGAAAAAAGGCTCCGGAATCAGCGGAGAATGGGGCCGAGGCGGCGGAGGGTTTCCTTGATGAGGGAGACGTGCCACTGGCCGGGCGCCGTTTCTTTTTCCCCCAGGTAGCCGTATACCAGGCAGGAGCCAAGCTGGGAGTAAAGCAGGCGGGAGACGGGCCCCATGGGGCCCATGCCCATGACGGCAATCGGCCCCTTGGGCTTGGTGAAAAGCTGCACGCCCGTCTGGATGTCCGAGGCGAGGCACGGCGTGAACGCGAATTTGACGATGTCCGCCTTGTGGGCGCGCGCCCGTTTTTCCAGCTCGCGCAGGTAGTCCACGCCCGGCGTGATTTGGAAGTCATGGGTGGAGCCGATGACGATGACGTCCCGTGCCCCCGCTTCCATGATCAGTTCCCTGGCATGCCGCATGGCCTTGATTTCAATATCCATGGCGGTGGCGTACGGCATGTAGGCCCGGAGCAGGGCGAAGCGCTCTTCTTCCGGAATGCGGCGCAGGCCGCCTTCTTCATGGCAGCGTACGGTGACCAGCAGGGGCATCTCCGGCCTGAACTCCATGACCTGCCCCGCCGTGAGTTCCGGGGGAAGGGCGTCCACGCGCAGTTCCACCCAGTCGCACTGGTCCGTTAAATCCTTTCCTTTAAGCGTTTTCCACAGCTCCCATGAGGTGACGGACGCAACGATTTTCGGCGGATAGGACTGATGTTCACGTACAATCTGCTGCATACATCCTACTATCCCAGCAAAGAAAGGAAGGTCAATCTTCTATTGATGACATTACCCTATTTTGCGGCACGGAAAATGTCAGTTTTTCCAGGGAGTATTTCTCTTCTTCCTCGGGTCCGTGCGCACGCTCCGGATACGGTAGCGAACGGAAAGGCGCATGGCGCCGCAGCCGTCCTTCCCTGTTCAGGGGGAAGTCAGTTGCCGGAGAGACCGGGCAGCAGGCGCAGGGATGGTTTTTCCGGGGCCGGAAAGTCTCCGGGGACGGAGCTGCGGACCGTTTTTCCCGCCAGCCAGTCCAGAGACCGGAACAGCAGGGTCTGGAAGGCGGCGCACTGAATTCCTTTCAGGTTGGGATCTCCGGGCCAGACATGGCCCAGGGTGGAGGTGTATACCCTCCCTTTTCCATATTGGACCGTCCACTCCACCGGAAAGTTGAGGCCCGTAAGCGGGTCCCGTGCATAGGAAAGCACCTGGACGTGTTCCGCCGGACCGCGGACGTAGCGGTATACCTCAATGTCAGCGGTTTTCCACCGGCGCGGCAATCCTGCATGGATGGGGTGGTCTCCCATGCGCGTCACCAGCGCATCTATGCGGTTTCCGTGGGAGGTGTGGCCGCCTTCACCCGGAGGCAGCCGGAGAATGGTTTCATCATCCGTGACGACCAGGGATATCCCGTAATCCTTGGGCCTCCATCCCAGTCCGATCATCCGGTTGTATTCCGGCCACCGGGGGAAGGCGTTGTTGGCGGAATGGAAGGCTAGCATGCCTCCCCCTTCCATGAGGTATTGTTCCAGGCTCTTTTTTGCCACGGCGCTCCATTCGGGGCCTTCCGTTCCGCCGTTGGTGTTCTGGATGACGACGTCATAGTTTTTGAAATCCGGGTTCCAGGCCTCCCGTTCCGCCGCCGGGGCATTCGCCGGGAAGGTGCTGACATCCACGGAATAGCTCCCTTCATTTTCCAGCAGGATCTTGAGGCAGGCGGTAGTACGCTGCCAGTCGTGGTTGGAGAAGCCGTCCACGATCAGAATGCGCGTCTTCTCCCCCCGTGCCGTGGCGCAGGTCGCCAGCAGGAGCATGCAGAAGACCATGTAAAAGTGCTTCCAATTCATCCGGCCAATGTATCCGGTATGCCGGTAAAGTCAAATTTCCGTTTCAGGAATGCTCAGACATTCTTTTATTGGCCCGCGCTGGGTGTTGGAAGCATGGCCGCTGGTCTATGCTCCGGTAAAAAAGCCCCGGACCGTTTTGCGGTCCGGGGCGCCTCCCCTCACGGATGAGGGGAGGGGTTTGTTGTTTTGAGGGGATTAGCTGGCCCCTTCGTCGCACAGGATTTTGACGAAGCCTTCTTCCTGGAGACGGGTGGCGCCGCAGGCGAACTTGGCGCGGATCTGGAGGGCTTCCTCCATGTCGTCGCGCACGGAAAGCTTCACCTTGAAATCGTTCCAGATGCCGAACTGGGCCTTGCTCTTCACCCAGGCCAGGCAGGAACGGGTGCCGTCCTCCGCCTTCGGAAGCCGCTGGGTGCGGATGAACTTGAAGCCCATGAAGGTGTCTATCTTACCTTCCACCAGCGCCTTCACGTTGTTGAAGTCATAACTGCTGACCTCCGTTTCCCGCAGCAGGCTCATGATCTGGGAGCTGGTCACCGCAATGACGAGCTGGTCGCCGAACTGCGGGGCGTCCTGGTTCCATGCCTCGTTCTCCTCAAAGAGCTGGAGGGCCGCGCGCAGCTTGGCCACCGTGAGGTTGCTGGCGGCCTTGGTGCCGCTGTCCACATGGTCCACGGCGATCTGCTGGCTTTCCTTGAACGGAACGGCGGTCATGCCGTCTTCTCCCACGTAGTTCGTGTCCAGGAAGGCGGAGATCATCACGTCGTCCATGCGGCGCCCGGCGGCGGCCTGGAGTCCTTCAATCGTCTTGCTGACGGGAAGGTCCATGTCGCCCAGGCGGGTGGCGTCGAATTCGTCGTAGCCGATGGCCTTGGTGAAGGTGCGCGGGCGCATGGAACGGCGCGTGGTGGGCGCCTCGTTCAGAACGGTCTGGCCCACGCGGGTGGTTTTTTCCGTGAAGTCCAGAACGCCGAATTGGTCCAGAAAGACCACCTTGCCGCTCAAGTCGCGCATGACGCTGACGTACTTGTCCAGGCGGGAAGCGTGCTGCTGGAGCAGGGTGCCCCATTTCCTGGTGTATTTTACCTGATAATTGTCGCTGATTGTTACTGCCATGATTGCAAATGTAATGATGTTTGAATGCGGGAACGGCAACTCGGATTATCGGGTCCGGAATAACCGGAACGGTCCTGCCGCGATGGGATGCGGCCATGTCCCTTGCGGGATTGCGGGCCGGTCCCGTCCAGCGCCAACGGGTATGGGCCACCTGAGAAAAAAGCGCACCACGGCGGAACCGTGATGCGCTGGTAAAAGGAATGAAAGGCGCTGCCTTTCCGCCGTTAAAGAATGATCGGGTGCGGGCGGGTGGCGTGGTCCGGGCCGAAGAGGGCCAGCATGCGGCCCGTCTGCCCCTTCTCCACGCGGTAGGAATAGAAGCGCTTGGTATCCGCCGCCGTGTCCAGCCCTGAATCGTGAATCTGGTCTTCCGGCACTCCTTCCTCAACGAGCTGAGCCTTGATGGCCGTGGGAATGTCTTCCTCATAATGGGGAGGACGGATGCAGGGGGAGATGACGGCGATCAGGTTGGCCGGGTCCACCCCCAAACATTTCTTCATGGACTTGATGGTGTTGGACACGATGTTGCCGGCGGTCCCCGCCTTGCCCGAATGGATCAGGGAACGGTGGCAGTGTTCCTTGTCGTACAGCCAGACGGCGGCGCAGTCCGCCACGTAAATGGCAAGCACGCAGTCGGAAACTCCGGAGCAGATCAGGCTGTCCACGCCTTCCACGGGATAATTGGAGCCGATGTCTCCCACCAGGGCAGCCCTGGTGCCGTGCACCTGTTCGGCGCGGCGCAGGTCCTTCCACCGCCAGCCCAGGGCTTCCACTTCCGCCTTGTGGTACGGTTCCAGCCGTTCCAGCACGGTTTCGCGGTCTCCGGTTACGTCCACCCCCGGGATTCTTTCAATAAACTGGACGATTTCCCCAGGGTAGGACTGGATGGGCTTCAAGAATGCAGGCGTTTCCATAATGATGGATCAATAGATGTCGTTGGGCACATCTTGTCGTTTTGTATTACCTAGTCGAGCAAAATCTGGCGCAAAATGTCACGGACGCCGCCCGGTGACTGAGAAAAGGTTTTTTTCCGCGTTTCCGGAGTGATATGAGCAATTCATGCTGCGCAGATATTCTTTGCTTTCCACTTTTTTCGCGGGGATGGCCGCCATGGTCCTTTCCCTGGCTCCTTCATTTTCCCAGGCCGCCCCGGATGCCGGGCAACTGTTGAAAAGGGTGCGCCAGGGGGCGACCCTCCAGGAGAACAAGGACATCAAGGGGCAGATACGCAAGCGCAGCGTGAAGGTACCCTTTTCCATGAGCCTGCGCGGCAACCTCATTGCCTTCCAGTACCAGTTGGACAATGTCTGGAACAGGTTTGACCTGAAGTTCAAGGACCGCGGCCAGGAAATCCTTTCCTGGAAGGACGGGAAAGCAGGCGTTCTGCCGGTCGCCCAGTACGCGGTGCCCATCGCGGGGACGGACGTGACGTATGAGGACCTCTCCATGCGCTACCTGTACTGGCCCCAGGCCAAAATCGTCCGGGACGACGCGGCGAGCACGGTGAAGGGCCGGGACTGCTGGATTGTCCAGATTCCGAACCCGAATCCCAAGGTCGGGCAGTATGCCTGGGTGCGCGTCTGGATTGACAAGGAAAACGGCGCCATGTGGCAGGTGGACGGCATTGACGGCCGCGGGGAACTGGCTAAAAGGTTCATGATTGATTCCGTGATGAAGCTGAAGGACGGCTCCTGGTTTTTCAAACGGATGAAAGTGGAGGTTCGGGACCCCTCCAATCCCCGCAGAACGGTATCCGTCAGCTATATCGACATGGACAGTCCGGAATAATCCCCCGCCGTTCCCGCGGCACCCTTTCCAGGGAGGGAAGCCTCCTTCTTTTTCATGCCGCACGGATGGATGATTTAGGACGTGACAAGAAGGCGGGATGGGCGTACATCCTCCAAAAACCTGTTATGAAGAAACGTTTATTCCTCGCATGTGCCCTGGCGCTCGGACTGGCCGCCTGTTCCCAGCATCAGGAGCAGCCGGTGGAATCCGGCGCTTCGGTGAAGACCTCCTTTTCCCCCGTCACCGCTCCCGGGAAGAAGCCGGACCGCCCCGCCGTAAAGCTGCCCCCCAAGTCCGTGCCGGTGCCGTCCGTGAGCCCGTCCTACAATAACACCCCGCTTTCTCCCCGCATTCCTGGAGTGACGGTCAGCCGCGTGGCCGTGCCGGACAAGGTGGTGGCCCTCACCTTTGACGACGGTCCCCACGGGACGCTGACCCCCAGGGTGCTGGACATCCTGCGGGACAACAATGTCAAGGGAACCTTCTTCATGCAGGGCTGCAACGTGAAAGCTCATCCCCAGGTGGTGCGCCGCATGGTCAGTGAAGGCCATGAAGTGGGCAACCATACGTGGAACCACGCCTACCTGAGCAAGGTATCCCGCGAAAAGGCGGAATCCCAGCTTCAGAGCACCAATGAAGCCATCCGCAACGCCTGCGGCATTGTTCCCGTGGTCATGCGCCCCCCCGGCGGCTACACGAACGCCGGCGTGGCTTCCTGGGCCCGCCAGCGCTTCGGCTTCACCACCATCATGTGGGACGTGGACACGAATGACTGGCGCAAGCCCGGCTCCTCCGTGGTGGCCGCCCGCGCCGTGAACGGCGCCAAGCCCGGCTCCATTATCCTGGTGCATGACATCCACGCCTCCACGGTGGCGGCTGTAGACGCCATTGTGAAAGGGCTGAAAAACCGCGGTTATGAGCTGGTGACCGTTTCCGAGCTCATCCGGCGCGGCCGCGCCGCCGCCGGCCATGCTCCTTCCATGCCCGCTTCCCCCTCCATTCCGGATTCCTCCCCCTTTTCCGCTCCCGTGATCGTCACTCCCGTGGCGCCCGCGCCCGTTCCCGTGGAAACGGTGGCAGGCATGTAATCTCCGGCGATTCCCATTTTCCATTCTTCTTTCAACCCGGTTTCCGCAGGGAAACCGGGTTTTTCATGCCCGCGGCGGAGCTCGTTTTCCGGCGGTCCGCAGGGGGTGGCTTCCTCTTAACGGGTACACGCACAGAAGGCTTGACCTGCTGGCAAATTTCTCCACAATCCCTTGCCGTATTACTCACACCCAATCCGGATTGAAATGTCTATGAATCTCCTGGCATCTGCCGATACTCTACCCGCGGCTGGCGGAATGTCCGCTCCTCTCGCTTTTATTTACGATCTCTTCAACAACCCTCTCTTCATTTTCATTGGCGGTCTGGTATTGCTGGGTGTGTTTTTCTGGTACCTGGGGTCCGACCAGGACAAGGTCAAGCGCAACGCCGGCACGATCTTCATCATCGGCATCGCCTCCTTTTCCCTGTTCTCCCTCTTCCAGCAGGGTTTGAAATACGGCATTGACATTGCCGGGGGCGTCTCCTTCACGCTGAGCGTGGAACCGAACATCGGGGACGACGGCAAGCCCATTCCGCTGACGGACCAGGCCATGGAGCAGGCGTGCGTGATCCTCACGGAACGACTCAACAGCACCGGAGCCAATGACGTCATCATCCGCCCGAAGAAAAAGGATGACCTGAACCTCATTGAAGTGCAGATTCCCGCCGCGGACCCTGCCAAGCGTGAGGAAACCAAGGCTATCCTGACCAAGGTGGCCAAGCTGCAGATTCTCCCCGTCCATCCGCGCAACAATGAACTGGTGGCGGAAGGCCGCATCCGCGTTCCCGGCTACAGGATGTATGAATACACCTTCAAGAACGGCAAAAACGAGGACGTCACGGAAAAAATCTTTCTGGAAAAACGTGAATCCCTGACGGGCAAGGACATTGTGCGCGCCGGGGTGGACCTGGCCCGTCCCGGCCATGTCAACGTCACCCTGAGCAACGAGGGGGCGGACAAGATGTACAACCTGACTTCCCGCATGCAGCTGGGCCACGACCGCATGGCCATTGTGCTGGATGACGTGGTCAAGAGCGCGCCCACGGTTCAGGCCATCCTTTCAAAAAGCTTTGAAATCAGCGGACTGGATGCTCCCGGCGAGGCGGAAGCCCTGACGAAGGTGCTTTCCAACCCCCTGACCAACAAGCTCAACTTTGAATCCGCCAGTGAAATCTCCGCCTCCCTGGGCCATACGGCCCTCCTTCAGGGGGAATACGCGGGCATCACGGGGCTGATCCTCTGCTTCATCATGATGATCATCTACTACCGCTTTGCCGGTCTGGTGGCTATCATGGGCCTGACGATCAATGCCCTGCTTCTTCTGGGGGCCATGTCCATTTTCGGGTTTGAGCTGACGCTGCCGGGTATTGCCGGTATCGTGCTGACCCTGGGCGTGGCGGTGGATGCGAACGTGCTGATTTACGAGCGCCTGCGGGAAGAAAAGGAAATGGGGCGCCCCTTCCGCGTGGCTATCCGCAACTCCTTTGACAAGGCCTTCTCCGCCATCTTTGACTCCAACATCACCTCCCTCATCACCGCCGTCATCCTGTACTGGATGGCCACCGGCACCATCAAGGGCTTTGCCGTTACGCTGACGGTGGGCGTCATCACCTCCATGATCGGGGCGATTCTCGTCACCCGCGTCCTCTTCTACTGGGCGGATACCATCGGCATGATGAAGGACCTCAAATTCCTGAACCTCTTCAAAAAGAAGAGCAACATCAACTTCATGGGCCAGAAGGTCTGGTCCTGCTCCCTGTCCGCCATTCTGCTGCTCATCTGCATCGTGGCGGGGACCATGAAGGGCAAGGATTGCCTGGGCATGGACTTTACGGGCGGTTCCTCCATCTCCTACCTGGTCAACAAGGGAGACATCTCCTTCAGGGAAGTGGAGGGCGTCGTGAACAAGCTGGCCCTGACCCAGAAGGCCACCGTGCAGGAAGTGGCGGAATCCACGGACAGCAGCAAGGTGAACATCCTGATCAACTTCTCCGACAACGCCCAGGACAAGACGGCCATCACCACGGCCCTGGACAAGGCGTTCCCTGTGCTGGACAACGCTCCGTTCAGCGAGGAAACCATCGGGCAATCCATGGGGTACGATACGCTCATCACTTCCGCCTGGGCCCTCTTCTTCGGTATTCTGGGCATCATGATTTACCTGACGGTGCGGTTTGAATGGACCTTCGCCATCGGTGCGGTCATCGCCCTGACGCATGACGTCCTGCTGGTGCTGGGGCTGGTGATCATCAGCGGCACGGAGCTGAACGTCATCCACATCGGCGCGCTGCTGACGGTAGCCGGCTATTCCATCAATGATAAAATCATCGTATTTGACCGCATTCGCGAATTCCTCCGCTTCTCGGACCCGAATGAAAGCGCGTCCCAAATCATGAATGAAGCCATCAACCAGACGCTTTCCCGTACCATCCTGACCTCTCTTTCCACGCTGGCCGTTCTGGTGTGCCTGTACTTCTTCGGCGGCCCTTCCATGGAAGACTTCGCCTGGACAATTTCCGCAGGTATCCTGATCGGCACGTACTCCTCCATCTTCATCGCCTCTCCGGCGGCCCTCCTCTTTTCCCGGAAGCATGGGCTGCATGAGGAAGTCAAGCAGGCTATGAAGGCCGGAGCCTGAGACACGGCAGGAAATTGATTTGTCAAGTCTGACCGGGGGAGGCGGCATGCCTCCCCCGGTCTGTTTCTTGGTGGAAGGAAGGGGAAGGATTGAGTAAGTCCGAGAGTTTGCTGGGTGATAGGGGTGATAGGGGTGATTATGGGAATTCCTATAATTCCTATAATTCCTAAAGTTCCCTATGATTCCTATAACCCCTAATTCCTTTTCCCTGATAAGAAAAACCCCGCCTGCCGTAAGGCAGACGGGGCCGTCTCTCTGTTTCTGCTATGCGTTTCTGCGGGTGAACTTATTCATCATCCCCTTCTTCCTGGACCGGAGCGGGGGGAGGGGGCATGTCGTTATTGCCGCGGGCTGCCTTCCTGGCTTCCCTGCGTGCGGAGCGTCGCGCTTCCAGAGCCTTGGAGGCGTCAGCGTTGAGCTGTGCCATTTCAGCTTCATTCAGCTTGCCGTCCTTGTCGGCGTCATACTTTTCCTCAATCAGAATCCAGCCGGCCGCCATGATCGGGGCGCGGTTGGGGTCAAGCTGGGGACGGGGACCGTCCGGACGGTTGCCGCGGGGACCGCGGTCACCGTCTCCACGGCGTCCTTCACCGCCCCTGCGGCCTTCCGGTCCTCTGGGCGCGCGGGGCCCTTCAGCCCTGGGGCCTCCGGGACGGCGCGGTCCATCCATCTTGGGCGCACCCGGTCCCTTGGGACCGCCGGGCGCGGCATGATGCGGGCCCGGCTGGCCGTGACGGGGAGGGATAGCCTGCAATTCTTCCGGGGAAAGCTTGCCGTCGCCGTCCTTGTCAAACTTCTTGATCATGTTGGCAGCGTGGGCTTCCTGGCGGCCTTTCATTTCCTCCATGCGCTTGGCGGCTTCCGGATGGTCCTTGGCCCAGTCCTCCCGCATGGCTTTCTTTTCCTCGTCGGAAAGCTTGCCGTCGCCGTCCTTGTCATACTTTTTCAGCATTTCAGCCTTGCGGGCTTCCTGGCGGGCCTTCATTTCCTCCATGCGCTTGGCGGCTTCCGGATGGTCCTTGAGCCATTCTTCCTGCATGGCCTTTCTTTCCTCCTTGGAAAGCTTGCCGTCGCCGTCCTTGTCGAACTTCTTCAGGATGGCTGCCTTCTTGGCTTCCTGGGCTTTCTTGACGTCCGCCTGGAGAACGGCTATTTCCTCGTCGGAAAGCTTGCCGTCCTTGTCGGAGTCATACTTGGCCATGACCAGTTCTTCCCCGATGATCATGATGCCGGGATCAATTCTCCTCATCTGGAGATTGGCCCGTTCCGGACCTGGGCCCTGGCGGTCCCTGCCTCCGGCGCGGTGGCGGGGGCCTCCCCTTCTTTCAGGAGGGGGCTGCATTTCCGGAGCGTCGGAAGGTGCGTCCGGGGCGGGGGGCGGCGGCGCGTCCTGAGCGAACGCGGAGCAGGCGGCGAAGGCCGCGGCGATAATCATTTGCTTGGTCATATCTTTGAGTGGTGAGGTTTGATGCGTTTCGGAAAGGGGCGTCGCGCTGTGATATTTCAAACAGGGGGAAACGCCTCCCTTTGCTAGGATGAACCCCCGGAATTCATCCTGGTTGCAAAATAAAAACGTGCGTGCTCCGGAAAGGGGCATCCGGAACTGTTGTGGGGTTCCCCTTTTTTCTGCTTGGGTGCAGAATGATCAATCCGTTGAATATGAAATAAATCTGTAAAAAAGACCGCAGCCCGGAAGGGTTGCGGTCCAGCCGTGTCATGGAGGGAAAAATTATTCTCCGGAAATGAAGCGGAGGTAGGCCAGCCACCATTGGTCGCCACCCAGCAGCCAGACCAGGGCGGCGCTGAGCAGAGCGGGGCCGAAGGGGAGATTCCTGCCGAACCCCATGCGTGAAACGACTGCCTGCACAATCCCCAGCAGGGAGCCGAGGAAAAGGCAGAACACCGCGCCCTGCCATCCGCCCACGCACCCGGCCATCATCAGAATCCAGGCATCACCGGAGCCCATGGCTTCCCGCTGCGCGCGAATATCCGTCATGGTTCCTTCCACGCTTTCCAGGTCTTCCAGTGGGAAAACGTCTCCGTTCTCCAGCTCTATCCTGTCCTGGCTCAGGGTGACGGAGCAGGGAGGGAGCGTTTCCCCGTCAATGGTGACGGAGCCCCCGGAAATGACGGCCTTGTCCGTGGCCCGGTGAAAAAGCATGGACCAGTCGTGGGGCTGGCCGTTGATAATAAGCTGGAGCTCGTCCCTATCGGATTCCGGCTCCTTCAGGCTCCACGGAGCGGGAGCATCAAAATGCTGCTTCCAGGTGCCGAACAGGAGCTTGCCCAGTTCAATCACCAGCCTGATGGCGGCATACCCGGCGATTCCCCCCAGCACGGAGGCCGTGAAGGCGTCTGTCCAGGTCATGACGTCGTTGTCCGGAAGGAGAAACGGGTAAAGGGCGCAGGCTCCCACCCCGGCTGCGGCGCCGATGAGCGCCTGGGAGCGGAATACGATCAGATGCTCCGCGTCAATGAACATGATGACGATGGCCATGGCAGTCCACAGGCAGAGCAGCACGGCGGCTCCCGCGGAGGCGTCCGCGTACTTCCACCCCATGGCGGCGAAAAGCAGGGCCGTGAGCAGCTCCACGAAACAATAGCGGAAGCTGATGCGCGTTCCGCAACAGGCGGATTTTCCCCGGAGCGCCAGCCAGCTTAGCACCGGAATATTCAGGTACCACGGAATGGGTTCCTCGCATTCCGGGCAGAAGGAACGCGCCGGATCATTGACGGAGATGCCCAGAGGCGTCCGGTAAATGACCACGTTCAGGAAGGAGCCTATGCAGGCTCCCATCAGGCCGAAGACCAGCGGAATCAGCCACTCGGGAAGGGCGTCAGGCATGGGAGGCGGGAGAATAAGTCCGGCTGGGGGTCTGGTTGATGCGATCGATCAATAGCCTCAGCCTGCCGTAATTGCCGCGTTTAATAGGGAAAATGAGGCGGGGCAGCCGCTCCAGGTGGGGTTCGTCCGCCTCATCCGGGAGCGGGCCGCTCTGGACCATTCTTCCCCCGGGCAGGATCAGGTCTGAAAAATCCCGTTCCAGATGCTCCACCCACTGGGCGGGAAGGTGCGTGTTCAGGCGGATGACGATGGCGTCCCTGACAAAACGGTAGGAGTGGAAAATGCGGTAAAAGCGGTCGATGTGCTCCATGGCCTCCGCCGGATTCTTGGTGACGTGGATAAGGTGCAGGTCATCCGCGGAAATCAGGCCGGAATCCACCAGTTCCACGCGGATGAAGGCCAGCCAGTTCAGCCAGAAGGTCTTGCCGGGGGAATCCAGGAGGACGATCGGGTAAATGGTGGCCTTCCCCGTCTGGATCAGGGTGAGGGTTTCAAACACCTCGTCCATGGTGCCGAAGCCGCCGGGGAACGCCACCATGGCGTCGCTTTCCGCCACGAAATTCAGTTTTCTGACAAAGAAATAATAAAAATTGATCAGCTTGTTGCTGCGGGCCACCACGGGGTTGGAGGTCTGTTCATACGGCAGGGTGATGTTCAGGCCGAAGGAGCGTTCCTCCCCGGCCCCTTCATTGGCCGCCTGCATAATGCCCGGTCCGCCACCCGTAATGACCATGTAGCCGTGTTCGCTGGCTTCCCTGGCGAACTCCCGCGCCGTTTCATACGCCGGCTCGTCATTCCTGATGCGCGCGGAGCCGAACACGGAAATCTTGCGGATGTGGCGGTACGGCGCGAAAACGCAGTTGGCGCGGTACATCTCCCGCCCGGAACGGATCAGGACGGTAAAATCGTGGTCGGAGGCGTCGGACTGCGCCATGTTGATGCCCGTCTTGATATACTCCTGGAGGTAGCGGGGGTCGTGCCTGGTGGAGGCTATTTCGGAAAGTTTTTTGACGGCTCCTTCCAGAGCCTGGTAGCTGGTGTCCATGGACATGGTGGAGGGGCGCTTCTTGTCTTCCCCCGTAAAATCCCTGTTGTCCAAAAAATCAGGATGCTTCATGAGTTGGTATATAGGTTTGCCCCACTATGCCAGATGACGCACGTTAAGTCACAGAAAATTTGCCGGCGGACATGAAAAGAGTTGATTGTTGAAAACAGATCGTTAAATTGCTCCCCGCACGGGCGTTTCCAAAACATGCCGTAGGTCCTTCAGGCGGATTGCCCGCCATGCCTGTGCTGAGGGGAAACCCGGTACATTACATACGATTATGTCGGAAAACGAAACCACTATTGCAGAAGAAACCGCCGTTACCACGCTGGCCCGCTTTGAAGTTCCCAGCCGTCTGGAAAAAATTGAAGACCCGAATGATGCGAATCATCTGACCTTCGTGGCGGAACCGTTTGAAAACGGTTACGGCCATACGCTTGGCAACTCCCTGCGCCGCGTTCTTCTGGGTTCTCTTGAAGGCGCCGCCATCACCTCCGTCCGCATTGCCGGCGCGCAGCATGAATTCTCCTCCCTGCCCGGCGTGGTGGAAGACGTGACGGAAATCGTGCTGAACCTGAAGAAGGTCAAATTCAAGCACAACGGCAAGGAACCGCGTCTGCTCTCCCTGCGCGTGCACAAGCAGGGCGTCGTGACCGCCGCCGACATCACTGACGACACCACCTACCAGGTGGTCAATCCCGATCAAATCATCTGCACCCTGGACCAGGACACCATGTTCGAATGCGAATTCCAGGTGCGCGTGGGCCGTGGCTTTGCCACCGGCGACGAAAACAAGGTGCCGGACATGCCCATTGGCGTGATTCCGATCGACTCCATTTTCTCCCCGGTCACCCGTGTGAAGTACTCCGTGCAGAATACCCGTGTGGGACAGATGACCGACTACGACAAGCTGATCCTTGAAGTCTGGACGGACGGTCGCATCTCCCCCGCAGACGCCATGCTCCAGGCTTCCGCCATTCTGCGCCACCACTTGGACGTGTTCGTCAACTATGACGACAAGCAGGTCAACTTTGAAGAAGCTCCTTCCGCCGTCCAGGACGAGGAAACGGCCCGCCTGCGCAAGCTGCTCAACATGAGCGTCAACGAAATCGAGCTTTCCGTGCGCGCCGCCAACTGCCTCAACAACGCCAACATCACCACCGTTGGCCAGCTCGCCATGAAGAGCGAAAGCGAAATGCTCAAGTACCGCAACTTCGGCAAGAAGTCCCTCAACGAAATCAAGGACAAGCTGCTGGAACTGGGCCTTTCCCTGGGTGTTCAGGTGGATCCCTCCCTGCTTACCGGTCCCGTGCCGCAGGCCAAGCCGCGCCTGGGCCTGGAAGAGGAAAGCCCCGTGGGCCTGGCAGACCTCATTGCCGCCAACATCGAAGACGACGACGACTAAATCTCACAAAACCAACACACATAGAAAAATATCATCATGAGACACGGTGTAAAAACCTCCAAGCTTCAGCGCAACGCTTCTCACCGCAGGGCTTTGCTCGCCAACCAGGCATGCAGCCTCATCCTCAACGGACGCATCACCACCACCCTGGCCAAGGCCAAGGCTCTCCGTCCCTATGTGGAAAAGCTGATCACGCTCGCCAAGCGCGGCGACGTGCACTCCCGCCGCCTGGCTACCGCCACCATTCACAACACGACCGCCGTCAAACGCCTGTTTGATGAAATCGCTCCCCTCTGCGCGGAACGCAAGGGCGGCTATACCCGCATCGTCAAGCTGGGCCAGCGCCTGACGGACTCCGCCCTCGTGGCCATGATCGAAATCATCGATCTGCCCCGCGAAACGGCTGAAAAGGAAGAAGCTCCCGCCACCACGGAAGCAACCGCCTAAGGCCGTTCCCTGACACATCCGGTTTAACCATCCGCCCCGGCTTCTCGCAGAGACCGGGGCGGATTTTCTATTCATATTGGTGCTAAGGGAATTACGGTGGAAGTACGGCGACAAGATCGCTCTTGCTTCTTTCCTGCCGGAACGGTATAATTCAGCCTCAACTATGGACGCAGTATTATTGTTTTCCGGACAAGGTGCCCAAAAAGTAGGCATGGGCAAAGATTTGTATGACCAGTATCCCGCCGCCAGGGCCCTGATTGAGCAGGCGGACAAGGCGCTTGGGGAATCCCTCTCTTCCATCATGTTTGAAGGCCCCGGCGAAGAACTGACCCGCACCTGCAACTGCCAGCCCGCTCTTTACGTGCATGGCCTGGCCTGCCTGGCCGTCTTGAAGGAACTGGTGCCTTCCCTGAATCCCGTGGCCGCCGCCGGCCTTTCCCTGGGTGAATTCACGGCTCACGCCGCTGCCGGAACCTATACCTTTGAAGAAGGCCTCCGCCTGGTCCAGAAGCGCGGCGCGTTCATGGAGGAAGCCTGCAACGCCACAAAGGGCACCATGGCCGCGATGATCGGCGGGTCGGATGAAAACGTCATCAAGCTGGCGCAGGAATGCGACGTGGACGTTGCCAACTTCAACTGCCCCGGCCAGACGGTCGTTTCCGGCACGGAAGAAGGCGTGGACAAGGCTATTGCCGGAGCCAAGGCCGCCGGCTGCAAGATCGCCAAGAAACTCAATGTGGCGGGAGCCTACCATTCCCGCCTGATGCACAGCGCCATGGTGAAACTGGCGGAGGAACTCAAGAATGTCTCCTTCGGTACGCCTTCCATGCCCGTCTACTGCAACTATGAAGCCCGTGTGGTGGAAGGGCCGGACGACATCCGCAATGTGCTGGAGCACCAGGTGTGCGGCTCCGTGCGCTGGACGGCCTCCATGCAAAAGCTGGTGGACCAGGGCCACCGCCTCTTCATTGAACTGGGACCGGGCAAGACGCTGGCCGGCATGATGGGTCGCATCTGCAAGGATGCCACTGTCATCTCCATTGAAGACGTGCCCAGCCTGGAAGCCGCCGTTGCGGAATTGAACAAATAATTCTCCGGGACAGTAATTTTTCAAACCGCCGGGACCGTTGGGGTTCCGGCGGTTTTTTATTTCAAGTTATCCGGTTATCCGCCGGCAGATGCGGGAAGCGGCGGCCCGGTTCCGGTACAACACGGTGGCGGGCTCTTATTCCCTGCCGGGAGCGTTGGTGATGCCGCACTTTTCCACAAGCGCATGAGCGTAGCATAAAAGCTTGCCCATGAAAACGAGGATGCAGGGAATCAGGATGATTACTTCCAGTTCGGCATGGTTCGTCAGGAAAAATATCACGATGCCAAAGCAGAAAAAGAGGGCTGCCGCTGCATAAAACAGGATGCGGATGGAAGGCTGCTCCTTCTTTGAAGGCTGGAGGGCCTTGAATTTAATCCGCCGCCGCAGAATGGCGGAAAGGGGAACCCAGTTCCGGGAATCTTCTTTTCTGACCATGGTGGTGGAAAACGGAAGCTTGCCGGCTGCCGCCAGCGTGTCGATCACTTCCTTGCTGACGGGACCGGCGGTTTTCTCATCGGTGCGGTAATAGTAGAGCGTTGCTCTGGCGGGTATCGGGTCCATAGGCTGCAGGGGAGAGAACGGGTAGGAGGAAAACGTTTGCGTCCGGTCAGCGTTCCGGTTCCTGTGCGGGCATTTTCCTCATGCCTCCGGTAAGAAGGTGCATGTACATCAGCATCTTTCCCATGAAAAACGCTATGGCAGGAACGAACAGCGCTTCCATGTAAAGGATGGTGTGGAGCATGATGGAATGCGCCACGCCGCAGGCCAGAAGGAGAAAGGCAATGATGTAAAACAGAAGGCAGCTTTTAGGAGGGCGGCAGGAAAGCATGAAGGCGGAGGCCCTGAGGCGCGCCAGGCGCTCCTGGCGGCGCAGCTCCGTTGCGAGCGGCATCCAGCACTGGGAATGTTCCTCCCGGATCATGGTGTCCGGAAGAATCTTCTTGGAGACAAGCAGGGCGTGGAGGTCTGTCAGGCAGATAGGGCCCACAATCTTGTCTTTGACGCGATAGTGATATAATGGGGTACGTTGGGAAGCCATTCTCCTTACATAAGGCATGAAAGGAATTCCGTCAAGAAACAAGCGTAACGGAATGGGGAAGGCGGCATTCCAGAATTCCTATAGAAGTTCCGCCAGGGAACGGATTTTACTGGTTGCCAGGGAAAAATCCGCCTGCTCCGTCACCCGGTTGGGAATGGAGATGACGGGCATTCCTGCGCGGTGCGCGGCGGTGGTGCCGTTCTGGGAATCTTCCAGCACCAGGCATTCAGCCGGCTGTATGCCCAGGTTTTCCGCAGCCTTCAGGAACAGGGCCGGGTCCGGTTTGACGGGAAGGCCGTCGTCTCGGCAGACGACGGTCTGGAAATAGGGCATGATGTCCAGCCTGTTCAGCCAGCCGTCCACCCAGCGGTGGGAAGAGCTGGAGGCCACCCCCATGGGCGTTCCGGCTTCCGCCAGGTTCCGGATGAGTTCGCAGGCTCCGGGCAGAAGGCCGGCGTGTTCCAGGTCGCGGACGATTTCCTCCTGGCGGCGTCCGTTGACGGCTTCCCAGTCGAAGGTGCGGCCCGTCAATTGTTCCAGATGCTCCCCTGGGTTCCAGTGGGTGTAGCCGCTCCCCAGGCACTGGTTGAACAGATCCAGGGGGAGGGCGTGGCCGCAGGATGCGAACACGCGTTCCCAGGAGGAATAAATGGCGTATTCCGTATCCACCAGCAGCCCGTCAAAGTCAAAAATCACGGCGCGTGCCCGGTGGAGCAGTTCGCGGGCTTTCCGGACGGCTGCCAGGGAGTCGTCAAGGTGGTCAGGATTGGTCATGGACGGGTGTCTTTTTCAAGCCTTTCAGCATCTCCATGAAGCTTCTGTGGGCCAGCTTGGTTTGGAACAGGCGGATGGCGATGATGGTGTAAATGATGTTGGGCATCCACGCCCCCAGCCAGGTGGGGAGGTAGCCTGCGGAGGCCAGCGTGGGGAAAAACTCATACAGGAACAGCATGGCCGCCGCCAGGAACAGCGCAATGCCGATGCCGGACATGGCGGAGCGCCGCTGGAACGTGATGGCGGAAGGAATGGCGATGAATGTCAGGATAATGCAGGAAAACATGCGGGCTATCCTGACGTGCCATTCCGTTTGCAGGCTTCTGAGGTACTTGGCGTTCGTAGTGCCGGACCTGATGATTTCCTGAAGGGCCGGAGTGCCCTGGGTATCCACGCGGACATTGGGGGAAATCAACTGCCAGGGAGTCTCGGGATAATGCTCTTTCAGCGTTTGGTATTCCTGCCCGGCGAACACGGGCACGTCGTTCAGCTGGCGGGGTTCCTCCTGGGAATAATTTCTTTTGATGGCTTGCCGGAATGTCCATGTTCTGGAAGCCGGGTCCCACGTGGCTTCATCCGCGAACAGCTCGTACCCCATCTTTCCGGGCGCGCTGAACTGTTCCACGCGCACCTGCCGGAACGGCTCGCCGGGGGAGTCTATTCCGGGAGGGTCGCCGAGGTACCAAATGCGGGATTCCGCGTCATTCTTGTAGATGGTGCTCCGGGAGGCGTCGTCATTTTTATTCTGGCTCAGGGAGGAAAACATCAATTTCCTGTACAGCGTGGAATTGGGAGCCCAGTGGAACCCGAAGATGCCGAAGTAGATAGCCGCAAAGACGGCGCCGATGATGACCGGGGCGTTGATCCGGAGCAGGGATCTTCCGGATTGCAGCATGCCGGTGATTTCCGAGGATGAGGAAAGCTTGGTAAGCGCCCAGAGCGTTCCCAGCAGAAGAGTGTAGGGAAGGATCAGGTTCAGGATCATGGGCAGCTGGCTCAGGTAGAAGCGGAAGGTGCCTGCCAGGGGGGAATCCAGGTTCATCAGGTCCCCCACATTGTCCGCAAAATCGCCGATAATGTAAATCAGCGTCAGGATGGCCGTGCACATGATGAAAGCCGTGAACCAGGTGCGCGCCACATACCTGTCCAGGATGCCCGAGCGGTTGTACAGCAGCATCCCCAGCGCCGGAAGGAAACAGCCCAGGAGAATGAGCCAGGGCCGCAGAAGCTGGGCAAGGGGATATTCGGACGGCGTGCCGGGAATTTCCCACTGCATCTGGGACCATTCCCGGGGCATCAGGAACCAGGCCGCCGTTCCTCCCAGCGCAAGCAGGAGGAGAAATGCGAACCATTGGCGGAAATGTCGGGCCTGGATTGCCATGAAAAAGTAAGGTGGGACAAGGATGCCAGATCGGGGGCGGGAAATAAAGCGTTATTTGGCCGCCGGGCAGGGAGGGAGGCTTGCCGGGACGGCATGTCCGTGCGCCCGCGCCTGTCCAGCGGAGGGCGGTGCGACACGGCTCCATGCGGGCCGGAATGGAGTGCGGAAGATATTCTCCTGATAGAAGTTGAGTGTTGTCAACGTAGACAGGATGGGATAAAATCTTTCCGACAACCGCTTTCCGGGTACAGCCTTTCCATGTTCAAACGTCTTGTTCAACTGTTTCTTCTGCTCCTTCTGGCGGCGGTGGGCGTCCTGGTGTGGTTTGCGTGGTATGTGTCCACTCCGCTGCTCGTTCCCGTGGGGGGGGATGAACCCGCCGTTTCTCCCGTTGCGGATTCCCTGGTGATGGAGCCGGTGGAAGCGGTCTCCGCCGACGGTACCGCCATTGAAGGCTATCTGGTGCGTCCGGGGCGTCCGGAGGCCTTGTCCCCGCGCCAGAGCCGCGTGCGGGATACCTTGAAACTGCGCGGAAAAATGCCGCATCTGGAGGCGAAGCCGGAGCTGGTGGTGATAGCCACCTCCTGGGACCAGGGAGTGAAAGGCTCCCTGCCGCTGGCGGAAGGGCTGACCGGAGCCGGTTACACGTGCCTGGTATGGAATCCGCGCGGGAAAAACGACGCCCGGAAATTCTGCACATACGGATTGAAGGAATATGCGGATGTAACGGCTCTGCTGGACGCCGTATCCCGGAAACAGGGGGGATTGCCGCCCGTGGCCGCCGTAGGGCAGGGGTTTGGGGCTGCCGTGTTGCTTAAAGCCGCGTCTGAAGATCCCCGCATCCGCTGCATGGTCAGCATGGACTGCTTCCCTTCCCTGAAAACCGTGGCCGTCCGGGAAATGGAGCAGGACTGGGGCAAGCCCGTGTGTTATGCCGCGTACTGGCTGCTGGATGCCGGCGTGGACTGGCGTGCGGATTTCAGTACGTTTGACGTGGCTCCCGTGGACGATGCCCTGAAACTGGATTATCCCGTTATGGTGGTCTGCACGAACCAGTACTTCTTCTCCACGCTGGAGGATTGCCTGAGCATTTACGATTCCCTGAGAAACGAGAAAAAACAACTTTATGAATCCATCCGGGAAGGGGAGCCCTACGGCACCCGGGAACGGACCTTCCTCCACTCCATTGAAGGGAAGAAAGGGGAGAAATTCGAGAAAACCTACAAGGTCAACGTCTATGCCGGGGATGACGAGTTGCAGGCTGGCATTGCGGAATGGATTCATGAGAATACGCGCATGCCCATGCCCAGGGTGTTGCCCCATGAATCCTACAGTGCACCTGCTACGGGCACCGCTCCTTCCGGTTCATGAACCGTGCCTTTCCTTTTGCTGATGATCCCGTGAGTGCCAATCAGGAAAACACCCGTGAACTTCGCGAGAACCGCCGCAGGCGCAGCCGTTTCATCCTGCCTGCGCCGCGCCATCTTGCCGCCGTGGCGGTGGGGGCCCTTCTTGCCGCTGTGCTGGTGCATTACCTGGGCTTCATCGTTCTGAGCTGGTTTGACCTGGGCATTCATGTGCACAAGGCACCTACGGTTCAGGAGGACCGGAAGCCGCTGCCTGAGAAAATCGTGCTGAAAGCGGACGACCGTCCCGCTCCGGATGTGGCGGAAGTGGTTGAAAAACCGGATATCGAACAGCTTGAGGAAGTGCCGCCGGAATTGCCGGACCTGGAGGACATGCTGCCGGAACAGGTGGTGATCGCTCCGGGGGAAACCAGCTTTTCCGCCGATCCGGCTACTCCGTCCCCGCCGGAATCCCTCGCCCCCAAAATGCCGCAGGTGGACATGAATGCCGTCGCGAAGGGACTGCCTGAACCTTCTCCACCCGAGATGCTGAAAACTTCCGCCAGCCCGGCGACTATCAAGACGGCGGAGCCGGACATGGCCAACCCGGACGAATGGTACAACAACAAGCTCAAGGGGGCTGGGGGCCAGGATGATTCCCACCTGCCGGACGGCAGTAAATCGCTTTCCCAGTTGATGGCCCAGTCCTCCCTGGGCAAGGACAGCGGTTACAGCAGGCTGGGCGCGGACCTTCTGTTTGAATACAACAAGGCAGTGATGAAAAATTCCGCGCGCCTCAGCATGCTTCAGCTCGCCGGGCTGATGATGAAAAACCCGGACACGATTTTCATTGTGGAGGGGCATACGGACAGCTTCGGTTCCGGGGAATATAACGCCGTGCTCTCCCTGATGCGGGCCAATGCCGTGCGCCAGTGGCTGAAGGACAACGGTATCGCCCTGACGCGCCCGAACGGGGAATGCAGGCTCTACATACGCGCCTGCGGGGCCTCCCGCCCGGTAGTCTCCACGAAGGGTGACCGGAACGCCCAGGCTGCCAACCGCAGGGTGGAAATCCACATGCGCAAGCCGGGAGAGGAAATTCCCGCCGGGAGCCTGCCCGTCACGTATGCGGTGGATATGAATACCCCCATTGCCCGCCAGGTGCGGGCCGGCGTGGGCGCGGAGGCCAGAATCCCCGCTTCCGCAGGAGAAAGGAAAACGGCCCCTGCGGTGCGTCCGCCGTCCGCCCCCCCGGCAGCCCGTCCCGCTCCCTCTGCACCGGGACGCCGGGAGAAGCCCGAGCCACGGCAGGAAGTCATCCCCGAGGCGGAACCCGTTCCGGAAACCATTCCTTCCGCTGAACCCGTGGAAGAACACATTCCTTCGGCGGAGCCGGTGGAGGAGGATATTCCGCTGGCGGAACCCGTCGCGCATGCGGAGAGGCGCGCCGTGGTGAAGGGAGGACTGGCCTGAAATGGAACTGATGCGTTTTCTGCCGGTCCGTGCGTTGCCCAGGCCCGGACTGCCCCGGTACCTCTTCTCCTTTGACTTTGACGATACCCTGTTCACGCTGGGCGGCCCTGCGGAGGAAAGACGCGTTTTTTTCAGAACCATGCGTGGACTCCGGGAGCGGTACGGCGTGCTCTGGGGCATCAATACGGGGAGGGACCCCGTTTACCTGCGGGAAGGGCTGATGGACATGTTCCAGGATAATCCGGAAGCGTTTGCCCCGGATTTTACGGTGACGATGGAACGGAACGTTCATCTGGCGGATGCGGAAGGGCGACTGATGCCCGGCGTTCCGTGGAACGACGCCTGCGCCGTTGCCCATGACGACCTGTTCACCCGTTACGGCGGCATGCTGGAATCATTGATGGACCATCTGGAACACCGGTTCTCCGGGCTGGAACTCCGCAGACAGGCCAATGACGCTTTTTCCCTGGTGGTGAACGATGCCTGCGGGCTGGATGACGTCTCCTGCGTCATTCGGGACACGGTTGGTCCGTATGATGAAATCGTCACGCAGAGGGCGGGCCCCTACCTGCGTTTCAGCCACCGCGACTACAACAAGGGGACTTCCCTGGCTTTTGTAGCCTCACGGTTCGGTGTGCCTCCCGTCCATGCGGCCATCTTCGGAGACGGGCACAATGACCTGGACGCCATGCGCCATCTGCCGGAAGCGTTCCGGTGCTGCCCCTCCAATGCGGCGGAGGAAGTAAAAGCCATGGTAGCCTGCGGCCATGGATACATCAGCCCGGAACCGCGCACCCGCGGCGTGCTGGACGGCCTGATGCATGGAGCGTTCCCCCATTTCGGGATGAAGGCGGAGATTCCGGAGACGGAAGCTTGAAAAACGGGGGGTGCCGGATGCGGGGGAAATCGGTTTCCGGCATGTTCTTTCCATGAAAGCTCCCGCGGAAAAGGAAGAATCGTATTGACAAGAAATGTCTGCGATGCAGAAATGATGACGATTCATTCCGAATTCCGATCACATGAATATTCCTTCTTTTTCCCGAAGCGTCTCCAGAGGTTCCGCCGTAGGCTGGTTTTTAGTGCTTCTGCTGGTTTGCGGCGCGGGAGCCGGCTATTATGTGTACCAGGATAACCTGGCAAAAAGGAAAGCCGCCCAGGAATTGACTGCCGAGCGTAAAATGAAGGAGAAGAAGGCTAGGGAAGCCGCTGAAAAACAGAGAATGCAGCGTGAGCGGGAAATCAGGGAGAAGAAGGAAAAGGAGCGGCAGGCAGAGGAGAAGGCGCGGGAGGAAGCCAGGGAAAAGAAGGAACGGCAGGCTGCGGCAGCGGCTCAAAAGCTCCGGGAGCAGGCTGAACGCGAAGAGAAGGAAAAGAAGAGGAGGGAGGAGCTGGAACGGCGCGAACGTGAGGAACAGGCCCGCAGGCAGGAGGAAAACATCCCTGTGGAAGAAGAGCAGCCGGAACCGGAGGGGCGTTTTCCCCAGGCCGTGAAGAACCGGATGCCGGAGCTTTCCATCTACTCAATCCCCTCCAGAGATGAAATTCAGGCGGATAAGGACAAGCCGCTGGAAACATGGTCCTGGGACAAGGCGGAAAAAATGGCGGGAATGGAGGAATTCCCCACCGGAGCCGCCCCGTGGAAAAGCGGGAATGACACCCGGCGCATGCAGGAGCTTCTGGAAAAATGCCGGGAATGGAAGGACGCCAAGCTTTCCTCCCTGAAGGCGTGCCCGGCGGCGAAAGATTTTCCCGGCGTTCCGGAGGACGGGGTCCAGACGGTCAGAAGGACGGTGGAAATAGATTCCAACATCGGCGGCTGGCACAGTACGGGGTTGTATGCGCCGCCCGGGGCGGAAATCTCCTGTTCCCTGTCCGGCGCGCCCAAGGACAGCACTGTCAGCGTGCGCATAGGGTGCCATACGGACAGCCTGCACAAGCTGAACGAATGGAAAAGGGTTCCGGAAATAACCATGCAGGTTCCGGCGGACCGGGGCCGCGTGAAAATGGTGAACCCGATGGGCGGCCTGGTTTACGTGAATGTGGGCCAGCGTTCCAAACGGGGAAAAGTATTCAAGGTTCAGATTTCCGGAGCCGTACCGGCCCCTCTGTTCGTCATGGGGAAGACCACTCCGGAACAATGGGCTGAACAACTGGAAAATGCCAAGGCGCCGTGGGGGGAAATCTGCATGCCCCGCCTCATTGTCACGATGCCCGTGGAGCAGTTGAAGCGGTGTCCGGATGTTCAGAAAACGGCTGAATTCCTGCAAAAAAACATGGCCCTCCAGGACTGGATCATGGGATGGGACACCAAGCCGGACCGCCTGCATCACCCGATGCGTTTTGTCGTGGACAGGCAGATTTCCGCCGGGGCCGGGCATTCCGGTTATCCCGCCATGGCCACGAAGGACTGGACGGACTCCATTGCCAGCGGCTCCATCATCCAGTCCGGAAGCTGGGGGCTGTGGCATGAACTGGGGCATAATCACCAGTCGCCCCCGTTTACGATGGAGGGCCAGACGGAAGTATCCGTCAACATCTTTTCCATGGTCTGCGAGGTAATGGGCACCGGGAAAAACTTTGAATCCTGCTGGGGCGGCGGTATGGGGCCGTATGGCATGAGCGCTGAGATGAAAAAATACTTCTCCGGCGCCCAGACCTACAATGAAGCGCCCAACAAGGTGCAGCTCTTCTTCTGGGTGGAGCTGATGTACTATCTGGGATTTGACGCTTTCCGGCAGGTGGCCCTTCAATTCCATGACAAGCCGTACGACAACGGCAAGCTGAGCGATGAAAAAAAATGGGAATGGGTCATGAACGCCTTCTCCAAGGTCACGGGAAAGAACATGGGGCCTTTCTTTAAAATCTGGCGCATGCCGGTTTCCGAACGCGCCGCGGACAGGATGAAAGATCTCCCCGTCTGGCTGCCTTCCAAGGACTACCCGGCCTGTTATACCGCGGAGGAATAAAAGGGTTCCGGGATTATGAGGGCTTCCGTTGCCGCACTCGCGTCTGGACGGTTCCGGCGGCGGGGGCTAGGATGGCGGAGCTGATGAAATGGCTGAATGACTGGCTGGGCTTCTTCAAGCCCCTTCAGGTGAGGAACCTGCAAATCTTCTGGTCCGGACAGGCCTCCGCCCTGATCGGGATGTGGCTGCAGGTGACGGCCATGGGCATTCTTGTGTACGACATTTCCGGAGGCTCCGCCACGGCAGTGGGGCTGCTGGCCGCCCTGAACGCGCTCCCTTTCTTTCTGGGCGGCATGCTGCTGGCCGGGCTGGGAGACCGTTTTGACCGGAGAAAACTGCTCATAGCCGTGCAGTGCGTCCAATGGCTGGTGGCCGTAGCCCTGTTTCTGCTGACGATGCTGGACATGCTCCAGCTATGGCACCTATACGCCGCCGGGCTGGCCATGGGCGTCAACCAGACGGTGGGCTTTCCCACGCAGCAGGCTTTTGTGGGCGATCTCATCCCGCGCAGGCAGTTGCAGGAGGCCGTGGGCATGTACTCCCTGGTATTCAACACGTGCCGGGCCGTAGGTCCGGCGCTGGCCGGCTACATCATTGCAGAATGGGGAGCCGGAACCGCCTTTGGCGGCAATGTAGTGGCAAGCCTGCCGTTGATAGGCTGCCTGGTGGCTCTGAAAGGACGCGTTGCGGATACCTCCGCCCCTAAAAAGCAGCGCGGGGCCGGAAGAAAGGCCTCCGGGCTCAAGGCGGTGCTTTCCACGCGCAGCCTGCTCTTCATCATGATCAGCGCGCTCATTCAGAACATCTGCGGGCAATCTCTGTACCAGATTGTTCCGGCATTGATGCACGGGAACCCCAGGAATACCGGCCTCATTCTGGGAGCAGTCGGGGCCGGGGCCATGGTGAGCATCCTCTTTGTCCTGCCGTTTGCGCGCAAAAGCGACAGGGTGGGGGCAAAGCTCTCCTCGGGCACGCTGTGGATGGGGAGCGCGTTATGCGTGGCCGGCATCATTCCCGTGGTGGAAATACAGGCCCTCTGCTTCTTCTTTGCCGGTCTGGCGACCTCCTCCCTCTTCGTCACCTCTTCATCCGCCGTGCAGCTTCTGGCTCCGCCGGAACGCAAATCAGCCATTCTGGGGCTGTTCAGCATCGTTACGATTGGGGTGCAGCCTTTGGCCGCCATGGGCTGGGGCGCCGTGGTGGATGTCTGGGGAGTCCAGGCGACGATCATCATGGCGGGAGGGCTGGAAGCCTTGTTCTCCATCTGGATGCTGAGCGTTCCGTTCTGGCGCAATTTCAAATTCTCCCCGGATGATTGCCCAGAAACAACCTGACGGCTTCTGCCCATTTGGCGGCATGGGGAAAATGGTCTGGCCATATCCCGCTGGCTTTTAAGCATTGGTCAGGAAGATGATGTTCGCGAAATTCCTGGCGGCGGGAATTCCGGAATGCGGCTTGGGAAAGATTGGAAAGGTAGTTCTTGAATCTGGTTTACTGAAAAGAGAGCAGGCGTATTCCGGCCCTGCGGGAAAATTGAAAGCCGTTCCTGTCGTTTTTCACCTGGCGGGAGATATCTGCGGCCTTGCGGGAAGAATGCGCCTCCCTGCCGGCAGAACTCTTTGGGAAAAAGGAAAACTTGGCTGACCGCCCTTCCGGGAAATGGTCTTCCTGCTTGAATGATTCCTGTTTTCAGGCGGACGGAATGTGGATTTTTCCCCAGCAAAAAAGGAGGGAAAGAGGTAAATATCCGGAAAAGGGAGGAACCGGGTTTGTTAACGCCCCGGCTTGGCCTCGTGTTCGGAATAGCTGATGCCCAGCATGCAGATATCGTCGGCCTGGTTGGTGCAGCCGGTGAATTTGGCTACGCAGGTAAGGGCCTGATGAACAAAATCCTTGGTGCTCTGGGGAGAAGAATTATTGAAATAATCGATCAGCCTCTCCACGCCCAGCTCTTCCCCTTCCGGATTGGCGGCTTCCGTCAGGCCGTCCGTATACATCAGGACGCGGGAACCCGCCAGGAGGGGGAACTGGGCGTTCTGGTACGTGGCGTCATCCAGCAGCCCCAGGGCGATACCCCTGGGCAGCGGCATCTTGCGGGCAACTCCGTCCGGCCCCAGGATAATGGGATGCGGGTGTCCTGCCGTGGAGGCGGTCATGACGCCGGTTTCCAAATCCAGGTAAATATAAACGGCGGAGGCGAACATCGTGGTATTCGCCCGTTGCAGAATTTTGGCAAGCTGGTGGTTGAGGGAAGACAGAAAAGCCGCCGGATTGTCCGCCAGATGGGACAACTGCTCCATCAGGCCGCGAAGCATGGAAGCGATCAGGGCGGCGCGGATGCCGTGGCCCATCACGTCGCAGACAATGGCGCCTACGCCGGAACTGCCCACGGGAAAGGCATCGAACCAGTCGCCCGCCACTCCCTCCGAAGGCGTGAAAATGTGGTGGAAATCCACATGGCGCGTCAGGCCGTGGTCCGTATGGGAGCGGGAGGGAATCTCATAGGGAAGCAGGGCGAACTGGATTTCCCGGGCCAAATCTATCTCCTTCTCCAGGGACTTGTTGCGCTCTTCCAGAATACGCGCTGTTTCCGTGGCCTTGATCTCCGTCTTCACCAGCTTGGTGACGTCGCTGGAAATGCCCACGATGCCCTTCAGGTCCCCGTTGCGGCCATACCAAGGAAACTTGCTGATCTGGCTCCAGGAATCATCCTTGTGAAGCCATGTCTCATGATGGAGGCGGGCGCGGATGGGGCGTCCGGTAGCCATGATGTCCAGCTCCTCCTTGCGGGAAACATCGGACATCGTTTGATCGAAAAAGTAATCGTCCGTCCGTCCGGTCAGGTCAGCCGGCGTGGGCACGCCCAGCTTATTGGCCGTGGCGGTATTCGCCAGGACGAAGCGCGATTCCCGGTTCTTGAAATAAATGCTGTCCGGAATGTGTTCAATCAGGGTGTGGAACAGGTCCCTGTCTTCCGCGGCGCGCAGCTCCGCCGTCTTGCGCCGGGTAATGTTGACCCACACTCCTACCAGCATGACGGGGCGGCGCTGCTTGTCCCTGCGCGCGAGGCCGTTGATGCGGACCCAGCTCCAGCTCTTGGAATTCAGCTTCTTCATGCGTATTTCAATGCGCATGGGCATGTGGGAATGGCCGTCCAGGTAACGGCGCACCTCCTGGGAAAAAAAGGCCTGGTCCTCCTCGTGGATGGTAAGCTCCGGCTGGGTGAAAATATTGGGGGCCTTCTCCTTGCGGCTGGCCCCCATCATGGTCAGGCAGCGGTCCGTGTAATGGA
This sequence comes from Akkermansia muciniphila, assembly GCA_947624785.1. Classification (GTDB taxonomy): domain Bacteria; phylum Verrucomicrobiota; class Verrucomicrobiia; order Verrucomicrobiales; family Akkermansiaceae; genus Akkermansia; species Akkermansia muciniphila_F. The sequence continues at coordinate 180,554 of CANQLV010000006.1, read as the reverse complement.
TGACGCCCGTTTTGATATTCCAGATATAAAACCCTTCTTCCGCCGCCGCCAGGGCCATCTTGATCTTGTCCCAGGTAAAAACTCTCTGGGCGGAATGTCTGTTGCGTGAGGGCGGCATTGCAGTTGCCGTTATCTAACGACAAAACCTCTGCCTTGGCAAGAGGCAAAATAAGGGAATCATTCCTGAAAAACGGAACGGCAGGAGAAAAGCGGAAAACGGGTCCGGCCGCACCGGGGCGGCATCCGCCTACCTCTCCTTCTCCTCTTCCTGGGAATGAAGGAATTGCAGCTCCTTCTTCAAGGCGCTTCCTACCCGGTGCTTCGCCAGGTAAACCTGGGCAATCGTGACGCCGAGCTGTCGGCGCACCTTCGCCGCGTCCCACTCCCGCAGCACGTAATAATCAAAAATTTGAAACTGCTTGGGAGACACCTTCGCTTTGACGCGTTCCAGGGCCGCCTGGAGCAGGTTATTCTGCCACTCCCTCTCCCACACCTGGTCAAAATTATTCTTCCCTTCGTCCGGAATCTTGTCGATGGGATGTTCCTGGCTCTCCGTGGCGTCCGGGCTCATCAGCATGGCCGTATCCTTCTTCCGCTTGCGGAACTGGTCGTTGATGCGCCAGCGGGTCATATTCCAGAGCCAGAGCTTGAAGGAACCCTGTTCCGGCTTGTAAATATTCTTCTTGCTCTGCTTGGCGATGGAAAGAATGGTCTCCTGCACCACGTCCCAGGCTTCGTCCTCCCTCAATCCGGCCTTCAGGGCGACGGAATAAATAAGCCGCCAGTACGTCCGGTAAAACTCATCCCACGTGCGCTGGTCCTCCCAATTCTCCAGACGCGCAATCAGGCTTTTCCTGGTATGTTCGGCATATTGGGAAAGTGTCTGCTCGTCAGGCTGGGACTCGTTCTGGGGTTGCAATGAAGGCACATTCATGGTTTATCATGAACTACGGATGAAAGTGAAGTGAAAGCCGAGTAATAAGCCGGAAAATTTTGTGCGGCTCGGCCTGTTCATTCACTACGTCCTTCATGGAGAAAATCTTTCAAGGGAACGGACATGATCAGGAAAACGTCAAAACGCAGGGGAACCTCCGTCATCGCGGCCCTGATTGTGCTGTGCGCGGTGCTGGGCTACGGCTTGACGGAATGGAAGCCGCTGACGGATACGCCGCAAGCGGTCCCTGCCCGGCAGAGGGAAGGGAGGCAGGTGGCGCCGGAAAAGGTGGAAATCCCGGACAAGGGGGAACCCGTGCGGTTGCTGACCATGAACGCCGGCAACTACTTTGTGCCGGAAGATCCGCGGAGAAGCAACTTTCAGGTAAAATACAAGCCCGTGGAAGCACGGGAAGCCCTGGCGGAGCTGGTCCGGCAATCCGGGGCGGAAATAGTGGGGCTGTCAGAAATGGGTGGAGAATCCGCCGTGCGCGATCTGCAAATGCGGTTGAAAAGGAAAGGAGTCCAGTTACCGCATAAGGTGCTGGTCATGCGTAATGGGGAAGACCGGGGATTGGCCCTCCTCTCCAAATATCCCATCGTGGACAACCGTTCCGTGACGGACATGCCTGTATCCGGAGAAACGAAGCGGAAAAAAACGATGCTGCGGGGCATTCTGGACGCCACGGTAAAAATGCCGGACGGGCGGCTGTTCCGCCTGGTGGGCGTTCATTTGAAATCGCGTCTCAGCCGCGACGGTTCTGCAGAAGACACGCGGCGAAGGGAAGCGTACGCCCTGCGGGATTACCTGAATGAAGCCCTCGCCTCCCAGGACGGAATGCCCCTGCTCCTGTACGGAGACTTCAATGACGGTCCGGCGGACAGCGCCGTTCAGGTCATCCAGGGTCCGGTTAAAACGGAATACCGCCTGAACCGCCTGAAACCCAGGGATTCCCGCGGGGAAACCTGGACCATCTACTACGAAGACGGAGACACCTACCACTCCTTTGACCATCTTTTCATCAACAATACCCTGAAAAAGCGCCTTGGCCGCAAGCCCCCCATGGGCATCCTTGACTCTCCCCCCTCCCTCCAGGCCAGCGACCACCGTGGTATTTGGGTGGAATTGAGGTAGATATCCAGGTGTTTTTCTTTGCAGGAAAGAGCCGGGTCGGGAAGAGGATTTCAAGAGATTCCTTCAAGGCCGTTTTTTTCCTATCCTTTTTGAAATGTGGGGCTTGAATCAGCCGGAAGTTTTTTCCTTCCGGACGGATGAAAGGAGCCAGGATTACCGGGTGGTAAACTGTTGCCGGATTTTTATTTGAACCGGAGCATATCAGGCATTCCCGTTTCTCAAAAAATGATTGCCGTGTCCGTGTGAAACGGGTAGCATGCCAAAAATTGTTGTTCAATCCTGCATCATCTGTATGAGATATTTTTCCAAGCATTCCGGAACGGCTTCGCACTGTTCCTCGTCAGGGAGCAAGGGGTTTACCCTGGTGGAACTGATTGTCGTCATCACCATTATGGTGGCCATGATGGCCTTGGCCGCCAGCATGTTAAGAGGCGGAGGCAGGGGGCAGGGCCTCCAGTCCGCCGTGGAGATGGTGGACGGCATGGTGCAGGAAGCCCGCCTGGACGCCATGGGCAAGGGAACGTGGAGCCGCCTGATTATCGTGAGCACTCCTGAGGACGAAGCCCGCAACATGCGCACCCTGGGCGTGATGTCCAAAAATACGCGCACCGGAAAGTGGCATCTGGTCAACCGTTTACAGACTCTTCCCGCCGGGTTTTACATCAGCCCCACCTACAGCACCCTGCTGGAAGGCTCCAAGAAGACCAAGGGCAAGTCCGCAGCCCGCAGCTTTGCCAGCCGTGACGGGCAGGATACCGTCAATCTTCCGGGCAACAGGATGACGGATATTTATTTCATTGAGTTTGACGAGGAAGGCCGCATGTCCCAGCCGAACGCCCCCACCCGGCTGGTGGTGGTTTCCGGGTCCGCCGGAAACGGCAAGGAGGAGAAGCCGACTCCGATGGTGGACGGCAAGCCGGGCCTGGCAGGCGGCATCGTGATTTATCCCAAAGGCAATATCAGCCGGCTTAGGACGACGGAGCAGGTGATTCCCAACTAATTCATATTTTACCGGATTTTCCATTTTATGTTGACCAAGTGTATGAAACAGTCTCGTGCCAAGGGGTTCACCCTGACGGAAGTGGTGCTTGCGATCGGCGTGGTTGCCGTGCTGATCGTGGTGTTCATGGCCATGTTCATTCCAGCCAGAAGGACGGTTCAGTCCGCTCTGACCATCCGAGAAGCGGACCGCATCGTCCACGCCCTGACGGCGGAACTTGGAGAGCTCCGCAATTCCGAGCGCGCCGCGCCCAATGCCAGAAAGTCTTCCACCAGCAGATATATTTCCGCTTTTGACAAGGCGTTTTACTGGATGCAGTTTACGTCCAAACCCGCTACGACCATTCTTGTTTACAATTACAGGGCGGATCTGACCAAGGGCGCCCGCAAGGACGGCACCCCCCAGCCCTGGCTGGAGGAAGGCGGGAGCATCCCCGGCCGGAATACGGCGGTAGTGACGGGCGTTTGCCTGGCGAACAACAAGGACCGCTGGGATGATTTCAAGGCGCTTGTCGGCCCCGTCTTCGCCGTGCGCATGACCCAGCTGGTGGTGGAGCGCATGGATTCCAACGCCTACGGGTACAAGCTGGCTCCCAAGTACGGGACGATTTACAATCCCTACAACCGCGGCAAGGTGATTACGGAGCCTTCCCAGTACGTTTATACGCCGGAGAAGGGCGGCGGCCTGAATTTGCCGTGGGGGGCGGAAGTCCTGTACCAGGCGGAGTTTTTCCAGCTGTTGAATACGGACCCTGAACGTTTGCAGCATCTGACGTGGGAGAATTTGAAGACCCCCGTCTTTACGCGCAATCTCGCTTTCCGCCGCTAACGGGCATTATCTGAAGACCTCTGAAAAATCATGAAGACATTTGCCAAAATCAAATCCGGCGCGTTCACCCTGATTGAGCTCCTGGCAGCCATGACCATCACCACCGTGCTGGTGCTGGTGATTGTGGCCCTGACCTCCCGCGGGGTGGATATCTGGAGATGGGTGCTGCAGGATGTGCGGACCACCACGCTTGCCCGCACGGCCATGGATACCATGACCAAGGATTTTGAGAGCATGCAGTTCCGTGCCGGGAATCCCTTTGAATGGATGCTGGTGCAGCGGGACAGCGATCTGGTTTCCCGCGCGACCAAGACCACGGCGTCCCGGAAGAAGGGCGGTTCTTCCGCTCTGAATGAAGCCCGCGTGAACCTGATGACCATGGGGCCGGAAGGCGCCAAGATCACGAATGCCTCCCAGTTGATTTTCTTTACCACGGCTACGGACCGCAATCCTGCCAAATCCAGCATGGACATGAGGAACGACCGCATCATCGGTGACGTGAATTGCGTGGGGTACAAGCTGCTTTACCGTGACCAGATTCTGGACCAGGACGCTACGGCGGAGTCTGACGGCTTTCCGGTTTATTCCCTGTACCGCAATTTGATCAGCGCGGAGGATACCGTGCAGAATCTCCTGGGCCAGCAGGACCTTTGGTCCGCTTATACCCGCTACCAGCAGGATGAGACCATTCCCGCCAATTTCCTGGTGGAGAACGTGGTGGAAATGACGCTGATTTTTGAAGTGGATTACCAGAAGAAGATCGGCAATTCCGGCAGCAACAAATCGGACAAGGATGCCACGCAGCGGGCGTCCGTGCTGGTGCCCGTCATGACTACGGGGGCCAACCGGCTCGGGTCCTGCACCCAGATGGATGTGTACGGCAACCGTCTGGACATCATCGGCAGCAGCGTGAATATTGACGATTTGAAGTCCGGACGCGTCACCGCCGTGACGATTTCCATGACGGTGGTGACGGATGAAGGCATGGCCCTGGTGGACCAGATCCGGCAAAAGAAGCGTCCCGCCCCCTCTCCGGAGGAGTTCTTTGAGCGTTATACCCGGTCCTTCACCCAGCGCGTAGCATTGCCCATGAACCGTTAATCCTGTGTCCGGGGGGATGGGAGGGGGGGGGCCGCTGCCGTTTCCCGCCGGGAGTGTCCTGCCGTTATTTACACTGTAGTTGAAAGATGTCTGGTTTCGCAAATGTCGTCGGCAATTTGTCCCCTCTGCCGGAGCTGGTGCTGTGGCGCGACCCGGTCGCCAGAAGCGGGGAGGAAGCCATGGCCGTGGATGAAGCCCTGCTGGAATGGGGAGAGAAGCCCGTGCTGCGTGCGTACCGCTGGGCGGAGCCGACCGTGACGTACGGTTATTTTGACGAGGAAGCTACGGCGCGCGCCATTTTTCCGGGAGAGGAACTTCATTTTGTCCGCCGCTGGACGGGAGGTGGAATTGTGGACCATCGGCGGGACATCCCCTTTACCCTGGCCATGCACCGCCGGGGAGAGAAGGAACGGCCTTCCAGCGCCACCCTGTACCGCTGGATTCACGGGGCCCTGGCCCGCGTTCTGAGGGATTGCGGCGTGGAGTGCGTGATGCTGGACGGAGACGCCCCGGACGGTGGCCGCGCCTGTTTTTCCAGCCCCGTGACGAGCGATTTAGTACTTCCCGGCGGGGAAAAGCTGGCCGGCGGCGGCCAAAGAAGAGTCCGCGACGGCGTTCTCCATCAGGGGAGCATCCAGAATTGCCTTCTTCCCGCGGGATGGGATGGGATGCTGGCCGCCCGTCTGGCGGACGAATATTCCCTGTGCGTGGAAGCGGAGATGTTTCCCGGCATGAACGCCCGGGTGGCGGAGTTGCTGGCATCCAAATACCGCACGGAGGCATGGCGTTCCGGCGTGCGGCATGAGCGTACGTCTCATGCCCGGTAACCCTTCCCGTTTTTTCCTTCCGATGAGTTATCTCCCTGATCCCGGCCGCTACAGCCTTCTGGACTACCGCCGCTGCGGGCGCAGCGGGCTTCTGCTTCCGCCCGTTTCCCTGGGGCTTTGGCACAATTTCGGCGCTGCCGACGATTTCGAGAATGCGCGGCAGCTTATCCATGGCGCGTTTGACGCCGGCATCACGTATTTTGACCTGGCGAACAATTACGGGCCGCCTCCCGGCGCGGCGGAAGAATGTTTCGGCCGCATCTTCATGCAGGATTTGTCCCGTTTCCGTGACGAACTTGTCATCGCTACCAAGGCGGGGCACCTGATGTGGGCCGGGCCGTACGGAGACTGGGGCTCCCGCAAGCACATGCTTGCCAGCCTGGACCAGTCCCTTTCCCGTATGAAGCTGGATTACGTGGATATTTTTTATGCGCACCGGTATGATCCGGAGACTCCGCTGGAGGAGACGGCGGGGGCCCTCGTCACCGCGGTCCGTTCCGGAAAGGCCTTGTATGCCGGCATTTCCAAATTCCCGGCGGAGCAAACCAGGCGGATATGCGCCATGCTCAGGGAGGCCGGCGTTCCGTGCCTGGTCCACCAGCTCCGTTACAACATGTTCAACCGGGAGCCGGAAGAGTCCGTTTTTCAGGCCATCCGTGAAACGGGCACCGGGTGCGTCGCCTTTTCCCCCCTGGCCCAGGGCATGCTGACGGACCGTTATCTGGAGGGCATTCCTGCGGATTCCCGCGCGGCAGGTTCCTCCGTCTTTTTGACAGAAGAGCGGGTCCGGGAACATGGGAAGAAGATCCGCCGCCTGGCCGCTCTGGCCCAGGAGCGCGGCCAGAGCCTCGCCCAGATGGCGCTGGCCTGGGTGCTGAGAGACCCCGTGGTGACCACGGCCCTGATAGGCGCCAGCCGCCCCCCGCAAGTCAGGGATTGCCTGAAAGCCATGGAAAATACGCGGTTCACCGCGGAGGAGCTTTCCATCATTGACGGAATGGCGGACAAGTAGGCGCCGTTTTTTCCAGTGGGAGCGTTTGTTTCCTCTTTTATGCCGCTTTCCCGGAATCAGGGCGGCTCCAAGAATTGCTGGAGGCCGCTGGTCAAGGGGTGCACATCGCGTGGAATACTACGGTTTTTTGCCGTTTTTCAGTATCTCCGGCGGTAGAAACCCATAACAGGAAGTAAGCGGGGGAAGAGGTGCGGCGCAGCCGTTTCCGGAGCCTCCGGCGACAATTTGGACTAATCGGCGCGGTACTTGCTTCTTCCGTGAATCCGCCGGATTTTCCTGCGGTGCTGGTCTTTCCGCAGGAAGGTGAATTTTCCGTTCCGAACGGAGGTTTTTTCTTGGAGTAAAGTGGACCAGGTGTTATGTTCCTACCACTTTAATTTAAAGTGTACTGACAATGATAACCATCCAGGATTTATTTTGGCTCATCCCATCGGCTTCCGTGCTGGCCCTCATATTTGCGGCCGTCTTTTTTTACCGCATGAAAGCCCAGGATGAGGGGAACGAGGTCATGAAAATGATCGCCAAGCACGTCCGCAGCGGCGCCATGGCCTACCTGCGGCAGCAATACAAGATCGTCTCGATTTTCTTTGTGCTGATTACCGTCGTATTCGCTTTTCTGGCCTACTGCCTCCATATCCAGAATCCCTGGGTGCCGTTTGCGTTCATTTCCGGCGGCTTTTTCTCCGGCCTGGCCGGCTACATCGGCATGAAGACGGCCACGTACGCTTCCGGCCGCGTGGCGAACGCCTGCCGCCATTCCCTGGACGCCGGCCTGCAGATCGCCTTCCGTTCGGGCGCGGTGCTCGGCCTGACCGTCGTGGGCCTCGCCATGCTTGACATCGGCGTCTGGTACTGGGTGCTGGACTGGTTTTATGAAGACATGGAGCTTTCCATGCGCCTGGTCGTCATCACCACCACCATGCTGACCTTCGGGATGGGAGCTTCCCTCCAGGCCCTGTTCGCCCGCGTGGGCGGCGGTATTTTCACGAAGGCCGCGGACGTAGGGGCCGACCTGGTGGGGAAGGTGGAAGCCGGCATTCCGGAGGACGATCCCCGCAATCCCGCCACCATCGCGGATAACGTGGGCGACAACGTGGGGGACGTGGCCGGCATGGGCGCGGACCTTTACGAGTCCTACTGCGGTTCCATCCTGGCTTCCGCGGCCCTTGGCGCAGCGGCCTACATGGCCATGCCGGAAATGGCGATCAAGGCCGTTCTCACACCCATGCTGATCGCCGCCCTCGGCACCATTCTCTCCCTGCTGGGCGTATATGCGGTGCGCGTAAAGCGCGGCGCTTCCCAGACGGAGCTGATGGCCGCCCTGAACCGCGGCATCAACCTGAGTTCCTTCCTGATCGCCATCGCCTCCGCCTTCCTGCTCCAGCTCATTGGCCTGGACAACTGGGCGGGCATCTGGGGCGCCATTGTCACCGGCCTGGCGGTAGGCATCATCATCGGGAAGAGCACGGAGCATTACACCTCCCATGACTCCTATCCCTGCCGCAAAATCGCCCACAGCGCGAAGACGGGGCCTGCCACCGTCATCATCTCCGGCATCGGCATCGGCATGATTTCCACCTGCATCCCCGTGATCACCATCGTCGTGGGGACCGTGCTGGCCTATGGCATGGCCTCCGGAGACTGGCATTTCACCGGCGCTGAAATGAGCAAGGGCCTGTACGGCATCGGCATTGCCGCCGTCGGCATGCTTTCCACCCTGGGTCTGACCCTGGCGACGGACGCCTACGGCCCCATTTCCGACAACGCCGGGGGCAATGCGGAGATGAGCAAGCTGGACCCGGAAGTGCGCCGCCGCACGGACGCCCTGGACGCCCTGGGCAACACGACCGCCGCCACGGGCAAGGGCTTCGCCATCGGTTCCGCCGCGCTGACCGCGCTGGCCCTGCTGGCCTCCTACATTGAAGAGCTGAAGATTTCCATCCAGCATTGGGGGGACGCCACCGGAAACACCATGTACAAAATTAATGACGCGGTGAGCGTGGAAGTGTCCAAGATCGCTTCCTGCACGCTGCCTGAATTCATGAATTACTTCCAGGTGACCCTGATGAACCCGAAGGTGCTCATGGGCCTCTTCGTGGGCGCCATGATGTCCTTCCTGTTCTGCGGCCTGACCATGAACGCCGTGGGCCGCGCCGCGGAGAAGATGGTGAAGGAAGTGCGCCGCCAGTTTAAGGAAATCAAGGGCATCCTGACCGGGGAAGCGGAACCGGATTACGTGCGCTGTGTGGAAATCTCCACGGCGGGCGCGCAGCATGAAATGATCTGGCCGTCCGTGCTGGCGGTCATCACCCCCATCTGCATGGGCCTCGTGTTCGGTGTTCCCGGCGTATTCGGCCTGCTGGCCGGCGGCCTGGCCTCCGGCTTCGTGCTGGCCGTGTTCATGGCGAACTCCGGCGGCGCGTGGGACAATGCCAAGAAGTACATTGAGCAGGGCCACGTGGGCGGCAAGGGATCGGAAAGCCATAAGGCCGCCGTCATCGGCGACACCGTGGGGGACCCCTTCAAGGATACGTCCGGACCGTCCCTGAACATCCTGATCAAGCTGATGAGCATGGTGGCCATCGTCACCGCCGGCGTCAACATCGCCGTGACTCTGTTCTAAAGATTGACAGTCATCCTGTTCAAGGCCCGTGGATTCAACTGAATTCACGGGCTTTTTTCCGTAGGCAGGAAGGACGCCGTGGATTTTTTTCGCCATTGACGGAAAGTTTTTTTGACAACGCCGGGCGGGAGGAGTAATAAACGCGCAGATGCAATTCAGCACTGGACAGCCCTTTTTTAGCACGCCCCGTTATTATGGCAACGGCTATTGGTGGCGTATACCCATGTCCGGACGGGGGAATCCCGATGTGCAGTAGTAGCATCCAGCTATGACCGTTTTTCAAGAACTGCTTTGATTCCTCCGAGAATCAAAGCAGTTTTTTTATTTTCAACTTACACCATCATTCATCCATGCAACCACCATCCATCATCACCCTCCAACAGCGCAGCCGGCGGCTGAGCGCCGACCTGGAGACGCCCATCAGCCTGTTCCTGAGCCTGACCCAGAACCAAACTCCCGGCCTTCTGCTGGAAAGCGCGGAGGTGGACGGCAGATGGGGCCGCTACAGCGTCATCGCCTGCGATTACCTGATGACCGTTTCCTGCGTGGACGCCAGGCTTTCCCTTTCCATCAGCGATGACCGGCTCGCTTCCCTGAAGGAGCTGGAAGGCATGCCTTACCTGGACGGCCTGCGCGCCCTGATGCAGCGTCTGGAACTGGTGGGGGATGACATGAGGCAGGCTCCCATCACGCGGGCTCTGTACGGCTACTTCGGGTATGAAACCGCCGCCCTGTTCCAGCCCAAGCTGGCGCAGACCATCAATCCCTCTTCCGCGGAGTCCTGTCTGGTCTTGGCCGGAACCGTGATCGTGTTTGACCATTTGTACAACCGCCTTACCCAGATCAGCCTGGGCGAACACCGGAACCTGTCCCACGCGCCCCTTCAGGAGACGGAAGAACCTTCCGTCGGGGAGGTTTCCCGCACGCCGGACCAGGCGGGTTACATGAAGGGCGTGGAGCATATCAAGGAGCTGCTGCACGACGGGGAGGCCATCCAGGTGGTGCTTTCCTCCCAGGCTTCCGCGGAGTTCCACGGAGACGCCTTCACGCTGTACCGCCGCATGCGCAGCATCAATCCCTCTCCGTACATGTTTTTCATGCGGCTGCCGGAAGTAACGCTGTTTGGCTCCTCCCCGGAACTGATGGTGCGCTGCACGGACGGCAGGCTCCAGCTTTCCCCCATTGCCGGGACGCGCAAGCGTGGCAGGGATGATGAGGAGGATGCCGCCCTGGCCGCCGACCTGCTGAAGGACCCGAAGGAGTGCTCTGAACACGTGATGCTGGTGGACCTGGGCCGCAACGACCTGGGCCGCGTCGCCAAGCCCGGCTCCGTGAAGCTGGAACGCCTGATGGAGATTGAACGTTTTTCCCATGTGATGCACATGACTTCCCGCGTGACCGCCCAGGTGAACGACGGATTGGACGCCCTGGACATCCTCGGCGCGGCCTTCCCCGCCGGAACGGTCAGCGGCGCTCCCAAGGTGCGCGCCATGGAAATCCTGGCGGAGGAGGAACCCCTTCCGCGCGGGCCGTATGCCGGCTGCATCGGCTGGCTGGGGCTGGACAGGAACGGCGTCCACATGGATTCCGGCATCACCATCCGCAGCATGTGGGTGAAGGAAGGCCGCATCCACTGGCAGGCGGGCGCCGGCATCGTGTACGATTCAGACCCAGCCGCCGAATGGCAGGAGTGCATGAACAAGGGCAAGATTATTGACGTTATTTTGAAAGGAGAAGACCATGTTTCTGTTCATTGATAATTACGATTCCTTCTCGTGGAATCTGGTGCAGGCGTTTTACGCGCTGGGCCGCAAGCCCGTGGTGTACGCGAATGACGACCCGCGCATTCTGGACCTGGCGGCCAGCCCGGAGCTGGAGGCCGTGTGCATTTCCCCCGGCCCCAGCCATCCGCGCAACGCCGGGCTGTGCCTGGAGTTCCTGAAACGCCTCCCCGCCGCCGTCCCCGTGCTGGGCGTATGCCTGGGGCACCAGCTCCTGGGCTACTTCGCCGGGGCGGAGGTTTCCCGCGCTCCGTACGTGATGCACGGGAAGAGCTCGGATATCATCCATGACGGTTCGGGGTTGTTTACCGGACTTCCCAACCCCATGACCGTGGGCCGCTACCATTCCCTGGTGGTTCAGTCCAAGGAGGATGAGCCGAACCCCCGTTTTACCGTCACCTCCCGCGGGCCGGAAGGGGAAGTCATGGCCCTGCGCTATAATGACCGCCCCTGGGTGGGCATCCAGTTCCATCCGGAATCCATCCTGACGCCGGACGGCCTCCAGCTTCTGGGCAACTTCCCGGACAACATCGTTCCGGCAGGGCAGAAAGAAAAACGCATCAACCGCATTCTGGACACGCTGGCCGCCGGGCAGGACCTGACGGCGGACATGGCCGCCGCGGGCTTTGCGGACATCATGGACGGCCGCATGACTCCGGCCCAGGCGGGCTGCTTCCTGATGGGCCTCCGCATGAAGGGGGAAACCCCGCTGGAGATGGCCCACGCCGTCGGCATCGCCCTGGGGCGCGCCAACCGCGTGGAAGGCCTGGAAGGGGACTGCATTGACGTGGTCGGCACGGGCGGCGACGGCCGCAGTTCCTTCAACTGCTCCACCGCCACGTCCCTGACGCTGGCCGGAATGGGGTACAAGGTGGTGAAGCACGGCAACCGCGCCGTGTCCTCCTCCTGCGGCTCCGCGGATGCCCTGGAAGGCCTGGGTTTCCCGCTGGACGTGGCTCCGGAGGACGTGCAGCGCCTGCTGGACGAGCGGAACTTCGCCTTCCTGTTCGCGCCCAATTTCCATCCCGCCTTCCGCAATGTGGGCCCCATCCGCAGGGAGCTGGGCATCCGTACCCTGTTCAACCTGCTGGGGCCCCTCATTAATCCGGCGCGCCCCACGCACATCCTGCTGGGCGTGGCCCGTCCGGAGCTGGTGGAGCTGCTGGCGGAGACGCTCAGCCAGTCCCACATCCGCAGGGCCGCCGTGGTGTACGGCGCGGGAGGGTATGACGAGGTGACGCCGCTGGGACCCACCAAGATGATGATCGTCCATAACGGCAGGCTGACCCCCATGACCCTGGACCCCGCGGACTACGGCATCCAGCCCTGCGAACCGGAGGACCTGGCCGTTCATTCCAAGTCGGAAGCCGTGACCGTGCTGAAGGACATCCTGGCGGGGAAAGGCCCGCGCGCCATGATGGACATGGTGATTCTCAATGTGGGGGTGGCCATGTTCCTGCTGGAGGACCACATGGACCTGGCCGTCTGCATGGCGAAGGCCCGTGAGGCCGTCTGCGCCGGCGTAGGAAGGAGAACGCTTCATGCTGCTTGACCGGTTCAGGGAAGCCAAAGCGGAGGAAATAGCCCTGCTCACGGGCATGGCCTCCCGCCGGGAGCTGCCGCGCCCGTGGAAGGGGCACAGGCCGGACTTCCTGAAAGCCATCGCGGAGCCGCCCGCCGGGCAGCCCGTGGCCGTCATTGCGGAGTTCAAGCAGTCCTCCCCGTCGCGCGGAGTGATCGCCGCCGGCTTGAAGCCGGAGGACGTGGCGGAGCAATACGCCGGAGCGGGAGCCTCATGCATCTCCGTGCTGACGGAGGAACAATTCTTCGGCGGCCGCATCGGGTATCTGGAGCGCATGAGCCGCGCCGGGCTTCCGCTGCTCCGCAAGGATTTCATCTTCCACCAGCTCCAGGTGATGGAGACGGCCTCCACGCCGGCCTCCGCCCTGCTGCTCATCGTGCGCCTGACGCCGGACGCACGGACGCTCCGCATTCTGAGGGAACAGGCGGAGGCCTACGGCATGCATGCCGTGGTGGAGGTTTTTGACCAGGCTGACCTGGAAATTGCCTGGGAATCCGGCGCGCGCATCATCCAGGTGAACGCCCGTGACCTGGATACGCTTGAAACGGACAGGACTGCCTGCCTGGACATGGGAAAACTCCGCCGCGAGGGGGAGGTATGGATCGCCGCCAGCGCCATGAGCGCCGGGGCGCATCTGAGGGAAGCCGCGGAAGCGGGCTTCCAGGCCGTACTGATGGGGACTGCCCTGATGGACGGCGGCAAGCCGGGTGAAAAACTGGCTGTAATTTTAGAAGAAACAACATGAAGAAGCATTCATTCGCAATCAAGGTGTGCGGGATTACCCGCCAGAGTGACTTGTCAACCGCCATGGGGATGGGAGCCCATTTCTGCGGGTTCGTATTTCATCCCAAAAGCCCGCGCTATATTGCTCCGTCACGCGCCGCGGCCCTGGACTCCGCGCTGATCCGCCGCGTGGGAGTCTTCGTGAACCAGAATGCGGAGGAAATCATGGACGTCATGAAAACGGCCCGGCTGGAATTCGCCCAGCTCCACGGCGCCCAGTCCCTGGACTGCGCGCGCCGCATCGGCCCGGAAAAGGTGATCCGCGTGCTGTGGCCGGACCGGTATGAATCCATGGACGCCCTGCAAAAGGAAATGGAGCTATGGGCGGACAGCTGCGCCTGGTTCCTGCTGGACGCGGGCAGCCAGGGCGGCGGCCACGGCGTTTCCCTGGACTGGAACGCCCTGGCGTCCCTGAAATCCCCCCGGCCCTGGTTCCTGGCGGGCGGCCTTTCCTCCGCCTCCCTGAACAAGGCGCTGGAACAGTGCGCCCCGAACGGCATTGACCTGAACTCCGGCGTGGAAGCCATCCCCGGCCAGAAAAGCCCGCAGAAGTTGCTGGCGGCCCTCAAACCACTCATCCCTTACACCCCTTACCACATCGCATGAAGAAAGAAGGATATTTCGGCAACTTCGGCGGCCGTTTCGTACCGGAAGCGCTGCGCCCCCCGCTCATGGAGCTGGAGGAAGCCATGGCCTCCATCATGCCATCCCGCGAGTACCGGGACGCGCTCCAGGACCTGCTGGTCAACTACGCGGGCCGTGAAACTCCCCTCACATTCTGCCCCCACCTCTCGGAAAAGCTGGGTTTCCGCCTGTGGCTGAAGCGGGAGGACCTGCTGCACACCGGAGCCCACAAGATCAACAATGCCCTCGGCCAGGCCCTTCTTGCCAAAATGATGGGGAAAACGCACCTCATTGCGGAAACCGGGGCGGGGCAGCACGGCGTGGCTACGGCCACGGCGGCGGCCCGCCTCAAGATGGACTGCACCATCTTCATGGGGGCGGAGGACGTGGAACGCCAGTCCATGAACGTGATGCGCATGAAGCTGCTGGGGGCGACGGTTTTCCCGATTGAGAGCGGTTCCCGCACCTTGAAGGATGCCATCAACGAGGCCCTCCGCTACTGGATTTCCCACCAGGAGGACACCCTGTACTGCTTCGGCACCGCGGCGGGGCCCCATCCGTTCCCCACGCTGGTCAGGCAGCTTCAGTCCGTCATTGGCCGGGAGGCCCGCGCCCAGATGCTGGAGCGCGCAGGCAGGCTGCCGGACGTGGTGGTGGCGTGCGTGGGCGGCGGCTCCAATGCCATCGGCATGCTCCACCCCTTTGTGGAGGATGAAGGCGTTCGGCTGGTGGGCGTGGAGGCCGGAGGCACCGGAGAGCCCGGGTGCTATAACTCCGCCCCCATCAACCTGGGCAGCCCCGGCGTGCTGCACGGCCATGTGACCATGCTTTTGCAGGACGAAGACGGGCAGATACAGCCGTCCCACTCCATCTCCGCCGGGCTGGACTACCCCGGCGTGGGGCCGGAGCACGCCCACCTGGCGGAAATAGGCCGGGTGCATTACGGCGTGGTCTGTGACGCCTCCGCGCTGAACGCCTTCCAGGTCCTGACGCAGGAGGAAGGCATCATTCCCGCCCTGGAATCCTCCCATGCCGTGGCGTGGGTGCTGGACCATGCGGATGAACTGCCGCAGGGGGGGGACGTGCTGGTGAACCTCTCCGGCCGCGGGGACAAGGACCTGGGCATCGTTAAAAAATATTTGAACCTTTAAACCGCGCCTTTCCATGAACAACATGCAGAAATCACCGTTGCAGGCAGCCGTGGAGCGCGCCCATGCCCTCGGCAGGCGCGCCGTCATCCCCTTCATTACCGCCGGATTTCCGGACAAGGAATCCTTCTGGACCCATCTGGAGCGGATTGATGGAGCCGGGGCGGACATCATTGAAATAGGCGTTCCCTTCTCGGACCCCGTGGCGGACGGCCCGCTCATTGAACAGGCCTCACGGGACGCGCTGGCCCGCGGCGTAAGCCTGAAATGGATTCTGGACGGGCTGAAAGCCCGCAAGGGCCGTTTTTCCGCCAAACTGGCCCTGATGGGGTACGTGAACCCCTTTTACCAGTATGGGCTGGAACGTCTTGCCCTGGATGCGGCGGAAGCCGGAGTCAGCGGCTTCATCATTCCGGACATGCCGCTGGAAGAATCCGGCATCTTCAGGGATGCCTTTGACCCCCTCGGCCTGACACTCGTCACGCTGGTGGCGCCCAATACCTCCGTGGAACGCATGCAGGAATACAAGCCCCATACCTCCGGCTTCGTTTACGTAGTCTCCGTGCTGGGGATCACGGGGGGAAAGGTGGACCTGGCGCAAAGCGTCACGGAAACCATGCGCCGCGCCCGGTCCGTATTTGACGTGCCGCTGGCGCTGGGCTTCGGCCTTCAGACGCCGGACCAGCTGGACGCCCTGCCGGAAGACGCCCGTCCGGATGCCGCCGTTCTCGGCAGCGCCCTGCTCAGGCACATTGCGGAAGGGAAGGATGCGGCGGAATTCCTGGGCAAATGGACCGGAAAATAAAATAACATTTTCTGTTAACGTTAAAAAGAGGCTGTGCAGAATAACTGCACAGCCTCTCTGCTGCCGGCCGCCGTCAATAATAAAGTAATTTAGGCGGTTTGCCGGCTCCGTCAATAGGCATAACTGACGCCGGCATTAAACCGGTGCGCCGTGGCCTTGTTCCTTCCCTCAAACTCGTACCCCGCGTATGTCCTCCAGCGTGCGTTCAATTGCAGGGAGCTGTTCACGTTCACCCTTACCGCATTGTTTTTGTTGAGATTCCTGTACCAGCCGCCATAAAGCATGCCGATGCGGGTCTGCTGGTCAATGTCCCCCGCAAAGCTGCGTCCGCGCATCTTGCCGTACAAATCCCCGAAGCCCAGGCCAAGGATGGCGTGAGGCATGATCCTCCTGTCCGTCCCGACGGAGTAACCGCCCCCATTGTAGTCAAAGCCGTCCCGTACTCCCTGGGAGGCGTGGTTGAGGAAATCCCCCATGCCCTTCATCCGGCATACGGTGCCGTGCCCCGGAAGCTCTGTCCGGGAGTTCCATAAAGATGCGGGAGTGGGAATTTTTGGAAAAATGAACCATAGGTGGATTCAATCATTTTTCCTCAATCTCTAAAGTGCCTTTCTCATAACTTGCTGTAATGCATCTTTTTATTTTGACCTGTTATTAAAAGGGAAAATGCGGATTCGCAATCCGCTGTCAAAGGAAAAGAATCAGCTGCAACGGTTTTCCAACAGCAGGGAAATATCTCCATTGGCAGAATTTTCTAGGCTCTATTTGACGGGGGTATTTTTGAAATATATAATACGTTAATTGTTAAACGTTATTCAACGATTAAATTTTGAATAATATGTGGATAAGAAGACAGCGGATTGCGAATTCCTTATTTATATTCACAATCATATTCCCCTTGCCGTGTTGTGGGAAAGGTTCTTTTATGATTTAATAAACCCTTAATTGTCAAACGTTACATGAAATTGCACCTTCCCTTGAATCTGCTGGCCGCCCTGATGACCTCCTTCTCCGGGGTAACGCTTGGAACCGCCACTTTTGCAGGAGTCTCTGGTCTTTTAATAACTGTATCACAGTCTTATGCGGCGGACGTTGCTTTTAACGGGACACAGGTAAACGTGGCGGCGGGAGGCACTTCCACCTATGACGTGGGCACCGTTACGGCTTCTACCACTTTGAATTTTGCGGGAGCGGGCAACGCTACGATCACGAACCTGAACGGAGACGCTCCGGAGGCCGTGCTGACAGTAAACCGTGTCGCCAGCGGAGGAACGGCCCTCTCCACCCTCACCCTGAACGGGGAGGGCACCTTCAACGGCATCATTTCCCTCTATTCCAACACGACAGGGGGAACGCAGAACAACATCCTGAACCTCAACCACGCGCTGGCGGCCCAGAACGCCACGATCAAGCTGGGCGGCTATGGGTATGCGACCGGCGCCTCCGTCCTGAAAGCGGGCGTGAACACCTCCATCAGCAAGCTGGAGCACAACAACACCGCGGCCCTGATTACCGGGGAGGGAACCACGCTGACCATCACCGGGGATTCTTCCTCCTACGGCGGCAGCTTCGGCGGGACCGTGACGGTGGACTATACGGGGGGCGGAACCTTCACCCTGGGTAATTCCGACAAGAGTGCGGCTCTCTCTCCCGCAGCGTCTCCGGACGCTACCCTTAAAATCAGCAGCGGTACTCTTTCCCTGTTTTCAGGGAATGTCAACTGGTCCCAGAAACTGGTCATGGGGGACGGCACCACGCTGACCGTACAGGACGGACCGGCCGTTTCCGGATATTATAACTATGACGCCGCTTCCATCAATGGGGATGGCTTTACCTTCTCCGGGGCAGCCACGTTCGGCACCGGAGTGAACCTCACCACCCAGTACGGCAAGAACATTAAATTTACGGGCGTGCTTACGGCCGCCTCCGGTTTTTCCATCAGCGGAGCTGACAGCGAGTACACTTATTACACCCTGACCGGCACGGAAAACCAGATCGGCGGGACCATCGCCATCACCCGCAATTCCACTTCCCTGGGCATCAACGCTTCCGGTTCCCTTGGCACCGCCGCCGTAACTACTTCCTCCGGCAGCCAGTACCTTACTTATTACGGTACGGCGGGAGAAGCGGCGGACGTCATTGACAACTCCATCACCGGGGCGGGCAACTTTGTCGCCCAGTCGGGCTGGGTGCATCTGTCCGGGAACGTGGCGCTTACGGGAACCTATACCGTCAATTCCGGCGCCGTACTTTCCAAGGCCGGCTCCATCAACGCCGCCCTTGCCGGCGGCAGGCTGGATGCGGGCAATGGAACCATGACCGTGGCGGGACTGACGGGGAACGGCATCCTCTCCGCCTCCGCGGGAACCATGCATTTCCAGGACGCCTTCACGGTAGGGGAAACGCTGGGCATCCTCGCCAACGGTTCCGGGACGATTACGGGCAACGTAACCGTGGACGGAGGGCGCCTGTATTATACTTCCATGGACAACGTCGGCACCGTGCTGCAGAACGTGACGCTGACTTCCGGCCTGATTGACTTCTCCGGTTTCCAGGAATTCCAGGACCTGTTCGGTTCCGAAGCGCTGGTGAACACCTCCTACAACCTGGGCGTTGACCTGGGAGACGGCTTCACGCTGGCGGATATTGACGAATCCCTGTACACCATCAGCACCGTGGACGGGAAAACGGTCATCACGTTTACGGGGTCCGGCGCTTACGACACCGTGTGGGACTCCGCGTGGGGGCTGGGAAGCGCTCCTTCCTCCGCTGCCGGAACACTGGCGGACCAGCAGACGCTGGCCCTGTACGGCATCCGGTCCGCTTCCATGCAGGACGGGTTCGGCTCCGTGAACGCCGTGACCGGAACGGGAGACCTCACGGGAGTGACCCTGGCCGGCGGTTATTACGACGCTGCAATCAATGCCACGGCTACGGAAATCACTACGGGCATCTGGACGGATGTGCTTGGAGGCAATTACAGCCTCATCATCGGCGGCAGCTATGCCAACAACTGGAGCGGCACCGGCAAGTGGAACATCACGGGCGACGTCCATACCCAGATTCAGGGAGATACCTCCGTCAACTGGGTGGTGGGCGGCAACTACAAGGACGGCCAGGCGGCCGGCATTACGGGGAACGTTTACGTGTCTGTGGACGGCAACGCCGTCATCAAGGGCAGCTTGATAGGCGGCGGTACGGCGGCCCACAACTCCACCAATAATATTGACGGCAGCACGTACGTCGTGGTGCGCAGCATGCAGAGCGTGACGGATGAAACCGTCTCTCTCAATTCCGTAGCCAGGGGATTCATCATCGGCGGCAGCGCCTATGAAGCCAACTCCACTTCCGGCTCTTCCATCACCGGAAGCACCAATGTGACGATTGACCTGGGGACGGCCTCCGGCAACTTCGTCAAGAGCATTGTTGGCGGTTCCTATTCTGGCAGTTCAGGGACTTATACGATCGGCGGCGATTCCAACGTCAGCATCACTGCTGCCAGTGACGCCGTCTTTACCGGGGCCATTTACGGCGGCGGCTACGGCACTGCGGGAACCTCCACGGTCAGAGGCAATTCCAGCCTGACGCTGGATGGCGGCGCTTACACGGGAGCCCTTTATGCGGGCGGCGGCGGAGCAAGGTCCGCCGTGAACGGGAACGCCACCCTCACCGTTAAAAAAGCCGTGTTCCGCGCGGGCAGCACGCTGAATGTGTCGGGAGGCACGGTGGGGGGAACCTCCTCCCTGCTTCTGGGCGGTTACGGCAATACGGCGGACCAGGCCATCTCCTTCTCCAATACGGTTATCACCGGCTTTGACATCGTGACCATGTTCCAGAACTCCTTCTTTACGGGGAACATGAACGTGGACGGCTCCAGCACGCTGGCGCTGGCGGGGGGCGCCGGAACGGGAATCAATGTGAACGGCACGTTTGCTCTTTCCGCGGAAGGGGAATTGAACCTGGACCTCACCGGCTTTGGCGCCTTGACGGACGGCATGTCCGTGCTCTCCACCACAGGGCTGTCCAACATCTCCTCCATCAAGGCCAACTTTGCGGACGGCGTGGCGGGGACCATCACCGTTTCCAACAACGGCAGGGACCTGGTTTACACGGCGGAAACCCTCCTTCTGTGGGCGGGCGGTGAAAACGGAGTCTGGAGCGCGGAAAACATCTGGACGGATGGCGGCAATCCCGCCACGTACGCGGACGGCCTGGCCGTTTCCTTCGCAGACCAGGCCGGGATCGCCACCTCCGTGGTGCAGCTTGATTCCGAGGTCTCCCCCGGCTCCATGCTGGTCCGCAACTCCACCACTCGCTATGAACTCACGGGGACCGGAGGAATTGCCAATACCGCCATCACCAAGGAAGGCGCGGGAACGCTGGTGCTCGGTTCCGCCTCCGTGCTCGGCACGGGAACGACGGTAGCCGTGTCACAGGGCGTTCTGGCGTTCGGCTATGATACGGCCCTGCCAGCCACGGGCATTACCTGGGGGGCCGGTTCCTTCCTGGGGGCGGCCAACGGTGCGACAGTCACCGTGGATCTGGGAACCGTGACCAACCCGGCGTTCTCCCTCACTGCGGATGCCAATTCCTTCATCAATCTGGTGACGCCGTCAGACATTCTCTTCGGCAACAACATCACCGGAGCCGGGACCATCCGGAAAACCGGCACGGGACTGCTGAAATTGACGGGGGCCAACTCCGGCCACATCGTGGTGGAGGAGGGCAACCTCCAGGTGGGGAACGGCACCGCGGCCATCAACTGGGGGAGCGCCGGCTCCTCCGTCACCCTCCAGAATGGAACGTCCCTGATCATTGCCGGCAACAGCTCGGGCACCTCCCACCACACCATCGGTTCCGATCTGGTTCTGGGGACGAACGCGTCTGACGCCGTCTCCCTGAAATGGGTGGATGCCTCCCAGGCAAACGCCACCAATTACCAGCACAACTTTACCGGCGCCGTCACCGTCAATGGGGCGGTTTCCGTGGTAGGCAGGGATAACTGGGCCAAGGAAGTGGGCTTCACCGGAACGCTCACCGGCGCGGGAACCCTCACTTACAGCCGCGGCGCGGGCGACGGCAGGTACAACTCCAACGGCAAGCTCATCATCAGCGGAGACGCCTCCGGATTTACCGGCATGATCACCATGAATGCCGCCAACGGATACAGTACGGGGCTTGACCTGCGCACTTCCATGGCGCAGGGCGGCGTTACCCTGACGTCCGGGACGGATACCACCGGATTCGCCTTCATGCGCGTCCTGGGGGATATTGAGATTGCCTCCCTGGACGGAACGGCCAATTCCCAGGTGGGCGCCGTGGGCGGCGCACGTACGCTGACGGTAGGTTCCGGCACGTACAACGGCACGATCACGGACCGCGGCGTTGCCATCGCCTACGGAGCCACTGCCATCTCGTATGACGAATCCGGTGTCCTCTCCCTGACCAAGGTCAGCGATGAAACCCTGACGCTGGGCGGAACGGTCAGCTACACGGGGCTGACGAGCATCCAGGGGGGAACCCTCGCTCTTACTGCCGCCGGAGCCACTTCCCTGGGGAACATCACGATGGCGGCCAATACGCGGATGACGACCGCCGGGGCCCTGAACCTGGCGGCCAGTTCCACGCTGACCCTGGATATCAGCTCTTCCATCGGCGTGGGCGGGGCCTTCGGAGCCGGCACGTTCAACCTCACCCTGAATGGCCTTGAAGGCATTACGGAAGCCGGGGAATACACCCTGATTTCTGCTGCCAGCGGCCTTGACGCCGCAAGCGCCATCTTCAACTGGGCCGGCTATACCGGAGACGAGACGCTGATTTACACGCTTGAACAGACGGGCACCACCCTCAAGCTGGTGGTGACTTCCGCCGGGGACGTGTGGATCTGGCAGGGAACGGAAGGCATGACCTGGAGCGATACGAACACGGGAGCCCAATGGGGCATTGACGGCTCGGCGGAGACCGCCGCCGGCCAGAATCTGGTCTTCAACAGCTCCGGAGCGGGAACCGTCACCTTGTCCGGGGCGGTGAATCCGGCCTCCATCACGGTGAACAACGCCGCGGGCAGTGACTACGTCTTCGCCTCGGACGGCACCGGGAAAATAGCGCAGGGCACGTTGACCAAGCGCGGTGAAGGCAAGCTGACCCTGAACCTGGACAACACGGGCTGGGCGGGAGCCATCTCCGTCCAGCAGGGCGAACTGGTGGCCCAGGTCGCCAACTCCCTGGGGTCCGGAGCCATCACCGTCACCGGCGGCACACTGACCCTGGCTACGGGGGATGTCCAGCCGGGCATGGGCATGATCAACCTGCAGGGCGGCAGCCTTAACCTGGCTTCCGGCGCTTTTGCTACCGCGTTCACCGCAGACAACATGGCATGGACGGACGGCTCCCTGATCCTGGGTGAAAACGTGACGGCTACCGCCGCCAAGGCCCTGGCCAACGGAAAAACCGTGGAGCTGGCGACCGGCTCCGTGCTGACGGTCAGCGGCGCCAATGACAACACGGCGCTGAACCTGAACGCCTCCGGCACCGGCACCGTTTCCGTGGGGCTGGGAACCAGCTACGGAGCCAACGTCCTGAACCTGAGCACGGCATTCCAGGGAACCCTGTCCGTGACAGCCGGCTACTTCCAATTGAATAACGTGACCATGGGAGCGGACGGTACCGTGAACCTGGCGGACTCCAATGTCCGTGCGGAATGGAACGGCACGGCCGGGGGCGCCTTTGCCAATGACATCGTCTTTACGGGCAACCAGATATTCGCCACCAAGGATTTCACGCTCAGCGGCGATCTGAGCGGCACGGCGTTCTCCACCCAGGGCGCGGGCAACATCACCCTGACGGGCGGCGTCAACCTGGACGGACAGCTCAAGGTGCACCGCGGCACGGTCACGGTGAACTCCACCAACGTGACCAAGCTGGGGGACAGCATTGACATCCAGAACAACTCCACGCTGGCCTTTGCCCGCGACTTCTCCTACGGCGGCGTCATCAGCGGTACGGCCGGCAGCACGGTATCCGTAAACGCCGGAACGCTGGAACTCACCGGAGCGAACACCTTCCTGGGCACCCTCTCCATTGCGGGCGGCGCTACGGCGCGGTTGGGTGACGGAAGCGCCTGGGCCGGGGCCCTCTCCGGAGCCGGTTCCCTGGTTGTTGACACTACGGGCAATATAACGCTGGCGGCCGGCAACACCGGATTCACCGGTTCCACCACGCTTTCCGGAATGGGCACCGTCACCCTGGCGGGGGCCGACTCCCTGGGGTCCGGACGGGTCACCGTCAACAACGGGGTTCTTGACCTGGCCTCCCAGAATGCGGCCAACGCCATCCTGATTACGAAGGGAAGCCTGGCAAACGCGGAGGCTAAAACCACCGGAAACGTGGAAGTGGCCGCTTCCGCCGGAGCGCAGGGCGCCCTGAACACCATCAATCTGGGCGGTCTGTCCGGCTCCATGGTCGGCTCCATCGTCATGGAGGACTACTCCCGGCTCACCGGCATCTCCGGCGGATTGGACATGACGGGCAAGACGGTGACGCTGAAACTGGATTCCGGCAGCCTTGCCGCGGGCGGAACAACCGGGCAGGGCGTCATTGATGCGGACAGCCTGACGCTCTCCGCCGCCAACACGACCATCAACCTCAGCAACCAGGGCGTCCTGGACCTGCTCTCCGCCAACCGGGATTCCGCGGACGGCGTGGGGCTGGTGCTGACGACGGGAACCCTGACCGTGGACAACTACAAGCAGATCGCCTTTTCCCCGCTTCTGGCCTCCCTCGGTTATGCCGTGACGGAAGTCCTGGGCGCGGACGGAACGCTGATGGTCAGCGGCAATACGGACCTCGTCTACCTGGTGGACACCACGCCCAACTCGGACAACCCCAACGTCAGCGACTACGCCGCCCTGGACCCCTACAAGGCAGTGGGCATCAACGGAACCACGCTCAATGTAAGCCTGAACGGTGCTCCTGAAGCCTCCCGGAACGGAGACGGCCTGAAAGTCAGCAACCTGATCGGCAGCAATGGCGCTCTGGTGGTGACGAATACGGCGGCGGACGCTGCCGCCAACCATGCCGTGGTGGACCTGATCCAGAACGTTGACGCCGGCGGCAACAGCTTCGGCGGCACCATCAGCGGGGACCATGTGGACTTCGTCAAGAAAGGCGCGGAAACCCTCACCGTGGAAGGCAACTTCACCGGAAATGACTCCAAACTGAGCTCCACGGAAGGGAACATCGTCCTCAACGGCGCGGGCAACAGCCTTACCACGCTGGAGCTCGCCGGGGGAGACATCACGCTGGGCGGCAGGAATGACGGCGCCTTCCGTGTGACGACGGTGGAAAACCTGGCCTCCGGCACGGGTGGAGGAACCCTGGACCTGGGCCGCGGCGCCCAGCTGGTCCTTACCGGCCAGCAGGCCGGCAGCCATGTGACTGATGTGACCATCTCCGGTGACGGCACGCTGACCCTGGGAGGAACGGGAACGGACTCCTCCCTGACGCTGGGCAACGGCTCCTTCCTGGACGGCGTTCTGCTGGACATCCGGGAAGGTTCCGCGCTTTCCACCGCGGCTGGCTCCGTGAACACGGTCTCCGGCCTGACGGGCGGGGGCGCCCTGAAGCTGAGCGGTGCGGAAATGACGGTGGACTCCTCCGCCTCCCATACCTTTACCGGAACGCTGGACGGCGCATCCGGAACGCTCAACGTCAAATCCGGCAACGGCAGCGTGCAGACCATCAAGGGTGCGGGCAATGCCGGCTACAACCTGAACGTGAGCGACGGCGGCGCGCTGACCCTGGCCGGCGCGGCAGCGGAAGGCGGCAATCCCGCCCAGGCTGCCTACAAGGGCATCACGGTGAACGGCGGCACGCTCAACATCGGCAGTGCGGACGCTCCCAAGACCCAGTTGACGCTTGGCACGGACGGCTTGAGCGTGACGGGGAACAGCACGGTCACCATCACCACGTCCTCCACCACGGTGGACGGCCTGGGGAATCCCTTCGTCACCTCCAGCGGAAACATTACGCTGGGCGACGGAACGGGGGAAGTGACGCTGGTCATGACCAACCTGGACACCCTGGTGACCGGGAACACGGAAACGCTGAACATGGAACTGTTCAAGACGACGGACGGCGCGCTGGTATCCCTGGGGGACAACGTCACCCTTCAGGACATGATCCTCAGCTCCCTGTATGAAAACCTGTCTCTGACCACCAATGACAGCATGACGGCCATCATCCTCACCGGCACGGCGCGCACGGAAAACATCTTCCGTGACTCCTCCCTGACGCGGAACGCGGCCACCGGGGCGGAACTGCTGTGGAACTCCCGCTACCATATGGAGGAAGGCACCACCCTGCGCGACTTCTACACCTCCGTTCTGCTCTCCCAGAACGCGGGCGACTACTCCGGAGCGGCCCGCAAGCTGGCCGCCGCCGCGGGCAGCACGGTCACCAGCCTGGGAATCGCCCAGCGCGACTCCCTGCGCGACCAGATGGGCTGGATCCGCAACCGCGTGGCGCAGATGGGCGTGAACCCCGCGTACGTCCATGAAGACATGCCTTACTTCCACATGTGGATGCAGGGCACCGGGTCCTACGCCAAGCTGGACACCAAGGGGGACGAAAGCGGCTATGAGCTCACCACCTGGGGCGGAACGGTAGGCATGGACGTGGACATCAGCGACAACTTCACCGCAGGCGCGGCCTTTACGGCCAACTACGGAAGCCTCACGGCGAATGCGGCGGATAGCGCGGACGGAGACCTGGACAGCTACTACGTCAACCTGTTCGCCCGGTACCAGTCCCGCAAATGGTCCCACCTGCTGATCCTGACGGGCGGCTGGAACGATGCCAGGCTCACGCGCACGGTGGACTACGGTTCGGGCTCCTACCAGGCCCACGGCAGTACGACGGGGGCCGGCTTCGGCGCCATGTACGAACTGGCGTACGACATCGCCCTCAATGAAGACAAGAGCGTGATTCTCCAGCCCCTGTTCAACGCCTCCATCATGACGACGCGCATGGACGGCTACAGTGAAAGCGGCTCCGCCGGAAATGCCGGGCTGAGGGTGGAGGACCAGGAACTGACCACGGCGGCGGTCGCCGTGGGTGCCAGGCTCTCCGGCCTCATGGGCTCCAACGTCTTCGGGCGTGAAGCGCTGGGTGAAGTCCGGGTGAACGTCTCCCAGGACATGGGCGACCGTCGCGGGCAGGCCAATGTAGGCTTCCTGGCGGACCCGTCCTACACGCGTCCGGTGTACGGCGCCAAGGTGGGAAGCACGGCCTTCCAGGCTGGTGTGGGGCTGAGCGTTCCCGTAGGCACCCAGGGCGTCATCTTCGTGGACGGCAATGCGGACATCCGCAGCGGTTCCAGCTCCATCAACGGAAGCATCGGCTACCGCTACAACTTCTAACGGAGAAAAACGTCAGCTAGTCAAAAGGCCGCCGCGGAATAATCCGCGGCGGCCTTCTTCGTGAATGGGCGGGATTTCTCTATAGGATAACTTGAAGCCCGGTTTGCGCCCTATCATGGGCGGTTTACTTCCATTCCCATTCAACGGGCGTTTCCATGTCAGGCCTCAGCGCCTGGCGGACCGGGCAGCTCATGGCCGTTTTTTCCAGCATGGAGCGGAGGGGGTGGCTACCTTCCAGGGGCATGACGGCTTTCAGCTCAATCTTTTCAATCCCCTTGGAGGATTCCACCGCGCGCGCCAGAACGCGCATGCCTTTCAGGTCCACGCCCTTTCTGGCCGCGACCACGGAAACCAGGCTCATCATGCAGGAGGCGAGCGTGGAACCGAGCATCACGCCGGGGGAGGGGAACTCTGCGCGGCCTTCAAAAGAGGCGGGCAGGTCCGTGGCAAAAGTGATGTTGGAAGGAATGTAAGTGGTTTCACAGCGGAATTGTCCGACGTTCTCCGTCTCGGAGGTATAATGAGTATCAGTCATAGGAGTGTGACAGCGGAACCCTGGATTGGGTTCACCGGAATTTGGTTATTTTTTTAGTTGGCCGTTGTGGAAATCCGGTTTGCAGGGGGTGCCGGTCCATTCCGGCATGCGCGGCAAAGCCCCCTTATCCCCGTTCTTCTGTGCTTGTCAGGAAATCAATCCTGATCTGATGCAGCCCTTCACCGAGCTTCATCACCATCCGTTCCTTTCACGATGATGGCGTGGCTGTCAACGGAATCTTCCCGAAGTGACTTGATCTGCCGGTATTCTTCCGAAGAAAAGCAGCGTTCCAGGCTTTCCCTGGAGGGAAAACGGATGACGATCACGCGGTCCGGCTTCCACCCGGCGCTCAACGGAATGACCTCATTGGTCCTGACCAGGTATTCGCCGCCGTGTTTTTCAACAATGGGCTTCACTTCCCTGATGTAGGAATCGTATGGAGTGCCTGCATCGGAGCTTAAAGAAACCGTTACGATAAAATAGTAGCTCATATCCTTCCTTTCCCTGGTGGACGGCCCCTGTGCGGCTACCGTGAAATGCTCCGTGGGAAATCCGCAGTTTTCATGATTCGCCGGAAACGTCCGGCGCCTTGACAGGGAGACTAAAGCCGGAGGGCTTTTCTGTCAATCCGTCTTCCGGGCTTGCCCGGACCCGTGGCGCCTCCTTGTTTGTGGGAATCGCTTTACAAGGGCAGGGAGGCCCTTGTTCCCGGAGATGCGGTTATCAGGAGAACGGATGGGGAGGGAGGTTTCCCCGGCTTGAACGGAAAAGCTTACGGAGTGTGTTCCGGGTGTCCTTCCGCCAGAATGCGCCGGATGGGTTCCGCGTAAAGCTCCGGCTCCAGCAGGAAGGAATCGTGCCCCTTGGTGGAAACGATGGTATGGAACTCCACGGGAATGCGCGCGGATTCCAGCTGCGCCACAAAATCCTGCTGTTCCGCCGGGCGGAAGCAGCAATCCGTATCAATGGAAAAGACGAGCGCGGGAATTCCTGCGCGGCGGAAGCCTTCCAGGGCGGTTTTAAACGTTCCGTCCGGAGCGTGGTCGCGGATGTCGAACTCCGCCCACATGTCCGCAATGCGGATGTAGGCGTTCGCGTCAAAGCGTTCCGCGAACTTGGTCCCCTGGTGCAGCATGTAGCTCTGTGTGCTGCGGGTGGGCGTCATCCACGTGAGCAGTCCGGACTTGCCCCCCACTTCCTTCCTGGCGCGCTGTTCCAGGCCTTCCTGGTATACGAACGACTTGTGGCCGATGATGCGCGCGAACGCCAGCCCCTTTTTGGGGGCCGGGCCCTGGTAATAATCACCCCCGCGGAAATCCGGATCAAGCTCAATGGCCAGGATTTGTTCAAACAGGGACAAACGGTGTTCAATGGAAGCCCGGTAGCCGGAGCCGATGGAAATGAAGCTCCGGACCCGTTCCGGGAACTGGCACGCGAAGCTGAGGGCGATCAGGCCGCCTACGGACGGCCCTGCCAGATGGATGCGTTCTATTCCCAGGCTGTCCAGCAGAAGGGCCTGGAGGCGCGCCTGGTCCGCCGCCTCCACATGCGGGAAACGGGAGCCGTAGGGCAGGCCGTCCGCGGGGCATGGGCTGGCCGGTCCGGTGGTGCCGTAGCATCCGCCCAGGTAATTGGCGCAGATGATGCAGAAGAGGTCCGTATCCAGCGGCTTGCCGGGGCCGATGATGCTGTTCCACCAGCCCTCGTGGTTTTCCGGCTTCCAGAGGGAGCCGGTGCCCGGAACTTCCGGATTGTAGCCGTAGGCGTGCTGGCTGCCGGAAAGAGCGTGGAACAGCAGGATTACGTTGTCCTTCTCCGGCGTCAGGGCGCCGTACTGCTCGTAGGCCACGCGCACCTTGTCCAGCGCGGCGCCGTTCCGCAGGGAAAAGGAGCCGGGCAGGTCCAGAAATCTGGTGTGGACGGTGGGAAGCTGCATGGTGTGAGAGAAGGGGCTTTGTCAGCAAAAAAAGACCGGCACCCGGCGGGCGGCGGTCTTCTTGAAATCTGTGATGGGCCAGGGTTTACTTGACGCCCTTCTTGGAAAGACGCGTACCTGCCGTGGCGCCCTGGCGGGCTTTAAACTTGGGATTGCTCTTGCAAATCACATACAGCGTGCCCTTGCGCTTCACGATTTGGCAGTCTGCGTGGCGGCGCTTCATAGAGGCTAAGGAAGAAAGAACTTTCATGGTGTGTAACTCCGGTTTGGTGTTCGGTTCGGGAGACGGAATATACCGTTTAGTTAAGAATTGTAAAGTCATTTCTTTACCAAAAGTAAAATTGCAGTTCCGGACGAACTGATTCTGCGGCTTGCGGAAGAGAAGATAGTACGCATGGACGGATTTGTAATCCGAAGTCAAGTCTACAAAATTGAAAGAAAAACGGTTTGGGGAAATTTCGCTTGCCGGTGCCCGGTGATTTTGCGGCTCCGTCGCCTGGGAGCGGAAGGCTCCCGCCTTTCGTGGTTGAAACCGTTCTGTAGCGCAGCGGAAGCTCCCGTTCAATAACCCTTGCTGCGTTCCAGGGAATGGCTGTCAGGGCCTCCCGGCCCTGACAGCCGGGCGGTATGCGACTGTGGAAAGGAGCTGTGGAATATCAATTAAGGTTCGTACCTACGATGCCGGAGTTTTGCGAAGGACAGCTTTTCCCGACGGCAAAACCAATACCGGATTACAAATCCGGTATTGATTCTGCATGGAAGGGAAGGTTCTGGATATTCCCTTCAATCAACTGATGATCAACTCTGTTTAAGATAATGAAAAAGACATTATTAACCATCATGCTGGCTGCCGGCATTGGTTCCGCCTGCGCCGCAACTGCCGCCGCCTGGGAATTTTCTTCCGGCGCTCCCTCGGAACAATTCATGACGGCAAGCGGCATCAATCTGGAAGGATGGAGCATTTCCTCCGCGGTCAATTCAGCGGCTTCCTACACGGACTGGGCGACGGTGACGGGCGGGGACCGCAACATTTCTACGCAGACGGTGGGCATGTGGCTGGATTTGTCCTCCCTGGGGTCTGCCGCCACTATTTACAGCTTTGGAGAGACGGATTCTCTCAGAGGCCTCCAGCTTGTTTACAATGGGGACGGCACGTTTACTTCCCGGAGAACGGGAGAAGCGGGCCAGACCTTCACCATTGGGCGGGACGTCATTGACGGAGGATGGTTCAACCTTTCCATGTCCCTCAGTACGGATGCCACCACCCGGAAAACGGATTTCCAGATTTTCCTGAACGGGGAAAACATCGTGGATACCCCCCAGTTGTCCGCAGGGCTCAACGGCGGCCAGAACGGAACCGTGACCGTCGGCGGGGGCACGACGGATGAACATTCCTTCAGCATCGCGGATTTCAAGGCTTATGGTGCCGCATTGACGGGAGAAGAAATCAAGGAGGCGTGGAACATGGTTCCCGAACCAGCGGCC
The DNA here is from genome assembly GCA_947624785.1 of Akkermansia muciniphila. GTDB lineage: Bacteria > Verrucomicrobiota > Verrucomicrobiia > Verrucomicrobiales > Akkermansiaceae > Akkermansia > Akkermansia muciniphila_F. The sequence continues at coordinate 149,998 of CANQLV010000006.1, read as the reverse complement.
GCCTCCTTGAGCGTTCTGGGACTGATGGCGCTGCTGGTGCGCCGCCGGAAGTGAGAGAGGCGGAAAAAATACATTTCAAACGGCAGGCGGCAGGGCGGACATTTCCGGTGGGAATGTCCGCTTTTTTATTGTTTCACGGAACTGTTGCAGAAAGAAGGTTCTTCTTTTTCCGATGGCGGTTCTGGGCCGCCATGTACTGGCGAGTTTCTGTTTTTCCCGGCCCTTCCTTCAGACGTGCGGATGTCATGTAAACGGTATCCGCTGTCCGGAAGGGATACATCTTTTCCATGACCTGCTGCGGTCCGTATCCCTGTATGGCCCCGGGCTGCAGCTTGCGGCAGTTGCAGCCTTCCGGAAGCTTTTCCCTGCATTTGGAGGAGAAACAGTTCATGGTGAAATCCGGAACGGGGCGGGAGGGCGGTGCAGTTTCCGTTCCGGCAGCGGTTCTTTTCCGCCGTGGGAAGGAGGCATGGAACGGGGCTTCCCGGGACGGCAGGCCGCCGGAACGCGGGAAGGAAGCCGCATGCGGGAGAATAAAGGGTTTGTGGACCGGAAGGGATTCGTATAAAATGTTCTCCGGTTTTCTTATGACGAGCTCCCCTTCATCCTCTCCTTCCCGCCCTGCATTTGCCCATCAGCTGGGAATGAAAGGATTCCTGCTCATGGAAGGGCTGCTGAAGCTCGTAGGCATGAAAACGCTTTACCGCCTGGGGCGCGTGGCGGGCGGCGCGGCGTGGTACTTGCTGCCGCAGCGCCGGAAAATTGTGGAAAGAAACCTGCGCATCGTGCTGGATCCGGCCCTGCGCGGCAGGGAGCTGCAAAAATTGAGCAGGGAAAATTTCAAAAGGACGATAGCCAATTTCCTGTGCTCCGCGAAGACGGCCACCCTGACGGATGAACAGCTGAAAAAATGCGTCACCATCGCGGGGCATGAAGAATTTGCCGCTCCCGCGGCGGAAAGGCGCGGGCAGGTATGCGCCATCGCCCATTCCGGCAACTGGGAGGCGCTGGCGAGGATACGCGTGTTCTTCCCGGAAGTGGAGCGTTACGGGTCCATGTACCGCCAGTTTGACAACCCGCTGATGGAGGAATACGTGTACAGGCGCCGCACGGAGCGTGGCACGCGGATGTTTTCCAAGGAAGGCGGCATCAAGGCTCCCATGAAGATGGTCAAGGAGGGCGGCGCCTTGGGGGTGCTGAGCGACCAGTTCGTCTGGGAGGGGGTGTATGTCCCCTTCTTCGGCAAAGTGACCGGCACGACGCCGCTGCCCGCTTTGCTGCGGAAGAGGACGGGAGCGGATATGGTGGCCATCGCAGTGCGTACGGATGCTCCCGGACACTGGATAGCGGACATGGGGAACGTGGTGGATTTTTCCAATTCGGACGGTTCCCTGGCAGGGGACACCATGGAAGTGAACCGGGCCTTGGAAGCGTTGATCCGCGAGTCCGTGCTGGACGTGTTCTGGATGCACCACCGCTGGAAGTCCATCGACCGCTTTGCTCCGCAGGATAAAAAAACGGACGGCCTTCTGGAAAACATGGAGCTGCAGCCGTACCGCATTCTGGTGGCTGTACCCAAGGCTCTGGATGAAGCCTTGGTGACCGTTCCCCTGGTCCGTGCGCTGAAAGCCGTCCGGCGCGACATGCAGGTGAACGTCATCTGCCCGTCCGCCCAGGCGGGGGTATGGAAGACGGTGCCGGAAGTCACCCATGTACTGCCGCACAATTCCCTGAAACAGCTCCGGGAAGCGCTGGCCGCGGATGAATTTTACAATGACGGTCCTCTGGACCTGGGCGTCATGCTGGACCAGGACATGGAGACGCTCAAGGCGCTGGAACCGTACAGGCCCATGATGTTCTCCGGGCTGGGCACGCATCCCGGCGCGCGGAAATACAAATTCCGGGTGAAGGCTCCCGTGCTGCGCGCCGCTCCCCCCATGCACCGGGTTCAGCTTTATCTGCAGCTGGGGGGGCTGCACGGGCTGGATGCCTGGAATCCGTCCCTGTTCCCGGTGAAAAAGGCGCAGCCCCCGGATGACGCCCCCATTCTGATTGCCCCGTTCTCCAGCCTGGGACCGGCCAGCGAATGGAGCGAAGAGCAGTGGGCGGAACTCGTCCCTCTCCTGCCGCGCAGAGCCGTACTGGCGGCCTTGGAGGAAGACCGTGAACGCGCTGCCGCTCTGGCGGAGCGCCTGAACGTGGAACTGGTGGCAGGAACGCCGGAAGCCTTGTTCCCCGTGATGGATGCCGCCGTGGCGGCCGTGGCTGTGGATGGGGACATTCCGTCCCTCTGCTCCTTCCGGGGTCTTCCGGTGGTGACCCTGTTTTCCACCCGCCTTCCGGACGTTTACCGGCCCATGGGCCTCTTCACCCGCTCCCTGTATAGCCACCAGTGCTGTTCCCCATGCTTCCTGAAAGAATGCGACCGTGACATTCCCTGCAACCGCCATATTGCCGTGCGGGAAGTATTGGATGCTCTGCGGGAAATTTCCGGGAAAGAGCGGCCTGTACAATGAGGAGAGGTGGTTTTGTAATGGGAAGGGAGAACACGCATGAAGGCCGTTCTTCCCAAGGAAGGCCCGTGGAAAGGTGCGGTGGAAAAACGTGCTTCCGTGGTATGCCCGGAAAGCGTTCACCTGGGAATCAGGGTCTCAGGCCCTAATAGAGTGGTTGTCATCTGAAAGGGGTACGGAGCTTTTACGGGCGTACGTGGCTAGCATATGAGGGCCGGGAGGCCCTCATTCCCAGGAGGAAAGCCCGTCAGGAAAAGAGGGAGTGAAGAACGAATTTCTGTAGTGCATGCGGAAAGCGCCTGTCTGGGAATTAAGGCCTCCGGCCTTGACAGGACAATGATTTAACGGAAAGAAGTGCGGAAATGCCATATCCCGTTTTCAGGGCCAATTCCAGGAACGCCTCTTTTTCCTTTTGCGGCGGCTCCGGATGCGGAGATATGAACCGGGCCCTTCCGGCAGCATGTTTTTGTTGCCCCTCGCAATACCCGTGTCTGCTTGGGCGCGGTTTGTACCACGATACAGGAATCCCGTTAATGCACGCGGTCCGGAAAATCTTCCCGGCGGAAGATGCCGCGGACCTGCTCCGTCAGTTCCGCGGACGGTTCCGGAACATCCTTCAAGGTGTAGTCCAGCTTCAGTTCATCCCACTTGAAGCGCCCCATCTGGTGGAAGGGGAGCACGTCCACGCGTTCCACGTTGCCCAGGCGCGCCGCATGGCGGGAGAGCTCCGCGATGTCTTCCATGTTGTCCGTGAGTCCCGGAACCAAAACGTAGCGCAGCCAGACGGGTTTGCGGAGGACGGCCAGGCGTTCCGCGAATTCCAGGGTGGGGCGCAGTTCTCCGCCTGTCAGGGCCCGGTACCGTTCAGGGTTCCACGCCTTGATGTCCAGCAGGACGAGGTCCGTATTCGCCAGCAGTTCCTCATCCGCGTTCGCGCCCAGATGGCCGGAGGTGTCCAGGCAGGTGTGCAGTCCCAGCTTTTTGCACCCTTTCAGCACGGCTTTCGCAAAATCCGGCTGGAAGAGGGGATCTCCGCCGGAAAGGGTGGCGCCTCCGCCCGCCGCCAGCAGGAAGTCCCGGTAGCGGGCTATTTCTTCAAGGACGTCGTCCGCGCTTCTGCGGCGCCCCCTCCGCACGTAGGAGGCGTCCGGATTGTGGCAGTAGCGGCAGCGCAGGCTGCACCCGGACAGAAAGAGGACAAAGCGGATGCCGGGACCGTCCACGGTGCCGCAGGATTCCACGGAATGGACCAGTCCGGTGACGGCGGTTTCGCCGTCCGGGGCCGGATTCTGGGAGAAAGCCTGCGGCATCCGCTTCCTGGCTGGGTTAATGGGTGTGGAAGGTGCGGTTGATGACCTCCTGCTGCTGTTCCCGGGTCAGCTTGATGAAGTTCACGGCATAACCGGAAACGCGGATGGTGAGCTGGGGGTATTTTTCCGGGTGGTCCATCGCGTCAAGGAGGGTTTCCCGCTCCAGCACGTTCACGTTGATGTGGTGCCCGGTGGCGGCAAAGTAGGCGTCCAGCAGGGAAACGAGCTTCGTGCGGCGTTCCCCTTCCTCCTTCCCCAGGGCCTGCGGCACGATGGAAAAGGTGTAGGAGATGCCGTCCAGGGAGTCGTCATAGGACAGCTTGGCTACGGAGAGCATGGAAGCCACGGCTCCGTTCCTGTCCCTTCCGTGCATGGGGTTGGCGCCGGGCGCGAACGGCTCCCCGGCGCGGCGGCCGTCCGGCGTGTTGCCCGTCTTCTTGCCGTACACCACGTTGGAGGTGATGGTGAGGATGGACTGGGTGGGCAGGGAATTGCGGTAGGTGTGGAGCTTGCGCAGTTTTTCCATGAAGTTGCTGACCAGGCTGCACGCGATGCCGTCCACGCGCGGGTCATTGTTCCCGTAGCACGGGAATTCCCCTTCCGTCTGGAAATCCACAATCAGGCCCTCTTCATTGCGGACGGCCTTCACGGTGGCGTACTTGATGGCGGACAGGGAGTCCGCGGCCACGGAGAGCCCGGCGATGCCCGTGGCCATCGTGCGCAGGATTTCCGGATCATGCAGCGCCATTTCAATGCGTTCATAGCAGTACTTGTCGTGCATGTAGTGGATGATATTCAGCGCGTCAATGTAGGTTTTGGCGAGCCAGTCCTGCATCTTGTCGTACAGGGCCATCACTTCGTCGTACTTGAGCACTTCCTCCGTATAGCGCGGAGAGGGCGGGGCCACCTGTTTCCCCTTGAGTTCGTCCACGCCGCCGTTCAGGGCGTACAGCAGGCACTTGGCGAGGTTGGCGCGGGCGCCGAAGAATTGCATCTGCTTGCCGATGCGCATGGCGGACACGCAGCAGGCGATGCCGTAATCGTCGCCCCAGTGCGGGCGCATCAGGTCGTCGTTCTCGTACTGGACGGAGGACGTTTCAATGGAAACCCTGGCGCAGAAGCTCTTGAAGGCTTCCGGCAGGTTCCCGGACCACAGCACGGTCAGGTTAGGCTCCGGAGCCGGACCCAGGTTGTACAGCGTCTGGAGCATGCGGAAGGAGCTGCGGGTAACGAGGGTGCGCCCGTCTTCCCCCATGCCGCCGATGGATTCCGTCACCCAGGTGGGGTCTCCGGAAAACAGGTTGTTGTAGTCCGGCGTGCGGATGAAGCGGACGATGCGCAGCTTCATCACGAACTGGTCCATGATTTCCTGCACCTCCTCTTCCGTGATGAGACCCTGTTCCAGGTCGCGGGTAAAGTAGATGTCAAAGAAGGTGGAGACGCGGCCCAGGGACATGGCGGCGCCGTTCTGTTCCTTCACGGCGGCCAGGTAGCCCAGGTAGGTCCATTGCACGGCTTCGCGGGCGTTCGCGGCGGGGCGGGTAAGGTCGCAGCCGTAGGAGGCGCCCATCCGGGCGAGTTCCTCCAGGGCGCGGATTTGTTCGCTCATTTCCTCGCGCAGGCGGATCACCTCGTCCGTGAGGGGGATGTTTTCCTTTTTTTTGAGATCCTTGCGGCGTTCGGCGGCCAGCTTGTCCGTGCCGTACAGGGCCACGCGGCGGTAGTCCCCGATGATGCGTCCGCGGCCGTAGGCGTCCGGAAGTCCGGTGATGATGCCGGCGGAGCGGGCGGCGCGGATGTCGGAGGTGTAGGTGTCGAAAACGCCCTCGTTATGCGTCTTGCGTATCTTGTTGAAAATATCCGCCGTTTTCTCGCACATCTTGAACCCGTAGGATTCCAGGGCCTGCTGGGCCATGCGCAGGCCGCCGAAGGGCATCAGGGCGCGTTTCAGGGGGGCGTCCGTCTGGAGGCCCACGACCACTTCCAGCTCCTTGTCAATGTAGCCGGGCTTGTGGGAGACGATGGAGGAGACTACTTCCTCATCCGCATCCAGCACGCCGCCGTTGTCTGTTTCCCGTTTCAGCAGGACTTTCAGTTCCTCCCAGAGCCGGAGCGTGCGTTGGGAGGGGCCGGAAAGAAACTCTTCATTGCCGGAATACGGCGTGTAGTTGTTCTGGATGAAATCCCGTACGTCAATGGACTCCGTCCATGCTCCCGGCTTGAATCCCTGCCATTCCTGCGGAAGGGCGGGGGACTCCTTCAAGTCTTTTACTATGCTGATCATAAATAGGATGTAGTGAAGAAGGCCGGAGAAAGACGCCCCGCGCCCGCTGAAAGCCCGGAAGCGGCGAAACTCCGCACCGCCTGATTATACCGGGAATGTTAGCGGTCAACAAGGCCAATTCTTCCAGGCGGGGGAACTGGGGCGGCTGCGCTGGTCTGTTTCAGGCATCTGGCTGTTCCGGAATAAAAAATGAGGGAAATTTCCCGTTATGGGGGATAGTTTCTTCTTTACTCTCCAAGCTGCCATCACAATATTTTAACTATCATCTTGATGAACTCCCATTCATTCCCCTTTTTATTGCTGGCGGGAATTTCTTGCGCGGCCTTTTTCTCCGGCGCGCGCCAATGGGCTGCCATCTACGCTAAAGCCTCAGGTGAACGAGCGCGCCGTCTCTGGCTGGAATGGCCGTCATAAGGCCGTGATGGAGAGGAACCGGAGCGTTAATCCGGAATATGTCGTCTTTGGCGACAGCATTACCCACCGCTGGGGAGGGGAGCCTTTCGGAGACAACAGGGCCCTGGGGACGGGAAAGGCGGCATGGAAAAATCTTTTCTCTCCTCATACGGTGACCAATAGGGGATTTGGCTCAGATTACATGGACAACGCCTACTACCGTGTGCGGCTTGGGGAACTGGACGGAATCTCTCCGCGCGTGGTTATCGTGCTTTTGGGAACCAATAATCTTGGCGGCAGGAAGGATACTCCCCGGGCATGGCGGACAACCTCAAGGCTTTTGTGAGCCTGGTGGGCCGGAAGCGCCCGGCCTCTAAAATCCTGCTCCTGGGCATTCTGCCCAGGAAGGAAAAGGCGCTGGCGCCCTTGATCGTGGAAACCAATGAAATGACATCCGTCCTTGCTGATGGAAAAAGGATGTTTTTTACCAATCCGGGCACGGCGTTCCTGGCAGAAGATGGCGTGTGCCAAAAAGGGGGCTGCTGGTGGATGGCTTGCATCCCAGTGCCGGGGGATATGACGTGCCGGGGAAGAAATTGAGTTCGCTTCTGGAGAAAATAGACGGCAGATACAAGGGAGGTTCCGCAATTCGGTAAGATAGGAATGGAAAGATGCGCGTCCTGATGTTCCGGCGCGGCATGGGCGGCTGTCAGGGCAGTGGTCTTTTTCTTCAGGAAAGGCCGCTGCAGTATGTGGTCTTGATGTGCGGCAGTATTTCCTTAAACTATTTTCACTTCCGCTTTTCCGTCATGAATTCCCTGCTTCATACGTTCACTGCGCTGCTGGGCGCCTCCTGCCTGGCGCTTCCCGCATTTTCCGCTCCCGCGGCCGCGCTGCCCGCCACCCTGAAGCCGGAACCCCACCAGCGGGACCCGTATGACTGGAATGCGCGGCATGAAGCCGTCAGGAAGCGGAACCAGTCCGTGAAGCCGGAATACGTGATGATCGGGGACAGCATTACCCACCACTGGGGAGGCGAGCCTTCCGGGGACAGCAACAAGACAGGAGAAGCCTCATGGAAGCAATTGTTCGGTCCCCATGCGGCGACCAACATGGGCTTTGGCTTTGATTACGTGGACAATGCCTATTACCGCGTGCAGAACGGGGAGCTGGACGGCATTTCCCCGCGGGTCATCATCATTCTGCTGGGAACCAACAATCTGGGGCACCGGAACGATGCGCCGCAGGCCTGTGCGGACAATATCAAGGCATTCGTCCGCCTGGTGCATCAGAAGTGCCCTTCTTCCAAAATCCTGCTGCTGGGCGTTCTGCCCAGGAAAGAGAAAAACCTGGAGGAGCCGGTGAAGCAGACGAACAAGCTGCTCGCAAAGCTGCAGAATGGAAAAAACGTCTTTTTTGCCGATCCGGGGAAGGCTCTCCTTTCCGCGGACGGAGTTTCTCCGCGCAATGAATTGATGAAGGATGTAGTGCATCCCAACGCCAGGGGGTACGAGGTTCTGGAAAAGGAACTGGCCGTGCTGCTGAAAAAGCTGGATGCGAAATACCGCGGCGGGAAACCCGCGGGCAAGCATTCCTGACGGTGGTCTTTTTGCGGAAGGAGGAAATTGTGCTTGAAGGGGAAGTCCTGTTTAAGGAGAATGTACCGCCTTTAGTATTTGATTTATGAAAAGCCTGTTGTTTGCGTTGTTTGCCGGTTCCGTCTGCTGCTGTTATGCCCAGCAGAACGCAGCTTCCGCTCCGGAGCCTGAAATTGTCGCTACGCCGCCATCCGACGCCGGGCGCGGCCTCATCCGCGTGAATTCCCGTGAAATCCGCCATTATTCCGGCACCCGCAAGGAGCCGGACTACCTGGTCAGCAAGGATAACGGAAAGACGTGGGAAATGAAGATGGCTCCGGCCGGCTACCCGCCCAACTACGGAGGCATTCCCAAGGAATCCCCGGCGATTGCGCGCAACCCCGTGACCAAGGAATTCATCCGCGTGCAGCCCATCGGAGGGTTCATTTTCCTCTCCAAGGGCGGGCTGGACGGCAAGTGGTTTGCGGTCACGAACGACGGCAAGCTGGAAGAGGACTGGAAAAATCCGGAGAAACGGAAAAATCTGAAAAAACTGGGCGGCATCATGCGCACGCCCACCTTTGTGAACAAGGGCAGGAGGGTGATCGTGCCGTTCCATAACATGGGAGGCGGCACCAAGTTCCATATTTCCGACGACGGAGGCCTGACCTGGCGCGTGTCCAAAAATGGCGTTACCTCTCCCAGGCATGAGGCCAGGCCCCCCCACCAGGGCGTCAGGTGGTTCAACAATGCCGTGGAAGCCACGGTGCTGGAAATGAAGGACGGCACCCTGTGGGCTCTCGCCCGCACTTCCCAGGACCAGGCGTGGCAGGCTTTCTCCAGGGATTTCGGTGAAACGTGGAGCAAGCCGGAGCCGTCCCGTTTCTTCGGCACCCTGACCATGAATACGCTGGGGCGCCTGGATGACGGAACCATCGTTTCCCTGTGGACGAACACGATGGCCCTTCCTGAAAACGCCACGGCAGGCAACGGCACGTGGGAAGACGTGTTCACCAACCGTGATTCCCACCACATCGCCATGTCTGATGACGAAGGAAAGACGTGGTACGGCTTCCGGGAAATCATTCTGGACGAACACCGCAACCATCCCGGCTATGCCACCCTGGACGGTCCGGAGGACCGCGGCAAGCACCAGAGTGAAATGGTGCAGCTTGACAAGAACCGCATCCTGATTTCCCTGGGGCAGCACAAAAACCACCGCCGCCTGGTCATCGTGGACCGCCGCTGGGTGGCAGCCAAGACGCGTGCCACGCAGACGGGCAGGGACCTGGACGGCCAGTGGACCGTCCATACCTATATTCCCCAGAAAAAAGGCCATTGCAGCTATAACCGCAAACCCTCCGCTGAACTGGTGCCCGACCCCTCCGGAGGCGGAAAAAAGGTGCTGCAAATCAAGCGCCTGGACGATCCGGAACTGGTTAATGAAAAAGCCGGGGTTGATTACCAGAACGGGGGCGCCACCTGGAACTTCCCGAACGGAACCACGGGGCTGGTCAAATTCCGCTTCCGCGTGGCGGATGGGGACCAGGCGGATGATTCCGGCCTTCAGGTTTCCCTGACGGACCGCCTGTTCAATGCGTGTGATACCACCACGAAGGATTACGCCCTGTTCACCTTCCCCATCAAGCTGAAGCCCGCGCCCCATTTGCTGCTGGGCATGAAAAAAGTGCCTTTTACACCCGGTGCGTGGCATGAAATTTCCATTCTGTGGCAGGGGCCGCAGGCCGTGGTCTCCCTGGACGGGAAAAAAGCCGGAACGTTGAAAATGGCCAATCAGTCTCCCAACGGAGCCAGTTACATCCATTTCATCAGCACCGGTTCCAAACCGGATGCCGGCGTCCTGCTGGACACGGTGAACGCCCGGGTGAAATAAGAGGCGTCCTGCCGCAGGGGGGAGCCGGAACTTAGCGGCCTCCCTTCTTCGGGAGGGGTGAAGCGTTTAACTCCGGCAGATGCTTCAGGACCATGTGCAGATGGTCGTTTGACCGGTTGCCTATCTGCTGGAGGACCGTGCGCCCGTACTTGTCACGCAGGGAAGGGTCTGCCTGGTGGTCCAGCAGCAGGCGTGCAATGCCCAGTTTCAGGCGGTCCAGGGAATCATCACCCAGCAGCATGTCACGGCAGCACAGCATGAGGGCCGTTTCCCCGGCTGCGTTTTGATGGTTGACGTCCGCTCCCTCGCTGATGAAAAGATTGACCAGTTCCCTGATTTGGGGGAGATGGGATACGTCAATGAAAGCCAATTGGCGGCACAGGTTCAGCAGAGCCGTGTCTCCCCCGGAATCCGGCGGCGGCGTGTTCATGGGCATGGCCGCATTGACGTCCGCCCCGTACTCCAGCAGCGTATGCGCGATTTGCAGCGCGGTTTTCGGGGTATTCAGGTTCAGGGAAAGAAGGGGAGGGGTCATCTCCCCGCGGAAATTGGGATCGTACCCGGCTTCGCAAAGCTTGCGGACCAGAAGAGGGTATCCGGCAGCGGCGGCCCAGGACAGCAGACTGGTTTTTTTACCCCTCAATTCCGGCTGGAAGGAAATATCCGCCCCGCATTTCAGAAGAAACAAAGCCGTTTCCTCATAGGGCGCGCCCCCGATGCCGGCCACGCAGGTCATGACGAGGGGAGGCCAGCCCATCGGGCCTGGTTTGTCCACATCCGCGCCGTTCCGGATCAGCAGGTTCAGGCAGGAAAGCCTGTTGTGCACAGGCAGGGGCCTGGTGTCGTCCATGCCGGGCTGGCAGGCATAAGTCAGGGGTGTATCCCCCAGTTCGGACCCCGGGATGGAGGGCAGGGCCTGGTGCGGCAGGATGATCTGGAGGTTCGGGTCCGCGTTGCGCTGCAGAAGGCGTCCCAGCAATTGCACTTCTCCGAGCCCGGCCGCCAGGTGCAGCAGGGTCTCATGGGACGAGGTGCTGCAGCGGCCGTCTGCGCTCTCCGCCGTGTTCCGGATCATCTGGAGCCTTTCCCTGATTTCGTCCTGCATGTACTGGCGCATGGAAACCTCGGAAAACATGTGCCAGTCAATATGGCGGGAATTGGGGGAAAGCCCGCGGAAAAGGAAACGCTCCGGGCTGCGGTGCGCCGTGAAATCCGCTGCGGTAAGAATCTGTTCTCTTTCCGCTTTTGTCCAGATAGGGTTGAATTTCCATTCCGCGGGGGAAGGGTCATTCCTGAGGAACCAGAAAATAGTGGAGCCTGCGACAAGAGCCGCAAAAACGCTCAAAGCTCCAAGAAACCAGAGGGTTTTCTTTCTTAAGGTCGTGTGTATCATAAGCAGGGGAACTGCAAAAAGCCATGATGCAGGAATCCGTAACTTCGGGCAATGAAAAAATAGCATGCGCAAGGAATGCCCGGAGCGAATTATATGGAAATTTAAACGGCGGATTGTGAATCCGGAGGGAGATTTTTTCCCGCCTGATATGGAAAAGAAGCCCGTGGATAAAGTCATTTACGAGGGTGGCGGAAAATATGGTGTCATGCCTCGGACGTCATATCGGTCATGGGTCTTATGATGTGGTTCATTTAATTCCAATTATTTGAATTATGTCCGGATTCACAATCCGGTATGATGCGTTAGGCGTTGCGGTTGTGACGGCTGTCTTAAAATTGCTTTCATTTGCTGTTGTTGCTATTGTCATTAAAAAATGCAGGGAGCGCCAGTTTTCCGTCAAAACAGCCGGGAAAAAGGCGGTATTTCCTTTACTGTGTGCTGGGACGTCTCTTCCGCCGACTGGTCCGTGCTGTCTGAGGCCGCTCTTGCCTTGGAAGAAACGGCGCATGATGATTCGGGCAACGTTATGGACTCCGTCAAACTTATTGCGTCTGATATGGACGGAACGCTGCTCAATGGAAAGGGAGAACTGGACCCTGCGTTTTTCTCCCTCTTTAAAAAGCTTGAACACCGCGGCATCCGCTTTGCGGCGGCCAGCGGGCGCCAGTATGACGGACTGCTCCGGACCTTTGCCCCCGTGGCGGACCGGATGCTGTTCATTGCCGAAAACGGCGCCTATGTGGCGTCTGGTTCCAGGGAATGGCTGGTGCTGGACATGGACCGGGAAACGGTGGCCGGGCTGATTGCCATGATCAGGCGCATTGAAGGGGCGTGCATCGTTCTTGCAGGCCTGGACTCCGCATATATTGAAGATAAACAGCCGGAATTCGTCCGGGAGGCCCGCCGGTATTACACCCGCTGCAAGGAGGTGGATGACCTGCTGGACGTGCAGGGGGACAAGCTGCTGAAAATAGCCGTATATGACTTCAGGGGAGCGAAGGAAAACAGTTATCCCCGCCTGAAGCGTTTGGAGCATGGCTTCCAGGTAGCCGTCTCCGGAGAAAAATGGATGGACATCAGCCGGAAGGGGGCTGATAAGGGCGCCGCCCTGGAGCTGATTCAGCGGAAACTGGGTATTTCTCCGGAGGAAACAATGGTCTTTGGGGACCAGATGAATGATGCGGAAATGATGCGGCAGGCCCGGTTCAGCTATGCCGTGGCGAACGCCGTGCCGGAAATCCGTGCCATGGCCGCGTTTGAGGCCCCGTCCAATCAGGAAAACGGAGTCATGCAGGTGCTCGGAAAAGTGCTGGAGTCCCATCCTCCGCAGGGAGGAGGCGGAGACTGCTGAACCCTCCGGGTCCATATTGCCGGGGGCACGGAAACTGGTAAAACAAGGGCTTGGGGCATCCTGGCGTTGCTGGCAGGCTTATGTTTCATGGCGGTGATGGCCGTGTTCGCCTGCGTGGTCGGCGTTTTGCCGGGAACTGGCTTTCTGCTGTTCAAGCTGGCGGGACTCCTTCTTGGGATTCTGGCGGGGTATCTGGTTCTGATGGAAGCGGCTGGGGACCGGGTTCTCCATTTGATGGGAGCGTAAACCCGTTGTCCGCGGCAATGAAGGATGCTTCCTCCACGCCTTCCCGGCGAAGGGCTTCCCGGAAATCGTCCAGCGTTTCCTGGTAGCCGTCGTCCGCCAGTTGCCAGGTGCCGAAGTGGAAGGCCATGCCCTGCCTGGCGCGCAGCGTTTTAAAGGCCCGGACTGCGTCGAGCGGCGACAGATGGACGCCTGCCATGAGCTCCTCCGGAAGATAGGACCCGATGGAAAGGAGGGCCAGGTCCGGAGGGCCGAGGCGGTCCCGTATTTCCGCGAAAAAGCGAGTCCGGGCCGTGTCTCCGGCAAAATAAATGCCCGGACCGTCTGCCGCGCGCAGGAAAAAGCCTCCCCACAGGGACCGGTTGGCGTCCCCGTGGAATGGACTGCGACCGCTGTAATGCCGCGCGGGAGTGAAGGTGACGGTGGCTTCCACATCCCCGGACGGCAGGGGGACGGACTCCCACCAGTCCAGCTCGCGGATCTGCGCCTGTGCGCCGCAATGGCGGAGGAGCAGGGGTCGGAGCCCCAGCGGCACAAGAAAGATGGGGTGGAAGCGTTCCTCCAGCCGTTTCAGGGTGGGCGCGTCAACATGGTCGTAATGGTCGTGTGAAACCAGTACGGCGTCCACCTGCGGCAGATCCTCCCATGCTATACCCGCGGGCCGCTTCCGTTTGGGGCCCATCCATGCCACGGGGCTCACGCGGCCGGACCAGACGGGGTCCGTCAGCACGTTCAGCCCGTGCAGCCGAATCAGGATGGTGGCATGATTGACCATGACGGCCTCCCATTGCCCCCGTTCCACGGGAACATGAAAGGAGGGAATACGGGCGTTTTCCGCCACGGACGGATAGGGGCGCGGACGGCGCGTGAGCATCCATTTGATGATGCTCCAGTGGCTGCGGTGCGGTATTGGTTCCGGAGAATGGAACCGTTGCGCCGCCCGGTTTTCTACGGAAAATGTGCGGCGGAGCCGTGACCGGAGGAAGGAATGCAGGGACATGGGAAACGCGGTTCATCATAACGATTCCGGTTCCGGGAGGAAACGGGCGCCCCCGTCAGCATGAAAGCTGCCGCCCTTTTTAGTTTTGCTTTTCCGGGGCGTATATGGTACACCCGTGCCAGACGTCATGAATCAGGAATTCTTTTCAGTGCTTGTGCAAGTGGTGGCAGCCCTGGGGCTGGCCGGCATTATCTTGTTGCTCAGTATCTTGATGGGCAAGCGCTCCTCCGTGCGCAAGCCTGCGGACATTCCCTACGAATGCGGGATGATTCCCATGGGGGAAGGCGCTCCCATGTTCTCCGTGAAATTCTACATGGTGGCCATGCTCTTCGTCATCTTTGACTTGGAAGTGGTATTCCTCTATCCCTGGGCCGTCAACTTCCGGGACTATGTGATGATGAATCCGGAATCCTTCACGGCCATGTGCATCTTCATCGGCATTCTGCTGGTGGCCTACCTGTACGCCTTGGGCAAGGGGGCCCTGAACTGGCACCACGATCCCCGCTGACCCTTCCTTATTCCATTTCAGCAAACGCCGTGCTCCGTCGGGAACGCGGCGTTTTTCATGTGGAAGAAAGGAAAAGGCCCTGGAAAATTTCATCGCGCGGAAAAATCTTCGGAAGGCTTATTCCTTGCCTGTATGTCTCTTTTGCGAATAAAATCTTATTGTATAAAAGATGATTTCTCTTGCCAGGAAAAGGGAATGGGGATAGCTTCTGCGTGACCAGGAAATCCAGCATGAATCTGCCTCTTCCCAAAACGACGCAGGGCGTCTACCGCCTGTCGGTCAGCACCTTCTATTTTCTCCAGGGCCTGGTATTCGCCAGTTGGGCGTGCCGCATTCCGGACATCAAAAATGCGCTGGGGCTGAATGACGCGGACCTTGGCTCCGTGCTCTTTGCCGTTCCGGTGGGGCAAATGTCCGCCATGGCGCTGTCCGGTTATCTGGTGGGCCGCTGCGGCAGCCGGAGGATACTGATGGCGGCTTCCGTCTTTTATCCCGCCGTGCTTGTGTATCTGGGCATGGCGTCCTCCTTCTGGGAACTGGCGGCGGGTCTGTTTTTCTTCGGGGTGGGCGCGAATTTGACGAATATCTCCGTCAATACGCAGGGCGTGGGGGTGGAGCGGCTGTACCAATGCAGCATCATGGCCCGGTTCCATGGCTTGTGGAGCCTGGCGGGATTCTTCGGCGCCCTGCTGGGGGCGGTGATGGTGGATTGGCAGGTATCCACGGAAACGCACTTCATCGCCATTTTCCTGATGTGCATGGTCATTCTGGCCGTCTTTTCCTCCTCTCTCCTGCCGCGGGACGCACGCCGTTCCTCCACCCAGGGCGGTAGCATGTTCCGGAGCATGGATGCCTATGTGCTGGTGATCGGACTGATCGCTTTCGGAAGCATGGTGAGCGAGGGAACCATGTTTGACTGGAGCGGCGTATACTTTGAAAGCGTGGTGCAGCCCGGTCCCGGGCTGGTGCAGATGGGCTACGTGGCGTTCATGAGCACCATGGCCCTGGGACGCTTTACGGCGGACCGCATGGTGATGCGCTTCGGCGTGGTGCGCGTGCTCCGCGCCAGCGGCATTCTCATTGCCTCCGGTCTGCTGGTCTCCGTGCTGTTCCCGATGTTGTGGTCCGCCACGCTGGGCTTCCTGCTGGTGGGGCTTGGCACCTCCTCCATTGTGCCCATCTGTTACAGCATGGCCGGGAAATCCAGGAAAATGATTCCCAGCATAGCCCTGGCCTCCGTCTCCACCATCGGTTTTCTGGGCTTTCTGCTGGGGCCTCCGGTCATCGGCCACATTGCCCATGCTTCCTCCCTCCGGTGGTCCTTCTCCCTCATTGCCCTGGTGGGGCTGGGCACGGCGTTCATCGCCCCTTTCCTGAAAAAGTTCAGGTAAACTTCCGGAAAAGGGAATGAAAAAACTCAGGGCTGCTTGTTTGCCAGGGAGAAGGAAATGAGCGTGGGCATACGGGGGCGTCAGTAAGCGCAACCTATGTAGCCATTATTATCTATTCCAAAGTTATCTGTAGGCAATTCTTCGATTTCCACGATGTTGTCCAAGAGAATGCCGCATTCCAGCAATTTTTTGATTTCATCTCCGTACAAAACGTTGCTGGCGGGGTGAGCATAAACTACATAGATTTTACCGGGGTCGGGTGAATGGACTGAATTTTCCGGGTAAAGGGACTGGATTGCTTGATAAATATCAGTTGGTTCCAGGGTGCCGCAATTGGCGTGGTGAACATGGGCGCATGCTTGAGCGTGTATGTCTGTCGATGTATAGATGACCGAAGCGCATGACAACAGGCCGCTGGAGTACAATATTGTCGGATTGGCATCAAATGTTAACAGTCCTTTTTGATGTGTAGTCAAAACATTGTATTTTGTTCCCTCTCTTCCGGGAATATATGGAGCCGGGCCCAGATAGCGGCCGGGAGACACCTGTTGACCGTATTGTTGGGGGTGTGGTATGAAATTTCCGATATTAACGGGTTCTATTTTCTTTTGGTTACATGTATAAATGGTATGCATGATTTTTTAGATTGATAACCAGGACTTCAAATTAATTTTCCGGCAGGATTTTGGAATCTCCTGTTTACCTGGGGTATGAATGGCCTTGCGAGTGTTCCAAAAGGGGCATTGAGCGCGAAGGGTGGCCGCCGTTCGTTCTGCTGGGGATATTCAGTTGGGTTCTTTCCGCCATTGCCGCAGAGTGTTCATGCAGCTGTCCCGCTTGATGGCGGATAACGCAGATAATGATGGATAAAGAGCGGGATTGCTGCTTTACAAGGGCAGTCCAAATGAGGTTCCCAATGCTGCCTGCCTAACAGAAATACCGTGCGAAATAAGACGGAAACGGACTCAATGTGTTCCACAACTTATATGCGGATTGTGGTTCCTTCTATGGAATTTGCCCCTCTTCCTCTCTAGGGACGGAAAACCCTCTTCAAGTTATTTGCTTAAAGAGGGTTACTGATGGTGCGCCCGACAGGAATCGAACCTGCACGTTTTTCAACACCAGATCCTAAGTCTGGCGCGTCTACCAATTTCGCCACAGGCGCGGCAGAGGTGCAGGGGTACTTTGGCATGAATGAAGGCTCTGTTCAAGTTTAATCCGGAACGCTTTGTTTTTGAACTATTCCGTGGTGGGCCATGTACTGTATTCATCGGTATTCTGCTGGTAGCCTGCGTGCACGCCTTGGGCAACGGGCCCTGGATTGGCTCCAATGATTCCAAGGAAGAATAGGGCAACGCATCAGTTATTCATACCAACGCCTTATTGATGCAAGACAAAATGGATCGCCGCATATCCATGGGGCGATCCTTGACACGCGTTAGTGCTTGCCGGACTATGGAAGAAAAACGGGGGGCGTCTCCGGCAAAGCTGATGTTGCCGTTGAGCAGGCGGCAGGTGTTCAATGACGCCGGAAATGGCAAAACCTTGTCTGTTCGCGGGAACCCTTTGAGACGGTGGATTTCCAGCGGCATTGATTAACAAATGAAGAAAAACAATCATGCAATATAATAACCCTGAAAGAGAACAGTATCTGGCCCTTCTTGCCTACCTTCGGAGAAGGAACGCTGATCCTGCTCAACCCGATAATGATGATGAAATCACCCTGTACCGGGGATTGAAGCAGAATCAGACGGAACCCATTCAAACCAATAATACGGCTGGCGGTCTGCCTCCTGATCCCAGCGTATCCTATCCCTCAGACATTAATGCAATGGCAGCCCAGCAGGGAGCAGATGGAGAAGGGATCGGTACTACCGGACGGCTGCATGAATTCATTGAATATACCTTCAACAGACAGTGGGCTGAGAATTTTTCCTGCTTGAACGTTCGCTCGCGCGGACCTTTTATTTGCATCCGGATCAAGAAAAAGTACGTTAATGTTCCCCATCCTGAACGTGAAGGAGGCCAGGAATATGGTGTCTTTTGCGCAAGCGCTGCACCTGTAACCATTGTGGAGATTTTGAGTAATTAAATTCAGATAAAAAACCCGGGGCAAGAAAAGATGCTGTCTGGGCGCAGGACTTGCCCTGGGTAATGACCGAGATGTGAATGGTGCGTCTGGCAGTACTCAGCCTATACGTTTTTCAACATCTGCGCGTTTACCAATTCCGTCGCAGGAGCGGCGAACCATGGGCGCACTCTGCCATACGGCATCCTGGCGTTCAGGATTAAACAGGAGGAGGCTTTGTCTTTGACATGCCTTTGAGAAGCCCGTATGGTGGAAACCTATGAAAATGTTAATTACCCTGTTGAGTGTTTGTCTTCTGGCCGCATCTCCCCATTCACGGGCGGACGTCAGGCTGCCCAAAAGCGCTTTCACCACGGACCGGTTGGAAGAGGCGCTGAAAACGGCGCAGGAGCAAAAGAAGCCCGTGGCCTATCTTTATACGAACACGGCCACTACCTGCCCGCTGGCCGCCGGCGTGACGGAGGGGTTTCTTGAAGCTGTAGGGAAACGGTGCGTGCTGGTTTATCTTCCGGTAAAGGGGGGCAAGTCCACGGTGGCCGCTCCCGTGAAGGAGGCGTTGAAAAAAGGCAAGTTTTATCCCAAGCTGGTGCTGACCGCCAGCGACGGTTCCGGGGCGCAGTGCTTTACTTATGAGGCCTACCAGGCGGATTCCAAAAAAGCGGCGCGCGAGATCAAGAGGCAGGTTATTGCCCTGGCTAAAAAACAGTCCTGAACCGGAGGGAGGAATGTTCCGGGCGTTCCGCAGGGCAGGTTCAACCCATGATTTGCGCCGGAAAGGGGAATATTTTCACGAACAGGAAATCCAGCATTCCCACGCACAGGGCGATGCAGATGGCCTTTTTGGGCGACAGGCGGGGAGCCGTTTTCAGCCAGATGACGATTCCCGCGTGGACCGCCAGGGAGATGCCCACGGACCACCAGAAGAAGGGAATGCCCGTCATCGCAAAGAGCGCCGCCAGCGGGTAGGTGAACGCCAGGAAGATTTTCATGATGGCCTCCCATTCATGCCCGCGCACCATCATCAGTTGCTTGGATAGAAGGGAGACGTACAGGCAGGAGGGGACCACGACGCACAGGATGAGGGAGACGAATCCTTTTTTTGCATACCGTTCTTCCTGCGTGGGAATGTACATGCCGCATATACTGGGGCAGCAGGGTGGAATTGTCAAACATTGTCCTAGCCCGGCGGGGCGGGGGGATTATACTGGCTTCCTCGCGTATGTCGTCCTTTGAATTAAATTCCTCCTTTAAGCCCTCCGGGGACCAGGAGCAGGCCATCGGCAAGCTGCTCAAGTCTCTGGAGGCGGGCAACAAGCACCAGGGCCTGCTGGGGGTGACCGGGAGCGGCAAGACGTTCACGATGGCGAATCTGATCGCCCGGATGAACAGGCCCACGCTGGTGATTTCCCACAACAAGACGCTCGCCGCGCAGCTTCACTCGGAGCTGAAGAGCTTTTTCCCGAATAACGCGGTGGATTACTACGTTTCCTATTTCGACTATTACCAGCCGGAGGCGTACATCGCCAGCTCCGACACTTATATCGAAAAGGATTCCGCCATCAATGACGAGCTGGACCGCCTGAGCCTGAACGCCATGAATTCCCTGATGACGCGCCGGGACGTGATTGTGGTGGCGTCCGTCTCCTGCATTTACGGCCTGTCCACGCCGGAGGATTACCGCAACCTGACCCTGCGCATTCGTGAGGGAGATGTCATGGACCGGGACGTGTTCCTCCGGCAACTGGTGGAGCGCCTGTTTGAGCGGCAGGATTTTGATTTTACCCGCGGCACGTTCCGCGTGCGCGGGGAGGTGGTGGAGGTGTTTCCCGCCTATTCGGAAGGGGAGGCGATCCGCGTGGAGTTTTTCGGAGACGAGGTGGAGCGGGTTTCCCTGATTGACTCCACCTCCGGCCGCGTGCGGGAACGGCTGGGGAGTTACACCTTTTTCCCGGCCAAGCAGTACGTGGCCGCCCCGGAAAAACGGGCCGCGGCGCTTAAGGCCATCCGGGCGGAGCTGGAGGACCGCGTAGGCTGGTTTGAGAAGCATGGGCGTCTTCTGGAGGCGCAGCGCCTGAAACTGCGTACGGATTATGATCTGGAACTGATTGAGGAGCTGGGGTTCTGCAAGGGGATTGAGAATTATTCCCGCCATTTGTCCGGCCGCCTGCCGGGCAGTTCCCCCTCCACTCTGCTGGACTTCTTCCCCAAGGATTCCCTGACCCTGATTGATGAAAGCCATGTGGCGGTGCCCCAGCTGGGCGGCATGTACGAGGGGGACCGCAGCCGGAAAAACATTCTGGTGGAGCACGGGTTCCGTCTTCCAAGCGCCCTGGACAACAGGCCGCTGAAATTCCATGAGTTCATGGAGAGGCAGAACCAGATCGTGTACGCCTCCGCTACGCCGGGGCCGTTTGAGCTGGTGAACTGCCGTGCGGACAACAAGACTTATATTCCCGTGCGCCGCGCCGCCAGATCCGGAGAAAAGGCTCCGGAAGGTTTCAAGGGAATTCTGTTCACTTCTCCCAAGGATATCCGCGTTACCCCCAGCCCGTCCTCGGAACCGGTGGAGAAGTTTGACCCCACCAAGCGTTCCACTCCTCTGATTGTGGAGCAGATTATCCGTCCCACCGGCCTGCTGGAGCCGAAAATCACCATCCGTCCCCTGAAAGGGCAGATTGACGAGACGATTGCCCTGTGCAACGAGCGCGTTGCCAAGAATGAACGCGTGCTGGTCACGACGCTGACCAAGAAGACGGCGGAAGACCTGACGGAGTACCTGAAGGGGGTGGGGCTGAAGGTCTCCTACATTCACGCGGATGTGGACGCGATTGAGCGCGTGGAGATTCTGCGCGCCCTGCGCGCCCGGAGAATAGACGTTCTAGTGGGCATCAACCTGCTCAGGGAGGGCCTGGATTTGCCGGAAGTTTCCCTGGTGTGCATCCTGGATGCGGACAAGGAAGGCTTCCTGCGCAATGAAACGTCCCTGGTGCAGACGGCGGGCCGCGCCGCGCGCCATTTGAACGGGGAGTGTGTCCTGTTTGCTGATGTAATGACTGATTCCATCAAACGGCTGATTGAGCTGACGGACTACCGCCGGGGCATTCAGGAGAAATACAACCGGGAGCACGGCATTGTTCCTCAGACGGTAAGCCGGTCCGAACAGGGGCAGTTGAAATTGTATGCGGAAGAGGATGGAGAGTCCTTCCGCGTGGCGGAGGACGAGGCCGGATACGGGCTGGAAGAACGCATTGCCAGGCTGGAGGCGGAAATGAAGGAGGCGGCCTCCCATCTGGAATTTGAACGCGCCGCCCTGATCCGGGATGAAATCAGGCAAATGCGCGAGGGCGGTAAGAAAGAGCACGGCATTTCTTGAAGAATGCCTCTTTTCCCCTCCGGAACGGGAAGGCCCGGATGTTTTGGACGGGGACGGCGGCAATGATATCCTTTTCCCGGAACCGTCGTGCCGATGATTGAATTTCAGGCGTTTTTCCCGGTAGAAATGTTCCGCGGCAATCGCTGTCAAAAACGGGGAACCCTTTTACGGAGAAAACATGGAAACTGCGGCATTCCAAAAAACGAATTGCTAATCCGGGGTCAAGGCCTGTTTTTTATAACAAGGGACTTATGCTGAATAGTCGTGTCCTTATTGAGAAACGTTCCCTTGTGATAAAGCCTTCCGGAATTGCATGATAGGCCTTTGGAGCGGCGCAAGCCTTTGCGGCTGCTGAAATGCAGGTGTCTCGCCATGATTCCCTGACTTTCAGGGGAAAAAGTTCCCTGCCGCTCCTGTTGATGTCCGGATGCGCAAGACTTGCGGCGTTCCCTCCGTCATGGAGGCCGTTCCAATTTAATCCATAACGGATTAGCAATCCGTTAGTTTATCCGTCCAGGTGCCGGTAGCGGCAAGGATTCATTGACTGTGACGGAATGATGTTTGGCGTATTCTTTTTATTCGTGATTCTGGTTTCTTTGCTTGTCTTGTGGCGCTGGCGTTCGGATGACTGCATGCTGCCGTGGAGGAAGGTAGTGGCTGCCTGCGGAATTTGCAGCGTCTTTCTTTTCCCCCTGGGTCTTGTGTTCCGTGTGGATGGCTTGTGTTTCGGAACCTGGGAGGGCGCCGCATCCGTTATTGTCCAGTATGGAATTTTTTTAACGGCTTTATGCCTGTCCGTACAGGCGTTGAATAGCGTGGTGTGGTATGGCGCGCGCCATGAAACGGAGTGGAGCCCGTGGCGGAAATGGAGCGTTATGGCCGTTATCTCCATCGTCGTGCTGGCGTGGTGGTGGCATGCGGGGGGACGGTGTTCCTTTGATTTCCAATATCGCCAGTATCCCCAGATCGTCAGCGGACAGTATAATCTGATGCATACGCTGGCCCATACCCTGCTGTGCAAGGGCGTTTTAAGCGTCTGGCCGGGTTTTCAGGCCATCGTTCTGGTTCAACTGGGGCTGCTGTTGTCTGTTTGTTTCATGATCGTTTCCTGGGCGGCGCGCGAACGGATGCGGGCGCTGATCGTGCTGGGAGCCGTTTTGCTGTGCCTGTTCCAGTTTGAGATGGTGACGACGGTGATCAAGGACGTTCCCTATTCCATTTTCCTGATGGCGCTCACGGTGGGATTGTGCTCCTGGTTATTGGAAAAACGCACCTCCGCCCTGTGGCTGATCGGTCTTGGGCTGGCCGGAACCGGGTGCCTGCGCTATGACGGGGCCGTTCCGGTCCTTCTTACTGTCGCGGTTCTTTCCGTCCATATGTTCCATCACCGTGAGGAGTTCCCCCGCCTAGCGGTTCCCGTGATAGTGGGAATTTGCTGCTGGCTGTTCGCTTTTCTCGTCCTTCCTTTTCTGATGGATGCGGAAAGCGGCGCGTCCGGCACCAAATATGCCAAGATGGCTCATGTGGTTTGTGATATCGTAGCAGAAGGCGGGAAGGTGAGCGATGGAGACATGGCGCTGATTGAACGGGAAATCATGCCCAGGGACGTCATCATGAGGCAGTACCGCCTTTATGAAGATTCCCTGCATCCCGCAGTGTCAGCCGGCTACGGGCAGAGGTACCTCCACACGGGCCTGTTTGAGTCCTGGGAGACGGGAATGAAGTATGGGTTTGCGTGGACTTTGTCCTGCAAGGGAGAGCTTGTCAGGAATCTGTTTTTCTCCGTTTCTGCGGACAATCCCCTGCTGGCGGCGAAGATTCTTCTTCTGAACAGCCAGATGGTTTGGAATCTGCCTGCGGGCAACGTCAGGGACATGCCGCAGCTTTCCCTGTTTTACGGCTGCGTGCTCAGCTTCCTCGTTTACGGAATGATGAGGAAAAAGGAATATCTGATTCCTTTTGTGCCGTTTTACGGAGTGGTTCTGGCCATTAGCGCGGCGGCGACTACGTATGAGGTCCGCTACATGCTGCCCTTGGAATTGCTGTTCCCCGTCCTGCTGCTTTATTCCATCTCCTGCGCCAAAAGAGCGGATGTCCCGGAGGGGGGAGAGAAGAAGGAAGGCCGCCTTTCCTCCGGAATTTGAGCGTGTCGCACTGGTCCGGGAGGCGGCGGGGCAGGTGGGGAAGCGGGCCATTTTTACCGGAAAAATGTTTCAGGGTCATTTTCCACTTGCCAAGAGCGGATTGGCGCCTATACTCCTTCCACCATGACCCGCAAAGGTGGTATCAATAAAACTCGCAAGGCAGTCGCCAAGCGTTTCAAGGTTACCGGCACGGGCAAGGTACTGCGCCGTAAACAGGGTAAGCGCCACATCCTCCAGAAGAAATCCAGCAAGCGCAAGCGTCAGCTTGGCAAGGTGGCTCTGGTGGACGAAACGCAAGTCTGGGCAGTCAAGCAGAACCTGCCTTTCGCCTAAACCGCGGAAACGCTCGACCAACGCCGAGCTTTCCCCCCGCTGAACGGGGGGCCTTCATGCAGCCTTCTTCCGATGAGAAGATAAGAACAGGCGAGACTGCAGGGAGGTGAGGAAGAACAGTCTGTTCAAGATAGAAATAGAAATAAGCTATGCCACGTGCCACTAATGGACCGGCCTCTCGCAAGCGCCGTAAGCGCATTCTCTTGCGTGCCAAGGGTTTCCGCGGTTTCCGCAGCAAACTCTTCCGCTACGCCAAGGATGCCGTTTACAAGGCTTGGCAGTATGAATACCGCGACCGCAAGAGACGCAAGGGACAGTTCCGCCGTCTCTGGATCGCCCGTATTTCCGCTGCCGTCCGCGACCGCGGTCTGACCTATTCCCGCTTTATGGAAGGCCTGAAAGCCGCCAACGTCGATCTGGACCGCAAGGTTCTTGCCGACCTGGCCGTCTCCGACGAAAAGGCTTTTGATGCCATCTTCGCCCAAGCGAAGAAAGCCATTGAAGCCAAGGATGGTGCCGCTCTCCGCGCCTAAGACGCAGCAGAGTCCATCTGTTCAGTAAACATTAACAAACAGCCCCGGAGGTTTGCCTTCCGGGGCTGTTTTGCGTCTTCATGTCCGGGTGCGGAAAAAACCGTGAAGCCCCGCTAGGGGAGGATTCGTTTATTTGGATCCGGTCGTTGCCTCCTTTTCCTTTTCCGCGCTGGCCAGCTCCTCCACCTTCCGCACCAGTCCATCCATGCTGCCGGAAGCGATTTTGTTCCCGTTGGCGTCCACCAGCACCAGGGAGGGGATGGGACCGGGGTAATTCTTGCGGATCAGGGAGCTTTCCTTGGAAAGGTTGTCCAGATAGCCGAACAGGAAGACCGGACACGGCATCTTGTTGGAAACGGCCCATTTCTGGGCGCCTTCCAGAGCATGGTCCATGCTGCACAGGACTACTTCCAAATCCTTGCGGGAGGCGATTTTATCCCGCTACACCTCCAGGTCGCGCGGAAGGGAGGCTCTGCACGGGCCGCACCAGCCCGCGGAATAATACAGGATAAAGTGCTTGGCTCTCCATTTGCCGTCCATTTTGACGAACCTGCCGTCCTTTTCCCGGTAGGTCAGCCCTTTCAGCTGTTTGCCCAGGATTCCTTTCGGGATGACCATTTTAGCCAGCTCCGCATCCGTCTTGCCGACCAGCTCCTTGTGAAAGTCAATCCAGTCCAGGTCCTCCCTGGAAAGTTTTTTGAAGGGAAAGGGAATTTTCTTTTTGGTGAAGACGTTCTGCATGATCGCGTTGACGCTGTTCAAGTCGGCCAGCCTGGCCTGGAAGGTGGCGCCCGTCTCCTTGTTCGTCCAGGTCCGGGTCATGAAGGGGATGTCCGCTTCTTCCTGCGGCGCGGCGTGAAGAAAGGATGTACAGGCCATCAATGCGGCTGCCGGAATGCCCGTCATGAGAAACTTGGAGACAGTCATCTTCTGTTGTTATGGCGTTTTCTGCCGCATGTCCAGAACTTAAATGATCCCTTTGTCATTAGGACATCCTTGAGGCTTGTGCGCCGAAAAGCGTCATGATAGCCTGACCCGCAAAGTACTACCATGGATAGCATTCTTTCCGTTCTTACCACCATTGCCATTATCTTCGGCGTGGTGATGTTGTTTAACTTCATGATTTTTATTCATGAACTGGGTCACTTTTTCGCCGCCCGCTGGCGCGGCCTGTACGTGGACAGGTTCCAAATCTGGTTTGGCCGTCCCATTTGGAAAAAGACCATCAACGGCGTGCAATGGGGGCTGGGCTGGATTCCGGCCGGCGGCTTCGTTTCCCTGCCGCAGATGGCTCCGATGGAGGCCATTGAAGGGAGCGCGGAGCTTCCCAAGGATTTGAAGCCCGTTACCCCCCTGGACAAGATCATCGTGGCCGCCGCCGGTCCCATCGCCTCTTTCCTGCTGGCCGTGTTTTTTGCCGTGGCCGTCTGGATGGTGGGCAAGCCTGATGTGGAGATGGGGGTGACTACGGTGGGCTTTGTTGCCCCGGACAGTCCTGCGGCCCAGTCCGGCATTCTGCCCGGAGACAGGATTGTGAAGGTGGACGGCCGCCCGGTGGACAAGTGGGCGGGCAATATGGAAGGCGTACGGGAACTGATTATGCTGGGTGAGCATGACCAGGTAATTTTTACGGTGCAGAGACCTGGGCGTGAAGGAGAGATGGAAATTTCCTGCGGCTTCCGGATTCCGGAAACGTCCTGGTGGCAGCGCTCCGGCATGCGCCAGGTAGGGCTGATGCAGGCGATGCCCTGCGTCATCGGGGAAGTGCTTCCCAATTCTCCTGCCGCCCAGGCTGGATTGAAGCCGGGCGACGTGGTGACGGCTGCCAACGGGGAGCGCCTCTGGAGCCCTGCGGCGCTGGATGGACTGTTGAAGAAGAATGAACCGCTTCTGCTGGACGTGACGGGCAAGGATGGCGCCGCGAGGCAGGTGAACATCCAGGGCAGGCTTCCGGAGAACTGGCACAACGGCGCGAACGGCTCCCTGCTCAAGGGCGCCCAGCCCATTCTTGGCGTAACCTGGGACCTGAGCTCCGTGGGCCGTGACGTGACCGTGCATCCCACTCCGTGGGCGCAGATCAAGCAGAGTTTGAAATGGATGGGGGATACCCTGGCGAAGGTGGCGGCCCCCGGCAGCAGCGTAGGTGTGGAGCACCTCTCCGGCCCTGTGGGAATTGCCAACCAGTTTTACAAGATGTTCTCCCTGGAGGAAGGCTGGAAGCTGGCCCTGTGGTTTTCCGTGGTGCTGAACGTGAACCTGGCTATCCTGAACATCCTGCCTCTTCCTGTGGTGGACGGCGGCCACGTGGTGATGAACACCATTGAGCTGGTTTTCCGCCGCCCCCTGAACGTGAAAGTGCTGGAATTCGTGCAGTTCGGCTTCGTCTTCCTGCTGATGGGCTTCTTCCTGTTCGTGACATTCAAGGACGTGGGGGATTTCTTTGGCAAGAAGCCGGACAAGCTCCCCACCCCGGTATTCAAGGCCGTGACGGATTAAATACGGAGGACGCCCTTGATACGGCCTGATTCCATGAAGCAGTCACTGGCGGCGCGTTTCCTGTTCCGGGCGGTGGTGCTGGCGATTCTCGTGTACGCCATGCTGCTCACCTGGTGGACCCCTTTCACCGGGGACAGCTTCATGCATTCCGTATTCGGGGCTGACCACCGTCTTGCCTTCCAGCCCGTGCTGGAACGGTGCTGGTGGTCGTACATGAACTGGAATCCCCGCCTGGGGGAATTCCTGGCTGTCTTTACGGCCACGGCGGGGAAGTGGCTTTTCCTGGCCGTCAATCCCTTCGTGATTCTTTCCCTGGCCCTGATGATGTTTTACCTGGCGCGGGGAAGGAGGGTGAATTCCGCGGACTGGCGGGATGTTCTGCTGTTTTCCGCGGGCGCCCTTCTTCTGCTCACGTCTTCATCCAGGCCGGGCATCACGATGTTCTGGCTGTCCGGAGGGACAAACTATGCGTGGTCGGCCGCCGTCTGGCTGGGCTTCCTGTGCCTGTACCGCGGCTTATGGGCCGGGACCTCCCGGATGAAGGACAGGCCCTTTTCCTGGCTCTGGATAGGCGTGGCGGCTTTTGCCGCCGGAATGACCAATGAGAACCAGATTCCCGCTTCCCTGGGCATCCTGTTCCTGTACTGGCTGTATGCGCGCTGGAAGAGCCTGGCTCTTCCCCGCTGGTTCTTCGTCGGCTGGGGTTTTCATGCCCTGGGTGGCGCCTGCCTTCTGCTGGCTCCGGGCAATGGCGTGCGTCTTCATTCGGAGACGGCGGGTGGCGCCGCCGTCCTTCACTCCTGGGCGGAGCGTTTCGGCGCCATTCCGGAACTGATGAATGCTTTTTATGAGTTCATGCCTCTTCCTAAAATCCTGCTGGCAGCCGCAGCCGTGGCCCTGATCCTGCTGACGTGGAGAAGAGGTTGGAGGACTTGGAAGGGGGCTTCCTTCCGCCGTATGTGCGTTTCCCTTCTGTTCATTCTGGTGGCCCATGCCATGGCAATCAGCTTTTTTGTGCGCGTGATTCCCGCTTGGCATGCCATGTTTTCCGCCACGGTGCTGATGATGACGGGCATCCTGGGGCTGTACGGGGTATGGATGGACGCCGCGCAGAGGCGTTGGATTCCTTCCTGCGTGCTGCTTGCGGCGGCCGGGCTTGCCCTGTGGGTATGCTCCGGGTATCTGGATGCCTTCCCGCGCATCCACCGCCAGTGCGAGGAACGGAAAATGTTCATTCGCCATGAACTGGAAAAGGGAGAGAGAAACATTGCCGTTCCTCCTTATGAGCCCGTGCCTCTGGCTCCCTATGTTTCTGTGATGTGGCGCATGAGCAGCGGAGACCCGGATGAATTCATCAACCGTTCCATTGCCCGTTATCTGGGAATTGAAAGCATCCGGGTGGCCGTGCCGGAGCATTGACCGTCTTTTTTGGTGAATAGCTGTTTTCCCGGCGCGGTCGTATTCCGGTGGAAACGGCGGCGCGGAAAAAGTCCGGTCGTTTTTATAAACCGCCCTCCGGACATCTTTTCTTTACTCGAATGCCGGTGAACAGGAACGCTCTTGCGGATCAATAATCCGATGTCAATGGAAAACACTAAAAATTAAATAATATATCTTTTTTGTTTTCCATGTATTGAGGGAGTTATATTAAGATATAAATATATATAATGTATTTAATATAAATAAATTAAATGTTTATTAGAGAATTTATTCGATCATCGGATTATTGATCCGGTTTACTTTGTGTCACCATGAAGAAGTCCTTGTTTTCTCTGGCTCTGATTTCAAGTTCCCTGCTGGCAGTGCAGGCGGCGACCGTACAAATCGACTTCGGGCGCGATGACGCCGCGACAGACGGAGCCCTCAATATGAATTACGATCATTCCTCCGCAGCCCTGGGCACGATGCCGGGCGACGTCACTTTGGGATGGAGCACGGCCGGTTTCCCAGTGGGGGATGACGGTCATACCACGACCAAGACGCCCGGCGAAGAAAACGGGTGGAAGAACGCTTTTGGCGGCAGCATGCCTTTCTCCCTGGGAGACAGCTTCCGGGACGGTCTTGTAACGCAGACGGCGACCGGTTCCGGTTCTTTTACCGTGACTTTCAGCGGGCTTGCCGCCGGGGAATATACCTTGTCCCTTTTCGGCGGTTTCACGGGTAAGGACGTCTTTGCCGGACAGACGTGGACGATCGGAGGCGCCGACGCTTCCAACGCGACCTGGACAAACTTTGGCACGAACGCCAGCGGTGATTGGAACGAGCTTTCCACGACGACGGGCGACAATTCCGGCGTCCTGGCTCCGGGGAATGCCGCAGACGGCTCCAATCCTTCCGCCAACAAGGGCCTTTATTCCACGGTGGAGCACATCGTGGTGGGGGAAGACGGGACGCTTACGCTCACGATTCAGGGGGACGATTCCAGCAATTTTGGCCGTACGGCCCTCAATTACCTTTCCCTGACCCAGGTTCCGGAACCTGCTACGGCTACTTTAAGCCTGCTGGGCATGGCCGCTCTGTGCCTGCGCCGCCGCCGCGCCTGACCGGGAAGGTTGCAACCGTTTTTATTCAAAGCTGTTCCGCGTCCGCGCGGGACGGCTTTTTTATTTAACGGCTTTCTCTTTTCCGCGCCTTTGGGGCGGCATCTTTTTCATCCGGTTTTTTCATGGGGACATTCTCCGGCATTAGCACAGGAACGCAGGGGGAACGACAAGGAAAATGCGGGGAAGGACAACTGCCGTCCCTTCAGGAAGAAGGTTTCCTTAAACGCGGATGGTTTCCTTCAAGTGGGTGGAAACGATAATGCTCGTGATGCGTTCCGGCGGTATTCCGGTGATTCTGGATACAATGCGGGCGTAGGCGTTCAACTGGTTGGCGTGGCGTTCCCGCAATTGCTCCGGAGAGTCCGCATGGTCCGTCTTGAAGTCCACGATGCAGGCGCTTCCGTCATGAAGGACCAGCCTGTCAATCACGCCGGAAATCCAGCTGTTCCCCTCAATGGCTTCCATGCGCTGTTCCTTCATGATGCGTGCCGTTCCGGGGGGGTTGAAGAGTTCGCGGATGGAGGGAATCTCCATGCAGGCGGCCACGGTGCGCTCCGCCTCCGTGGCGGGATGAAGAGCCCATTCCGGCTTGTCCGATTCATCCCAGCGGGTAATCCGTTCAAAGACGGCGTGGACGGCAGAGCCGAATGCGGCGGATTCCGCGCCGTCGGCATATCTTCCGTCACGGGCCGCGTCTTCCGCCGCCAGCAGGCCGGAGGGGGAAAGCCGTTCCCTGACCGTCGGTCGTTGCATGGGCCATGCCGGCGTGTCTTCCTCCGGCCGCTCCCGTACGAATTCCGTGAATTCTCCGTACCACCCGCCATGGCCGCAGGAATACAGGCATTCCGCTCCGGATTCCGGAAGCGTGTCCCCCGTGCCTTTTGCGCAGGACCGGGCCGCGGAACGGACGACCTTCCACATGGAATCCGCGGCCATTTCCCCCTTTTCCTCCCGGTAGGGGAGAATGACGTACGTGGCACGCTTGGCGCGGGTGAGCGCCACGTACAGCTTGCAGAAACCGTCAAACTGCTGCTGGGCGCGCCATTCCCGGTAAAGCTCCTGGAGCTGCGGAACGTTCGTGTAAACGTGCCTGGAAGGGGCCAGCACGATTCCTTCCATGCTGCCCTCCCGGTTCTTTTTGACAAAGTGGGTCAGGTGCCTTCCGTCCGCAAAGGGGGCGTCCCTGCCGATCTGGGGCAGGATGACGATGTCGAATCCCAGGCCCTTGGATTTATGGATGGTCATGATTCGGACGATGCCCCCGGCGGGATCCTCCCGGCGGGTCACGTCTTCCATGTGCCTGATCCATTCATCCAAGGAAATGCCCTTTTCGTCCACCTGTTCCGCCTCGTTCTTCCAGACGGCCAGGCGGTCCCGGTGGAATTCCGTCAGTTCCGTTCCCGTCCGGGCCAGCCTCCGTTCCAGTTCCTCCATGACGGCGGCGTAGCCGTCCCGTTCCAGCAGAAGGCGCCAGCTCTTCCAGTCCATGCCTTCAGGCCGTTCCGGCGTGACGAGGAGCCGGAGGGGGGAATGGGTGAGCAGCCCCGCGGCAAAGGGATCCCCCGGCATCAGCAGCCAGCGGAAGAAGTAGAGCAGGTTTTTTCCCAGGGGGGAATCCACGCCCACCGGAACGTCGTCGCATACCTCCGCGGGAACGCCGTGGTCCGTCAGCCAGGTCTTGATGGCAAGAGCCTGGTTTTTCGTGCTGACCAGAATGGCGGTTTCCAGGCCGCGGCGCAGGGCTCCGGTGCGTTCCAGGATGTCGGCCGCCGCCTGGCACACCAGGTCGTTGGCGGCGGAGGCTTCCGCCTTGGGCGTCTGCCAGATTTGGGAGACGCCGGACCGGCCTTCCAGATGGGGGGCGCACCGGTGCTCCGGATATTCCCCCCATTGTTCCAGGGCGGCGGGCTCGCAGTCCGGGGCCGTCCGGGCGTAGTCGCAGATGTCGTTCACCAGGTCCAGCACGGGCTGGACGGAACGGTAGGAGGTGGACATGCCGCGTTCTTCCAGTTGAAGCTGGGTGGAAACGGAACGGAAAAGCTCCGGGTCCCCGCCGCGCCACTGGTACACGCTTTGCTTGATGTCCCCCACCACGAAGATGCTGCCTTCGCTCCCGGCCTTGGATTCAGTCAGATCGTCCAGAAAAGGCTTGATGACGCGCCACTGGGACTGGGACGTGTCCTGGAATTCATCCAGCATCCAGTGGTCATAGCGGCAGTACATGCGGTATTGCAGGTCCCGCTTGAGCTCCGGCGTAACGGCTCCGCCGCCCAGCATGCGCGTGACGTCATGAAACAGGAACCTTCCCTTGTTGCGGACCAGGGAGGAATACTTGCCTTCAAAAAGAAGCATCAGTCCGTGCGTGGCGCGGGTGCGGCGCAGCGCCTGCAGCACCTCCATGCGCAGCCAGCTCTGGATAAGTTCTTCCAGCGGGGGGGACCAGAAGTCCTTGAATTTCTCCCGCGCCTCTTCCACGGTGATATTCCAGGAAGAACCTCCGTCCGTGCGGAAGCGCACGCGGCCCAGCCTGGCGTATTGGGAGAAACCGTTCAGGAAGCGCAGGAACAGTTCTTTGCTTTTGGCGCCGTTTTTCCCTTCCGGCGCGGGCGCCTGCTGTGCCTGGAAAGCCACGGAATGCAGGACGGCGTCAAATTGTTCCAGAGGAAGGGGGGGGGCCAGTTCTTCCGGCGTGAAGCCCAGCGCGACGGGGTTTCCCCATGTTCCGGCGTCCGGTTCGTCCAGGAAAAGTTCGTGGTAGGCGTTGAGGCGCCGCATCATGGAATCCTCCGCATCCGCGGCTTCCGCATCGGAATCCGCTCCGGAAAGGAAGGCGTCTTCAAAATTCCGCCTCCGCTCCCTGTTCACGGAGCATTCCCGGTACAGGGAATGCAGGGCTTCGCGGCGCGCCAGCTTCTCCGCCGTGGTGTCAATCATGCTGAAGCCGCTGACGCCAAGTTCAAAGGTGCTGGTGGAGGCAATCTGGGCGAACAGGCTGTCAATGGTGCAGAGGTTGAGGCGCGCCAGGTTCTGCACCAGAATGTGCAGCAGATGCCGGAAACGCTCCCGGTGCAGGTTTTCCGCCTTCCATGCCTCCGTTGCTCCGGGCCAGATGCCGGGTTCCCCCGGCGTTCCCTTGATGACCGCCCAGAGCTGTTCTTTCAGGCGTTCCGCCCCCGCCTCATCCGTTGCCCCCGCGGCCAGGTCCGTCAGGATGCGGTCCTTGAATTCCCCTGCCGCCTTCCGGGTAAAGGTGATGGCGATGAGCCGTTCGGGGTGGCTGCCGCGGTTCAGGGCCAGCAGCCCCAGGAAGCGCAGGGAAAGCTGGTAGGTTTTTCCGGTTCCGGCGGATGCGGAGATCAGCATGTTGGTCAGGGAGAGCATCTCAGAAAGGCAGGTGGGGGGTGAGGTTGAGGCCCAGCAGGTCCTGCAGGCTTTCCCTCCGGGAGGCCATCAGGTCCTTGAACACGTCATAGGAGGGAGGGTTCCAGCCCAGTTCCTCCGCAGTGATGAGCCCGCGGCCTTCATGAAGGAGCTTCATCAGCTCCACCGTCCAGGCGCGCGCGCTGTCCAGCGCGCATTCCTCATAGCCGGGCATGGGGTCGTGAAGCGTGTCCCAGGCGGAGATGCCGATGTCCAGAGGATTGGCGGGAAGGGCGTAATACGCCGCCGAAGGGTGGCCGCCATAGGTTTCCGCGGCCCACAGCACGTAAACGGGCAGTTGCAGGTCTTTCCAGCGCGCGTGCGCCAGCCTTCCGTTTTTCTGGCGTTTGGTGTAGGGCCGCAGGGCCGGGGAGAGCAGGGACAGGGCGTCCGGGCGCACGATCGTCTCCAGATGCTTTCTCTCACAGGAGGAGGCTGCTCCCGTTTTGTAGTCAATGACCCGTATGCGTCCGTCCGCGTGGCGGTCAATGCGGTCAATGCGGAATTTCATGGGGAAGCCGCCCAGGGACCAGTTTTCCACCTGGTGTTCAAAGGCGATGCAGGACCAGCCTTCCTGAAGGTCCTGCAAATGCTGGACGGCGTAAACGGAAAGCCTCTGCTCCATGGAGCGCTTTTGCAGCAGCAGGGGCATGAGGGGCGTGGGGCCGTACTGTTTCCGGAAAGTTTGTTCCAGTATTTCCGTGATGGCGTCCTGAAGGGCGGCGGCTTCCATGCCTTCTTTCAGGGCGGCGTGTTCCCGGCAGAAGCATTCCAGCACGTCGTGCAGCATGGTTCCCAGTTCGTTGACGGCCATGTCCTCCTTGTCCGGCAGGAACTCCTCTTCATTCATGTGCAGGGCTTCCCGCATCCAGAAGCGCATGGGGCACGCCAGGAACCTTTTGAGGACGGAGGGGGAGAAGGCCAGCCCCTTTTCCTTCCACGGGTTTTTGTAGCCGGGCGCCATCGCGCCTATGTCCGTGGCGGCCTTCCAGCCTTCTGCGGGCTGAAGGTACCAGCTTCCGCGCTGGTAGGGGAGGGGTGCGGGCGGATCACTGATTTCCTGGAAAAGCTGTTCCACGCGGTGCGGCAGTTCCGCGTCCGGGCAACGCATGAGCAGGGAGGAAGGCGTCAGCGGATCGTTTTTGCTGCTGGTCCGGGAGAGAATGATGGTGAGGCTGCCCTCCCGTTCCCGGGAATGGAGCAGGGCGGTCAGCAGGAAGCTGTCCCGGGCTTTTTTCCTGTTGAAGGAATCGATGCCCAGGGCCTCCCTCAATTCCTCCGGCATGAATTGGTCGGAAACCCCGCCTTCCGGTACGGTCCCCTCGTTCAATCCCGTCAGGATGAGGTGTTTTTCCGGGCGGAAGTGGACTTCCATCCAGCCCAGGGAATCCAGCACCGCGTGGGCCTTCCTTCTGTTTTTGACGCGCAGCGGCTGAAGGCATTTCATCAGGAGCTGGAGGGCTGCCTCCGGTCTGGAGAAGGCGGAGGAGCGTTGCTGAAGGCGTACGAGGCCGGAAAGGCAGGAATGGAGCATTTCCATGGCTTCCGTTTCCGGACCGTAGGCGTTCGCCAGGGCCGGGAACCATTCCATCAGCCTTTCTCCCAGCATGCCGGGTTCCGCCATCCGGTTCCGCCACGCCATAATGGCCTGGATGGAAGGGAGGGCGCCGGGATAAAATTCCTTCAGCCTGGAAAGCAGGTAATCTTCCGATTCCGGAAGGAACTTCTGCTGGATTTTATCCAGCGCGGCGCAGCAGTACTGCTGGTCGCCTATTCCCAGGGAGGCGCAGAGCAGGGAGGAACGCGCCAGGCAGAAGACGGGCCGCGCCGCGCCCTTTTCTTCCAGCGCCTGCCGCAGATGGCGGAGCAGATCCATGACGCCGGTTCCGGCAAAAGGCTTCCCTTCCGGATTGTGGAGGCCCCAGCCGTATTCCCGCAGGGCGGCATCCAGGGCCACGTTCATGTCCGGGTCGCAAACGCCCAGGGCGACGTCCGGCGTTTTTCCCTCCGCTGTTCGGGCGATCATGCGGCACGTTTCCCCGGCCAGCCGGGCAGGGTTGGCCGTGATCCTGATCTGGGTGTCTTTGATATGGATGGGGCACTGGGACCAGATTTCCGGAAGGGGGCATCCCCAGGAGTCAAAGGAACCGGCTTCCTCTTCCGGCGCGTGTATCCATATCTGGACGGGCACGCCGCTGCGTTCCGCATGCTGGAGGGCCTGGCGCAGGGGACGCGGAACGTCCGCTACGCAGGCAAGGATGACGTGTCCTCCTGTTTCCCGCAGGGAATGGAGCAGATGCGGCGGTGCTGCCGCCTCCATGGCGGTTCTGTCCGCAAGCTGCCAGCCTTTCAACTGTTGCGTGCAGTACTCCGACACCCTGTCCATGTCCGTCCAGCGTTCGTCACGGCCCGCGCAGGAATCCTGGGCCATGCCGCAGGAAATGCCCTGGTTCGCCATGGCGTGTTTCAGGCTTTGCAGGCTGGCCGCCATTTCCAGCATGCTGGAAAAATCCTCCGGCATGTGCCGGGGGAACAGGCGCGGATAAAGACGGTGGGGAGAAGTTCCCAGCGCCTGGAGCCAGCCGGCCAGCTCTTCCAGAATGGAAGCCGTTTCCTCCTTTTCCTCCAGCCGGGGGAACTGGTCCGCCGGAATAACATGGGGGGCGAAGATGGCCTGTGCGCTGGAAATGGAGGCAAGGTATTCCCTCAACTGCCTGCCGGATTCCCGTGTGGGAACCAGCACCAGATTCCGGTGGAAGTCGTTTCCCAGGGAAAGCAGCCGCTCCGCTACAGCCCGGCAGGCCGGTTTGTCCCAGGATAGAAAGAGTCGGTTCATGGCAGGGAAGCAGGACTCCCCGGAAAGGGGAAAAAGCGGAGACTACGGGCGTATTCTACCTTACCGGGGCGTATTTTCCCATCTATTTTTTCAGGCCTGCCGGGAGGGGGATGGGAGATCACGGAGTGTCAGAGATTTTAATGGCGTTTTAGCTTTAAGGGAGGGAGGCGAAGGAAGGGATGCCTTTGTTGTATCCGCGGATTTTCGCCTGGGAAGGGAAGCTTCCAGTTTTTTGGCAGGAACTTTTTGCCCCTCTTGGATGGGAATTTTCCTCCTGCTGTGTGGCCGCCTGAATCTATAAGGGCCGGGAGGCCCATATTCCCGGCCGGGAGTTCACCGGGCGGGTTCCCGGGAATCCCGCGCCTCCCAAAACAAGGGCGTTCATTCCTGTATGACTGGTGGGGCGGTTGCGGAAGGCCGTTTTCCAGCGTTCCCGGTCATTTACGGTTCCTGGACGGCGGTTTTTTTTCCGGTTCCGGTGACCAGAAGAACGCCCGTGAAGACCAGCAGGACGGAGAGGGTTTTCATCCAGCCGAAGTGGTCCATGCCCCACAGCACCGCTACGGAAGAGGCAATCACCGGCTGGCAGTAGTTGTACATGCTGACCGCGGTGGGTTGCAGCCGTTGCTGGGCGAGGGACAGGCAGATGTAGCTTACAAAGGTAGCGAATGCCACCACGTAGGCAATGCCCAGCCACGTCTGCAGGGGAAGTGCTGAATAGCGGATGGAAACCACGTCCCGGAAGGTGAAGGGCAGGCAGACGATGGCGGCGTAGGTGAACATCCATTTCATCAGGGTGACGGGCGAGTATCTGCCGATCAGGTTTTTAAAGAAGACGAAGTAAACGGCCACGCTGCACTGGGAGGCCAGGCAAAGGATGTCCCCCAGCAGGTTGTTGTCTCCCGGCAGGGGCGCCGCACGCGCTCCGCTGCCGGAAACCAGCAGAATGGCTCCGATGGCGCTGGCGCAAACCCCGATGATTTTTTTCCCCGTGATCATTTCCCGGAGGACGAAGGCCGCCAGGATCATGGTCAGTACCGGCGTAATGGTGGTGATGATGGCCGCATCCGCCGGAGAGGTGAATCCCACGCCCACCGTGAAGGCCATCTGGTTGAAAATGATGCCGAACAGGGAGGCGTAAAACAGGGTCAGACGATCCTTCCGTTCAATAGTTTCTCCGGGCACGAAGGCGGATGCCAGCCAGAACAGGATGGCCGCGCCCAGCAGGCGGAAGGTGGCCAGGGAAGCGGAGCTGACTTCCCCCGGCTGCATGACCAGTTTGCTGACCGGAGACATGAGGCCCCAGATGACGGCCGCCGCTCCCATCGCGATGTGTCCCTTCAGGGTTCCGGATTCCATGGTACGGCCCGCTGCGCAGCGGGCAACGCATTCTCCGCTTCCGCGGACGGATTGCAAGAGTTTTTAGCGCGGAACCAAAGCCCCGGAGAGAACGTCCAGGCGGAAAGAGGGGCATGGTCAGTCCGGGGAGTGGGGAAGATGCGGCCCTCCGGTTTTTTGCTCCCGCGCTTCCGGCTTTTTTCCTGATGCCGGGCAGGACCGGTTTCCGCCTTCATTTGATGTTGACGGGCAAATGATTGACCTGCCGTTCGTCCAAAACCGCATCGCTTCCATGGGACGGGAGTGGCGGCATTGCCCGTTTTCCGCCTCAAATCCATGCGGCAGGATTTGAGGCGGAACAGGATAAGAAGGCGCTGGCTGAATTCCTGTTCCTTTACGTGGGCGTTGATGCAGGCATTTTTAGTCGGGCTTCTTGCTCCTATTCGGCAGGCATGGAGATGCCGATTTTGTGTTCCTTGCTGTTGCCGCGGAGTTCCGGTGCGTACATGGCCTCAATGACGGCCGGCAGGGCGCTGAAGCGTCCCGGACGTTCCGCGCGCAGGCGGTGGCTGATCTGGTATTGGCCCATGGGCAGGGAGGAAAGGAAGATGCGTATTTCTTCATCCCCTATTTCCTTGTAGCCGGATACGGTCCCCATCCAGGCGTAGCCGCTGGCGGTTTCCCGGGATTCGCAGCCTGCGGGCCTGGGGTCCAGGAGCATGAGGTATTCCACATCGTTCTTCGTTTTCACGGTCATCACCACTTCAATGATGTCGCCGCTGGCGATGACGTCCCCATCTTTCAGCAGCGTGCGCCGGGTCAGGTCCTTGCCCCGGGAGACGAGCTCTCCGGCATCCGTCTGGGTGTCCTTCACGGAGTCGTCCTTCACCGTTTCCTTCCGGATGCGGTAGTAGGAGCGTTCCACGGTGACGGCATTCCCCGCGGCGGGAATGGGGTC
Source organism: Akkermansia muciniphila (assembly GCA_947624785.1). Classification (GTDB taxonomy): domain Bacteria; phylum Verrucomicrobiota; class Verrucomicrobiia; order Verrucomicrobiales; family Akkermansiaceae; genus Akkermansia; species Akkermansia muciniphila_F. Next base: position 112,078 of record CANQLV010000006.1, on the reverse strand, counting down.
TTCCAGGGAGAAGTAGCTGAGGGTGGAATTGGCATAGATGTTCCCGCTGCCCTTCTTCCTGCGGATGGTGATGACGTGGCTGCCGTCCGTCAGGTCTTTGCCGCTCATGCGGAAGGCGTTGTCAAAGGTGAACAGGGTCTCCTTCGTGCTGGCGATCGTTTTGACGGGTACTCCGTCGTAAAGGATTTCCGCCTCCATGTCCTCCATGCCCTCTCTGGTCTGGAGGAGGTAGGCGGACAGGGCTTCCAGACAGTCAGCCGTATCCTTGGTGGAGTCCCAGTAGGAACCGTTGGCGCGGTTGTTGAGCAGCCATTTGGCCAGGCGCGCCGTGACGGGATTGCCGGGGTCGCTCTTGGCCATCAGTTTCAGGTAGGCCGCCTGCGTGGCTACGCCGCTGCCGTACCAGCGCCACCAGTACCCTTCATTGGGAAGGCGGAGCCAGGCGGTTTGCAGGGAGTCGTCCTGCTGGAGGAACTGGGAGATGATGGGCATCACCTTCTTGAAGTCGTTCATGCGGTGGGCGTCCAGCAGGATTTCCGCCAGTTGAATCTGGCTGATGACGGGAAGTTCCAGCCTGTCGCGGAACAGGAAGCGTTCCATGGGCAGGTTTTTGACGCCGCATTCCGCCAGGACGGAATAGACCAGGGCGTCCGTCGCGGAAGCCGTCAGGCGGTAATCCCCCAGCTTGCGGATGGCTTCCTTCTTCTTCGGGCCGTCCGGCAGTTTTTCCAGTTTCCGGTATTCGTCTCCCTTCTCAAGAAGAGCTGCCTGGCTTTCCTGATAATTTTTCAGCCAGCGGACTGCTCCGGAAAGCATCCCATCCGGTACATTGACCGTGTTTGAAGCGATCTTCAGGCCGTGCGCCACATGGGCCGTCATGACGGGGTCTCCCTCGCCCGCTCCTCCGAACCATCCCCAGGAACCGTTGGGGAGCTGCTTCTCCCGGAGGGAGGAGATTCCCTTGGCGGCCATCTTCTTCAGCGCGGCTTCATCATAAACGGGGTTGCGTTCCAGCTTCTTCATGACGCTGTCATGGAAGGCCTTGTCCTTGATGGCCTGGGGATTCAGATTGCGGTGGCTTTGCAGCGCCGCTCCGGGATTCAGGCCGAGCTGCTTGAGAGCGTCCGTCACGACGAGAGCGGGCAGGAAGCGGTTGAGCGTCTGTTCCACGCAGCCATAGGGATATTCCGCCAGGTAGGGCAGGGCTTCCACCATGCTCAGGGCGATGCTGGGGGAGACCTTGACGACCAGCTCGCTTTCCTCCCTGCGCCGCTGCCGCGGCAGGGAAATGGAGAGTTTCTGCTCCTGTTCTCCGGGGAGCACCACGGCGCTCCCCGCATGGAGCTGCTTCATGCCGTGCACCAGCACGGGGAAGTTCATCTGCATGGCGTCTCCGGTGGAGCCGGACGCCGCCTCCATGGCGACGGTGGCGGTTCCCTCCCTGATGGCGGCGGTCCACCAGTTAACGACCGCCTGCCCCTGGGCGGGAACGTCCACTTCCCGCACGGCGGAATTGTCCGTATCCGCGGCGAGCCCCTTCACGGCCGGAGCGTCTGCCGGGAGAAGTTCCAGGCAACCGTCTTTCAGGGAAATGGAAACGCGGGCGCGGACGGCCTTGTCCGTCCGGTTGCGGATCAGGGCGCTGAGCATCACCACGTCTTTTTCCACAAAAAAGCGCGGGGCCTGCATGCTGACCATGAAGTCCTTCGTGGTCAGGAATTCCGCGGAAGCCTGCCCTACCTGCAATCCGGGGGTAATGGCCCAGGCGGCGGCCTTCCAGGTGGTCAGGTTGTCCGGCATCTCCACAGGGACGGTAACGTTCCCTTCCTCATCCGTCCTGAGCGTGCCGCACCACTTGATGCAGTCCGCAAAATTGGTGCGTAGCTGAATGGGTGGGGAGGCGTTCTCCTGCATGTCCGCGTCTCCCTGTCCGGCTGCAAAGGAATCACTTTCCGCATTTTCTTCGTCCGCGGCCATCTGCTGCATGACCGGAACCGGGGCGGCGGCGGGAACTGCCGCTACTTCAGCCAATGCCAATACGCGGCTTGCGGCTTTTCCGCTGAAGGCATAATTACCGGATCTGACTCCTGCTGCAGCGAACCCGTTGACGGCTCCTTTATCCCTCCGCAACATATAGCCGTAGTTACTGTAGAGCAGGGATTGGAAATAGGGCTGGTCCGTACCGCGGTCCTGCTGCGTTCCGGCAGCCGTCATTTTTTTCAGGCTGAGGAAGCCGGTTCCGTTCAGGCTGCCCCACACGGTTTTGGCTATGTCCGTGATATTGGGGCGGGCGATATATTCCAGGGCCTTGTCATAGACGGCCAGGGTGACGATGCCGTTGCTGACGGGCTTTCCGTCCGGCCCCTTGACCTGAACCGTTACCTGTCCTTTTTCACCGGGCTGGTATTGGGGTTTACCGGACGTTACGGAAGGAGACAGGATCTGGCTGGCCGGCGGAATCAGCAGTTCGGCGGAAGCCTGATGAAGTTCCCCATTTCTGACGGTGAAGGCATTTACGCCCATATTCGGCATGTCTTCCCGGGTCAGGGGGCATTCCACCAAAGCGGTTTGCCGGTCCAGGGCAACCAGGAGGCGGGATTCGTTTTTCCAGGAATTGCGCAGGAAGGTCCAGACGCGGGCGTCCGGATAATCTGACGTGACGAGCAGCCTGGCCGTCTCCCCGGGGGCGTATTCCTTTTTGTCTGGAGTGATGGCAAGAGGATTGATTTTAAAGGGGGTTTGTTTTCCTGCGCCATAGGAAAGAAACTGGAAGGAATCTTCCACCTTGTTTCCGTGTTCGTCCTCCAGGGTGGTGGAAAGGGCGTACAGGCCGGATTCCGTGGTCTGGAAGGACAGGGCGGCTTCCCCTTCCTTCCCGGTGGCGATATTCCAGGTTTCCATATCCTGGCGGCTGCCGTCCGGGAGGATATGCTGCAATCTCGTGGTTCCCTTGGCGTGGCTGATTTTGACGCCGTCCGCCGTGGCCGCGGTGATGGACGCCTGCACCGGAGTTCCGGTGGGGGCGTAGCCGCGGTTCAGGGCGGTGAAGATGTTGAACGGGCGGAAGGTGGCAATCACGTTCCCGGAGGCGGAAACTTCCCGCAGAGAGGCGTCCGTCACACTGGCGGAGACGCGGTAGGTGATGTTCCGGGAGGCGAAATCCCGGGCGTCCTGCGCTGTGGAAAGCTCCACGGACGCTTTTCCGTCCTTGTCCAGCGGCACCGTCTTTTCCAGGACGGTCAGGGGTGCATCCGGAGAGAAGGGGATATAGTACGGGCTGAAAGACCTGTCGTACAGCCAGCTCCATTTCCAGTAGGGCGTCCAGACGTCAGCCCCCAGTGTCCGGGTGATCGTGATGGTGGCCTTCCCTTCGTTTACGGGACCGCCCGCGTAGTAGTCCGCCTGAATGGAGACGGGAATGGGCTGGCCCAGCCGGATGGGTTTGGAGGGGGCGTCCATCCTGACGGAGAATTCCGGCTTTTTATACTCTTCCATCCGGAAGAGGGGGGCATACAGCCGGAAATCCGGATCCGCGGAATCATGCAGCTTCAGCTTGGCTCCGTACTGGCCCAGCGGAGCTTCCGCGGGAATGAGCAGTTCCAGTTCAAAGCAGCCTGTGGAATCCGTCGTGACGGTTTTGGGCGGAAAAACGCTTTCATCCCCGGTTGGGGCTGTAATGGTCAGCGTCAGCTTTTTACCGGCGCAGTCCTTCGTTCCGGGATTCGCGATGTCCGGGCGGAAGAGGACTCCCTTGAACCGGGCCGTCTGTCCGGGGCGGTACACGGGCTGGCTTTCCAGGAAGAAGCAGGAATAGGGATCGGAGGCCTTGTTTGCCGTATCCATGAGATAATTGCCGGATTCCCAGCCGTAATCCGATACTCCCGCCAGCACATAGCTGTCTCCCTTGGAAGCGAGGCCCAGGAACATGTTGTAGGAAGGAGTGCGGGAGCTGCGGGGCGGGATGGTTTCTACCATGGCTCCGTCCTTGTCCGTGGTTCCCTTCACCTGGTGTTTTTGGAGCGTTTTATCCTGCTGGTAGCGAAGGAGGCGCAGGTTGCCCCCTTCCACGGGCCTTCCCGTTCCGGCATCCGCCAGGAACCAGAGGTTGCCTTCCGGCACGGAACGGCGCACCAATACCATGTCTGACAGAGTGAGGAAGCGGTGGAACCGGTAGCCGTTATCCAGCGTGACGGTAAGCAGGTACCAGCCGGGATTGCGGGTGGGCACGGGAATCTGGGCGATGCGGTTCAGATGCCGGTCTCCGGGAGCCAGGACTACCTTTTCCCCTTTGATTTCTTCACCCAGATAGCGGGCGTAGGACGGCTCATGCAGCAGATTGAAAAGGAGGGCCCCCAGGCTGGAATACTTTTTTCTGTACGCGTTGCCCAGCGTGCTGGAAGTCTGCACCTTGTCCATGCGTTCCTCCTGCCACCGCTTCATGTCCACGGAGCGCGCCGTCACGCGGGCGTGGGCGGCGTTGCGGTAGGAGAAGGCGACCGTTACCGGTTCCCCCGCCAGCAGCGTTCTTTTATCCGTATCAAACGTTCCGTTGGGTTCCGTGATGGAGGCAATGCGTTTCTTCAGGTGGTCCGCGACGTCCAGGAATTCCTCCTTGTCCGGTTGATCCCAGGACTGCGCGTTCCAGGTTTGAAGGATGTTGCCTAAAAGATCCGCGGCAGCGGGACGCTGGTTGCGGGCCAGGAACTCGTTGGCTGCCAGATTGCCGGCGTTAACGTAATAATCCGGCTCCGGAGTTATTCGGACCGCGGCGGCAATCCGGATGAAGTCGTAATCCGGGGGGAGGGTAGTAAGCAGGAATTTCCCCTTGCCCGTCCGGTCGGTTTTAACGACGGTCTGGTTCGTTTTCAATTCCGCCGGGTTGATGCCCGCCACCATGCCCGCGTTGCCGGGGCCGTACACGAATTCCTGGTCCGGAGCCGTGTTGGAATAGGAGAACAGCCGGTGGCACCAGGACGCGGTGAAATAGTTGACCCGGTTGGCTAGTTCCGGGTTCGCCTGAATGGCGGCATCCAGCAGCCAGCGCATGCGTTCCCCGTCGTTTTTAGCCGTCTCCCAGGAGGAAGAGGCATGGTAAAAGACAACTTCCGGCTTCCCTGTTTTGGCATTGAGCGTGACGGGCACGGTGGCGACGTTCCGGAACGGGGGGGCCTCCTCCCTGGCTGCGTACCCCGGCAGTTCCTTCAGGCTGGTGAGGTTCCCCAGGGCGGCGTAAGCCTGGAAGGGGGAAAGGGAACTGTAGCGGCTGCCCTGCACCAGCAACGCCTGAGCCGTCATGAAGCGCAGTTGCCCCAGAAGTTTCATGTTCTTTTCCTTCTCCGCCAGCTGCATGGCCTTGGAAAGGCACCGCAGGGCTTCCACCCGGTCCCTCGCTTCCCCGGAGTATTCCCCGTCCCATGGCTCGGTACCGCGGATATAGGCGCCGTCCACCAGTTTGAACGTATGGCTGGCGCTTTGATACAGATGGGCGGCATCCATCAGGAAATAGGGATTGCCGCCGTGGCGTTTCATCTGTTTTTGCAGGATGGTATCCAGATTCGTGGAATCGTCCAGGGCATGGAGACGGGTCAGAGCCTGGTAATAAAGAAGAAGGTCTGCTCCGCTGTACTGGTCGTCGTGTGCATCAAGCTGTTTTAAAGCCTGTTCGGCCGCATTCTTGAACAGCCTCTTTTCCAAAAGCTTTTCAATAGCCTCAACGGACTGCTTCCTCTGCTGGGAAACGGAAGATGCCTTGTCCGCATCCTTGGCGCCTTTCCGGGATGAAGAAGAGGAATCTTCCGGAAGGGCACCCTTATTACCGGCATGGGCGGCTGACTCATCCTGTCGCTGCGGTGGGGTGGAAGCCGCCGCCGGGTACGGCATTCCGGAAGCCAGCAAGCCTCCCGCCAGAAAAAACAGGGAAAAGATTCTGTTCATTACGCCAGACTACTTCCATGTAAAATATTTGGCAAGTTACAAGTAGGTTACAATATGCGGGAGATTGTCTTAATGCCGTCCAATGGCCGGAAGCACTGGAAGGATTGGCAGTCAACGAGCAAGACGGATTCTTTTACGTTCCGGCCTGTATTCCGGTGCGGACTGCCTGCCGCGGCGCCCTTTTCAAGCTTCAGGGCGGTTTCCGCAGGTTTCCCTGCGGCGATATGCAACGCCGCCTTCTCTTCTTCCCAGGAGAAGGAGCCGTGAGGGTACGTTTATGTTCCATTCCCGTTCCCTCGTTCAGGAATCGGGGCTGGCGCATAAGGGCGTTGTGCCGCATGCATGTTCAAGCCTCTGCGGGAGGGAAGGCTGAAGGAACGGGAGGAAAGCCGCCCTGCATGACTTGGAGCTCCGGAATGCCGGAAGGGAGGGAGAACAACGGGGGATTGCCCCCCTGTTGCCGTCAATCGGGCAGCGGGCCTTCGCATGCCAGGCGGTAAATGGCCTGGACGTCCCGGGCATCCAGTTTTTCCAGCCCCCCGATGGGGCCGCGCACGCTGATGGCCTGTTCCGCCATCAGGGGAAAATCCCCGGACCGGATGTTCAATTCTTCCATGCTCGTCGGAAGCCCCAGTTCCCGGTAAAAACGTTCCAGACGGGAGATGCCTTCCCGGATGAGGGCTTCCGGTTCCCGGAAGGAACCTTCCACGCCCATCACATTCACGGCGAATTGCGCGAACATTTCTTGGTGTTTGGGGGAAACGTACTTCATCCACGCCGGGGTGACGACGGCCAGGCCCGCGCCGTGGTCCACGTTGTACAGGGCGCTCAGCTCATGCTCCATGGCGTGGCAGCCCCAGTCCTGTTCACGGCCCACCCCCAGCAGGTTGTTATGGGCGATGTTGCCGGAAAACGCGATCTCCGCCCAGGCGTCGTAATCGTGCGGGTTTCCGTTCAGGATGCGGGCGTTTCTCATGATAGTGCGCAGGGTGGCTTCGCAAAGGCCGTCGGAAAGGTCCGTATGCAGGGTTCTGGTGAAATAGCGCTCAAAAATGTGGCTCATCATGTCGCTGACGCCGTTGGCCATCTGGTGGTGGGGGAGCGTGAAAAACAATTCCGGATTGATAATGCTGAACACGGGGCGCAATTTGGGAGAACCGTACCCCAGCTTCCGCCTGGTCTCTTCATTGGTGATGACCGTGTTCGGGCTGCTCTCGCTGCCTGCGGCGGGAATGGTCAGCACGGTGGCGACGGGAAGCGGGTCCGCCTGGGGCTGTTGCTTGGAAAGATACAGGTTCCATACGTCTCCCTCATGGGGAACGCCCAGCGCAATCGCCTTGGCGGAATCAATCACGCTGCCGCCCCCCACGGCCAGCACGAGGCCCAGGCTATGCTCCCGGCAGAGGCGGATGCCCTCATACACCAGGGGCAGCGTGGGGTTCGGCTGAACCCCGCCCAATTCCTCATACTCCACGCCGGCGGCTTTCAGGGAAGCCGTGACGGCGCCGTAAAGGCCGGAACGCTTGATGCTGCCGCCTCCGTAGTGGAGCAGGACTTTTTTGCCGAACGGCTTGAGAAGGGCGCCCGCTTCATGCTGGGTTCCTTTTCCGAAAATGAGCGTGGTCTTGTTGTCGTAAACGAAATTGAGCATGGCGGGTATGCGGTGACGGTACCTTTAACGCTACGGCTCTTCCATTCCCGGCTCAAGGCTTTTGTGCGCCTCTTTTTGATGTTGACGGAGAGGTATTCATCGGCAGGACCCTTCCCGGGGATCATGGTTGCCTTCCGTTTTCTTCTCCACTTTGCCCGGCTGGGGATGGGGTGGATGGTAGGTATGGACAGCCATCCGGTAGAATGCCGTGGTTCATGCCGTTGGCGGAATGGATGAAATAAAGTGGCTATAGAAGGCAGGAAAGGGAAGGAAGGCATCGTTAATTCATCGTGGAACGTAACTCTTCAAAATCAAGGTTCATGGCGCAATCGCACCGCTTTTTGCTTGAGCCCCGGAACCTTCCCGTTTATTGTCCTGCACGGACAATGTCCGGTCCCCGTAGTTCAATGGATAGAACGGGTCTCTCCTAAAGACTAGATGTAGGTTCGATTCCTACCGGGGACGCCACCTATAAAGCTCTATAGGTTATTCACCTGTATTGTTTTTGCATTAGAAGTGTGAATGAATTCTCACGAGAGGCGCAGGCCTGTAATATTCCCAAACTCTCTAATCCGTTGCCATGGACCTCTGTGCCGCATGTGGTAAACACATGCCATCCAAGTTCAGTGGACCACTGCCTCAAAAAACTGGAAACGATAAGTTTGCAGGCTTTATTTATCCCTTCATCAGTACGGTCTACTTGTATTGGATTTTTTGATGAAGCTATGAAGGTGCGTGATTTTACATTAATTCCGGATTGATTTTAGTTTCGAGTGTTAGGTCCGCTATAAAGAAATTTAGCTTTTCAATCTTTTTCCAAGGCGCGATCGATAAATTTACGAATCTCTTGGTCCGAATATCCTGCCATCTTGATATATTTGCGCATCTCTGATTTTTTTTCAGGAAATAAATCAGTAAGAAGGATCATGAAGTTCTTCTCCGAGCGTTCAATAATATTCTTGAGCAGGAGGTTTCGGGAGGTTTGCGTGTTGACCACAACGGTGTGATCTTGGAATTGCTGGCCGTTGTCATGAATCCGTTTGTTCATGTCTTCAGAAACGTCATTTATCTTTTTATCTGTTTCCAGCCCCGTCCCTTTTTTCTGGATTTGGGCAATTTCAGAAAATGCGTTTTCCATGATCTCACTGTTTCTTTTCAGCATGGCTTTTGCTTCTTCATCAGAAACGAATACCGGCTTGTCCGAGTAGGATTTTGATTTGGTGCCGTTGAGGAAGCCGCGCATGATGGCTGCCCCATAGGATGCCATCAATTCTCTTGATGCCTTGCCATTGGGAAAAAGATCACGATAAGTGGAAATGGCGAGCATTTCCAGGGCTTCCTCCTTAAGATAAAGGTCTGCGTCACGGTTGTTTATGGCGCACCTTGCCTGCTCGGCTGAATCTATGGCAACAAGAGGTGTATTGGCGATGAAATAAAAAATCTAGGGGGTATTATTACGAGTTTCTTCACTTGGGAATTCATTCTCTGCCGCAAGCTCCCTGATGCGTTCAAGTTCCATGGCTGCTTCCTTGAAAAATTCTTCTGATTGACCGTCATCAAGAAGTTTTTTCAATTTTGACGGAGGTGTCTGAATGTTTTTAAGAACATCAGGAGAATCCGGTTTGACGAGGCTGGAGTCAAATAATTGTATTTTTGCCATGGCGGGATAGATGGAAAAAATGAGGATTCCAACCGATATTAATAGCTTCATCATTTTATGATAAAAATTTATAATGTTTGTTCTATAGCTTTTACCGAAAAAGAAACTTTGAATTTTATAATGGTGCCGGAACAGTTTTTTTGTTTTGGAAATTTAGGATCATTTGTTCGTGTGACGGTAAATGTCTGCTGAATTTGTTCTATACGCTTCTTAATTTGAGTTACTTCATAATTGCATAACCATGTCCATCTGCACGTTCCGTTTAACTTAGAAATAGTATTAAATAACATAACCAAAGTTACATTATCAAAGATTTCGTTACGCGCATCGGGAGGATCCCCGTTATTGCCGGGATCATGATCGTTAACTTTAAATGGCGGGGGTGCTTTCGGGTCAATAACGGTACCGCCATCTTTTTCGATGACGCCACACCTGGCAAAACTGACGGACGTTGGATGCACAGTAACAATAATTTTTCCAGTGATGCCGAAGCCAATATCTGATTGCTTGCCGTATTCTTCTCCCTTTTTTCCTGTTAAGCGAGTCGGTTTTTTAATGTTAAAAGTGATTTCTGCTGGAGGAAAATCATCAGCTTCCGCTTTGACAGTAACATTATTATTTTCCATGATCAAGTCAGCCGTCAAGGTTGCAGTGGTTCCTCGGCCCCTTAACGTTGCTCCATTGCCTTTCTTAGTCCAGGTAACCTTCGTATTTTTATTTAATGGCTTTCCTCCTTTGCGGGTTAGTGTTAGTGTTACGATTTCTCCTATTCCGATTTCTTTTCGCGCTTTATCCTTTTTTCATTCAATTTTTTAATGACGCAGTCAGCTGATGGTTTTTCAGTTTGGGATGTGATCTCCAGCATCCTGTTCTCCGCGTGAACGTCTATGCCGCTCATGATGGCACAGGCGAAGGCAATTATAAAATATTTTCCTATTCCCATGGGGTTTGGCGTTTGGTTTAAAAAATTCTGAGAGTCGGAGCACTAAAAATGGCTTATAGGACTGGATCCCGTGAGGTCAACTTGACAAAGGTTAGTCTCTATCCTTGATTTGCGTCCACTAGGAATGGACGGACGCTTCTAGCGCTCAGGCTATATGAAAATGTATATAGCAGTTCTGGATTTTTAAAGATTTTTGTAAAATTTATTTATTTTTCTATGATTAGAGCTGATGGCAATTTTAGAATGTTCTTTCCTGAACTCTGTATGGCGGAAAGGAAAACCACGGATATCCGGAAGAAAGCAGGGGGGCGCTGAATAATAGCGATGTGCGGCTTGTCTTCAAGGTGTTCCTTTTTGCTTGTGCGGGAGCCGGCGTTTGTTAGATTGCCCCCGTCGCTACCTCCATGAAGTGTTTTTCCGCGTGTCTCTTTCTCGTGTGTTCAGCTATCCATCCCGCTGTTGCTTCAACGAATGTTCCGTTGCTCCGGGATGCGGCGCTGCATTTGTCCTTCCTTAGAATTCTGGTGGAAGATCCTGTGACCAGGATTATTCCGCAGTTGCTGCTGGGGATGTCATGCGTTTATGAAGATCAGCTTGGGGGGCCCGTTTTTTATGAAGAGGTTCCGGATGAGCTTGTCTGCACGGATTCAACGGGAAGGAACCTGAAGATTTACAGGATTTCCGCCGATGCGACCAAGGCGTTTGGCGTGGGTCACGGTGACCCCGTCTGGTTTGCCGCCGCTATCCAGCGTCCTGACCCCGGTGCGGAGTGGGTGCGCCTCCGGGGATTTCTTTTGTGCGCTTTTGCTGATGACCTGGTGGAGCTGCCCGCCGTAGTTCTGCCTCTGCTGGAAGAAGGAACCAGGGTGGAATTGCCTCTTGAAAAGCCGCGGAAGGACAAGGTGGCCCTTACGCTGGAAAAGAGCTTTAACCGCTGGAAACTGAAGGTGGAGGGAAGGAGTGATTTTTATTTTAATTCCATGAGTGTCAGAGAGGAAAACGGACTTCCCCTGAAAGGCCGGGGCGATTTGAACAGCCGGGGCAGGAAGATGCGCATGTGGGGGAAGGATTACCGTGTTTCCGCCCGCTGCCGCTCCTTGCGCGTGGTGGTTTCCTATTGGAATAAGCGCATGTTCCGCAAGGTTCCCGTAGATATGAAAATAGGCCTGGGAGGGGCTGCCGTTCCCGGCTGTTAATCCGCATAAGCAGATGAAATGGTTTGTCACAATCGCCTGCTGGTGTGCGGGAACGCTGATGGCGGCGGATATTCCCGTTAAGAGCGCTTCCTATTCCGGCACCAGCTTGAAGGGGCCCGTCATCGGGCTGTCTTCCATGGGACTGGTGAGGGGGGAGCCTTTTAATTTCACCAAGACGGGCATCGTGCTGTATTGCGTGTTTCCAGGTTCTGAAATGCTGGCTCCGGAACAGCCGGAACAGGAATTGACGGCTGTCGATTCCAATGGCGTGCGTCTGAGAGTGCGCTCCATCCGTCTATGGGAAGGGATTATTGAGGACAAGGGCTTGAGGCGGGTAAACGTGAGCCTTGATTTAAAGGATGTGCCTTCTCCGGGAGCCCGCTGGATTCAGGTGAGCGGCACTCTTTTTCTCCCTTTGTGCCAGGGGCTGGAGTCTCTTGATTTCGGGGTGGTGGAATTGAAGGAGAGCGGCGTTTCCATTCCGGTGCCGGACCCTGTTGCCGTGCGGAGAGCCCTGGAGAATAACCGGGTGGAAGTAGCCGACATGTCCAAGCTGGAGACGGTGACGCTGAAAGTGACCAGGCAGACGGGGCGCAGCCGTCATGCGCCGGCGAACGAACCGGGGGAGGAATGGAAGTTCATGGTGTATTCCGAGGTGTATTCGGAGAAGATGTTCCGGGCGGAGGATTTTGTGTTTCACGATGTGAAAGGCGCGAGATTGAAGCCTGTTCCTACCTGCGACCATTCTTACAATGAAGACAGGGGAAAATCCTTCCTGTTCAGGAATTCGCCCCGGTTTGTAGAAGTGGCTGCTCTGTACCAGGGGCCCTCCCGCATCAGGCCGGTTCCCGTGAATATCAAAATAGGCATAGGCGGCGTGGTGCCGGAAGTTCTTCCGGCGCCTGCGGAGGTTCCGCAGACAGGTTCCGGTTCCCGCTGATTAGTCGCCGGCTATCGCCGGTTGCCTCACCATTTGAGGAGGGCGTTGCCTCCCTGGGCGAATCCGGAGAGAAGGGTGCCTGCCGCGGCGGTTTTCTGGGCTCTTGCATTGGCGCGGCCCAGGTACTGTTCCATGTTCGCCCGGTTGTACAGGGACTGGGCATTCCTCATGGCTTCCGCGGCTTCATCCTGAATCCTGGTTTGCAGGCGCGTCGCCAGGGCCTGTTCCCTGACCGGTACGGAACCATCCCGGAGCAGGGAAGACTGGGCGGCGTCCAGGCGGGCGTCACCCATTTGCCGTGTGGCGTCCTGCTGCATGCGTTTGGCGTTTTCCACGCCCGTCTGTTTCTGGAGGTCCGCCTCGTTCCTGAGGGTGGCGGCGTTTGCATCCGCCGCCTTCCTGGCGGCGTCCGCGCTTTTTTTCTGGGCGGACGCGGAGGCCGCGCCCGCTGCCGCCGAAGTGGCGGCCAGCGTTATCATTCCCAAAGATGCCGGATCAAATCCCATGCGCGCATCCTGATATGAAAAACGGTTCAGGCGCAAGACGCCCGAACCGTTTGACATGAATCAGGGTTTGGCACAGAAGGGTTGCTATTCAATCACGATGCTTTCAATGTTCAGCACCGGATTTTCCGGAGTGGAATGAGGATCAATGGTTCCGGTAATGATGACGGCGTCACGTTCCTTCAGCCCGTTCACGCCTTTGGCGGAGTGTTTGATGGGCTGGCCCTGGTCATCCACAAATTGAACGGTCATCGTGTTATTTTTCCGTATTTCCACCGGCACCGTACCGGTGGACCACACTCCCCGCTCCTTCATGTTGGCCAGGAGCTGGGCCGGGTCCCCGATGGTAAAGGAGGCAATGTTTTTTGAGAAAACGGGTTCATCCCCCAGCACGGCTCCCTTGACGGTGACTTTATCGCCCGGGGCCGCTTTTCTGGCATCCGAGACGACGAGCGCCCGAGGCAGGCCTACCATGTTTTCCGCGAATCTCACGGCCATCTGCTGGGTGACGTTTTGATCGGAGGTAAGGGCGTTCACGGTTTCCTTGGGGTTGCAGCCCATCAGGGAAACTGCGGCCATGGTCAGGATAATGAAGTGTGTGGCTTGCATGGAATCTCCTTTTTGCTGAAAGGTTGGATTCCTTTTCACCTTCTGCCGTTCATCCTTACCGGTAAGGAAAAGAATATTTTTCACAGGAACAGGCCGGCCGCCAGCATGACGAGGTCCCTGAGTGCGTCCCACAGCCTTTCCGCATTGTGGACGCAGTCCGTCAGAAAGCGGTGCAGGCTTACGGCGTTGAACAGGCGCAGCAGCACCAGGAAGAGAAGCAGGTTGGCAAAGTAAACGAGGATGAGGGAGAAGAAGGTTCCGTTATCCGCCAGGTCCGGCTGGTCCTTGGGGATGATCCATGCCGTCCAGAACAGGTGGAAGCACCACCAGAAGCCCAGCCCGGAGTAAAGAAGGGCCTGGCAGGTGACCGTGGGCCAGAAGAGGTACGCCATCCCCCATACCAGCCCCCACAGCATCGCCCATAGGGGCAGGAAATAGGGGGAAAGGGAGATGAAGAGGTTGTTTTTGTCCGTCTGGATGTATCCGCCGTCCAGATCCGCCTTGAAGGCATGAATGGAGCCGCGGCTGCAAAAGACCGCCAGCACGTGCGTCAGTTCATGGCCCAGCACGTACAGGTACAGCAGGGATGAGGTGAACAGCCTGCTGCTGCCCAGCACCACCCACACGGCCGCCCCCATCAGGGCGTACCACACGGGGATGGAGAAGAGGATGCTGAGGCTGCCGGAGGCATGGGCGAGCTGGTCGCACAGGGACATGGCCGTAATCAGGGCCAGAGGGAGCAGAAGAAGAGTGGCTACGGCGTGCCTGACGAACCGGGTTTTGCGCGGAAGGTCCATGAAGGTGAATTCCTGGCATTCGTCTTCCCAGCATTCGGAAGTAACCTGGGCGCGGTAGGTCTTGTCCCAGGCGTCACGGTTGCATTGCCTCATCATGTCGCCAAGGCTTGCCGTGGAGCGCGGCTTCCGGGCGGTTTCTGCATACCGGCGCCAGTCCTGGCGCGGCGGTGTGTGTCTGGGTGCCTTGGGCATGCGGTGGTGAGTTGCAAGGCCAGCATAAGGGGACTTCCGCATAAATGCGAACCAAATTTGCTGCTTCCGGAACGCGGGGGAAAAAATGTTTTATGCGCGCCGGAACTTCCTGTATAATCCGCCGCATGCAAGATGCTCTGCTGGTTCTGGAAACTTCCTGCGCGCAGTCTTCCGCCGCGGCATGGGGCGGAAAGGAACTGCTGTGCCGGGTGGAATGGAGAGCTGAACGCAACCATTCCTCCGCCATTTTTGAGGCGGTGCGCCAGGCGCTGGAGGCTTTGGAAGGATGGTGTTTAAAGGAAATTGCGGTCGGTTCCGGTCCCGGCGCCTACGGCGGAATCCGCGTGGCGCTTGCCGTGGCGGACGGACTTTCCCTGGTGCACGGGTCCCGCGTGGCGGCGTTTTCTTCCTGGAACGGCCTGGACATTCACGACGGGAAGGCCTGCGTGATGTCCGACGCCCGGCGCGGCGGCTGGACCTGGGGGAGGCTGGAAAACGGCATTCTGGCGGCCGCTCCGGAAGTGCTGCCCGCAGATCAGGCCCGCGCCCGCGTGGCGGAATGCCTGGAAAACGGCGTGCCCGTTTATTCCACGGAAACGGGGGAAACCCTGGCAGCCCGGGAAATGACGGGAGTTGTTCCCGTGTACCCGCATGCGGAGGCTCTGGGAGCCGCATGGCAGTCCCTGTCCGAGGGCCGCAGGGAGGAACTTCTGGAAGGTCCGGCGGAACCGCTGTATGTAAGGGCGCCCCACATCACCTGCGCCAAACGCCCCGCGTGGGCCGTGAAGGCGTAATTAAGGTTTGACTTTCTGGAAGATTGTTAGACTTTTAATCGGTAATCTTCATCACTAGTAGCATTTTTTAAAACATGAGCAATGACACTTTTTCCGCACGACACACATATCCCAAAGGCTTAAAAGGAATCATAGCTAATGAATCTGCCTTGAGTGATGTGCGCGGTGAGGAAGGCCGTTTGCTGTATCTGGGTTACGATATTGATGACCTGGTGGAGATGTGCTGTTTTGAAGAAGTGATTTACCTGCTTCTCAATAAGCGGCTGCCCAACCGGGAGGAACTGGAGGGCATCAAGAAGCGCCTCCGTTCCGACCGCGACCTTCCCCAGCCTATTCTGGATTTCTTTAAAACGGCCACCAAGTCCGCCCGGCCCATGTCCGCCCTCCGGACGGCGGTTTCCATGCTCGGCATGTATGACGACCGGACGAAGGATTCCGGCCAGTTGAAGGAGATAGGCCTCAGCCTCATCGCCAAGGTGCCCGTGATGGTGGCGTACTACTACCGTCTGTGCCAGGGGCTGGACCTTCCCCCCGTGCGGGAGGATCTGAATGAGGCGGAACATTTCCTGTGGCTGCTGAAAGGGGAGGAGCCGAACCAGGATGAAGCCCACATTCTGGACGTGGCCTACATCCTGCATGCTGACCACGGCATGAATGCCTCCACCTTTGCGGCGCGTGTGTGCATCGCCACTCTTTCAGACATGTATTCCGCCATCACGGCGGCCATCGGGACGCTGAAAGGGCCGCTTCACGGCGGCGCCAATGAAGGCGTGATTGAAATGCTCAAGGAAATAGGCACGGAGGACAAGGTTGATTCCTACATTGAGGACAAACTGGGGCGGAAGGAAAAGATCATGGGCATGGGCCACCGCGTGTACCGTGTGCTGGACCCCCGCGCTCCGCATCTGCGCCGCATGGCCATCCGTCTTTCCTCCCGGATCGGGGAGCCCAAGTGGATTCGCATGTCGGAACGCATCGCCAAGCTTGTCCGGGAACGCAAGGGGCTGAATGCCAACGTGGATTTTTATTCCGCCACGGTTTATTACAGCATCGGCATTCCCACCAGGCTGTTCACCGCCATTTTCTCCATTGCCCGCTGCTGCGGGTGGGTGGCCCAGGTGCTGGAACAGATGGAGGACAATACGCTGTACAGGCCCCTGACCCTTTATACGGGCCCCAAGGACCGCATTCCGGTGCCTACCATTGACATGCGGTAAAAAGTTTTTTAACGGAAAGGCGCCGGGGGTAATCTCCGGCGCCTTTCCGGTGTCGGCTCCCGCGCTCCGCTGCTTCTCCTCTCTCCCTCATGAAAAACTATCCCTTTTATCTGCTGGCGGCATTCGCCGTGCTGTTCATTGCCCTTGGCATTTCCCCTGCTTCCCGTTCCGTCTGGGTGGCGGAGGTGATTCCCGTGGCGCTGGCGGTCATCCTCCTGGCGGCTGGGTTCCGGAGATTCCGTTTCAGCAACTGGTCCTACACGCTGATGTTTTTCTGGCTGGCCTGCCATACGGTGGGGGCGCATTACACTTTTGCGGAAGTGCCCTTCGAATGGTTCCGGGAGCTGGTGGGGGCCCACCGGAACCCGTTTGACCGGGTGGCCCATTTTACGGTGGGGTTTTATGCCTTTCCCGTAGCGGAGTATCTGGTGCGCAAGCAATATGCGGGGAAAGTGCTGGCGGGGATTTTCGGCCTCTTTTTCGTGATGGCCGTAGCCGCGGCCTATGAAATTATTGAATGGCAGTATGCGGTCATCGTGGGCGGGAATGACGCGAATGATTTTCTCGGCTCCCAGGGCGATATATGGGACGCCCAGAAAGACATGTTCTGCGATACCTGCGGCGCCGTCGCCTCCCTGATTCTTTTTTACCTGGTGCGCCCCTGGCAGCGGAAGGGCGCGGAGACCTCTTCTTCCCCTGGCTAGGCATCTCCTTCCCTTTCCGGTTGAACCGCCGCTGCTGCCGGGAAGTCCATTCATGTCCGTGGGCTGTCGTAACCGGGCGGCAAAAAGGATTGCTCCGGTCTCCGTATCAGATACCGAGCTGGCGCAATCCTTCATAGAGGACAATAGCCACGGCGGTAGAGAGGTTCAGGCTGCGGGAGCCTTCTCCGGGCATCGGAATGGTCAGGGCGGTGCCTGCGTGTTCCTTCAGCATGCTTTCCGGCAGTCCGCGGGATTCCGGACCGAAGACCAGGTAATCCCCCTCCTGGAAATCCGCCTCCCAGTGGGAGCGGCGCGCCTTGGTGCTCAGGTACCAGAACCGCGCGGCGGGATCTGCCGCCTGTTTTAGCTCCTCCAGGCTGTCCCAGACATGCAGGTCCACTTTGGCCCAGTAGTCCAGGCCCGTGCGGCGCACGTGCTTTTCATCCAGGCTGAATCCCAGTGGCCGGATCAGATGGAGCCTGGATCCCGTTGCCAGCGCCAGCCGCCCGGCAGCTCCCGTGTTATGCGGAATTTCCGGATGGAACATGACGATGTGGAAACGGGGCTGCATGAACCTATTTTCACCACAAACGCGCCTTCCGTTCAAGTGGGACTTGTCCAAAAGTGGCAAATAATGTACGTTTCCTCCGATGAGAGACATCGTGTATTTTGACTTGGAAACCCGTCATTCCGCGGCGGAGGTGGGCGGCTGGCACAATACGGCCGACATGCGCGTTTCCGTGGGCGTGACTTATTCCACGGCTTCCGGCAAGTACACGATTTATTCCGAGGAGATGGTGGATGACCTCATCCTGCAGCTTCGCCAGGCCGACCTGGTGGTGGGGTACAATCACGAGCATTTCGACTACGGCGTGCTCCAGCGCTATACGATGTGGAACATGATCGACATTACGAACAACCTCGATCTGTGCAAGGACATCGAACAGCGCGGCGGCGTGCGCGTCAAACTGGATTCCGTGGCCGCGGCTTCCATCGGCTCTTCAAAAACGGCCGTGGGCACCCAGGCCCTCAAGTGGTGGGCGGAATACGTGCAGACGGGAAATACGGGCCTGCTGATGGATATTGCCCGCTATTGCTGTTTTGACGTAAAAGTGACGCGGGATGTCCACTGGTACGGGGCGGAGCACGGTTTCATCCGTTATGATGACAAGAAGGGCGGCCAGGTGGAATTGCCCGTGGATTGGAAATTATAGTCTTTTTCCCGCGGCGGCTTTTCTATAGGGAGCTCCCGCTCACTCCGGCAGAATACAGAGCGGAGAGCAGGGAATGAGAACGGCCTCCGGAAAGGTAGAAGCGGACGCCGTGGAGGTACGGCATTGATTAACGGCGGTTGATGCGGGCCACTTCCCGCTGGGCTTCCCGCATTTCCACGCGGGCCTTCAGGTCATAGCGCTGGTCGCGGTGGGTCTTGCCTTTGCCAAGGCCCAGCGCCAGTTTCACCTTGCCGTTTTTCCAGTACAGCTTGAGGGCGACCAGGGAACAGCCTTTTTGGGAGGTCTGCTGTTCCAGTTTGAAAATTTCCCGTTTGTGGAGCAGCAGTCGGCGCGGGCGGCGCGACTGGTGCTGAAAGAACTCTCCCGCAGTTTCCCACGGCTGGATGTCGCAGCCGTACAGGAGCATCTGGCCGTTTTCCACTCTGGCGAAGGAATCGGCGATGTTCACCTTGCCGGCGCGGATGGATTTGACCTCCGTTCCCTTGAGTTCCATGCCGCATTCATAGGTGTCCAGGATTTCGTAATCCCGGCGGGCTTTCTTGTTGGTGGAGATGTCGGAGCTCATGGCTGGAGGGGAGGGATGAAAAGGCCCCGGGCTGGAAGAGCCGGGGGCCTGGTTGAAGAGGGGATGTTCCGTGCGGAAATCCGGGCCGGAACGGCAATAAGGGGGGACGAGCTTTTTACTGGTTGTCTTCCTGGAGGCTGTCGGATTCCGCATGATAGACAAGCTTGCCTTCAACGATCTCCGTCAGGGCAATGTTCGCGTTGCCCATGTGGGGGGTGGTGGGGACCAAGGGAGCGCGGCCATTGTTGAGCTGGGCAACGCGGCGGGAAACCACGTTGATCAGCATCTGGGGCTCGGGAATGATTTTGGCGGCTTGTTCGACGAGTTCGGCTTTCATGTAAAAAGGTCTAGGTAGGATATCCTGATGCGGAAAGACATATAAAGGCTGCGCCTCTCCATAATCAAGCCTATATTACGGCATGAGCTTCCTTCGTTCACGGGTGTTCAGCTTCTTCCACGCGCCGGGTTCCAGGCCGGACAGGGTGAACCTCCCGATCCGGACGCGCAGGAGCCGGAGCGTGGGAAAGCCGATGGCGGCGGTCATGCGCCGCACCTGGCGGTTTTTTCCTTCCACGAGCGTCAATTCCAGCCATGAGGTGGGAATGGCTGCGCGGTAGCGGACGGGGGGAGTTCGGGGCGGTACGTCCGGCTCTCCGTGCATGGGGCGCACCCGGCAGGGAAGCGCGCGGTATCCCTGGATGGAGAGGCCGCCGCGTTCCAGAGGAAGCAGGTCCGTGGCGGAAGGAACGCCCTCCACCTGGCTCCAGTAGGTTCGGGGATGCCGGTTGGCGGGGTTCAGGAGGCGGTCCACCAGGGCTTTCTCATCGGATAAAAGCAGCAGGCCTTCCGAATCAGCATCCAGCCTGCCGACGGGATACACGCCGGCAGGGAAGCCGAATTCAGCCAGTGTCCTGTGGTGGGGCGCTTCTTGCGTGAATTGGGAAAGGACCCCGTAAGGTTTGTTAAACGCCAGAATCATGCCGTGCGCGGCAAGCGTAGCATGGGGAGCCGTCTTTGGCACGAGAAATTGAAGCGGCTTGACTTGCCCGCGCCGGGGAAGGAAAGTAACCTCATGCATGGAAAAATGGCAGGTTTTATCCTGATGCTGGCGTGCTGCGCTCCCGGCTGGGTTCAGGCGGATCCGGATGCAGGAGAAGTGAAGGCGAAGATCGCGCGGAAAATCTGGCAGAACGAATGCGCCGGAACGGTAAAGGGACTGGTTTCCTGGAACCGTGGGGAGGCGTTCCCCTCCCTGGGCATCGGGCATTTCATCTGGTTCCCCGCCGGGGTTACGGAAAGGTTTGAGGAAAGCTTTCCATCCTTCGTCCAGTTTTGCCGCAAGAGGGGGGTACGCGTCCCGGAATGTTTTTCCGGACCAGCCCCGTGGCGCACCAGGGCGGAATTTGAAGCGGCGGACGTACGGGGCGGCCTTCCTGAACGGATGCGCCAGTGGCTGTCCAGCCCGGCGGCCCTGCAAATGCAGGCGGATTTCATTATTGCCAGGTCCGTGGCTGCTCTGGGGCGCATCAAGAGCCAGTCCCGCCGTCCGGCGGAGATGGCGGCCCGCTACAATGCCGTGGCGACGGCGCCCAACGGCATGTATGCCCTGATTGATTATGTGAATTTCAAGGGGGAGGGAACCAACCCTGCGGAACAATACCGGGGGCAGGGCTGGGGACTCAGGCAGGTGCTGGAGGAGATGCGCCCGGCCTCCCCCGGACAGCCTGCGGCGGTTGAGTTTGCGGAGGCGGCCAAAAGGGTGCTCCAGCGGCGCGTGGACAACAGCCCTCCGGGCCGCGGAGAGGCGCGCTGGCTTGCCGGGTGGAGGAACCGGTGTGATTCCTATAAGAGAAGCCTGTGACGAATTCCTTTCCCGTTGGAAAAGACCAGTTGCGCAATTATCCTTGACCTGCCGGGGATTAGGGTGTAATTCCCTCACTTCATCCTGAAACTTCGCTAATTTTATGCCAAACACTCAAGAAGAAACAACGCTGATTTTGCTGAAACCCGATTGCGTGCGGAAAAACCTTTCCGGCACCATTTTAAAACGTTTTTTGTCCGAAGGGTTTCGCCTGCGCGGTATAAAGATGATTCAGCTTGACGAGCCGGTGCTCCGGGAACATTACGCCCATATTCTGGACCTTGTCGTCAACGGGGAACCGCTTTTCCCGAAACTGCTTGATTTTATGACCAGCTCCCCGGTCATCGCCATCGCCCTGAAGGGGCCCGGCGTCATTGTGCGCGTGCGCGAACTGCTGGGGCCCACCAACTCCCAGAAGGCGCAGAAAGGCACCATCCGCGGCGATTACGGAACGGATAGCATGATGAACATCTGCCATGCTTCCGACAGCCGGGAATCCGCCGCCGTGGAGCTGGTGAGGTTCTTCCGGGAAGAAGAACTGTTTGACAGCCTTAACTAAGGCTTTGTCTTTTTCCATCCGGTTTGTTACGGGCCGCGGCTGTAAAACGGCTGCGGCCTTTTTCGTGCCGGGAAGCTCCTTTATGGAAAGGAAGAGGGAAGCCGGAGATTGGAACGACGGGGCGGATGCTCCGGGGAAGAGGGAAAAACAGGAAAAAGCGGATTACTTTTCCCAGGGAGTGGTCAGGTAAAGGAAGCCCTTTTTCATGCGGTAGGCCTCCCGCATGAAGCCGTCCAGGATATTGTTCCAGCTCTGCTTGGAAAAGGAATAGCCGTAAACGCGCTTGATGGCGGCGTCTTCGCTGTGCTGCTTCTGGCGTTTTAATTCGGCGTCCATGTCCCGGCGTTCCACATTGGGGGCGCTCAGGTTCTCGCCATGCCAGCGGAAATCCGCCAGCAGCCTGTTGTAATGGACAAACTTCTTTCCGGCCCGGCCCAGGCGCGCGTAATATTCCCCGTCCATATCGTAGTGGAACCGCTCATCCAGCAGAAACCCTTCTTCAATCGTGGTGCTCCGGCGCAGGAACAGCGCGGTGGAGGCCAGGTAGGTTCCGTACCAGATATGCATGTTCAGGCTGTAGGGAAGGGCTTTCATGGGCCGCTGGACGGCTCCGTCCGGGCCGATGAAGTTCCAGGCCCCGTGCACGATGTCCGCCTCCGGACGGGAATCCGCGAAAGCCTTGACCGCAGCCAGAGCGCCCGGCAGCAGCCGGTCGTCCGTATTCAGCCACATGACCCACTTGCCGCGTGCCTTGCGGAAGCCGCGGTTGATGCCTTCCGACATGCCGGAATCCTTTTCCACATGGAGTTTCAGGTGGGGATAGGAATTCAGGATATCCAGCGTTCCGTCCGTGGAGCCCGCATCCTGGATGATGTGTTCAAACGTGGCGCCTTCCTGGTTCTTGACGCTTTCAATGCACTCCCGCACGTACCTGGCGTAGTTATAGCTGGGCGTAACGATGCTGAAATCCGGTTCGGTATCCATGGAGCGGGCTAGTTGGAAGGATCAATGGAGCGTTCCCTGGCAATGTAAATGGGGCGCTTTTTAACTTCCGTATAGGTCTTGGCCAGGTACTGGCCCAGGATGCCCAGGCACAGCAGCACGATGCCGCCCATCAGGCAGAAGACGCACACCATGGAAGTCCAGCCATAGGCGGAATGGGGCCAGATCAATTCACGAATCGTCAGTACAATAATGGAAAGGAAGGAAATGAAGGAGAGCAGCACCCCCATGATGGAAGCCAGCGCCAGCGGGGCGGTGGAAAAGGCCACGATGCCTTCAATGGAATACAGGAACAGTTTGAAGAAAGACCACTTGGTTTCTCCGGCTACCCGTTCCACGTTCTCGTATTCAAACCATTTGGTGCGGAAGCCCACCCATTCGTACAGCCCCTTGGAAAAGCGGTTGTATTCCTTCAGGGAAAGCAGGGCTTCCAGCACGGGGCGCGTCATCAGCTTGTAATCCCGCGCCCCGTCCACGATGTGCGTGTCCGATATCCGGTGAATTGTCTTGTAAAAGGCGCGCGCGAAGAAGGACCGCAGCGGCGGTTCCCCCTGCCGGGTGACGCGGCGCGTGCCTGCGCAGTCGTATCCTTCCTCCTCAATGGCTTTCACCATCTCCGGAAGCAGGGAAGGAGGATCCTGAAGGTCCACGTCCATGACGGCAGCGTAATCTCCCGTAGCGGCTTCCAACCCCGCATAAATGGCGGCTTCCTTCCCGAAGTTGCGGGAGAAGGAGATGAATTTTACCTCCGGAGAACGCTCCGCCAGTTTCTTGATCATTTCCAGGGTACGGTCCGTGGAACCGTCATCCACGAAGATGAGTTCCAGGGCATAGGGCGCCAGGTATTCCTTGAAAACCCGGTTCACTTCTTGCTTAAACGCCGGAATGGCCTGTTCTTCATTCAGGCAGGGAACAATCAGGGAAATGCGTTTCATGGCAATGCCCGGATCATACGCCAGGACCGGTCCGGATGCCAGAAAATAGTGCCCTGTACGCAGAGCAGCCTTCCTCCGCCGGGGGGAGGAAGGCTGCCGGAAGAAAGAGGCGATCGCGGAGAAAACGGAAGGATCAGAACTTCGGCAGGTTGCCGATGTCGTCCTCGTTTTCCGGGGCATGCGGGTCTTTGAGGTCACTGTCCCCGTCCTTGCCAAAGGACCAGAAATCATAATCCGGATTCAGGCCGTTGCCCATTTTCAGGTTCTTGGCATTGGCGGATTTGGTGGGGATGGCCTGCCCGCTGCCCAGGCGGTAGCGGTAGGGGGATCCCCACGGGTCCGCCAGAATGTAGAGGGTGACCGGCCTTCCGTCCTTGCTTTTCACGTGGACTTCCCGGACGGTCGGGTTGCTCTTGGGCTGGGTGGCGGGGTTCAGCTCATCATTGTAAATGGTGGTATCCCTGCCGGGCACGCCTTCATTCTTGTGGTCCCCGAACAGGGCCATGTATACGACGTTGGAGCTGTATTCCTCACCGTTTGCCACGGCCACGCCGTGATTGTTGAAGGGGGCTTCCGTACCGTAGGGGTAACGGTCATGGTCGCTGTGGTAGCTTTCCAGCCCCATTTCAATCTTGCGGACGATGGATTCCGTGGCCTGCTCGTTCTTTCTGGTTTCAAGCCAGGTGTAGATGGAGATGGTCAGCGTGGCCAGTACCACGATGATGACCATCACCACCAGGATTTCCATGAGGGTGAAGCCCTTTGCCGCCCGGAGGCGGCTGTATGCGGAGTGAATCTTCATCTGGTTCTGCGTGGGGAGGTTAACCCATTTTTTCAATGACCTGCAGGAGGGGCAGGAACATGGCGAACACGATGCCGCCCACGACCACGGCGAGGAATACGATCATGATGGGTTCCAGCATGGAGGTCATGGCCCCCACGGCGTTGTCCACTTCATCATCGTACACGTCCGCGATCTTGAGGAGCATGTCCGGGAGCTGTCCGGTTTCCTCACCCACGTCCACCATGGAGATCACCATGGGCGGGAAGAGCTTGGAAGAAGACATGGGCGTCACTACGGATTCACCTTCCTTCACGGAATCATGGATGAGGCCGATGGCGTCTCCCACGATCATGTTGCCGGCGGTGTCCTTGGTGATGGTAAGCGCCTGGAGAATGGGAACGCCGGATGTCACCAGCGTGCCGAAGGTACGGGCGAAGCGGGCGATGGCGCTCTTGCTCTGCACGTTGCCGATGACCGGCATGGTCAGCAGGGCGGAGTCAATTTTGCGGCGGCCGTTGGGCGTCTTGCTCATGGCCGTGAAGATAGCGTACAGGATGGCGACGATGGCGGCCAGAATGACGGCGTTGGGCACGAATAAGGGCGCGGCCATGAACCAGTCACTGATGCCGAACACGAATTCGGAAATGGCGGGAAGCTCCTGGTTCTGTTCCGCGAACATCGCCTTGAACTTGGGAACGATGACCAGCATCAGGAAGATCACGATGCCCACCGCAATGAACAGCACGATGGAGGGATACACCATGGCGGAGATCACCTTGCTCTTCAGTTTCTGCGCCTTTTCCTGGTATTCCGCCAGGCGGTTCAGCACGACTTCCAGCACACCGCCGAGTTCACCGGCCTTCACCATGTTCACGAACAGGCGGTCAAAGATTTTGGGATGCTGGGCCAGCGCTTCGGAGAAGGTGGAGCCGCCCTGCACGGAATCGCCCAGGGCTTCAATGGTCACGCGCAGGTTGGGGTTCGCCTCCTGCTTGGCCAGCACGTTCAAGCTCTGGAGCAGGGGAAGCCCTGCGTCAATCAGGGTGGCGAGCTGGCGGGTGAAAATCATCAGGGCCTTGGCCTTGATTCTGCCGCCCAGCCTGCCTTTTTGCTTTTTGCCTCCCTTGGCCTTTTTCTTGGCGGCGGGTGTTTGCTGAATCTTGCCTTTGCCCGCTTCTACGATCTGGGTGGGGTACAGGCCATGCGCCCGGATGGATTCCATGGCCTCCGCTTCGGAATTGGCCTCCAGGGTACCCGTTTTCTGGTCGCCTTTATGGTCAAGTGCTGTATATTGATATTTAGGCATATATATGGTGTTTTAAGTGTTTTCTTCTTGGTGGTTGAAATGGTGGGTGCGGTATCCGGCTGTCCATTAAGTATACTTCAGCACTTCTTCAATGGTGGTATTGCCGTCGTAAATGTTTCTCAGACCGTCTTCACGCAGGGTGGACATGCCCATTTCAATGGCCTTCTGCTTCAGCACCACGGAGGGGGCGCGGTCCGTAATCATGTCCCGCAGGGTATCGTTGATATCCAGAAGCTCGTAAATTCCCTTGCGGCCCTTGTAGCCGGAGTTGGAGCATTTGTCGCAGCCGCGGCCCGTGAAGAAATGCTTGTCCCCCAGTTCATAGGGAGACACGCCAAGCTGGGAGAGGATGGTGGAGGAGGGTTCATACGGCGTGCGGCAGTCCGGGCAGATGGTGCGCACCAGGCGCTGGGCCAGCACCCCTTCCAGGGAGGCTGCCACCAGGAAAGGTTCGCAGCCCATGTCCACCAGTCGCGTGATGGCGCCAGCGGAGTCGTTCGTGTGCAGGGTGGAGAGCACCAGGTGGCCCGTCAGGGATGCCTGGATGGCGATCTGGGCGGTCGCCATGTCTCGCATTTCCCCCACCAGGATGCGGTCCGGGTCCTGTCGCAGGAAGGCGCGGAGCACCATCGGGAAATCCAGTCCGATGGCTTCATTGATAGGAATCTGGATAATGCCGTCGATGTCATATTCCACGGGGTCCTCCGCCGTCAGTACCTTGGAATCAATGGTATTGATTTCCCGCAGGGCGGCGTACAGCGTAGTGGTCTTGCCGGCGCCAGTGGGGCCGGTGACGATGAAAATGCCGTTGGGCTTGTGGACCGTATCCAGAATATATTCATGAATATGCGGGGGAAGCCCCAGGTTGTCCAGGTTCAGGTTGACGGAAGAGCGGTCCAGTACGCGGAGCACCACGGATTCACCGTACTGGGTAGGCAGGGAGGAAACACGCATGTCCACCGCCCGGTTGCCTATTTGCTTGACGATTCGTCCGTCCTGCGGAACGCGGCGTTCCGCGATGTTCATGTTCGCCATGACCTTGACGCGGGAAATAACGGGGACGGACAGGTGAACGGGAGGCGGCTGCATTTCATAAAGGGAGCCGTCCACGCGGTAGCGGATTTTGAATTCCTTTTCAAAGGGCTCAAAGTGAATGTCGGAGGCCTTTTCCTTAATGGCCTGCGTGATGACCAGGTCCACAAAGCGGATGACGGGCGCGGCGGCGGAGTCTTCCGTTTCATTGTTGACCTGCATGTTGTTGAGCTCCTGCATCAGGTCCGTCATGGCGGCGGATTCCCCGCCGTACAGTTCGTTAATGCGTTCGGAAATCTGGTAATCCGGAGCGATCAGGACGTGGATGTCCTGGCCGAGGGCGAAGCGCAGGTCCTCCACCGTCTGGGGGTTCAGGGGGTCCACCAGGCAGACGTACAGGCCTTCCGGGCCGTGCCGCACGGGCAGGGCGCCGTGCAGGCGCACGAGCGTGGCCGGCATCATGTTCTGCACGTTCGGGTCCGGCTGGAAGTTGTCCAGCGTAATGAATTCCGTGCCCAGGTCGCTGGCGATCATTTGCCAGATATCGTCCTTGCTGCCGATGATGCCGAAGTCCGCAAGCACTTCCGGCAGCTCCTTGCCGGAGACGGTCATTTCCTCCTTGATGTCCTTCGCCAGGGATTTGTCGATCATTCCCCGGCCGATGAAAAGTTCCAGTGTAAGATTGGTGTCCATAATAATCAGAATGAATTGCGGGGAAAAATCAGTTGGCGTCTCCCATGGTGACGTTCAGCACTTCTTCCGGAGAGGTGAGGCCGGCCAGCACCTTGCGCACGCCGTCTTCTCTCAGGGTTCTCATGCCCAGTTCCCGGGCGCGCTGGCGCAGCTGGGGGGAGGTCAGGTTCTCGTTGATCATGCGGCGCACTTCGTCGTCGATCTCGAAAATTTCAAACAGGCCCATCCGGCCCTTGAACCCGCCGCCGCGGCAGAAGTCGCAGCCGTGGGGGGCCTTGATCTGGCCCTGGGTAAGGCGGGACATGTCAATGTTCAGCGTATGTGCCTGCTTTTCCGTCAGCACGCCGTCCACCTTGCAGCGGTCACACAGCTTGCGGACAAGGCGCTGGGCCATGATGGCCCGGACGGAAGAGGCGATCAGGAAGCGCTTGATGCCGATGTCCGCCAGACGGGCCACGGCGCTGGGGGCGTCATTGGTGTGGAGGGTGGAGAATACCAGGTGACCCGTCAGGGAGGCGTTGATGGCGATGCTGGCCGTCTCCATGTCTCGAATTTCCCCGATCATGATGATGTTGGGAGCCTGGCGGAGCATGGCGCGCAGGGCGGCGGCGAAGGTCATGCCGATGTCCGCCTTCACCATTACCTGGTTGATGCCGGAAAGTTCGTATTCCACGGGGTCTTCCACCGTGATGATCTTTTTGTCCGGGCGGTTGATGTGGTTCAAGCACGCGTAAAGAGTAGTGGTCTTACCGGACCCGGTGGGGCCCGTTACCAGGATGATGCCGTCCGGCAGGGTGATGAGGCGGTCGAACACGGCTTCGTCATCCGAGAAGAAGCCGAGCTGGGGGAGGCCCAGCACCAGGGCTGACTTGTCCAGAATGCGCATGACGATGCTTTCCCCGTGGTTGCTGGGCACGGAAGACACACGGAGGTCAATCTGCTTGCCGCCGATGTTCATCTGGATTCGGCCGTCCTGGGGCATGCGCTTTTCCGCGATGCTCATGGTGGTGCTCATCACCTTGAGGCGCGCGATGATGGGGCTGAGCAGCTTCTTGGGGTGGGTGGCTACCTCCACCAGCTTGCCGTCCACGCGGTAGCGGATGCGGAGCCGGTTTTCCATGGGCTCAATGTGAATGTCGGACGCCCGCATCTTGAAGGCGTCCGTCAGCATCTGCTGCACCAGGCGGATGATGGGGGCGTCTCCGTCTTCCCCAGCCAGTCCGGCGGCGTCTGCCGGAACGGTCAGGTCGCGGTAAAATTCTTTCAGGCGGCTTTCCACCGCGCTGTGGGTGGCGACGCTGAAAATCACGTCGCGCCCCATCAGTTGGGGCAGGCTGTCCATGGTCTCCAGGTTCAGCGGGTCGTCAATGGCGATGTTGACGGAAAAGCCGTCGTCGGAAATGGGGATGGCCCGGAAGCGCCTGGCGAGCTCCGGCGTGATGAGTTCGCACACCTCCTGGGGAATGTGCATGGAGCCCAGGTCCACGACGGGCAGCAGGGAGGTGGATGCCGCCACCTGCGCGATGACGTCTTCCGTAAGATAATTGGCCTGGATCAGGAAATCGACCAGGTCCTGGGTGGGAGATTTTTGACTGCGCGCGTATTGAAGAATCTCTTCATTCAGATAGCCGGCCTGCGTAAGAAGTTCGATGAGATATGATTCGTTGGAGTACACGTCGATCTCTGGAGTCTATGGTTGGAAGTCTGCCGAAACGGGACGGCAGGATACTCCCCTATTTCTGACAGGTTCGGGGCGTAAAGTCAACTTAGCTTCCCTCAAAAGGGCATTTTTTTTCGGGTGCGGAGAGGGGAGGAGGAGACGGCTTTCCCCCCATGCCGCTTTCCGGGCCTGCGGAATCTCCCGGAGGGCGGGATTTTTCACGCTCTCAGGACCGCTGGCGGGGAAGGCTGGAAAGCACGTCTTCCAGCTCCGCCATGCTGGAGACGCGAACCAGGCGGGAGCGCATCTCCTTGGCTCCCGGAAACCCCTTCGTGTAAGCCAGAATGCGGGACCTCATGTGGCGCATGGTGTGGAGCTCATCCCCGTAATGGCGGGACTCCAGGGCCATCCGGGTATGGCGCAGGATCAGGTCCGTTTTTTCCTGCGGATCCCTGGCCGGAGGCATGGAGCCGTGCAGCAGATAATATTTGGCGTCTCCGAAAATCCATGGATTCTCCATGGCCGCCCGGCCGATCATGACGCCGCTGACGGCTGTGTTTTCCTTCACGTACACTACCGCCTGCGGGGTGGAAATATCCCCGTTCCCGATGACCGGCACGGACATGGCCCGTGCGCATTCGTCAATGATGTCCCAGTTGGCTGTGCCGGAATACTGCTGGGAGCGGGTGCGCCCGTGAATGGTGATCATGGAAATCCCCTCATCTTCCAGCAGGCGGCACGCGTCCATGGCGCACAGGCTCTGGAAATCCCAGCCAATGCGTATTTTGGCCGTGATGGGGATGCGGTCGCCCACGGCTTTCACCACGCCTCCGGCCACGGAGGCCAGCAGGGGCAGGTCTTTCAGCAGGGAGGACCCTCCATTTTTGCCCACCACTTTTGGGACCGGACAGCCGAAGTTGATGTCGATGAAATCCGGCTTTTCGTGGTCCAGGATGATTCTGGCGGCCTCTCCCATGTGGTTCCCGTCCGCGCCGAAAAGCTGAATGCCTATGGGGCGGTGCGCGTCTTCTATCTTCGTGTACCTCCGGTTTCTCTCCCATGCCTGGAGAATGCCTTCCGCGGAGACGAACTCCGTCACCATGACGTCAACCCCTAGTTCCTTGCAGATGGTGCGGAAAATGGGGTCCGTCACCCCGGCCATCGGAGCCAGGAACAACGGGAAATCCGTTTTGATGAACGGCAGGGAAGCGGAAGCTGGGCGGTTGGAAAAAGTCATGATTCCTTAGAATGAGGCTAGCATGGGCCCATCTCCCGTTCAAGCGTCTTGCCCGTCCTGATGAAGAAAGCGGGGTTGGGAAAATGCAGGCGGCGTGCAAATGCAGCCTTCCTTTCAAAAAGCCTTTATGGAACGCCGCAGGCCTCTGCGGCATCTGAGAGAATATGCGGCTACAGACCGCACTTTTTGATATCCGTCCGCTGGCACTCAGTCTTTCCGGTTGCCGCAAAGGCTTGCGAGGCTCCTGACGGTTTTCAGGGCGGGATGTGTGACAGGCTGGATACGGACATATCCTGGAAGGCCGGCGTTGCCCCATGCCGGGAATGAAAAACGGCTTCACCTTGGGAGTGAAGCCGTTTGACGAAAGGTTGAAAGATCGCTTTTAGTGGTTGCCGCAGCCGCAGCCTCCGTCCTTGTGATCGTGGCCGTGCTCGCAATTGCCGTCGCAGTCGCAGCTTTCCTTGTCGCAGCTGCCGCCGCAGGAACAGGAGGACTGGGCGCTCATGGCGCGCTGGCGGGCTTCCTCAATTTCTTCCGGAGTGGGCGCGCGGCCAAGGTCGATGGACATGCCCAGATAATGATTGATGGTGTTCAGGAGTTCATCGATGGTCTGGCGCGCTTCCAGGAAGCCGCGGGCGGCATCGTTCTTGACCACGTTTTCACGCAGGGTATCGAACTTGGAGATTTCCTCTTCCGTGGGGGGCATCCCGGCCAGGTGCTTGTTGCGCAGTTCTTCTCCGTAGGCGTTTACTTCTTCAAAAAGCTTGGTTGCCTCCGGGTTCTGGAAAAAGAGGCCTATTTTTGCCTTGGAGGCCACAACCTGGTCTTCCTTGGCAAGCAGGTTGCAAAGGGCTTCCGTGGCGGCGCGCAGGTTGTCATTGAGAACGGGAGTATTCATATGAGGTTCATTCAACCATGACTTTCAAGACAGGGCAACCCGGTTGCGAGGCATGATGCGCTTTTTCATGTTACGGCCTGCTGCGGATTCCAAATCCGTTAAGAATCAGCCGTACGATTTAATCCGCAGTAATGCCTTTATGGGGCGCTATTTGTAGCGTTCCAGAATCTTGTCTCACAGGTTCAGGGAGGTAAGCCCCGGCTTGCTGGTGTTTACAAAGAAGTAGAAGACGCCCTGAGGTTCCACGACGCTGACGTTCGGGATGCCGTCTTTTTAGTCACTTCGTTTGGGCAAACCCTTGTATAAATAGTCAGCTTCCGGAACCCTTCCAACGGTTCTGTCCAGCAAGGCCGGAATTTCCTTGTCTTCATATCCGGCCAGGTTGAGGTATTTTCTGACTTCCCGTGCCTTGGTCGGGAAGCAGGTCATCAATTCCCTGATGAAGCCGCGTTCCTTGCTTTTGATGATGTATTGGGCGCTGTTGCTTCTCGCTCCGCGGGCGCTTGTGGTGTTGAACAGCCTGGTTTCCTGCTCGCCGGACATGTCGGAGGCGTAATCAATGAGCATATCAGCGCAAATCTCCGTAGCTTTAAAAGCGTAGTCCACCTGGCTGTGGAATTGTTTAATCACCAGCGCGGTGGCGCTTAAATAAAACCGCAGGGCTTCTTCCTTGTTCGGGAGCTTGCTGTTTTTGTCCGTCAGGGCGATGAACGGGATGCTGTTGGACATGAATTCTTTTACGGTGTGATCCAGATCACTATACTCGGAAACCCATTCGACATTGTTGTAGTCGTTGAGGTCAAGGAACGGTGCCTTGGCAATCATGTAATACAGAAAGAGTCCGTCCGTCAGTTCCTGGGGCGTGACGTCCTTCTTCCTGTAGCGTTTGGCTTCTTTCCGCATTTTGTCGGCCCCCTGGTAAAACAGGATAAGCTGGCCGTTGTCCAGCAGTTTCTGAAGCCGGAGGAGTTCCGGATTCTGTTTGTCCGGATTCCTGATGACAGAGGGGAGGGGGAGCTGTTCTTGGGGCGGAGAGGCTGAACAGGTAAAAGATAGCAGGAAAAGAAAGTACGGCAGGAGGTGGCGGCAGGAATGATTCATAGCGTTGTAAAAAGGGGTTATTGAGAAGTTGTAGAGTTGACATGCAAAGCATCGCCTGCTGTGCTGCGTGTGACGGTGCATCCGAATTTGGTGATGGTGACCTTGATGTTTTTCAATCCCCTGGTGGGAGATTTCTCATCAGTTTCTATGCCGTCTTCATATTTAAAACTGAAATCCTGGGTGTACGTGTCATTGCTGATCTTGCAGTGGTCTTTGCCGTCGGCGCGTATGTACCATCCGCAGGTCCATGAAAAGGAGCTGGGAAGCTTCATGTTCTGCAAGTGCTGCAAACGAATATCCTGCTCTTTGTCCCATCTCCATCCAATGGTATCATGACGGTGAATGTTGAGGGCATTGGGCCTTATCAGCAGTTTTCCCGGGATATGAACGGGAGTGAATCCTTCCGGATCTTCCGCCCGTTCTATGATGGAAATATTGCTGAAGCTGACATTCAGGGGCAGAAAGGTGACAACAAGCTTGGAGGAAGCCCCCGGTCTGTCTTTTTCCTTGTCTTGGGGATGCTCCTTGTCCCGTTCCCCGGAATGCTCTGCTGTGATGTCGGAAGGAACAAGAATGGTGAAAATGGAGGGAGGTCTTGCTGGCAATTCTTCGTCAAGATTGGTTTTTACCCGGATCTTCAGCGTGGTGTTCTGAGTGAGGTCTTTATTGATCGTCAGCGTAGCCTGATTTTTTCTTGGTCCGATTCCTCGATGGTGGCTATCTTCTCCGGCTCCAGGGACCATTCAATAGAGTCCATATCTATTTCCTTTAATCGCTTGCCGTTCAAGGTTAATATAACCACTTCGCCGATTCCGACTTCGGTACGTTTCTTGTCCTCATCCTGGTCTCCTTTGTCCATGAGACATTGAGGGGAGACTGCTTTAGTTTCCGATTCGATGTACAGGGAGCGGTCATCCGTGGCTGGAATATCTTCTGCATGAGTCAGCACAATCAGGGCATACAGAAGGAGGCCGGAAAAGGAGATGCTGAAGGTGGTAGAGTTCATGCAGATGAAGGACTTAACGGAAAGAGTATTTATGATAGGCTGTTATGCATTCAAATGTCAATGAATCCAAAAATATGTTAGATATGGTGTTTTAATTGCAAAGAAGTGGCATAGTATTTCCCGTTTGCAACAAAAAGAACCGCCCCATGAATGAGGCGGTCCTTGAAAAGTGGGAAAATAACTGTAACTGAGTTAGCGCTTAGTGCGCCTTGCAGAATTCTTCAAAGCGGTCCAGCGCTTCCTTCAGAATGTCCAGCGTGGTGCAGTAGCTGATGCGGATGGCCTTGTCATTGCCGAAGGCGATGCCGGGGACGGCCGCCACCTTGTAGCGTTCCAGAAGCTTGTCGCACAGGTTCAGGGAGGTGAGCCCCAGCTTGCTGGTGTCTACGAAGAAGTAGAAGGCTCCCTGCGGTTCCACGACGCTTACGTTCGGGATGGCGTTGAGGCGGGAGAGGACGTACTGGCGGCGCATGTCGTATTCGTCGCGCATGTCGCTGATGAAGCTCTGGTCCCCCGTAAGGGCCTCAATGCCGCCGTACTGCGCGAAGGTGCAGACGTTGGAGGTGGTGTGGTCCTGAATCATCTGGATGGCCTTGGCGATGGGGGCGGGAGCGGCGGAGTAGCCCATGCGCCAGCCGGTCATGGCGTAGCCCTTGGAGAAGCCGTTGATGGTGATGGTCAGGTCGTACAGTTCCGGGCTGAGGGAAGCGATGCTGACGTGCCTGGTGTCTCCGTACACGAGGTGTTCGTAGATTTCGTCGGCCAGGATGAGGATGTCTTCGCTCAGGGCCACTTCCCCCAGGGCGCGCAGCTCTTCTTCGGAATAAACGGCTCCGGTCGGGTTGTTCGGCGTGGTGAGGATGACCATCTTGGTGCGGGGGGTCATGGCTTCCTCAAACTGTTCGGCAGTGAGCTTCCAGCCGTTTTCCGGCGTGGTTTCCACAATGACGGGGATGCCGCCGCACATGCGGACCATTTCCGGATAGCTGACCCAGTACGGGGAGGGGATGATGACTTCGTCCCCATCGGAGACGGTCGCCATGATGGCGTTGAAGCAGGCGTGCTTGGCGCCGGCGCCCACGGTGATCTGGGTGAAATCGTATTCCAGGTTATTTTCCCTCTTGAGCTTTTCAGCGATAGCCTGGCGGAGTACGGGCAACCCGGCGGAAGGGGTGTATTTGGTTGCTCCGTTGTTCAGGGCCGTAATGGCTGCCTGCTTGATGTTGTCAGGGGTGTCCATTTCCGGCTCACCGCCTGCCAAACCGTAAACTTCTTCACCGGCGGCCTTCATAGCCTTGGCCCGGTTGGTCACCTTGAGGGTCAGGGAAGGGGTCAATGCAGCAATGCTGGGGGAAATCATGTCCATTGTTGTGGTGCGATCGTAGAATTTTGATGCCCTGGCGGAAAACAGGCTATTCCCCGCACAGGCGGAAAAAACTTTACTCACTGAGCGCACCCCTGGCAAGGAGAATGCTTGTGAAGGCCATTCTTTTTCTTGCGGAGAGCGCGCCTCCCCTCGCGGAAGGGAAGTTTCACTGTCAGCGTTTCGTGAATTTGGCCCGTACCGCGTCCAGTTCCGGCGTCTTGAACAGGAAGGCGGCCGCTAGGTAAACGATCCCGGCGCAGCCGCAGACCAGGGAGATGCCCAGTATCCTGGCCGGGAAGGACCAGTTCAGGAAGTCTTGGAGGAACCACGTTTTACCCGCCCAGCACACGGCGCCCAGCAGGACTCCCGCCGCCAGAATCCTGCCCAGGCCGGAGAACAGCGTCCGTCCGTCCGCGCCGCCCAGCTGGCGGCGCAGGTAAAGGAAGTAGAAAAGGAAGTTGAAGGTGGTGACCACGGAGGTGGTCAGCGCCAGCCACGCCGCATTTTTATGCAGGCCATAGACGAAGTAGTAGTTGAGGCCGATGCTGATGGCCAGCGCCACAGCGGCGGCGATCAGCGGAACCCAGCGTTTTTCCAGGGCCAGGAAGACGGGCTGCACCACCTTGGTTCCGGCGTAGCCCAGCAGGCCCAGGGAATAGGCGCCCAGCACCTCCCCGGTGTAGCGCACCGCCTCCTGGTTGAAGCGGCCCCACTGGTACACGGAGGAGACGAACTCCGTACCCAGGATAAAGAGAATCAGGAATGCGGGCACCGCAAAAAACGCCACCAGACGCAACCCCCTGGCGATGTGGGCAGCCACTTCCTTCCTGCCGTCCCCCACCATCATGCGGGAAACCGCGGGGAGAACCACCATGCCCGTCGCCACGCCGAAGAGGCCCACGGGAAGCTGCCAGAGGCGGAACGCCGTGGTCAGGGCCGTGACGGAGCCTTTCTGAAGGTCCAGGGCGAAGCCCGTATTGATGAAGATGGTGAACTGCGTGACGCCGGAAGCCAGTACGGAGGGGAGCATCAGTCCCCAGATTTTGCGCACGCGGGGATCGTCCCAATGGAAATTGGGCTTCCACCGGAAGCCGGTTTTGCGGAGCTTGGGGAGCTGCACGGCAATCTGGGCCGCCCCTCCGATCGTGACGCCGCAGGCAAAGCCGTACAAAGCCCTGGGGCCGAAAGTGGGGTCAATGAAGTACCCGATCAGGAGGCCGAACAGGATGGAGGTGACGTTGAAAGCGGCGGAGGCCAGCATGGGCAGTCCAAAGACCCCTACCATGTTCAGCGCCCCCATGACGAGGGCGGACAGGGAGGCGAAGCCGATGAAGGGCCACATGATGCGGCTCAGGTCCGTGGCGAACAACTGGTCCGTCAGGGAATGGTCCCCGCTGTAGAGGGCCTCCATGACAGGACCGGCAAACAGAATTCCCAGCGTCACGATGGCGACCATCAGCGTGGAAAGCTGGGTAGCTACCTTGTTGGTCAGCTCCCAGGCGGCCGAGTCTCCTTCCGCCTCCCGCGTTTTGGAGGCTACGCTGGTGTAGGACTGGGAGAGGGCCCCTTCCGCAAACAGGTCCCTCAGCAGGTTGGGGATTCGGAAGGCCGTATAAAAGGCGTCCAGCACTCCCGTAGCGCCGAACAGGGAAGTGTACACGATTTCCCTGACCATGCCTGTCAGGCGGCAGGCAAAAATGGCGCCGGAGGCTACCAGGCTGTTCCGCATCAGGGACATGGAGAAAAGAGGGCTTACTTGAACAGTTGGCGGCAGTACGGCTCCACGCGCTTCATGGCCGGGTTGTCCTTGACGGCCTGGTCGCGGTCGTCCCGGCAGGGGAAAAGGTACAGGGCGTACCCTCCGTAGCCGCCGCCCAGGTATTTTTTGGCAAGGGCGTTCGGGATGTCCGGCAGGGGCTGCATACCTTCGTCAAGCTGAACGCTGTAGTACAGGGCCACGCCTGCGGCCAGGGTGTTGATGTTGCGTTCCAGCACGCCGGTGCGGGCAATGAGGGAGGATTGGGAGATGCGCACGTAATCGCGCTGTTCGTCCGCCATTCTGGGGGTGTCATGTTCCTCTCCCGTGTACAGAATGGCCATTCTTCCTTCCAGGAAGTCGCCCGTGCCCTTGACGTCCAGCACGGGGGAACTGCCGGAACGCCACACGCACAGCCCCGTTTCCGCAATGACGGCGGGGTCCTGCCAGCCGACGCCCAGAGCGAGTTCGGAAGCGACCGGGTCACGCCCTTCCAGCATGGCCCACGCGCCGCTGCCGCCCAGTCCGGAACGCTTTTCATACGGCCATTCGCAGAGGGAGACCATGGGGGTGATGGCGCAGTTGACCACATAGGAGCCTTTTCTGGCGTACCGGGGAACGTCCAGCCATCCTCCGGCAAAGTCCACGCGGAGCGGCACGGAGGACGGGGCCTTGATCCGGTTCACCAGCATGGTAGTGGAAACGGGGGCGAATTTGGGGGGCGTCTTGGGAAGCACCACGTAATTCGCTCCCACGCGGGAGCACAGCTCCTTCTTGATGCCGCTGTAAAGGTCGTCCTCTGTCACGGCCAGGACGTCGGGCTTTTCCTGAAGAAATTCCTCTTCAAAGTCCAGGCCCTTCTTCATGCCGGTACCCAGAATGACCTTGTCCACCATGCGCAGGCTTTCCAGCAGCACTTTCTTGTGTTCGTCCGGAATGGACGGTTTGCGCTGCTTGTGGTGCCACAGTACGGGCTCCGAAGCAAAGGAGACGATCAGATAGTCGCCCAGGGCGCGGGCTTCTTCAAAAAACTGGATGTGACCGGCGTGAACGATGTCATAGCAGCCTGAGACGAAAACTTTTTTCATGCG
Source organism: Akkermansia muciniphila (assembly GCA_947624785.1). Classification (GTDB taxonomy): domain Bacteria; phylum Verrucomicrobiota; class Verrucomicrobiia; order Verrucomicrobiales; family Akkermansiaceae; genus Akkermansia; species Akkermansia muciniphila_F. The sequence goes on along the minus strand of CANQLV010000006.1, from coordinate 74,851 downwards.
CGTGGAGATAGATAATTAGTCCACGGCAGTATGCCCTATTGCTCCTCCGGATGCAAGAGCCGGGTGGAAATACGCCAAAAAACGGCACGGACCGCAGAAGGCCCGTGCCGTTGAAGAAAAAGGAAAATTAATGTCTGCCGGAACCGGTCAGGACGCCATGGCTTCCTGGTAGCGGCGTTCCACGTCGTCCCAGTTGATGAGGTGGCAGAAGTCTTCAATGTAGTCCGCCCGGAGGTTCTGGTGCTTCAGATAATAAGCGTGTTCCCAGACGTCGCAGACGAGGATGGGCACGAGGCCCGGGATTTCCAGGTTCTGGTGCTTTTCCGCGCCGCAGATCACCAGCGTCTTGCTCATGGGGTCCACGCCCAGAATTCCCCAGCCGGAACCTTCCACGCCCTGGGAAGCTGCCTTGAATTCCTTCATCATGGCTTCCAGGGAACCGAATTTTTCCTTGATGGCGTCCACCAGCGGACCCTGCGGTTCCTTCTTGGGATCGGGCGTCATGTTGGTCCAGTAAATGGTGTGAAGGACGTGGCCGGAAACGTTGAAGGACAGGTTGCGCACCCAGTTGGTGGTGGCGGAGGCGTCCAGCTTGCCGTCCGCGATTTCGCGGAGCTTTTCAGCCGCGGCGTTGGCGCCGGCGACATAGGCCGCATGGTGCTTGTCGTGGTGGATGCGCACGGTTTTTTCATCCAGCATGGGTTCAAGCGCGTCGTAGGCGTACGGAAGGGGCGGTAACACGTACTTGCCGTCGGCATAGCCGACCGTGGAGGGATCTTGCTTTTTAGTCATCTTGTGCTGTGGTTGTATAACTGGCCCTGTTGCCCGGGCCTGGCTGATTGTTCCCAGCGCCGCCAATGAGGAAAGGGTGATGAAACGCCTTCTGTTCATGTCCGCGCCACGGGAATTCATGGAAGTTTGGACATGGATGGATTTGGAGTTGTTCAAAAAACATGGAGCATCGGGCATTTTTTTCCTTTCCCGCCGGAAGCAGCTGGAAAAAGCTTCCTACCTTCTGGCCGCCGCGGCGGGGCCCTGGGCTCCGTAGGCGCTGACACCCCTGACGGCGACGGACCCGGCATCCCCCAGGAAGGATTTGGGCAGCGTTACGCGGGTCTGGCTGCCCGGCAGAAGGATGCGCGTGGCCCACTGGCTGCCGTAGCGCGCCTGGATGGCCCATTTCCGGGAGGGATTGCCGGACGGCTGCCAGGAAAGGGTTACGGTGGAACCGTTGTCCGCCACGTAAAAATTCTGCGGCTGGCCCGGCGTGCCGGTTCCGCACCAGGGCATGGCGGGAGGAACAGCCATGGAAGGGTACAGCCTGTTCAGGTATTTCTGGATGCCTCCCGCATTCCTCATGATGGATTTGACGCTCCAGAAGCACTGCCCGGGGGCGGTTCTGGCGAGGCTGCGGGAATAATTGACCTGCGCCGCGATTTCAGAGGCGGGGCGCCCCGGATCCTCGCTGCTCATGATGCGCGCCGTGGCGATGCCGGGCCATACCGGGCGGCTGGTGTTCTGGGCGGCCCACCACTGCATCAGCACCGGAAAGCTCTGCTTGGCCGGGCTGCAGCGCCAGTAAAGCTGCGGGGCCAGGTAATCCACCCATCCGCGGGAAAGCCACTTGCGAGCGTCGCAGGCCAGGTGCTCGTAAGCGTCCACGCCCGCTTCAATGCCGCCGGGAACGCCCGGCCGCCAGATGCCGAACGGGCTGATGCCCACTCGCACCCAGGGTTTGGAGGATTTGACGGACTTGTACATGTCATGCACAAAATCATCAATGCAGGCCCGGCGCTGGGAGGGCGACTTTCCGTCGCTGAAGCTGGCGGGGGACCAGGTGCGGCCGGGCGTTGGGTAGGGGTAGAAATAGTCGTCCAGGTGCACGCCGTCAATATCGTAGCGGCGCACGACGTCCAGGATGACCCTCATCGCGTGGTCGCGGGAGGCGGAGGCGCTGGGGTTCATCAGCAGAACGGAGCCGTTGCGCTTCATCAGGTCCGGACGGGTGAGTGAAATATGGTTGCGGCCTACGGCGTGCTTGATGTTCGCCTTCGCCCGGAAGGGGTTGAACCAGGCATGCAGTTCAATGCCGCGGCGGTGGGCCTCCTGAATGGCGAAGGCCAGGGGGTCATACCCCGGATTGACGCCGGGACCGGAGAGCCACTGGCTCCACGGCTCCAGGGAGGACTGGTACAGGGCGTCCGCGTTCGGGCGCACCTGGAGAAAGACGGCGTTCAGTTTCAACTGCGCGCAGGTATTCAGGATCGTCAGCAGCTCCGCACGCTGGCCAGCGCCGGAAAGGCCGGAACGGGAGGGCCAGTCAATGTTATGGACGGTGGAAATCCACGCCGCCCGGAATTCCTGCGGGGCGGCGGGGACGGATTCTCCGGAGGGCTGCCACCCCAGCGCCTGGGAGGCCAGGGCCAGCACGGAGCAGGAAAGGGCATGGAAGAAGGGAAATCTGGTCATGATGGGATGGTGAGGAATGCTTCCGGAACATTTAACGCCCATTCGGTGAATCTGTCCATGGCGGATGCCGGCGGTTCCGTCATGGAAGGGCGGCGGCTTTCAGTGGGGTCGGGACGCCAGGCTGTTTACCAGATGGGCATTGAATCCGGCCCCGAAGCCGTTGTCTATGTTGACGACGGAGACGCCGTTGGCGCAGGAATTCATCATGGCGAGCAGCGTGGTTACTCCGCGGAAATTGGCTCCGTAGCCCACGCTGGTGGGTACGGCGATCACGGGGGCCTTTACCAGGCCGGCCAGCACGCTGGGGAGCGCCCCTTCCATGCCTGCCACGGCCACCAGCACGGTGGCCCGGCGGATGGAATCCAGATGGGAAACCAGGCGGTGCAGGCCCGCCACGCCGCAATCCCGGTACCGGAGCACCCGGCTGCCCAGGAATTCCGCCGTCAGGGCGGCTTCCTCCGCTACGGACTGGTCCGAAGTGCCCGCGCTGACGATGCCGACGAAGCCCTCCGTCTGCGGAACGGGATTCGCCGTGATGCGCATGAGGCGCGCTTCCGGGTGCATGTCCGCCTCCGGAAAGGCGCGGTTCAGGTGGTCGAGCGCCTCCACGTTCAGGCGCGTGGCCAGCACGTTCTGCCCGGCGGCAAGCAGGCCGCGGGCTATCTCTTCAATCTGGACCGGGGTTTTTCCTGCGCCGTAAATCACTTCCGGGCACCCGGTGCGCTCCAGGCGGCCGTAATCGATATCCGTATGGGAAGATGCGGGCGCGGTGGCGGCCCGGATTTTTTCCGCCGCTTCCTCTGTGGAAAGGCGGCCTTCCTTAAGCTGATGCAGGATGGCGGTAATGTCATTCATGATGGTTCGTTCATGCTGCCTCTGGAATATCCTTCCAGGTCCAGGGTGATGTAGCGGAAGCCCAGCTCCCGCAGGCGGTGCGCTACGGGAGCGGCAAGCTCCCCGCTCCGGAACAGTCCGCGTTCCTCCTCCGGCAGTTCAATGCGGGCCAGGTCGTCCCCGTGGACCCGGACGCGGCAGCCTTTCAGCCCCAGGGAACGCAGGAAGGCCTCCGCCGCATCCACGCGCCGCAGCAGGGATTCCGTCACGGGGCGGTTGTGCTCCAGCCGGGTCAGCAGGCAGGCATAGGCCGGCTTGCCGCTGACGGACTCCGGCAGGCCAAGTCCGCGGGCTACGCTGCGGATGTCCGCCTTGTCCATGGCGGCTTCCAGAAAGGGGCTCAGGATGCCGAGTTCCTGCAAGGCTTTGCGGCCGGGGCGGTAGTCGCCCAGGTCATCCGTGTTGGAGCCGTCCGCCAGCGGGGGGAAGCCCGCTTCCGAGGCTCTGGCTTTCAGGGCGGAAAACAGGGCATGCTTGCACAGGTAGCAGCGCAGGGGCGGATTATCCGCAAGGGAGGGCAGGATGGGGAACGCCAGTATCTCCTGCCGGACGCCCAGGCGGCGGCACAGCTCCGCGCTGTCCCGAACTTCCTCCTCCATGACATAAGGCGTTTGCGCCGTCAGGGCCAGGCAGTGTTCCGGCCCCAGAACCTTGGCGGCGGCAGCCAGCAGCACGCTGCTGTCCAGGCCGCCGGACAGGGCGACGGCGATGCGCTCCCTGGGGAGCAGGACGGCGCGCAGCCGTTCAAACGGAGTCTGTGGAGGCGTCGTCATGGGAGGGGGTGGGGAAAAGCCCCATCAACTGGCACTGTTCCAGCGGCAGTCCGGTGTTTTCCGCCAGGGTCCTGCAATCTTCAAATTCCGCCTTCCGGTGATGGGGGCGTCCGTTCATGAAAGAGGTTTTTACATGTACCGTTCCGTGGGGAGTGCATACGGAGGCGCTCTCCCGGCGCAGGATGTGGCGGCACGTCTCGTGCTGGCGGATGCCCGGCGTGCTGCTGTGCAGGAAAAACGCTTCCCGCACGCGGTCCGCCTGTTCCGGCAGGCACAGCGCGCAGACCTTGACCGCCAGGCGCCCCTTCTTCATGCAGATGGACTCCTGCCAGGCGTCCAGCGCGCCGGCCTCCATCAGCTTTTCCGCCAGGTAGGCGGTCTGTTCCGGCGTCATGTCGTCTATGTTGGCGCACAGCTCCGTCAGCAGCTCCGGGGAAGTTTCCTGTTCCTCCGTTTCCACCATCATGACCCGGAGGATATTCGGCAGGGGAAGCCCCTGGCGGTGGCCGATGCCGTAGCCCGTTCCGGTGATGCGGCCCGCCAGCGGGGCAGGGACAGGCCGCGCCAGGGCGGCAATATAAGCTGCTCCGGTGGGGGTAGTGGCCTCATGGGTGGTTCCGTTCAGGGTGGACTGGAAGCGGCTCGCCAGCAGGGCCGTGGCCGGGGCCGGAACGGGCATCGTTCCGTGCTGGCAGGTCACGGTGCCTGAGCCCAGTTCCACCGGTCCGGTGAAGACGGCGTCCGCCCGGAGCAGCTCCAGGCAGATGGCGGCCCCCGTGATGTCAATGATGGAATCCACCGCGCCCACTTCATGGAAATGGACTTCCTCCGGCGTGGTGCCGTGCACCTGGGCCTCCGCCTCCGCCAGCAGGGAGAAAATGGAAAGGGCCGTCCGCTTCACGGCGTCTGAAAGGCCGCTTGCCTCAATAAGCCTGCGGATATCCGCCATGGTCCGGTGATGGTGTGCATGGCCGTGGCCGGAATGGCCTTCTTCCTCCGTCAGCACGTCAATCCGCGTTCCCTGGATGCCGGACTGCTGCGCGCGGCGGCATTCCAGCTTCCATTCCCCGTGCACGTGCAGTTTGGATAGTTCCCGTTCCAGGCTTTCCCTGTCCACACCCAAATCAATCAGGGCGGCCAGGTTCATGTCTCCGCTGATGCCCGCGCTGCAATCATAGACCAAGGCTCTCATGATAGGCCAGTGTAGAAGGAAAACATCCCGGCTCAAGGTCAAAGTGAGCCTTATCTCCGGAGGGTTCCCGGCGTCCGGCAGCGCGGGTTTGGCTCATTGCCGCCCTGCCATGCAAAGATGGCCTGTGAAATACATTGCTAGAGAACTTCAAATATGCCACAATTCCTGCGGCGCTGACCAGCGCCGGCCCTCGTCCATATCATGTCCATCCCGTTCTTTTCGAAATTACGATCCCAGAAGCACTATCTTCAACTGGTCAAGCCGGAATTGAAGCAAGTTTCTGAGTTTGTGGAAGCCCAGGCATCCTGTTTTGACCCGGAAGTTACCGACTACATGGAAACAGTGTGCCAGTCCAAGGGGAAAATGCTCCGGCCGGCCCTGGTTCTGCTGGTAGCCGGGGCTACGGGCGGCGTCAAGGAAGCCCATATCCGGCTGGGAGCCCTGCTGGAAATGGTGCATCTGGCCTCCCTCGTGCATGATGACGTGATTGACGAGGCCGACAAGCGCCGGGATGAAGCTACCGCGAACGCCCTGTGGGGCAACAGCCTGGCCGTGCTCCTGGGGGACGTTCTTTTTTCCCATGCCATGGTGCTGGGCACGGAATTCGGCAGCACGGAATTCTGCCGCAGGCTGGCGAACACCGTCAGGGACGTATGCCAGGGGGAAGTGGCCCAGTCCAGCCGCCTGTATGACCTGAGCATGACCCGTGAGGAATACTTTGAAATCATCCGAAAAAAAACCGCCTCCCTCTTCTCCGCTGCCACGGGTGGGGCAGGATGGATCTCCGGAGTGGCCCCGGAAGTGGAGGAATCCCTTTACCAGCTGGGGGACCTGCTGGGGGTAGCCTACCAGATTTACGACGACTGCCTGGACATGGTGGGCGATGAAGACGATGCGGGCAAGACGCTCCATACGGACGCCACCAAGGGCAAGCTGACCCTCCCCATCTTCAACCTGCTGGAATGCGGGGACAGGAACGTGGAAGCCACCCTGAGGGACGCCATTGAAAACCGTGAAGTGGTGGATTACTCCGCCTTCCAGGACAATCCCGTTTTTGCGGAGGCCCTGGACAAGGCGATCCAGGTGGCCCTGGAGAAAAACGAGGCCGCCCGTGAAATCCTGTGGCTCCTTCCCCAGACGGAATATCGTGAGGCCCTGGCGGAGATGACCTTCTACATGGATGATCTGCTCAACGACTGCCGTATCTCCTGACATTTATTCGGACCCTTTCCTTCCATGGAAGGGGGGAAGCGGTGTCCGGAAATGAACTTCGGCAACCTGTCTGAAGCCCAGAACGCTGTTCATGAGGGCAAGCACCGTGGCATTTTTAAAACCGGGACCGTTTCACAAGGCTGCTTCCCCATGAAGCAGCCCCTCTATCCGGGTCCGCTGCGCCGCTGCTTCACTGGACGGAAAATCCGTCTCCATAGACTGTATGGGCCGGCTGGCTTTTTTAGTGCGTGAGACCGATGAAGATGCCTTCCAGGTCAGCAGGGGCAGCCCCTCCGGCCTGGGGAAGCTTGTGCGGGCAGGATGGTGATGATTTGGTTCTGCAGCAACTGCACTCTGGAGGCGCGCTGTGCTGTGATGTTATTGGTTTGCTGGAGGGGATAACATCCTTGATTGCTGTTACCGAGCTCATCTATATCAAACAACCGGTTTTCTCCCCAGTGCTTGGCGAGCAGTTTGGAACTATCCGTTGTTGCATATCCGGCAATAACGCACCAATGCGCATGCGGAGGGTCCGTCCTCTGGACGCCAGTCCGGGGGAAACCGTGTTTTTCGTTTTGCTTGTCATTGATAACTTGAAAAGGAACGAGGGCATACCCTCCCTGATCAATGGTGTCCCGGATGGTTTGTTCATGAAATAACTGGCAGGCGGCGGAGCAGCTTCCGTTGGCTCTCGCATTGATGAAACGGGCAAAATCGTGAGGATGGAAAACTTCCCCTACCTCGCTTAAATTGCCCTCTGCACGATTGGTGAGGGAATATTGACCGGCCAGTTTTAAAAGCTCCATATTCGTCCATGCGGCATCAGGATTGAAGCAATTGAGGACGTAGGAGGCTGCGTAAAAACCGCAGGAGGGTAGGGACGTCTGCCTGTCCATCTCCTCCTGATAGGTATGGGGAACGGTACACATGGCGTAACCTGCGTAATGGGCTGAGGAGAAGGCGAGTATATTTTGGTTCCGTGTCATCTTGATTACCGGGGTTCATTGGAGCCGGTGAATGAAGATATACGGTTGGAGGAAAATTCCGGAAAGGCTGGCTTGGCGGGAGGAGGCATCCGGTTTTTAAGAGGCGCTTAACCCATGTTGGGAAAGGGTGTGGTACTCGGGATTCGGGGTGTAGCGGTGGTTCGTTTGGAACTATACGGATGGGAACAGGTGGATAGCGAACGGAGAGGGGCAACGCGTGTTTTGGCGGCGGCAGGGAGAATCCGGAATGATTTTACGTTTTTCCGCAGGGCGTCAGCCGGGGTTGCGTTCATGCGCGGAGGCGGGACGGCTTGCAGACAGCCGGCTTTCATGATAAAAGGCGGGGAAGGAAAGTAGGATAATGCGGCGGGCATGGAAGGAAATTTTTCTCCTGCGTTTTGCTTCCCGGGAAACGGTGGTTCCGGAACATTGAAGCAAACACGGAGCGGCAACTCCCATCAACATGATATGACTGAAAACGAGACCTTTGAAAAAGTGGATTTCCATGAAATGGAACTGGATGATGAATACTATGCTTGCGTATTCGTCGCGTGTGATTTTTCAAAGCTGGTGATCCGGAATACCGATTTTGAGAAGTGCGAGTTCAGGGCGTGCAACTTCACGTTGGCCAGCTTCAAGGAAGCCCTCCGGGATGTTGCCTTTGCCGATTGCAAGATGACTGGCGCAGACTTTACGGACATTGACAGGTTTTCGGACGGGCTGGTCTTTGAAAACTCGCATCTTGATTATGCCAGCTTTGTAGAAGCCAGGTTGCGGAAAACCGTTTTCCGGGGCTGCAAGATGTATGAGGGGTACTTTAATGACGCTGACATGGCGGAATCCGTTTTTGACCGCTGTGACCTGGAACGGGCTTCTTTTGTCGGAACCAATTTGGAGAAGGCCGATTTTTCAACCTCTTTCAACTTTTCAATCAATCCCGCCATGTGCAAGCTGAAAAAGGCGGTCTTTTCCCGGCATGGGCTGGAAGGGCTGCTCGTCCACCTGGACATTGACATCAGGGGATAGGGCCGCGGGCGCGGGCTAAATGAGATATCGGTTTGACTGTTATGGCGGGTAAAACAAGAGTGCAGGCATTCCCGTTTCAGGAATGCCTGCACCATTTCAACGGAAACTAGAATTTGGGTTTCCGCTTCTTCACTTCCTCTACGAGCTTGGAAAGGGATTTACCCTTTTTCCGCTTTTCATGTTCCGACGTGGAAAAGTATTCCGCTTCCCGCCGGAGCTTCAGGTAGCTTTCATAAACCTCACGGTCCAGCAGTCCGGTGCTCACCGCTTCCAGGACGGCGCAGCCGGGTTCATGGATATGCCCGCAATCCTTGAAACGGCATGCCGCCGCGAAGTCGGAAATATCCAGCGCTTCTGCAAGAGAACCGGACTGGCCGATCGCCACGCCGAATTCCCGGACGCCCGGAGTGTCTATTAAAACGCCCGAACCGTCCATCAATACCATTTCCCGGCGGGTGGACGTGTGCCGTCCCTTGCCCGTGGAGGAGCTTATATGGGAAGTGGACAGGAGCGGTTTTCCGCACAGCGCATTCACCAGCGAACTTTTCCCGACGCCTGAAGAACCGATAAACACCACCGTTTCTCCTTCCGGGATGGACTCCCGGAGCCGGAGAATCGTCTGGGGGTCGTGGATACTTGTAAAAAACACAGGCATCCGGCGCCCCAGGTGTTCGATCTGTTCTTCAATGACCTGCCTGTCAAACCCTAGATCAGCCTTGTTCAGCACCAGTACGGGTTTGATCCCTTCTTCCAATATCTGAACCATGAAACGCTCGGCTCTGCGGATATTGAAATTATCATCAAGGCTTTGGACAATGAATGCCTTGTCCACGTAAGAGGCGATGGCCTGCCTGTCGGAAACCGTTCCGCTTTTCCTGCGGTACAGGGTCCGTTCATGGGGCAGTAAATCCACGATGATCCCTTTCGTTTCATCGAAGGGCTGGAAAATCACCCAGTCGCCCGTGCAGGGCAGTTCAAAGGCTGATTTTTCGTACATCATGTTTCCCCTTAATTCGCACTGGAACACTCCGTTCTCAGCAACGATTTCATAGCACGTCCTGTGCACGATGGCGATGCGGCCATGGGGCAGGGCGCTGTATGCGGATTCCCGTTTGAGCCGGCTTAACTTCTCATTCCAGCCGTAAGCATTTAAATGAATCATTGTTCCGTCTTTTTTGCGATGTAAAACACGTAGCCGTAAAATTCCTTATACCTGCGGTATAATTCCTCTTCATGGCGCAGGAAGGCGATGAATTCCGCGGCGGCTTCATTTCCCGGATATTGATGAAGGAACATCTCCTGCACGGGAACCTGCGGAGCGTAATAATGTTCCGTCCAGCAACTTTCCGGCAGAATGAAGGAAGCGACAGGCACGTACCCGGCCCTCTGTATCTGGGCTATCTTATTGGGTACCGTGTCTATCTCCGGATACATGTCCATCCAGAAGCGGTGAATCTCTTCTGGCCGTTCCGCGGTAAACCACGAACTTTCGGAAACGGCCAGGCAGCCTCCCGGTTTCAGGAACTTGCGCCATTCGTTCAGCCCCCGTTCAAAGCCGATGTTGTAAATGGCCCCTTCCGACCAGATCAGGTCCAGTTCTTCTTCTGCAAAAGGGAGCTTGTCCATGGAACCGACGATGCCTTCCACCCTGTCCTGCAAGCCTGACTGCATGGCTTGGCGGTTGAAGATGCGGATGAACTCCGGGAACAGGTCAAGCCCCGTAACGCTTCCCTGAACGTGCGCGGCAAGCGTCCTGGTCTGTCCGCCCGTGCCGCAGCCGATGTCGGCGATGCGGGATTGTCCGGTCAGATTGTCAATGAAGCCGAGGGCCTTGTGGGTGGCCTCCGGGCTGCCGGGGCCCTGCCGTTCCAGGCGGGAAAAATAATCGCAGATGAAATTGAAATCGAATTCGTGAATTGTTTTGTTTTTGTTGCTCATTAATTTAGTAAATGTTGCATGCCATGAGGGCACGGCACAGCGGCGCCGTCATCGTGGCAGATGGATTAACGTTGAAATTCCAATAATACGGAACTTCCTCCCGGAAGGGATAATCCGGGAGCAGACAAAAAGGGGACAACCGCTACGGAAAGTACCGGTTGTTTACAAGACCGAGGCCGATTTAAATGAAGTATTAAACATGAAGCAAAGATATATCGTCTTGTGCCGGGCAGGAAATATGCTGCCGATAAGATTGTTTCAGAAGCAACTTTTCCGGTGCGGCGGGGAACAGGGGTAAAACCCCGTTCGCCTCATATCTTCTCTGTAATTTATATTTCCAATACTTTTCCGAAAGTATGCCCGCGGACAGGATGGGCGGGCCGTGCCTGTATTTCGCACGGTCCGGTTATCTTTTTCAAGACATTATTATGTCCTCTGTTCTCCGGAGCCGGGAAAAACCGTCATTTACCGCGCGTCGGGGATGCTTCCTCTACTCCGTCTTTCCGTACCTGCGCGCCCGGAAGGAATAGGCCACCGCCACCACGGCGGCGAGTATGGCGTACAGGATGAAGCGGTCCGTGGAGATGGCGTTGGCGGATTCTCCGTTGGACAGGAAAAAGGTGATGGCGGCCACCAGCATGTTGCCTGCAAAGATGGTGAGGTTCCAGAAGCTGGTGATGACGCTTTTCAAATGCAGCGGAGCCTGCGTGTAGGCGAATTCGAGGCCGGTGGTGCTGAGCAGGATCTCGGAAATGGTGAGCACGCAGTAGGGAATCAATTGCCACGCGATGGACAGGGAGGCGCCTCCCTCCAGCCTGTATTGCAGGAAAGCGACAATCAGGAACGTGACGGAGCTCAGGGCCAGCCCTGTTCCGAGACGCACCAGGGGCCGCGCCAGCGTCACCACCTTCGGATAGACGAATACGGTGATAATGGGGATGAACACCATCACGAAAATGGGATTGGCCGCCTGGATTTGCGCCGGCCCGATGGACCAGGCGCCGCCGCCCGGCAGCGGAATGGAAAGGGGAATCATCCTGCTGCCCTGGGCCACCCAGGAGGAGGCCGTCTGTTCAAAGATGGACCAGAAGGGAATGATGAAAACAAAGATGGAGAGGATTTTCAGGATGTGCCGGGCGTCCTCCGCGGCGGAAGCTCCGCAGCGTTGCTCCGCATTTTTCCAGCCCCCATGAAACAGGACGATGAAGAGCACTTTCCAGAAGCCGGCGCGGCCGCTGGTGCGTTCAGGCGGCGTTCTGTGGTACTTCTTGCGGCCCAGCCAGAAGACGAAGGTGGCGACGCCCATGAAAATGCCCGGAACCGCAAACGCCCAACTGTACCCGTAATGCTGTTCCATGGCCGGAATGACCAGGAAGGAAAAGAAGGAACCCAGGTTGATGGCCCAGTAGAAGGCATTGAAGGCCTTGGTCATCAACTGCGGGAATTTGTTCGGAATCTGGTCCCCCATGAAGGCGGAGACGCAGGGCTTGATGCCTCCCGCGCCCAGCGCGATGATGAACAGGCCCGTCAGCAGGATGTAGCGGCGCGCTTCAATGGTATGGAAAAGGTCCGCCGTCGCCAGGACGCCGTGCCCTACGCAGTAAAGCAGGGAAATGTAAAGAATGGTCTTGTACCGGCCCCACACCTTGTCCGCCAGCCATGCGCCCGCCAGGGGAAGCAGGTAAACCATTCCCGCGAAGACGTGGAGGGTGGCGGTGGCCCAGTTCTCGCTCATCAGCAGGTGGCCCGTCATGTACAGCATGAGGATGGACTTCATGCCGTAGAAGCTGAAGCGTTCGCAGGCTTCCGTTCCGATGATGTACCTGGACTGGGCGGGGAGGGCGCTCATGGATGATGAAGGGGGAGGGGGGCAGGAATGGCGGAACAAGGGCAATAAAAATGATGGCCCCGGTGCGGGGCCATCATAGGAAGGCATTTTGGCGGCATTCCGCCCCTGTGCGGCGGGACACGGGGGTAATGACGGCTGCCATGGAAAGAAGGGTGTTTAGCGTTCCTGGTTCAGGATGGGGGCGATTTCCACCTTGTACTGGGCGATGCACGCTTTCAGCCAGTCCAGCATGATCATGGATTTGGCCTGGGCGGTCAGGGCCGGGGCAATCTGCTGGGTGGCCTTGATCTGGAATTCCGGCGTATCCTCCAGTTCGCGTTTGACGAGCTGGGTCAGCAGGATGCCGTCCCCCGTGTTGATGGGCTGGGCCATCTGGCCGGGGTTGATGACGGAAACCGCCTGGAACACTTCTTCAGGGACCGGGAGTTCCTTGGGCGGAGCCAGACGGGAATTCATGGCGCGTTCCAGCAGGGCCTGGAGTTCTTCCTGGCTTTTGGCGTTTTGGAGGTTGACGCTGCTCAGGAGGGCGTTCGGATTGATGAAGGGGCCGCAGGCGGCGGTCTTGGCTCCGGCCTTCCCGGCGATGGCGTTGAACTGTTCCACGGGCTTTTCAGCCTTCTGCAATTCCGTGTTGAGTTCGGCGGCGGCCTTGTTCATGGATTCCACGGTCATGCTTTCCAGCAGGTCGGCGCGGGCGCTGTTGCGGGCGGTTTCATAAGGGAGCGCCTTTACCGGGGTAACACCTTCCAGGCGGACCAGGACGACCTGGCCGTTTTCCAGCACCTGCATGGTGCTGATCTGTTCGGCTCCGGTCTTGGCGCGCGCTTCTTCAATGGCCTTGGCGTCCGCATCCGCATTCAGGGCGGGGGCCCCCGCCAGGGAGAAGGCCACGTCCAGCAGGGTGGCGCTGCGTCCGTCGGAGGCGGACTGGTTGATTGGCTGGTTGATTTCCTGGGGCGCATTCTTGCGCGTCACGGCCGTGTAGGACTTCTTCTCCATCTTGCAGATGCCGGGAGTCTTGGCCAGGGCTTCACTGATGGCCTGGTCCATGTTCCTGCCGTTGGTGGCGTTCAGCGGTTCCCAGATGTCGTTTTCCACCAGGTTCATGGTCTCCATGGTGGCATTGGAAATATCGCCGGGCTTGGGAGCCTGGGCATCGCCCGCGGGGGTGAAGGTGTACACGGTGAAGAAGCGGGCTTCCTCGTTCTTGTAATTCTCCTTGTGCTTGTCCCAGAAGGTTTTGATTTCCTCTTCTCCCGGGTCCGTCTTGGGGCGGAAGGCGCTCTTTTCCAGGAAGGCGGTGTTGATCGTGATCTGTTGGCTGTTGGACTCCGCCACGGCTTCGGCAAAGCCGGATTCCACGGCAATGCCGCCGGTCAGCACGTCCTTGATGCGCACCAGGCTGATGGTGTCTTCCATCAGGCCGCGCAGCAGTTCCTCCTGAAGCTTCTTGCCCATGTTGCCGCGCATGGAAATGAAATTGTCGTACTTCGCGGGAGAAAAGACGCCCTTTTCATCCTGGAATTCGGGAATGTTGCAGATGGCGTCGTCAATCTCCGTGGTATTGGGCGTCAGGCCCAGCCGGCTCGCCTCCCTGCGGATAATGCCGCGGTAGGCCAGGAAAGCGGCGTTGGGATTATTCGTTTTCAGCAGGTGGCAGAGTTCCCGCAGGCTTTCTTCCGAGCTGAAATTGTCCTGGAGCAGCGGGCCGAAGGTGGAAGGGAAGGAGAAAGCCACGGACAGTCCGGTTCTGCCCATGCTGTTGTAATCCTTTTCTCCGTAAGACTTGCCGTCTACGGAAACGAAGGTTTGCTTGAACATGCCGGTCAGGGAGCCGCCGCTTACGTCCCCGCCGATGAACATGAGGCCCACAAACACCAGGGCCATGGCTGCCATGATGACGATTGTATGTTTACGTAAGTAATCTAACATGGAATGTTAAGTTGAAGATGCACGTGTGACCGGTCCCGGACTGACGGCAGCCTGGACAGCCCGGACCTTTTACACCTTTTCCCGCCGCTAGGCAAGAACGAAGCTTTCCGCTTCCGGCGGCTTTTCCAAAACATTGCGGCATGCGCTTTCTTGTCATGAAGGGCGTTTCCGGTCACGGCAGAACAGTTTTTGACCTCGACGGTGATGCAAATACCCCTTATGTTGCTCCTGCGCGGAAGGTTCCGGATGCCGCGGGGCGGTTAGGCCTCGTGGGGCCTGTTCCCTCCGGCTCATGTCCGTAGCCGGATGTTCCTTTAATCGCAAGGATTTATGCTGAACCAGGTAGTAGAACTCAAAAGAGAAGTGACGGCGGTCCAGATCCCCAGCGGGGATGTGCTCACGCTGCCGGAGGGGGAACGCGTGTATATCACCCAGATCCTGGGCGGCTCCTATACCGTGGCTACGGACCATGGCCTGGCCCGCATCTCCCGGGAGAATGCGGACGCCCTGGGCGCGGAAGCGGCGGAAGCCTCCCCGGAGGCGGCCGGGCTGGATGAAAACGCCACGCTTGAGGAACGGGTCTGGGATACGCTGAAATGCGTGTACGATCCGGAAATCCCCGTGGACATCGTCAACCTGGGCCTGATTTACGACGTGACCGTCATCGAGCTGGAAAACGGCCTGCATCACGTGGCGGTCAAAATGACTCTTACGGCGCCCGGCTGCGGCATGGGACCCCATCTGGTGATGGAGGCCAAGGACCGCATTGAAGCGCTGGAAGGCGTGGAGGCCGCGGATGTGGAAATGGTGTGGGACCCCCCCTGGAACCAGGACATGGTCAGCGAGGAAGGCAGGATGAAACTCGGATTGATCTGATTCCATGCCGGTGACGTTGAAATTATCCGACGACGAGGCGCGCGATCTGGCGGAGATGCTTTCCACCGCCGCCACGGTAGCCGCCTCCAACCAGCAGGACGGGGCGGAAGGGCGCCTGGTGGCGTGGGGGAAGCTGGTCTCCCGGCTGATGGAGGAACTATCCGCCACGTCCAAACTGAAGGGCCGCATTGCCTATGCGGACGATCTGGGCGGCTACGCCTTCACCCGGGAATATGAGGAAAACGCCTTTTTCCAGGACTGCCTGGACGAATACCGGGACAACATTTTCTGGGCGGACCTGGTGACGCGCATGGCGGACAAGGCCATCAGCGAACATCTGGGGCCGGAGTACTTTGAAAGCATGCCGGAGGAGGAACGCCGCCGGACGGCGGAAGCCCTGGAAAAATCCCTGTGGCAGGAATGCGCCAGGTACGGCATTGACCGGCTGGGCTTCGTTCTTCCCCCGTCGGACGGTTGAAAGGGAAAATTGTCCGAGGAATATCCGTGAACCGGGTATTGCCTGAATGGCGGGCGCCCCGGGCCGCATGCATGGATGCGCAGGGATGGCTGGCGGATGCGTCTGCGTTTGCCTGTCTGATTGAGCAGATGGACGGCGTATTTTCCTGTTCCAGGCTTTTGGACGGCATGCGTTGCAGGAGCGCCGCAAACCCCTGCGTCAACTGAAATGAAAAACGTCCGGCAGGACGTACTGGTTTTCAGGAAAAGGGTTCGCTGGCGTTCAGTTTTACCTTGGGGCCGCGGGGGGATTGCGGCAATCCACGGATGGGCGGGAGCCTTATTCCTCCGGGTCTTCCGGCATGGGAGGGGTGGGGCTGCCCAGGTGCTCCGTCTCCTTGGGAGTGGAGAGCACCTTGTAATACGCCCATGCGGCGGCGGTCAATACGCCGCCGATGGAAACGATCATGGTTAGCCAGCCGGTAAGGGACATGATTATTTGATATTCTCCTGAACAAGCCTGGTGACGACTTCATCAGGCTGGACAGGATGGGCATCCTGGGGCAGGGGACGGTTCTGGAACAGTTTGAAATCCGTCATTTTTGTTTCTCCTCCCGTCTGGAGCAGAACGGAACCGTTGGGCTGGATGTCCGCCATGACGTTGGTGGAGGGGGTGGGATCGCCGGTGAACGTCACGCTGGTATTGGGGTGCCATTTGCCGTCCTTGTACGCGAAGCTGGGGCCGAAGAAGGCGCCGCGGGCTTTCTTGGCGGATTCAAAGTTGCGCATGAAGTCTTCCACGAATCCGACGGAGAAGGAGAGTTCCTTTTCCGAGGAATGCGTTTTCCATTTGGAAATGAGGTTCCAGGATTTGTCCTTGTTGTTGAAGTAGTAGCCGCTGATTTCCTTGAATTTCCCCATCTTTTTGACGCAGACGAGGAAGCGCATGTTTTCCCCGACGGTCCAGGGATAGTCCACGAAGCTCTGGCCGCCCGTTCCTTCGCCGCCGAAGCGGCCGGATCGCGCGTTTTTGCCCAGCTCCACCAGCTTGGTGCGTTCCTCTTCCGGCACGCTGTTGGGGTTGTCGCCGTGGGCCACCGGATCCCAGATGGAGAAAATAATGACCTTTTTGCCGTTGGACTGTTCCTGGAAACCGATGTAGCCGTCGTCAAAGTTCATGGCGCAGAAGTAGGTGCCGGGGACGGATGTCTTGGCTTTCACTTCATTGTACAGGGCGCTTGCCTGGGCAGGATGGCCCTGCTGCATGACGTGGACGGAACGGCACTGGCGCTTGGCCAGAAGTTCCGGATCCTGGGCGTGCAGGAACGTTGTACCGGAAAACAGGATTGCGCAGATGACGGCTGTTAGGGAAAGAAAACGCATGGTTTTGGAGGATCGTTTAAGAGTGGGCCGTGGCTCATCTCATGGAAGGGAGCCCGGCATATGATTAGTACGGACTAATTACGGTTGGTCCGGTGACAATCTCGCACGGGAACGGCATTTTTTCAAAATTTTTTCGGCAGGAACATCCTGGAGAAATAGCAGAGACGGAAAAAGACCTGCAAGTGAAGATTGCATCGCCATGAAAGGGGAAAAATATCTAGCGGCCGGAACTTTCCTTTCGGGATGCGGAGGAAGGATTGAATTTCATTTTTTTATGACGGGATATAGGCGGATAAAGGCGCTCCAGTTTGCCGTCCGTACGAAGACAGAGAAGTTCTCCATGGTGAATAAGATATTTTGTGGTGGGTAGTTTCTTCTTGCTGCCGAAGTTTTGACCGAGAAGGATGGAGTTACGCAGATCGACAACGCACCAGGCCGTCCAGAGCCTGGGGGTGGCGCAAATAATGGCGACAGTATGGTCGTCCAGCCAGTTGATAGAGCTGGCTACATCCATGGCATCAGGAAGTTGGACGGGAATATTCGTCAGTTTTCCCGTACCGGCGTCAACAGTGCCCAGACTGACAGGGACCCCCTGCTGACCGGAATCATACAGGATGGCGATTCTTCCGTTGCGAGTTTCACGGGAACAGAGCATCACTTTGTGGAAATCATGAGCCGTTTGGATTTGAATGCAGGGAGGATTGGAGAGAAAAGGGTATTTGCAGACAAAGAAGACTCCACAATCGCTGAATATGCCTGCTGGTATTTTATCGTCCCGTGAAAATGGATAGTAAACTCCCTCATCACTGAAGAAGGAGGAAAAGGACTTTTTCTGCAAATCAAAAATGTATGGAGGAACAGGCGTGTTCAATAGGCGCGCAGGACGGGAATCGAAAGAGGGCTCCGCATAAACCAAGGAGGTGTCTGATATTCCGGTATACATGCGGCTCGGGGCAGCCAGGACGGGAATACTGCAGATACGGCGTTCGTCTTCGGGAAAATCCATCCACTTGCCGTCAGGACCTTTTCGAAAATGGGAACAGAGAGTGTAAAAGGATGTTTCCGCCCACGGGAAAGCTTCCTGAGTATGTTCCGGACTTGCGGTGATGTTTTCGGAAGATATTCCGAGGCTTACAAATGCGGCAAGAATGGATAAATGATAAAGGAGCTGGGTCATTGTTGCATGTATGGCACAGGCATCTGCGGAATGCAATGGATTAATTGACGGCATTCTATTGTTGGCATGCAGCTGTTCATGGCTTCTTCTGCTTGTTTTCCTGATAAAGGGAAAAGGCCGTTCCGCGTGGGTGCGGGAACGGCCTTCCGGATGATGAACGAAAGGAGATGCTGTTTTACCGGATGGGATTCAGGAAGAGGGGCATCAGCCCTCCCAGTACGATGAAGATGGAGAAGGCCGCCAGCATCACTCCGGAAATGACGGGCACCTGTACGGGAGCCGTGTCTTCTGCGGGCTTGTCCCAGTACATGGAGCGGATGACCTTGAAGTAGTAATAGAAGCCGGAGGCCGCGCAGACGATCATGATGGGGAGCATCCAGCCCAGGTACAGGCCCGTGTTGATGACGTGCACAAAGGAGATCATTTTGGCGAAGAAGCCTGCGGTCAGCGGCACGCCCGCCAGGGAGGCGAACATGATGGTGATGGACAGGGCCAGCCGGGGATTGGTCTTGCCCAGGCCGCGGAAGGCGGAGATTTCCTCGCTTCCGCGCTGGATGCGGATCATGGCGAGGGCGAAGAAGGCGCCGAAGGTCATGACCAGGTACACGGCCAGGTAGAACGGGGCGTTCGGGGCCAGCCGGCCGTCCACGGTGCCGATGAAGAGGGGAAGGATGAAGCCGGCCTGCGCGATGGAGGAGTAACCCATCATGCGCTTCAGGTTGGTCTGCGGAATGGCGCCCAGGTTGCCCACCAGCAGCGTAGCGGCAGCCATCAGGGCCACAACGAATTCAACGGGAGGCAATGCGGCGAAGGGAGCCAGGATGATGCCGAGCAGGGCGAAGCCGGCCACCTTGGAGGCTACGGAGAGGAAGGCCGTCACAGGAGTGGGTGCGCCCTGGTACACGTCCGGAATCCACAATTGCATGGGAACCGCGCCGATTTTGAAGGCCGTGCCGAGCAGCAGCATGGCGAGGGCCAGGTACATGGCGGGGGCCGTCTGGCCCGCCAGCGCGTGGCTGACGATGGCTCCGTCATAGATGAAGGTTCCCGTGACGCCGAAGTACCAGGCCAGGCCGAAGACGAGGAAGCCCGTGCTGACGGCGCCCAGGATCAGGTACTTGATGCCCGCTTCCGTGGAGCCCAGGTTCCGGCGGAAGTAGCCCACCATGATGAAGGAGCTCAGGGTGAGCACTTCCAGGGAGACGAACAGTTCCACCAGGTTGGAGGCCTTGCACAGGGAGGTGATGCCCACGCAGGCCAGCAGGGGCAGGATGTAGAATTCCCCCGTGCCGTCCTGGGACTTGGAGTCATTGGAGGAGAGGTTGATGACGGCCCGGAAGTCCACGGACAGCAGCAGGGTCACTGCCGTGGCGACAAGCGCCAGGATGATGTAGACGTTGTCATAGAGCCCCCCCATATAGAAGGGGAGCATCGCCAGGGTGCCCGCCGCGCCAATCAGCCCGAAGACGAATTTGGGCGTCTTTTTGCAGAAGGTCTCGGCCAGGAGCAGAAGCATCGCCAGGCCGGCCAGGATGAATTCCGGAATATACGCTTGCATGGGTAAAAGAAGATCGGGTTAAACTAGGATTGTATTCGGAAAAGGAATCAGGAGAAGAACTGGAGCACCAGCGTGGGGAAGAAGCCGAAGACCGCCAGGGTGATGGTCAGGAAGTAGTTGGCCGCTCGCTCGGACGGCAGCAGTTCCGTGGCGTAGGTAGCGGCTTTGGAGAGGTCCCCCTGGAAGATGTTGCGGTAGGCCCTCAGCATGTACACCGCGCCGATGACCAGGCCCCAGAGGCAGAGGATGGTGGCGATCTGGACGGGGCCGAAGCCGTCGTTAAATCCGGCGAAGCCGGAGAAGAAGACCATGAATTCCCCCGGGAAGTTGGCGAGGCCGGGCAGGCCGATGGAGGCCATGCCCGCCAGGCCGAAGACGAAGGCCATGCGCGGCAGCCTGGTGCTCAGGCCGCCCAGGGAGTTGATTTCCAGCGTGCCGGTCTGCTTTTCAATCTGTCCGCAGAGCAGGAAGAGCAGGGCGATGGTCAGGCCGTGGGCCAGCATCAGCAGGGCGGCCCCTTTCAGCGCCCAGGGGTTGGCTTCCGCGGAACCGGAGGCCACCAGGGCGGCGAAGGCCAGGAAGATGTAGCCCATGTGCATCACGGAGGAGTTGCCCAGGAGCAGGTCCAGCCTCTTCTGGTTGACGGTCACGTAGCCTACCCAGATGACGTTGCAGACGAGCAGGACCAGGAGGATGTTCGTCCAGGGCAGGAATCCCGTTTCCATCAGCGGCTGGAACATGAAGAGTCCGTACAGGCCGAACTTCTTGAGAACGCCTGCGTGCATCATCGCCACCGGAGCGGGGGCGGAGGCGTACGCGGGGGCTGCCCAGGAGTGGAAAGGGAAGAGGGAAATCAGCGTGCCGAAGCCGGCGATCAGCAGGGCGCCGATGAGTTCCGCGTGGGCGAGTTCCTGTCCGCCGGCCATGAAGTCTTTCAATCCGGAGAAGGTGAAGCCCGCCTGCGTGCCGATCATCAGCAGGGCGGCCAGCAGCACCATGGAGGCAAGCCCCAGGTAAAGCGTGGCGCGCCAGGCCGTGGTGCGGCGGTCGCCGCGCCCGTACAGGCCGATCATCACGAAGGTGGGGATGAGGGCCAGCTCATGGAAGGCGAAGAAGGAGATGATGTTGTCGGACAGGAAGGCCCCGGTGGCGCCCGCGGAAATCAGCAGGGCGGAGTTGTACCAGGAGGCTTCCCCTCCCTTGGGAGGGTTGGTGCCCAGCACCGTGGCGAAGGTTACCAGGATGGTCAGTAGCAGCATCACTTTGGCCAGGGCCGGGGCCAGCGTGAGCTGGAGGTCCATCCCTTCAAAGCGGGACCAGCAGGGGGAGCAGCCGTCAAAGCTAACCAGGGCCCAGATGCCGAGGGCCAGCGTCAGCGTGGCGCTGAGCAGGGCTGTCGGGCGTGCGGGCGCCTTGCACAGACCGATGAGGGCCGCGGCAATCAGAGGAATGAGAACAAGCCAGATAAGCATGGTGTGTGATTGGTTGGTAGGTTAGCAGGAATAGAAGACGGTGAAGTAGATGACCAGGAGCAGACCGATGCCGAAGAGGGCCGTGTAGGCGGCCATGCTGCCGGACTGGAGGCGGCGCAGCAGGGAGCCCACGGCGGCGGTCAGCCGCGCCAGGCCGCCCACGATGAGGCCGGAGATGATGAACTGGTCCATGAAGTCGATGATGGCGGCCAGAGAGCCCTGAATGCCCCTGACCAGCACCTTGTCATAGAACCAGTCGATGTAGAGGCGGTTGGCGAGGGCGCGGGAGACGGCATTGCCGGAGAGCTTGTCGGAAGCCGGAGAGCCCGCATAGAAAACGGCTGCCAGCAGGATGCCGAGCACCAGCGCGCCCATGGAGACGTAGAAGGGCATGCCGATATGGAAGCTTTCGGAAACGAACCCGTTGAAGGGCACCAGCCTGTCGGCCATGAAGCCGTAGCCGGAGATGAGGGCCAGCACGGCCAGGATCAGCAGGGGAACCAGCATGAGGCCGCCCACTTCCGTGGCGTGTTCCGAGCTGTGGCTGCGGCTCTTGCCGAAGAAGACCACGAAGATCACGCGCATCATGTAGAAGGTGGTCAGCAGGGCCACGCCCGCGCCGATCCAGAAGAAGACTGGGTTTTTATGCAGGGCGGCTTCCAGAATGGCTTCCTTGGAGAAGAAGCCGGACGTGAACGGAATGGCGATCAGGGCCATGGTCGCGATGATGAAGGTGAGGGAGGTCAGCTTCATGCGCTTCATGATGCCGCCCATTTTCCAGATGTCCTGTTCATGGTGGCAGGCGAAGATGATGGCGCCCGCGCCCAGGAAGAGCAGGGCCTTGAACCAGGCGTGGGTGAAGAGGTGGAACATGGCCGCTTCCCCGGCCAGCAGTCCCAGGGCCATGACCATGTAGCCCAGCTGGGAGAGGGTGGAGTAGGCCAGCACGCGCTTGATGTCGTTCTGCTGGGTGGCCATGAAGGCGGCGATGACGGCCGTGACGGCGCCGATGACGGCGATGACGTTGCAGGCCAGGGCGGGGAAGGCTTCCACGCCGATGGAGTACTGGACGCGCACCATCATGTACACCCCGGCGGCCACCATGGTGGCGGCATGGATCAGGGCGGAAACGGGGGTGGGGCCTTCCATGGCGTCCGGCAGCCACACGTGCAGCGGGAACTGGGCGGATTTGCCCACCGCCCCGCAGAAGAGGCACAGCACCGTGATGTTCAGCAGGGTTTCACTGAGGCCCGCGGGCATTTCCATCAGGCTGAAGTCCAGCGTGTTGGTCAGCGCCCAGAGGGTCAGGATGCCGATCAGGAAGCCGAAGTCCCCCACGCGGTTGCAGATGAAGGCCTTTTTGGCGGCGTTCGCGGCGGCGTCCCTGGTGTACCAGTGGCCGATGAGCAGGTAGGAGGAAAGGCCCACCAGCTCCCAGAAGATGAAGGTCATGGCGATGTTGTTCGCCAGGACGATGCCCGTCATGGAGAACATGAAGAGGCTCAGGCACGCGAAGTAGCGCGTTTTTGCCTTGTCGTCCGCCATGTAGCTCAGGGAGAAGATGTGGACGAGCAGGCCGATGCCCGTGACCACCAGCATCATGCGGGTGGAAAGAGGGTCCAGCACGAAGCCCAGGTCAACGGAAAAGACGTCGGAGATCGGAAGCCAGGAGAAGGAGTCCGAGCCGGTCTGGTCCAGCAGCCCCAGCGAAAGGACGAAAGTCGCCAAGCAGGAGAAGGTGGAGGTGAGGGACGCGACGTTCGGACGCCGGGTCAGCAGGAACCAGTCAAAGGCGGCTACGACCAGCGGCAGGAAGAGCAGGAGCCAGGTGTATTGAATATCAATATTAAACATGTTCTTGAAGTGGTGTGTTGCTCTTAGTCTTTCAGCGTGTTGAGATCCTGCGTGCTGGCCGTGCGCCTGGCCCGGTACAGGGAGACGATGAGCGCCAGCCCAATGGCTACTTCCGCCGCGGCGATGGTGAGGATGAAGATGGACAGGGACTGGCCGTCATAGTTCGGCAGTCCCATGGTGCCCTGGGCGCGTGAAAACGCCACCAGGGACAGGTTGGCCGCGCTGAGCATCATTTCCAGGCACATGAAGATGACGATGATGTCACGCCGGACAATCACCCCCATCAGGCCGATGGCGAACAGGACGCCGGAGAGGATCAGGTAATGCGTAAGAGGTATCATGATGATGGCTGTGGTAAGGGGTTCGGGTTATTTGCCGGAGGGGCGGCGGCTCAGCACGACGACGCCGATGGAGGCCACCAGCAGGGCCAGGCCGGCGATGACCAGGCTCCGGTTGTATTTGTCAAACAGGGTGCGGCCCAGCAGGGCGGTGTCCGGGAATTCCCCGTTGTCTATTTCCGCGCGGATGGTGGAACCCTCCGGATAGAGGTGTGCGGAACATTGGGGGGAGAGGGGGGGGAGAACGGCGGAGGGAGCGTGGGGACGGATGAGCTTGTCCTGCTGCTCCTTGGTTACGCAGCAGTTTGAGGGATTGAAGCCCTGTTCGCATGCCGTGCTGTGTGCAGCAGCTTTTTCAGGAGAATCCTGCCCGATTTTCAAATCGTTCCAGGCCTGTTCCGCGGTGGCCATCGGGCAGCGGTGGCTGTCCTTCGCGCCGGGCAGGGAGTAGATGATGCCGATGAGCTGGCCCAGGAAGAGGCCGGCGATGATGACGCCGATGGCGACGGATACGGGCCGCCGGAAGGGGGAGGTTTCCCGCTTCACGTTCAGTAGCATGATGATGAACGCGAAGAGCACCATGATGGCTCCGGCGTATACCAGAATCTGGAGAATGCCCAGGAAATGGGCCCCCAGCCCGATCATGACGGCGGCGGTGGCGCCGAAGGAGAGGGCCATCATCATGGCGGAGGAAACGGGGTTGCGCATGAAGACGACCATCAGGGACAGGATCACGGCCAGGGCCCCGAAGATGTAAAAGAGTATGTCACTGGCAAAAATGTTCATAACGTACGGAATTTGGAGTGAGTGTTTCGGGGTTGTTTATTTGTATTGGTTCCACTTGTTGACCAGCCCCTTGCGGGTGCCGCCCATTTCGTAGAGCTTGGCCTTGTTGTGGATGGCCTGAGCCTTGTCCGTGGGGGTGAACAGGTAGTCCTGGCTCATGAAGATGGCCTGTTCCGGGCAGGCTTCCTCGCACATGCCGCAGTAGATGCAGCGCAGCATGTCGATCTGGAATTCCTTGGGCGCTTTTTCCACCTTGCCCCAGGGGCCTTCCTTGACGGCGCCGGGGGTGATGGTGATGGCGCGGGCCGGGCAGATGAATTCGCAGAGCTGGCAGGAGACGCAGCGTTCGCGGCCGTCTTCCCCCTTCACCAGGACGGGGGCTCCACGGTAGTATTCCGGCAGGTGCTTGTCCCACCGGAATTCCGGGTACTGCATCGTGACGCCGATGCCGGAGCCGGCCAGTTCCTTCTTGTTGCGGGATTTGCCCAGCAGAGCCAGAACGAGGTGCTTGATGGTGATCCAGAGACCGCCAAGGATGGATTGCAAGTAGAACCGCTCTCCGAGGGAAATCTTCGGGCGCTTGATCGTTTTGAAGGCCATAATAGTGATGTTGTCGGGATGAAGAAGGTTGGTTACTTGACGAAGTACAGGATGGCGGCCGTGATGAAGATGTTGATGACGGCCAGTTCAAAGAAGACCATCCAGCCGAGCTTCATCACCTGGTCGTAACGGAAGCGGGGGAGCGTCCAGCGCACCCAGACGAAGAAGAAGACGAAGAAGAGGAGCTTGATCACGTACGCGATGAGCTGGCAGATGACCGCCACCCAGTTGGCCACGTGTTCGTTGAGCCACCCGTCCAGGCCGAAGCCGATGGACCAGCCGCCCAGGAACAGCGTGATGACCAGGGAGGAACCCACCACCATGGCGGCGTATTCACCCATGAAGAATTGCGCGAATTTCATGGAGGAGTATTCCGTGTGGTAGCCGCCCACGAGGTCCGTTTCACATTCGGACATGTCAAAGGGCGTGCGGTTGGCCTCCGCGAAGATGGAGGTCAGGAAGATGATGAAGCTGATGGCGATGGGAACCAGCAGTATCCAGCGCTGCCAGCTCAGGCCCTCGCCCCACACGGGGAGCAGCAGCCAGCCGTTGGCGGCCTGGTATTCCACGATGTTGGAGAGGTCCAGCGTGCTGTAAATCATCAGCACGGGGATGATGGAGAGGCCCATGCTGATTTCATAGGAGATCATCTGGGCGGAGGAGCGCACGCCGCCCAGGAAGGGGAATTTGGAGTTGGAGGACCAGCCGGCCAGCACCAGCCCGTATACGGAGAGGGAGGAGATGGCGAACATCCAGAGGGGGCCTACGCTGAGGTTGGCCACCGCCATGTTTACGTTGCCGTAGGAGGTGTGGAGGTCGCCGGCAAAGGGGACCACGGCCGCCGTCATCAGCGGGGGGGCCAGCACCAGGATGGGGGCGATCCAGAAGTATACGCGGCGCACGAAGGGAGGCGTGAAGTCCTGCTTCAGGAACAGCTTGCCGCCGTCCACCATGGGCTGCACGAGGCCGAAGATCGGAATGTCGCGGTCCAGGCGGAAGAAGCGGCACAGGTTGGCGATTTTGCCGTCGTGGGGAAGGCCGAAGTAGTCCAGCGTCTTTTTAAACGGCAGGTCGGACTTCGCCCCGAAGCGGCGGAAGATGCTCAGCGGGATGCCGGCGCGGTTGGGCCCCACGCGGTCCTGAATCCAGGCGGCCACCCGGCGTTCAATGTACACGCAGACCGGAATGAACAGGATGGTGATGGCGAAGCAGATGACGATTTTGATCAGCAGGGTGATGACGTAGAACCACACAGGGTTGCTGAGCACTTCGTCGCAAAAGGTTAGAATCGAATCAATCATGGCGGATTAACAGGTTGTGTGCGTGTGAAGTGTGATTAGCGGCCCTGGCTTTTTTCATGTTCCACCACGGGAATGGTGACGCCGGTTTCCAGAATGGGCTGGCCCCCGTCTCCGATGGAGCCCCAGGTGACGCCGTTGAGGGCTCCGTATTCCGTGCTCATGACGGTGAGGACGTCCAGGGCAGAGTTGAAGTCTTTCAGCGCGGGGTTGCCGCCCAGTAGAAGGGTGATGTCCCGGAGAATCTGCCAGTCATCCCGGGCGTAGCCCACGGGCTGGATGGCGCGGTTCAGGCGCTGGATGCGGCCCGTGACGTTGATCATCGTCCCGAATTTTTCAGCGTAGGTGACGCCCGGCAGAACCAGGTCCGCATGGCGCGCCGTTTCATTCGCGCTGTGGGCGGTCATGAACAGGTAGTCCAGCTTTTCCAGGTCTTCCGCCGTGAAGCCGGCTTCCGGGGCGGTGAGGTCTTCCCCCAGGGTGAGGATGCCCTTGATGGAGCCGCTGCGCACGCCGTCGCGGATGGCGGCCAGCCTGGAGCCGGGTTCAATGCCCAGCACCAGTTTGGCTCCGTTCGTGTTCGGGTTGCGGTCCGCGGCGATCAGCATGCCGTCGCTTTCTCCCATGCGGGGGACGATGTCCACCATGTCCGTGCCGATTTGCGCGGCCAGGTGGCGGACCATATAAAGTTCTTCATTGGTCATGCGCCCGGAGGCGATGATGGCGAGCTGGTGCGGGGCGACGCGCTTGACGGCTTCCGTGACGGAGGCCAGGGCGGGTTCCCAGGTGGACGGGCGGTGCGGAGCCCCCGCGTCCGTGCGGATGACGGGCTGGGGAATGCGCGTTTCCGCGTTGATGTATTTGTAGTTCAGGCGGTGGGAGTCCGGCATCCAGCAGGAGTTCACGGCATCGTTCGGGCGCGGGGTGATGCGATATACCTTGTCTTCACGCGTCCAGAGGATGATGTTGGTGCCCGTGCCGCAGTCCACGTCAATGGTCTTGGTTTCCTTCAGGAACCAGACGCGCATCTTGAAGCGGAAGTCCTTGGAGGTGAGGGCGCCCACCGGGCAGAGGTCCACGGTGTTCAGGGAGTAGTTGCTGTCCAGCTCGCGGCCCGGATAGACCGTGATGGCGTTGAAGGTGCCGCGCTGGGCCATCGTGAGCACCTCGTCATGCATGATGTCGCGCATGAAGCGCACGCAGCGGCCGCAGAGCACGCAGCGCTCCTGGTCCAGGTTCACGCGCGGGCCGATGCTCAGGTTCTTGCCCTTCTTGGTCTTCTTTTCCTCATAGCGGCCTTCCACCTGGCCGTAGTCGTTGGAGTATTCCTGGAGCTTGCATTCCCCGGCCTGGTCACAGATGGGGCAGTCCAGCGGGTGGCTGGTAAGCAGGAATTCCATCACGCCGCGGCGCGCCTCGCTGGCGAGGGGGCTGTCCGTACGGATGCCCATGTTTTCCGCCACCGTGTTCGCGCAGGAGATGATGGGGCGCGGCATCCACTGGATGCGCTGGTAGCCGTTTTCATCATAGGAGGGAGTCTGGCCCGGAGCCAGCCTGGGCGGCATCCCCTGTTCCACCATGCACATGCGGCAGGAGCCGACGACGGCCAGCTTGGGGTGGTAGCAGAAGCACGGGATGGGCACGCCCACGGAACGGCAGGCGTCAGCAATCCGCGTGCCGCGCGGGAACCGGTGCCACGTTCCGTTGATCTGGACGTTCACCTTGCCTTCCGCGGCGGCAATGTCTTTGGGGAGTTTGGAAGCTTCTTCACTCATGATGACGGATGGGAGGGAAATGGTATTGAAAAGTGGTGTTGCGTTCTGCTGTTAGCGGGTGAGGAAACGGGTTTGTTCCCGGCCTTCCCTGGTGTGGGGCAGGCAGGCGTTGAAGGGGTCCGTCAGGGCCACGAATTCCTCCTTGAACTTGGAGACCATGGCCTGGGTGGGCCAGGAGGCGGCTTCACCGAAGGCGCAGACCGTCTTTCCTTCAATCTGGTTGGCCACTTCAATCAGCAGGTCCACGTCGGACGGGGCGGCCTTGCCTTCCAGAATGCGGGTGCTGAGCTTCATCATCCACGGGCAGCCTTCCCGGCAGGGGGTGCACTGGCCGCAGGATTCATGGGCGTAAAAGCGGTTGATGTTGTTCATGGCCCAGGGCATGGAGCGGGAGTCGTCCATGACGATGACCGCACCGGAGCCGGACATGGAGCCGTGCTGGGAGATGCTGTCCAGGTCCAGCGGAATGTCGAAGAAGGAGATTTTGCCCATGGTGCCGTCCGGGTTCTGCACCTTGTATTCCACATCCGTGCGCATGACCTTGGAGGAGGATCCGCCGGGAATCACGGCCTTGAATTCGCGGCCGTCCCGCGGGCCTCCGCAGACGTCATACAGCAGTTCGCCGAAGGTCATGGAGCCGGAAACGATTTCATAGAACCCCGGGCGTTTCACGTCGCCGGAGACGCCGATGATCCGGGTGCCGGGGGAGCGCCTGGCACCTTCCTGGCTGTAGGCTTCTCCTCCCATGGCGATGACGTGCTTCACCTGGCAGAGGGATTCCACGTTGTTCACGATGGTGGGGCAGCCGTACAGGCCGATGGCGGCCGGGAAGTAGGGGGGCTTGATGCGCGGGTAGGGGCGCTGGCCTTCCAGGGAGTTGAGCAGGGCCGTTTCCTCACCGCAGATGTAGGCGCCCGCGCCGCGGTGCACGTGGATTTCCAGATCGTAGCCGGAACCCTGGATGTTGCGGCCCAGGAAGCCGCGTTCGCGCGCTTCCCGAAGGGCCTTGAGCATGACTTCCGCGGCAATGGGGAATTCCTCCCGCATGTAGATGTAAGCCAGGTGCGCGCCCACCGCGTAGCTGGAGATGACCATTCCTTCAATGAGCTGGTGGGGGTCCTGGTGGACGATGTAGCGGTCCTTGAAGGTGCCGGGTTCGGATTCGTCGCAGTTGCAGACCAGATAGACGGGCTTCGTGTTGTTCGGCGGAATGAAGGTCCACTTCACGCCGGTGGGGAAGCCCGCGCCGCCGCGGCCGCGCAGTCCGGATTTCTTCACCTCGTCAATGACGGCCTTCGGCTCCATGCCGAGCGCCTTTTTCAGTTCCTCATAGCCGCCGTCGGCCAGATAGCAGTCAATGGAAGTGTTCCAGCCTTCGCGGTTGACGTTTTTCAGGATGCGGCGCGTTTCCCTGGGGTGGGGTTCTTTACCGGGAAGATAGGTGATGCTCATGGCGAAAATCTGGTGCGGGGTGGAAAGGGTTAGGCGTTCTGGTGCTTGGCGATCACTTCCTCCAGCAGTTCCGGAGTGACTTTTTCATACAGGAGGTCGTTGACCATCATGTTGGGGCCGAACCCGCAGTTGGCCAGGCATTCCACTCCCTCCACGCTCCACAGGCCGTCCGGGCTGACGCCGATGGGGTGGTGGTGGTCAATGCCGCTCTTGTCAATGCCCAGGCGCGCGCAGATGGCGTCAAAGAGGCTGTCCGCTCCCGCCATGGCGCAGGAAAGGGTGCGGCACACGCGGATGTGGGTTTTGCCGGGGCACATCTGGCGCAGGCCGGGATAGAAGGTGACCACGCCCAGCACGTGGGCGGCGGAGATGTTCAGTTTTTCACCCACCCAGGTGATGGCGTCTGCGCTGATGAAGCCGAATTTTTTCTGGATTTCATGCAGGATGGGAAGCACGGCGGATTTCTGCTTGCCTTCCGGATAATGCGTGACGTATTCGCTGGCGGCGGCGTCAAGCTCCGGCGTTACTTCAAAGGCCGGGTAGAACCGTTCGCCCGGGCTGGGCTGGTGGGCGATAGTGGCGTCGATGGCGTTTTCGGCGTAATCGGACATGGGGAGGAAATTTGGTGTTTGAGTTGGAAAGGAAAAAAGGGGAACGGGTGTTTAGCGGTCGCATTCGCCCATCACGAAGTCGAAGGAGCCGAGAATGGCCGGAACGTCGGAAACCAGGTGGCCTTTCAGCAGTTCCGGCAGGATGGACAGGTTGCAGAAGGAGGGGGAGCGCATGCGCAGGCGGTTGGGAAGGCCGCCGCCCTTGGAGTCCAGGAAGAAGCCCAGCTCGCCCTTCGGGTTTTCCGCGGCAAAGTAAACCTGCCCGGCGGGGGCGTTCACGCCCATGGTGGTGGTCATGAACTGGCGGATCAGGGATTCCATGTCCGTCATGACCTTTTTCTTTTCAGGCAGCGTGCCCTTGGTGTCCACCATATTGATGGGGCCGTCCGGCATGGTTTCAATGACCTGGCGGATGATGCGCAGGGACTGGCGCATTTCT
The DNA here is from genome assembly GCA_947624785.1 of Akkermansia muciniphila. Lineage (GTDB taxonomy): Bacteria > Verrucomicrobiota > Verrucomicrobiia > Verrucomicrobiales > Akkermansiaceae > Akkermansia > Akkermansia muciniphila_F. The sequence goes on along the minus strand of CANQLV010000006.1, from coordinate 44,505 downwards.
TCAATGCGCACGGTAAAGCGGTCGTAGCAGTCGCCGTGTTCACCCACGGGAACGTCGAATTCGTAGTTCTCGTAGCCCAGGTAGGGGTTGGTCTTGCGCAGGTCGCGCTTGACGCCGCTGGCGCGCAGGTTGGCTCCGGTAATGGCCCAGGATAACGCCTTTTCACGGCTGATGACGCCCACGCCCTGAAGGCGGTCAATGAAGATTTTGTTCTTGAGCAGCAGGGCTTCCGTTTCATCCAGGGTCTTGCCCGCTTCGTCACAGAAGACGAGCACTTCCTTCAGCATTTCATTGGAAACGTCGCGCGTCTGGCCGCCGATGCGGGTGTAGGAGGAAGTGAAGCGCGCTCCGGTGAGCTGTTCGTAAAAGTTATGGATTTTTTCACGTTCCTCATAGCAGTACAGGAACACGGTCATGGCGCCTACGTCCATGCCGTACACGCCGACGCCCAGGATATGGGAGGAAAAGCGGGAAAGCTCCAGGGCCAGCACGCGCAGGGCCTGCCCGCGGGGCGGCAGTTCCCAGCCCAGCAGTTTTTCCACCGCGCAGGCATAGGCGATGTTGTTGGAAAGAGGAGCCAGGTAGTCGAAGCGGTCGGTGTAGGGGACGAACTGGTTGTACTGGATGGTCTCCCCGATCTTTTCCATGCCGCGGTGCAGGTGGCCCACCACCGGATCGCAGCTAATGATCTCTTCACCATCGAGTTCCAGCACCAGCCTCAGCACGCCGTGGGTGGCGGGGTGGGAGGGGCCCACGTTCAGGGTCATCGTTTCTCCGAGCGGTTCGGATGTATTGGTGAGATAGTCTGCGTTAGCGGCTGTATCTGCAATGGCGAAAGTTTTAGTGCTCGTCTTCATGTGGATGTCCGTGCCTGGCTGAACCTGATAATGGTGCCGAATGATTATGCCACTTCACACCATGCGGGCAAGCCAAATGTCAGTTTTTTTGGCATTCCGGGGGTGCTTTCCACGTTGAGGCGGAAGTCTCCTCAACTTATGAATGTTAGGCTATTCTAACATTGAGTCCCTATGCGGGAGAGGGGGAAGGGGAGGAGGAATGCATTTGGAATCCCATGCCGTCTGCAACGGCAGGAAAAACATGAACCGGGAATATATTTTCTGGACGGAGGATTCCATGTCCGGGAAGAGAGGGCGGCGGATTTTCCGGCATAAAATTTTCCGCAGGAAAACGGAGAGGGTATTGATGATTTTCTTCGTTCCCTCATGTTTTGCAAAAGGTGCAGGTGCTTGCTGACGGCAGGGTGTTAAGGGAAAAATACGGGGAGGAGCATATTTCCTGGTTTTTTCTAGATGGGCAAGATGGAAGGAAGGCTGTCCGGGAGCCCCGCAGGCCTCTGCGGCAACTGGAAAAAACTTGGCGTCAGCGAACGAATATCAAAAAGCGCGGCTTCTGGCCGCACATGCCCCCAGTTGCCGCAAGGGCTTGCGGCGCTCCATTCAGTTTGATGGAAAGAGCCCTGGTTTCTCAGTGGTTTCGGGACTTACGGTTTTTTGGGAGCTTTTTCCACCATACTGCGGAAGGGATAGTGCCTTCTCTTATTTTCGTCCGGAGTTTTTACAAGGGGCGGGATTCCTTTGTTCCCAGGAAGGAGTTTATGGAGAAACACATGGGAGAGGGGCATATTCCCCGGCATTTCAAATTGTCCCGTTGGAAAAGCAGGCGCCCTTTCAGGATTCTGGAAGGGCGGCGCGCTTCATCACCGGTATGAAAGCCTCCGGTTGCCCGTTTATCCGGGCTCCGGCGGGATGATGGCTGCGATGGCAGCCGGGGATTATTTGACTACATTCCGGGGAATGAAGTGCATTTCCTGCTCCGCGATGCCGAATTGCCAGGTGGCCGTCTGCCACAGGTTGGCGGAGAGGTTTTTCCAGCGGACCTGGACGGTTACGGGGCTGAGGCGCAGGGGGCGGGAAGGCGTCCATTTCAGGATTTTTTCCTTGGGGTCATACTGGGCATTCACCAGGCCGAAGCCGGAAACGCGCATTTCCACCTGTTTGGGATCGAAGGCTGGTTCACGGGCCAGGGAAATGGAGATGTCCGGGTTCTGGTTTTTCACCACGGTATTGGCCGCCGGGTAGACGGGCTGGGCCGGGGCCGGATAGGAATTCAGGCTGTTCCCGCTGCTGCTATTGTTGCCGGGGGTGGCCGACGGCGTTTCCGGAGCGGCGGGGACGTTGAAATTCAGGGCTCTGGTGAAGGTTTTGGGGTCCTTGCCGAAGACCATGTAGCGGTGAACCCGCCAGCGGTCCGTGTCCTTGGTTACTTTCTTGGGAATCACCGTGAAGGCCGCCTGGAACCCGGCTTCCTCCGCCTTGGTGATCATGTCCGGCAGGACGAATCCGCCCGGGTAGCAGTAGGCTTCCACAGCGGAACCGGGGAACTTTTCCTGGAGGATTTTCCGGGAATTGCTTATTTCCGCCGTTGCCAGGTCCAGTACCGCCTGGGTTCCCTTCCGCTGGGCGGCGCGCCATGATCTGGGGTACAGATGGCTGACGGAGTGGCTGCCCAGCGTGGCGCCGTTATCCAGCATTTCCTGAATCTGGCCATGGCTCATGGCGGAACCGCGGCCCGTGATGAATTTGGTGTACGGGAAAACGGTGAAGGGGAATCCCGTCTCTTTCAGAATGGGGTAGGCGTCCGTGTAAACGCTCTTCCAGCCGTCGTCAATGGTGATCATCACGCATTTGGCGGGAAGCTGCCTGCTTCCCAGTTTCCATTCCAGGAATTCCTTCATGGAAATGACGGGCACGCCGCTGGCCTTCAGGGCCTGCATCTGGGCGCGGAACACGTCCGTATTCATGCGCATTTCCGTAGCGGGAAGGGTACGGCTGAAATCATGGTAGCCCAGAATGGCCACGCGGGTCTCATGCTGGGGAACCGGAACGGGGGAAAAGGCCGTGGGGGGAATGACGGAGGCCGATCCCGCGGGCTGCACCGGGGCATGCAGGTTCGTTTCCCCGGGAATCGGCTCCGCGTTCGGGATGGGCTCCGCCTGAGGGATGGAGGAAACCGTTTCTCCGGGAATGGGTTCCGCCATGGGAATGTTTTCATTCCTGCGGTTGGCTTCAATCAGTTCCCTGACGGGGACAACGCCGGCGGCGGGATCCCCCTTGATGGTGCCGCCGATGACCGGTCCGGGCGCGAGGGGAAGGGGAGTGGCGGGCGGCAGGTCGGGCGGAAGCTCCGCGCATGCGACACCGGCTGCAATCAAGAAAATGGAAAGGAGGCCTGGGGCGGAGCGCATACCTGCAACTACTATTTTTAAGTTTCCTGTTCAACCTTAAACTCAGGCAGGCATGACAGCCTTTTCCCTGCGGTGCGCGCTCCTTTTCAGGTCCGTGCGGGTTTTTCCCGCCTGAACGCGTTCCCGTTAAAAAGCATGCAGACTCATTTTCCGCTCGCGGAAGAAAGGGGAGGTGTTTAGTCTGTCCGCAGACATGAGCTGTATTTGTCATTTCTTCAAAGTTCTGGCGCGCCGTGCGGGTCTGCTCACTACCGTGGCTGCCGCCGCCTTTTTCCTGGGGGCTCCTGCCGGTGAAGCTTCGGTCCGCGCGGCGGAACCTGCCTATCCCGCTACGGAAGTGGGGGGGGAATCACAGTACAGCCATTTTCCCATTCCCCTGAACCAGTACAAGCCCGCGCCGCCGGATGCCAGCCTGTCCCAGGTGCTCACGGAGCGCAACAAGCAGTCCGGCGGGTTCAACCTGGCCGTGACGCTCGTTTTCCTGGGGGCCATTATCCATACGTTCCTGGCCGGGCGGTTTGAACGCTATTCCCACAAGCTGGCCCTGCGCTACAAGGAGAAGCTCAAGGAAACCAATTTCCGCGTGATGCATCCGGAAGAACGGCTTCCGGTTTCTTTCGCCTCCGCCATTTTCCATTTCCTGGGGGAAGTGGAAGCCGTGTTCGGCATCTGGATCATCCCCTTCATGTTCGTGTGCTGGAAGTATTATTCCTTTGAGGATTTCTCGGCCTATTTGAATTACGACTGCTCCTTCACGGAGCCCATGTTCGTGATGATCATCATGATCATCGCCTCTTCCCGGCCCATCTTCAAGCTGGCGGAATCCGTAGTCAACTGCGGCGCCAAGCTTGGAAAATCCTCGCCCGGGGCCTGGTGGATTTCTGTGATGACCCTCGCGCCCCTGCTCGGTTCCCTGATTACGGAACCTGCCGCCATGACGATCGGCGCCCTGATCCTGAGCAAGAAGTTTTACGACCTCAAGCCGAAGAAGACCCTGATGTATGCAACGCTGGGGCTGCTTTTCGTGAATATTTCCATCGGTGGCACCCTGACGCATTTTGCCGCACCCCCCGTGGTGATGGTGGCGGAAAAGTGGGACTGGGGCCTTGCGCACATGATCCAGCACTTCGGCTGGAAGGCCGTTTCAGCCATCATCATCTCCAACCTGGCCTACTTTTTCCTCTTCCGCAAGGAATTCGCCCGCCTGGCTACCCAGCAGCGCGAGTTCAACGAGTTTGACGACGCCGTTCCCCAGTCCTGGGAAGACCGCAATGACAAGATACCGGTGTGGGTGACGCTGGCGCACGTCTGCTTCCTGACCTGGACGGTTCTCTTCGCCCATGAGCCGGTCATGTTCATCGGCAGCTTCCTCTTCTTCATCGGCTTTACGGTGGCTACCCCGCAGTACCAGAACCAGATGTCCCTGCGCGTTCCCATGATGGTGGGCTTCTTCCTGGCGGGACTGGTCATTCTGGGCGGCGTCCAGGCCTGGTGGCTGGAACCGGTGCTGATGCGGCTGGGGGACTACGCCATGATCGGGGCCACGCTGCTGACGGCGTTCAACGACAATGCCGCCGTCACCTTCCTGGCGTCCACGGTTCCCAACCTGCCGGAAGCCGTCAAATACTCCGTGGTGGCCGGCGCCGTGACGGGCGGCGGCCTGACGGTGATCGCCAACGCCCCCAACCCGGCGGGGCAGGCCATTCTGGGCAAGTACTTCAAGGGCATCAACCCCCTGTGGCTGTTCGCCTGGGCGGCTTTCCCCACCGCTGTCGTGTTCATCTTCTTCACCTGCTTCGGCCATTAAGGGCCGGAACCGGAGCTTTCTCTTATGTTTACCGGACTCGTTGAAACAACAGGAACCGTGGAAGGGTTTACGCCCATCAACGGCGGAGCCAGGCTGACGCTGATTATTCCGTTCGGGCATGAACTTTCCCTGGGGGATTCAGTCGCCGTCAACGGGTGCTGCCTGACGGTGGACGCCCTGGACGGTGAGCGCGTCTCCTTTGACCTTCTCTCCCAGACCCTCCGCGTCACCAGCCTAGGGAATCTCCAACCGGGAGGGCTGGTGAACCTGGAACGCGCCATGTCCGCCATGGACCGCTTCGGCGGCCACTTCGTCATGGGGCATGTGGACAATACCGGGACGATCACCGCCCTGGAACCCGTGGGGCAGGACCACCGCCTGGAAGTGCGCATGCCGGATGAACTGGCCCGCTACTGCATTGACAAGGGCTCCATCACCATTGACGGCATTTCCCTGACGATCGCGAATTTGAACGGCTCCCTGCTTGAATTCTGGATTACGCCGCATACCTTCGGACGCACGAACCTGCAAAGCGCCGTTCCCGGCCAGCCGGTGAATCTGGAAGTGGACATGCTGGCCAAGTATGTGGAAAAGCTGTTCGCCGCCCGTGAACATGCGGAGGGCTAAGCTTTTCCGTGAGGGGAAGTGAAACGTGGAATCCCCAGGAATTGGCTTGTTTTTCCTGCCGTTAATCCGTACGTCTTCCCATTTCCCGTAAAAATGCGTTCACCTGGGAGTTAGAGCCTCCCGGCGCTGGCAAGGCCCTTGTTGAAGGAGCGCACGCAGGATAACGGGAAGGGGCAAGCGGAGACAAATACCAGGGCCGGGAGGCCCTGGCTCCCAGGCTGGAAGAAGGCGCGTTGCCGGGAGTGATAGGCGTGGTTCCGGCAGAGAAAGAACGGCGCGCGGGAAACCGAATCGGGAAACGCGGAACGGCCTGTCTTACTTGGCTATCCCTCCCTTGGCCGTGACCCATTTGCCGCGCTTGACGGCCCGTTCAAAGGACAAGCCGTGACGCTCCGCCGCCGCCTTCGTTTCTTCCCACTGGGAGGCCAGAATGCCGGAGATGACCAGCACGGCATCCTTTTTCATGGCCGCTATAATGTGCGGAAAGGCCTTTTGCAGAATGGTGGAAAACAGGTTGGCGACGACGAGATCCCCTTTCTGGGATTCCGAGGGCGTCCATTCGAAGACGTCCCCCACAAATAAATCAAGCTCTTTTCCGGTGACGTCATTGCGTTCCATATTGTGACGTGCCACTTCAATGGCCATGGGGTCAAAGTCGAAGGCCGTGGCGTGTTCCGCTCCCAGCTTCAGCGCCGCAAGGGCCAGCACGGCGGTTCCGCAGCCGATGTCCGTCATGTTCCAGGCGGTTCCCCTCCGGGATTTGGCAGCGTCACAGATGAAGCGCAGGCAGGTGGATGTAGTGGCATGGTCCCCGGTCCCGAAGGCCATTTCCGCAGGAACGCTCAGGATATGGCGCGCGGGGAATTGCTTCCTCAGGGCGGCCAGCTTCTCCGGAGAACTCTGCTCCGTAATGACCAGGGCATCCCTTATTTTGAGCGGAGCGCGTTCTTCCCGGTTCTGCGCCGCCACCCAGTCCCGGGTTTTGATTTCCCGGACGGTCCCCCCAAAATATTCCTTCAAGGTCAGGGCGTCTTCCTCCCGGTCGCAGTAAACGGTGATTCTGATGGTCTTGCCCCCCTTGATGATAGTGATGGAGGCATTGGGGTTCCCGGCGATGCGTTCGCTCCAGGCGTCTTCCCATTTGGCGGCGGACAGTTTGTTCCAGCTCCAGATCATGCGGGGAGTATGGTTGCTTTTCCGGCGGTAGGCAAGGATGGATATGCCTGTTTGGCGAGAAGATTTATCGGCCGGGACGTCTGCCCGGAATATCAGTGAAAAGGCAGGTGAAGTTCTATAGGAAATGGTTAAAATTCATTTTTCATGAGCTGTTAATTTCGTTTGTGCGGATTGTTAATCCGAGGTCAAGCTTCGATTTTAAGGACAAAGAACTTGTGCCAAACCTTCCCGGATCATTAAAAGCTGTTCTCCCTTCTGGAATGGCTTGTCCGGTACCTGGAGCGCCGCAAGCCTATGTAGCAATCGGCATTCACCGCGTTCCTCGGGCATGCCGGATTTTAGAAGAGTAAATTACCTAATTATCAGTTTTTTACTTAAATTTTACGAAGGTCTGCGGGGATATCAGAAACATTGCGTTTTTTCATGCAATGGCTCCGGTTTGGCCGGTTCCGGAAGAGATGCATGGGCTGTATTTTCTTATATTTTATAACGGATTAACAATCCGTAAATTATGATTTTCCAATCAATTTGAGTTTTTTAAAAATGGATTTACCTTTGTCCATAAAATATTCTCCTCTTTACAGGCTTTCCATACTCTATCTCATGATTCCCATCATGATATTCATTGGAGGATGGATGCACTGGTATATCTCTCTGCCCCTGTTGGGAAGCTATTGCTATTTAGAGTTTTTAGAATATCGAAGAAGCAGGCGTTGTTTCTGCTGGCGCTTATTTATAAAGGAAAATTGTTCTGTCAAAAGACTTATAACGGGAATCATTCTGTTGTTATGGCTTATATTATCCGGCTGGGGGGGAGTGGTGTGGCAGCATCCTGATTTCATCGTCCGGAATTCCATGCTGGGCGCCCTTTCGTTGGAATCCTGGCCCGTCAAATATTCGGAAGATACCTATTTTTGCTATTACTTTGCCAGTTATTTGCCAGCGGCACTGTGCGGGAAAATATTCGGCTTGGCAGCAGCCAAGGTGATTTTGGTACTTTGGTTTTCCTTCGGATTGTATCTGATATGGTTGTGGATGTGTGAATATTGCGGCTCTTTTTCCTTCATGGTGTTGAGTTCATTAGTTTTATTCGGCTCCCTTACTTCCGTCCGGCTGTTATTTAAAGTATTCCTTCCAGGCCTGGAATACGGGCTTCCGTTTATTTCTATTGCTCAGCAAATTACCTTAACGGCGCATCAGGCAGTGCCAGTCATGCTGATTCTTTGCCTGATTGTAGCGGGAAGAGTGAAAGTGGAACAGTCGGTGTTCCTGCTTGCGGCTACCGCTTTGTATTCCCCTTTGTGCGCATTTTTTATGTTGTTTATATTTTTAGCCTTTCTGGTTCAGGAGAAGATTGGCAAATCCGGCAAATGGAAACAGTTGTTTTCCTATGGCAATATTATAAGCGGGGCGACGGGCATTTTAATTGTTTTATTTATGTCTCGTAATATTTCCGTTTCCCGGAAAAGTTATTTTTTGTTTCCTTATTCCGACGTTGTTTTTTGGATTTATATTATGACTTCTTTTGTTTTTTACTGCCTGTTCTGTATGGAGGAATACAAAAAGGATATTATGTTTTACACCGTACTGGCGGTGTCGCTGGCGCTTCCTTGTTTCTATATCGGAAATGATATCAACGATTTTGCATGCAAGAGCAGCGTCATTGGAACATTCGTTATATTGATGTTCGTTCTCAGGAGCATTGTGCGCCGTCCCCGCAAAAAAATATGGTATATGGCCTGTCTGATTTTTGGGGGAGCGCTTGTCTCTTGCCCACTGGGAATTTACGCTTCATGCACTCCCCTGTTTTTAAGTATTCAAGACAGGCTGTATGGCTTTCTTCCCGATTCATCCGTCAAATTGCTGCTTCGCGGGAAAACGTGTTTTCCTCATATGAGGTATCAAGACGGCTGGGGAAATACCATGTATCATCCCGAACATTACTGGTACCCGAATTTCACAGGTAAAAAGAATGGCTTGCTAAGCTTATTCTATAAATTGGACAAGTCCTGATGATGGCAATATCACCACGCCCGGGAGAAAGGCGTTGGCATGCCCCGGCTCAATTCGTCATTCCTTTGTTGCCGTTACAATGTTTTCCCGTTGGGCCACATCAGCATTTTTTTCAGGAAGCGTTCATTGTTGACGGTGACCTTCGGGAAGATGCGCCTTCTGGCCGACTTGAGCGCCCTGATGGCGTCTTCTCCCTGCAGCGGCGTGCGGTCGGAGCCGCTGATGACGGCGCGCAGCCATGCCGTCTGGGGCATGTTATGGGCTTCCACGGCCTTGAAGGGCATGCGTTCCCTCCAGTTGGTGCCTCCCGTGGTGCCGGGGATGTTCAGGCGCTTGTTGACGTCAAAGAGGGCGGGCCAGAGAATGGCCGCGTAACGGGAGTTGGAACGGAACAGGGCATTGTACATGGCCGTCTTGATTTCCAGGTTCCAGTAGGAGAGCCATGTGTCCGGCTGCATCCCGGCGAAGTCCGCAAACCATTTCAGCAGGCGCGCCCCGTCCTCCGCCTGGCGCACGATGTTTTCCTGTTCCGGGTTGGACGGCGTTTTGGGAGAGACTCCCTCCCACAGGCCCAGCTTGCGGGCACGCTCAATTTTGGCGTAGCTGTCATTCCAGGTCTGCATGATGGTTTCAAAATCATGCGTGCCGAATGCCGCGAAGGAGCATTCGTGATATTCCTTTCCGGGGATGATGTTTCCGTCCGGTTTGATTTCCCAATGGGGAATCTTGAAGCCGGGAATGTCCAATTGGCGCATGTTCGGGCGCACGTATTCCGGCACGCAGCCCAAGTCTTCCCCCACCACGCTGACGCCGGGGGCGGCGGAGATCAGGAGGCGAAGGTACAGGTCTCCGTCCGTCAGGTTCAGGTTGCGGTCCACGGCGTTGTCATCCCCGCGGGGCTTGAAGCCGGGTAGCCTGCCGCCCGTTCTCTGGGCCGCCTGCTCCAGCGTGAGCGGCAGGAAGACCTCGTTTTCCGTAGGCTTCCACGGGAAGGAGTAAATGCGGTAAAAGCCCAGGATATGGTCAATCCTGTACATGCTGAAAATCTTGGTGCAGTGTTTTACACGGCGCCGCCACCAGGCGAAGTTGTCCTGGGCCATGACTTCCCATTTGTACAGGGGGATGCCCCAGTTTTGCCCCCATTTGCCCGTGAAGGGGTCCTCCGCGTAGTTGCCTTCCGCCGGAGCGCCTCCGCACCAGTCCGTATCAAACAGGTAGCGTTCAAAAAAGACGTCCGCACTGCACAGGGAAACGCCGATGGGGATGTCTCCCATCAGTTTCACGTTGCGTTCGTCCGCATAAATCCGGATGAATTCCCATTGTTTTTCACAGAGCCATTGGAGCCAGCGGGCAAAGTCCTTTTCTTCCTCGTAATCGGCGGCGATGGTTTTGGCCCGGGCGGGGTCCTGCTCCGGCCAGTGCCACCAGATTTCCGTGCCGAACAGGTCGCATAGAACCTGGAAGCAGACAAAGTCTTCCAGCCAGCTTCCCTGTTCCTTTACCCATTCCCTGAACTTGGGCATGATGCCCTCATATTCCGGCTTGGTTTTGAAGTTGTTCCATGCACCCCTCAGAATCCACATTTTCCAGAACCTGACCTTGGGGTAGTCCACCAGGTTCGGGCCGGAGGGCTGTTCCCACGGCAACGTGTCCCCGGTTTCATTGAATACGCGTTCTTCCAGGCCGGGGATGGTCCAGGGTTCCAGGGAAAGGTACAGGGGCTCCAGAGCCACGGAGCTGATGGCGGAATAGGGGGAAGGGTTTTCATCCCGGCCCAGGGCGTTGACGGGCAGCAATTGGAGAAATCCCACGTGGGCATCCGCCGCCCAGTCAATCCACTGGCGCAGGGCCGTCAGATCCCCGATGCCGTGGTCGTTGTTGCGGCGCAGGGAGAACAATGGCAGAACTACGCCGGATAATCTCTTCTCATCCATATCAGAACAAATGCTTGAACGGTTCCCCCGGATGGAACTGTGCCAAACGTGGGAACCGCAGGTGGCAGAATAGCATTGCCGGGAGGAATGCGGCAAGCCTAATACGTTGCCTTTGCGCCATGATTTGAGGTTTCTCCGGGAAGAGAGCGGGGAAGGGAATCCGGAAGGACAGCCTGTTTTTCCCCGCCGGGGGAACCGCTTGCTTTTCCCGGCCCCGGCTGCCTGCCGGGAGCGTGTTTCAGGGATGGAATGGGTTCCGCTGCGGGGAACAGCATGATGGCCGGGGTTCCCTGTTTGTTGATGGAAAGTCCCGGTTTCCGCTTTTCTCCATCTACCCTCCATGAAGTGAAGGGGCTCCGGAAGGAGTCGGGCATGCTTTTTTCCGTCCTGCGGATTTTGTATTTGCAGAGCAGCGTGGAGAAGTAACCGGAGCAGGCGTCGGACCCCTGGCAGGACAAGGGAGGCGGTGCCGTCCGAGGCATCAGGGAGCGCGTCAGAGTGCGGCCCCGGATTTTTTTGCCTTCATCATGCAGCATGAAAAACAATCAGGAAAAGCGCCGGGAAAAATCCCTTGATCATTTGGAAGTGAGGTTGATATGCCGCAAGCCTGTACGGAAGTTTTCTTGGCTGTCCGGCGCGAAGGAACGCTTATTGGCGGCAAAGCCGGGATTTTTCTTGTTGAAACGGCATCCTGCATCAACAGGCGCAAATTCTGCTTCCATCCGCAATCTGTGGCAGTTAAGATAGCCCGCAAATGAAATTGGCACTTCTCCCTTCCGCCCTGCTGGTGCTGCTGGCTTCCTGCGGTCCGAACAAGCATTTGAATGCCTGGGACCGCCAGAGTTCAGCACTGGACCCCGTAGGCATCACTTCCAAGAAAATGGCGGCCAAGAACAAGGCGGACCAGGCGTTTTACAAGCCGGGGGAATCCGTTACGTTCAAGAAGGAAAAAATGATGGTGTTCGAGCAGAATCCCGAGAATAATTTTTCCACGAGCGGAACCGTCAGGGGCGGCGTGAAAACCGGGAAGGTGCTGGTTTGCGGTGATTTGTTCGCCAAGGTTGAGTTTGAGGACGGGAGCCAGGGTTACGTGAGCCTGTCGGAAATCGTCAATCCGCAGGAAATGATGGGCTTTTATCCCGTCACCGCTCCCGACATGGTGGGGCCGGACGGAGCCCTGCTTCCGTTGCCCGCGAACATGGGCGCCATCAGTCCGGAAGCCGCAGCGGCTTCCCGCGAACTGGATTTGTCCCGGATGAATACTTCCCTGGTCCCCGTTCCGGATTCCGCTTCCCCGTCACCTTCGGGAGCCGCACCGCAGGAAGCCCCTCCGGTCAGCGCGCCTCTTCCGGAATCAAGCGTGAAACAATAAGCGCCTTTGGCCCAGATACCGGAGAGGAGTGACAAGGGAGCAGATATATCCCGGCTCGCGCCGTGCCTGTCGCTCTTGTCTCTGATGCTCCCGTCCAACCGCCCGCGGAATCTTATTCCGCCGTCAATTCATACGCCACGGCATCCGTTACCGTGACGGTGGCGAATTCGCCGACGGGCAGGGTCAGGGGGACGGAAACGGTGCCGTCAATGTCCGGGGCGTCCCATTGCGTCCTGGCAACGCCGGGAGCGTCCACCAGCACGCGGATTTGCCTGCCGATCTGTTCCTGGCCCGTTTCCGAGGCAAGGCGGGTCAGGAGCATGGTGGCTTCATTGTAGCGGCGCGCCTTGGTGAGGTGGTGCACCTGGTTCGGCATCTTGTAGGCCTTGGTGCCTTCCTCCCGTGAGAAGGTGAAGATGCCGGCCCGTTCAAAGCGGAACTCCTCAATGAATTCCATCAGTTCCTGATGGTCGTCCTCCGTCTCTCCTGGGAATCCGGTGATGAAGGTGGTGCGGATGGCGATGCCCGGAACGGCCTTCCGGATGTTCCGGAGCAGGTTGCGGATGTAGTCCCCGTCCGTCACGCGCTGCATGGCGTCCAGCATGTTGTCGGAAATGTGCTGGAGGGGGATGTCCACATAGCGGGCCACCTTGGGGCTTTCCGCGATGGCGGCGGTCAGTTCGTCGCTCCAGTGGGCGGGATGGGTGTAAAGCAGTCTGATCCAGAATTCACCTTCAATGGCGTTCAGGGCGCGGATCAGGGAGGCCAGGGACTCTCCGCGGGAGGAATCCACCGCGCTGCGGCGGTTCGGGCGCGCGTCCGTCCATTTGTCCATGCCGTAGTAGGTGATGTCCTGCGCAATGAGGCAGATTTCCTTCACGCCGGACCGGATGAGGGCTTCCGCTTCACGCACCACGTCCTGCTGGGAGCGGCTGCGGTGGCGTCCCCTGATCATCGGGATAATGCAGTAGGCGCAGCCGTGGTTGCAGCCTTCCGCTATTTTGATGTAGGCCGTATGCGGGGGAGTAAGGCGGTAGCGCGGCGTGTCCCAGTCCGGCACGTACTTGCACTTGCCTTCAATGAAGTTCCGGTCCTGCACGGTCCGGTCCATCACTTCCGTGATGATTTCCGGGAGCCTGGTGATCTGGTCCGGGCCGATGAAGGCGTCCACCTCCGGCAGCAGGGCGGGCAGTTCCTTCTGGAAGCGCTGGGACAGGCAGCCCGCCACGATGAGCTTCTGGTTTTCCGGATAGGCTCCGCTTTCCCTGGCGCGCACGACGTCCAGAATGGCGTCGATGGCTTCCTGCTTGGCCTGGTCGATGAAAGCGCAGGTGTTGACCACCATCACGTCCGCCAGCTCCGGTTCCGGGGTCATGGTCATGCCGGCCTTCTGCATGTGGCCGATCATGATTTCAGAGTCGATCAGGTTCTTGGGGCAGCCCAGCGAAATGAGTCCAACGGTGAGAGGCATGGCAGTGAGTGAAAAGCGTGATGGCGTCAGTCCCCGGAGGGGGATTCGTCCCTGACGACGACGAGGTCGAACGGACGGATGTCCACGACGCGCACAGGGGTACCCTTAATCAGTATGCCTTGTCGAGAGAAAACCTCGCATATTTCGCCATGGATCATGGCCTTGCCGTTGGGCTTCAGTTCCGTGACGGCGTTCCCCCGGTCGCCTACCTGCACGCGCGCAATGTTGACGGCCTCCCCGGCGGGGCCGCCGCTGACCGTGGCGTTCGTGACGCGGCGCATCAGGACGGAGTCCGGCAGGTACTTCATCAGCACGGCGATCAGGATGGCGCCCCCGGTCAGGCCCAGGGCCAGTTTCAGGAGGGGGATGCCCAGGACCATCGCCAGCGTGTTGACGTCGTCCCACTGTCCGTCACGGATGATGTGGTCCCATTCCCAGGAGCTGATCATGCCGCCGAACAGGGCCAGGAAGATGCAGATGCCGCCCGCGATGGCCGCAATGAAGGTGCCCGGGATAACGAAGAATTCCACGCACAGCAGGATCACGCCCAGAATGAGCAGGGCCGCCGTTTCATACCCGGCCAGGTTCCCGGCGATGTTGTTGCCGAAGAAGAACAGGGCAAACGCGGCAATGGCCACGATGCCGCCGATGCCGAATCCCGGCGTCTTGAATTCCATGTAGATGCCGCCGATGCCCAACAGGATCAGAATGGGGGAGGCCCACGCAATCCAGAGGCCGATGCGTTCAAAGGCGGTAGGTTCCGCCGTGACTACGGGGGCGTCCACCTTCTCCTGGGCCAGCAGGTCCGTGACGGAGGCGGCCGTTCCCTGCGCCAGCAGGGGCCTGCCGTCTTCCAGCCGCGTGGCGGCCTCCTTGCCCGTCAGGGTCAGCAGGGCGCCTTTTTCCAGCTTGACGGGTCCGAACTGCTGCTCCTGGTCGGAGGGGATCATCATGGCCTTCACCACTTCCGGGCGGTAGCCCTTTTCCGTGACGACGGAGCGGGTGAAGGCCCAGAAGGCGCTTTCCGCCTTCTTGCGCATGACGGGGTCCATCTCCTCCCCGGAGGAGGTAATGATGCCCGCCGCGCCGATGGAGGAGACGGGCGCCATGTAAATCTTGTCGCACGCCGCGGAGATGAGCGCCCCGGCGGACATGGCCTTGGGATTCACGTAGGCGTAAGTGGGGATGGTCAGCGGCTGGATGCTTTTCATCATCATCTCGCTGGTTTCCCAGGCCAGGCCGCCGGGCGTGTTCAGGTCAAACACCACGGCGCGCGCCTGTTCCTCCTGCGCCCGCTTCAGGATGCGGTTCATGAAGCCGAAGCTCTGCTTGCTGGTCAGGGAGTCCTCCCCCACGGGGATGACGACTACCCTGTCGCGGAAGGTTTCCTCCGCGGCCGCCCGGAACGGGGAGCCGGCGAACAGGGCCAGCAGAGCCAGCAACAGAAGGTGAATGTGCTTCATGCAGACAGGCTAACATGTTCCGCGCCCGCGCTCAATGGGGAAATGCGTTCCGTGCGGACTGGGAGGCCGGATGCCGCCGCGCCGTTTCACCCGGTTTCCCTGCGGAATACGGCTGTACCTCTCTTTTTCCGGCGCGTGCCCGGTTGGTCTGCCTGCGAATGGCGTCCTGATTCTGTCTTCTTGTGCATCCGGCGGGGCTGTGATAGACTGGTTGCGCCTTATGGGAAGGATTGATGAAGACAGCATCCGGCGCGTTCTGGAAGCCACTGACATTGTAGATGTGGTGGGTTCCTATCTTTCCCTGAAAAGGGCCGGTTCCCG
This sequence comes from Akkermansia muciniphila, assembly GCA_947624785.1. Lineage (GTDB taxonomy): Bacteria > Verrucomicrobiota > Verrucomicrobiia > Verrucomicrobiales > Akkermansiaceae > Akkermansia > Akkermansia muciniphila_F. The sequence goes on along the minus strand of CANQLV010000006.1, from coordinate 29,056 downwards.
GTGGAAGGCGTGCTGCCCGTTCCACAATGAAAAGACACCTTCCTTCATCGTGGACCCGGGCCGGCAGAATTTCAAATGCTTCGGCTGCGGGGAAGGGGGGTCCGCCATCACCTTCGTGATGAAGATGGAAAACCTGGGCTTTGCGGATACCGTGCGGCGGCTGGCGGAAAAAGCCGGCATCACCCTGGTGGAGGAGGTGTATGACGCCGCGGAGGAAAAGCGGCGCAAGGCGCGCACGGCCCTGCTGGTGGCCCATAAGAAGGCGGCCGAGTTTTTCCACAGGCTCCTGCTCCGTTCCCCGAAGGCGGCGGAGGCCAGGGCCTACCTGAATTCCCGCGGATACGGGGCGGACATGGCGAAGCGCTGGCAGGTGGGCTGGGCTCCTGGTTCCTCCCGGGAATTCCTGGCCTGGGCGCGTAAGGAGGGGCTTCCGGACCAGGTTTTGATAGATTCCGGCCTTGCCAACCGCGGAGAGCGCGGGGACCTGTACGCCCGGTTCCGGGACAGGCTGATGTTCCCCATTAACAATGTGTACGGGGAATGCGTGGCGTTCTCCGGACGAATTCTGCGGCCCCAGGAAAACGTGGGCAAGTACGTCAACTCCCCGGAAACGTCCATTTTCAAGAAAGGGGATGTGGTGTTTGCCCTGGACAGGGCGCGCGGCCCCATGGGGAAGAGCGGCAAGGCCCTGCTGTGCGAAGGGCAGCTTGACGTCATCGCCTGCCATGAGGCCGGCATTTCCTTTGCCGTGGCCCCTCTGGGAACGGCGTTCACTCCGGAGCACGCCAGAACGCTCTCACGCTATGCCTCCCGCATTGTCGTATGTTTTGACGCGGACAAGGCGGGCATGGCGGCGGCGGACCGCGCCTTCCGGGAGCTGGCCCCATTCGGCAAGGATGTTTATCTGGTGAATCTTCCGGAGGGGGATGATCCGGACTCCTTCATGAAGAGGGAGGGGAAGGGAGCGTTTTCAGAGATGGTGGAGCAGGCCCGTCCTTTCTTTGAAGTCCGCATTGAACGTGCCAAGGAACGCGGCCTGCTGACTGACGCCGCCGCCAGCGCCGCCTTTGCCCGTGAGATGACGGCCCTGCTGGCCTGCATGAGCGACCCCGTGGCCCGCGACCTGGCTACGGCGGACGTCGCCACCAGGATGCGCACGACCGTGAATGACCTGCGGAGCGCCGTCAGAACGGCCGGACGCCGCAAGGGAAGGGAACAGGCCCAGTCAGCGGACCGTGCGGCCGCCGCTGCGGAGGTTCCGCAGACGCAGCCCCCCGTGAGGATGGACCGCGCCGTGGCCGTGCTTTGCGAGTTGTCCCTCCAGAACTCCCGTGCCCAGGGGCTCATCGTGGACCGTATTGAAGAATTGCTGGAGCCGATGCGGATACTGCAAGGGGGGGGAATCCTGAAAAAAATCCTGGCACGGCTTCCTTCTCCGGACAGTCCCGCGGCCATTCAGGCTTTTCTGGAATCCCTGCCTCAGCCGGAACGGGATGCCCTGAACCTGCTGGTTCTGGACCCGGTGCCCATCCCGGATGTGGACCGGAGCGTTCAGGAAGCCTGCTCCGGCATCGCGAAGGCCGCCCTGGAAAGGCATATCGCGTCCCTGATGGCGGAATTGGCGGACCCCTCCACGGACGCCGCCAGAAGGCTGGAATTATCCAAACTTAGTGTTGACTTGAAGCGTTTGCTGGGTACAATGTAGTGCTTCGATACCTCCGGGTATTGATATAATGGTGAATTGTGCCCTCTTCTTTTCAAGATATGTCCAAATCCGGTGACCCATCCTCCTCTTCTCCCAAGAAGACTCCCGCCAGCAAAAAAGCTTCTGAATCCAAGGAAAAAGTAGCGTCCAAGCCTGCCGCAAAAATTTCCAAAACCACTTCCAAGGCAACCCCCGCCAAAAAAGCCCCTGCCAAGGCCGCCGCTCCGGCGGCTAAAAAGCCCGCAGCCGCCAAGCCCGCTGCGGAAAAGAAGGCCCCGGTGAAAAAGGCGTCTCCGACCCCTGCCGCCAAGAAGGCCGCAGTACCCGTCAAAAAGGCTCCGGCAAAGGCGCCCGCGGCCGCACCAGCCAAGAAAGCCGCCGCTCCCGCCGCCAGGAAGGCCCCTGCCAAACCGGCGGAAAAGAAACCCGCGGAGAAGAAGGCCTCCAAGCCTGCCGCGAAGGCGGAAGCTCCCAAGAAGTTGAGCGAAATCCTGGAAGAGGAACGCAAGAGGGCCGCCAGCCGCAAGGTCACGAATCCGATTGACGCCCCGGAAATCCAGGAAAAAATCCGTGAACTGATCAAGCTCGCCAAGGAGCAGGGCTACCTGACTTTTGATGACATCAATGACTCCCTTCCCAACGACATCGTTGACCAGCAGGATTACGAGGCCATCATGGACCGCCTGCGCAGCATGGCGTTTGACATCATTGACGCGTCCGACGTGGACAGTTACACGGACCGCACCCGCATCAACACGGAGGAAGAGGACGAGGAGGAAAAGCTTGAAGCCAAGATGGACATCCTGGACGACCCCGTCCGCATGTACCTGAAGCAGATGGGCCAGGTTTCCCTGCTCACCCGTGAAGAGGAAGTGGCCATCTCCAAGAGGATTGAGGACGCGGAACAGAACGTCCAGCGCTGCGTGCACCGCTTCGGCTTCATTGCGAACGCCTATCTGGACGTGGCCTACCGCCTGCTGGACAACGAGGAACGCTTTGACCGCGTCATCCTTGACAAGAAGATCGATTCCCGCGAACGCTACATGAAGGGGCTTGCCCAGCTCTGCGCCCAAATCCAGCAGACCCATCAAGACGCTTCCAGCGCCTTCCGCAAGCTGTACCGCAGCAAGGAGGCGGCCAAGTCCGTGAAGGCCCGCCAGGCGGAGTTCGACAAGATTACCGGCGTTCTGGTGAAGCTCTTCGGCCGCCTGTATTTCAAGCACAAGGTGATTGAGGATTTCTGCTCCATGGTTGACGAGGCCCGTGACCGCGTGCTCCGCATGCAGAAGAAGGTAGCCCTGGACCCGTCCAACAAGGAGCTCAAGGAGCACCTTGCGGAACTGGAACTGCGCATGTGGATGACCGCGGATGAAATGGGAGAAGCCTATCAGGAGCTCCGCAAGTGGCTCCGTGAAGCCCGCCGGGCCAAGGACGAGATGGTGGAAGCCAACCTGCGCCTGGTCATTTCCATTGCCAAGAAATACACCAACCGCGGCCTTTCCTTCCTGGACCTGATTCAGGAGGGCAACATGGGCCTGATGAAGGCGGTGGAAAAGTTCGAATACCGCCGCGGCTACAAGTTCTCCACGTATGCCACCTGGTGGATCCGCCAGGCCATCACCCGCTCCATTGCGGACCAGGCCCGCACCATCCGCATTCCCGTGCACATGATTGAAACCATCAACAAGCTGATGCGCGTTCAGAAGCAGCTGGTGCAGGAATACGGCCGCGAACCTACGCCGGAGGAAATCGCGGAGGAAATCCACCTGCCCGTGGAACGCGTGCGTTCCGTGCTGAAAATGGCCCAGCAGCCCATTTCCCTGCAAGCCCCCGTAGGGGATTCCGACGACACCTCCTTTGGTGACTTCATTGAAGACAAGGCGGCGGAAAATCCCATGGAGGAAGCCTCCTTCTCCTTCCTGAAAGAGAAAATCAAGGATGTGCTGGACACCCTTACGGACCGCGAGCGCGAGGTCATTGAACAGCGCTTCGGCCTCCGGGACGGCAGCCCCCGCACCCTGGAGGAAGTGGGCCGCCAGTTCAGCGTCACGCGCGAACGCATCCGCCAGATTGAGGCCAAGGCCCTCCGCAAGCTGCGCCACCCCACGCGCATCAGCAAGATCAAGGGATTCCTGGAAATGACGGAATCCTGACCGGATTCGCGCCGCATGCCGTGCTACGCTCCGTGGTCATGAAGACCTGCGTGGCCGCGGCATGCGGCATTTTCATTTTACTGGCTTCCTGTTCCGGCAGCGGGGAATTCAAGCCCTCTTTCAACCAGCCCCTCCAGCCCGTGATGCAGCCGGGCTTCGTGTACGTGGATCAGGTGGCCCCGCTGGTGAAGACCAACCTGAAGTATGCCGGATATGACAATTTTGTAGGGCGTCCGCTGGATGGCTACCACGGCAGGCGCGCCATCCTGCGCACCCAGGCGGCGCACGCCCTGAAAAAAGTCTCGGAAGACCTGTACAGGCAGGGCTACCTGCTGGAAATCTATGACGCCTACCGCCCCCACACCGCCGTGCTGGACATTTGCCAATGGGGCGCCGACGCCGGAGACCAGAAGATGAAAGCCAGGTATTACCCGAACATTGACAAGGCCAAGGTGTTCGGGGACCACTACGTGCGCGACTTCTCGGAACATTCCCGCGGCGTGGCTGTGGACGTCTCCCTGCTGTATGCCAAAACCGGAAAGCCCGTGGACATGGGCGGCCATCATGACCTGCTGGACCCCAGTTCCACTACGGATACCACGCTGGTGACCCCCGCCCAGCACCGGAACCGGATGATTCTGAAAAAGGCTTTTGAGAAACAGGGGTTCGCCAACTATTCTCCGGAATGGTGGCACTACCGCCTGCTGAATGAACCGGCGCCCTCCCTGCATTATTATTTCCCGGTGTGGGACGGCATGGCCTCCCGGTAAATCGTTGACGCGTCCGCTGTCACGGCGCGGACATTTTATCCTTTGATTTTTTTCTGACGGAAATAGGATGGTGGAATACTGAAGAATTTGACCGGATGAAAGAAGAACATTCCCATGATTCCGCCGTGCAGCCTGACGCCTACCGCTGGGCTGCCGTAATGGCTCTCCCTCTGCGCCTGGTGGTGGGCTGGACGTACTTCTCCGCGTTCTGGCGCCGCCTGGTGCTGGAAAACAAGCTGATTCCGGATGATCCGGGATACATCGGCGTCAAATTCAACCACTTCCTTCCCAATGCGCTGGGAATCAAGCCGGTCATTGAATACCTGGTGACGCACCCGTCCGAACTCTGGTGGTTCATGGCGGCGTTTACCGTCATTGAATTCCTGGTGGGGCTGATGCTCATGCTGGGGCTGCTGACGCGCCTGGCGAGCGTGGGCGTTTTCTGCCTGGCCCTGGGCATTCTGCTGGGTTCCGGCTGGCTGGGAACCACCTGCCTGGATGAATGGCAGATAGGCATTCTGGGCATGTGCGCCGGGCTGCTCCTCTTCCTGACCGGGGGCGGCTCCTGTTCGCTGGACGGCAGGCTTTCCAAACTTCCGTGCTGTGCGCGGCGTTCCTCCCTGTTTGCCTGGGCGGGGTCCGGTCCGTTGCCGCTGGGATACGGCCGCATGGCCCGCGTTTCCGTCTGGGGAGCCGTGTTCATGATGCTGGTCACGCTGGGGACCAACCAGTTCTTTCATGGCGGCGTCTGGGGGCCGCTCCATAACAAATCCGTGAAGCCCCTGCTGGAAGTCAGCGGGGCCTCCCTGTCCGGGCAGGAATTGAGCTTCAACGTATTCCGCACGGAAGGCGTGGATACCTACGGCTCCTTCCTCGTCCGCATCAGGCTGACGGACGGCCAGGGCAATACCCTGTGGAAAATGGAGGCGGACCAGCTTTCCGCGCTTCCCCCCTCCGCTATGGAGAACGCTTATCTGGCGAAGGTCAAGCCGGGGGCCTTCGGGCTGGTCGTTCCGCTGGGGGCCAGGGCCGGCGTAACACTTCCCGCTGCGCTCCCTGCGGTTCCGGAAGGTCCGCTTTCCGTAGTGCTGACGGATGTGAGCGGCAAGGAATGGTCCGCTCCGGTCCGGAAAGCCGGCGTCCTATGAGCGGCTCCGGAAGAAGGCTGAAGACAGGATAAGGAGAAGAATTACCGTGTGATGGCCGTGTCCGGCCGTGCCGGGCTATTTTTTCTCCTCGTGAACTTCTCTTTTTCAAAACGGTACGTTCCTTTCCATCTTGACAAGGATGACGTTGGGGGTAAAAGGGGAATAATGAAAACTACCCTGATCGTACTCTGTTTTGCCTGTCTTTCATCCGTTTCCCCGGCGGAAGAAACCTTGAATTCCCTTCTCAAGGAAAGGGAACAGCTTCTTGTCCGCATAGCGGATTTTAGACAGCAGCAGTACAAGTCAGGCTTATGTCACTGGGACGCAGTCATCCGGGCCAATTTGGAGTTATTGGAATTCCGCCGGGACCACGCTGATTCCCCTGAATCACGGATTGCGGTGCAGAAGGAGATTGTAAGCGCCCTGAAGGAGGTATATCAGTTAAATACACAGATGCGGGCGGGAAACACTGGTGATTTGGGAGAAGAATTGAAAGCGAAGGACGCATGGCTTGCCGCCAAATGCGCCCTGCTGTCCATGGAAAGCCGTTTGGGCGGGGAAGGGAAATAGCCGGAAATTGCGGCCGCACGGTGGCGGTATAAACGGCATTTGTTCATGCCGGGCTTCTCCATGCCGCTGAAAGGCGCGCATGGCTGTTGCGAATGATGGATTCCCGTCTTGGGAAAGCCCCTGTTTTCTTTCCGGACGCGGGAGGCCAGGGTATTCATGCAGCGTTTGCCGTTGGACGCGTCCCTTCCGGATGCGGCGGCAACCCGCAACCCATGTTGAAACATCATGTCTGACGAGAAAAATAATGATTCATCCTTCCATTTTCCGGAATCGGATGAAAAGCAGTTCCTGGAAAAAATGGAACGGCTGGAAGGCAAGCTGGATGATCTGGAGCAGCAGGTGCTCCAGGCTCTGGCTGAAGTGGAAATCCCGAATACCTGGCTGGAGGAATGGGAAAAGTTTGCGGACTCCGCGTCTGAACCCGATGAGCGGAAAATCCGGGAGTGGGTGGAAACCCAACTGGGCAAGCTGAAGGGGTTTGAAGCCCTGGGCCAATTGGAACAGAACCGGATCGCGTCCCTGTATCAGGATGTTCTCCTGTTCTCCCGGGAGATTTTGTCCAGAAAAGAGCAACTGGGCGGCACGCTCACGGATGAAGAACGTGATGTGCTGAATTATGTTCAAAATTCAATTCGATAAATGCCATGACTCCGTTACTTCATCTCAGGCACCTGCTTGATTTTATTGCGACCAGGTATTTTTCCCACCGGGACGGGAGACGCAGGCTGGATGCCTTTCTCGTTCAGGAAGGCCATGCGGCGCTTCCTCATTATAATTATATCATGGAAAGGCTTTCGGGGTTGCCTCTGACCCGGCATTCCGCTCTGGTCCAGATATTGGCCGGCATTATGACGGCCAGGATAAGTTGCCGCCTTCATTACAGGGACAATACGCATTATCCTGCCCTCATTCCCACCTGGATCACTTTTTCCCGGTATGCCTACCTTGATCCGGGAGGTGGAGGGTATCTGATGGGAATGGCGCCGCATCCTGACGCAGTTCTTCTGCCAGGCGTTCCATTGGCCTCCCTGGATCATGCTTTCTCTCCTTTTGGCGGTGCCACCGGCTACGATCCCGCCAGCGGGCATGTCCATGTGCGCCATGGATTTAACGCCTACATCAAGCGGGAGGCCGCCGAGAACGGTGGTTGCAACGTATATGTGGCGTTTCGCGGGACGGATACGGGACATTTGGGTGTTTTTGTTCCCAATGTATTGACGGATATTTTCCAGTTGTATTCCTGTGACATTTGCTACGTCAGGGCGGCGGGACTGATTCGCCATTTGTTGAATCATGTGCCGGGAATAGTGTCCTTGCGGGCCACCGGGCATTCCCTAGGCGGCGGCATGGCCCAGTTCGGGGTGGCGGCCAATGTTCCGTCTCCTCTTCCGGTTGGCGGCGTCGCGGCCAATGCTGCGGGGTTGTCCGGTAATTCCTTGCAGGCGCTGGGTGCAGCCCGTTTGACGGCCGCCGCCGGCGTGCTGGACCATATAACCACTTACTCTGATCCGGTCAGTACGTATGGCGGAGGATTGGTGGGGGGCCGGTACCGCATCCCCAGGCAGAACGCGCCTCTTTCCAATGGCCACGGCATTGCTGATGTGGCCGCCTGCTATATGGCGGCTACAGGGGGTGGAGGAAACATTCCGGCAGATCCCCGTTAGCGGGGCGATGGGGGCCGGACCGGAAGGCCCTTTGAGGCCGTCCCCTCCCGTTCTCATGATTCCCATGAAAAACGCAAGCCGTCCCATTGCCAGCAATGGGACGGCTTGAACGTGAAATGGAATTCTCTTAATGAGGCAGGCGGAAGTTGCGGTTGAAGGCGGAGACTTCCTCCTTGAGCTGGGCGAAGCCGTCCGGGTTCGGGCAGACCTGGTCGCCTACGTACAGGGCCAGGGCGCGGGCGATGAATTCCGCTACCTGTTCCACATCCTTTTCCTTCATGCCGCGGGTGGTCACGGCGGGCGTGCCGATGCGGATGCCGGAGGGCTTCATGGGGGAGCCCGTGTCAAACGGGATGGCGTTCTTGTTCACGGTGATGCCCACGCGGTCCAGGGCTTCCTGCGCGTCCGCGCCGTTGATGCCCTTGTTGCGCAGGTCCACCATGAATACGTGGTTGTCCGTCCCGTTGGAGACGACGCGGAAGCCGAGTTCCGTCATTTTGGCCGCCATGGCTTTGGCATTTTTCACCACCTGGGCGGCGTAATCCTTGAATTCGGGCTTGAGCGCTTCGCCGAAGCAGGCCGCCTTCGCGGCTACCACGTGCATGAGCGGGCCACCCTGCATGCCGGGGAACACGGCTGCGTCAAGCTTCTTGGCGTATTCCTCCTTGCAGATGACGAAGCCGCCGCGCGGGCCGCGCAGGGATTTGTGCGTGGTGGAGGAGACGAAGTCCGCATAGGGGACCGGGTTCGGGTGCTGGCCTCCGGCCACCAGGCCGGCGATGTGGGCCATGTCCACGAACAGGTAGGCGCCGCAGGCCTTGGCGATCTGGCCCATGCGTTCAAAGTCGATCGTGCGGGAGTAGGCGCTGGCTCCGGCCGTGATCATCTGCGGCTTCACTTCCAGGGCCAGTTTTTCCAGGGCGTCATAGTCAATGGCTTCCGTTTCCTGGGAGACGCCGTAGTGAACCACGTTGTACAGCTTGCCGGAGAAGTTCGCGCGGTGGCCGTGGGTGAGGTGGCCGCCGTGGGAAAGGTCCATCGTCAGGATGGTGTCGCCGGGTTTCAGCACGGAGAAGTAAACGGCCATGTTGGCCTGGGAGCCGGAGTGGGGCTGCACGTTGGCATGGTCCCCGCCGAAGATTTTCAGCACGCGGTCAATGGCGAGCTGTTCCACCTTGTCCACTACCTCGCAGCCGCCGTACCAGCGCTTGCCGGGATAGCCTTCCGCGTATTTGTTGGTCAGCAGGGAGCCCTGGGCTTCCCGGACGGAGGGTGAGGCGAAGTTTTCAGAGGCGATCAGCTCAATGTTGTTGCTTTCGCGGCGGCCTTCCTCCTGGATGAACGCGGCCAGTTCGGGGTCCGTCCATTGCAGGGGGCTGCCGGAGGATTTGACGACGCGGCGCTCATGGCGCCCGCCTTCAAAGTCCGCGTGCAGCCAGGCGTCCAGCACGTCTTCCACGCTTTCGTTGTCCACATAGGCGGAGGCCAGGCACAGCAGGTTGGAATCATTGTGCTGGCGGGAGAGGGCGGCGGCGGGGGCCGTGCGGCAGAGGGCGGCGCGCACGCCCACCCAGCGGTTGGCGGCGATGCTCATGCCGATGCCGGACCGGCAGATGAGGATGCCGCGGTCGTTGGTACCGTCAGCAATGCTGCTTGCGACTGCATTGGCGTAGTCGGAATAGTCGCAGGAATTCTTGGTCATGGTACCCATGTCGGTCACTTCATGGCCCCATGCCTTGAGGAGTTCTATTACGGTTTCCTTGAGGTCGACTCCGGCGTGGTCCGCGCCGATGGCAATTTTATATGTCGTATTCATGATGGTGCTCATTGCTGACGGGCAAGGATACTGCCTTATTTCACCCCGGCTGGCAAGTCCCGGATTCATTCCGGGCCGTTCCGGAAAGAGCCGCGCCCGGCTTTTACCCCGGAAAAAAAGGGCCCCGGTTCCTGGAGGAAACCGGGGCGAGTGGGAAGGAATGGGGAAGAGGCCGTTATTTTCCGGAGGATTCCAGCTTCAGCATGTCCTGGACGATGTTGATTCCTTCGCGGAGTTCCGGGTCAAGGCCGGAGGGATATTCCGGGGAGTCGTCCAGTTCCGCCGTGGGGTCTTCTGCCAGGTGCATGAACTGTTCGTTGTCCTTGTCCGGGTCCGCCAGGGGAAGTTCCTTGGCGTTGACGTCGTCCAGCGTCAGGCGGTAAATCTTGTACTTGGTGGCGTCTTCCTTGGCCATTTCTGCAAAACGGCCCTTGCGTTCCTTGTTGATGGATTTGCGGCGCTCTTCCAGCGTGGAGTTTTCCTGTTCCCGCGTTTTCTTGTTCAGAGAGAGCTTGTTGTCCTTGATGCGCTGCTTCATCATGGCGATGTCTTCCCTGGCAATCTGGAGGTCGCGGTCTTTTTCCACGCGCTTCGCGCTGGCTTCCTTCAATGCGGGCAGCATGGCCGTGATGGAGGAGTCCTTTTTGTAATTGGTGCAGGGCGTGATCTGGTCATAGGGCATCGCGTAGTCCAGAATGTCTTCCCCCAGTTCAAACGCCGCCGTAGCGGTGGGAAGCTGAATGTCGCTCTCCACGCCCTTGAGCTGGGTGGAGCCGCCCGCCACGCGGTAGAATTTCTGGGTGGTGACTTTCAGCAGGCCGGCGCGGTCCCTGGCTGCAAAGAAGGGGAGGTACTGGCCGATGTCCACCGGCTGCTGCACGGAACCCTTCCCGAAGGTGGAGTCATCCCCCACGATCACGGCGCGCCCGTAGTCCTGGAGGGCCGCGGCCAGAATTTCAGAGGCGGAGGCGCTGAGCTTGTTGATGAGCACCACAATGGGGCCGTTGAAAAGCTTCTGGCGGTTGTGGGCGGATTTGATGTCCACGTTGCCGCGGGTGTCCTTGATCTGCACCACGGGGCCGTTCCCGGTAAAGAAGCCCGTCATCAGGCGCACTTCCTCCAGGGAGCCGCCGCCGTTGCTGCGCAGGTCAATGACCAGGCCGTCCACGTTTTCCTTGTTCATCCGTTCCAGGATTTTTTTGACGTCCTTGGCGCAGCGGCGGTCGCCACCTTCCATGTCCGCATAGAAGGAGGGAAGGCTCAGCACGCCGATGCGGTTCTGCCCTTCCGGCGCTCCGGTGAGTTCAATGATTTCGCCTTTGGCGAGCTCATCCTTCAACGGCACCTTGGAGCGGGTCAGCGTGATGATTTTGGCTTGGCCGGGAGCGTCCGCCGGTTCCACTTTCAGTCGCATCTGGGTGTTTTCAGCCCCGCGGATCATGTCCACCACCTTGTCCAGCTTCAGGAACAGGATGTCCACCATTTCGCCGGAGTTGTTGGAGTCAATGGCCACGATGCGGTCGTTCAGCTTGAGCTCTCCGGATTTGTCAGCCGGGCCTCCCACCACGATGCCCGTGATTTTGGTGGAGCCGTCGTCTTCACTGCCCAGCAGGGCGCCGATGCCGGTGAGCTCCGTGCCCATGGAAATCTTGAAGCGGTCCACCTGGCGGGCGCCCATGTAGTCCGTGTGCGGGTCGTAGGTCATGGCTACCGCGCTGAGCAGGGTTTCCGCCACGTCTTCCAGGTCCGTTTCCTGAATGTTGCGCTGGATGCGTTCATAGCGCATGAGCAGTTTTTCCTCCGCAGGCTTTTCATTGGCCAGGGGGTCGGGCTTGTTCTGTTCCTTCGCCAGGCGCGCCACGGTTTCACGGCGCAGGATTTCGGACAGGAGCTGTTCCTCCACCATGTCTTTCCAGACCTGCTGCATTTCCGCCTCATCCTTGGGCCACGCGGCGGTCTTGCGGCGGGAGCGTTCAATGGACCGGTCCTTGTCAAAGGTAAAGCCGCCCTTTTTCAGCAGGTCCCGCGCATAGGCGATGCGCTGCATGGCGCGCTGGCGGTACAGGGCGTGCATGGCCTGGGCCGCGTCCATCATCTGGCCGGACATCAGGTAGTCGTCCAGTTCCCTGCCGTATTTCTTCTTGAGGGCGTCCACGTCCTGCTGGGTAAAGAATATCTTGTTGGGGTCCACCTTGCGCAGGTAGGTTTCCAGGAATTTGCCGGACAGTTCGTCGCTGAATTCCTTGCGGGAGAAGTGGAAGTTCTGGAGCAGGAGGGACATTTGCTTGCCCACCTGGTTGAAGTCCGTGGCCGCGGAGGCGCAGGAGGTGATGGCGGCTGCGGCCAGGGCCGAGAATGCTGTAAGTCGAATCCAACGGAATGAGTGCATGTTCATAACGGAAAAGGGTGCGGTTTTCTCCATCAAGGAAAAAAAGCTAGTGCTGGGATGTGAGTGTTACTGATTTGTAGGTGATTGTCTATCTTATAAAACGTCCACATGACGCTATTTTACGCGCCGGGTTTCCGGAAAGGGGAAAGGGACAGCCGGAGGGCGGAAAACCCCCGTCCGTCCGGAAGGGACGGCGTTCGGCGGGGTTGCTGTCTTCTGCGGGTACAGGGTGCGGGAGAGAAGAGGAAAGAGGCAAATTCATTAGTGGACAAATGAACCATAAAGTTTGAAATTCCGTGCGGAAGTCCGGCATTTGTCATATTGAGGCCGTACAGGAGGGAGAACGCGGTTTCCGGAGGCTTTTTCCCGCGTGCCGCAGTGCCGCCCGCTTGACGGCGGCCCTTTCATTTTTCCGCCGCCTCATTTCTCCCGGAGCGGGGAAAGGGCGGGAAGGCATTCCTCTCTTGTCAGCGGCGGGGTGCGGATGCCTCCTGCGGAGCCGCCGCGGGGAAGGGAGCATTTCAGGATTGAGGTCACGGAGGTTTTCTGTACACTTCGCGTGATGATGAGAACACCAAACCAGGACAAGAAGCCTTCCGGAAGCAAAATGGGCGTTCTGCTGCAGCGTTCATTCAGCACCGTGGTTCTGCTGGGCTTGCTGGCGGGGGCCCTGTGGTGGGACCGTGAACTTGGGTATTACGGGCTGGTCTGCATCTTCTGCATCCTGGCCTCCTGGGAATGGCGGCACATGCTGCTGCGTTCCAGAAAAGCCTCACAGCCGAACCTGGGCTTTCTTTTCGGCGCGGCGTATCCCGTGCTGCTGTCCTGGGCGTGCTACGTGACCAAGTTCCGGGAAATCGCCCCTACGGAGAATGCCCCGTTCCTGATTCCCCTTCCTCTTCTGGTGGCGCTTGCCGCCCCGGTCCTTCTGGTCGTGATTTCCTTTATCCGTGAAATGAAGTATCCGGTGGTGGGAAGCCGGGCGCTCCGTTCCGTGGGCACCACGTTGCTCTCCTTCATTTATCCCGGCTGGCTGTTCGCCTTTGCCATTCTGGCCCTGCATCTGGCCTATATGAGGGTGGGGTATGTTTATCCGTCCATCGTCATGTGCGTGCTGTGGGTCATTCTGGTGACGAAGATGGCGGACATTTTTGCCTATGTCAGCGGGTTCCTGCTGGGCGGCCGCATTTTTTCACGCAGGCTCATTCCCCACATCAGCCCCAGGAAGACGTGGGAAGGCATCCTCGGTTCCTGGGTGCTGACGAATGCGGCAGCCATCGGGCTGGTTTTCCCGATGTTCAGGGTCTCCGTCCTGTCCATGGCCCAGATGCTGGTGCTGGTGGGCTGCGTCTCTTTCATTTTCCTGCTGTCCGTTTACGGGGATCTGGCGGGTTCCTTGGTAAAGCGCAGCCTGGCCATCAAGGATTCCGGCTCCATGCTGCCGGGAATAGGCGGCATTTTTGATTTGATTGACAGCCCTTCCTTTACCGTGCCGTTCTTCTGGTTCCTGCTGGCCTGCATCGGCTGAACGGCCCGGGCGTGAACGGATTCCCCTGCAACCCGGTATGGTTCCTCCTTCCCTTCCCATTGAGGAAATCCGCGGAGAATTGCTGGACGCGCTGCAAGCCGCTTCTCCGCGCATTCTGCTGAAAGCGCCCACGGGCTCCGGCAAGTCCACCGGCGTTCCCCCCATGATGGATGACGCCGGTCTGGGGGGCCGCGGCCTGATCGTCGTCGTTCAGCCCCGCCGGATGGCCGCGCGCCTGCTGGCGCGCCACGTGGCCCGGCTGCGCGGCGTGGAGCTGGGGAAGGAAGTGGGGTATGTGGTGCGCTTTGAACGGCATATTTCCTCCCGCACCCGCATTGCGTACGTGACGGACGGCCTGCTGGAACGCTGGCTGACGGAGCGGCCCGCCCTGGAGGGGGTGAGCGCCGTGGTGTTTGATGAGTTTCACGAACGGAGCCTTTCCGGGGATTTGTCCCTGGGGCGCGTGCTGGATTTGCAGGAAGGCCCGCGCCCGGACCTGGCCGTGGCGGTGATGTCCGCCACGCTGGAAATATCCGGCCTGCGGGAATACATGGGTGAATCCTGCCGGGTGCTGGAGGCGCGCGGAAGACAGTATCCCGTGGAAATCGTTTACCGGGCTCCCCGGCTGGTCAGCGACGGCCGCGGCAGGGTGGCTCCCCCTCCCGTCTGGGAGCAGGCGGCGGAAGCCGTGAAGGAGGCGGTAAAGGATGACGGCTGCGGGGATGTGCTGGTGTTCATGCCGGGCGTGTATGAAATCCGGAAAACGGCGGAGTTGCTGGCTGGCAGGCCGTGGATGAACGGCCGGGACGTTTTTCCTCTTTACGGAGCGTTGACTCCGGAACAGCAGAACCGCGCCGTGGAGCAGGGGAAAAATCCCCGCGTCATCGTTTCCACTAATGTGGCGGAAACCTCTCTGACGATTGAGGGGGTGCGCACGGTGATTGATTCCGGGCTGGTGCGCCGGTCCGGCTGGGACCCGTACCGGGGCATGGATACGCTGCACCTGACGAAGATTTCCAGGGCGTCTGCCGCTCAGCGCGCGGGCCGTGCCGGGCGCGTGGCGCCGGGCCGCTGCTTCCGGTTGTGGAGTGAGGCGGAGCAGGCGCGGAAGGCGGATTTTGATCCGCCCGAATGCTTCCGGGTGGACCTGGCGGGGGCCGTGCTGAATCTGGCCGCCTGGGGGATTGCCGCGCCGGAGGAATTCCGCTGGCTGGATGCGCCGGACCCCCTGGTGATGCAGCGGGCCGTGAACCTGCTGACCGCCCTGGGCGCTACGGAGGCGGACGGGAGCCTGACGGACGTGGGAAGAAGGATGACCTCTTTTCCTCTGCCGCCGCGGCTGGCGCGCCTGATGGCGGCCGGGCAGGATGAACGCTGCGTGGTGGAGCTTGCCGCCATTGCGGCCCTGATGCAGGGGGAGGGCGTGGCGATGAAGGGCGGCTTGAACGACAATCTGCGCGATTCCACGGATTATACGGATTTTCAGGCGGAGTGGCGCGCGGTGGAGAAGGCCGTGGACGCCGGGTTTGAGGCGGGGGCGTGCACCCGCTGGGGCGTTTCCGCCCGCGGGGCGCGGGAAGTGTGGATGGCGTACCGGCAGCTTTTGTCCATCGGCAGCCGGGGGAAATTCAGGGAAGTCCCGGAGCCGGATTTCACGGCGGCGCGGCCTGCCGTGGTCCGCGCGATGATGGAGAGCTTTGCGGACCATGTGGGCGTCCGGAACGGAGTGGCCGCCAACACGTGCCGCATGGCCGGCGGCGTGGGGGGCAGGCTGGCGGAAGGCAGCGTGGCGTTCCACGGGGAGCATTTCGTGGCTGCGGAGGTGGCGGAGTTGTCCGGAAAGGCGGTGGAAACCCGTGTGGGCCGCTGTACGCTCATTGGCCCGGAGGAGCTGCGCGCCGTCTGGCCGGAGCGTTTTTCCGGCGGGGAGGAGGCCGTCTTTGACGCCGTGCTGCGCCGCGTGCGCCTGCGCCGGAGGCTGATGTATGAAGACCTGGTGCTGGAAGACCGGGACCGCGGGGACGCCCCGCCGGAGCTGGCCGCTCCCATCCTGGCGGAGAAGGTGGTGGACGGAACCCTGAAGCTGGTGAAATGGGATGACGCCGTGGAGCAGTGGATACGCCGGCTGAACGGTTTGAGCGCCTGGATGCCGGAACTGGAACTCCCCCGTTTTTCGGAGGAAGACAAGCTGGTAGCCATCTCCCTGGTCTGCGAGGGGGCCGTGGGCTACAAGGACATCAAGGAGCGGGAGATCATTCCCGTGCTCCGGGACTGGCTCTCCGGCTGGCAGGCGAAGGCGCTGGACGGCTACGCTCCGGTGAGCCTCACGCTGCCCAACGGCCAGCACGCGAAAGTCAGGTACGGGGAGGATTCCACGCCGGTGATCGGCCTGACGGTGCAGCGGCTGTTCGGCGTGGCGGCGTCTCCGCGCATTGCCAACGGAGCCGTGGCCGTGAAGGTGGAGGTGCTGGCCCCCAGCCAGAGGCCGTGGCAGGTGACGGGCTCCCTGGAAAGCTTCTGGCGGAACGGCTACGGACAGATGAAAAAAGACCTGGCGGGGCGCTATCCCCGGCACCGCTGGCCCGATCCGGAAGAACTGGATTTCCTCCCTGGTTCCCGTTGAGAAGGCGAAAGGATTTTTCTGTAACAAAACAGTAGCAAAATCGTCCGTTTCCGTGTAAAGAGGCGGTGGTGCAGCTCGCGGACGCCCTCCGCCCACCATTCACAAGAGACAGTTATGGACTCAATTTACTGGATTATCATCGTAGCCCTGCTGCTTCTGGCGGCATTTGACCTGATCAACGGCGTAGCGAATGACGCCGTCAACTTCCTCAACTCCGCCATCGGTTCCAAGGCCGCCCCCGTGCGGGTGATCCTGACCGTGGCCTCCATCGGCGTGCTGGTGGGCGCCTGCTTCTCCGGCGGCATGATGGAGGTGGCCCGCAACGGCATCTTTCACCCGGACATGTTCAGCTACCACGAAGTGATGCTGCTCTTCCTGGGGGTGATGATCAGCGAGGTGATACTCCTGGATACCTTCAATACCTTCGGCCTTCCCACGTCCACCACCGTTTCCCTGGTGTTCGGCATTCTGGGGTCCGCCGTGGCGACGGCCCTGTTCAAGATTTCCAAGCTTCACATGACGCAGTCCGTGTGGGACTTCATTAATACGGACAAGGCGTTTGAAATCGTTACCGGCATTCTCCTTTCCGTAGCCATCGCCTTCACGGTGGGCACCATCGTCATGTGGGTTTCCCGCCTGGCGTTCACGTTCAAATACCAGTCCCGGTTCAAGTGGTTCGGCTGCTTCTGGTGCGGCATCGCCATGACGGCGGTGGCCTACTTTGCCGTGTTCAAGGGCTTGAAGGAGTCCACCCTGATGGAGCCCTCCTTCATTCAATACATTGACCAGAACCTGGGCATGGCCCTGCTGGTGGCCTTCGGCGGTTTTTCCGTGCTCATGTTCCTGCTCCAGCACCTGTTCATGACGAACATCCTGCGGCTGACCGTGCTGGCCGGCACCTTCTCCCTGGCCCTGGCCTTTGCGGGCAACGACCTCGTGAACTTCATCGGCGTGTTCATGGGCGGCCTGGACTCCTTCCAGTACGCCGGCAGCGTGGTGGCGGCGGGCGGCTCCGCCTCCTCCATCACCTCCATGGATTGCCTGATGCCCGGGCAGGGCGCTCCGGTGAACCATTACATTCTTTTTGTCGCCGGCTGCATGATGATTTTTGCGCTGTGGTTCTCCAAGAAGGCGAAAACGGTGATCGCCACCGGCGTGGAGCTTTCCCGGCAGGGTGAAGGCGGCATAGAGCGCTTTGGCTCCGTTCCCCCTGCCCGCGCCATCGTGCGCAGCGCCATCGCGCTGGGGCGCGGGGTGAAAAAGCTTATCCCCGCCCGCATGCTGGTGCGCATGAACCACCAGTGGGACGCTGCCCCGCAGCCGCTGAACCCCAAGGACCGCGTGGCCTTTGACCTGATCCGCGCCACGGTGAACCTGACGGTGGCTTCCCTGCTGATCGCGTGGGCCACGGGCAAGCAGCTTCCCCTTTCTACCACGTACGTGACGTTCATGGTAGCCATGGGTTCCTCCCTGGCGGACAAGGCGTGGGGCAGGGAAAGCGCGGTTTACCGCGTGACCGGCGTACTGACGGTGATCTCCGGCTGGTTCATGACCGGCCTGGCCGCCTTCACGCTGGCCGCCGTCATGGCTACCGTCCTGCACTACGGGCAGGTGTACGCCATCTTCGGGCTGCTGGCCCTGGTGGTCGTCATCCTGGTGAAATCCACCATCATGCACCGCAAGCGGGAGAACAAGCTTTCCGTAGAGCGTTTTGACCAGATTACGGAGGAAAACATTCTGGACGTGTGCAGCCACCAGGTCGTGGACAGCACGCTCAAGCTGCGGGAAATCTACAATGACACCGTGGAAAACTTCTTCCAGGGGGACCGGAAGGCCCTGAAGGAGCTGGCGGACGCCGCGGAACGCCTGGCCCTGACCAGCAGCGAGCATCACAAGTACGACATTCTCCCCATCCTGTACAAGATGCAGTCCCGCTCCCTGGACATGGGCTACCACTTTGTGCAGGCCCTGGAGCATTTGAATGAAGCCACGCAGAGCCTGGCGCAGTTTTCCGAGTCCATCTTCACGTATGTGGACAACAACCACACGCCGTTCACCATTGACCAGGTGGATGACTTGAAGGAGGTTCATACCGCTCTCATGAAGCTTCTGGATGAGTACTGCAAGATGCTCCAGACGGGAACGTACATCCAGTTCGACTATACCATGGTGGCCCAGGAACAGCTCCTTCAACTGGTGGCGAAGGCCACCAAGCGCCAGATCAAGCGCGCCCAGCGCAACCAGACGCGCACCCGTTCCTCCCTCCTTTATCTGAACATGCTTAATGAAATGAGGTTCATGGCCGTGCAGGTGCGGGCCCTCACCAATGACGAACGGAACTTCGTGGCGGCGTAAGGCGGCGGGGAACCGGCTTTTTTGCATGAACAGGAAAGAAAAATCTTGAGCGTTTGGTTCATGCAGGTATGCTGAACGGACAGGGGTGTTCGATAAGGAAGGAACGAGAGCCTTCCGAGTCACCAGGAACGGCCCTGATTTCATAGGTAGTTAGTTGGAGCGGCTGCGGAAGGAATTCCGCAGCCGCTTTTTTGCCCACGCTGGCGCGTTTCCGGACCTTGTGTCATACAAAAGAAGGAATGTTTGAACGTATTTGCCGCCCGGCTGTCTCACCCATAACGGTTATGATCCGGATGCAGTGAAAGAGAGAGCACTTCATCCACTCAAGGACTCAACCGTCTTCATAGGTAGTTAGTTGAACAGCAGCCCCGGCGAAGGGATTCGCCGGGGTTTGTTCGTCTCCGGATGGCGCGTTCCGCGCCGTAAACGGCTGGAAGGAAGCGGGGAAGGAAGAATAGGAGGCGTTTTGCCGCGGGGTTTGATTGACGAGTGGGGCGCATCAGGGCATAGTGGCAGGGTATGAAGAGAGCGTTTTGCGTGATAGCCGGTGCATGCAGCCTGCTTGGATGGGCTCCGGCGGACGAGGCAGGCATGAAGAATGCCCTGGCGGACTGGCAAATGAGGCAGTCCGACTGGGAATCCGCATTCAAAACGGCTGAAAGCGATGAAAAAAGAGTGGAACTGATGGAGAGCCGCCCAAACGCCATTCCGGTGGCGCGGGAATTGTGGAGGCAGGTGGGGAGGGACCTTCAAAAGCCGGAGACTCAAAAACCCTACCTTCTCCCGGCTGTCATTTGGTTCCTGGACCATCCGCAGGCTGTGGCGCAGGCTTTCCCCAACGGAGACGTTGCCAGGAAAATTGTCGTGCTTTGCCTGGACTCCCTGGAAAACACCCTGTTCCGGGAAAAGGGAGCGGGAAAAGCGGCGTATGCGCTGAGCAACTCCCGCGACCTGCGCTGCCGCGTCATTTTGGAACAAATCAAGGATTACAACCAGTTTCCGGAAGACCAGGGGCTGTCCGCCCTGGGGCTGGCCATGGTGATGAAGGAAACGACGGGGATGCTCCAGGATGACGTCAGGCTGGTGGCGGCCCGTGGAAAGCTGCTGAAAGACGCCATCATCAAATGCTATGATTCCAGCTTCGGCCCCGTTCCGGTCCGGAATCTGGTGAAGGAAGAGCTGTATGAAATACGCAATCTCAACATCGGACAGACCGGGCCCAAAATCAGCCTGCCTTCCACCGCCACGGGCGCGGAAGTGACGGTTCCCTCCGGGGACAAGCCCGTGCTGCTGGTTTTCTGGGACCCCCGGGATGTGCGCTCCGTCCAGTTTTTGCAAAAGGCCGTTTCCCTCCGGAAGGAATTTCCTGGCCTGACGGTCATGCCGGTGGCTCCCGGAAACAGTGAGGACGTGAAAAAGGCCCTGTTGAATTTGGAGATGGACACTCCCTCCCTGGTGGATGAAAAGGCGGCGGCGTTCAAGGATTACCGCGTGATGCTCACGCCGCGGGTGTACCTGCTGGACCCTGCGGGAAAAATCCTGATGCGCGGCACGCCGGACATGCTGTTTGACGCGAATCTCTACGCGGTCATGGGCAAGCTTGAGGGGAAAAAGAATGGAAAGGCGGACGTGAAAAAGGCCCCGGCCTCCCCCGCCGCCGTGAAGCCGGCTCCGCTGCCGGCCAGGATCAACTCTCCGGATACGCGCGTTCCCTCCGTTCCGCGGGCTGCCGCGCCCCGGCCTGCGGCCCCGCCCGCATCCTCCGGTGCGGAGCAGCCCTCTTCTCTTTCCGCGCCCCCCCTGCGGCCCATGCCCGAATAGCCCGCTCCATGGAAAATATTCCATTGAGAAAGGCCGCGGAGGCTGTGGCGCGCGCGCTGGACGGAGCGGGGCACACGGTATATTTTGTGGGAGGCTGCGTCCGGGACAGGCTGCTGGGGTATCCCGTGAAGGACATTGACATTGCCACCTCCGCCCGTCCGGACGAGGTGCTGCGCCTGTTCCCGGACGCCTGGGAAGTGGGCGCCGCCTTCGGCGTGGTGCTGGTGCGCCGTGGCGGTTTCTCCTTTGAAGTGGCTACGTTCCGCAGGGACGGCAGCTACAGGGACGGCAGGCGTCCGGAATACGTCTGCTTCACGGATGCGGAGGAGGACGCCCGGCGCCGTGATTTTACCATGAACGGCCTCTTTGAAGATCCGTTTTCCGTCCCGCCGGGTCATGTGGTGGATTATGTGGGCGGCGTGGAGGACATCCGGGCCCGCGTGCTGAGGTGCATCGGGGAGCCGGACCGCCGTTTTGAGGAGGACTCCCTCCGGCTGATGCGCGCCGTTCGTTTCGCCGTTACCAGGGAAGTGCAGGTGGAGGCGGGGACTTATGCCGCCATTTGCAGGAACGCCCCGTTGCTGGCCCGCATCGCGCCGGAGCGCATCCGGGAGGAACTGGACAGGATTCTATTGTCTCCCGGAAGGAAGCGGGGCGTGGAAATGCTGGTGGAAACGGAGCTGATGAAGCGTGTCATTCCGGAGATATACGGCATGGTCGGCTGCACGCAGCCTCCCCAGTGGCATCCTGAGGGGGACGTGTACACCCATACGCTGATGATGCTGGACGCGCTGGGGAAGGACGGCGCCCCCGTGTCTCTGGAGCTGGTCCTGGGCGTGCTGCTGCACGATGTCGGAAAACCTCCCTGCCGCCAGGTGGATGAAACGGGGCGCATCCGTTTTTCCGGTCATGACAAGGAAGGCGCTTCCATGGCGCGGGACATTTTAAGGAGATTGAAGTATTCCAATGCCGTGATTGATGCGGTGTGCGCCATGGTGGAGCGCCACATGCGCTTCATGAACGTGCGGCAGATGAAGAAATCCACCCTGCGGATGTTCATGAGCGCTCCGCATTTCAGTGACGAGCTGGAGCTTCACCGCGTGGACTGTCTTTCGTCCAACGGATTGATGGACAACTGGCAATTTGTCAGGGACGCCATGGATTCCTACCGGGACGCGCCCCTGGTGCCTCCTCCCCTGGTGACCGGGCGCGATCTGCTGAACCTGGGGCTGCCCCCCGGTCCCGGTTTCAGGAAATGGCTGGCCCGTTTGCAGGAACTTCAGCTGGAAGGAACGCTCCGGACCAGGAAGGAGGCTCTGCTGCTGCTGGGGCAAATTGCCCCGGTGGAACAGAATACACTTGCAGAATACCTGGAAAAGTTAGCATTATAGCCCTCAGTACCTCATCTTTTCAGTTCATGCGCCCGGTCATTTATCAACTATTTGTTCGCCATTTTTCCAACATGGAGGTCCATGGAGTGGACTGGGGGAGCCGGGAAACGAACGGATGCGGCACTTTCAACGGCGTGACGGACAAGGCCCTGCGGGAAATAGCCCGGATGGGTTTTACCCACATCTGGCTGACGGGGGTGCTGAGGCACGCCACCCAGACGTCCTATCCCAAGCTGGCCGCCCAGCCGGAAACCATCGTAAAAGGGCTGGCCGGCAGCCCCTATGCGGTGGTTGATTATTTTGACGTGGACCCGGACCTGGCCTCCGTGCCGGAAAAGAGGATGGAGGAATTCAAGGCCCTGGTGAAGCGCTGCCGGACGGTGGGCCTGCTGCCGATGATCGACTTCATCCCCAACCATGTTTCCCGCGCCTACCTGGCGGACTGGGACGGCCATGACGATTTTGGGGAAGGGGATGACCACCATACGTTTTTCTCCCCGGAGCAGGGGTACTTTTATCTGACCTCCAACAGTCCGGGGGGCGGTCCCCCCCTGCATCTGCCGGACGGCCTGTTCGAAGGGGAAATGACCTTCGGACGCGTCACGGGCAACAATGCCGTTACATGGAACCCCACCAAGTACGACTGGTATGAAACGGTCAAGCTCAACTACGGTTACAACTTCCTGGCCGGACTGCCGGCCCTCCGCCTGCTGCCGGACTGGACGAGCCCCAAGCAGCGCGTGCCCAAGACCTGGCGCATCATGGACGACATCCTTTCCTTCTGGCAGGGCCTGGGCATCGGCGGCTTCAGGTGCGACATGGCCCACATGATTCCCATGGCCTTCTGGAAATGGGCCATCTCCCGCTCCCGCGTCCGCCTGCCGGACGTGTTTTTCATGGCGGAAGCGTACAATGACCACATGAAAACCACCCCCGGCGATCCCTGTGCCGCGCTGCTGGAATCCGGCTTCAATGCCGTTTACGATTCCGCCTGCTACCGCCTGGCGCTCCATGTGTACACGGAAAAGAACTGGGCCAACGACTTCGACCGCCTTTTCCGGAGTGACCCCAAATACATGGCCAGCGGCGTCCGCTACGTGGAAAACCATGATGAAACGCGCGTGTGCTCCCCGCTCTCCTGGGGCGGCGTGGGCCGCATCATCCTTCCGGCGGTCATGACGCTGATGTACGCGTCCGGCCGCGGTCCCGTGCTGGTGTACAACGGGCAGGAAGTAGGGGAGCGGGCGGAAAGCCCCGGCGGCTACGGCGGCCATGACGGCCGCACCAGTATTTTTGACTACACCTGCCTGCCCCAGCTCCAGCCCTGGGTGGCGGACGGACGGTTTGACGCCTCTCTGCTGCCGGAGGACTCCGCGGAGCTGAGGAACTTTCATCAGCGGCTGCTTCCCCTGATGCAGCATCCGGCGCTGGACCGCGGGGATTTTTACGGCTTGAACTGGGCCAACATGAAAAACACCACCTTCGGCAGGGAACCTGCGGAAGACACCTCCGGCCACTGGGTGTACGCCATGCTCCGGCATGATGCCCGCGCCGGGGCCACCGTGCTGGTGGTGGGGAACCTTTCCCCGGAGATCAACTTCTACAACCTCCGCATTTCCATTCCCCAGCACGCCTTCGGCTGGTGCGGCATCCAGACGGACCGCGTGCGTGTCAGGGACCTGATGGACGGAGAGGGGGAAGACCGGGTTTTTGACCGGAAGGAACTGATGGAACGCGGGCTTCCCCATCCTCTGAAACCGGGGCATGTGGGCGTGCTGGAACTCTCTGCCGTTTAAAGGGGCATTCCCTCCGGAGGGGTGTGGCTGCCCTTTCCGATATTTTTTGCTCTGCTGGGCGTTTTTATAATGACGGGCGGTTTTTAATTCGGTATAGTCCCGGAAATTCCTATGACTAGACGTTTCCCTCACTCCATGTCTGCCATTCAGCAAATTGCCCTGGCGCTTGCCGTCGCCGGTATTGGAGCCGGCCAGGGGCTGGCCCAGGAAGGAGCAGGGGCCGCCCGCCGGACCGCGGCCCGGATGGAAGAGCAGGCCCAGGCTTCCATGCTGCTGCTGGGGCAGGCGCGTCAGCTGTATTCCGAGGGCAAGTACCAGGAAGCCCTGGACAATTACCGCAGGAGCCTGACCGCGCTGCCCAAGTCCCCCAACATGGAGAAGCGGCGCCGTTTTCTGGAAACCAGCATTGCGGACGCCAGTGTGGCCGTGGCGCAGGAATACATCAAGGTGGGGCGTTACGACGAGGCCGTCAAGCTACTGGAAGACGCCTTGAAAGCTGCGCCGGACCATGCCCTGGCCAAGCGCACGCTGGAAATAGCCCGGGACCCGGTTCGCACGAATCCGGCCCTGTCCCCGGAACACGTCAAGAACGTGGAGGAAGTCAACCGCCTGCTTCGCCTGGCTTACGGCTATTATGAACTGGGCCAGTATGATGCGGCCCTGAAGGAATTTACCTCCGTCCTCCAGACGGACCCTTACAACACGGCGGCGCGGCGCGGCATGGAGCTGGTCAACCGCGCCAGGACCGCCTACTTTGACGCTGCCAGGGATGAAACCCGGGGCAGTGCCCTGGCGGACGTCTCCAAGCTGTGGGAGATGCCCGTTCCCCTGACGGAAACGCCGGAGGAGCCCGCTTCCTTCTCCCAGCCGCTGGACAATCCGGTGGTGAATGTGGACCAGAAGCTGGGCATGATCCGTCTGCCCCGCGTGCAGCTGGACGGCGCAACGGTACAGGAAGCCGTGGACTATCTGCGCAGCCAGGCCAGGACGCATGATGCCACGGCCATGACGACGGCGGAGCGCGGCGTGAACATTTCCGTGGACCCCGGCCCTGCGGACAGCGTTTCCGCCAAGGAGACCGCCGGCAAGAGAATTACGCTTAATCTTCAAAACGTGCCGCTACGCGACGCCCTGGAATACGTGGCGCGCGCTTCCGGCCTCATTCTGCGCACGAACGCCTTTGGCGCGGAGCTGGTATCCAGTTCCGACGGCACCTCCTACATGGTGACCAAGGCCATTTCCCTTCCTCCGGGCTTCTTCTCCGGCTTGTCGGAATCCTCCGATTCGGAAAATGCCGATCCCTTCGGTTCCGGGGACGCCGGTTCTTCCGGCATGACCCTGAAACGGGTGGATCCGCAGAAGGCCCTGGCCTCCCTGGGCGTGAAATTCCCGGAAGGCAGCTTCATCAAGTACAACTCGGGCAACTCCACCCTCCTTTTCCACGGTACGCCCAAGGACTTGAGCATGCTGGAGGAGCTGGTGGCTTCCAAGACGGCGGAACAGCCCCTGCAGGTGGTTGTCAGCGCGACGTTCCTGGAAGTCAATCAGACGGACCTGGAAGAACTGGGCTTCAACTGGATCGTGAACCTGAACCTGGACCCCACCAAGTGGTTCATGGGCGGTGCGGGCACCAACAAGAATGACTACAACAACACCGTGCTGGACAGCGCCGCCAGCGTGGCCGGAGCCGCCGTCCCGGGAGGGGTGGTGGGCGGACTGAGGTCCGGCAACCAGGTCTTTACGGAAGACAGCATTGACGGCATGATTGAGCGCGGTTCCTCCGCCAGAAGCACCGGCGTGGCCTACGTTCCCGGCGGTGCGCCCAGCATCGTCACCATGCGCGGCATGTGGAGCCAGGCGGACATCACGATGATCATGCGCGGCCTGAGCCAGAAAAAAGGCACGGACATCATGCAGCATCCTTCCGTGATTGTGCGCCCCGGGGAAAAAGCCACCTTCTTCAGCGGCAAGGAACTGATTTATCCCACGGAATATGACCCGCCCGAAGTTCCCAACAGCACGGGCAACAACAATAACGGAGACGACTGGGGCGACTATGACGACGACGGCGGAGACCGCCTGCCGGTCATGCCTATCACGCCCGCCCACCCCTCCGCCTTTGAAACCAGGCAGCTCGGCACGGTATTCAACGTGGAGGTGACCGGCATCAGCGATGACAAGGCTATCGTGGAAATGACCGTGGTGCCGGAAATCGTGGACTTTGACGGCTTCATCAACTACGGTACGCCGCTCTTCGTGCCCGTGGCCTCCCAGGAGAAAAATGCGAAGGAAGACATCGTCATGGTGAAGGCTTCCGACAACTTCATTCTCCAACCCGTATTCTCCACGCGCCGCCTGACCGCCCCGGTGCGCATTGCCACCGGCAGCACGCTCGTCATCGGCGCCCTGAAAAAATCCACCTCCATCACGTATGAGGATAAAATCCCCATTCTGGGGGATATTCCCTGGGTGGGACGCCTTTTCCGCTCCAAGGGAGCCAAGGAACAGCGCAAAGCCATCATCATCATGGTGAAGGCGGAAGTGGTGGACCCGGGCGGCAAGCAGCTTTACACGCCGGGCACCTCCGTTCCGGATGAGGAGGCTCCGGCAGGGCTCGCGCCTCTTCCCGCCCTCAGCAATGCCCAGTAACCTTTAACCGGATTAAGACCATTGAAGAACAGTGATTCCGATCCTGAGTCCTCTTCTTCCTCCCAGGGGGCCGGCAATATCATGCGCCAGCTGCATGCGTCGGATTCCCAGGGCGTGGAGCGAAGGAGGGAAGTAGTGGTGCGCCCGGACGGCAGCAAGGTCATCCGCGTGGAAAAACGCCGGCGGACCTATAATGACGACCACGGGGACGCCAGGCAGGCCGTGCTGAAAAACAAGCGTTTCCTGATCGGCCTCTGCATCCTGGTCCTGCTGGCTGTGGGCGCCCTGGCGGGAACGTACATGTACCGCCTGACTTCTTTCAATACGGAGGAATTCGCCGGGCGGCTGCAATCGGACCTCTCCGCCGCCTGGGGCGCAAAGGTGGAAGTCTCCGGCATGGCGATGGACGGCCTTTCCATGAAAGCCTCCCGCATCAAGGTCACTTTTCCGGAAGATTCCTGCCTGTCTTTTGTAACGATGGAAGGCGTTTCCGGCGAAATCTCCGCCACGTCCCTCTTCATGGGAAAAATCAAGGGGGAAAGCCTGAACATGGCCAAGGTCGCGGTCGGCCTGCGCCCCGGATTCGCCAAATTTGCCGTTCCGCAGACGAACCGGGAACTCCCGTTCGTCTTCCGGCGGTACACCGCTCCGCGCCTGGAGGTGGGTTACGCCCACAGGACGGAGGAATTTACCCTGGAGCGGAATGACGGCCCCTTCTACATGACGGCGGAAGCCTACATCCGCACGTCCGGAAACGGTACGGAACCGGAATACGTGCTGGACCTGTCACAGCAAAAGCTGAAAATCAAGGGCTGGCCGCTGATGGGTGTCGACTCCGGCTCCATCATTTTAAACGGAAACGGCGTCAAGCAGCTCACCTTCTCCGGTTTTCTGGACAAGGGGCGCCTGCTTAACAAGCCTACGGACCTCAGCCCCTTCATGATTACGGGGAATTTCCTCCTGGGCACGGATTTCCGCCACCGGGCCTGGACCCTGACGGGCAGGAATTTCGACCTCCTCTCCCTGGTGGGGGATGACTTCGCTTCCTTCCTCAAGGTGCAGATGGGGGAACAGGAAGTGGATGAAAAGCATGAATTGAAGCTGGACTTTGCGCTCCCCGTGATGGACGAACAGAAAAGGCCCTCCGTGAAAGGGTACAGCGGTTCCGTCATCAAGGCGACCATGCTCAGGCTACCCGTCCTGCGCCTGCTGGCGGCCATGACCGCCCGGAACACGGAAATAAGGCTGCCGTACTCTTCCCCCGTCTTTACGTCCGGCTCCTTCCTGCTGGAAAGTGACGGAACGGACCGGTCCGCCTCCCTGAAAGAGATTTCCCTGTTTGAGCAGGGCTTCCTGGGAGTGACCGGGGTTCTGTACAGTGACGGTTCCGCCGTGACGGGAGAGCTGGTCTTTAAAATCCCCTCCTACATGGTGGATAGCCGCCGCCTGCCGTCCGGCGTTACGCAGGAGGGGCATGAAATCATTCTCCCCGTGAAAATTTCCGGTACGCCGGCATCCCCGCAGGACAACTCCGCCGGCATGCTCCAGGAAGTGGAGCCGCGCGCGGACCGTCCGGGAATGGGGACCGCCCCTGCCCGCGGAACGGTTCTTCCCGCTCCGTCAACTACCCCTCCCGCCCGCATTACGGTGGACGGATTCATGTGATATTGCCGAGGATTCATGTTGCTGCTCAACCCTATTGTCCGAAAAACGTCCGAAAAGCGTTCCCGCTGGTGGACCAGGCTGGCCGGCTTCGGCCTGTGGTCCCTGCTCCAGCCCATCTGCATGAGCCTGAATATCCGCTCCATCAAGGAGGAGCACGACGACGTCTACACGGCGCCCTTCCTGGTGGCTCTCTGGCACAACCGCACGACGGTGCCCGGCTACGCCTGGTCCCTGGCCCAGAAGCCGCTCAAGATGTGCGTGCTCACCAGCGCCAGCAAGGACGGCGCCCTGGTGGAGGCCGTGTGCAGGCACTTCGGCCTGGATTCCGTCCGCGGCTCCTCCGGACGGCGGGGAGCCCTGGCCTACATGGAAATGATGAGGAAGGTGCAGGAGGGGGACGTCTGCTTCTGCCTCACCCCGGACGGCCCGCAGGGCCCCATTTACGAGGTGCACCACGGCATCATCAAGATGGCCTCCCAGTCCGGGCTGCCCATCGTTCCCGTATGCATCGAATATGAAAACTGCTGGCGGCTGAACAAGGCCTGGGACCGCTACGCCATTCCCAAGCCCTGTTCCAACGTGAACATTCTATGGAAAAAGCGCCTGTTCATTCCTCCGGACGCAACGGATGAGCAGGTGGCTGACTACGCCCGCCTTCTGGCGGGGCTGCTGAGTGAGGGGCTTCCGGACTTCCCGCCACTTAATCAATCATTATTATGCAAATCATCGACGGAAAACAAGTAGCCTCCCAGGTGCTGGAAGAGGTTGGAAAGGATATTGCCCGGCTCAGGGAACAGGGAATAACGCCCGGCCTGGCCGTGGTTCTGGTGGGGGAGGACCCCGCCTCCCAGGTGTATGTGAATTCCAAGGTGAAAAAATGCGCGGAGCTGGGAATGAACTCCCGTAAAATCGTTCTCCCTGCGGATGCTTCCCAGGAAGAACTGCTCCAGGTCGTCCGTGACTTGAACGCGGACCCCTCCATCCACGGCATTCTGGTGCAGAGCCCCCCCCCC
>CANQLV010000005.1 GCA_947624785.1 Akkermansia muciniphila | reverse complement strand
CTGCTTCTCCTGCTTCTCCTGCTTCTCCTGCTTCTCCTGCTTCTCCTGCTTCTCCTGCTTCTCCTGCTTCTCCTGCTCCGCCAGCCTCCCCGCAGGCATCTTCCTCCGCTTCCCCCCTTTCCTGCTGGAAAAAAGGCTTCCGCCGTTACGCGGATTTCCGGGGCTGCACTTCCCGGGCGGAATTCTGGTGGTTCATGGCTCTTCCCCTCCTGGCCCTGATTCCGGCCCTGGCAGGCTACATCCTGACGGACTGGCTGCACATTCCGGATACAAGGCTGAGCGTTTACGGGGACGCCCTGACCATCCTCCTGTGGGCGGCCCTGATCGTCCCCTGCGCGGCGGCGGCATTCAGACGCCTGCATGATACGGGCAGGAGCGGCCTCTGGATTCTTTCCGCGCTGCTTCCCTTCGGCCTGGGGCACCTGATCTTTTTCTACCTGACGCTGGGAGAAAGCAAGACGGACGGCAACAAGTACTGCCGCCGCGCGGGCGCACAGCCGGCAAATCCCGCCGTCACTTCCGGAGAACGGAAGGAGCCGCCTTTCACGCCGTTTTACCTTTACTGGCTCATCAGCCTGCGGAAGCTGACCACGGTGTCCGGGCGCGCCTCCCGGGCGGAATTCTGGTCCTTCTTCCTCCTTTCCCTCCTCCTGTTCCTGCCGCTGGGCTACAGCATGATAGACGTGGACAGCAACCCGCTGGGCTTTTACGTCTCCCCTTCCCGCCAAATCCTGCTGTACGCCACCCACCCTCAGGATACCCTGATCCTGCTGGCGCACGCCTGCTTCAACCCCACCTTTTACTTTTTCTACCAGTCCGGAGAACTGAGCATGCTTTCCCTGGAGCTTCTGGCAGCTGTGGCGGGACTCAACATCCTGTTCAACCTGCCGGTTGCCGTACGCCGCCTGCATGACAGCAGCCTGAGCGGAAAATTCATTCTGATTCCCATCCTCATTTTCATCGTCACCTTCCTGCTGATTTTCCTGCTGCGCCTGATCCCGGAGGACATGACGCCCTACCTGGGCTACCTGGGGATGGCCTCCAACCTGATGGACCTGTTTTCCATCCTTTTCCTATCCATGATGCTGCTTAAAAGCTCTCCCGGCCCCAATGAATACGGCGTGCTTCCGCAAAAAATAACCGTATCCTGATTCCAGGATACGGTTGAAAAACAATCAACGCCGCAGGAGGCCGCGTTGTTCGCCTGCAAATGGGGAACGTCAGTCCCCGAAGCACACGCCCAGGTCGCGCGCCGTGCGCACCAGCTGGCAGTCGGGGTCCACCAGTTTCAGGGTTTTCACGGCTTCCTCAATGGGGACGGCAGTCATCTGCGTTCCCCGGAGGGCGACCATGCAGCTGAACTTGCGCTTTTCCACCAGCTCCACGGCATAACTGCCGAACCGTACGCCCAGAATGCGGTCATAGGCGCAGGGGGAGCCGCCGCGCTGGATATGGCCCAGCACGCAGGAACGCGTTTCAATTCCCGTGGCTTCCTCCAGTTTCTTGGAGATCACCTTGCCGATGCCTCCCAGGCGCACTTCCCCCTGGGTCTTTTCATCCAGCAGCACCAGTTCGTCCGCCAGGCGGGCGCCTTCGGAGACCACCACCAGGATTTCCCGCTGCCCGGCCGCCTTCCGGGCCTTGATGCATTTCACCACGTTTTCAATGGAAAACGGAATTTCCGGCAGCAGAATCACATCCGCGCTTCCGGCGATGCCGCCTTCCAGGGCAATCCAGCCCGCATGCCGCCCCATTACTTCCACCACCATCATGCGCTGGTGCGCGTTTGCGGTGGTTTCCAAGCGGTCCAGGGATTCGGAGACGATGGAAACGGCGCTGTAGAAGCCGAAGGTGACATCGGTCGCGCCCAGGTCGTTGTCAATGGTCTTGGGCACCCCCACCACGGGAAGGCCTATCTCGGAAAGCAGAAGAGCCGTGGACTGGGAGCCGTCCCCGCCCACGACGATCAGGGCGTCCAGGCCCAGCCGCCGGATGGTGGCCTTGGTCTTTTCCAGCACGGCGGGTTCAATCGATCCCTTCTGGTCCACGCCCACCTTGATGGCGAAGTTCCCCTTGTTCACGGTTCCCAGGATGGTGCCTCCCTTGGCGCGCAAGCCGCGGCAGCAGACAGGGGTCAGCCATTCAAACCGTTCATTGCCCTCCTCTGACAGAAGCCCTTCAAACCCGTCGTAAAAACCTACAACGTTCCAGCCGCGGCGGGAAGCCGCGCCTACCACACCTTCAATAACTGCATTCAATCCGGGAGAGTCACCCCCGCTATTCAAAACACCGATGTTCATATTCGGTGCCTCTTATAGCAGAAAATTCCGCGGCCGTCTACTTCCTATCTCTTTTCTGTACCAGATTTCACAGGAAGCTGGACAAACTCTTTGGGGTCCTTCATATCCATGCCGGAAGCCTGCCAGTTTTCCCACACCCGCCAGCCGTCGGCCATCATCTGCCTGGCGAGGGGATAACGGTTCGCAGAGCCGAGCACCACAAGAATCATGCGCTGCGGGTAGATCACCTCCGTACCCGTCTGGGGGCTGCGGCGGGAGATCGCGTTGCGCGTCACGCTGAGCAGCAGGCAGGGACCGGCGGCGCGGGAGGAGCCCGCCTTGATGCCGTCCACGCCGGGAGAGCTCATGAGCTTGTTGTTGTTGGAAATATCATACATCGTCATTCCCTTGGTCTGGGACTGCACGCCGATGCGGCGGCTCGCCTGGGAAACGATGTAGCAGAAGGCCGGATTCTGCATGCTGTAGACGCCCAGCAGGGCCATGTCCAGCGCGCAGGAGGTGGAAACGGAGTTGCCCGCGTCCAGGCCGTGAGGGGCGGTGAAGCGCGTCTTGGCCATTCTCAGGGAGCGGGCCAGGTTGTTCATTTCCGTCACGAAGGCGGCAATGGGCGCGCCGCCGCCCCGGCGGGACACCAGGTCACGGCCCACAAAGGAGGCGATGGTCAGGGCGGACACATTGTCCGAGCCCAGCAGGGTGGAATACAGCGCGTCCCGGAGCGTCAGGCGGTCTCCCGGCTGGAGGTCCATGGGATTTCCGGCGCGGAGGCCGAAGGCTTCCTGCGGCACGGCGATGAAGGTGTCCAGCGGCAGGCGCGTGCGGGCCACCCAGTCCAGCGTCACCATGGCGGTGGCTACCTGGGAGAGGCTGGCTACGGGCCTTTTAGCTTCCGCGTTGGAGCTGAAAAGGAGTTTGCCGGAATTGGCCTCAATGGCGATGTAACTGGGCCGTTCCTGCGCCTGGGCGGAGAACTGGAATACACAGGCCAGGGTCAAGAGGAATAGAGATAGCTTTTTCATGGCGGGACCGGCGGGATAGTGCCCGTTCCCCCCACGTTTGAAAAGTCTAAAATGTTTTCCGTACAACACTTATATGTCATGACACGGAAAAACGCATTGACCTTTCGCCTCCTGTCCTATTTGTTGGAGGAAGCCGTTTCCCGCAAACGGAAGCATTCCGCCCCCCACGCCATGACCAGTATTCAATTTTTTCACAACCGGGATTTCCCGGGAAACGCCCTGCGCGCCAACGCCCGCCAGGCGCTGGACCGTCTGGGCATGAAGCCGGAGATGCGGGAAACGGAAGCCTCTCCGGAGCAGGTCGGCGCTCCGCTGCCCGCCCTCGCCATTGACGGGGAAATCGTCGTTTCCGGCGTGGAGCCTTCCGTGCGCGAACTGGAAATCCTCTTTGAAGACCACGCGCGGGAAGGGGAGGAATGTTCCTCCTGCGGCGCGTGCGGCATGGAGTGCGGGGGCATGAACGGCGCGGAGAATTGCCCCATGTGCGGGCAGCACGGGGAAGGCGGCAGCATGGCGGGCAGGATTATCGGCTTCGTCATCCTGCTCATTATTCTGTTCCTTGCGGTTAAAATCCTGTCCTGAATCTTTCCACGCCGTCTTCATCTTTCTCTTTTCCCGGTTGGCCCCCACGCCGGGATTGGGCCGGCCTGCGCCGGCGCGGCCGCCGCTCCGCTTCCGGGCGCTCTCTTTCCGCGCCGCCGCCTTCCGGAAATGGACGCGCATCGCAACGATGCTTTACGTGGCCGTTTGCGGCGTTTCCAGCTCATGCAGGTGGTCTTGATAATTTCTTGAATTCCCCTTTCCGTCAGGACACAGTAACGGCATGCGCTCCTTCTTCGGTTCCATTCTCCTGATTCTGGTGCTGGCCGCCCTTGGCGCCACCATTTACTACCACTGGTCCACCAACTCCCACCTGGAATTCGAACTCCGCAACCCTGACGAGCCGGAAAAAACCACCCAGGTCATCAACATGGAGAAGCGGGCTGCCGCCCTCCAGGCAGCCCCGGCGGCGGAAGCCGCTGCTCCCCCTGCGGCAGAAGTTCCGGCTCCCGCCGCGGGGATACCGGAAGCCACGGAATTGTAAGGGCTCCACTTTCCACACCATGAAACCGGTCATCGGGTACACGCTGGGCGACCAGTCAGGCATAGGCCCGGAAGTCATTTCCGCAGCGCTTGCCTCCGGAGAGCTCCCGGAAGGGGCGGAATACCGCCTCATCGGCAAGAGGGTGCAGGTCCCCCTCGGCAGGCCGAATGCGGAATCCGCCAAACACGCCTTTGACCATCTGGAACAGGCGGCCCATGCCCTGCGGGAAGGAACGGTTGACGCCGTCGTCACCGCACCCGTCTGCAAGGAAACCCTGCACGAGGCAGGCTTCCGCTGGCCGGGACAGACGGAATTCTTCGCGGAACGCCTGGATACGGACAATTACGCCATGTGCCTGACCGGAAAACGGCTGACGGTGGGCCTGGCCACCATCCATACGTCCCTTCAAAGCGTGCCGTCCCTGCTGAACACGGAGGAACTGGTCCGCATCGGAACCCTGCTGAAAGATTTCTGCCTCCGCAAGGGAATCCTCCGCCCGCGCATCGCCCTGGCGGCTCTGAACCCCCATGCCGGGGAACACGGCGCCTTCGGAGACGAGGACGGAACTATTATTGCCCCGGCCGTGGAACGGCTGGGGGCCATTCATCCGGACGCGGAATTTGACGGTCCCTCCGTTCCGGACTGCGTGTACCGGGACGCCGTGGAAGGCCTCTATGACGCCGTGCTGGCCCCCTACCATGACCAGGGGCTGATTCCCCTGAAGCTGGTGGACTTCCATACCGCCGTGAATGTCACGCTGGGACTGCCCCGCCCCCGGCTGAGCCCGGACCACGGAACCGCCTTCAACCTGGCGGGCGCCGGAAAGGCCAATCCGTCCAGCACCATCCACGCCTTCCAGCTGGCCGTGCGGATGGCGCAGACGCGTTAACGCCCTTCTTCCTTCCGGAGTTTTTCCTGCCACACCCGCGCGACCCGTTCCGGGGCGGACACCCAGTAACGGAATGTTTCTTCCATCAGGGGATCACTTTCCTCCCCTTCTCCTTTATTCCACAAAAGCAGAGCAATCGTTAACAGATCTGTGGCGGAACGTTCCAAGGCCTCCCTGTCATGCTCCCTCTTTTGGAACCAGCACCATTGTTCAGGCGTCAGGGCCGGAAGCCTGGAAAACCTTTCCGCCATCTCCACCTGCCGGTCTGCATAACACCGGATTAACAAAAACCGCCTCTCCCGGGAAATCCGGTGAACCGTATCCGTCAACAACCCCAGAACTTCGCCACTCCAGCACCGTTGCAGCGTTTCTTCCAGACTGCCGTTGACCAGCGGGTCGTGATCTATCTTATAAGACAGGGAAGATTCAGGATTCAACTTCCAGGCCAGCAGCTTTTCATAGGAGTCTCCCTCCGGGGATGACGGCAGAGGCAGTTCCGCCTGCGCTATGAAATCATCCAGGGAGTCTATCGCCGTCTTGGACGCCCACATCATCCTGCGCAGCGCAGAAAATCCCTCTTCCGCCTCCTCATGGGTAATGACGCCGTCATCCTCCAATTCCGATAAGGAAACTATCTCCTCCTTTTTTTCCCGTTTCCTGCTTTCCTCCATTTTTCTGAACAACTGCACATCCACGCCAGCCACACGGCACCACTCCTGCGTGGTAGGGGCTCCGGACATGAACGCCTCCCGCCACGCCTTTTCCAGCCGGTCCGCCTCCCGGTTCAATTCCTTGACCACTTTTTTGCAGGAGGAGGAATCCTTCACCTGGCTGCCAATCGTCTCCAGAGCCCTGGTAAACGTTTCATCCCCCACCACATCCACTATCCGGACCTCCGCCACTGACGGAACCACACAGACCGCCCAGCACAGTAACACAGCACGCCATACGTTCATTCCGCACAATATAGTTGAATGGCAATTTGCTTCAATCCTTTTCCGCCAATTCCCTCCATATCCGGGCAGCCCTGTCCGGAGCGGAGCTCCAATACAGCCACGCGGATTCCATGACGGGTTCCCTCTCCATCTCCGCACGACCGGAAAAGGGATTGTCGTCAGCCCAGTCATCCAAAGACGTCCCGCACAGGCTCATCACCAGAGCCGCATCCGCCATCCGGACGCCGGAACGGGCGCTCCCGCAGCAGAGGCACCCGGCAAGAAGCGCCATGCAGAACAATTTCACCATGAATGGATGATTGGCAACCGTACGGGAAAAGTCAATCTCTTCCGTTGCCGCGGTCCCCATTCTTTCCCTTCCCGGCGGGAATAAAACGCAGGAAACGGCATGTTCCCGGAAACAAGGTAAAAAATAGGCTTGCTTTCTGAAGACAATCATTGCACCTTACTTGCCCGCAAGGTGCGCACCGTTCGCACGACACATTTCTAATTATCACAAGACCATGAGAAATTACGAAGCTCTTATCGTATTCAACATGAAGGGTACGGAAACCCCCGTTGAGGAGTTGATCAATACCGTAGCCGCCGCGATGAAGGAAGAAGGCGCCGACATCACCGCCACGGAAAACACCGGCCGCCGCGAATTCGCTTATGAATCCAACCACCTTTCCGCCGGCCAGTACGTGACCTACACGTTTTCTGCGGAACCTTCCGCCATCAAGACCATCCGCGAACGCCTTCGCCTGAATCCCCAGATTCACCTTCAGTACTACAAGGTGCTCGGCTAAAGCCGGCCCATGCGGACGAAGCATCCGCTCCTTGCTTTTCATCAAAAAGAACCGCCTTCCTAAAGAGGCGGTTCTTTTCTTATGGCCTGTTCCTTCCGTGCACGGAAGCAGGGAAGCCTTGTTCAGTAAACGTTTGCCGCCCTGGAGGCAATGTTCCTCAGCAGCTGGCGGATGGGGGCAACAGGAGGCAGATTTTCCACGCCGTATGCCCTGGCAATTTTTTCCATGTGGGGAAAGCTGATCCAGGTGCTGCCCTCCTTATCCTCCCATACGGCAATGCGCAGGGGCAGTTCCGTGGCTATGCCCGGATTTTCCAGCATCAGGTTGGTGCCTACCTTGGGAGAGCCGAAGATGACGACCTTGGAGGGGGGCATTTCCAGCCCGGCTTCACGGGCGTTCTTCCCGTGGTCAATCCTGGCAAAGACGGGAATGGATTTTTCCGCCAGAATTTTTTCAATGCGCTCCATGGTTTCATCCACGCCGAAGACGCTTTCATAAAGATACAGGAAATCGTCGTCCAGGTGGGCGGAGCCCAGCTTGGGATCCAGCGCCCCGGCGATGCGGCGCGCCAGATTGGTCAGGTCCACGCCCTCCTTGTTCGCCGTCAGCGTCACGCATACGAGTTCGGACGGGGCCGTGAACCGGCAGATGTAGGAGGAGAAGCCGGGAACGCCGCCCTTGATATCCATCAGGCCCTTGTGGTGGGGGAACTGCCAGCCGGCCATGGCCGGAACGATTTTCCCGTTGTCCAGCCGGATGGGCTTGTAAATCATGTCCCGGTGCTTTTCATCCTTCACCAGGATGGAGCCGGCCAGGCAAATGTCCCAGAAGCTGATTTCCTGCGGCGTGGACCAGATGTCCGAAAAACCGCGCAGGGAGGAGCGCGCGGGCGGCGGAACGGATTTAATGGAGCCGTCCTTCACCGCATAACCCGCCGCCGTTTCCGCCGGGTCCACATATTCCACACGGGACTTGAACAGGGAATGCCTGTTGCCGTGTTCGCGCACGTTGTCCTGCTGCACGGCTCCCAGCTCCTTCCCGAACATGGTGTGCTGGAGGCCCAGGGGCTGGAACTGGTTTTCCCTGACGAATTCCTCATAAGGCATGCCCGCCACCGCATCAATGACCATGGAGAGAAGCAGGAAGTTCGTGGCGCTCTGGCGCACATCCGTTCCGGAGGGGAATTCCAGATCGTTCAGCCTGACCAGGGAAAGGAGTTCCGCCGGATCGTAATCCCGGCCTATATCGAACTGGGGGGATTCCCTGTAATCCGGAATGCCGGAGGAATGCTGAAGGAGCTGGAGCACGGAGACATTCTGCCAGGCTTCCGGCAGGCCGGAAACATAGCGGGACACCTTGTCATGGATGTCCATCCTTCCCTTTTCCACAAGCTGGAAGGCGGCAATGGCGGCATATCCCTGGGAGATTTCCGCCGCAGGCCACAAGGTATTGGTGGAAGCCAGCAGTCCCGTTTCCGCGTTGGACACGCCGTAGCCTACCACGCGGGGAATGTAGGGGGCCTGGACAATCGCAAGGGTCATGCCGGGAATTTTTTCCTCCTGCATGAAGTCGTAAATCAACTGGTCCATGGACTGCCCAAGGTACTCTACCCTGGAATTTCCGCGGCCCTGGGCCGGGACCTGGATGGTTGCAGAATCTTGAGCGGACATTTTGGTGGGGGTATTATTTGCATGTGCGGGAAGGCCGCCCAGCATGCACGCGCATGCCAGAATCCCTCCTGTTAACCTGAATGATTTATTCATGGGTGTCTTTTTATAAGACCGTATTCCTCGCATACGGTTCATTCAATTTGTCATCACTATCCCCAAAATAACGCAAAAGAGGGAGAATGCAATCCTCCCCCGCCCCGTCCTCCGGGAAAAGAACCCCGCACGGTCCCGGTTCCGCCATTTGCGGGCTACAGGGAAACGAAGTTTTCCAGCAGCTTCACGCCCAGTTTCTGGCTTTTTTCCGGGTGGAACTGCGTGGCGACCAGGTTGCCGCGCCTGATGGCGGCGGCAAAACGCACGCCGTAGGTGCAGAAGGCGGCCGCCAGGGATTCATCCTCCGGCTGCGGATAATAGGAGTGCACAAAGTAGAAGTACGGCTCCCGCCCCATGCCTTTCCAGATGGGATCGGCGGGATTGGAAAGAGCCACGCTGTTCCATCCCATGTGGGGCACCTTGAGTTCCGATTCCGCAAAGCGGACCACGCGGCCCTTGAAGATGCCCAGTCCGGGCACCTGTTCGTCTTCCTCCCCGCTTTCAAAAAGAACCTGGTAGCCCACGCAGATGCCCAGGAAAGGCCTGTCACGCTCTATCCACGTCCGGACCAGCGGCACCAGCTCCTGGCGGCGCAGCTTTTCCGCGCAGTCTCCAAAGGCTCCCACGCCGGGAAGAACCAGATGGGTCACGCCTGCCGCGTCCTCCGGCGTGCGGACCAGATGACCGGTCACGCCCGCCGCCTCAAAGGTGTTCAGCACGCTGCGGAGGTTGCCCGCGCCGTAGTCAATCACGCCAAGCTTCATGGACTTACAGCATTCCCTTGGTTGAAGGCAGCGTTCCGGCGGCACGCGGGTCAATGGCCGCGGCCTGCCGCAGCGCATGGGCGATGCCCTTGAAGACGGATTCCGCAATATGGTGGCCGTCCCTGCCGTAGAGCACTTCCACATGCAGGTTGCAGCGCAGGTTGTTGGCGAGAGCGCGGCAGAATTCCTCGCAAAGGGTCAGCGGAAAGTTGGGAGCGTCCGGAAGGCCGCTTTCCGGAATGCGGAAAACCACATACGGGCGGTTGCTCAGGTCCATCACCACGCGCGTGAGGGTTTCATCCATGGGCAGGTGGGAACAGCCGTAGCGCGCAATTCCCTTCTTGTCCCCCAGGGCGTTCCTGACGCATTCCCCCAGAACGATTCCCACGTCCTCCACCGTGTGGTGGGCGTCCACTTCCAGGTCGCCGCGGGCCTGGAGGGTCAGGTCCATCAGGGAATGGCGAGCCAGCAAATCCAGCATGTGGTCAAAAAACGCATGGCCCGTGGCGACGGCGGCGCAGCCCGTGCCGTCCAGGTTCAGTTCCATGCTGATGTCCGTTTCACCGGTGACCCGTTTGCAAGAAGCGTTCCTCATGTGACTTTTCTATACCGAAGCCGCGGCGGAAGAAAGCAGGAAATACCGCATGGGTAAAGATTTGCCCGCTTTTCCGCACAAAAAAACGCATGGCCCAGTAACAGGGCCATGCCACCGGAGCCCCCGCCATCAGAAGAATTCCAGGAGGCTTTTATATCAAACAACGCGGGGTAAATGGACTGAACAGGCCCGACGGACAGAATGGGTCCAGCTTTACTTGATCCATCCTGTCCATGAAGGCCATTTCTGCGGCGCTTCCCGGAGGGTCTTTTCTCCGGGAAACAGCCGGATTATTTTTTCCTGGCCTTGGCGGCGGCAGCCCGTTCCTCCTGGCGCTTCTTGTCCCGGTCTTCACGGGCCTTGCGCGCCGCTTCCGCACGTTCCGCGCGTTCACGGGCACGCTGTTCCTGCAGGCCTGCTCGCACAGTCTCCGTCAGTTCTTCATAGTATTCCCTGGGAACCTGGGCGGTGCGGACCTCCGTCAGGGCCTCCATGGCCTCGTCAAATTTTTTCTCGTCACACAGGTTCCAGGCCTTTTCCAGTGCGGCGGAACCGGCCCCGTTTTCCGGGTCCTGGTTTTTCAGGCGTTCCGCATCCGTAGCGGCCACCAGCTTGACGTCCCTCATGGCCTCGAGAGAGCCGGCCGCAGGTTCAAACCACCGGTCCCCGCGCTCCTTGACCTTCTTGCGCAAGGCCCGGTGCACTTCCGTAAGCTGGTTTTCACGCTCCCGGATGGCGGTCTGCCTTTTCTGGAAAGCGTCCATCAGGAGCTGGCGCTGCTCCTTCGTCAACTTGGGGTCTCCACGGCGCTTTTCCTCTTCCTTTCTCAAGGTTTCACGTTCCTTTTCCAGGGCTTTTTCCTTGGCGGCGATCATGACCTCCAGCTTGCGGTTGAGCTGGCCGGCGATTCTGGAGGCATCCGGATAGGCGTCCGCCAGGGCGGCGGAGCCGGGGTAGCCGTCACGCAGGCGGTCGTACACGGCCATGGCCTGGTAGGGATTGCGCACGGCAAGCGCCTTGAAGCGCTTCAACAGCTTGTTGGCCTCATGGTCGTATTTGGTGCGCACGGTCACTTCCGCCTCCTCCTTGGCTTCCTGGGCGGCCTGGGCTCCTTCCACCAGCTTCTTCTCCTCCAGCAGGACCACCACTCTGGCCCTGGCCTTGACGGCGGCGTCATGGGCGAGCCCCTGGGGATTCTTCTTGATGGTCTTGTCCAGGTCCGCCAGGGCGCTTTCCAGATCCTTGGCGTTCATGGTTTCCGGCTTGGCGTACGTCTTGTTGATCTTGGCGGCTTCCAGTTCGTCCGGAGTCGCCTTCTTGATGGATTCAACCAGTTCCCTTTTAACGGTCACGGAATCCTTGATCCCGCCGGCTACGGGGACCAGGAGGCTGACGCTTTCCGGCGTTTCCACCTCCACGGTGCAATCCTTGTAAACGGTTCCATCCTTGAGTTTTACTTCATCCGCCGCAGCAAGCGGAACGAGTGCGGTCAACGCCAATATGAGGGACTTGTTCATAAATCTAAGGCTTTTTTCCAGAGTAATCTGACGAATACGTATCTTGCATTTTACCAGAAGACTCTCTCTTGGCGACAAAAAAAAGCCCGGAGCCGTAAAAACGGTTCCGGGCCCGGAGAGATAAAAAACAGGCTGTTTCAGGCTTACTTCTCGGCAGCGGCTTCTTCAACGGCCGGAGCGGTTTCCTCACTGGAAATGCGGGGGGCTTCCACGATGGCCACGATCACGTCGCCGGCCAGTTCCGTGTTCACGCCGGAGGGCAGCTTGAGATCGGCAATGCGCAGGGTTTCACCCAGCTTCAGGCCGGAGATGTCAGCAGTAATGGCTTCCGGCAGGTTTTTCACCTGGCAGACGATCGCCAGTTCATGAATGGTCTGGTCCAGCACGCCGCCCAGGGCTACGCCGGCGGCTTCGCCTTCCAGAATAACGGGAACGATGGAGTGGATGACCGTGGTATCGGTCACGGCCTGGAAGTCCACATGCAGGCAGGCGTTGGTGATGGGGTTGTGCTGCACTTCCTTGAGGAGGGCCTTCACGATCTTGCCGTCGATGTCCAGGGCCACCAGGATGTGTTCGGAAACGGCGGAAGCCAGCATGCGGGAGAGTTCGCGGGCGTCAACCTGGATATTGACGTTGTCAAAACCGGGACCGTAAACCACGCCGGGGACCAGGCCCTGGCTGCGGAGTTGCTTCAGATTACCGGAGCCGCAGGCTCTCGTTTCGGCCTTGAGGGAATGGGATGTAGCCATGTTTTATAGAGGCAATATTGAGTGTTGATTGATAATGTTTCCTAATCGGGTTCAGGCAGAGGCCCCGCCGGGATTTCTGAACCCGCGTAAACCGGTACTCAGGTCAGGGCGCAGGACTCTGCACTAAAATTGGCTAAATGTCAAATAATGATGATACGGATTCTCCGTCATGTATGCGCTGCACGGCATGACCCAGCAGGTCGCCCACGCTGATGCAGTCCACCTTGGGGCCATAGGCCATGGGAACGGTGTCGGAAGTAAGAACGCGTTCAATGCAGGAGCCGGCAATGCGTTCGCGGGCCATGTCCCCCAGCACGCCGTGGGACACGCAGGCAAACACGCGCTGGGCGCCGCGTTCCTTCAGGATGTTGGCGGCAGCGCACAGGGTGCCGGCGGTCTCCGTCATGTCGTCAATCAGGACGGCGTCACGGCCTTCCACGTCACCGATGACGTTCATGGCCTCCACATGCGTGGCGTTGACGCGGTGCTTGGCGACGATGGCCAGCTCCGCACCCAGGGCGTCTGAATAGGCGCGGGCCATTTTCACGCCGCCCACGTCCGGGGAAACGACGACCAGGTTCTGGAGGTCCTTTACATAGTGTTCGCGCAGGTGGCGGATTAAAACGGGAGCGGCGTACAGGTGGTCCACCGGAATATCAAAGAAGCCCTGGATCTGGGCGGCGTGCAGGTCCATGGTCAGCACGCGGTCCACGCCGGCGGCGGTCAGCAGGTTGGCCACCAGCTTGGCGGTAATGGGAACGCGGGGCTGGTCCTTGCGGTCCTGGCGGGCGTACCCGAAGAAGGGAACCACCGCGGTGATGCGTCCGGCGCTGGCACGGCGGGCGGCGTCCACCATCACGCATAATTCCATGATGTTATGGTTGGTGGGGGGGCAGGTGGGCTGAATGAGGAAAACATCCTTGCCGCGGATGTTTTCATTTATCTTTACAAAACTTTCTCCATCGGGGAAAGTGTTCACCGTGACGTCCGTCAACTGAATGCCTACGCTTTGCGCAATGCGCTCCGCAAGTTCTCTGTGTGCTGTACCGCTGATAATCTTCATACCGGAAACTGAAAAGCGGACGCATTCTGAACACAGGTCCACATAATCGCAATACTTAATTCTCACAATTTGATTTTTCTCCATGATGGGTTCCCCCGTTCCAGATGCCAAAGAGAGATTTCTAACCGTCCCCATGATCGCCGCCCTGGCCGTGTGCGCCATCCTGCTGGCGCTGCCCTACCTGGCGTTTCCCGAATTCGGTTCCACCGGGAATGAAAGCAGCATCCAGTGGCTCGTTTCCTCCTGGAACAAGCAGACGGATTACGAACACGGCTGGCTGGTGGTTCCCATCATCGCCTTCATGCTGTACCACGCCAGGAAAAAGATTGCCCAGGCACCCAGGCGCATGGACTGGCGCGGGCTGATTCTTTTCATCCCGGCGGCCCTTCTTCTGGCGCTCTCCTTCCGCGTGGGTCAGCCCCGCGTGGCCGTGGGCGCGCTTCCCCTGATCCTGCTGGGCGGAGCCTGGTACCTGGCCGGGCCGCGGATCGCCAGGCTGTGCGCCTTCCCCCTGCTCTTTTTCTGGCTGTGCATTCCCCTTCCCTCCTTCCAGCAGGCCACGGTGGAGCTGCAAATCGTCGCCACGGAGCTGGGGCACCTGGGCGCGGCCCTCTTCGGCGTGGATACCTACCTGCAAGGCACCAACATCCGCTCCACCGGCGGCCACTGGGACGCCTTCAACATTTCAGGAGGATGCAGCGGCATGCGCTCCCTGATGGCCCTGCTCATGCTGTCCGCCGCCTGGGCCTACCTGTCCGACCTGAAGTTCTGGAAAAAATGCGTGCTCTTCCTCAGCGCCATTCCCCTGGCCGTCATCGGCAACGGCGTCCGCATCACCAGCATTGTAGTGCTGGCGGAATACGGGGACCCCGAGTTTGCCGCGAAAACCTGGCATGACTGGTCCGGCCTGCTGTTCTTCTTCCCCATCTGCCTTCTCGGCCTGGCGGCCGTCCACTCCCTGCTGGCCGGGGAGCTGATCTGGAAGCCGTCCCGGCGCAAGAAGCTGGTCGTTAAAATGAACAAGTCCCAATAAGCGTTTCCGCCGCCATGAACATTAAAACGCTCAAGATTTTCGTCCTTCCCCTCCTGCTGGCCGTCACGCTCGGTGGCATTTACCTGATGCCGCGCAAGGGAGAGGTGCAGGATTCATCCATCAGCATGGCCCTCCCCACAGGCATGAATCCGGACGGCTGGCACGGCACGCGCCGGCAGGAGTCTGAACAGGAACGGGGCATCCTGGCGCCGGACACGGAATTTTCCAAGGCGGATTACGTGCAGGAAGTCCCCATCAGCCTGGACGCGCCGGAAACCGCGCCCGTGCTGTGCCGCGTCTCCATCGTCAAATCCGGCCATGACCTGAACAACTCCATCCACCGCCCGGAACGCTGCCTTCCGGCCCAGGGTCATTTCAACCTGACGGGAACCAAGGTGGAGGTGCCCGTGGAAGGCCACGGAACCATCAGGATGACCAAGCTGAAATCCCAGCAGAACATCACTCCGGACCAGCCGCGGCCCATCATCCTGGACAGCATGCACTATTACGTGTTCATCGGCCACCACCACATGACGGAGGACCACCTGGCCCGCACCCTGACGGATATGAAGGACAGGGTGCTGTACGGCGTGGACCAGCGCTGGTGCTACTTCCAGATTTCCACCGCGTACGGGGACAAGATCAGAGTGCCTGAGGAGGAAGCCCGTAATCAGACGGAGCGCCTCATCAGCCAGCTTCTTTCCCAACTGGTGAAGTGGGACGAGCTGGACCGGTAGCGCGGCGGTCAGCCCGGAATTCTGCCTTCCAGCCACGCGGATGCCGCCTGGAAAAGGCTGCGCGTTTCTTCCGCGGGAGCTTCATACAGCATGGGAGCGGGCCTCCGGTGGGAATAAAGGCGGCCCTTCCGGTCTCGCCGGTAGCCGGAAAAAGCCAGGTTGGCGTCCGCCCCGGCGCAGTGCCCCCAGCGGCCGCCGATCCTGGGCACCACGTCCATGAAGCCGCCTCCGTCCCGCAGGTAGGCATTTCCCCACCATTCCACGCAGGCCGGGCGCGCGTTTTTCTGCCGCCGCGCCACGGCGTCTATGGTCAGGAGGCAGAGCGGAGCGGCCTGAACCGCTTGTCGCCTGGCTACTTCCACCGCGCAGG
Organism: Akkermansia muciniphila; assembly: GCA_947624785.1. Taxonomy (GTDB): domain Bacteria; phylum Verrucomicrobiota; class Verrucomicrobiia; order Verrucomicrobiales; family Akkermansiaceae; genus Akkermansia; species Akkermansia muciniphila_F. The sequence continues at coordinate 209,353 of CANQLV010000005.1, read as the reverse complement.
AGCCGCCATAGCTGTGGCCCACCAGCACGACGGGCAGCCCGGGGCATTCCCGGCGCAGCTCTTCCAGCTCCGCCGCAATTTTTCCGCACCTGTCCAGGAACACGCCGCAGCCGCCCCCGTCCCAGTGGTAATAGGCCGTGGCATGCGCCACCCCCGGCAAAAAACCGGGAAACCTCTTTTCCACCCGGCTCAGGCAGCCCGCCACCACGTCCCCGAAGCCTCCGATGAACACGGCCAGGTAACCGGGAGCGCTTCCGCGGGACAGCAGGTTCAGCGTCCTTTGAAAATGCATGACGGAGCCCATGATGGAGAAATCACGTCAATATCCAAGCCCATAAGACGTTCTGGCTTGATAAAAGCTGCAAACTGTCCAAATGTGATGGTATGCAAGTAATCATTCACCAATGGGCCTTCAACGGAAGCTTTGACCAGCTTGCCTCCCTGCCCCGCCAGGAACTCGTCAACGACTGGTTCGGATACGACGTGGAGCCAAGCGCGGAGTTCGCCTTCGCGACGGACGGCGAGTACCTCTGGTTCCTGGCCTCCCGCAGCAAGGAAGCCACCGTCCATCCGGACGCCCGGCCCGGCCAGTTCCTGCCGGAACTCTGGAGGTACGACCTGGCGGAATGGTTCATGGCCGCCGGGGACGGCACCAATTACTGGGAATTCAACCTTGCGCCCAACGGAGCGTGGTGGGCCTGCGCCTTTTCCGACACCCGCCGGGCCAATGAAGATATTCCCGCCCCGCTGGCCGTGGATACCAAGAGCATCCTGACGGACGAGGGCTGGTGCGCCATGGCCCGCATTCCGCTGAACGAACTGCGCGGCGTGGACGTACGCGACTGCAAGCTGGCCGCCACGTTCATCCTGGACACCCCGGACCAGATTTTCCTGACCACGGCGGACGACCTTTCCGGCAATCCGGACTTCCACCGCCCGGACTGCTTCTGCACCCCCATCCTCAAGTAATCCATGTCTTTGGAAGAAGACATTTCCCGCATCCTGGGGCCTGAAAAGGTCTCCGGGGCTCCGGATGTGCTGGCCGCGCACGCCGGGGACAAATGGTACGCGTCCGTGCTGCCGGAGGCAGTCGTCTTCCCGGAAAGCACGGAGGACGTCTCCCTGCTGATGCGCTATGCCTCTTCCATGAACATCCCCGTCACGGCCCGCGGCGGCGGCGTGGGATACGTGGGGGGCTGCGTTCCCCTGCGCGGAGGCATCAGCCTTTCCCTGGAACGGATGAACCGCATTCTGGAAATCTCCCCGGAAGACGGCGTGGCCGTGGTGGAACCCGGCGTCATCACGGCGGACCTCCAGAGGGAAGCCCGCGCGCTGGGCTGGTTCTACCCACCGGACCCGGCGTCCAGGAAGGAATGCAGCATCGGCGGCAATATCGCCACGAACGCAGGCGGCCCCAGGTGCCTGAAATACGGAGTCACCAAGGCCTACGTGCTGGGCCTGACCGTAGTGCTTGCCAGCGGGGAAGTGGTGGAATGCGGGGGACGCACCCACAAGAACAAAACGGGCTTCGACCTCGGGGACCTTTTCATCGGTTCGGAAGGGATGCTGGGCATCGTCACCCGGGCCATTCTGCGGATCATCCCCCATCCGGAAGCCTTCGGCGCGCTCAGCGCCAGCTTCCCTCAGTTCCCGCTGGCCGCCGCCGCCGTGCAGCGCATCCTGAACAGCGGGCACCTTCCCTCCGCCCTGGAAATAACGGACAGCTTCACCCTCCGCGCCGCCCGGGCCTACCTGGGGGACAGCGCCCTGCCCTCCGGCAGCCGCGGCCACCTGATCGTGGAAGTGGACGGCAGGCAGGCAGCCGTGCGTGAGGAACTGGATTCCCTCTGCGTCCTGCTGGAAGAATGCGGCGCGACCGACATCCTGCGCGCGGATACGGAGGAGGCGGCGGAAGCCATCTGGCAGCTCCGGAGGGAATTCTCCTACAGCCTGAAAGCCACCGGCATGACCAAGCTGAATGAAGACATCGTCATCCCCAGGTCCCGCCTGGTGGACCTGGTGGAATTCTGCGAGGCCATGAACCGGGAAACGGGGCTGGACATCGCGTGCTTCGGCCATTCCGGAGACGGCAATATTCACACCAACATCATGGTGGACGATTACGCGGACCCGGAGAAGAAGGCCCTGGCGGACTCCTGCGTGGACAGGCTGTTCCACTGGGTGCTGGAACACGGGGGCACCATCACCGGGGAACACGGCATCGGCCTGGCGAAGGCCAAATGGTTCCGGGAGGCCGTGGGAGAAGGAGCCTTCCATCTGCACGAACTGGTCAAATCCGCCCTGGATCCCAGAAATTTGCTGAATCCGGGCAAAATGGGGCTGCCGTAACGTAAAATAGACTTCCATGACGCCTCAGGACGGGGCATCATGGCAACAGCACCTCATGAACAGCCCGCACAAGTCCATCCTGGCCACTCTTTACGACCGTTTTCCGGCCGCAAACGCCATCCTGGTGTTTATTCTGGACCATCCCCTGGCCTGGTTTACGCCCAAATGGCGCCGGAAAGGGCGCATGGCCCTGAAAGCGGTGCGCCGCTACATCAATTACAACCGCGACCTTCTGCCGCCCGAGCGCCTGGCAGAGTTTGAAGAGAGCCGCACCCTGCTCAAAACGGGCCTCCGCAGGGGGGACAGGCAGCAGGTGGAAACCATCACCGCCAAAATGGAATCCACGCTGGAATCCATTCCCGGCGCGCTGCTTTCCGGCCTGGCGGAAAACGTGGAAGTCCTGTTCGTGATCCTGGCCATTTTCCTGGGTCTGCGCGCCTACGTAGTCCAGCCCTTCCGCATCCCCACCGGCTCCATGCAGCCCTCCCTGAACGGCATCCGCGCCGTCCCCCAGGAGGGAGACCCCACCCTGATGAAGAAAATCGGGGACATGATCCTGTACGGCGGCTCCTATGTGCATGAAACGGCCTCCAAGGAAAAGAAAATCGTCCGCTTTGAACCCGGCACCAAATACCTCCTGCTCACGGTGACCAACGTGATTTTCGACGACGGCTCCAAGCTGGAAATTCCAGCGGCGGAGGCGGAAACGCGCCGCTACTTCCTCAACCAGGAACCGCGCTTCGAGTCCGAACGGCACACGCCGTTCAGAAGCTACCTGACGGGGGATACGATCGTGAACGCCCGCTTTGACGCCGGTGACCTGATCGTGGTGAACAAGATGGCCTACCACTTCCGCAAGCCGGAGCGCGGGGAAGTCTTCGTCTTTGACACGCGCGGCATTGAAGGCATCGCCAACAAGGGAAGCAGCACCGGGCAGGAAGGCGGAACGCACTACGTCAAACGCCTCTCCGGCGTACCGGGGGATTCCCTGTCCATCAGTGACTCCCAATTGATCGTCAACGGAAAACCGGCCACGGAATGGACCATCCAGAGGGTGGCCTCCGGCAAGCCTCCCTACCAGCCCTGCGGCTATGTGGCCCTTCCCGCCCCCCTCAGCCTGCTGGACGGGAGGGCCTACATCACGGAAGGGGGCACCGTGCACCTTTCCAATGATAAAAAACGCCCCTACCTGCGTGAATACGTGGCCCTGGGCGACAATTCCACCCGTGAAAACTCCTTCGACTCCCGGTACTGGGGGCCCGTTCACCAATACAACATCGTAGGCCCCGCCAGCTTCTGCCTGTGGCCCTTCACTTCCCACTGGGGGCTTATCCCCTGATTTCCAGCCCCTCCGCAGGCACGTTTTCCCCGTCAAGACATGACTCAAGCTCAGACTATTACAAGCAAGGCCAAGTCCAACCTGGCCTTCGCCCTCATTGACCTTCCTGAAGAAGAACGCCGCCACATGGCGGAATTTTACGCCTTCTGCCGCACGGTGGACGACATCGTGGACGAACCGGGCATGACGCCCCGAGAACGCCACGACGCCCTGAACCGCTGGATAGAAGTCATCAACGGCGGAGACGTTCTGGAGCTGACGGAGCTGGAAGAAGACATCATCGCCCTCATTCAGGACCTGGAGCTGGACACCACCCCCATGCTGCACCTGATTGAAGGCTGCCGCTCGGACATCTGCCAGCAGCAGCCCCTGAACCGTGACGAACTGCTGGACTACACCTACTGCGTGGCCTGTTGCGTGGGCCTCACCTCCGCCCGCATCATGGGCGCCGGAGAAGCCGCCTATCCTTACGCCATCGCCCTGGGGCACGCGCTGCAAATGGTGAACATCATCCGTGACGTGGCAGAAGACTACGGCAAATCCAACCGCATCTACCTTCCCAGGGAAGACATGGACCGTTTCGGCTACACTCTGGAAGACCTGCGCGGCAGAGTCTATTCCCCCCAGCTTCAGGAACTGCTGCAATATGAGGCGGACCTGGCGGAAAAGTTCTTCGCGGAGGCGGAGGAGGAATACAACCGCCTCCGCCCGGAAGACAAGGCCGCGCTCATCCCGGCCCAGGCCATGGCGCTCATCTACCACACCATTCTGGACAAAATGAAGGCGGGCGGCTTCCGCATCTTCGACATCCGCTACCGCGTCAACACCTTCCACAAGCTCTGGCTTCTGTTCCGCACCAAGCTGGACATCGACCCCCAGTCCTACTACGACAAGTCCAAGGCGTACTATGACAAGCTGCTCGGCTTCCTTTCCCGCCCCGGCAGGAAGGATGAAAAGTAAGGGCCGCTCTCCCGGCGCACAGGGAAAAAAACCGCGGCCTTTTCCCCCCGGCCCTGCGGGCATTACGCTTGTCCAGAAAGCCGCGCTCCCGCAGGAGCGTAGCCTGCAAACTTCCGCAGGCGCCCCGCTTCTTGTTCTCACGGCACTAACCGGGCTTTGCGCGGCGGCGGGCTACCCGGAACGGGCGCAGCGCACGCAATCCGCCGGGAACCATGCTGGTACATAGATCCGTCCAAGGGAAGCGACGGCAACCCCGGAACTTCCCCCGCCACGGCCTGGAAGGGCACGGCCCCGGCCAACCGTCTCATCATGTCGCGCGGGGATACGCTCGTCATCCAGCCTGGAGAGCATGAGGCTTCCCTGGCGCTCATGGGAGAGGGCTCCAGGCAGGCCCGGTCGCCATCCGGTTCATGCCCGGCAGGCACGTCTTCAAGCACGGGGGCCTGGTCACCGGAAAGCCGCAGATTTCCAACACTAATGACGCGCCCAACGAGGCCAAGGCCATGGCCATCCGCCTGCTGGAGGGCAAACCGGGAGCCACTGACATCCTGCTGGAGGGAAAGCCATCTTCGTCTGCATGGAGCACGCGGAAAACGTTTCCCTGAACGGCCTGGGCTTTGATTACCTGCACCCTACCATGGGCGAATTCCTGGTGACGGAGGTTGACGGAAATACCATGAAGGCGACCATTCCGGACGGCACGCTGTATACGGTGAAGGGCGGCTCCCTGACCTGGCGCGGCCCCGGCTGGGAATTCCGGATGGGAGGATATTCCAAGGTCTTCGATGCCGCCTCCGGCACCTTCCAGGGCCGCTTTGACCCGGGAAAAACGGTCATTGAAGAACTGTCCCCCGGAAAAATCAGCATCACGTTCAAGGAAGGAGCCCCGCCCCGGCTCCCTGCGCGCCAATTCCTCTTGGGCGGACAAGCTGCATTTTTCCGGATGCAGGGGAAAAATCATCGTCAGGGACTGCGTGCTGGGAGCCTCCCATGACGACGCCATCAACGTGCACGGCACCCACCTGCATATCGTGGACCAGCCGGAGCCCAATAAAATGCACCCCCAGACCTTCGGTTTTGACGCCTTCGCGGTGGGGGACCGGATCGACTACGTTTCCTGCAAGACGCTGGATCCTTACGCCTTCAATACCCTTTCCGGTATCAAAAAGCCCAATGAGAAGGAAATGGAACTCACGCTGCGGCAGCCCAACCCCGGGAACATCCAGCCCAACGACGCCGTGCAGAACGCCGGACGCCCGCCGTCCACGTCAGCAACACGGTTTGCCGCCACATTCCCACCAGGGGCTTCCCGCTTACCACCAGAAAGCCGGTGCTGATCGAACGGTGCCGGTTAAAAAAACGGGCATGGCCGCCATTCTGGTGGAGGATGACGCCTCCGGCTGGTACGAATCCGGCGTGGCCAGGGACATGGCCATCTCCCGCAATACCTTCATCCAATGCGGGGAGGCCGTCATCCAGATCGTGCCGCACGCCCCACAGCCGGAAGGGAACGTTCACGGGAACATCACCATCACCGGCAATACGTTTGACCTCGGGAACGGCACCGCCATCCGCACCCGCCATACCGGCAACGTGAAGGCGGAGAAAAACGCCTTCATCAAAGACGGTAAAAACATTCCCGCGGAGAAGGCGGCGGATATCCGGCAGGGAGCCTCCCCTTTTACCGGTGCCGTGAAACGTGCACCGTCACGGAAACGCTGTCCGTCCGCGGCAGGATGAACTTGCGCAGGGTGACGATCACGTGACGCGCGCCGAACTCCTTCAGGCAGACCTTTCCCATGTCCTCCGCCAGCGTTTCCACCAGCTTGCGGGGCCGCGCCATGGCTTCCGCCCTAAGGGCGCGGGCGATGGAATCATAACAGACGGTCCTGGAAAAATCGTCGTTCAGGCCGGAGAGGGCTTCATCCGGATAAAAAGTGATATCCGCCTTCAGGGTCTGCATGGAGGCGCGTTCCTCCTCCGGCACGCCAATGAAGGTATCCAGCTCCAGGCCGTTGATGTTGATGGAATCCTGCGTGTCGGAAGGCAGGGCATAGCGGCGCATCAGCGTGCGCAGGACAAGCAGGTCCGGAACGATGATGTCCGGCCTGGCCTTGGAAAGCTGGGCGGCGTCATTGTAGCCGGTCAGCACGGCGATGGACGTGATGCCCGCATGGTGGGCCGTCTCTATGTCATGCTGCATGTCCCCGATGAACGCGGTTTCATGGGCATGCAGGCCGTGCCGGGCCAGCAGGGTGTGGATATGGGCGTCCTTATGGCGGATGCCCGCGTGAATGGCTTCAAAATATTCCATCATGCCCAGTTCCCGGCACTGGATGTCGAATTCCTTGGCGTCCACGCTGGTGAGGATAAAGCAGCGCACGCCGCGCGCGCGGCAGAACTCCAGGAATTCCCGCGCGTTCGGCAGCACCTCCACCGGCGCGTTGGAAACGCGGAAGGCGTACCGGAAATGGTCTTCCAGTTCATTCAAATCCGCCTGGGGCAGTACGCGGGCATAGTAGTCCGGATAGGGAAGCTGGAACTCCGCCCGGAATTCATCCCTGTCCATGCAGGGTTTTCCGTACTGGGAAAAAACGTAATTGGACGCGTCCAGCGTCAGGGCCAGGTCATCCACCAGGGTGCCGGACCAGTCGAAAATGAGATTCTTGAACATGGGAATGCGTATCGGGAAAAATTCAGTCCAGGGCGTACCGCATGGCGGCCAGCCCGAAGAAGGCGGCCGTCTCCACCCGGAGAACGATGGGGCCAAGCGTAACTGGGGAGAATCCGGCCTCCAGCGCCATGGCCGTCTCCTGGTCCGTAAAGTCGCCCTCCGGCCCCACCAGCAGGGAAGCTCTCCGCACGGAGCGGGAGCGGGCTTCCTCCAGCACGTCCCTGACCGGACGCACGCCGGGCGCCAGGGAGGCGATCACGTTCAGCCCTTTCGGCGCTCCGCGGCGCAGCCATTCCGCAAAGGGAATGGGAGCCGCCACCTCGGGAAGCGTGTTCTGTCCGCATTGCTTGCAGGCCTCCAGGGCGATGCGCTGCCACTTCCGTCTTTTGGCCTCCGCCTCCCGCGCGTTCAGGCGCACGATCGTGCGGTCCGTCAGGAGGGGAACGATGGCGGAAACACCCAGTTCCACGGATTTCTGAATGATCAGGTCCATGTTAGCCCCTTTAGGGACCGCCTGGCACAGCGTCAGATGGGCCAATTGCGGAGTGGGAGGACATTCCTCCCCCGGAGCCAGCAGCACCCCGGAGCTGCGCGGAGGTTCCGCCACCACGGCATGGGCGGCGCGGCCGCAGCCGTCAAAGACGACGCAGGAATCACCCTGTTTCAGGCGCAGAACCTTGGCGGCGTGGTGCGCCTCATCCCCGCGCAGCTCCCAGGAGGGAGCGGCCCATTCCGAAGCCGGGAGATAAAAGCGAGCCATGCGTGAAAGGGAAAACGGGCCTTACTTGTTCTTCAGGTAGCGCGCCGCCTTGTCGGCAAACGCCACGCACGCCGGCTGGTTGCGCTTCTCATCCACCGTGGAGGCAAAGGCGTTCAGCTTGTCCATCTGGTCCCTGTTGAGCTGGGTGGGTATTTCCACCTCCACTTCCACCAGCATGTCCCCTACGTCCGAACTGCGGAGGGCTTTCATGCCCTTGCCGCGCAGGCGGAAGATCATGCCGTTCTGCGTGCCTTCCGGCAGCTTGATGGTGGCCGCGCCTTCCAGCGTGGGAACCTTCAGCTTGCCGCCGGAGACGGCCAGGGAAAGAGGAACCGGAACCGTGCAACTCAGGTCATTGCCTTCCCTCTGGAAAATATCGTGCGGTTTTACGTCAATAAACACGTGCAGGTCCCCGGTGGGGCCGCCGTGCACCCCGGCATCCCCTTCCCCGGCGATGCGGAGCTGGCTGCCCGTGGCCACGCCTGCGGGAATGCGGATGGTGATGTGGGAATCCTCCCTCACGCGCCCTTCCCCGCGGCAGACGGGGCACGGGTCCGAGATGATTTCCCCGGTGCCGTGGCAGGTGGGGCAGGTGGACTGCTGGACGAAAAAGCCGCTCTGCTGGGTGATGATGCCGCGCCCCTGGCAGGTGGGACACGTCTTGAACGCTTCCTTTCCATCCCTGGCTCCGGTGCCGTGGCAGGCCTTGCAGGTCACCAGGCGTTCAATTTCCAGCTTCTTGGTGCAGCCCTTGGCGGCTTCTTCCAGCGTAATGTCCAGGTCATAGCGCAGATCGGACCCGGGCCTCTTGGAGGACCTCTTCTGGCCGCCGTGGCCGCCACCGCCGAACATGTCCGCAAAACCGCCCATTCCGGAAAACATCTGGGCGAAAATATCCATCGGGTCCTGGAACCCGCCTCCGCCATAGCCTCCGCCCGCGGCGGGACCGCCCTGTTCAAAGGCGGCATGGCCGAAGCGGTCGTAAGCGGCCTTCTTGTCCGCATCGGAAAGCACCTCGTAGGCCTCTCCCAGCTCCTTGAACTTCTCTTCCGCGGAAGGGTCGTCCGGATTGCGGTCCGGGTGGTACTTCAAGGCCAGCTTGCGGTAGGCCTTCTTGATCTCATCATCAGTGGCGTCCTTGGAAACGCCCAGGATCTCGTAATAATCTTTCTTAGCCATGTGGCGTGAATGTTAAAAAACGGTCAAACTTGCGGTTCGGGTTCCGGAGTTTCGGCCACCACGACGTTTGCCGGGCGCAGAAGCCTGTCCTTCAGCTTGTACCCCTTGCGGATGACGCGGAGCACGGTGCCTTCAGGCTGGTCGGAGGGTTCGCGCTGGAGGGCTTCCTCCGTGGCGTGGTCAAACATGCTGCCCACTACCGGTTCAATGGCGCTCACGCCGTTGCTGGAAAGGAATTCGTCCAACTGCTTCTTCACCATGCTCATGCCGATGTAAATCATGGAGGCGGTGTCCGCGCTGGCCGCCGCCATGCCCATTTCAAAATTGTCAATCACCGGCAGCAGTTCTTCCAGCAGGCGCTGGTTGGCAAACTTGGCGCATTCTTCCTTTTCCTTCACCATGCGCTTGCGGTAATTGTCGTATTCCGCGGCGGTGCGCATGGCGGTATCCCTCCATTTAAGCAATTCCTCTTCCAGGGAAGCTTCCGCTCCTTTTTCCTCTGCGGGGGCGTCCTGGGCCTGTTCCAGAACTTCCTGCTCTTCCGCTTCCGCGTTCTTCTCTTTCTCTTCGTTGCTCATGCGGACAATGTAGATACTTTTACCGAATGCGTCAACGGCCTGCTAAGACATGGATGACGTTTGACGCGTGATGACCGGAACATGATGCAACTCATCTATGCAGAAAAGGGAATGGCGGCCTTCCGGCCAGCCTCCCTAAGCTTCCGGAACGCCTGCCGCAGGCAGCAGCCGGGCAAGCTTTTCCGCGCAGCCGTCCGGCAGCTCCACCACTTTCAGCCGGGCTGACTCTCCGCGCAGCAGGCTGACGGCGGACCGGGGAACGTCCAGCCAGGCGGACAGGAACAGGATGACGGCCCTGTTCGCCTTCCCCTCCACGGGAGGCGCGGCAATGCGCAGCTTCAGCACGCGCCCGGCACGGGGATCGCCCTCCCAGCCCATCGCCTCGCTCTTCTTCGCGTTGGGAATGACTTTCAGGGCCAGCTTCATGCCTTGCGCCTTTCCGTCCCGGATTTCCCGCTTTGCCTCGCCACCAGGTCCGCGTAGCTGATAAGACCGCCCCCGAACAGGTCCAGGGCGCTCCCCGCCGTGGCGTCCATCGCGCCGCCGCTCAGGGCGTCTATCTCGTCAAAATCCTGAATACGGCTGATTCCTCCGGCATAGGTCATGGGCAGGCGGCGCCAGCTTCCCAGCATCTCCACCAGTTCCCGGTCAATGCCCGTGCAGAGGCCTTCCACGTCCGCCGCATGAATGAGAAACTCCGCGCAGTGCTCCGCCAGCATGTCCAGCGTCTCCGCCGTCACCCGGAGTTCCGTCAAGGTCTGCCACCGGTTCATGGCCACGGCCCAGCCGCCCGGAACCCTGCGGCAGCTCAAATCCAGCACCAGGCGTTCCGCGCCCACGGCGGAAACAATATCCTTGAGCTTCCCCTCCAGAAATTTCCCCTCCGCATCAAACAGGCAGGAGGTGACGATCACATGGCTGGCTCCGGCTGAAATCCATTCCTCCGCATTTTCCGGCGTTATGCCGCCGCCCACCTGGAGGCCGTCCGGCCACGCCGCCAGGGCTTCCCGCGCCGCAAGGTCGTTGCCGGGGCCCAGCTTGATCACGTGGCCGCCGTGCAGGCCGTCCCTGCGGTACAAATCCGCATACCATGCCGCGCCGCGGTCGGAGACGAAATTGGTGCGCAGGGAAGAGCCGTCCTGCGTCAGGGAGCCGCCCACGATCTGCTTCACGCGCCCGTCATGTAAATCAATGCATGGTCTGAATCTCGTCACGCGGCCACTTTGCCCGCCACGTCCCCGCAGGTCAAGAAGGGATTATCCTCCGGCCCCGTCCGGAAAAACGGGCGCGGAAAATTACACAAAACAGGCCCCGGCCACCGCTCTACCGGATAACCGCCCCTGAACATCGTTCAAGAAGCCGATGAAAAACAACCCTGTCAAAAACCACCTTCTTTCCTATTGCGCCGGGAGCGCCCTGTTTGCCCTCCTGGCCTTCTCCGCCTCCGTTGCGGAAGCCGGAATCCATCTGCACGGAGAAATCCGCATGGCCCCGGGGAAACAAGCCAGCCTCCTGTACGACTCATCCGGATTCCCCATCTGGGGCTATTCCGCATGCGGCCGGCCCATTTACGCCTATACCCCCGCAGGCATGCCCATCTACGTCATCAGGGGCATCTACCGCGGCTGCTACGTTCCCGCCTGGAATCCCAGGCCGCATTATCACGGCCCCTTCTGGCCTGCGGGCGTCTGCCGCGGACGCCATGCCGCGCATCCGCGGCGCGGAATGCCATGGCCGCCGCCCCGGCCCCGCTGGCGGCCCTGCCGCCCCAGGCCTGCCTGCGGCGGCCCGCCGCCCCATTTCCACCGCCGGTAAAACAACAAACTCCGCGGAAATTACGGAACGGAAAAAGGCCTCTCATGGAACAACGCGCCTTCCCTTTATTCAGGGAAGGAAAGGCCGTACCACCCTTCCCCGAGCAGCTTCACCAGGGTGAAGGAATATTCCCCCTTGCGGTTGGGCTCCTTGCTGCGGGAAAGCAGGACGCGCACGCGGAGCATGTCAAGCTCGTCATTAGCGTTCAGCACCCGGTATGGGGAATGCTCCATTTCCTCATTGATTTTAAACAGCATAAACAGGCGCTTGCCCGTTTCCGATTTTCTGGGAACATAAACCATGGGCCGCGCAATGCTGCGCTCCTCCGACCCGTTCATTCCGGGAGCGATCAGCTTGAACGCGTAATTGTCCTTATTCTCCGACATGCGGTCCCGGATCATCCACACGCGGAATTCCGCGATGTCCTCCCCCTTTCCACGGACAAAATCCTCCCAGTTCACCGGCTGGTAGCGGGCGAACTGCTGCCAGTCCAGCTTCCAGGAGCCGTCCTGTTCATCCTTGAAAAAGCAGAATTCCATGTCGGGCGTCTTTTCAAAGCCTATCAGCAGCTGGGCGCAGGGATGGCCCTCCACCTCAAGCACGGCGAAACTTTTAGGCCCCACGGGCTTGCTGGCGATCACCTCAGGCGGAGATACGGCGTAATGCCTGACCATCAAAGGAAGCGATTGCAGGGAACTCCACACGAAGGAGGATTTCTGGACCACGTCCTGGGCGCTCAAATATTTCTGCGCCTCCACCAGGCAGCTGCGCAGCAGGTCCTGCCGCTCCATCGGGGGAATGTGGCAGGGAGGCCAGAAACTGTAGTCCACCTTGTCCTTCAGCGTAGCGTGCAATTCCCCGGACAACATCTCCGGCGTGGCGCAAATCCGCGCGGCGGCCCCTGAATCCCGGGACGCCTGGCGCTTCTGGAGCCAGAAAAAAAGGCCTCCGAAAAACAGCCCCAGCGCCATCATGAAGAAGATGACGGAAAGAATGCGCCCCAGCGCGCCGCCCGCTTTTCCGCCGCTCCTGCGCGCGGCAGGGGAAAGGGGCGGCCTATTGTCAGATAAATCACTCATTTTAAACCGGAAATATCCACAGAAAACAACTGCGGAAGGATGGTCAAACACTAGCGGAACGCCAAGGGTAACGCAACGATAAAAAACAGACACATTTTTTTATCCCTTCCGGAGAAAATTGTTTCACATCCACAAGCGGGTGATGTACATTAAACCGGACGAGTTTCAAGAGCTCCCACCTTACCTTTCACCCCCTCTTTTTAACGCCATGTTTGGATCATTCACCACCGTTCCCGCCCCCAAGGGCAACAAGAATCCTGAATCCACCCCCAGCTGGATGGACGTAGCCAAGAGCCAGGACACCCCCGAACCGGTTGCGGAAGCCGTGCCATCCCCCGCTTCCTACGCCCCCACCACGCGCGTCCAGCAACTGACCCGCAACGTTCTGAACTCCGACGTGGAGGTTGTCGGCTCCCTGCGTTTTTCCGACGACCTGCTGATTGACGGCACCGTTGAAGGCGACATTTCTTCCGAAGGCGTGCTTTCCGTAGGCCAGAATGCCGTCATCCGCGCGGAAATCAACACCAAGTCCGTCATCATCCACGGCAAGGTCATCGGCAATGTGACGGTCACGGACCGCGTGGAGCTGAAAAGCACGGCGGAACTCGTAGGCGACATCCAGGCCGCCTCCTTGGCTATTGAAGGCGGCGCGATCTTCATCGGCCATTCCACCGTAGGCGCCCCCACGGTGGGCACCGCCGGAGCCTCCGCCGCGAAGAAGGCGGCCCCCGTTCACACCTTTACTCCGGAACCGGAAGCCCCCGCTCCGACCAGCCAGAGCACGCTGGACATTGACGCGGAATAAGAAAAACCTTCCACCAGCCATTTTCAGGGGCGTCAAAGGAACGGATCGTTCTTTTGCCGCCCTCTTTGTTCCATGACTCCCTCCTTCCATCCCGTTCCACGAACCAGCAGCGCGCCTTCCGGAAAAATCAGGCGTCCCGCTCCGGCTCCTCCCTGGACACTCCCGGCAGCCGCGGAAAGCAGGCCTGCCCCCACCCGGGAGGTGGAATGCTTCTCCTGCCGCAAAAGCACTTCCGTTCCCGTCACGGCCGTTTCCGCCAGATGCGGCCACTGCTCCGCCTACATCAAGCTGGACGATGTCATTCTGCACAGCAGGACGCACAGAACGAAGGTGCAGACCTGCGGAAGCGTCACCGTGCAGGCCAATGCAGACCTGAAGGGACTGAACATCGAATGCCGGGACCTGGTCTTATACGGCAGGGCGTCCGGCGATTTTCTGTGCCGGGGCGTCTGCAAGATTAAAACGGACCAGCACATCTCCGGCTCCATCTCCGCCCGCAGGCTGGTGGTGGAAAAAAAGACGACGGTGCTGGTCACAGGAGCCATCCAGGTGGAAAACATCTGGATACAGGGTTCCCTGGAAGGAACGCTCACGGCGGATGAAACCGTTACCATCCACCGGCACGCCAAATTCCTGGGGGACATCACGGCGCGCCGCCTCATCATTGAGGAGGGGGGCGCGCACCAGGGCTCCTTCACCCGGCTTACGTGACATGAACCTTCCCATCTCCATCCGCGGCGCACGCCAGCACAACCTCCGGAACCTGGACCTGGACCTTCCCTCCAACAAGCTGATCGTGTTCAGCGGCCCTTCCGGCTCCGGGAAATCCTCCCTGGCGTTCGACACGCTTTTCTCCGAATCCCGCAGGCGTTTCCTGGACTGTCTTTCGGCTCGCGCCAGACAGGGCATGGAACAGCCGGAGAAGCCGGAGGTGGACAGCATCACCGGACTGCCCCCGGCCCTGTGCCTGGAACAATCCGCCAGGCAGCAGAGCTCCCGCACCCTGCTGGGGAGCATCACGGAAATTCTGGACTACCTGCGCATCCTGTATGCGGCCGCCGGCACGCCCCATGACCCGGAAACGGGCAAGGAACTGGTGCGCAAAAGTCCGGACCAGATTGCGGCGGAACTCGCCTCCCTGCCGGAACAGACGCGCCTGGTCCTGGCCGCCCCGGCGGAAGCCCTGCTGGCCCAGGACCCTGCGGCGACGCTGGGCGACTTCCAGCGCCTGGGCTTTCTGCGGGTTTATTGGAACGGGGAGATGCGGGACATTGAGGAAATAGGCTCCCCGGCCCCTCCCCCGCCGGATGCCGCCCTGGTCATCGACCGCATCATCGTCCGCGGTGAAAACACGGCCTCCCGCCTGGCGGACTCCCTCCAAACGGCTCTCCGGATCAACCCGGACGAGGTGCGGACCATCATCACCAGGCCGGGGGAAGAAACCGCCGTCCAGGCCTTCCATACCCGCTACCGCAACCCGGAAACGGGCTTCCTGCTTCCCCAGCTTACGCCCCGCCATTTCTCCTTCAACTCCCCGCTGGGCGCGTGTCCCTCCTGCCAGGGCTCCGGCCTGAATGGGCGGGAAAACGGCCCGTGCCCCGCCTGCGGCGGCCAGCGGCTCTCCCCCCTGGCGCTGGCCGTCACCATGCACACGCCGGACCGCGCCTATAACCTGGCGGAGCTGACGACTCTCCCGCTGGAAGACATGGCCGGAGAGCTGGAACGGCTGAAGACGCCCGCCGCCCTGGCGGCGGCGCTGGACCCGCTCATGGCGGAAATCAACAGGCGCGTGCGCTTCCTGAACGAACTGGGCCTTTCCTACCTCTCCCTGGACCGGCAGGCAAACACTCTTTCCGGCGGGGAACTGCAAAGGGCGCGCCTGGCATCCCAGATGGGCGGCGGTCTTTCCGGGGTGCTTTACATCCTGGACGAGCCAACCGCCGGACTGCATCCCGCCGATACGGACCGCCTGCTCCGCGCCCTCCGGACACTCCGGGACCAGGGCAACACGGTCCTGGTGGTGGAGCACGACGAACAAATCCTGAACGCGGCGGACCATCTGGTGGACATGGGCCCTGGCTCCGGGACCAACGGCGGCCGCATTCTGGCGCAAGGAACCCTTCCGGAAATTCTGGAAAACGCCGGCAGCCCCACCGGAGCATGGCTCTCCGGCAAACGGAGCATGCCCGCCTCCGCACACAGGACGGTTCCCACCGGGCATCTGGTCCTGGCCGGGGCAGACAAGCACAACCTCAACAACGTTACCCTGAACATCCCGGTCGGCACGCTGACCTGCATCTCCGGCCCCTCCGGTTCCGGAAAGTCCACCCTTGTCCGGGACTGCCTCATCCCCGCGGTCAGGCAGGATATCCCCGGGAAAAAGGGCATTCCGCGCCGCGTTCAGGGCTCGGAACACTTCAACCGCCTCGTCGTCATCGACCAGTCGCCCATCGGCAAGACGCCGCGCTCCACGCCGGCCACAGCCACCGGACTGCTCCAGGTCCTGCGCCCCCTTTACGCCCAGCTCCCTCTTTCCAAGCAAAGGGGATACACGGCGGCGCGCTTTTCCCCCAACATCCGCGGGGGGCGCTGCGAACGGTGCCTGGGCACGGGCATGATTGAAGTGGACATGAACTTTCTGGGCAACGTCACGATGCCCTGCGACGCCTGCCAGGGCCAGTGCTACAACCGGGAAACGCTGGAAGTCACCTGGAAGGGAAAATCCATCGCCCAGGCGCTGGCGCTGACGGTGGATGAAGCGGCGGAATTCTTCTCCTCCCTGCCCCGGGCCGCCGCCATCCTGAAAAGCATGCAGGACGTAGGCCTGGGATATCTCAATCTCAACCGCCGGGCGGACACCCTCTCCGGCGGGGAATCCCAGCGCATCAAAATAGCCGCGGAGCTGGCCAAGGCACCGGCCTGGAAACTGGCGGAGGACGGCAAGCGCGCCCTCTTCATTCTGGACGAACCTACCAGCGGCCTCCACTTCAATGAAGTGGCCCTTCTCCTGACGGCTCTTTTCCGCCTGAGGGACGCCGGGCACACCATCCTCTGCGTGGAACACCACAAGGACCTGCTGAACGCCGCGGACTACCTGGTGGACATGGGCCCCGGAGCCGGAAGGCATGGCGGAAACATAGTGGCGGAAGGAACGCCCGCCGCCGTAGCGGCCATGCCGGGAGCGCCTACGGCGCCGTGGCTTCTTTCCCATTAGGAAAGAATAATAATTATTCTCTTGACGCTTTCCGGGCTTTTATCTAGCAATATGGGAATTCCTCTCTGCTTTTCCGATGAATCCCCGTTTCTTTCCCATAGCGCTGCTGGCGCTGTTTCTTCTTCCTGAAACACTCCATGCCACGCCCGTATTCCTTGAAAACGTCTCTGAATCCGGCGGATGGTATGACTGCAACAAGAAAACCAAATGGAAGTGGGGCAGCGGTTCCATTACAGACCGTCCTTCCGGCTACTACAGCCCGGACAATCCCGTAGACAGCCTGCTCTGCTGGGCAGCGGCGGCCTCCAACGTTCTTCAATGGTGGCAGGATACCAGAAGCGACCTCTCCCCCACGGTTCCCAACGGAAAATCCTCCACTTACGGCAATATGCCGGAAGCCTGCCAGCTGCGCGTTTACCAGACCCTGACGACGAGCTGGACTGACAAGGGAGGGTCCGTGGAACAGGCTTACAACTGGTGGTTCAACGGAGGAATGCTTCCCTCCGCCTTTTATGGGACCGACTCCACGATTAGGGACGCCCCCTCCTCGGAAGGCGGCTACTGGAAAGAGCTGAACCTGACCGTGACCTACGACGAATGGGGAACGCCGGACAACACCCCGCTCTTCAACTCCTACACTTTCTGGGAGGGCGATACTAGGGACGGAATCTACAGCGTTTTGAAAAACAGCATCAACAACAACTGGGGAACCACGCTCAGCATCGGCCAGTACGGAACCGGCCACGCCATCACCATGTGGGGCTATGATATGGACGCGGAAGGGAACCTGATTATCTACCTGACGGATTCCGATGACTATGCATTGGGAATGTTCCGGCAGAAAGTCATCGTGGACGATGAGAAACACATCTATCTGACCAGCGTGGACGGTGAAAACAACGTGTACGGCTACAATTACGACGAAGCAGGCCTGACCGGCAACCGGCTGGGCGAACTTCAAAGCTTCACCGCCCCGCTGGGAGACCTCAGGATTCCGGAACCCGGCACTGGACTTCTCTCCCTCTGCGGCGTATTCCTTACCGTGTCCCGCCGCAGGCGCATCCTGCGGTAAGGCCTTCCGGACTCCCTTCTCTCTCAAAAACGGGTCTTGATTCTTACCGGGGAAATGTGCAGAATCGGGAAACGCATAAGTTCAGAAGAGCATGAATTGTTCCAATGTTCTCCAGTGCGGTTACCTGTGAAATGAATGACGCTTCCAACAACCACGGCGAGCTGGAAAGCACCGTCTCGACCTATTCCGTCGATATAGAAACCCTTCAGCAGATAGCCCTGAAAGGAGACGCCCAGGCACTGTTCCAACTGGCGATCAGTTATGAACAGGGGCGCGGGGTAGCGGAAAACCAGCAGGAAGCCTTTTACTGCTACCAGCAGGCGGCGGAACTGGGCCACGTGACAGCCCAGCTCAACCTTGGCTGGGCCTACTCCAACGGCATAGGCGCCCCGCAGGATAATGACAAAGCCTTTTACTGGTACCGGAAAGCCGCCGAGCAAGGCCATCCCACCGCGCAATTCGACCTCGGGTTCTGCTACATCAACGGACTGGGTGTGGAAAAAGACGAACACCAGGCCATCACCTGGTACAAAAAAGCGGCGGAACAGGGTCACGCGGTAGCCCAGCTCAACCTCGGCTGGATTTACGCCAACAGCGCCAGCCAGAAAAACTGGGAACAGGCCGTGTACTGGTACCAGCAGGCCGCGGAACAGGGAGACCCCCGCGCCCAGTACAACCTGGCCTGGTGCTACGGCAATGGAAGCGGCACCCCCCGGAATCCGCAAAAAGCCGCCTACTGGTATGAGGAGGCCGCCATGCAGAACCACGCTACGGCCCAGTATAACCTGGGCTGGTGTTATGAAAACGGCTTCGGCGTGCAGCCGAATATTGACAAGGCGCTGGTGTGGTACCACAAATCAGCCCTTCAGGGCCAGATCACGGCTCAATACACGCTGGGCTGGTGCTACGGCAACGGCCGGGGCATGGAAGTGGACATGGCCAAAGCCGTCCACTGGTACACCAAGGCCGCTGAACAGGGCCATACAACGGCCCAGCTCAACCTGGGGTGGTGCCACCTGAACGGCAAGGGAACGCCCGTCAACCGGGAGGAAGCCTTGAAATGGTATCTCAAGGCGGCGGAACAGGGCAACGCCACAGCCATGTTCAATGTGGGCAATTGCTACGCCCACGGCTACGGCATTCCGCAGGACGACGAACAGGCGGCGGAATGGTATCAGAAAGCCGCCAGGCACGGCAACAAAAAGGCCTCCAGCGCTCTGCGCCACCTGGCCTCCAAGCAGGAAAAAGAGAAAAAACCGGATGCGGAGGCCTGAAAAAGCGCTCCTTCTTTTTACAAGGACCGGAGAATCCCTTTTCCCAGCACAGCAATCATCAAAAGACGCAGGGAAAAAACATATCCCCACCGCTTGAAGGGAAAACATCCGCCCGGGAATAAAGGCCTTCCGGCCTTCATCAAGAAGCCGCTGCATTCCATCACCGCCGCCCCTTCCTCCTCCCGCCTGCCGGACCTTTCCGGGACAACCTTTCCACCGCCTCCGGCAGCCGGGCTGCTCCATCGCCGCCCAGCACGGCGTCAATATCCTCCAGCGCCCGAATTAGATCAATCACTTCCCGCCGTGGCAAAGCTCCACCCGCAGACACGCAGAAATGAGTGCGGCACGCCAGCGGTCTTCCCTGGTAAATCATGCACTTCCCCTGTCCGTTCAGAAAAGGGCAGCTTCCGTCCGGCGGCAGCTCCACGCGCGTGCGTCCGGCGGCGCGCCACGCCTTCCAGGCCACCCACGCCTCCCCCAGCGTCACATGCGGCGTCTCTCCTGTCAGCCGGAACCGGCAGCAATCCGCCACGCCCGTGCAGAAACGCTGCGCCCGGGAAGAGCGGAGAGCGCCTTCATCCAGAAGGCGCCGCACTTCCATCAGCATTTCAGCGGAGGGAACCGCTTCCTCCGTTCTTCCATGACGGCACTTTCCCGGCGCCATGACTGCGGCGGTTAACGCGTCAGGCCGTCGGCCTTCGCCTGGTTCCAATACGCGTACTCGGAACGGTTGAAGTCCACATACTCCGGAGACAAATCCGTGGTATACACCGTATGGGAAAACTCGCCCCGGTTCAAATTGATATCCACCTGGAACGCGGGAACCTGCACGGCCTGCCGCAAATCGTCCGACGGAGTATCCGCCTGCATGCCGCCGCGGCAGGCGGCCAGTCCGGCGATATCGATGTCGATCTTCTCTTCATCCACCTTCGCGCCGCAATAGCCCACGGCATGGATAATGCGCCCCCAGTTGGGATCGTTCCCGTTCCAGGAACTCTTCACCAGGGAAGACTTGGCGACGGCTTCCGCCGCCTTCTTCGCTTCATCCTCCGTACGGCCTCCGGTCACATGCACGGTCACAAACTTGGTCACGCGTTCGCCATCCTGCACGATGTGCTTGGCCAGCTCCAGCATCACATGGGCCAGGGCCTGCTGGAACGCGTAAATATCCTCCGGGGATTCCAGCTTCACGCCGGACGCGCCGTTCGCCATCACCAGCACCGTGTCGTTCGTGCTCATGTCGCCGTCGATCGTGATGCAATTGAAGGAACTCTTCACGCCGGACTGCACGCACAGCTCCAGCACGTCGCGGGAAATGCCCGCATCCGTCGTAATAAAGCACAGCATGGTAGCCATGCAGGGATTGATCATGCCCGCGCCCTTGCAGCATGCGCCGATGCGCACGGGCCTGCCCTGCACCATGAATTCAATGGCGATGATCTTCTCCTTCGTATCGCTGGTCATTACGGCCTGGGCCACCTCGTGCCCCTTGTCGCGGGAAAGGCCTTCCGCCAATTCCGGGAACTTCGGGTAAATGCGCATCATGGGCATCGGCAGGCCGATCACGCCGGTGGAGCACACGGCCACCTCCGCAGGCTTCAGCCCCAGAAGTTCCGCAATGCTCCTGCACTCGCCCCTGGCGTCTTCCACCCCCTGGGCTCCGGTGCAGGCGTTGGCATTCCCGCTGTTCGCCACGATGGCGCGGATATTCTCCTTCCGGAGGTGCTCACGGCTCACCTTCACGCAGGCGGCCTGCACGCGGTTGGTCGTGAACGTGCCTGCGGAAACGCAGGGTTCCGTGGAATAAATCAGGGCCAGGTCCAGGCGCGTGGCCGCAGGCTTCTTGATGCCGCAGCTTACGGCGCTGCCCAAAAAGCCCTGGGGCGCGCAAACACCCCCGTCAACCGGAATATAAGATGAATCATTCATCGTCTTGAAGTGCCTTTCAGCGTATCAAAAAACTACAGGACCCACAAGCCTTCCGTTTCATCGAACCCGCACATGATATTAAAGGACTGGACGGCCTGGCCGCCCGCGCCTTTCACCACATTATCCTCCGCGCTCATCAGAATCACGCGGTTCGTGCGGGGATCATGGGCCCAGCCGATGTCCACGCAATTCGTCCGCGTCACATTCTTGGTATCCGCAGGCTGGTTGCGGCCCAGAAGGCGCACGAACGGAGCCGCCGCATAAGCTTCTTCCAGCAGGCGGCCGACGGACTCGGGATCCGCCCCTTTCTTCACCCTGGCCGTGATGGTGGAGCAAATTCCCGTATTCACGGGAATCAAATGGGGGGTAAAGGACATCACCACCGTCTCCCCGGCGGCATGGGAAAGCTCCTGCTCAATCTCGCTCAAATGGCGGTGCTTCGGCACGCCGTAGGCATGGAAACTCTCATTGCACTCGCAGAACAGCAGGGGAATGGACGACTTGCGCCCCGCGCCGCTCACGCCGCTTCCGGAGCAGACCACAACGTCCTCCGGCTCCAGAATGCCGGCCTTGAACAGGGGAATCAGGGGAAGAAGGATGCTGGTGGGATAGCAGCCGGGGGAAGCTACGATGCGCGCCCGGGCAATTTCCTCCCGGCGCCACTCCGGCAGGCCGTACACGGCCTCCTGCATCAGGGCCGTATCCGGATGGGCGTTGCCGTAATACTCCTCGTATACCTCCGGGCTGTCCAGACGGAAATCCGCGCTCAGGTCAATCACGCGCACGCCGCGGTCCACCAGGCCGCGTGCATAGGAAGCGGCCACGCCATGCGGGAGCGCCAGGAAAGCCACCTCCGCGCCCGTGGCGGCAATCGCGTCCACATCGGAATCCGTAAACTTCAGGTCGGAGCCCGGAACCTGCCGGAAACGCGGAAACACCTCCCACAGCGGCTGTCCGGCATACTGGCGGGAGGTGGCGCACACCAGCTTCACCCCGCGGTGATTCAACAGGATGCGCAACAACTCCTGCCCGGTGTAGCCACTGGCTCCGACGACTGCAACTTGAACTTGCTTCATGACAAAAAAGGTATGCTATGAAAAAAGACTCTTGCCAACACTAAAGTTTTCCTATATACACCTCGCCGTCGCAAGACACGGCCCCGGTCGGTCTGATTTTATCGGGTTGTAGCGCAGTCTGGTAGCGCACCTGCATGGGGTGCAGGGGGTCGCAGGTTCGAATCCTGTCAACCCGACCATTTTTAACCGCCGTAAGTTGAAAAGCTTACGGCGGTTTTTGCTTTGCCCCATTTTTAGAACAGCCACACGTCAATGTGGAAAAATGTTGTGTTGGGGCCGCAGGAATGGCAAGAGAGGGCATGCGCCAGTATTTTGAGCCAACCGATTGTGGTTGTAAGCACGTCAGCGACTATCAACATACCATCATCCTTTAACTTGCGTTATCTCGCCTTTTCGTGTCGTGGCTCCAATCAAGGGGTGTGGCTGGTTGGAGTGAATTTATCCGGGATGGACCGTCCTCTTGTTGCTTATCGATTGATGGATGCAACGTTTCCGCTGGATAGCTACAACGAGGTATTTGTTTCGAGCAAAGCATCTCTAGCTACTGATAAAGACGGCATTAAGTCTCTTGTTCGTCCGTTGGAATATTACCCTGGTGATTTACTGGCGGCTTGGTGCCGCATATATGAACCCCCTAGTCTTTGATTCATGATTACCGCTCAAATACAGTTCCCCCAGCCCGGCGAGCGGGGATAATTCAGCCTGACGGCCATTTACCAGGATGCGGCTGGCTACACGCACACGGATCGCTTCACGCAGATGGACATTCCCGCCGACCGGGCCCCGGCTCTGGCTTCCGAGGTATCCACACTGGTCGGACTGTCCGAGCCGTGGCAAACCGCCCAGGTGTGGGTGCGGCTGGATCATGTGCTCTTTCCAAATGGCCAATCACGGAAGAAGGGCTGTTTGAGATGATTGGGGCCATATCTTTAAGCGTCGAGGCAGTCAATGCACAAGGCGGACGCAGGATATTCACCCCGGTTCAATACCAAGAATTCATCATCACAGACCCCGCCGCCGTGGCGTTCTTCAAACACTGCACTACCCCTAACCAATAACAACATAATTATATGACTACTAATAATCAACGCAATCACACCGAGACAATGGCCAAGGGCATGTACACGGCCTACGTAAAAAGCAAATCTCCGGCTGCCTTGCTTGGGACGGCCTGACATCCGCCCAGAGGAACGGATGGATGTGGAAAAATCAGGAAAAGGAGAAAAGCACATGGAATCATTGTATTCTGTCCTTGTGGGGTTTCCTCCTGACGTTGCATGCGGGATGATTTCTTTTTGAAATACATGCAAATTCCTTCCGCAAGGTGTCCGCCCTGAAACAGGTTCCCGGGTAATCAGGAGATATGTATCCAAGGAAAAACAGGATGTTCACCAGCCGGGGTTACCCCGAACCAATTAGACAACAATCATGAATGAGATGATCACGATTAACGGAATCCTGATGGCCACGCAGAATGAATTTTCCGCTCACGCAGGAAACGCAAGCATTCACGTCACGGCACAGGAAAAGGAAAAATGGAACTCAGGCGGCCAAGGACCTAAAGGAGACAAGGGTGACCCGGGAGCCCCGGGACCGGAAGGCCCCCAAGGCCCCAAAGGAGAACCCGGCATCCAGGGGCTTCCCGGTCCACAAGGCCCCAAAGGGGACAAGGGAGACAAAGGAGAAACAGGCCCGGCAGGCCCGGCAGGTCCGTGCGGTTCCAGTGTGGCCCCGGGCTGTTTCATGTGGTTTTGCGGCAGCGTAGCGCCGGACGGATGGCTGGAATGCAACGGGACCATTCTCCAAATCAGCCAATACCCGGAACTATACGCGGCGATCAGCATCATCTACGGCGGCGACGGCGTCACGACCTTTGCCCTTCCCGACTTGACAAAAGACAACGGATTGTTCATCCGTTCCACTTCTACAGAGAGAACTATAGGCAGCATTCAGGGAGATGCTATCCGTAATATTACAGGAAACTTATTTACGTATATTCAAGCTAATTCGACAGGAGGAGCTGGTGTGTTTTCAAAAACGAAAGGGAGCAACCAAAGATATACTGGTCATGCGGACTACTCCGCCCAATATACCGGCAACCTAATTTTTGATGCATCCGACTCTGTTCCGACGGCTGACGAAAACCGCCCCGTCAACATGGCTTTAATGCCTATTATCAAATACTAATATAAAAAATATAAGATTTTTTTTTGCTATAATCGTTTCATCCATAAACGTCTCGCATAAAAGTACAGTTCACACGAGAAGATGGAACAACATACTGAAGTTGTCAGCATGCTGACGCCCCCATCATATCAGTGCATCCGTGATGACGACTAGAATACCTTTGGCTATTGCCCATCCCATGGATCCAAGAGAGGAACCGGAAATGAAGCAGCAACACACGGAAAACAGGCAATGGCAACAACCATTTGAAAAGGTCTAAACCTGTGATGCGGAATAACTAATCCGTTCTTCAAGCCGTGGCGAACAAGCCACGGCTTTTTTGGGAAAAACAGAATTATATTGATTCCTTTTTGTTGATCAGGAAGATTGCGTATAGAAAATATTGGAAAACAATGAGTAGAAGCGCAGTTGAATCTCATAAGGGTGACAGATACCAGAATTTGCTGGTCGCCCAATATATTGCCGAGATGATGGATGAAAAGAGCGGACAAAAAATCGTCCGGATGGAAATTGAATCAACACGCGTCCTGGATGGCGGCCCAATAGAAGTAGAAGACTTTATTATTCATTATGAATCAGGTAGAAAAACCTACTGCCAGTGTAAAAAAAACCAGACAGCCCGCAGGGATTGGACTATCCACGGATTGGGGGCAGAACTGAAGAAGGCATGGAACCTCTTCAAAAGAGCTGATGATATCGAATCCATTGATTTTTATTGTCAAGACGGATTCGGTGACTTGGGAAAACTGGCGGAAGAATCCCGTTCCTATCCCGATGTACAATCACTCATCCACACCGCCATCGATAACAATGCAACAATAAACGCCATTTATCAAAAATTGAAAGAAGTCCTGGATGTTCAGGAAGAAGACACCGAACTTTGGAAATTCTTAAAAACGCTTTTCTTCAGAACCATTGAACAGGAAATTATCAGGAAATGTACCCTCCTACACCTTTCTTCCATAGCGACCAATGCGGATGCAGCTCTGGACGCAGTGCTGGAGCTGATTGCAAAGGCCAACGCCCGGGAGAAAAAAATTGGATTGGAATCAAGATGTACCGACTCTTCCTTCATCACCCGCCAGGATGTGCTGGAAAAATTCGTACGGAACGGTATTTGTTTAGCACCCCGGTATCCCGTAGAAATTCTGAGAGAAGAGATCCAGAGAATTTCTGCCATCGGCCGAAGTAGCTTTCTCAGGGAAATAGGAGGGGAAAGAATTCCTCGGCCGGAAGTGAAAGAAATTCTTCAGCATCTTGATGCCGGAAACAAGACCATATTGCTTGAAGGAGGACCTGGCGCCGGAAAAAGTTGCGTTCTCCTTAATCTTGTCGATCAGCTGGAACAAGATCCAGACACTTCATACAACGTCATCTACCTTCAAACCAAGGAATTTGACGGCATCGGGAACGACGCAGGCAGGATATCCCAGGAACTGGATCACGACCTTTTTCGAAAAATAGCCCGGTTTGCTGAATGGCATCCTGTCGTCGTTGCCATGGATTCTCTTGACGTCATCGCCATCTCAACGGGCGGCGTTGCTTTCAGATACTTTTCCGCCCTGATTGATCAACTTAGAAATATCCCCAATATTTTTATCGTCGCTTCCTGTAGAACGTTTGATGCTGCCTATGACTCTCGTCTACGGGCTATCCCCTGGGAAAAACGTATCTCTGTAAAACCCTGGGACTGGAAGGAGGAGATTGTTCCGCTTTTTGAAAAATGGGGCTGGAATGCCTCTCAAGTGGGTGACAGACAGAAATGTCTCCTTTCATCACCCTGCATGCTTTGGATCTATCATGAACTTCGTCAGCAGGGAATGGTCCCTACTCAATCGAATGACATCGACCTTCTGTCCGGATATTTGAAGTTTTCCCTGAATGAAAAAATGGGAGAACCTTCCCGCAAACAAATCGAAAAATCTCTTCATGAGATTGCGCTGAGAATGCTGGACCGTCACAGAATGGAAATCATGGAAGAGGAAACGAAATTGCAGGGGGAAGATATTCGTATTTTGCAAAGCCTCCATATTCTCGAGAAATCGGGATATTCCAAGTTAAGATTCGGCCATCAAACCTATCTGGATCTCATTTTGGTAAGGAACGCCATCCGGCAAGGAAAAACGTTGTCTGCATACGCAGGAGAACTGCCTCCTGTTCCCTTTGTACGGCCCATTGTCAGAACATACTTCTTTTACCTCAGGAGTCATAACCCTGAACAATTCCGACAGGAATTAAGAGGACTTCTGGATTCCAACCAAGTCGCCTTCCATTTGAAAAGGCTGATGGTTTCTTCTCTTGCAGAGGTCATTCCGGAACCCGATGATCAAGCACTGGTTCGTTACCTGTTCCAGTCAAAAAATGAGTTGTTTTTGCTGTTCTTCAGAAACATCAAGCAATACGAATGGTTCCTATTTTTGAGAAAAGACTGGTTTGATGCGATTTGCCAGTCAGAGAATGAAAACTGGCTCGGATGGATGGTCCATCAAGCCAGTGAATTTTATGAGTCTCATCCAAAGGAAATTACTGATTTTTGGTTAAGCGTACTGGAATTCTCCTGGCCCGATCATGAAAGCTTGAAAAAAGATATTATTTCTTCTCTTGAAAAACATGATATCGCCAATATTAATGAAACATTTCCCCTTCTAAAAAATATTTTAAGCCATCATTATCAAGACGAATATGTATCCTTCCCTGTTGAACGGATCTTGATGAAGATGCCCAAGGAAGAAACAGAAAAATATGATGATTTACTTTTCTCATGGATAGCAAACGGCTATGACCATCACCTTCCGGAATGTCTCGAAACACTGCAAAAAAGCTTAAGGTGCTCAGGGATGCATTTTTCAAAGAATCACGATTTTCTGGAAAACGCCATCAAATCATCTTCCTGCTTACTAGGAAAGTGCCTGGACCATATCATTCAATGGGTAAATTATTTATATGATTCCGGAAAAGATGACAAGGAATTCATTGATTATTGCCTTTCAGAGTATGGAGATCTGACTCTTATGAGCCACGAAAAAAACTTTTCCGTTTTTATCATACTGGTCAGAAAAGCGTGCGTGGAGCAAAGTGCACAAGGGGGAGAATGGTGGATAAAAAAACTTCCAGATCTCATGCAGGCAGTCGATAAAAATCCGGCTCTCATGTTTATTGTAATTTCCTCATTACTAATTAATCCAGAAAAGTATTTGACGGAAAGCAAGCAAATCATCAGATATTTTATTACCCAGAAACATTTTTTCTTCCTTCATGAATCCAGTCAATTATTAAAACAAATCGCTCCATATCTCGATGAAGCAGAACTATCTTCCATTATTGATCCACTTTTCGACACTTATCAAAATAGTGATGATCCATGGCAAAAAGAAAGAGTTCTTACATTTCTCGACATCATCCCCCAACCATGGAAAACACAAAAAATTATTACCTTCATCGATATAGCTAAACGGGGAGGTATCTCCCTACACCTCTGCCTTCCTGCCGATGCAGACCGAATATCGGGAGGGTATGTTCCTTCAGCCGTCCCTACTGAACGTTTCCTGTGTTTTTCTGAAAACGAAGTTTTACGAGTACTGAAACATTTTCATGACATAAATTATCAAACATACCACTTAGATCATGAAGATCCCCACATTCAATATCAATTGCAGAAAGCTATTAGCATGGCTCCCACACAATTTGACTACCTATGGAAAAAGCATTGGACGGAACTGGATGATCAAATTCATAACGCTGTTTTAGGGGGTCTTGCAGACCATCTTCATTACCTATATGGTCATATAAGAGCAGACAAGTGGGAAGCCAAAGAAAAACCAGAGGCACAGGGAATAGCGAATACAATTTTATCTTTAATTAAAAAAACGGCGGATTTCAGTGAAAGAACTATCGCTTCAGCGTTGGAAGCCAGTTCCCTGATCGTTTTTGAAGATGAAAAGATGTATCAGGAAATCATCAACTACTTAAAAAGATTTATCAATTACGTTGATCAATATGTGGAAGAGATAGAAAAAATCGACACAGGAAGAGTGTTGAATTCTCCCATAGGATCGACAATCCAGGCAGCCTTCACTCTTTTTGAAAAAAAACGAGGGAAAGGAATCTCTTCCGAGCACATGCAATTGCTCAGAGATTTTACCGTGATGGAAAATCTGTCAGTCAAAACATTCTACATAGATAGGATGCTTCCGTTATTGAATGATAACCGGGAAATGGCATGGGAATTATTCAATGAAATAGTTACAGATGAACAACTATACGGGACACATGAAGTTTACCGTTACCTCTATTACTGTTATCACAAAGAAATTGATTTAGTAATACCTCATCTGAGGACCATGCATGCATCTCAAAGTGACTCTATCGGGAAAAACTGGGGTCAATTGGAGGCTTTATGTTATCTAGCCAATAAAATTACCAAAGAAATTTTTGAAGAAGAGCTGAAGTCTGCCCGGACAGACACCTCATGGAAAGGCGCTTTAAATGTATATCTTTCCAACTTAGAAGATCGCCATGACGCTGAAAGCAAAAATATCATCAATAAATGTCTGGAAGAAATCAGATTTATTTTAGATTCAAAGAAAGAGGCGTTAATCAGAGAAACAACTCTGATCCATACATTTTGTTCATCCGAGATTCAAGATCACACTCTCATCCAATTAGCAAAAATAATCCTGGAGAAAAAACCTTCCATGTGCATCAAGGACCATTCCTTCTTTTCATGGATGGCAAAGGCGGCGCCCAATCATATAGATGATATCCTGGAAATAATGGAAATTTTATCCCAAAATACAGTCGCTGAAAATTGGCAGTACTTTTATGGTTCTGAAATCCTTACCGTTATTACGGAACTTTTCAAGGAGGGAGAAAACAGAGAAATATCTGATCAGGGACAGTTTTTACACCGGTCTCTTGCCATCATTGAACACTTGCAGAAAAAGCATGTAAATCTGGATGATTGGTACAATACCTTTGAACGGACATAAGATGACATCATCAACAAAGTTATTTGATTTACAATAAATCGCCTATCATCAAATATCCAACACGTGCAGTCACGAAAGACAAACCATTTTTAAGAAAAAAATAGGAAAACCGGAAAAGGTGTTTGAGGCAGAATCCACCGATCCCATCTTCTCAACATGCTGGAAGAAGAATTGACATACAGGACCACTCCCAGAGCTGAAGACTGAACAAGTGCATTGACGCAGTCTCCAAACCTACCGACGGACTGGAAAAGAAAAGCACGGTCCAGACTTCTTTTTCAACTTTCAGGGAACAGAATCAAAGCAGGAAGCTACTCCGTCTTCAAAGGAAAAAATAATGGAGGTTCAACAAGTAAACAAGGAAGAGCACGTGGAAGAAAAAAATTCCAGTCCCGACCATCCCCACGTCAACACCATGACGTTGGAAAGAACTCCGCTCACAGATGCTGATCGCGAATTTTCTCCTTCAGAAGCTGTACTCAACTCCTGGATCGCCATGGAGGTCTTATCTCCCATGACTTTCCGTAAACCGGAGAGTTTATGTGATGGAAACTCTAAAAATGTTATCCGGTTTAAAGACCGGTTCCTACCCTGGGAATATAAAGACAAAAATTTCCGACCGGGCTACCGGATTTATTACCAAATTATTCTCGGCTCCATCTCCATGGTGGGAGCCGTGAAAGAACTGCTTAACGTTTATTCAGACTCCCGGGAACAACGGCCGTCCCCTTCAGGGGAAGCAATACTAGCCAGCGTCATTGTAGACGTAACAGGAAAAATTGCAGGGCAGAATTCTATCGCCATTTCCAGTTTTGGATGGGGTGTTCCCATCGCGTTAAAAGGTGATTTACGCCGTCTGGAGCAGTGGCCGCTGGCCGAGGAGAACCTCATCAACAAACTTACCTCCAGATTAAGCAGAAGGGATGAGGACGGGAACTTGCAGCCTCTTCATTCATCCGATATCATGGACGCTTACAGCTGGCTGGTCACCACCCTCAGCCTGGACAGGGCTTTAGTGAAGGAACCATCCTTTATCCTGCGCATGTACCAGTGGAACCAGCTCAAAGAAGCCCCGGAACCTCCTTTACTCAACTCATTTTTTCTTAAGGACCTCGACTGGGCCAAACGGTTGTCACAGAAAAAAAGGCTTCCGGATAATCTGAGACGCTATCTCGGAATGTTGCCGCCCCTTGAGCGTTGGGATCTCCTGCACGACCCTTCCGCCGTCAGGCAAATCCTTTCTCCATTTCTATTCCCATTGGCTGCATGGCCCGGCCAGGGACGGCATTCCCTAGCGCCACTTCAACAATGTGCTGTCAACATCGCCCTCTCTGAATTACAAAATGGAGGCATCCTCGCCGTAAATGGACCACCGGGAACAGGGAAAACCACCTTGCTCCGGGATATCATCGCAGGCATCGTCTTTGAAAGAGCCAAGGCGATGGCTGACTTTAACGATCCTGAAGACGCCTTCAAGTATTCTGGTGAAAAGGTGAAAAGAGGCAGTGCTTGTCTCTACCTATACTCTCTTTCACCTAAATTGAAGGGTTTCGAAATCGTCATCGCCTCTTCCAATAACAAGGCGGTAGAAAACATTAGCCAGGAATTGCCGGGACGCAATGCAGTAGCAGAAGAATGTTTTCCAAAAGGATACTTTTCCACGATATCCGATGCCCTGTTTTCCAGAAAAACATGGGGTATCATTAGCGCTGCACTTGGAAAATCGTCCAATCGCTTTCATTTCCGGGAGCAATTTTGGTGGGATAAAAATTACGGATTACAGACATATCTCAGGTACATAGGTAGTCTTTCCAATGACAATGGGACAGACACAACATGTGTTGCTCCCATTATTGAGCAAGAAGACGCCCCCAAAGATCATGAAGAAGCACTGAAACGGTGGCATAAGGCCAGACAGCATTTTCTTGAAATCCTCAAGGTAGTAGATAAAGAACTCTCCCGGTTGCAAACTATTCACGACCTGTACAGTGAAATTTGTTGGCATGTTGAGGAAATAAAGGAACATGAAAAAAACTTATTTCAATTAACAGAGGAACATCAACAACTGGAAGAAACATTTAAACGGAAAGAACAGGATATTACCCGGAAACAGCTTTCCTTGCATGATTTAACGCTGAAATACAATGAACTTAGAGCCCGGAAACCGGGATTTTTCCGCCGTTTATTTTTCCCTTCCATTTACCGGGAATGGTCACATGCCACCTCCATCGCGGAAAAGACATTTCAATCTGCAGAAAAGGACCTTAGCCAGTCGAACGAGCAACTTCTTCATCTGAAGGAACAACGAACTTCTTTGAAAAAAAGGATATTGGAGGAAGAAGAAACACTGAACCATCTTTCCGATCAAAAAAACGATAAGACTCAACATTACTCCGAGTATACCCGGAAACATACCGGAACTTTTATTGATGCAGACTACTTCTCCCAGTCTCATGAACAACGCCAGACAAGTGTTCCCTGGTTAGACTCCCGGATAACACGTCTGCGGGGAGACCTTTATGAAGCCTCCATGATGCTTCACAAAGCCTTCATTGACGGAGCCGCAAAACAAATACGCCACAATTGCTGTGCATTTTTTGACAATTCCGGCAACAAATCTCTTGGACCCTCTGAAAAGGATACTCTCATCAACGATTTATGGGCGACTTTATTTCTCATTGTCCCCGTGGTCTCCACGACATTCGCTTCCTTCAGCGCCATGTTTGCCGGGGTAGCAAAAAAAGAACTTGGATGGCTTCTCATTGATGAAGCCGGGCAGGCCCTTCCACAGGCGGCTGTAGGAGCGCTGCTGCGTTCCAAACGTGCCGTCATCGTTGGGGATCCAATGCAAATTGAACCGATTGTCGTATTACCTGATCACCTGACCAGAACCATATGCAATCATTTTGGCGTTAACGCCAATATTTACAATGCTCCGGAAGCTTCTGCTCAAACTCTCGCGGACCGGACGACAACTTATATCGGACGCTTTGAAACACCTGATGGAACGAGAGAAGTCGGAGTACCTCTTCTTGTCCATCGCAGGTGCGCCGAGCCCATGTTCTCCATCTCCAATGCGGTCGCCTACGACAATATGATGGTACAAGGCAAAGTTCCCGGACCTTCCTCCATCATTCAAGCAGCAGGTCCTTCACGCTGGATTCATGTGGAAGGGAGTGCCGACGGCAAATGGTCCAGAGAGGAAGGACAACATGTCATCCGCCTTTTGCAAACCATAAGAAATGGAGGATGCGAACCGGATTTATATATCATCACCCCCTTTGTCGATGTGCAGAATGGGTTACGCTCTTTATTGGAGAACTCTTCCGTCCTGAAAGGATGGGTTCACGATTCCTATCAGTGGTCCCAGGAACACATAGGAACAGTTCATACTGTTCAGGGCAGAGAAGCTGAGGCAGTCATTTTTGTTCTTGGAGCTCCTGAAATGGAACAAGCCGGAGCGCGTTTCTGGGCAGGAAAAACCCCCAACCTTTTAAATGTGGCAGCAACCCGTGCTAAAGAAGTCATTTATGTAATCGGCAATGCAAAGGCATGGAGAAATAGCGGGGTGTTCAAGATTCTTCATCAGAAACTATATTCCTCTAATAGCTGATATGCTTCTTTTGATCAACCTGCCTTATCCAAGACATCCCGGCCAAATAGAAACATCCTTCTGAAGTTTTTAGCATTTAAAATGATTTTACATTGTTGCCTCATAGCGCATTTGCTATAAGCGGCGCGCACCGGAGGATATACAGGCATCCCGGAATGCCGTTCTTCATATCCTCTTGGAAAAATTGAACAACTGCCCATTCGGGAAAATGAAATACATGGGAAAAATCCTGACATTTTTTTTCATTTTAATGGCGTGCACTCTTCCGGTGTCAGGCGAAAATACTCCTGCTGCAAGCATTCCCTTTGAACTGGGCACTGCCAGCCGCATTTACGTGAACGGGCGCGTCAACGGCAGCCATCCCCTGCGTTTCCTTTTTGATACGGGGGCTACCGCCATGGTCATCAGCACCAATTCCCTGAAGGGAATTCCCATGGAGTTCAATGAAACCGTCGTCAACCACGGCGCTACGGGGTCCGGAGAAGTCCGCAAAAGCACGGAAAACAAATTTTCCATCGGCGGGCAATCCATGGAGCATGTCCCCTTTATTGCCATTCCCTACTCGCCGGACCAGTGGGACGGCGTGCTGGGGCTGTGGTTTATCCAACAGCAGGTCACGGAGGTGAATTACACGGACCGGAAAATTTACCTGTACCCGCACGGTTCCTATACTCCCCCTCCCCACGCCATCCGCCTGAAGATTGAATACGTAATGGGAATTCCCGTCGTCCCCGGACAGGTGACGGTCAACGGGAAAACCCACCAGCTCCGCTTATCCGTGGATACCGGCTCCGACCGTGTTCTGGACCTGAACACCCCCTTCGTGAAAAAACATCATTTGCTGGGAAGCCAGACTCCGTTTTCCATTTCCCGCATTTCCAGCTCGGACCCCAATACCGGAGTTCTGGAAAACGTCCTTTTCGACAGTATTCAACTCGGCGACTGCAAGCTTCCCCTCATTCCCGGCGCTTTTTCCACCGTCACGGGAGGCACCCAGAGCAGCGCGGAAATGGACGGCGTTATGGGCAATAACCTGCTGAAACGGTTCAATATGGTCTATGATTCCAGGGAAGGATATATCTACCTGATTCCCAACAACCTGCTTTATACCCCGTTTTACGACTGCCTGCTCAAGCCCAAACCGGAAGCAAACCTTTCCTCCGGTAAATAAGCCCCTCCCGGCTTCTTCACCGGGCGCTTCCGCGCAGGTTGATGATGCGGGTGCACAGGTCCACCAGCTTTGTTCCCATGCGGGAATGCAGGACGCGGTAGATGCCGAACAGCGCGCACCGCACGCGGAGGTCGTTTCCCTTAGCAATGTGTTTCAGCAGGCGGAAGGGCGATTCCGGGGACCGGGCAAATTCACGCCATCCATACTTGTCCAGCAGCGCCCTCACGGCGTCCAGGGCTTCCTTTTTTTCCCGCGCCGTCTGGTTCAGCAGGTTGGAGGAAAAGAGCTGGATGCTGCCGTTCAGCCAGTTCAGCACCGTGATCCTGGCTTTTTCCAGAACACCCTGTTCCCGGTAGGCCTCCGCAATCAGGTCAATGCGTTCCAGAGCCGGGTAAAAGCCGGAGCCTTTCTTGTCCGGGGCCTTGTATACGTTCACCAGGGAGTCCGGCCGCGTAGGACGGTAGATGTACAGGCAGTCCGGTATTTTCACGATCCTCTTCACATAGGGCTGGAGCAGGTTGTTGAAGAGGGCGTCACTGCCCTGCCGCATTCCCGCCCGGAAACGGAGACCCGTTTTCTTCAGAAATTCCGCCCGGTACAGCTTGTCCCAGCACAGCTCGCTGAACGGCCCCATCGTCGCAAAGTCGTAATGGTCACAATGCCATTCCGGGCATTGCAGCCCGTTGAGCATGCTCCAGCGGACGGAAAGAGGCATGTCCCCCACAATCGTGGCGCCCATGCAGACAATATCCGCCCGGTACTCCTCCGCCGCCAGATGAAGGCGCTGGAACATGACGGGGGAAATGCAGTCGTCCGGGTCCACAAAGCCGATGTATTCCCCGGAAGCGGCATCCAGCCCGGCATTCCGCGCCGCCGCCACGCCCGCGTTGGGCTGGTCAATGACGATAAAACGTTCATCTCCGGCTTCGTATTCCCGCAAGATGTCCAATGTTCCGTCCCTGGATCCGTCATTGATGCAGATGATTTCAATGTCCCGGAGCGTCTGCGCGCAGACGGCATCCAGGCATTTTTTCATGAAGGGGGCTACGTTGTAGCAGGGAATGATGATGGAAACGAGAGGCATGGTCTTGAATATAAAGGTTAGTGTGTTGCAGAGGTGTTTAATTCATGGAAGAGGTCCATCCAGGCGGAGCAGACGGAATCCAGCGCATAACGAGCCGCTTTCCGCCGCGCGGCTTCCCCCATGCGGCTTCTCTCTTCCGGATGCTCCACCAGCCGGATGATGGCGCGCGCCAGTTCCTCCGTGTTTCCGGGGGGCACCAGCAGGCCGTCCTTTTCCGGGGAAATGACATCCCGCGGCCCGCACGGGCATTCAAAGGCCACGCACGGCACGCCGCACGCCATAGCCTCCACCAGCACCATGCCGAATCCTTCAAAGAGGGAGGAAAAGACCAGCATGGAGGATTGCAGCAGTTTTTCCCGGACATCGGCCGTAGCTCCGCGCAACAAAACCTTTCCTTCCAGCCCTTTTTCCCGGATCAAGCGCCCCAGCGGTTCACGTTCCGGCCCGTCTCCCCAGATTTCCAGTTCCCAGTCCGGATGGACGGCAGCCACCTTTTCCCAAGCGCGTATCAGAAGGTCGAATCCCTTTACCGGAACCAGTCGCCCTATGGCCACCACACGCGGCTGATCGAGAGAAGAAGCCTTTTCCGGACTCCACACGCATGGATTGGGAATGACATGGACCCCTTTCCTTCCCTTCCAGTTTTCTTCCCGGTCCTGCCCAGTAAGCACCACCGTGGCGTCATAAGTTCCCCTCCCGAGGCCGAATTCATAGAAGTCGGAGACGGCGGCCACCGCGCGCGCCCTCCATCCCCCCTGGAGACGGGCGTAATCCTTCCGGTACGTTCCGGAGTAATGGAATTCGCGCACGGTTTTCCACGGCTTGCCGCGTGACAGGCGCGGAATCATGAATTTTTCCGACTGCCCTACGGACACGACGATGTCCGGGCGCAGTTCGTCAAGAACTTTCCGCAGAGCTTTCGCATGCCTCCTGCGCCGGACGAGAATTCCTTTCAGCACATACAGGAAGCCCTTCCAATCGTCTTCATAGTAGTTGATCCCCAGATGGACCACCTTCACGCCGAAAGGCAGGGAGGAAGCGGTCTGACGGGAATCGTTGGCCGTCACCAGCGTCACTTCATTGCCGGGAACGGCGGCCAGAGCGGCGGCCTTGGCGCGCGTCACGGCCTGAATGCCGCCTGCCGCGTCCAGATCATCCAGTACATAGGCAATCTTCATCTTCCGGTTATCCCTTTCTTTTATTTTTGACGATGATAAGGACCATTAAAGCCGCGCCCAAGGGCACTGCTGCCAGCGTCAACCACGGCCGAGGGGATTCCTGCAGAAAACGCGGATTGCGGGCCAGCAGGGAGGCGGATACGTAATGCGCCGCTTCCAGAAAGCGGCGGAACCTTGAAGGCTGATATTGCATGCCCTCCTTCCGCAGGAAGGCGAATCCCCTGGGATTGAGCACATATTGACGGAACATGTTTCTGGAGGAACCGTCCTCCCTGTATTCCACCAGGCAAAGCACCTTGTTCATGGTCAGCAACGGAGCGATGCGATCCGCCAGCATGTACTTATAACCAAGCCCCACGTATTTTTCACCGGGAAAGACGGGATACGGCGGCAGCTGTTTCATCAAGGCCGTCCGGTACACCAGTTTCTTGTCCCCCCGGCCTCCCGCCGCGTAAAACCCGGTCAATGTCGTTTCCCGTGCATCCGCTTCAAATGCGGTGCCGATCAGTTCCCCCGTCTCCACGTCCGCATCCAGCCCTACCAGCCCGGCCACACGGTCGTTCCCGTGGCGTTCCCAGAATTCCAGGATGGAGGCCACGGCGTCTTCCGGCATCCGGTCGTCGGAATCCAGGCAGACATTCAATTCCGTCTCCACCAGCTCATAGGCCGCATTGTGGGCCGTATGCATGCCGCCGTTTTCCTGATAGTGGTAGCGTATTTCCAGCTCCCCCTCCTTCATCCATCCCCGCACCAGCTCTCCGGTGCCGTCGGAAGAGCCGTCGTCCACCACCAGCCAGATAAACTCGCGGCAGGTCTGCCGCCGCAGGCTTTCATAACAACGGCGCAGGCAGTCCGCCCTGTTGAATGCAGGCGTAAAAACGGTCAGCAGCGGTTTCATGATTCGCCTCCCTGTGACAGGTACAGTTCCTGAAGTTTTTCCGCATTTTGGACGATGTCCAGCCCGGCCCTCCGAATGACGGCGGAGGTATCCGTCCGCTGCCAGCCATCCGCCAATTCCGCGATCTTCCGCGCCCATGCGGAGGGAGCTTCCTTCAGGGACAGGAAGTTCACATGGCCCGGAACCACCGCACCGTCCTCCGGCACCCGGTCGGACGCCACCACGGGCAGCCCCGCCGCCTGCGCTTCCAGCATCGCTATCCCGAAGCCTTCAAACCAGGAGGGAAAGACAAAAACGTCCATGCCCTGCACCAAAGCGGCCACGTCATCCCTGCCGCCCAGCAGGCGGATTTTTCCGCCCCATTCCGGGCGCTGCGCTTCTCTCCGTATCTTTTCCTCCCCTTCCCCGCCGCTTCCCGCCAGCGCCAGCAGGGCGTCCGGCCTGACCGCCAGCAGGGCATGAAACACGCGCAGCAGGAATTCATGATTCTTGGGCCAGGAAAAGTTGCCGATGTGGCCCACCACCAGTTTGCCTTCCCAGCCCATTTCCTTCCGCACCTGCTCCCGGACTTCCGGAGAGTAGCGGAATTTGTCCGCGTCAATGGCGTTCCGGACGACGATGGCGTCACGCACCCCTTTGCGGCCGAAAAGCCAGCGTCCGCACAATTCATTGCACGTAAATCGGTGCGTCAGGTACGGCCTCATGAGGAGCTTCAGCACGAAGCGGGACAGGGAGTTTTTATCAATCCCCAGCGGGGAACTGTGGGCATGCGCCGCAATGAAGGGAATGTTCCGCGCCGCCGCCTCCCGGTACACCCAGTAGCCCAGCTCGGAGCAGTGGCCGTGAACCAGCCTGTATTCCGGGTGCTCCTCAAAGAACGCCGCTATTTTTTCCCTATATCCCGCCAGCCCGGACAGGGTGATGGGCGGCAGCCTGTAAATCCGCCCTCCCAGTTCCCGGATTTCCTCTTCATAAATGCCGGGCGTCTCCCGGTGCACCAGAAAATCAAACTGGAGCCTGCCGCGGTCAATGTGGCGGTAGTAATTCATCACCATCGTTTCCGCGCCGCCGCGGTTCATGATAGTGAATACCATGAGCACTCGTTGAGGGGTCATTTTGCCAGAATTCTTTTAATGGTCAGAAGAAGCAGGTACAAGCCGGGAACAAACCCCAGCTTCACGGTCAGGAAAAACACTTTCCAATGGGGGGGGAGAGACGCCACGGGCAGTTCCTTCACGGCCGCCCTGCACCAGTCCCTTTCCAGCAGTTCATGAAGAGCACGGCATTTCCGGACGGAGGAAACCGGAGCGTCGCAGATGTTCAGGCCCAGGAAGATGACGGAAAGAGCCATGCGGTTCCGCAGGGCCTGTTCCGCCTCCGCGGAAGCTCCGGTTTCCCGCACGTGCCGTTCCATGCGGCGGAAGAGTTCCTCCCACTGGGCCACCAATTCCGGCTTGTACCGCTTGGTCAGGGCTCCCGCCGCCGTCTTCCTGTAATGGTAGAAGGTGGAGGGGATGTACACCGCCCTGCGGGCGGCTCCAAACAGGGAGAGGTTGCAGAGCACGTCTTCCGCGGAACCGATGAAGGCTGTATCCACAAAAGAGGCTTCCCCTTCCCGGAAGAGGCTGCCCCTGTAGAGCTTTCCCCAAGCGGTACCGTAGGAATCCAGCCGTTCCGGCCGCCCAAGCTCGGAACCTGACGGCCCCAGAAGCCGGTTCCTCAGCCATTCCAGGGATTCCCCTTCAAATACCCGTTCGTCCGGCCAGAACAGCACCGGGGCGGACGCCGTTTCATACTCCCGGCAGTAGCTCCAGAAGACGACGTCCGCATCATGGCGCATCATGGCCTCCATGGCGTCCGCGCAGGCGTGTTCGTCCAGCCAGTCGTCCGCGTCCACAAACATGACGTATTCCCCCTGCGCCAGTTCCATCCCGGCATTGCGGGAGGCGGACAATCCGGAGTTCTGCCGGAATACCACCTGTACCCGGTCGTCCCGGCGGCTCAGTTCTTCCAGAATCCTACCGCTGCCGTCCGTAGAACCGTCATTCACGCAGACGACCTGAAGATCCCGGTACGTCTGGTTCAGGATGCTTTCCATGCAGCGGGGCAGATAGGCCTCCGTGTTGTAAACGGGAACGATGACGGAAATCATGGCATGCCCTCCTTTCCTTCTTCCAGCATGCGGCGGAACAGGCCGTCCCATCGGGCCGTCACCGTTTCAGCCGCGTAACGCTTCACGTTTTCCCGGGCCTTCGCGGCCATGGAGGCGCACAATTTTTCATCACCCATCAGAAGTTCCAAAGAGGCCGCCAGTTCATCCACGTTCCCCGGCGGCACCAGCAGGCCGTCCTCCCCATGACTGATGATGTCTCCCGGACCGCAGGGGCAGTCAAAGGCCACGCACGGAACTCCGCACGCCATGGCCTCCGCCAGCATCATGCCGAAGCCCTCATACCGGGAAGACATCGCGCAGATGGAGGAACCCAAATACTCTTGCATGATTTCCCGCGTGGGAGGATGCAGCAAAAAGCTGCCTTCCAGCCCTTCCCTGCGGATTTCTTCCCGCAGTTTTCCGCCATCCGCCTCCGCGCCGAACAAGTCCAGCTTCCAGTCAGGGAATATTCCATGCACCTTTTTCCAGGCTTCCAGCAGGGCGCCGTAGTTTTTCTGGGGGGAAATCTTGCCGACTGCAATCACCCGCCTTGCCTCTCCGGAAGAGGGAACCGGCGGATAAAACGGCAGGGGATTCGGAATAACTTCCACGTTGTCCATGGGCCATTCCTCCCTGTTCCCGGGCGTGAGCACCACAAAACGGGAAAAGCGTTTTCCCAGAAAGCGCATCATGGCAAATTCCACGCTCCTGACGGCGGAAGATTTCAGTCCGTCCGCCTGGATCAGCCGGGAAACATGGCGTTCATACACTATTGGACAGCGGCAGCCCGTCAGCAGGAGGGGCATCCAAAAGCCCTTGAACCCGTCGTCGCAGACGGCAATGACATCCGGTTCCACGGCGCGCACCGTCTTCCGGATGCCATATACCCAGGCCTTCAGCCGGGCGGCGGGACGCCCCTGCATGCGCACGTCATGGACATGGATGCCGGGGAAGAAATCATAAAAAGGCTCCTTCCCTTCCTCATTCAGCGTCATGATGTGAATTTCATCCCCGTACCGTTCCGCAAGCAGGCGCGTCCGGACGGAGAGAACCCGTTCCAGCCCTCCCGCCCCGGTGATGCCATTGGTGATGTACAAGAGCCTTCTTCCCATGTCAGATCAATGCCTCCAGTTTCAGGATTTCATCACGGTTGCCGTAGTCCCGGCTCCGGCATGCCGCGGACAGCCGTTCCAGCCTTCCGGCATCATTCAGCAGCCGGAACAGGGCCAGCGCGGCGCCGTCCTCGTCATTGGGGATGATGACTCCGTCCACGCCGTCTTCCAGATGCCCGGCGGAGGTCGGAAAGTTTGTAATGGCTACGGGCCGTCCCAATATCTGCGCCTCCCTCACCGCTACAGCCTTTCCCTCATACCGGGACGGCTGCACATACAGCCCGCAGGCGCCCATGTACGGGTAGGGGTTGGCCTTTTTACCCAGAATGACCACGTGTTCCTGCATGCCGCAGGCGGCAATTTCACGGCGCAGGGACATTTCATCCCCGTAGCCGATGAGGTACCAGCGCAGATTTTCCATCCCCATTCCCACCAGGCGCGCGGCCAGCCTGACGGCGCGGTCCATTCCCTTGGCACGGGAGAACCTTCCTACCGTGCACAGGCACGGGGCCCCCTCCATCACGGTGGAAACGTCTTCCAGCGCGGCCTGTTCCCTCACCGCTTCCGGGGAAACGATGTTTTCCAGCTCCACCAGCTTATCCTCCAGCTCCGGAAAGCGGGACAGGAATCCCTTCCCGGCCTGGGGGGAAATGGAGATGATGCGGTCATAGCTGCGCCAAACCGGCAATTCACGCTCCACATTGATTCCTATGGAGGAGTAGTCCGTGTGAATCCACGCTATTTTCCTGCGGGCCAGCACCTTGTCCCGGACAATGCGGTGGGGCGTCAGGAAACTGATGGCCAAGTCATACACGCCCAGCTTTTTCAGGGAAGGAAGAAACGGGGAGACGGCGGCGGCGGCATCGTCAAAGACGGCGTAGTTTTCCCGGCCTTCCAGCCGTTTTCCAAAACGGGCGGAACGCCACTTGGCCCACAGGCGCGCGGCGGCAATGCCCAGCCTTCCTTCCTTCAGGATGTCCTTTACCGGACGGGACAGCGCGCGGTAGGCGGGCAGTTCCGGCAGAAGGTTGACTTTGTCCGGAATCAGCGGCATCAGCTCCCCGGAATGGCGGTAAACGAACAGGTCCACGCGGAAGCGGGAGGCGTCCAGCGCATCCAGCAGCCCCAGCAGAGCGCGTTCCGCGCCCCCCAGCTCCATGTATTGAATGGCTATGAATATACGTTTCATCTGCATACCAGCGTGCGCATGTGGCCCATCAGCCCGCGGAAGGGGGGA
Organism: Akkermansia muciniphila; assembly: GCA_947624785.1. Lineage (GTDB taxonomy): Bacteria > Verrucomicrobiota > Verrucomicrobiia > Verrucomicrobiales > Akkermansiaceae > Akkermansia > Akkermansia muciniphila_F. Next base: position 167,630 of record CANQLV010000005.1, on the reverse strand, counting down.
GTTCTGAACAGGACGAGAACGTCCAGCCCCAGCGGAATGGCTACGGAAATGATGCCCCACATGAACAGGTCCGCCAAGGGGGAGGAAAAATAGGAACGGGCGCACAGGGGGTACGTCAGCGCGTATCCCGCCGCCGCCAGCAGCAGGTACCATCCGTACGTGACGAAGTACCGCCTCAGGGGCTGGTGGAATACATGCCTGTACACCAGCCGGGGGAATTGCCAGACGCCGATGGAAAGAAGGCTGAGCGTCGCGGCCAGCAGCATGCCCGTAATCCCCCACCACTGCACCAGCGTGACGGACAGCACGACGTTGATCACGCCCTGGAGAAGCGGGGAGTACCGGTCCTGGTGGAAGATGCCCGCCTTGGTCTTGAACACCATGGCGGAACGCCGCATGCCCACCACGAAGAAGTTCAGGATGATGACGAACGAGCAGGCCCCGGAGAGCATGTATTCAGGCCCCAGCCACCAGACGATGAAGGGATTCAGCGTGTTCAGCAGAACGATGGAGGACACCCCTGAAATCAGGAAGTTGATCAGGAAAACCCGCTTGAAAATCTCGTACACATGCCCCCTGTCCTCACTGGCGATCAGGTTGCCCACGCTTTCCGCCATGCTGTTGATCACCTGCATGATGAAGGTGGAGATGGTCCCCACCACCAGCATGTAGTTGGAATAGAAGCCCACCGCCGCCAGCCCCACGAAGCTGGAAATGACGATGTTGCTGGTGGAATGCATGAAGTAGCCGCCCACGCTGTGCAGGAACAGGGCCTTGACGTTGACGACGATCTGGCTTTTCGTCACGGCGTCCAGCGCATGGGAGACCTTGCTCCTGACGTAGGGGTACAGGGCGTCCACCTTGCGCACCATCGCCACGTTGAACCCCGCCAGGAACAGGGATTCCACCACCAGGTACAGGACGTAGTTGCCCGTGTAGTACAGGATGGCCAGCTTGGACAGGTTCAGCCCCACCTGGTAGACGAAGTTGATGGCGCCCAGCCTGTAATTTTTCTGGTCCGCGTTGATGAGGGAATTCTTGTACGCCGTCAGGTACGGCAGGATGGAGTTGAAAACGAAGATGAAATAAACCAGCGCCAGGTAGTCCAGATGCCCCTCGTCCTTGATGAAACAGCCCAGGAACGGATACAGGCACAGGCACAGCACAAGGACGGCGGCGGCAATGATGCGGTACACCTTGCGGTAGAATTGCAGCAGGGAGAGGATGCGCGGCCGGTCGTTCTCCGCCAGCGGCTTGTAGAGGTGGAAGACCACGCTGGTCCCGAAGCCGGATTCCAGCAGCGTCACCGCCGCCAAGATGTTGGTCAGCAGGCCGTTGAGGCCCAGGTATTCCACGCCGATTTCATTGACGAACAGCTTGCGCGTCACAAAACCCAGCAGGGTCATCGTGGCCATCAGGCTGACGGTCACCAGAAAGTTCTTGCCGGAGTTCAGCGTTCTCACGCCTTCCCCTCCTCCCCGTTGAGTTCCACGCCCAGCCGCAGGGCCATTCCCTGGGCGAACGGCATCAGGTTCCACACGTCGGAATACATGCCGATGCCCTTGGTATCCCCCTGGCACATGTCCAGCACGCCGTCGCGGCGCGTCACTCCCATCAGCGCCTTTTCCGCACGGAAGGCGGCTTTCAGAAAACGCTTCTCTCCGGAAATGCGGAAAGCGGCCAGCAGCAGAAGGCCCAGCAGGGCCGTTCCGGAAGATTCAAAGACGGATTCCGGCCTGGCGACCATCCAGCCGAAGCCGCCGTTTTTCTTTTGCAGGGGCAGCAGTTCCTCCGCCAGCTCCAGAATGCGCCGGGCCATTCCATCCGCCTCCGGCCTCCCGTGCCGAGCCATCAGGCGGTAAAGCTCACACAACCCCAGCGCATACCAGCCCAGGCCCCGGGACCAGTCATACAGCCCCAGCGGGTAGCCGCGCTCCATTTCAAAGCCGTGGGCGGGGAAGGAAGAACCCGGCAGCAGGGCCATGTCATATTCCTCCACCTGCTTCACCGCCAGGTTCCAGTATTCCTCTTTTCCCGTACGTGCCGCGCAGGAGGCCGCCAGAGGACAGGCCAGCCCGATCGTATCCACGTAACGCACGCCGGGCTGCCTGCGCCTGTAGGCCAGCGTTCCCGCCTCCGTCCGCAGGGATTCCAGCAGCGCTGCGGAAGCCTCCGCCACCCGGTCCGCTCCGCGGCATCCGGCCTCCAGCACGGCGTAATCCAGCAGCAGACGGTCCGCCTCCCACCGTTCCGGCTCCGGAACGGCCAGGCAATTCTTCACCAGTTCATGTTCCTCCAGACTGCGGCACAGCCTTTCCTTCAACGCCTCATCCTTCCTGTCCGCGGCATAGGCATGCAGCCCCAGGAACAATCCCGCCGCCTGCCACCCCTGAATGGCGGCGTCCGCGTAGGTTCCCCGCGCCATCTCCCACAGGATGCGCCTGCCCTGGTCCCTCTTGGGAACGGCCGGCATGCGCCGCGTCCATGCCGCCGCCGTCCGGGCCAGGGCCTCCTGCCACGCGCGCCGGTCCTGCCAGCGCCCGATATGGAAGCGCCCCGCCAGCGTCCCCAGGAAGCGCCAGGCGTCCACGCAGACCACGGCCAGGACCAGCAGGAGCAGGACGGACAAGATGGAAACATACGCAATCATGACCGTTTCAACAGGGCTGAAAGTTCCCCCGGCAGATGGGCCAAGCGTTCCCGGTACGCGGGAATTTTCTCGGCATAGGCGGCCTTCAGGTCATCTTCCCTTTCCATCATCCGGACAAACGCCTTCCGCAGTTCGTCAGGATCATCCAGAACCTGCACGGGCAGCACGTGGCCGTCTTCCGTCCCGAACAAATCGCGGGCAATCCCCCTGGCTTTCACGGAATACCCCGCCACCAGCGCGGGCACGCCCGTGGAATAGGCGGCAATGGAGGCGTGGGTGCGGGCGGCCACCAGGAAACGGCACCGGGAGATATAACCCTTCAGTTCCTCACAGGGCGCGTCCCCGACCATGACGACACGCCCCGTGTGCCGGAAACGCTCCTCCAACTCGCCCAGCGGCTTCCGGTCGTCGTTGCCGGGCCATACCACATGGGGAATGAGGGCCACATTCATCTCCGTAGCTTCCAGCAGGTATTCCACCAGCCGCGCATAGTTTTCCATCACGGCTCCGGCCCTTCCCTCATGGCCGATAATCATGGGACTGACGTTGACGCCGGCCATGTTCCCCGCCTTCCAGCCTTCCGGCAGAGGAGCCTCCTTCACCGGAAGAGCAAACGCCGGATCCGGATACAGCACCGTGCGGGAGCACCCGCATTCCCGCAGGGCGTCGCAGGTCAGGGATTCCCGCGCCACAATCAGGTCAAAGGCCCGGAGGTCTTCCAGCATCCTCCCCTTCATGTCCTTCCGTTCCAGGGAACACCCCCACAGGACGGTGGGCACGCCGGCGCGGCGCAGCAGGTCGTTCTGCAAATAGATATGCACGGGCTCCCCGTAGCAGTAGTTGTCCCCTCCGCTGCACAGGGCCAGGTCCGCCCTTTCCTTCACGATGCCGCCGAACGCGAGCCGGTCAAAGGCGTCACGGACGCCCAGCACGCGCCGCCGCAGCCACGCGCCCGCATACCCGGAGGAACACCTCCGGATGGGCCGCTGTTCCGGCAGCACCTTCACCGCCTGTTCCAGCCCGTAACGCCTGTCTTCCCCGCACGCGGAGGAGAACAGAACGCCCTGTTCGGGACGGAGCAGCAGCATCGTGGACCTGACGATCGCCTCGCAGCCGTGATTGCCGCTGCCTCCATGGGGATATAAAAGAATCTTATGCATGCCCATTCGATTTATTTTTTCCGGCACGCGCCCCTTCCATCAGCAGGAACAGGCAGAAAGGCCAGCGGTTGAATAAACACATGCTCATCCACCCGGGACAGCGGAACACCCCGGGATAGGCGCGCAGCAGGTTGTTTTCCGGCGTTCCCACAATGGTCCTCACCGCCTTCATGCGCCCCGCCAGGCCGTACCGGTCCCGGAAACGGTATATTTCAAACAGGGCGTTGTACACCAGCCCCCACCAGCGGAAGGCCAGGTATTCCTCGACCGCCGCCCCTTCCAGCCCCCTGGTATGGAAGTATTTCCGCTCCAGGCGGAACTGCCTGACAATCCAGATGAATTTTTCCGGGACAAAGCGTGTGGACAGGGTGCCTTCCTCTGCCCGGCGGTAGAAGTATCCGGCCTTGTCCACCGTTCTCAAACGCCTGATGTATTTCAGGTACGCCATGTTGAACATCAGATCCTCTCCATAGGAAACGTCCTCCGGAAAACGGATGGAATGCCGGGACAGCAGGGTGCGGCGGTACAATTTCACCACCGGGCCAAAGAGCAGGAAGGAGCGGAACAGCCGTACCCAAGCTTCCTCCTCTCCGGGCCTGGCGTCCAGTTCCATGGGCTGCGGCACCGTCACTTCATCCTTTTTCCCGGCGCGGACGGAACACAGCCCTTCCACCACCAGGTCGCAGGCCCCGTCCTCCACGGCGGAGACCAGTTCCTGAAGGTAGGAGGGCGTCACCCAGTCATCCCCGTCAATGAAGCACAGCCATCTTCCGTCCGTTTCCTTCATGCCGCGGTTCCTGGCGGCGGAAACCCCCATGTTCCTGTCCAGATGGATGACCCGCACGCGCTCGTCCCCGGAAGCCAGCCTGTCGCACAGCGGGCCGCTCCCGTCCGTGGACCCGTCATCCACCAGGCAGATGTCAAAATCCGTAAAGGTCTGTTCCAGCACGGAGCCCACGCATTTTTCAAGAAAAGGCGCGGCGTTGAACACGGGAATGATGACGGATACGGAGGGCATGGCAATTCAGCACGTTTCTTCAAAAAGCCGTTTCACGGCATTCATCTGCCCATCCAGGTCAAACCGGGCTCCCCCGCGGAGCGCCCGCCCGCAGTAGTCCCGTCGGTCCGCCTTTCCCGTCAGAATATCTTCCAGGGCGCGGTAAAGCCCCAGCACGTGGTTTTCCGCAATCAGCCCGAATTCCCCGTCCCCAAGCTGCTCCCTGACTCCGGAACACAGCGTGGCCGCCACGGGCGTGCCGAGAATCAGGCTCTCGGAAATCACGGTGGAATACCCCTCGCTGCGGGAGGAACAGACCAGCCAGTCCGCCGCCTTCACGTAGGGATACGGATTTTCCAGCTGCCCCAGCAGGGATATCCTGCCCTGCAAGTTCCCCTCCGCGATCATGCGCTCCAGCGCCTTCCTTTCAGGCCCCTCCCCCAGAATCCAGAGATGGAAGGAGAAGCCCTCCTGCGCCAGATAACGGCACGCCGTCACCAGCCGGTCAAAGCCTTTCTGGCGGACGAGACGGCCGGAAGCGCAGAACAGGACATCCCCCTCCGGACGTTCCGGAACGGATTTCCCAGCCTTTTCCCTGACGCGCGGAACGTCCACGGGGTTGTAAACCACCCGGGCGCCCTGCAAGGGGCCGGCCAGGGCCAGCAGGGAGTCCCGGACATCCCGGGAGACGCAGGCCACCGTGTCAAAACGGCGGTAAACGGCCTTTTCCTCTTCAGCGTTCCGGTAGGCCGGCAGCGTCCAGTGGTTGGCGGCCAGGTCAATATGGACCCAGGCCAGTTTCCGGCTTCCGGCATGGGGGGAGCCGGCGGCTATCCGCGTGGCGTAGCCTTCAATGAAGGCCGCCTCCACGTCATAGGTTCCGCGGATGAACAAGCGGTAGAAGACGGAAGGGGGAAAATGCCTGTAAACCAGCAATTTCAGGCCGTTCCTGATTTTGACGGACAGGCGCGCCCAGGGGCCGTCCTCCTCCCGGAAGGCGTCAAACAGAAAACGGACGGATACATTCCGGGGGTAGCCGGGCGGAATGTCCTCCTTCCTGACGGAATAAAGGACCACCTGCCACCGGTCTCCGTTCCAGCGGTTCAGCAGAGTTTGCAGAATTTTTTCCGCACCGCCGCCGGACAGGCTGTTGACAAAAAACGCCACCTTCTTCATTTCATTTCCTCCAGCAAATGTTCCACCTTCCGCACGGCGCTTTCATAAGCAACCGCCTCGCCCCCCCGGGCCGCCCTTTCCCTCCACTCTTCACAGGATTCCCTGCCGGACAGGAAGTCCTCCATGCCGCCAGCCAGCGCCTCATCATGATTTTCCACAATGCGCCCGAACCTTCCCATGCCAAGCTGTTCCCGCACGCCGGAACACTCCACGGCCAGAACAGGCAGGCCCAGCACCAGCGCCTCCGTGACCACGGTGCTCATTCCCTCGCTGCGGGAGCTGCATACGAATAAATCGGCGGAGGCCATCCACGGGTAGGGATTCTCGCGGAAGCCGGGCATCAGCACGGAGTCCGCCACTCCCAGGGCGGCGGCCTGGCTTTCCAGCTCCCGCCTACGGCTTCCTTCCCCCAGAATCACCAGTTCCGCCTGCCATCCGCGCTCTTTCAAGCGGGCCAGCGCGGCAATCAGCCGGTCAAAGCCCTTCTGTTCCTCCAGACGCCCCACGGAAACAAAGCGGAAACGCCTTTTTTCCGGCACTTCCTCCGCGGCGGCGGCTCCGGAGCGTACGGCATCCCGGTCCACCGGATTGTGCAGGACGACGGACCCGGCATGCGCTCCAAAGCGCCGTTCAAACGCCTCCCTGACGGTTTGCGACACATGCGCCACGGTTTGAAACCGGGCGTAAGCCTTCCTTTCCTCCTCCAGCGACCGGAACACCAGCCCCTGCGTCCAGGGCCGGGCCTCCAGGTCCACATGAACCCACGCAATTCTCCGGGCCTTCCCCTCCGGAGCGGCCGCAAGAAGGCGCGTGGGAAACCCTTCCGTAAAAGCCGCCTCCACATCGTAATCCCCGGCAATGCACCACTTGTAAATCCAGCCCGCGGGCAGAAAACGGTACACCAGCGCGTACTTGAGCCGGTAAAGCCAGCCCCGGCCGCCCACGATGGTGCGGTAATGCGCGCATTTCCCTACTTCCTCCCGGTACGGGCCGCAGTCCACCACCGTGCACACTGTCACGTCAAAACGCTCCCGGTCCAGGCCGCGCACCAGCCCGGAGAGAATTTTCTCCGCTCCTCCCCCGGACAGGGATTCCACCAGGAACAGGACTTTCAGACGGGAACGCGGCATAAGACGGGCTTCTGAAACGAATTATTTTCCCGCGCACGGGGAGGAGGTATCCAGGCTCCTGTACACGGCATACCTGCGGGAAGAACGGCCATGGGGCTCCACGTCGCAAAGGACGATGCCCATGCGCTTCAGCTCTCCGTTTTTCCAGACCTTCTGCAATCCGGCCAAATCACGCTTCTTCACGCAGCCGGCCCGCATGACGTACAGGGTGACGTCCGCCAGCCGGGCGACGATGCGCGCATCCGCCAGGGAGGAATAGGGAACGCAGTCCATGAAGATGAAGTCATACTGCTCCTTCACTTCCTCCATCAGCTTCCTGATGCGGTCATGCAGCAAAAGCCGGGAGGGATGGTCCGGCACGGTTCCCGCAAACAAATAATCCAGGTGGGCGGAAACGGGGGACTGTTCCACCAGGGAACGCCAGCCGCCCTCCCCGGCCTGTTCCAGGTCTCCCAGGCCCGGCTTTCCGGCTCCGCCCAGCAGGGCGCTGAGCGATCCCTTCCTTAAATCCATATCCATCAGCAGCACCTTCTTTCCGGCCACGGCCAGGGAAAGGGCCAGGTTCACGGAGAGATAGGTCTTCCCCTCCCCGGAACAGGTGGACGTAATCAGGACGCTGAGGGGATTTCCCCCGTTCCCGTCGGAAAGGGCCACCATGCGTTCCGCCAGCAGGGGGAAGCATTCGGACAGCTCGGAAGGTTCTTCCAGATTCACCACGATTTCCTGGTTTTTCAGCTTCCGCGGCTTGCGCGGCAGTTCCCCGTACACGGGAATGGCGGTCAGGGTTTCTATTTCCTTCCGGCGCTTCACGCCGGAATCCAGCATGGCCGCGACCACGCACAGGAATACGGGAATGGCCATCCCCGCCAGAAAACCCACCATCAAAATCTTGGGAACGTTCGGCTCCAGCGGACCGTTGCCGCCCCGCACGCCGTCCACCATCCGCGCATTGTCTTCCGTGGCGGCCAGGGCCAGGGAATTTTCCTCCCTCTTGTTCAGCAGGAGAACGTACAGGGATTCCCGGACGCGCTGCTCCCGTTCAATGTGGTTGACGGCCCTTTCCCTGCTGGAAACATTCTTGATATGCTCCCGCGTCCGCTCATGCTGGTCCTGCACGTTCCTCTTCTTGACCAGCAGGGACGTATAGTAGTTATTCACGGAACGCTTCAACGCGTCCTTCAGGGAGTTCAAATTGGCCTCCAGTTCGCGGACAATCGGATTGTTGTCCCCGGCATTCACCTTCAAGCTCGTCCTTTTCAGCAGGGTGTCATTGAAAACGCTGATCTGGTCCCGGATGCCCATGTCCGCTATCTTTGAATTGATGGGCACCAGCCTGGCGTCATGTTCGGCCTCCTGTTCCAGGTAATTTTTCAGGTATTCTATGGACTTGATTTCAAGCTCCAGCTCTCTCAAATCCTTTTTGTCATTGAGGCTGTTCTCATATTCCTCCGTGAGGGCCGTGGACAGGTCCGTCAGAACGTCCGTCTCTTTTTTCAGATCTTCAATCGCGAGGTCATTTTTCTTCATCTCATCACTGATGACGTCCAGGCGGTCTCCGATGAACTCGTTCGTCTTCGTGCCGCGCTTGTTCTTTTCCTCCAGGGACGCCTCATTGTAAAAATGGACGATGCTGTACAGAATATCCTCCGCCTTCACCGGATTATTGCAGCGCATGGAAATGTTGATCAAATCATTCTTTCCGCTCGCCTTTCTGACGGTCAGGCCGCTTCCCAGCCCCATCGCCGCATTCTTTACGGAGGTTCTTCTGACAATCACGGGAACGTTCAGGCTGGCTTCGTCAAACTTGGGCGTTTTTTCCACGATGAAGGTCTGGGAGTCAAACCGGATTTCCTTGCCGAAGGCGCCCGTTTCGTGCCCGTGATGATCCTTCTCATCCTTTTCCAGACGGAATTCCGTTCCGGAAACGGGAATCACCAGGAACCTGGCGTCAGCCGTTTTTCCCTCCTGCGTGAACTGCACCGCAACAGGGGAGTCCCGGTAGATTTCCACCTTGCGGAACCCGTTCTTCTTCCAGTAGGTGACGTCCAGCTTCAAATTCCGCACCACCGTCTCCAGCAGGGAATGGGAGGAAAGCAGGAAAATCTCATTGTCCAGATTGGTGGCGCCCGTGTTGACTATTCCGTTGGTGGAGGCCAGCACCGTGGCGGCCACGGATTCCCTGGGGTAATCATCCTTGATGAGGATGGTGGTGGCCTTTCCGTACACCTGGGGCTGCCGCGCCGCGTACAAATAGGCCAGGGGCAGACAAACGCACAGGGAAAGCACGCACCAGTACCATTTCCGGACAATCCGGCCCATGATGGCCCTGGGGCTGGGAAGCAGGGAAACCTGCGCCGCGCCGCCGGCATCCGGGAATTCCTTCTTGGGGGAGAGGTCTTTCATGGGATTAAATGCAGAAGGCCAGAATGACCATGGCAATGGAGGTGCCGGAAATCAGGTAGGGATAAATCTGGAGCTGTTCGCTCCGAGTGTTCACCTTCCTGTCCGACGGAGTGACGTAAATGACGTCATTCTGCTGGATGTAGTAGTAGGGGGAATGGAACAGGTCGCTGTTCCGCAGGTCCACCTTGGACGCAATGCGCTCTCCCCCTGCTTCCCGGATGATGTAAATGTCACGGTTGCCGTCCATGTTCAGGTCCCCGGCCTTGCTCAGAGCTTCCAGCAGCGTCAGGCGTTCCCCCTTGATTTCATAATTGCCCGGCTTGGACACTTCCCCGAGCACGGAGAATTTAAAGTTCATCAGGCGCACGCTGACGGCGGGATCCTTGATATATCCTTCCCTGATGATTTCACTTTCAATGTCGCTCGCCAGCTGGGTGCAGGTTTTGCCCACGGCCTTGATTCTCCCCAGAACGGGGAACACGATATCGCCGTCCGTGTTCACGAAGTATCCGCGCTCGTCATCCCTGGGGCTGGAAACGCTGCCGCTGTCCTTGTTGAACATCTGCGCGAGCGTGGGATTCTTGCTGCTGACGGAAATGAACAGGCGGTCATCCTTCTTGATGACAATTTTATACTCCTTCCCGATGGAGGCCTTCTGGTCCAGCACCAGGTTCTGGACGTAATTGACTTCTTCAGGCTTGACGCAGGCGGGGAGCGTGCACGCCAGGGCGGCGGCTACCAGCAGGCGGCTCCACAGGGCGGGATGGCGGAACAAATATAGGTATTTCATTGGATGGATCAGGCAGAGGTTAGATGGTGAGGAGTTCTTTTGAGTCCAGGTAGTCGTATTTCTGGTAAGGGGAATTGTTGCTTTTATATTCGGGTATCAATTGTTTCATGGCGCGTACGGTATCTTCCAGACGGCGGGATTCCGCATGCTGCACCAATTCTTCAAAGGCGTCTTTCAGCTCGGACATGTCGTACTTCCTGGCCTCGAAAATGCGGATGCGCTTGTGGGCGGTTTCCCGGGTCTGCTCGTAATCCGTCAGCAGCTCCTCATAAAGTTTTTCCCCGGGGCGCAGGCCCGTGAACACAATGCGGATATCCTTCAGCGGGGAAAGCCCCGCCAGGCGGATCATCTTCTTTGCCAGCTCAACGATTTTCACCTGCTCGCCCATGTCGAACACGAAAATCTCGCCGCCGGAGCCCATGGCGTTCGCCTGGAGAATCAGGCGGCAGGCTTCCGGAATGGTCATGAAATAACGGACGATTTCAGGATGAGTCACCGTGACGGGCCCTCCTTTCTTGATCTGATCCTTGAAGAGGGGAATGACGGAACCGGCGCTTCCCAGCACGTTGCCGAAGCGCGTGGTAATAAACACGGTCGGAGCGGCGGCGTCCTGCCTTTTCAAGGATTCCCCCAGGCTTTGCACGTACATTTCAGCCAGCCGCTTGGTCGCCCCCATCACGCTGGTGGGGTTCACCGCCTTGTCCGTGGAAACCATGACGAACCGCTTGACGCCGTATTTGACGGCCAGGGAAGCCACGTGCACGGTTCCCTTGACATTATTGATCACGGCCGTGCAGGGGTCTTCCTCCATGATGGGAACATGCTTGTAGGCGGCCGCATGAAAAATCAGATCGGGGCGCCACTGCCACATGCAGTATTCCATCTGGCGGCGGTGGCAGATGCTGGTGATGCAGCTGGCGACGGAAACCTGAGGATAGTCTTTTTCTATTTCCTTCCTGATCAGCCATAAGGGAGTTTCCGCGTGGTCAAGCAACACGATCCTCCGGGGGGCAAACCGGCACAACTGCCTGACCAGCTCGCTGCCGATGGAACCGGCAGCTCCCGTCACCATCACCACGCTGCCCTTAATTCCCGCGGAAATCATCCCTTCGTCAATGTTGATTTCCTCCCGGTCCATCAAATCTTCAATCTGCACGTCGTCCACGGCCAAGCCGGAATAATCATGAAACGACTGGAACAGGTCATGGGAAATGAGGAGGCTGATTCCCCGTTCCAGGCAAACGTCAGCCAGCTTTTTTTCTTCGAGAAGGTCATCCTTGCCTACGAAAATGATGGCCGAGGCCTTGAATATGCCCAAAACATCCTCCACATCGGAAGCTTCACGCACAAAACGAACGGGAATATCCCTGATCGTTCTTCCGTCCGCCTGCTGTTCAGACGTCAGAATGCCCACAATTTCATATTCCTCGCTCTTCAGGCTCCTGATCAAGGAGGCTTTCAGCAGGCAGGCGTCCAGCTTCCCGGCCAAGGCCACCCTCTTGCGCCCGGAGGTGGTGATGGAGGAAAGGGATTCCTCCGCACGGAAATGGTCCAGCCAGCTCCGGCCGCCGATGCAGGCCAGACGGCCGCCGATCAACGCCACGCTGGTCAGCATGAAATTGAAAACCACCCCGGCAAAGTGCACCTTGTAATAGGCCGGCCACAAAAAGGTGTACACCAGGCTGATGAGGATGCACGACAGCAGGATGGCTCCCAGCAGCCTTTGAATGTCCTTCAGCGTCGTGAACCGGATCATGCTTCTATATAAGCCCGAGTTCCAAAGGACAATGCCGGTGACCGCCAAATCAATGAGAAGAATGTACTGGATATTGGGCATCAGCCAGTTTCCCCGGTACAGGAACCGGCAGTACAAAAAGGCCAGAAATGTCGCCGCCAGGGAAACGGCCAGATCCAGCGCAAAAACGAATTTCTCGCTGGAGTTCAATAAATAGTGTCTCGCGTGATAGAGGAAACGCGCGATAGGATTATGATCCGTCCGTTCCATAAACATGAAATTTAAAGGGTTGCCATAACGTCAATGATGCGGTCCATGTCCTCCCCGGTCAGGGAAGCGCCCGAAGGCAGGCACAGGCCCTGTTCAAAGAGGCGGTCCGATACACCGGATCCGTAAAACGGGCAGGAGCGGAACACGGGCTGCAAATGCATGGGCTTCCAGAGGGGGCGGCTTTCCACCCCGGCCTTCTGAAGCGCCAGCCGCAGCGTTTCCCGGTCAAACCGGGCCTCCTCCGGATTGACCTGAACGCAGGTCAGCCAGTGGTTGGAATGGTAGCGGGAATCCGGATTTTCCAGCAGGGACAGCCCCGGCGCGCCGGAAAGCCGGCGGAGGTATTCTTCATGGATGCCGCGCCTTTTTTCCAGGAAGGAGGGGAGGGAGCGCATCTGACCGCGGCCTATGCCCGCGCACACGTTGCTGAGGCGGTAATTGTAGCCGATGTGCGTGTGTTCATAATGCGGCGCCTGGTCCCTGGCCTGGGTGGCGTAAAACTTGACCCTGTTCCGGGATTCCTCGTCCGGGCAGCACAGCGCTCCCCCGCCGGAGGTGGTGATGATCTTGTTTCCGTTAAAGGAAAAAGCGCCGTACGTGCCGAATACCCCGCACTTCCTGCCCCGGTATTCGGAACCGAGAGCCTCCGCGGCGTCCTCCAGCACGGGAATGCCGTACTTCCCGGCAATCTCCAGGATCTCCTCCATGCTGGCGGGCATCCCGTAAAGGTCCACTGGAATGATGGCCTTGGGCGTGCGGCCCGTCCGCCTGATGCGGTCCCTGATGGCCTCCTCCAGCATCTCCGGGGACATGTTCCACGTCTTTTCCTCACTGTCCACAAACACGGGGGAAGCCCCCTGGTAAATGATGGGATTGGCGGAAGCGGCAAACGTCATGGACTGGCAGAGCACTTCATCCCCCGGCCCCACCCCCAGCATCACCAGCCCCAGATGAAGGGCGGAGGTGCCGGACGCCAGGGCCACCACGTGCGTTTCCCCCAGGTATTCCTCCAGTTCCCGTTCAAAAGCGTCCACATTCGGCCCCACCGTCGTCACCCATTTGGATTTAAAGGCTTCATGCACGAACCTCTCCTCCGCCTCCCCCGTCTGGGCCAGGGACAGCCAGATGGTGGATTTCTTTTCCGGAGCGGGGGAAGGCTTCTTTTTCAGCACGGCGGGACAGCCCGCATAAGTTCCTCCCTCCAGCGCATCCCGCACCAGGGTGGAATTGGCGCCCAGGACGACGTTTCCCTTCACCGTGCGGCACGGGAGCACTACGGACGCGGCCCCCAGGAAATTGGCATTACCCAGCGTCACGCCGCCGGACACCTTGCAGCCGTTGGCCACGACGTTCCAGTTCCCCAGCGTCACGTCATGGCCTATCAGGGAACCGCAGCTGAACAAGTTGAAATCCCCCATGCCCACATGGCAACTGAAGATGTGGCCGAAGCTGATGACATTCCCCTTCCCCATGGCCACCCGGTCGCGGTCATAAAACTTCACGTCCGGGGCGATGATATTGGGAAAATCCAGCAGCGGATTATCCAGCAGGCCGGAAATGCGTTCCAAAGCCCGTGGCGAAGCAATCGCGATCACGACGGAAAGAGGCTCCTTCCAGGCATTCAGCTCTTCCACCGCGCCCAGCACGCGGCCATACTCGTTTTCCGTTCCGGCGGCTACCCCGTCATCAAAGAAACCTATCAAATTCCAGGAGGGGGATTCCCCGTTGATTGCCCGGAGGCAGCAGGCCGTTTCCCTGCCGAATCCCCCGGCGCCGATGATTGCTATATTCTTCTTCATTTTCCGGAACCCGTGAATTTTTCCATGGTGGCGCTGCCTTCAGCGCTGATGCCCTGGCGTTGGACCACCTTCGCCAGCGTTAAAAAGATAATGCGCATATCCAGCAACAAGCTCAGATGGTCCACGTACCAGACATCCAGTTCAAACTTGCGCTCCCATCCGATGGAGTTGCGCCCGTTGACCTGGGCCCAGCCCGTGATGCCGGGCCTCACGTCATGGCGGCGCGCCTGTTCCGCACTGTACAGGGGCAGGTATTCCGGCAGCAGCGGGCGCGGACCGATAAAGCTCATCTGCCCCGCCAGCACATTGAACAACTGGGGCAGTTCATCCAGGGACAGGGAGCGCACCAGCCGCCCCACGCGCGTCAGCCGCCGTTCGTCCGGCAGCAGTTCCCCCCGTTCGTCCGTCTCATCCGTCATCGTCTTGAATTTGACGATGCGGAACAACTTGCCGTGGCGGCCGGGCCGCGTCTGGCGGAAAAACGGCGTGCCGCGGTTGGCGGCGGCCAGCAGCGCCGCCAGCGCCAGGAACGGAACCAGCAGCGCCGCCAGCACAATCAGGGCGGCGGAAAAATCCAGCACCCTCTTGATGCAGTTCCCGTAAATCATGCCGACGCCCTTCCGTAAAAATGGAGCAATGCCTCCCACACCATCCGGCAGCAGAAACGGCTCTTCACCTGTTCCGCCGCTTCCACTCCCATCCTCCTGCGCCGTTCCGGGTCGTCCCGCAGGGCCGCCATGGCCTGCCGGAGAGCCTCTTCATCCCGTGCCGGAACCAGCAGGCCGTTCACGCCGTCTTTCACAATTTCATTGCACCCGCATATATCCGTGGCAATGGAGGGCAGTTCCATGGCACCCGCCTGCAGCAGGGAATTGGGAAATCCCTCCCGGTAGCTGGGCAGCACGAACGCGTCCGCGGCTTCCAGCCAGGGCCGGATATCCTCCTGGAAACCGGGACGGAACACGCCGGGCACATCCAGCTTTTCCGCGGCGTAATTCTCCGTCCACCCCACCAGAGCCAGAAAAACGGGAGCACTCCCGGCCTCTGCGCGCAGGGCGGAAAACGCGGCAAGCAGTTCACGGATGCCCTTGTCTTCCGTAATGCGCCCCACAAAAACAAACAGCACGGCATCCTCCGGCAATTCCAGGTTCTTCCTCACTTCCTCCCGGCGGCCGGAGCGGCGGAAATAATCAGGATCAACGCCGTTGACGTTCCCGTGGGCCAGGATTTCCAGGGGCTTGCCCGTCACCTTCTCCGCCAGCAAAAGCTGCCGGACACCTTCCCCCTCCGGAATGACGTGGGTGGCAAACAGGCAGGTCAGGCGGTCCATCTGCTTGAGCAGGAACTTGAAGGCTCCCTTCCGGCAGGGGAAAATCAGGCCGGTGAAGGTATGGACCCTGACCGGAACGCGGGCCAGCGCCGCCGCCGCCATGCTCAGCAATCCGGCCTTGGGGGTCACGGAATGCACCCCCCACGGGCGTTCCCTGCGGAACAGCAGGAACAGGCGCCACAGGCTTTTCAAATCCTTCCACAGGGAAATGGTCCGTTCCATCTCAAGCTCCACGGTTTCCACGCCCTCGCGGCGGCGGATGCGCTCATGCTCCGCGCCGGGGGAAGCCACGGCAAGAACGTCAAAAAACCCGTTCAGGTAATTCAACTGCCCCTTGAGCAGCAGGTCCAGCGAGATGGGGGACGCCGCAACCCGGATGAGTTTCCTTTTCATGCGTTGTAAATATTCATGTAAAAGGTGAAGGCGTAAACCACCGGGATAAAGCAGGCGAGTTTCTTTTCCTGGTCAGCCCAGAACCGCTGCTTGAAAAAGGGATAGATGAAGACGAAGCCCATCAGGAACCAGGAAAGCTGGGCGAACCTGTTGCTGAACGCCGCGTACATGCAGAGAATCCAGAACGCATTGGCCGCAATGTAGATGTTCAGCAGCCACGTATACATTACGTCCCGGTATTCCTCCCTGAACAGGAAGTAACAGCCTGTCGCAATGGGGAGCGCGCTGTAAACCAGGAAATCCCAGCGGAACCCCACGCTGCTGAACAACGCGGAGGATGCCTTCAATTCATCCGCCTGGTTGATGTAAAGGGTCAGGCGCGGATCATCGAAAAAGCCGGAGGAGGCAATCATCTCCCCAAGGGCGGGTCCCGCCAGAATAACGGCCAGGATGCTCCCCGCCCACGCCGCCACGTAATACCGCGTATCCGTGATAAACCAGGCGCAGGCTCCCGCGGCGGCCAGCAGCATCATGGACTTGTGCAGGCTGACGGCGAGCACGGTGCAAAGGAGCAGCATTTTAAGGTTGCTGCGGAAGGTGAGGCCCAGAATCATCACGGAGGCGGCCATGCCGTTGCGGACGCCGTTGACCCCGTATACCCAGAAGGTGAACATGGCGCACGTAATCAGGAAGGGAATGAACCACCGGGTTCCGAAAATCCTGTAGCTGGCCAGGGCCAGCGCTCCCACGTACACCGCGGAACAGGTCAGGAAATAATCGTGCACATTGCCGTGCTGCACCCACGCATGCAGAATGACGGCAAACAGCCATTCCCCCTTCATGCCGGTCAACTGGGCTTTCCAGTTGCCCGCCTCCCCCTGCTGAAGCGTCTGGAATTCCGCGGCGTAATTGATGGTATCCCCAAACTCCGCGCTGACGGGACGCGCGCCCATGTACATGATCAGGGCGACGACGAATAAAAACCCGGCCAGACTGTCCAGCCTGGCCGTGGAAGCGGAAAAAATTCCTCCTGTTCCCGCCTGATAAACCGCACCAAGAATTAAAAAAAGAATGGTCCAGTTAAATAATGCAGTGTATGAGGAAATGGGAATAAAATCGAAACACATGCCAAGACAAAAACGGGCGCGGCCGGACATTAGCGGATTACCAGTCCGTTTAAAAATAGAGGCCCGGAAAAGTTTGCAATTTCAGCCTCTTAGGCAGAGTAAGAAAAACGGTTTTTTTGTTAGAATAAAAATCCAGAAACTTCTTAAAGTTTATATTGTCAGAATCTTCGATTGACAGCGGACTGGTAATCCGGTTTAATATTTCGCCCTCAAAAAACGATTTTTCTTCTCCTTTATCATTATAGATTGAATATGAAGAAAATAGCAAATGACTCTAACTATACGGCAATGTAGAAACCAGCTTTTCAGCATTGTTTGACGTGCCCGGATGCCCTATTGTTTCCTCCGGTCCGGCCCATGTCCCCTGCTTCCGTTCAGGCAGGCATCCTGTTCATGGCGGCGGAACCTTTACGACCGCACCCATGCAATACCCTGTTCAAACCATTCCGGAGGCTCCCCTCGTCAGCATCATCGTTCCCGTGTACAATCTGGAAACGTGCGTTTCCTCCTGCCTGGACAGCCTGCTGCGCCAGACCTGGTCACCGCTGGAAATCATCCTGGTCAATGACGGTTCCACGGACCGCACGGCGCATATCCTGAAAGCCTATGCGGCGCGGCATCGGAACATCAGGGTCATCACCCAGCAGAACGCGGGGGTGGACGCCGCGCGCTACGCCGGCATGGACATGGCCGCGGGAGAGTATGTGATGTTCGTGGACGGTGACGACGCCATTTTTCCGGACAGCGTGGAAGCCATGGCTCAAATGGCCGTCCGGGAGCGGGCGGACGTCGTCATCGGGGACTACGTCCGCTACCTGGACCGCTTCGGCCTCTTCCGCAGGAAGGACGGCCATATCCCGCACAGCCGGGTGGTGGAAAGGGAGGAATTCCTGTCCTCCTACTATTCCGGCTTCTTCGGCATGGACAGGCACGGCCTGTTCTACACCTACGGGAAAATGTGCATCAAGCTTTACAGAAGGGAATTCCTTCTGTCCAGCCGCCCCGCCCCCAGCGGGCTCAGGTATGCGGAAGACCAGCTCTTCAACCTCCAGGTCTTCCCCAGGGCGGAACGGATCGCCGTGCTGGCAAAGGAAGTGTATATCTATAAATTCGGAGGGGTGACCGGGAACCTGTCCCTCTCCCTGTTTGACGACATGCTCCGCCTTCATTCCCTCAAGCTGGCCCTGACGGACCGGGAAGACTGGAAAAAAAGCGAACTGGGGGCCTTCCTCAACAACATGCGCAGCTTTCTGGCAACCCTGGCCGTCTCCGGAAAATTGACGGCGGACGGCATGCCGCAGGCGCTTGAAAAACTGAACGCCAGCTCCATCTGGAGCCAGGCGCTGGAAGCCCATTCCGCCCGTGGTGACGCCTTCCTTTCCGCCATGCGCCGGAATGACGCCGCCGCGGCCTACGCGGAACTCAGCCGCCATACCTTCCTGAAAAAAACCGCCTACAGGCTGCGCCGGATCCTTCTGCGGCTGGTCCGCTGAATCCATTCCCGCACGGGGGAATCCGCGCCCCCCGGCACAGCCGCCGCAGGGCCGGAAAAAGCCGGAACCGGGAAGAAACAATTTTTTATTGCGTTCCGGGCGGGTAAATCATATATCCCGGCGGTTCAGCCGCCACCGTTTTTTCCCTACCTTCCATGCCCTCCATTTCCTTCCTGAAAAACCTCGGAGTCCTGCTGACGGGCTGGCTCCTCTTATGCTGCGGCGCGGGAGCGGCGGAAAACGGCAGAATCCTGATGGTGACGGAAGCGACCTTCCCTCCCTACGAATTCCGGGAGGGGAACGCCATCATGGGCATCGACCCGGAAATCATGCGGGAGGTGGCCCGGCGCTCCGGCAGGGAGCTGGTCATTGAAGACATGAGCTTTGACTCCGTGATTACGGCGGTGGTCTCCGGAAAGGCGGACGTGGCCGCCTCCGGCATCACGGTCACTCCGGAACGCCGGGGAAAGGTGGACTTCTCCATTCCCTACGTGGAAGCCGCGCAGGTCATCATCGTCCCCAAAGGCTCCCCCATCCGGGGCCGGGAGGACATCCGCGGCAGGAGAATCGGCGTGCAGCACGGAGCCACGGGAGACACCTACGTCACCCGGAACATCCAGCAGCCGGAACGCTTCCCCAACGGGGCGCTGGCCGTAGCCGCCGTGGCGGCGGGCAAGGTGGACGCAGCCGTGATTGATCAGGACCCGGCCAGGATGTACGTGGCGGGCAACGACCGGCTGGAAATCCTGCCGGAACCCCTCACCTCAGAATCCTATGCCATTGCCGTCCGCAAGGGAAATCCGGAACTTCTCCAGGACATCAACAGCGCCATCGCGGACCTGAAAGCCTCCGGCAGGCTGGAGGAAATACGTAACGCTTATGCGGCCATGCAGGTCAGGTCCGCCGTGGGGGCCGGAAAACGCGCCGCCGGGGGAAACTGGCTGGAAAACATGTGGCTGGACCTGAAGGACTCCTTTGACGTCAACTTCATGCAGGAAGGCCGCTGGAAATACCTGGCCAACGGCTTCCTGGTCACGATGGAGGTCTCCTTCTTTGCCGTTCTGCTGGGCATCCTGATGGGCTTTGTGGTGGCCGTCATCCGCGCCACGCATGATAAAACGGGCAATCTCCGCTTCCTGAACGCCCTCTGCAAACTGTACCTGACGGTCATCCGCGGCACGCCCGTAGTCGTGCAACTGCTCATCATCTACTTTGTGATCTTCGGCGCCGTGGACGTCAGCAAGGTGCTGGTGGCCGTGGTGGCCTTCGGCTTCAACTCCGGCGCCTACGTGGCGGAAATCATCCGCGGCGGCATCATGGCCATTGACAAGGGGCAGTTTGAAGCCGGGCGCAGCCTTGGCCTGGGATACGCCCAGACCATGATTTACATCATCCTGCCCCAGGCCTTTAAAAACGTGCTGCCCGCGCTGGGTAACGAATTCATTGTACTGCTGAAGGAGACCAGCGTCTCCGGCTACATCGCCCTCCAGGATTTGACCAAGGGCGGGGACATCATCCGGAGCCAGACTTACACCGCCTTCATGCCCCTGACGGCCGTAGCCCTGATTTACCTCTCCGTAGTCATGCTGTTCAGCTGGCTGCTCGGCAAACTGGAAAGGAGACTGAAAAACAATGAATGAACAGCCCGGAAACGCCCCCATGTTCCAGATCAGCCGCCTGGTGAAGGAATTCAACTCCGTGCCTGCGGTCAATGACGTCACCACGCAGATTGACCGGGGGGAGGTGGTCTTCATCGTGGGCCCGTCCGGCTCCGGGAAAAGCACCTTCCTGCGCTGCCTGAACCTGCTGGAGGAACCCACCTCCGGGGAAATCCTCTTCAAGGGGGAGCTGGTCACCTCCCCCTGCACGGACGTCAACCAATTCCGCCGGCACGTGGGCATGGTCTTCCAGCACTTCAACCTTTTCCCGCACCTGACCATTCTGGAAAACATCACGATCGCCCCGGTCAAAACGGGACGCTCCACCAGGAAGGAGGCCGTGGCCCAGGCGGAAACCCTGCTCCGGCGCATCGGGCTGTACGACAAGCGGAACTCCTATCCCCTCCAGCTTTCCGGGGGGCAGAAGCAGCGCATCGCCATCGTGCGCGCCCTGGTCATGAATCCGGACGTCATCCTGTTTGACGAACCGACGTCCGCCCTGGACCCGGAAATGGTGGGGGAAGTGCTCTCCCTGATGAAGGACCTGGCGCAGGGAGGGCTGACCATGGTGGTGGTCACCCATGAAATAGGGTTTGCGCGCGAGGTAGCCTCCCGCGTCCTGTTCATGGACAAGGGGAAAATCGTGGAAGAAGGGCCTCCCGCCCAGATGATCGACCATCCCGCCAACCCCAGGCTGAAGGAATTCTTCTCCAAGGTGCTTTAACGCGGCCAGCTCCGGAAAATCCCCGCCGGAGACACACCCCAGGGAGTCCTGATGCCGAAGCAGGAGGCAGAGAAGGGCGCCTTACTTCTTCTCCTCCCTGATCTCTCCCCTCATGCCCAGCTTGACGTCCACGGGAACGGAAACCGGCTCCACCGGAACCTTGTAAATCATGCGGAACCTGAGTTTTTGCATATTCTCCGGCTCTTCAAACTGCAGGCGCTTCGTCCATTCACGGTAGGAGGAGCTCATGCTGCTCCCCCCGCCCCGGGATTCCGTTTCCAGGACTTCATCCTTCTCATTGAGAATTTCAAAACGGTCCAGGTCGAAGGAGCTTTCCACCCACAGCCCAAGAATCATTTTCCTCATCTTTTTTCCGTTCCTTTCAAACGTGCTGCACTCTTTCAGGAAAAGCCTGCCCGTAGGCGCGCTTTCAGACAGGACGATGTCTCCGCCTACCGCTTCCTCCCGGTCATTGGCCCCCGGCAGCGGCACATGCTCTTCCGCCTCTTCCGCCAGGGGAAGTTCGTAAACAGGGCTCTCCATGGAACGGGAGACGGGAACGCGGAACACCCCTTTCAGCCGCACCCAGGAAGCGTCCGGAGAAGGCAGTTCTCCGGCAACTCCATTGACGGTTGCCTGTACCATTCCGCCTTCACTCCGGGGATACATGCCGCCCATCTTAAACTCTGCCGGAGCCAGCTTCCTGCCGGTGGAATCGGTCGCCTCCAGATACTGGATACCGTCATTATATTGCGTCCCAAAGCCCAAGGGGGCCTGGACGCTGAAATTTACTCCGAACTTCAGCTGCAGAGGGGATTCCCGGGGCACTCCGTTAATCCACATGCTGTTTTTTTCCATGCCGACGGAAACAAAAACGGCCTTCACCGGATTTTTTTCCTCCGTCTTGCCGCCGCCCCACGCCGCCATTCCCAACGCCGCAGCGGCGCATAGCAAAAACCGGGCAACAATAATGCTCTGCCTGTTCATCCTAGTTCTCCTTGTTCAGGGTATCCTGTTGTTCCACGGCGCCGGACAGGCCGCACCGGATACGGACGGGCGCCATGATTTTCCTTAATCCCGCCGCATATTGAACGGCCACCTTCAGTTCCTCCTCCTTCTTCCCCTGCATCCGGAAATACCGGCTCCAGTCATAACTCTTCAGGGAGCGTCCGGAGCTGGAACCGTAATTTTCCGTCACCAGCGGAGCGCCATCCGGGGAATGCAGTTCAAAATCCAGAAAGCCAAGCGGTGCGGAAGAATGGACTTCCACCCGCAGCATATACCCCTTCGTGTCATCTCCGCCCTCGTCATAATGGCCTTTCAGTTTGACCTTTACGTCCCCGCCGTCCAATCCGGCGTTCTTGAGCACCAGCGGAACGGAGAAATCCTTGACCGACATCTTGAGCGTCACCCTCTCCGAAACGGCGGGACCGCTGTACATAATCAAGGGAACCTCTCCCTTGACTTCCACCCATCTGGCTTTTTCCGAAGGGAGCCAGGAAGGCGTGCTTATAAAGATTGTTCCGGCTACATTGCTCTGCTCCGAGGAACGGGAGTCACTGTAACGGCAATTCGTCCTGGCGGGAGAACTTCCTTCCGAATCCGTCAGGGCCAGCTCGGAACCGGACTCCCCTCCATAAGCCACCTTCCATGAAGAAGACGTTTCCCTGACCTTCAAATCCATGGAAAACGACTGGCTGGCTTTTGAAAACGGCAAGGACTCATGGAGCTTCGTTCTCCAACCATCCAGGGAAACGGTTACGGCAGGTTCTTCAGGGCTTTCCTTTCCGGCAGCGGAGCCGGAAACGGCCGCGAACCAGAACGCGGCCAGCCAGGGCAGGCAGTAATGAAACATGGGCAGTAGGTTAAGGGTACTTTTCCAGCATAGCACGTCCGCGGAACGGCACAAGATGAAAAGGGACTGCCGCCAGAGAAGAAGCACCGTTCCCGGCACAACACTAGCCGGCTTTCTTTCCTCCCCGCTTTTCCGGTTCCTCCCGGATTTCCCCGCCTATGCCGAACCTGGCGTCCACAGGAACGGAAACATACTCCGTCGTTGTCCTGTAAATCAAGCGGACCCTGCATTTGTCCGTGCCCATCTTTTCCGGAAGTGAAAACGTAAAATCCGCCGTCCAGCTTCTCGATTTTTCATCGATGTCGGAACTGTCGGGATTTGCATCATCCAGCACTTTTCCCTTCTCATCAAGGAGTTGAAATTTTTCCGGCTGAAAGAGGCTATTTGCGTCCAGACAAATGCCCAGAACGAAGGTCTTCCCTTCGTCTCCCTCCGTCCATTCACATTTCTTCACGTAAAGCTCCCCCACGGGCAGATCGTTTGATTCCACCACATCATTCACATTTCTGCTATCCGCTTCCTCCAAGCCCGGCAATGGAATGAGGGAAGAAGCCCCCTGTTTTAAAGGCAGTTCATAAACAGGACTTTTCAGCATGCGCACCACCGGAATTCTCAGGCATCCCTTCAGCCGGAACCATGTGCAGCCGGCGGGAGGCAGCTTGGCAGCAACGCCTGCAAGTTCCGTGGAACTCACTCCTTTTTCATGGTTTTCACTCCGCCACCCCGTATGGAATTCTACAGGGGACAGTTCCCTGCCCTCCGCATCCCACATTCCCAGGGACTGGTCTTCCGCAAAAGAACGTTCCCCAAACCCCCAGGGCTCCCGGACAAAAAGAACGGCGCGGCATTTCCATTGCAGTTTTCCCGGCCTCCCGTCATTTTCCATGCTGCGCTCCAGCCCCGCCTCCTTAAAAACCATTGCCACCTTTTTTTCCGTCTTCCCGCCCCCAGCTCCCTGGCATGGCTGCCAGCCCAGCAGGCAAAGGCCAAGGCCGCACCATAAAAAATGCACCGCATTCATCGTCCCTATTGCCCTGAAGTTTCCCGGACCATTCCGGACAAGCTGAATTTCATCTCCACAGGAACATTCACCAGTTTCAATTCACTCATGTAGCTCACAAATACCTGCACTTTTCCTTTTTCCCCGGGTTCCAGATCGTAATGCCACTGCCATTCGGAGGAACCGTCGGAAGCGGAAGAATGGCCCCAGCCCCTTCTTCCTAGAACGGGAGCGCCGTCCGGTTTTATGAGCGTTACTTCACTGATGCCCAGGACGCAAGGAGATTTGAGGTTTACCTCCAGCCTTATTTTCCCGGAATTCCTGTTGGGCGACCACGTTCTTATTTCCAGCGCAGTCTTCACATCGCCCTGCCGCCCGTCATCCGCCAGGGCTCCCCCTTTCAGAACAAGAGACTGCTTTTCCTTCTTCTTATCCATGGAGAAAAGGACCCCTTCCGACATCACCTCCTTTTCCGCGATCATGAGCGGCACATTCCCCTTCACACTCACCCAGCCGGCTTCCGGGGAGGGAGTCCAATGTTCCATTTCCAGCGTGACCTCCGGCGTACCGGAATCCATAAAATGATCATAACCGCGAGATGCCCGCCCTGAGCCGGTGGAATCACGTATGTCCAGCAGGAAGCCTTCCTTCCTGCAATCTACGATTTTACCGGGAACAGGAACGGAAAAACCCAGCCTGATCCTGAACTTTTTTTCCGGTGTTTTCAATCCGGGGTTCCATGAGGCCTCACCGACAGCCGACAGGAGAACCGCGGAAACCGTCTTTTCCGGAGGAGGCCCGGCACCCGGAGCGGAAACACCCGCACACAGGTGCAGGAGTGAAATAGCGGAGAAAAGTTTCATGGAGGCAGTTTTCATAATCATTCACGCTAACATTTCCCTTTCAAGGAGCAAGGGCAAAATGGAGACGCCGGGAATTCACCCCCGTTTCACCCTCCGCGAAAGTACGGATGCGTGCTGCCGCCAATCAGCAGAATCACCGGAAATCCCTCCCTCGGCGTCCCTGAGAGACATGCTCGGTTCGCCCGATGCGGAGAACGCCCGGCATTGTTCCATTTCCGTTATCCAGGTTCAGGTTGATTAACCGTGGATATATTTTACAGGATTTCCCGCAAGCCGCGTGTTTTGCAAAAAAACGGGCCGGGAGGAACAGGGAGCGCCTCCCCTGCGGGCGTTTTGCCCTGCTTACCGGAGGGATGCTCTGCGGAGAAGGCCCCTAAAGCTCCAGTTGCTCCGCCAGCTTGATTTCCGCAAACATTCCATTCAAGCCTGCCATATACGCATCCTGCACTGCCTGGGCCGGGATGGAATGCTCCATGATCTTCAAATCCCTGGCAGCGCACGCGTCATACAGGAGCGTGACGGGAATGCCGTAATCCTTCGCCGCGCGCACGGTGGTATCAATGCACATCTGGGTCATCATTCCGCAGACAACCAGCTCATTCACTTCCCTGGCTTGCAAGAGTTCCAGCAGGTTCGTCCGGAAAAAGCTGTTGGGAGCATGTTTCACGACAACCGGCTCGCCCCCCGCAGGAGCAATGTCCGGATGGATTTCCACGCCGGCGGTGTCCGGAAGGAAAAATGAAGCGCCCGGACGGGTGTTGATGTGCTGGACAAAGATAACGGGAAGCCCCTTTTCCCGGAACCGGCCCAGTACAGCCTTGGTCCGTTCAAGCGCTTCAACGGCGCCCGCCAGTTCACACCGGCCGCCGGGAAAATAATCATTTTGAACGTCAATAATAAGTAATGCCTGCATCAGCTTCTCCATCCCGCCATTTTTCCAGTTCTTGCAGAGGCGGGCAAGGAAAATTACAGGAGTGCGTACTCCCCCCCTCCCTGCCGCTGCTGTTGCCTTTGCAGAACCTGGCAGAACAAGTAATACGCCTGACGGGAGCGTGCCCGGTAAAAGCGCTTTACAGGAGCCATCCCGGGACGGGGACCACCGCGACCGTTTCAGGCCCGGTGCGGCCCATCCGCAGAAATGCTGTCCGTCCAGCAACAAAGCCTTTGCCGGAAACGGCAAAGGCTTTGGGAATGGCACCCCGTTACGGGCGCGGAACGGACTGGAATCCTAATTGCTGTAGGAGGATTCCACGCGCCTGGCTACGTCGCGGTAGCCGTATTCGGCGTCGTAAATCTGCTGGAACGCCGCCAGGGATTCCTCCTTCTTGCCCAGCTTTTCATAAAGCAGGCCGATCATGTAAAGGATTTCCTTCTTGGTGTCATTCATTTCAATCAATTCCTTGTTGGCTTCCTCCAACTGGCGCAGGGCCATATCATGCATGTTCTTGGCGTCATAACACTTGCCGAGCAGCAGCATGGCGCGGATGCGGATATGGGGGTTGTTGCGGGCGCGCTGGAGCTCCGGAATGGCTTCCGTGTAGTTGCCGCAGTCAAAGAGGGCCTGCCCCAGTTCAAAGCGCGTCTGCGGGTCCGTGGGGTTGTTTTCCACGCGCTGGCGGCACACGGCCACCTGCTGTTCCGCCGCTTCCTTGCTGAATTGGGCGAGTTGTTCCTGAAGCTCCTTGTTGTCCGGCTCCGCGGCGGCGCGGCGGCGGATTTCCTCCACCTGGGCCTTGCGGTAGCGCTCGTTCATTTCAGAGGCCTTGTTTTCCAGGGAAATGTCATTGTTGCTGAGGCTGAACGCGTAGTTGTAGAAGGAATAGGCATTCGCCCAGTCCTCCATCTGTTCATAGACGCCGGCGATGTCGCGCACGGCAGCCAGATCCTGCTGGTTCTGGGCATAACGGGCGGAGAGAAGCCCAAGGCGTTCTTCCAGCTCCGCACGGGTGAGGCCCTTCTTGTCGCTCTTGTCCAGGGAGTTTGTTTCCGCGGAGTTCTTCATCACGTCCCGGAAGCTCTTGGCTTCCTCCCACTTCTGCTGCTGCATCGTGGCGCGGGCCATGCAGTCCTTTTCACTCTTCACGGCCACGCTGTCCGTGGGGTCCAGCTTCACAAGGTCATGGTACACCTCCGCAGCCTGGGCGGGCATGTCCCGTGAAACGTAATGGGAGGCCAGCATGTGGAGCATCTTCTTGTTGCCGGGATGGCCCTGGCGGACGGTTTCCAGCGCAAAGGCGGCCAGGTCCGGGAAGCCCACGTCCATGGCGGCCGTGTACAGGGCCTCGTTGACCGGAATGCTGTAAGGATCATTTTCCAGTTCGTCTTCCAGCGCGGAAAGCTGGGTGGCCGCATCCTTCTTGGAGGAGGTGAGCTTGCTGGTGCTGATTTTCATGCCGCTGAACAAGCCGCCCTTCTTGGCTTCCGGGTTCAGCCTGATTTCACAGGCGCGGAGCGCCCTGCGGCCTTCCAGAAAGCCGGGGAGCTGCTTCACCAGGGCCTTGAGCAGGCTGACGGCATAGGGATAATTGTTCATGTCCACCGCCTGGCGGGCGCGCACCCAAAATTCGGCCTGCTGGGGGGTCAACTGTTCTTCTGTAATCGTTTCAATCATGGAACTATATAAGCGTAAATGGTGAACAACGGCAGCGCTCCAAACAGGGAGGCCCCGCATGTAATAGTTTAATGCTATCAGCCGGGGAGGCATACTTCAACCTTGTTTTTTGTTCCCGTTAGGAAAAAATACGCCGTATGAGACTGGATGCTCTTTTATCCCGCTACGGGTACTGTTCCAGGCGGGAAGCGCCGGGCTGGATCAAACGCCACTCCATCACGTTCAAGGGAGAACCCTGCTCCGCCCCCACGGACAAGGTGCAGGCGGAAGGCATCCTGCTGGACGGAGAGCCGGTGGAGTTCCCGGACGGACTGTACGCCGCTCTTTACAAGCCCGCGGGATATACGTGCAGCCATGACGACGGGGAGGGGGACGTGATTTACGACCTGCTGCCCTTCCAGTGGCGGCACAGGAACCCCGCTGTTTCTTCCGTAGGGCGGCTGGACAAGGAAACATCCGGCCTGCTTCTCCTCACGGACGACGGGAAATTCATCCACCGCATGACGTCCCCCAGGCATCACGTCAACAAGGTTTACGAAGCCGTCACAGAAGAGGACATTCCGGCGGAGGCCGTGGAACTGTTCGCCTCCGGAACCTTCACGCTGAACGGGGAGGACCGCCCCTGCTCCCCCGCCGTGCTGGAAATCCTGGAACCGCGCCGCGCCCGGCTGACGCTGACGGAGGGAAAGTACCACCAGGTGCGCCGCATGCTGGCCGCCGTGGGCGCCCCCGTGGCCTCCCTGTGCCGCATTTCCATCGGCTCCCTGCGTCTGGACAGCCTGAACCTGGAGCCGGGGGAATGGACGCCCATCCGGCCGGATGCGCTGTAATTCCCCCCTGTTCGCCATGTGGATTCCCATTTCCGACGCTCCTATTGCCTGCTTTCCGCACTTTGAGGTGGCGGCGGAGTCCGGGGACTGGATTGTGGTGGACAAGGGCGCGCCTCTCATCGTCCACCCGTCCAACGGAAAGAAGGAACCCAACCTGCTGGAGGGCGTGGAAGCCCTGCTGAGCTATGAAATAGCCAACGGAGCCGCCCTTTCCCTGGTCAACAGGCTGGACCGGGAAACCAGCGGCCTGACGCTGATCGCCAAGAACAAGGCGGCGGCGCGCGAGCTGGGGAGGGCCATGCAGCGGCGCCGGATGCACAAGGAATACCTGGCAATCGTGCAAGGCCGGCCGGAATGGACGGAAACAACCTGCGCCGCCCCCATCCTGAGGCAGGGGGACGTCGCGGAAAGCCCCGTCTGGGTCAAGCAGGCCGTTCACCCCGCCGGGAAGGCATGCGCCACCGTTTTCCGGGCGGAACGGACGTGGAACACGCCCCGCGGCCCGCTAGCCCTGGTCCGGTGCATTCCGGAGACGGGCCGCATGCACCAGATACGCGTGCATCTGGCGCATCTGGGCCACCCTATTCTGGGAGACAAGATTTACGGCCCCTCCGAAGCCTGCTATCTGGAATACATCCAGCACGGCTGGAGCCGGAGGCTGGAAGAACGGCTGATCCTGCCGCGCCATGCGCTGCATGCCTGCCGGCTGGAGTTCCCGTTTGATGAAGAAGTTTTCACCGCGGAAGCCCCGCTGCCGGAAGACATGCGGCAACTGCTTGAAGCGGGGGATTAAAGAAAACTCCGTCAGACGACCGGAATGACGTCATCCCGGTCAAAGCGGACTTTCGCCAGACGGGCGTATTTGTCCGCTTCTTCATCACGGTAGCCCAGGGCCAGGGCGCAGAGCGCATAGTACGGAGAACCTTCCAGGTTCAGAATGCGGTCATAGGCCGCAGGGTCCATTCCTTCCAGGGCGCAGGTATCCACCCGGAGGTCAGCGGCGCAGCTCATCATGAACCCCAGGGCGATGTACACCTGGCGTTCCAGCCATGCCTTCAGCACTTCCGGGGATTTGGAATCCACCAGTTCAAAAATGCGCGCGCGGTACTGGTCCAGGGATTCCATGGTGACGCCGCGCACTTCCACGATGCGTTCCAGATAGCGCTGCACGTCCTCCGGCTTGAAGTCCCTGCGGGCGCAGAAGACCACCAGATGGGAGGCGTCCGTAACCTGGGGCTGGCCCCAGGAGACCTCCCGGAGCCGGGCGCGCACGGACGGATCCTGCACATCGAGGATTTTCCACATCTGGAGCCCGAGGGAGGAGGGGCTCAAATGCAGGGATTCCAGAAGGGCCTCCCAGTCCTCCGCCGGAATTTGGCGGTCCGGGTTGAATATCTTGGTGGCATAGCGCCATTCCAGCGTCTTGATCAATTCCTGAGCGTTCATATTCGTATAAAATGATTGATGCGGGAGCTTTCCGCGTAGCCGGCGCGCCGGGCGGCGTTGCCGCCATGGCATGCGCCGCGGTTTGCCCCATGTCATGGCATCTTCCCCGTTTCCTCCCCGGAATGCAAGCCAAGGTTCCGGCACAAGCGCGGCAGCGGGTTCTTGCGGAAAAACTTTTCCTACCCGGTACGCCGGAAGCCCCAGCCCTCCCTGAAAAGAAGATGAACGTGGACGGACGAATTGTAAAAATGCGGCCTTGGACCGTGTCCGGGGGGGATCCATGAACAAAAGCTGATTCATTCATCTTCCAGCTTCACTCACCTTGAGGGCGGCCTGTCTCGCATTCCGCTCCAACCAGGGAATCCCGGTTTCCCGGCCCCTGTAAAATCACGCAAACCCGGAGAAAAAGCCCCCCCTCCCCGGAAAAACGTCACACAGCCCGGGCAGCTTCCATCCCTAAAAACACGGATGCCGTAACAAGGAGAAACGCTTCCGGCGCACCCATTACAAGAGAACCGCGCCCTTCCCCGGACATTAGAGGAACTTGACCGGCATGTAGTCCCCGGTCTGCTGAATGGTGAAGCTGATGCCCAGGCCGAATTCGTTTTTATTCCCGTTCTTGCGCACGAACGCTCCCACGCCCAAATACCAGGAACCCATGTTGTGGTACACGTTGTATTCCTGAATGTCCAGCTTTCCGTCCAGCAGGGAGAAGCGCCACTTGCCGCTGAATGCCCAGGCTTCCGAAAAACGCTGCAACACGCGCAGGTCAAGCTGGCTGCTGTCCTCCAGCAGGGAGTGCTGGTTCAGGTAACGGTGCCCCACCACGAATTCCGTGGAACGCCACGGCATGAAGCGCAGGGAGTTGTTGTACTCATGGCAGCCGGAAATCTTGTCCTTCCCCAGGATGGGGGCCTGCATTTCCGACCGGTATTCCATCCACGGAACGGGATTCCAGCGCATGAAGGAGAAGAGGTTGGAGAAGTCCCGCTGGTTGATCGGGTCATACAGGTACGCATCCATGAACACATCCCAGGAAAACCAGCGGTGGGAATTGGCGTCCCGGCTGGTCATCAGCATGTTGCGCAGGCCGTACCGGAATACCAGCCCCGTGGGGAGGGAGTCAATCTCCGTGTACCTGCCCAGGCTCAGGGACGGCGGATTGGT
Organism: Akkermansia muciniphila; assembly: GCA_947624785.1. Lineage (GTDB taxonomy): Bacteria > Verrucomicrobiota > Verrucomicrobiia > Verrucomicrobiales > Akkermansiaceae > Akkermansia > Akkermansia muciniphila_F. The sequence continues at coordinate 137,023 of CANQLV010000005.1, read as the reverse complement.
AGTGGGGGTGTCTCCGTCAATCTGGGGATAAAGCTCGCTCAGGCGGTTGGTCTTCACGTACGCCAGCGTAAAATGGGGCTGCACGATGTGGTTCATGCCGTTCAGGCCCAGGGAATCACTGTACACGGAGGAATAACGGCGGGAAAATTTGAAGTCCGCATCCGTTCCGGCATAAAAAATCCCCTGGTTGAGCGGCTTGTAGTCCTCCACGCCGTAATACCCGGTGTAGCCCCCGCCCAGTTTGGGCGTCAGGTTCAGGAACCCCATGATTTTCTTGGAGGCGGAAATTTCATGGAAGGAATGGAACCGGCTGTAGCTGTCCGTCATCAGCATGCGGGCCCAGTAATCATAGGAAGTGGTTCCGGGCTCCATCTCGTCCAGCATATCCCGGATTTCCGTCCGCATGAAGGGGGGGACGTACTGCTTCAGGAAGGCGAAGCTGGTGCGGCTTTCATACATGACGGGGGAACGGAAAATGGGGGACTTGATGCGTTCATAGCTGAACTCCGTCCGCTGGTCCGCCATGTAGAAGTTGTTGGGAACAAAACGCTGCAGCAGTGAAAAATCATTCGTGTCGTCCGTGCGGGAGAGAAGCACCGTATTATCCGGAGAAGAATTGCGCTGATAGATTTCCGGATAAAAGTCGCGGAGCATGTATTCGTCGCTCAGCATGTTGACGTTGGCCTTCAGCCGCCAGTCCGTGCGGGCGTTTACCCGGTGGGACCACATCTGCTGGAGCGCCAGCCGCCACCGGTCCGGGTCCAGGTGCTCGCGGTATTCATCATCCCCGGCGTTGATCTTCACCCCCTTGTCATGGGTCTTGTAAAAGGACAGGCCCGTCATGTCCGGACAGTCCTTTTCCAGCAGCACGTCACGGATGTCCAGCCCGTAGGCGAAGCCGCGCCTGGTGCGGTAATCCACATGGAGGGTGCCCAGATAGTCGGCGGAAGGCATGCCGTTGTCCGACCATTTTTCCCCCAGCAGGAACCCGTATTCATTCAGGAGGTAAGGCCCCCAGATGGACCGCATGCCGGGAAGGGGAAGATAGCCCACTTCCGGATTCAGGGAATGGCTGAGATAGGGAAAGTAAAAGAAGGGAACGCCCCCGTAATACAGGGTCAGGTTCTTGAAGGAGAACCTGTCTTCCGGATACACGCGTATCCTGTCCGCTGAAATCCAGGTGAGGGGTTCGCTGACGTCCTCCGCCGTAACGGAGGCGTTACGGGCTTCCAGATAGGTCTTGCCGGCGGCATCCTTCCGGGATTCAAACTTCCCGCTGCGCAGAATCAGCCCTTCCATCTTCGCCCGGATGGCGTCCGTGAGGAGCACCTCGTTCTCCCAGTCGAACTCCGCGCTGCTGGCGCGTATCAGGCTGTTGGTGCGCGTCTTGCTGTCGCTCTGGTAAATAGACAGGTTCCCTTTCAGAAAAACCCTGCTCCGGTCCATGTCCGCCTGGGCGTAATCCGCAAACACCTCCACCCCGGTATCCGTGACCATGTGAACGCGCGGGCCTTCAAAAATGATCTTCCTGGCTTTCTCCACCCTGATGGGCCCGTCATTGGTGATGAAGATATTGGAGGGAATCTGCGGCATGAGCGCGCCGGAAAGCAGGTTCCCCGCCATTTCCCCCTGGGGATCTTCCTGCCCGGAACCGGAGGACGGGGAGGACGGCGGCTGTTCCGCGGGCGTCTCTGCAAACAGGGGAGCGCCGGCAATCAGCGCCGCGGCACCCCATAGCTTTGCATTCATCCCAATCATGGCTAGTCCACAGAACACTATGAGAAAGGACAAAAGACAAGCCTAATGTCACATTTCTCCGCCAGTGGAGCGGAAATTTACCGGGTCAGAATGCCGTTGGCAATAATGCCCCAATCGGCGGCATTGCCGTCCCCGGCGTCGTCCACGCGGATTTCCAGCTTCCTGCCGCCCTCCACCGCCGCCTTCACCGGAACGGAGGAGCCGTCCTTGAGCACGGGGGTTTCCACAAGCTTTTTGCCGTCCAGGTACACGCCGAATTTGACGCTGCCGCGGGAACCGAAGGGAAGCCCCACATCCGCGCGGAACTCTTTCCAGCGTCCGTCCAGGTCATAGGAAAAGACGGCAGGGGCATGCGCCAGGATGAAGCGTTCCGGCTTCCCGATCGTCCTGAAGAAAGGCACGGGCCCCAGGTCAGACGGAAAGAGGACGTCCCACAACGGAACGGCCCACCCCACTTGAGCCACGGAGGGCTTGCAGTCATTCAGGCTGACGCTGGCGGTTTCCGCAGGAATCTGTGCAGGGGTAGCCTCCAGGGAGGGGTCCTGGCGCTCCAGGGCGCGCTTCCAGATGGGGAGCCATTCCTTCACCTCCGGACGGGAACCATGCTTGCGCTCCACCTCCGCGAGGGCCTTCCGGGCTTCCTCCGCGCGGCCGCGTATCCACAGGTTCTGAACGTCGCCGAAGTAAACGGTCTGGGCCAGGGAAGGAGTCTTGGCCCCCTGGGCGTCCATCCACACGGGCAGCGTAATCATGCTGCGGGTGCTGTCGCAATTCAGCACGGCCACCCGCATCTCTATAAAGCCGCCCTTGTAGCCGGGCCGGCAGATGGTGAGGTCAAACTCTCCCTTTCCATTCAGGGAAGCTCCCACGGCATTGGAATCATAATCCGAACCGCCGGGAGGGTCCAGGTGGACTACGATTCCATAAGCGGGCCGCGTCAGGCGCACCCGGCCTTTCAGCCGCAGGCCGTCCTTGACGGGAATGGCCTCCAGCCGCTCAAAGGAGCCCGGAACGTACTTCCCGATCATGCGCCCGTAGGAGGCATCCGCGGGAAGCTCCGTCTCCACGCCGTTGAACAGGGGAACGCTGGCCAGTTTCAGGGCGTCCGTAGGCGCCAGGAAAGCCCCCTTCCCCTCGTTGCGCAGTTCATTGCCGTACGAGGAATTGCCGTGGCCCATCAGGGAATCCCCCGCGTTGGGGTAGTCCCATCCGTTGCCCGTGTGCGGAAGGCCGAAGGAATGCCCCAGTTCATGAGCCGTGCCGCCTATGTAAATGGTGGCGTTCTTCCCCTTGGTCACCTTGAAGCGGCCACCCTGCATCATCTCCGTATCCAGGAAGCTGGCGGGATCCAGCCCCTCCTGGTCGCAGGTCCAGCCCGTTCCCTGGTGGCTGAAGCCGCCGCCGTAATAAGGCCCCACGCCGTCCGGCAGCTGGCACACGATCAGCACGTGTTCCTTTTCAATGTCAATCCCCTTGGACGCCAGCACCTTTTTGGCGGCCTCCCGGGAGACGGGGCCGGAGCTCTGCACGTTCATCTCGCTCATGGGCCTGTCCACATAGGCATCGTAAATGACCAGCTTCCCCCGTTCGTCCAGGTCCAATTGGAACGTAAGCGGCGGGAACCCGTTGGCCTGCATCTGGTCCGCATAATAGGCCTGGATGTTCTTCAGGATATGGTCATACCGTTCCCGGTATCCTTCAAGGGCCGGCCTGTCCTTGAACGTTACGTAAACCACGTGCAGCTTTCTGGAAGACTTGGGCTTCCCCTGGTGATAGGCGCTCAGGGCCTTCCATGCGGCGCGCGCGTTGGCGGCATCCCCGGGATTCACCGTCCAGCTCACGGGCAGGCGGGTGAACTCCGCCCCTTCCCGGGCCGCGGGAGCCGGAGCCCGGGAAGCTGATTCCGCATCCTTCCCCATGGCGGGGGCGTTCCACGCCCCGGCGCCCAGGGCCAGCAATAAGACAAAAAAGCGTTTCGACATAAAATCCATGCACCGATGTCAGGATATACGGGTAAACCGGAGGTGTTTTATCACCATATCATTCACCAGACGGTTCATATTCTCGGAAAAAGAGTCGTACACCACTTCCACGCGGCAGGGACCGGGCGTCATCACCACCTCCACCGCCGTGGAATAAATGAAATGCTCCCAGTTGCCGGAGCGTGACGTATGGGGAAAAGCCAGCGTGCCCGCGCGCCGCCCGTCCAGGTACAGGCTGCGCAGGGCGCAGGTGTTCCCGTCTGAAACGTCAAAAGTGCCGTTCGCGAAAAAGGCGTCCACCCGGTACACGCCGGGCTTGTCTATGTTGACATTATAGCACAGGGCGTCCGGAGACTCCGTAACGCGGGAAAACCAGACTTCATCCCCGCTCAGCCCGCAGGGGCGCGTCTCCATGCGGGCATCCGCGGAAGGATAGTCATTGGGTTCATTCAGATAAGACTCCCTGCCATCCAGAGCGACCGCCATCACCTGGAAAGACACGTCCCCCCGGCTGGGGGCAGGCATGTAATGGCAATACTCCGTCTGGGACACGGGAATGCCGTTCCGGTAAACACGGTAATAATCCGCTCCGGCCACGGCCTCCCAGGCGATTCCATGGCGGGCCGCCTTCCACTCCGGAGCCTCCAGGCTGCCGCCCATGTGGGCCAGATTCACCTGCCCCGCCCCTTCTTCTGCGGCAACCATCTCCAGTTCCACGAACACGCGGCCCTTCATGTCCGGAGAAAGCACGGGGGGAGCCTCCTGCCCGTTGACCAGGCACCGCTCTATCCGGCGCCCGTGGCCGCGCAAGCGCACATCCACCGTCATGCCGCGGTATTCCAGCCCGGCCAGTTCATGAACTCCCTCAAAAGACTCCGGAACACAGGGGCGGAACTCCATGGAATCCGGCAGAAGGCGGATGCCGAACAACCCCTTGTAAAAACTGCCCAGCATCCCGGCAATGCTCCAGAGCTGGCTGTCCGAACTGAGCAACAGCCCTTCATCCAGGCCCGTTTCCAGAAGCACGTTCTCCTTGTTCGTTCCACACAGGAGGGCGGCGCGCACCATGCAGGCGAACGCCAGGGCCAGGGCGGACTCATTCTCCACCGCGGCGGCGGCCTGCGCGTAATAGCCCTCCAGGAACGGCCACATGGCACGGTTGTGGTAAGGCGGCACGCCGTCCGGCATCTGGGGATGGAAACAGGGAATGCCGTACACGCAATGGGGAAGGACGGCTACCATCCCGGCGGCATGGGAACCGTGAGCCTGCCCCAGAAGCACGCAAAGCAGATTGCCCAGGGAATCCACCTTCTCCGACAGCACGGGATAGCCCCGGCCATACAGGTACTGCCCGTACAGGGCATGCTCAGGAATCCGGAAAAACCGCTCAATGACAGCGGACAGGGAAGCGCTTTTTTCCCCCCACTCCTGCGCCTTCTCCTCCAGCCCCAGTTCCCGGAACATCCGTGACAGAACCTTGCGGGCCTCCGCATGCAGAACCATGGTGGAAAGGCTGCATGAATCCCCGATATCCGCGGAAGTCATCCAGGCGGGGTAACTCTGTTCCCGCCAGTCCAGGAAGGAGGACTCCCCTTTCACCAGGCCGCCGGTGGCCGCAAGCACCCGTTCATCCCGCATGCACGTCTTTTCCAGCACGCGGCAGGAACGGGCCAGCCAGTCGGCGTCCCCCGTCAGGCAGTAAACCTCCCAGGCGGCCATTCCCCACACCACGCGGTCGGAAGAAATGGGCCAGGAACCGCCCGTGCCGGTATCCTGCTCCACCTCCCCGTTCCGCACCCGGGCATTCAGGCTCTTCATGCAGGCATGGACATTCCACAACCCCAGCCCCAGGTGGGTGGCGTAGGAAATATCCCGGGTCCACACGGTGGGCCAGTTGGCTCCCGTCCGGAACGTCCCTTCTTCGTTGAGCAGGGCGGCGGCCTCGTTCAGCGCCAGGCTGTAGGCCTTATTGAGCACTTCAAAGCTTCCCCGGTAATGCGGGGCGTTCCCGGCCTCCGGCAGAATGCGCCATTCGGAATAACGGCCGTTCTTCATGGTCCTCACCTGGCCGTCCGGCTGCACCTCCGCCCAATGCGCGGCATCCTGGCGCACGGAATTTCCGGTCAGTGTAAAGGCTTCCCCCCGGTATAATATGCGGTCCTGATCCATAAACAAGCGGATGCTGCATCCATCTTTCTTTTTAACACGGGGGAAAACTTCTGTCCCGCAGAAAATGAGGCTTACGGAGCTTTCAAGGCACAAAAAAACCGGGCTCCCCGAAAACGGGAAGCCCGGCGCAAGAGCAAATCAACTTTAATGCTTCAACAGAGAGGAAACGGCGTCACGTTCTTCCTTCAGTTCATTGACGGTGGCGTCAATCTTTTCCTGGGAGAACGCGTCGATCGGCAGGCCCTGCACGATTTCCCAGCCGCCGTCCTTGGTAGTGCGGATCGGGAAGGAGCAGATGAGGCCCTTTTCAATGCCGTAGGAACCGTCGGAGCACACGGCCACGGAGTACCAGTCGCCTTCCGGCGTCTGGGTAGCCAGGCTGCGGACGGTATCCACGGCGGCGGAGGCGGCGGAGGCGGCGGAAGAAGCGCCGCGGGCCTTGATGATGGCGGCGCCGCGCTGCTGCACGGTGGTGATGAAATCACCCTTGAGCCATTCCGTATCCTTGATGACTTCCGTCACGGGCTTGCCGCCGATCCTGGCGTTCGTGAAGTCCGGGTACTGGGTGGAGGAATGGTTGCCCCAGATGGCCATGTTGGTCACTTCCGTCACATGGACGCCGGCCTTTTCAGCAAGCTGGCTCTTGGCGCGGTTTTCATCCAGGCGGGTCATGGCGAAGAAACGGTCGGAGGGAACGCCGCTCGCGTTGTGCATGGCAATGAGGGCATTCGTATTGCAGGGGTTGCCGACGACCAGCACGCGCACGTCCTTGGCGGCGCTGCGCGCAATCGCCTGGCCCTGGCCGATGAACACCTTCCCGTTGATGTCCAGCAGGTCCTTGCGTTCCATACCGGCCTTGCGGGGAACGGAGCCTACCAGCAGGCACCAGTTGGCGCCGGCGAACGCTTCGTCGGGATCGCTGGTGGGAACGATTTCATTGACCAGCGGGAACGCGGCATCACGCAATTCCATTACCACCCCTTCCAGAGCATTCATGGCCGGGGGAATTTCCAGCAGGCGCAGGTTGATCGGCTGGTCCGGTCCCAGCATGCTGCCGGAAGCAATACGGAACAGCAGGGAATAGGCAATTTGGCCGGCGGCTCCTGTAACGGTAACGGTGATAGGTGTTTTCATAACGTTCAAATTAAAATAAACAGATCTTTTCTGTCTGGTCCCGGTTATAGCACAGCGAAGAGAGGCGCTCAATCAGGAACTTTTTATTTTGACAGAAAAAATCCCCGCCCCCATTATGCTTGAACATTGGTCCAGCCGCCATTATCCTCTAACGCAGCCAATTTTTTACCATATATTTACACTAACACCATGAATTTAACAATCATCGGCAGTGGCTACGTGGGACTGACCACAGGCACCTGTTTTGCCGAAATGGGCCATCACGTCATCTGTGTGGATAACAACGCGGAAAAAATACGTACCCTCCAATCCGGGTCCATCCCCATTTACGAGCCCAAGCTGGAAGAACTCGTGAAAAAAAACGTGGCCGTGGGACGCCTGGAATTTTCCCCTTCCATTGCGGACTCCATTGCGGAAAGCGAAGTCATCTTCATCGCCGTGCCCACACCGCCCAATACGGACGGCTCCGTGGACCTCACCTACATTGAAAAAGTGGCCCGGGAAATCGCCCAGGTGCTCCAACCGGAAATGGGCTACAAGGTCATTGTGGACAAATCCACCGTACCCGTTAAAACCGGTGAAAAAGTCCGCCAGACCATCAAGCGCTACGCAGGGGCGGACGTGCAATTCGACATCGTTTCCAACCCTGAATTCCTGAGGGAGGGATGCGCGGTGGACGACTTGCTGCATCCCGACCGAATCGTCATCGGCGCCAACTCGGAACGCGCCATGGACGTCATCAAGCGCGTTTACCAGCCCATCCACGCGCCCATTCTGGAAACGGACGTCAACTCTGCGGAGCTCATCAAGCACGCCGCCAACTCCTTCCTGGCCCTGAAAATCTCCTACATCAACGCCGTTGCCAAGGTCTGCGAAAAAACGGGAGCGGACGTGGAACTGGTGGCGGAAGGCATCGGCATGGACAAGCGCATCTCCCGCCACTTTCTCAACGCGGGACTGGGCTACGGGGGTTCCTGCTTCCCGAAGGACGTCAAAGCCTTCATCAACATCAGCCGCACGCTGGGCATCCCCTTCACCCTGCTGGAGGAAGTGGAACATATCAATGACACCCAGCACACCCACTTCCTGGACCAGATCAGGGACCGCCTCTGGGTGCTCAAGGATAAAAAAATAGCCGTCTGGGGACTGGCCTTCAAGCAGAACACGGACGACATCCGGGAATCCATCGCCCTCAAACTGTGCGAAAAACTCCGCGGGGAAGGAGCCATCGTCACCGCTACGGACCCCAGGGCCATGCATGCAGCCGCCCCCATCCTGGAACCTATGGGCGTAACGCTGGTGGAAGACATGTACGAATGCGCCCGGGATGCGGAAGTGCTGATCATCGCTACGGAATGGAGCGAATACGCGAACGCGGACCTGCAAAAGCTGGCTGAGGTCATGCGCAACCGCATCATCTTTGACGGAAGGAACATCCTCTCTCCGGCCAACATCCGGGCCGTTGGATTTGAGTACCATTCCGTGGGCAGGCCCTCCATTGAGGAAGCCTGACCGCCGCCGGGAATAATTCCGGCTCCAAACACCCCATTTGCAGAAAGGCCCCCGGAGCATTCAGCGCTCCGGGGGCCTTTGTTATGTATTCGCTAATCCTGTTGGCCGATCAAAACTCAAACTGCAATCCCGCGCGCAGGTAAAAACCGGGATCGTAATGGTACTTCTCCAGCTCATGGCTCCCGTTGCTGGTCTTGATGGTGCCGGAATTCCCGAAGGAAAAGCCGACGTCCGCCACCAGCCTGGGACGAACGCTCCCCCAGTGGCCCAGACCTACGTCGGCGCCTACGCCGGCGACGCCGGAAATCCACTCGAACTGGCGGACGCGGCGGTCATGGTGAATCGTCCAGGTGCCGGACACCACGGAAACGAAAGGCCCCCACGTCAGCCCCTCGCTCACCTTGCTGGTATAGGAAAGACGGGCGCCTTCCAATTGAAGGGTCCAATTATTCGTTGCCTTCCATTCAAACTGGATAAGGGGAAGGAGGGGGAAATCTCCCAGCTGCGGATAACAGCCGACGCCGATACCATAGCTGAACCGGTCATTCAAGGGACCCGCTAGAAGGGCATGGCCGCCGAAAAACAAATTATGGGTCGTCCATGTATCGAAATCCGTGGAAATCTGCGGCGTTACGCCGAAAACCAGGCTCGTCTTCCCCCTGAGCTTGTAAGACGCGGTCACATTCAGCCAAATCGTGTACAGCTCATCCACATCCATCTCGCGCGCGCCTTCTCCGTTGAACCAGCTCAAACGAAGGGCGGCCGTGGAGGAAAAGCCCCAGGAGCCGCTGGACATCCGGCACAAATTCAGGTCCGTCATCCAATTCTGTATATTCACGCTCCCATGTCCGTTTCTGGAATCCATGGGGCCAAGCAGCTCAAAATAGGACTGCGTGGGAAAAACGGGCTTGGAGGCGTTCTCCCCCGTGGGAGCCGGAGAACTATTGTAACCTCCGGAATAAGCTTCCGCGTAATAGCCGGTATCGTAACCGTCTGAGGAATCGGAATCCGGATAAGGCTGGGCGTTCGCCTGGGCGACCAGAGTCATGCCGGCCATGAGAGAGAAACTTGATAATAATCGAAGGAACATGATCGGAAATTATATATCAGTGTACACTCGGTCAATCAAAACATATACAAATGACTAATTAATATTTTCTCGCCCGAACAGCAGCGCTATCATAATCATCACGAGTACAAGAAGTAAATACCAGCGGGCCGCTTTGCTGCTCCGGATACACGCCCCCGCACAAACAAGAGACACGACAAAACAAACCGCCGCCGCCAAAAGCATCACCCGCGCCAGCATGGGTAAATCCAGAGCCCCGGCCCCCGCCGCAAGCAGCGTCCCGGCCACATACCCGGCAAATGACCACCTCAACCCCGCCAGCCAGGAAAAGGATGCTGTTTTTTGCTGGCTGTGCTTCATATATTCATTCTGCTTGCCTCCTTCCGAAGCTCAAGCAAAAAATCGGCCTTCTCCATGATATCAACAAAGAGAATCTCCCTCAATACGGGAATGCCTCCCAAAAGCAACAAAAAAGCACGTTGAAAATTAGACCGGGCACAAAGAGGCGAAGACCTCCCATATCTGGTTTTATGAATTAAAAAAACTCCGGAATGCTGCACCTACAGGACTTCTTCTCAAGACAACATTATTCAGGTTCCATATACGGTTCAACATTTATTTGTTTTTCCTGGCTGCTTCAAGCCTCTTATCAATTTGCTCTGCTAGGGAAAGAACAGAACAAGACGGATCCATGGAAACAAGAGCTACTACCGTATTACCGTTCACGAAAAAGAGGGACGACTCGTTGCTCGACGGAATCATTCCGCCAAAATCGCCCAACACCCCCTGCCTTCCCAAACTGTAATCTCCCAGTTTGAACGGATTGACGACCACCGTTGCTATTTCGTCATCCCAAGACCATTGTTCAGGCCTGTCCGGGGTTTTCTGAAAACGCCGTGAATACAGCTCGTTCATGGCTGCAGACTGAGACTGGCAATAGCCGACAAAAAGCCAAATATCGCTCTTGTCATCGTCTTTCCCTTCCGTATGAAGGCGCGCAACCACGCCGTTTTCCTGTTCCTCCACCACATCCACGTCTCCCTTCTTCCAAACAGTCTTCAACCATGCCTGATTGATAGCACCCTGATCGGGATTGGGCAAAATAACCTTCTTGTCGGGAGAAAGCGAAAGAGATGAGAAATATGTATCAAAGTTTTTCCACTTTAAACCTTCCGATAAATCAGATTCCCCACGAACGCTAAAAGGAAACTTTCCGGGAATGCCATAGTCGGGAGCAAGTTTTCTTCGTTCTTCCCGCTGCTTCTCTTCCTTTTGCTCACGGAGTTTGGATACTTCCCTGGCTCTACGGTCCCGCTGTTTGATAGATCGGTTGAATTCCATTAATTTTTCTTGGGCTAAATCAAAATCATAAACAGCCGGCGCTTTCCCATCCAGAACGAGAGACAATGCTTTAAGTACGGGTAACATTTCACGCGTAGAGGCATATCTCGTCTTTACCGTTTCAGGGGTAACAAAAGTAGCCGGATCGGTAAATCCCTTGAACGCCAATCCAGCGTTTTTAAAGGTAAAACAAAGAATATCATCACCTTTGGTCATAACCCAGCAATCGTCGCTTAACACTATTTCCTTATAAATGGAAGGCATGGACCAATAATTGAATGAAGCCCCTTCAAAAATAATCATATCAGTCCGTATGCCGAAAATGCTGGTGGAGTACCAAACATCCATTGATCCATCGATACGGCTGTTCTGGTTACAATAGAGAACAGAATTCCAGCTGTCGGATGTAACGAAAAAAATACCTTTCCCTACTTTTAATCCATGGAGGATTTTTTTGAGGTCTGGAGCCTTTTTCAAAAATTCTTTACTCCCAAAATGAAATCCAGTATTTTCTAACCTCTGTAATCCTTGCAACCTTATATTCTGAATAGCATCTCTTGTTGATGCCTTTGCTTCTGGGACTACTATCATCGGCTCCAGCGCAAAAGATAAAACAGGAGTATATGATAGCACAAATAGTTTCAATAATATGTTTTTCATTTTAATTCTGGGATAATTGACATAATTTTAGTTGGAATGATTATACCATTATTATCACGATATAAAGATTGTATTGTATTATTTCGATAAGAATCAGGATTTTCTCCAATCACAGGACCAGCACAAGAATCACAAATACACTCAACATTAATAATAACATTAAAACCTAAACTAATATTAATATTAGATTTAACGTACATATGATTAAAAAATCCAGATCTAATATCATAAAGAGGATCTTTATTCGAAACAATAGGTTGCCTTAAAGATAAATAATTACTATATTTTGGGTTTTCATAAAATGGATTATTACATAAACCTTTACCTACTAAATCAACAGTATGTATTCTTCCAAATTGTTCTTGATAATTACATTTTGCATCGATTCCCAGAAGCCGGATAAGAGATGATAGAGAAAAGGCTTGATCATAACAATTAACTATTTTACCATTACTTTGTTCAAGATAGGAATCCAGATTAATGCTTATTGAAATTGGTGTTGCTTCAAAATATTTTGGAGCTCCATTTACTACATCATATTCCCACCCCATTTGATTAAAAGTGTATTTAGTAATATTCCCTATTATTAGTATGGAGGAGTTTTGATCGAAGCCTATGTTACCTGAATCTTCTATTGCTACATCCAAAGCCTTAATCCAAGGTTTCTTCTTGTTGTCATTCATATCCCATGGTGACTTGAGTGGTTCCTTGAACAAAACATACCCATTCCTAACTGTTGTTTCAAAAACAATTGTCTCGTTAGTAAGAGCAGTTCCTTGAATCTCTGTTAATCTCCAAGTCCATTGTTGATTTCCTTTATTCAATTTGGAATCAATATTATCTTTGAAAGAAATTTCAAATTCTGTGTTGTTATCAAATTCCTGTTCATCCAGTTCTGGGAGGAAATTTTTCGGAACTTTTCCCTCATCCTTTGTCTTTATCTTCGCTTTCTTTATGATTCCAGGTTTTACTTCCGCTTTAATTTTTAGATCAGGTTTTTTACCGCCAATATAGAGAAAAGGTTCCGATTTCGTTGCTTTGCCATTCTTATCAAAAGTTGCTTCCGGGACATCTATGATTTTCCCTTTATAAGTTTTTAATAAATCCATAGCATCCTTGTCATGCTTACCCTGTACGTGATTGAAACTTATTTGATGGATCAGGAGGCTTGGAGTTAATAATTTGTGTGCGGCTTCAAGATCAGTCAAATGTTTTTTCTGTCCGTTTTTAGTCTCATAAAAACTCATCTTGCATTTTACCGTGATCACTTTTCCCCACTGTTCCTTGTTGGACGAATGGACAGTACAAGTGTCCTGATCTCCATTTTTGACTTCCAACTTTTCCGTAACGGTCCATTCATACTTTTTCTCTTCGTCCAATTCGTATCCTGCATGCGGCTGCGGCGGCTCCACGACAACAACAGTGAATTGCCCCTTAGCTTTATACTCCTTGATTTTCTCTGGTTCAAAAATGGCATATTTATTGCTGTTCTCATCTTCTGGGTCCTCTCCATCTGTCTCTTCTATAGTACATATGGGAAGTGACTGAGGATCCACCTTGATTTTACCTCCCGGCTCCCCGCTCGCCCAACTCGCTTGCAAGATCAGAGGACAGGCAATTAGAACAATATAATAATAACGCAATATGCCCATATGTTTTTTATCGATTAAAATATTCATTCAGCCGTAATCTCATTTTATTTACATTTGATTCACTGTATTGCTTTGTTCCAATGATAAATTGTTTCCAATCAACTTTCCATCTATCCATCATTCTGATTTCCTGGGGAGTAAAATCAATGACATTGGGACTGTTGGGGAATTTATAGCTGGAGCGATAATAAGAATCCTTCATTTGCTCCGTTGACCATGTCTCAAGCATCTTTTGTTCAAATTTCTTGATATCGCCTTCATCCCAGATCTTTAGATGCCACTTCCAGTTTTCTTTCAATGGACTGGGAACTGAAGCCTCATTCCATAGTTTCCTGAACGTATAAAGCAGTAATTTTTGGGAAATGCGAAGATGAAATGGAGAATCGGCCTGTTTCACAAAACAGTTGCTCCAAGCTTTCAGTAGATTTTCCGGAACATCAGCATTTTTTATGGAAGTAAGTTCCGGAGGGGAAGGCATCCTGGCATTCTGATAGCCGCTTTCCAGACATGCATTCAGAAAAACACCACCAAGAGTCGCCTCTTTAGAGCCATTTCTGGAAATTCTTAAAAAATAGAATCCGGCCCGGTCCGTATAAAAATTTTTATATACTCCATTATTCCCGAAATCCCGGCATCTCGTACGGGCTATAACAGGAAGCGACATGATACGGGTTAATTCAAGATTTACAATATTTTCCGAATTTCTCCCATTCCCTTGGATCAGAACCTCCTGAGGCAAACGAGATTGGACAAAACGAGCTTCGATCAGGTAATCCCGATCATAGCGTGAAATGTCATTGGATAAGGGTTGGTTGAAGTAGAGGGAAATTTCATTTTTACCAGCAGGAACGCGTACAAGAACCCATAAGTCTGGACCATCAAAAAAGGTACCGTGCATATAACCCTGATCACTCCATTCGGAACAGGGACGGGTCGCATCGTTGATGTTGTACAGACAAATTCGGGACGCTGCATTTTCTTCATAGAATTTCCCCGATATCCAGGCATCTTTGATTTTCTTCCTCGGCCCGAGAGTTACTCCGGCGTCATACAAATAGCCTCGGGAATCCTTTCGTTGATCAAAACGATGCACGATATTTCCCCATGACTTTTTTGCTGAACGCCTTAAGGAAAAATGGCGTCCGTATCTGTTGCACCAGTCGCCCTGTGTTTCCCAATCATCACAGGCAAAACAAATGCCATAAGGCCTTTCACCAAGCGGCAGAGATTGAAACTGGTTCAAAGAATTATGCCATGCCTGATCATCTGGAATGGAAAAAATTTTGGGATGTTTGATTTCATCTCCAAGACGACGTCTTTTCTTTTTACTGGCTGTTGTTTTTCCAACGACCCGAAACCCTTCTCCAAAAACTCCAGCTAAAACAGTCCCATCAGGAAGATCAACAAAACAACTGACTGTGCCTCCCTTTTTTTTCTCTGCCAATTTAGTGTTCACAGAACTTTCATATTGCATATTCGCCGGATTAAGCAAGATGGGAACTTGATTGCGGAAGCCTATCCACACTCCTTCCTTTACGGGATAAAGGCTCGTCACATAATCTTCGGGAAGAGGTCTCAATTTACCTTGGGAAGATTTCATAATTCCCTTCGCTTTCAGTTTTTCCACGGCATCCATTCCCCGGATAAAAATCTCTTTGTCACCGCGTTTTATTCCCAGTCCTGACGTTGTGCCCACCAATACGGAATTACCATTGGCAGCGATGGTATTGCACAAATTTGACGGCAGCCGTGCACCGAAAAGAACCGGAGGTTGCGAAAGCTCGCGTGCATCATCCGAATGCCATTTTGACTGAAAAAACTCACAGGTCTTGTATTCATCCTTAAGAGTCATCCGGGCCATTCCTGCCGTTAAGAAGCCTACCCACAAATCTCCCGACCTATCAAAGGCTAGTGCTGAAACTTGATCTTCAGGCAAACCATCGGCCCGCGTGACATCCTTCCATGAATCCGTCAAAGGTGAATAAATAGCAATGCCTCCCGAGGTTGCTACGGCGACATCCCCTGTTGCAGAAGAGACGCTAATGTCAAAAACACGGCCACCCGGCAATGTCGTCTTACGGGTGTATGTTTTCCATTGTTTGCCATTCCAAATACACACTCCCCAACGGTCTGTTCCCACCCATATTCTTCCCTGGGCATCTTCAGCCAGGGCATAGAAATTTTCAGTATCTGGAAAATCTGCCGCTGTTCCTGCCTTTTTCCAGACATTTTTATCCAGCTCCAAGTAGAATAATCCCTCACCCTGGGTTGAAGCCCATAAAATACCTGAAGAATCCACTAAAGCATCCGTTATCCTGCTTCCGGGACAAGGAGGAAGGTTGGAGAAATTTTCCACCCCAAGAGAGAAGGAACATAATGCAAGCAAAGTTGAGACCATTAATCCCAATAGCTTCAGAAATGCCGTGAATCTCATATTCATCGGATGAAATTCTAATAATTTCTACAACAAAAAACTAAAATAGACTTATCAGCAACAGTAGTTCTTCTGATATTTGCCATTATGTGGAAATCAAATTAAAAAGTCAAAAATTATTTTCCTTCTTATTTTGGAATATTCAAGACTCTCCCTGGTTTTTCCCATTACTGGGAGTAAAAAATGGTCGGGAAGACAGGATTCGAACCTGCGACATCCTGCTCCCAAAGCAGGCGCTCCACCAGGCTGAGCTACTTCCCGTATAAAAAGGGGGATTAGAAAAATTGGGAGAAAAAAATGGTGGCTCGGGACGGGATCGAACCGCCGACACGGGGATTTTCAATCCCCTGCTCTACCGACTGAGCTACCGAGCCACTTGCTTGCACGCAGAACGTGTTTGCGGGGCAGAATCTAGCACCGCATCTCCGGTATTGCAACCACAAAATATCATTTTTTCAATTTTCCTGCGTTTTGCCGTGTCCGGCACAAGGAAGTTTTTCCTTGTCAATCAGGAGGAAGCCTGAGCCAGAATACCGCTCAGCAGCAGGGGAAAGATCAGCGCCACCCAGGAGAGGGTGTACAGCAGGAGGGGGGGCATGTTCCGCTTCAACCTGTCCAGCACGAACATGAATACCCCCGCCATGGCCAGTCCGTAATAGATCCACGCATCACCGGTGTACTCCCGGGCCGCGGCAGCCAGACAGAAGACGACGTAGATGACAATCACCCCCATCCAGACCAGGGACACCATGTCCCGGGCGGCGGAGTCCTGCCCGTCTTCCTCCTCTTCTTCATTCCACCGCTTGCGGCTGAACATGCTGAGGATGACCAGGGCCACGAGATACCAGGTGGGCGTGGACAGCTGGCCGCCCCAGCCTCCGCCCATCGTTCCATAGAAGTAGGCCGGTATCCCCGCTCCCGTAGCAAAGGAGACGGCGGCAAAGAATGATGCCATGACGAATCCGGAGGACAGGCTCCCTTTTTTGTGGGGATTGGAGGAAAAGTAAAGGAAGAGCAGGCTGCAAATACCCGGAAGCAGGGCAAACTGGAAGATGACCACGCCCAGTTGGAAGAACATGATCCACAGTCCCGTCACGGCCGCCACCACGATGAGCAGGGAGACGACGAAGCAGTGCTTTTTGGCAAACAGCAGGCATTCATCCGAGTATACCGCAGGGCCTCCCCGGAATATTTTAAGCACCCGGTCCAGCATGTTGACGCACCAGACGGCCACAAAGAGGAATTGGTACAGCCAGGGGGTGGAGACTACCACCAGATGAGACTGGCTGACGGCAAAAGCCCATGCAATGGCTGCAGAAGGAATCTCCAGTCCCATCAGGGAAAACCACGCCCACCAGGGGGGTCTCTTCAGCACCTGCTCCATTTTCCGTTATATCATCCCCATAACCGTTCCTCCCGCAAGCTCCCGAACCGTCATTCACAAACTTCCGCGTTTTTATGCGGGGATGCTTGACATGCAATAAAACACTCCTATACTGGTGCTCCCCTTGCGTCGGAAACGCAATACATCACCATGAAGAAAGATATTCATCCCCAGTACAATCCGGTCGTTTTTGTCGACATCACCACCGGACGCCGTTTCATTACCCATTCCACTGTTCGCTCCCCCAAGACGGAAGTTATTGACGGGGTTGAACATTTCGTGGTTTCCTGCGGTATTACCTCTGACTCCCACCCGTTCTTCACCGGCAAGAACCAGTTTGTGGACACGGAAGGCCGCATCGACAAGTTCCAGAAGCGTTTCGGTGCCGTCCGCCGCAGCGGCGGCAAGCCCAAGCTTAACAAGTAAGGCTTGTCCCCAACAGTTTTCCAACCCCGTTTCCTTCCCGGAAAACGGGGTTTTTTATTTGCAGGCTTCTTTTTGCCCTTTTTTCCTGCTTTACTGGCGGCAGCATGACGTTGACACCGGACCATTTTGACAAGCAGTCTGCGGAGCTTCTCCGCTCCGGCCGTCCCGTCCTTGCCGGAATCAGCGGCGGACGGGATTCCATGGCGCTGCTTTCCCTGCTCTCCCACATGCCGGGCTGCCGTCTCATTGCCTGCCACGTGAATCACGGGCTGCGCCCGGAGGCGGAGGAGGAGGCACAGTTCGTATGCCGGTACGCCGCCTGCCTGGGGGTTCCCTGTGTCCGGGAACGGGCGGACGTCCGCGGCATGGCCCGTTCCCGTGGAATTTCCATTGAAGAAGCGGCGCGGGATGCCCGGCAGGCCTTGTTCCTGAAATGGGCTGCCGGCTATCCGGGGGCTTTCGTGGCCCTGGCCCACCACCGGAACGACCAGCAGGAGACAGCCCTTCTCCACCTGTGCCGCGGGGCTTCCAGCATTCACGGCATGTCACCCGTTTCCACCTGGGCCAACGGATTGACTGTCGTACGTCCCCTGCTGGATTTTTCCCGGAAGGATATTACCGCCTACCTGGAGCATCTCCATATTCCATGGCGGGAGGATTCCAGCAACCAGTCTACCGAGTATACCAGGAACGCCCTCCGCCATGAGGTCATTCCCAGGCTGGACACGCTGTTCCAGCGCGATACCAGCCTTTCCTTTTCACGCGCCTGCCGCATTGAGAACCAAATCCGCACGGCGCTTTCCCAGGCGCTGGATTCCATGAACCTGACGGATCCCCAGGGGCGCCTGTTCCTGCCCAAGGTCAACCAGCTTCCCGCGGAACTGAGGCAATGCGCCGTGCATGATTACCTGCGCCGGCAGCACATTCCGAACCTGACGGAGGATGCCGTGCTCCGGGTGATGAATATCCTGAATACGGACGGCCCTTCCCGGGCTTCCCTGCCCGGCGGCAAGCTGGCCGTACGCAAGGAGAAGCGCCTGATGGTCACGGATGCGCCGCGCCCAATCAATAAAGGGGAGCAACCCCCTGCGGATACAGCAGGTGGAATTTAATGGCTTCATTCCCCACCACCAGAGCGGTGCCGAACATCCTGTCTTCATCCGTCAACCGCGGGAGCTGGGCAATCGGGAAGAGCAGCCCTCCCAGAATGAGGCCGTAGTTGTATACGGACGGCATCATGCAGAGCAGCTTTTTGGAGATGTCCGCGGCGTCCAGGGTCGGGAAGACCCACACGTCACTGGGCTGAAGCATGGAGTTGCGGTGAACGCGCACACTGTAGGAGTCCGGTGACAGGGCGGCGTCAATCTGGATTTCCCCTTCCACGGAGATTTCATTGTTCAGGCAATCCTTCTGCACCATGCTCCGGGCCAGCGCCGTAGCGGCCCTGGTGCGGTCCGCAGCCAGTTCCGGCACGGACCCGGCGGTGGAGGCGCTCAACATGGCGACGCGAACGCTTTTGCCGAGCATGTGGCGGGCCATTTTGGCCGTTTCCACAGCAAAGTAGGCCATGTTTTCCACAGTGGGATCAGGGGTCACCCCGGTATCCGCCAGGAAGTAGATGCCGCGGCCGCCGAATTTTCTGGCGAATTCGGGAACGAGAACGATCGAGATGGCAAAGAGGGGCTTGGTGGGAACGGGTTCCTGCCGGTATTTGTTCACGGCGCGGAAGACGGAAGCCACCCTTTTCATGTTCCCGGCCACAATGGCGTCCGCCTGGCCGTAAAGCACCATCATGGCGGCAAAGTGGACCGGCTCGGAGACGATTTCACGGGTGTTCATGGGCAACCCGTTGCCGAACATTTGTTCCGCCCGTTCATAGCGGTCGCAGAACATTTGAAGGTCGGAGCTTTTTTCCGGCTCAATGATGCGCACGAATTTCAGGGAAATTCCGTTCATTTCCGCCATTCTCCTGATGACTTCCTTCCTGCCCAGCAGGATGGGCACGCCTGCCTGTTCCGCCACGAAGCGTTCGGACACGCGCAGCACGCGAACATCCTCCCCTTCCGGGAAAACGATGCGCTTGGGATGACGCTTCAGGTTGTCCAGGAGCGGCCCTGTAAAATCATTCAGCGGGGAAAAGCCTTGCCAGTCACTCATATGTCACGTGTCCTATTTAACGGGACTCTAAAAAATCCTGTCCATAAAATCAACCCATAATGTCAAAGACGGCAAATAATCGGCAAATACGTCCTCCGGGTTGAACCGCCCGCGCCGCCATGCTAGCATGGGCATTCCTCCATGTACTGCGATTACCATACCCACACCCCCCTGTGCCTGCACGCCTCCGGCACTCCGCAGGAATATGTGCAGGCAGCCGTCCGCGCCGGCCTCCGGGAGTACGGCATTTCAGACCACGCCCCGATGCCCGGGGAGCCTTTTGACGACTGGCGCATGAAGCAGGCGGACATGCCGGCCTACCTGGACTGGCTCACGGAAGCCCGGGAATGCGCCGCACCGCACGGCCTGACGGTCCGCGCCGCGCTGGAATGCGACTGGTTTCCCGGCATTGAGCCATGGATAGAGCATTTGCAGAGCCTGCACGCGTGGGATTACCTGATCGGATCCGTCCATTATCTGGGGGAGAAGGAGGAGTTTGACAATCCCTACAAGATGGATTTCTGGAACCGGACGGATGTGGAGGACGCGTGGGGGCAGTATTGGGAACGCTTCCGGGACATGGCGGCTTCAGGCCTGTTCCACATCATGGGCCATGCGGACCTGATCAAGAAGTTCGGCTTTCGTCCCTCCGGAGACCTGCGCCCCTATTACGGACCGGCGCTGGAAGCCATGCGGGAGTCCGGAGCCTGTCTGGAGCTCAATACCGCCGGCTGGCGCAACAAGTGCGCCGAACAATATCCGGACGCGCAGTTTTTAAAGATGGCGGCGGAAATGAACATTCCCCTCACCATCAGCTCAGACGCCCACAAGCCGGAGGACGTGGGACGGGATTTTGAGCGCGCCGCAGAACTGGCCCGCCAGGCGGGCTTCACGCGTCTGGCCTCCTTCCAGGGAGGCCGCATGGAGCCGTATCCCGTGCCCGGAATCTGACCTTCCCTTTTCCTCTGCGGGAAAGAAATGCTTCCACAGGCCCCGGCTCTGCCGCCTGGGCAGCCCGTGCCTTGAATGTTCCTTCCGGCAGCCCTTTTTCCCTGAAACCCGGCGCAGGGACTCCGGAAAAAGCGGGGGATGCCAGAAAACTTCCCCTAACCGACGCGCATGTTCGGCTTTACAGGCAAAGGCACCGGACGCGGAGGAACGGGATGGGGCCTTGGCGGCAGGGGAGCAGGCCGGATAATGACGGGCGGCGGCGGATAGTTCCACGTCCTGATAATCGGAGGGACAATGATGCGCTCCGTTCTCGGCTGGCTGGCCACCTCCCTCACTTCCCCCTGCAACTGGGAGACCTGCTTGTTCAAGTCCGCAATTTTCTTCTGGGTTCCGTCTTTCAGAGCCAGGTATTTCTTTTCCAAATCCTGCCAGTATTGTTCGGCGGTCTCCCTTTTTTTACGGATGGCGTTCACCTGTTCCTGATAGGTTCCCATTCTCGCGCGGAAGGTACGGGCGTCCTCCGGCAGTCCCACGCGGTCCGCTTCCAGGGCATTCCATTGCAGGGCCATGACTTCCGCCTCCACCTGGGAGAGTTCCCCCATCAGCAGAAACATGCGGGAGATGTCCGCTCCTTCCAGATAACGGGGATGCCGCTCCGCTTCAGACAGGGATTCCCTGATTTTCCGGGCTTCTTCATCAGCCGCCTTTCTGGCCTGCTCCGCCTTTTTCCTGCGCGCCGCGTCTTCCAGGCGCCGCTGGTCCAGCCTGGCTTTCACGTCCTCCGGCGTCATCCTGTAATCCTTTTGCTGGGCATCCGTGAGCTCCTTATAGGAGACCTTGGCCACCCCGTTCGTGTACTGGACGCTGACAAAGTCGTCTCCGGAAGACACCACGCTGGCGTCTTCCAGCACCCTGCCGGACCGCAGGGTCATATTTTCCGCCAGGGCCGCGGGCAGCAGGGCGCACAACATCAAAAAACAGGTTCCAGGCTTCATGTGATTCTCCTCTTCTACGTTGGTAAGAGGCGCGGGGAAAGAAATTTATTCAAAAAAAATAGAACCAGAGGTTAATACTGGCGCCACGGCCCGGTTTCCGCTAGCATCACGCGAGTCATTTACACGCGTTATGAGCCTCTATTCTTCATCCTGGTCCCCTTTACCTTCTCTTCCCGATCCGGAAGGTTTCGCCGGCATGTATGCAGGAACCTGCGGAGAAACAATGATTTGTGCCGGCGGCACCAATTTCCCGGATAAACCCATGCTTGAAGGCGGCGCCAAAACGTGGACGGACCGCATCTTCACGCTGTCTCCGGGGGAAAGTGCGTGGACGGAGGCAGGAACGCTCCCCGCTCCTTACGCGTACGGAGCCTCCGCCAGCATCAAGGAAGGCCTACTGTGCATCGGCGGCTGCGGCAGGGAAGGCCACCGGAAGGACGTTTACCTGTTAAGCGCCGCGGACGGAGCCGTCACCGTGACTCTCTTCCCCCCCCTTCCCATAGCCCTGGCTTATACGGCCGCCGCCGTTCTGGACGGCAAGGTTTATCTTACGGGAGGCTGTGAACGCCCCGGGGAGCAGGACTGCGCCAACCGGGTTTTCATGCTGGACGCAAGCCAGCCGGAACAGGGCTGGCAGGAGCTGGACCCGCTGCCGGGCCGCGGACGCTTCCTGCACCAGATGGCCGCGGCGGACGGCGTCCTTTACGTGCTCGGCGGCATCGGCCTCCGGGAGGAGGACGGCAAACAGGTCCGGGAATTGCTGACGGAAGCCTGGAGCTTCACGCCGGAACACGGATGGACGCGCCTGCCGGAGATGCCTTACGCCATCGCCGCGGCCCCTACCCCGGCCCCGGTTTCCCGGAACGGCGTGATTTATTTGCTGGGCGGGGACGACGGCTCCGGAAAGAAGTACACCCCGCAGACCAACCCCGGCTTCAACAACCAGTCCCTGTGCCTAGATACAGCCGCCATGGCATGGCATGACGCGGGTCCCATCGCGGCGCCCAGGGCGGTCCTCCCGTGCTGCGCGTGGCAGGGCCGTTTTGCAGCCGTGAACGGCGAACTCAAACCCGGCAGGCGCTCCCCTGAAGTGTGGAGCATCACCCTTTCCTGATTTTTCACCCACATTCCATCCCTTATTTTCCAGCATATGCACCTCTCACGTCATCTTACCCGGTTCTCCAGGGCATGCGGCTCCGCTTTCGCCGCCCTGCTGCTGATAGCGGCCCCGGCCGCCAACGCCTCTTTTTCCGTGGATGTCCACCCGGCCGGAGCCATTCCCGACCTGCCGGACCCGGCGGGCCGCGCCGGCATGGCGGCCGGAACCGTTACGGAAAATGACGGCACCCAGTCCATCATCGCCGCAGGGGGCGCCAATTTCCCCCAGGCCGCTCCGGGAGCCTCAACGCCGGAAGAACGCGGGCCTAAGGCGTACCACCAGGATATCTTCAAACTCCGCAACGGCCAATGGAGCAAGGCGGGGACGCTGCCCGCTCCGCTGGGCTACGCGGCCTTTGCAAGCGTAGGCAAGGGGCTGGCGGTGGCCGGAGGCCATAACGCGGAAGGCATCCTGAAAGACGCCCTGCTGATCAAGGCGGACGGCTCCGTGGAAAAGCTTCCCCCCCTCCCCGTCCCCGTTACGGAAGCCGCCTTCGCCGCACACGGGAACAAGCTGTTCGTCATCGGCGGACGGGACAGCGACCAGCCGGAAGCCGCCCTCAATACCATCTACATGCTGGACACCACTCCGGATACGGCGAAAATGAAATGGGTGTCCCTTCCGCCTTTCCCCGGCGCGGGCCGCATCCTCTCCACCGCCGCCGTCTGTGACAGCACCCTGTTCATCGCAGGCGGCTGCACCCTGTCCAGGGATGCCGCCGGAGAAACCGCCAGAACGTACCTTTCCGACATGATCGGCTACGACATGACGTCCAACGATCCCGCCGAATGGGGCGCCGCGGGCAAACAGCAGCCTGCCGGACCGGGAACGCCCGTTGCCGCCGCCGCAGGCCCCGCCCCGGTGCGTGAAAATTCCATCATCCTGATCGGCGGGGACAAGCGCGGCAATACGCCGGACCCGTCCAAGCCCGTGGCGCAGTCCCGCGACATCCTGGTTTACGACGTCATCGGGAACAAATGGACGCACCAGGGGGAATGGCCCGTCGGCATCGCCACCGCGCCCGCCGTCGTGAAGGGCTCCGAGATCATGACCATCAGCGGGGAAACCGCCCCGGGCATCCGGACCCCCGTGAACGCCTCCGCCTCCGCGGGGTACCATTTTGAAATGAGCACGGTTGATTACGCCGTTCTCGTCCTGACCGTCATCGTCATGGCGATCATCATCGTTTCCGCCGTGCGCAACGGCGTTAAAAACGTTTCCGCCGTCACGGACCCGAACACCAAGCCGGGCCTGTGGGCCTGGGTGGCCGTCATCATCCTGTGGTTCGTGGTCATGCTGAACTATTTTGACCGCCAGCTCCTTTCCGCGCTGCATGAACCCATAGTCCGGGACATTCCGCAGACGGAAGCCCAGTTCGGCATGGTCACCTCCGTCTTCCTGCTGATTTACGCCCTGCTCAGCCCGGTGGGCGGCTTTCTGGCGGACCGCTACAGCCGCCGCCTGATGATTCTCTGCTCCCTCGTCGTCTGGTCCGTGGTCACCTGGTGGACCGGCCATGCGGAGGATTACACATCCCTGCTCATCGCGCGCGGCGCCATGGGCATCAGCGAAGCCTTTTACATCCCCGCCGCCCTGGCCCTGATTACGGACTACCACCGGGGCAGCACGCGCTCCATCGCCACGGGCCTGCACATGAGCGGCATTTACGTGGGCATGGCCGTGGCCGGCTTCGGGGCCACCATGGCTTCATGGACGGGCTGGCGCATGACGTTCGCCCTGTTCGGCCTGATCGGCGTGGCGTACGCCATCGTCCTCATCCTGTTCCTGAAAGACCCGGCCAAGGCCCCCGCGGATACGGCCCGTGCCAAAAAGCCGGCCGAACCCAAGGAAAAGACGGTCCTGGTCAATGTGGACAATGACGAACAGGCCATCAAGGAACCCGCGTCCAATCTTTCCACCGGCGCCGTCCTTTCCAGCCTGCTGAGCGGCCGCCCCATGTGGATGCTGCTGGCCGTGGTCGCCTTTGCAGGCGCCGGGAACTGGTTCCTGCTTACCTGGTACCCCACCCTGCTTCAGGATAAATACCAGCTTTCCTCCGCGGAGGCAGGCCCCGCCGCCACCCTGTGGAGCTCCGTAGCCAAGTACGTGGCCGTGCTGGGCGGCGCCATTCTGGCGGACATGTGGTACCGGCGCAACGCCCGCGCCCGCGCCCTGGTGCCCGGCATCACCTTCACCATATCCGGCCCGCTGGTGGTTCTGGCGCTGCTGCCCGGCATCTTCGGCTGGGACATTGCGGTTCCCCTCGTGCTCATGCTGGGCCTCGTCGCCACGCAGGGGCTGGCGCAGGGATCGCTGGACGCCACCCTCATGCCTGTGCTACGCTCCCATATCGACGAGCGTTATTCCGCCACCGGCTATGGCCTCCTCAACCTCACGTCCGCGGGCGTGGGCGCCCTCATCTCCTTCTTCGGGGGATGGTTCAAGGACCAGGGCGTTCCGCTGACCACCACCCTGGCGGCGGCAGGATGCCTGATGCTGCTCTGCGGACTGCTGCTCCTGATGCTGCCGCGTCCCAAACATTAACCGCAACCTTCTTTCATATCCCCAACCCCACCCTTATGAAGAATCCCGCATGCCTGTACCTGGTGGCGGGAGCCCTGTGCTCCCTCTCCTTCCTTCCCCTCGCGCAGGGGCGCACCTGGACCAGCGTCCAGGGGAAAAGCCTGGAAGCCGAGTTCGTCAGACTGGACGGCCAGAAAGCCGTGCTGAAACGCTCCGGCGGCCAGACCGTCTCCATCCCCCTCGCCCAGCTTTCCCGGGAAGACAGGGATTTCATCGCGGCCAGGGGAAAGGGAGGGGCCGCCTCCGCCAATCCGGCGGACAATTACCACCTGCCATGGCCCAGGACCGTCAAATGCCAGGACAATTTCAAGGTGGAAACCATCAAGGAGGAACAAGGAGAGTATATTTATGAAACGCCCCATTTCCGCTTCATCTGCGACGCCAAGCTGGGCGCCGGCATGATCAAGCGCCTGGGCCTTCTCTTTGAGGCCACCCACCTGGCGAACAAGACGCTTCCCATCGGCAACATCCCCCCTCACGACGATTCCGCCAAATTCCCCGCCTACCTGTACGAAAAGTTCAGCACGTACCTGGAAAACGGAGGCCGTGAAGGCACGGCAGGCATTTTCCTGGGGACGACGCGCAGCGGAGACCGCGGCAAAATCCTAGTCCCGTTTGATTCCCTGGGCGTCAAGACCATGGGGAGCACGTACATCATTGACCGCGACAAGGATTCCTCCACCCTCATCCATGAACTGACGCACCAGCTCATGTCCCCGCAGGCCAAGCAGGCCAGCTGGTTCTGTGAAGGGTCCGCAGAATACATGGGCATGACGCCCTATTCCGGAGGCCGCTTCAACTTCGGGGCCAACCGTTCCCACATTGTCTCCCGCGTGACGGAATACGGCAAGAAAAACACGGGGGGACGCGCCCTGGGGGACGACTTTGAGGCGCCCAGCCTGGAGTCATACATGAACATGCCCTATTCCCAGTTCACGGGAGAGAACGCCAACCTGAATTACGGCCTGGCCGCCCTGATGGCCTACTATTTCTACCACATGGACGGAAAGGGGGACGCCCAGCGCGTGAAGAACTACATGAAGGCCATCCAGTCCGGCAGCAGTGAAAAGGAAGCGCAAAAGCTCCTCCTTGACGGCCGGAGCTATGAGGAGCTGGCCAAAGAGATTGAACAGAAATGGCGCAAGGCCGGCGTTAAAATCCGCTTCCGCTCCTCCTCCTGACCCGCGCCGCGCATGCGGAAAGACGCTTCCGTCAATGGCCGGAGGACAGTCTGTGCCCTGAAAAACCGTTGACATGGCAGGGAAAGGCGGCACACTTTCCACCAGCAGGGGCTATCAGACACGCATGGCAGAAGACGCTTCCATAACCGCCCTGATGGACAGGGTGGCCCGCACCGCACCCTTTCACCGGGAACTCGCGAAACTGGGCACGGAGGAACAGGCGGTTTTCGACCATACCTCCCTGTCCGGGGTTCCGTTCGTAGCGGCCCTGTGCATCAGGACCATTCCGGATACCGCCCGGGCCTGGGTGATCGCGCCCCATCTGCGCGCGCAGGAATCCCTTGCCGCGCAACTGGAAACCTGGGGAGTGCGCAACATCCTCTTCGTCCCGGAAAAAGAGGTGGCCCTGGGGGAGGAAATAGGAGACCCGGAGCTTGCCGCGGAACGGCTGAACGTCCTTCACCGCATCGCTTCCGGCCATGTGGGCAGGCAAACCGTCGTTCTGACGGAAGGCAGCCTGAATGACGAGGTTCCCTCCCCCGACGGCATGCAGAACCAGGGAATGACCCTGAAAACGGGAGAAACGCACGCCCCGGACGATTTGATACGGCTGTTTGAAGAGGCGGGGTTCGAGGGCGTTCCGCAGGTCATTTCCCGCGGGCAGTGGTCCCGCCGCGGCGGCATTCTGGACGTTTTCCCGCTCCAGTCCTCCCACCCCGTGCGCCTGGAGTTTTTTGACGACGAGATTGAATCCATTCGGGAATTTGACGTGGATTCCCAGATTTCCTTCCGGAAGGCGGAGCACGTCAACCTCGTCCTGACGGAAGCGGCGGGCGTGGAAACCCTGCGGGACTGGATCAAACCGGGGGACCTGGTCATTACGGCCCCCTTCTGCAAGGAACGGGGGAACGTGTGCATCCTCACCGCACCGCCTGAAAATGCGGAGGGGGAGGAGGACTTTTCCCTGGCCATCCATGACAATCCCCTGGGCAGCTTTGACGCCGGGGACTTCGTGATGCAGGAGATGCGACGGGAGCTGGCGGAACGCCAGATCCGCGAATGGCTGGACCGGAAATGGAACGTCAGCATGTTCTTTCCCAATGAAGGTGAGGAAGAGCGTTTCCGGGACATCTGCTCCGGAACGCCCGCGCTGCTGTCCATCACCGCCCTGCGCGGGGACCTGCCCGGCGGCTTCAGCATTCCGGGGGCAAAAACGGCCGTTCTCTCCTCCTCGGAGCTGTTCGGCAGGTACCAGTCCGCCACAGCGCGCCGCCGCGCCAGCCGGGAGGACAAGGCGCGCAAGGCCCGCGCTCAGGCCTCTCTGAAGGACATCAACCCCGGGGACCTGGTGGTGCACACCAGCTACGGCATCGGCAAATTCATCAACATTTCCACCTCCCCGGATTCCGGAGACGAGGAAATGAACATCCTCTACCGGGACAATACGATCCTGCACGTCCCCCTCAGCCAGGCGCACCTGGTTTCCCGGTACATAGGGCTGGGCAGCAAGACGCCGGAACTCAACAAGCTGGGGGATTCCAAATGGCAGCGCGCCAAAAAATCCGCGGAACGCTCCGTGGCGGACTACGCCGCCCAGCTCCTCAACGTGCAGGCGGAACGCCAGACCGGGAAAGGCTACAGCCACCCTCCGGACAGCAAATGGATGTGGGAGTTTGAAAGTTCCTTCCCCTTCCGGGAGACGCAGGACCAGCTCCGCGCCATCGCCCAGACGAAGGCGGACATGGAAGCCACCCGCCCCATGGACCGCCTGATCTGCGGGGACGTGGGCTTCGGCAAGACGGAGGTGGCCATCCGCGCCGCCTTCAAATGCGTGACGGGAGGCCGCCAGGTGGCGGTGCTGGTGCCCACCACCGTGCTCGCGGAACAGCATTTCCGCACCTTCAAGGAGCGCATGAGCGAATACCCCGTGCGGATTGAAATGCTCAGCCGCTTCAGCAGCGCGGCGGACGTCCGCTCCACGCTGGAAGGGCTTAAGTCCGGGGCCGTGGACATCGTCATCGGCACGCACCGCCTTATCTCCGAGGACGTGTCCATCAAAAACCTGGGCCTGGTGGTGATTGACGAGGAACAGCGCTTCGGCGTCAGGCACAAGGAAAAATTCAAGGAACGCTTCAAGGGCATCGACGTGCTTACGCTGTCCGCCACACCCATCCCCCGCACCCTGTACATTGCCCTGATGGGCGCGCGGGACATGAGCTCCATTGAGACGCCGCCCGTCAACCGGCAGCCCGTGCAGACGAGCGTATGCCCCTATGACGAACGCATCATGAAGAAGGCCATGGAGCGCGAGCTGGAACGCGGCGGCCAGATTTTCCTGCTGCACAACCGCGTCAAGACCATCGAACTGTTCCGGGACCGCGTCCAGGCCCTGGTGCCCAAGGCCCGCATCGTCATCGGCCACGGACAGATGCCCAAGGACGAGCTGGAGAAGGTCATGCGCACTTTCGTGCAGGGGAAGGCGGACATCCTGCTGGCAACCACCATCATCGAATCCGGCATCGACATCCCGAACGCCAACACCATCATCATCGACCGCGCGGACCGCTTCGGCCTGGCGGACCTCTACCAGCTCCGCGGCCGGGTGGGCCGCGCGGGGCACCGGGCCTACGCCTACCTCATGCTCCCCAGGTCCGCCACCACCACGGGAGACGCCCGCAAGCGCGTCTCCGCCATCAAGCAGTACACGGAGCTGGGTTCCGGCTTCAAGATAGCCATGCGGGACCTGGAAATACGCGGCGCGGGCAACCTGCTGGGCACCCAGCAGAGCGGCCACATCGCCGCCATCGGCTTTGACCTGTACTGCCAGCTTCTCCAGCAATCCATCGCCCACATGCAGGGGAGGCACACGGCCCCCCGGCCGGACGCGGCCCTGAGAACGGACTTCATCGTGAACAGCGAGACGCAGTTCGCCTCCAAATCGCGCAAGGACTATCTGGGGGCCTTCCTGCCCAGGGGCTACATCAGCGACGCCGCCCTGCGCATCTCCGCCTACAAGGACCTGGCGGCCATCCGCACCCTCAAGGAGGCGGACGCCCTGCTCCGCGCCTGGGAAGACCGCTTCGGCCCCGCACCAGAAACGGTGCATCACCTGCTGGATTCCCACAAAATCAAGATACTGGCCTCCAAAGCCAACATCTCCATGGTGGAAATCAGCGGACAGCGCCTGATGCTCACCAAGAACGGGGATTTTATCCTGCTGTCCAACAAATTCCCGCGGCTGGCAGGCATATCCCCCGCAGACAAGCTACGGGAAGCGCTGGAAATGCTGAAAAACATTTAACCGGCAGCCGGGCCATTTCCCGCAAAAACTCCCCCCTGCCCCTGGCCCGGCGGACGCGGGGCAATGGCTTTCAAGCGCGTGCTTTTCCTCCCGGAAGCCGCAAGATTGAGAGGTCCGCTTTTCCTGCCGGATTCATTCCCTGTAATAGAATGGCGTTCCGGAGCGTATTCCATCAAAAGGATATGTGATGAAGAACCTGATTATTCTCAGCAGCATTGCCGGGCCGGCCATGGCCGGAACCGTCCTGGCGGGAGAACCCTGCGCCGCCCTGCCGTCCCCGGACGGCCTGGTCACGTGGAATCTGGTCGTCCGGGACGGAAAGGCCGCGCACTCCCTGAACAGGAAGGACAGGACGGTTCTGGAACCCTCCGGCCTGGGCATCGTGGTGAACGGCAGTGACCTCGCCGGAGGCATCACGGGATGGAGCGTGAAAAAAGTGAGGGACAACGTCCGCGACACCTTTGAAACGCGCGGCAAATACCCCTCCGCCTCCGTCCATTTTAACGAATACGTGGCATCCGGCGACAATTCCGGCCTTCTCATCCGCGCCCGCGTTTTCAACAACGGAGTCGCCTTCCGCTACGAGTGGAAGGAAGACGTGAAGAAAACGCCCGCGCTGAGCATCGGGGAAGAAAAAACGTCCTTCGCCTTCCCGGAAAAAGCCGTCCTCTGGACCCAGGACGCCGCGTCCGCGCTGGGCCCCTGCGAGGGGGTCTGGTCTCCTTCCAGGATAGCCGATTTCAAGAAAGACCCCGGCAATCCCCGCAGCCACGTCCGCACCATGCCGGTTACGGTGGAACTGCCGGGCGGAGGCTTTGCCCTCATCCAGGAAGCCGCCAACTTCAACAGGCAGTGGAGCGGCATTAAATTCTCCCTTCAGGACGGCGCATGCAGGGCGGTATATTTCCAGGACCCGGAAGGCTTTTCCGCCCCCTCTTCCGCAGAGATGCCCTGGCGGGTCATCCTGGTGAACGACGACCTCAACGGCCTGGTCCGGAACAACGTGATCCCTTCCCTGGCTCCGGAGCCGGACAGGAACCTTTTTCCGGAAGGAGCCAAAGCCCCCTGGATCAAGCCGGGCCGCTCCACCTGGACCTGGTGGGACCGCGGAAACGTCCGTGAAGAGGACCAGTACGCCTTTGTCGACATGGCCTCCGAATTCGGCTGGGAATACCACCTCGTTGACGAAGGATGGAAGAAATGGGGCAAGACCGTGCCGGAAAGCATGGACAAGGTGGCTCAACTGGCCCGCTACGCCGCAGATAAAAAAGTAGGCATCTGGGTATGGGTGCGCTGGTCAGACGTCAACAACCCCGCCAACGGATGGGAAAGCATGCGCCGCTATTTCAGCGGCCTTGCCAAAACGGGCATCAGGGGAATCAAGATAGATTTCATGGATTCCGCCTCCAAGGATCGCCTGGCCTTCTATGACGCCGTGGCGGAAAATCTGGCGAAAAACAAGCTCATGGTCAACTTCCACGGCGCCAACACCCCCACGGGGGAAGAACGCTCCTGGCCGCATGAAATGAGCCGGGAAGGCATTTACGGCGGGGAACAGAACATCTGGGCCGCCATCGGCGGACGGCACTATTGCGCGCTGCCCTTCACCCGCATGGTCTCCGGCCACGCCGATTTCACGGGCGGCTACTTCGGCCACGGACCCAGGCTGCGCGGCTCTTCCTGGCCCCTCCAGATGGCGGCCAACATCATCTATACGTCCCCCGTCCTCCACTGGGTATCCAACCCCGCGGATATGGAAGCCGCCTTCCCGAAAGGCTCCCCGGAACGCGAAGCCGTCCGGAACATTCCCTCCGTCTGGGATGAAACCATCGTTCTGCCGCCGTCCGCCATCGGGGAATGCGCCGCCTTCGCCCGGCGCTCCGGGAACCAGTGGTACATTGCCCTGATGAACGGGGACGGCCGGGAGCGCACCGTTTCCATTCCCCTGGACTTCCTGGACGGGAACACGGCGTACCGGGCCACCATCCTCCGCGACCTGCCTGAACGGAACGACGGCTGGAAGGTGGAAAACAGGGAACTCCATTCCGGGGACACCCTTTCCTTCACCATGCGCGTCAAGGGAGGAGGCATTGGCCGCCTGGTCCCCGCCGGAAAGTAGCATTCCCTTCCGCCTGCTCGGCGGGAGTTCATCAGGAAAGGGGAAGAGGCTGGTTTCCGCTTCTCTCTTTCCATTTGAAGAGGCCTTTCCGGAAAAGGAAAATTCTCATCATGTACGGCCTCCGGCAGTCACCAGTTTCCTTCCCCCCGGAAAAACCGGGAAAGACGGCAAAAGGTTCAGTCCCGGCCAGACTTTTCTCCGGCAACCTTCTCCATGGTGCTCCACGCCGGGAGCCACTGCACGTCCCGGAGGCGGTAGCCGCGTTCCAGAAGAGCTCCGTGCAGGCCGGGAAGATGGGCCGCTCCGTAAAAAATGCCTATCCTGCGCACGCCCTTGCCGCTCCATTGGTCAAACACTTCCATGCACTTGGCATTCCGGCCTTCCAGAATCACGGTATCCTCCAAATCATTCGGAGCATGGGCAAAAATGCGCATCAGTTCATTCTTCAGCCCCGTCTTGTTTCCGGCAAGCAAATCCGCCATCATGCCGAATTCATTCGGCTGGTACGCGCCGGGCTTCTCCACCAGGGAGGACAGCATGGATTTAAGCATCAGGCTGGCGAAGTTTTCTCCCTTCCTGGCCTGCGCCTGCCGGAATTCCTCCAGCGTCATGTCCGCATGGACAAAATGGGGAGCGGAATAATCAATGCCCTGATGCTGGGTTTGAAGGCCCAGCGCGTCGCTCAATTCCCGGTACGCGCTTCCCAGCAGCCCCAGCAAAAAAGACTTTTCCTCAAGGGCCGCTCTCTTCCTCCACTCCACCATCCGGTTCCATTCCCGCGCCTCTTCCAGCGTCAGCCCTCCCAGAGGTTTATTGCGGTCTATTTTACGGCGGAGTTCCTCCTCCCGCCGGAGCCCCTCCCCGCCGATCATCTCAAACAGCAGCACGTCATAGCTGCCGAACAGCTTGTTCAGCCGGGCATAATAATCGGCCTCAGCCACATGAATGGCCCCGATGAGCGCCACTTCCACGCCTCCGTCATTCACATACGCGGCCACGGGCGTGGACAGGCTCTGGCGGTTGCGGGACGGGGATTCCAGAAGCATGTACCGGGCCGGATACCCTTCATGCTCCTTCTTTCCCGCAACGGAGGCGTCCGCCGCAAGCGCGGGAGAGCACAACAGGAAAACGGCCAGGAAGCAGCGCAGCATCTTCATACATGTCCAGCCTAGCGCGGGCCGCACGCAGAGCAAGTCAAAAAAAGGGACTGTCCAACCTTTCCCTGCATCCCCTCTCCGGAGCCGGAAACCACCGGAGCACGAACGGGTTTTCCTTAACCACGGGAGGCGGCAAACTCCCGCAGATCCCGGCGCGTCAGCCGGGAGTCAAAAAATCCCCGCACCCGGAAACGGGCACGGGGAATGAAAAGGTGTATTCAAGACGCCATGCGGAAGACGATCCGCCGGCCGTGAACAGTTACTTCTGGCAGCAGCCGCCGCACTTGTCCGTCAGGGCTCCCACGCCGGGGAGCACCTTGCCTTCCAGCAGTTCCAGGGAAGCGCCACCGCCCGTGGAGCAGAAGGAAAGCTTGTCCTGGACCTTGAACTTCTTGGCCGCCGTCACGGAATCGCCGCCGCCCACGATGGAGATGGCGGAGGAATCCGCCAGGGCTTCCGCGATTTCCTTGGTGCCCTTGGCGAAGCAGTCCATTTCAAACACGCCCATCGGGCCGTTCCACAGAACGGTCCTGGCGCCCTTGATGATGGCGGAGAATTCTTCAATGGCCTTGTCGCCGATGTCAATGGCCATGCCGCCTTCCGGCACCTTGCCGCCTTCCGCGAAGGGAGCCGTGCAGAAGGTTTCAGCGCCGTCTTCAAACTTCATGGCTACGCGCACGTCCGCGGGAAGCAGGAACTTCACGCCCTTGGCCTTGGCTTCCGCCAGGATTTCACGGGCCAGGTCCAGCTTGTCGCCTTCAATCTTGGAGGCGCCCAGGTCGTAACCTTCAGCTGCCAGGAACGTGTTGGCCATGGCGCCCCCGATCAGGAACGTATCAGCCTTTTCCATCAGCTTGGAAAGCACTTCAATCTTGTCGGACACCTTGGCGCCGCCCATGATCACCACGAAGGGCTTTTCCGGGTTTTCCAGCTTGCCTTCCAGGTATTCCAGTTCGCGTTCGATCAGGAAGCCCATGGCGCTCTTTTCCGCAAAATGCGTCACGCCTTCCGTGGAAGCGTGGGCGCGGTGGGCGGTGCCGAACGCGTCGTTCACGAACAGCGTGGCGTTACCCAGAAGAGCCTTGGCGAATTCCGGATCGTTCTTCTTTTCACCGGGATAGAAGCGGACGTTTTCCAGCAGGACCACGTCGCCGTCCTTCATGGCGGCGCGGGCGGCTTCCGCTTCCGGGCCGATGGCGGCGGGAACGAATTTGACTTCCTTGCCGAGCAGTTCGGAAAGGCGGCCGGCAACGGGCTTCAGGGAAAAAGCGGGATCGGGTTCGTTCTTGGGACGGCCCAGATGGGAGGTGAGCACAAGGCGGGCACCCTGGTCCAGCAGGAACTTGATGGTGGGAAGGGCGGCCACGATGCGGGCGTCATTGGTGATTTCCCCATCCTTGAGGGGGACGTTGAAGTCAACACGCATCAGGACTTCCTTTCCCTTGGCATCAAGGTCACGTACAGTAAGTTTAGCCATATCGGTCTATATTGTTTGGTTCAATGGAATAAAAAAAGGGAGGGCATTTCTGCCCTCCCGGATAAATCCCCGGCCGCCTGGACAAACCCGGTTCAGGAACCGGAAGGTTGAAGCAGGCAACCGGCAAGACTTGTCGTGCAACTGAAGAGCAAGCGTTGTTCGGAAGAACTTACTTGCCGCAGGAGCAGCCGCAGCTCACGCTGTCGCCCAGCTTCTTCATGGCTTCAGCGGCGCGGTTGGAGTAGCCCCATTCGTTGTCGTACCAGCCGCAGACCTTCACCAGGTTGCCGCCGACCACATACGTGAAGCCGGAGTCAAAGATGCAGGAGTGGGGGTCGGAAACGATGTCCTGGAGAACGAGGGCTTCTTCAGAGTAATCCAGAATGCCCTTCAGCGGGCCTTCAGCGGCTTCCTTCATGGCGGCGTTCACTTCTTCCACGGTCACGTTCTTCTTGAGAACGGCCACGAAGTCGGTCAGGGAACCGGTCGGGGTCGGCACGCGGAAGGAAGCGCCGTTCAGGGAGCCCTTCAGGTTCGGCATCACTTCGCCGATGGCCTTGGCGGCGCCGGTGGTCGTCGGGATGATGTTGATCGCGGCGGCGCGGGCGCGGCGGGGATCGGAGTGGGGAAGGTCCAGGATGCGCTGGTCGTTCGTGTAGGAGTGAATCGTGCTCATCATGCCCTTTTCAATGCCGAACTTGTCGTCCAGCACCTTCACCATCGGAGCAAGGCAGTTGGTGGTGCAGGAAGCGTTGGAAACGATGTCGTGCTTGGCGGGATCGTATTCGCTGTCGTTGATGCCCAGAACGAAGGTCAGGTCCGGATCCGGGGAGGGAGCGGAAATGAGCACCTTCTTGGCGCCGGCTTCAAGGTGCTTCTTGGCGGCGTCACGCTTGGTGAACAGGCCGGTGGATTCCAGAACGACGTCTACGCCCAGCTTCTTCCAGGGAAGGTTGGCGGGGTCGCGTTCCACGGTGATGAGGATCTTGTGACCGTCAACGACCAGATATTCTCCATCAATGGAAATTTCACCGTCAAACTTGCCCTGCGTGGAGTCATACTTGAGCAGGTGGGCGATCATTTCAATGGGGGTCAGGTCATTGATGGCAACAACCTTGTTGCGTTCTTCCTTGGACATGGCGCGCAGTACGTTGCGACCAATGCGTCCAAAACCGTTAATAGCATATTTGGCCATAAGATTGAGGGCTTCAGATTTGATTAATTACTAGTCCCGGACTTATTTAAGTACCATGGACGCCGTAAGTTTAAAAACGATTCAACCAGCCGTCAACACTATTGTTCCCCCATCATGGCAGTATGCTCCCGCGCCGGCGCGGACCGCGGGAAGCGCTGCCCGCGGGCATGCTCCCGCATGGAAGTCAAATGCTTGCGGAGCCGGCCCCCGCGTGGTGGAGACAGTCAGTTCATGGAGCGCAGGGCGGCCCGGATCAGTTCGTCCGCATCCGCGTCCGGGTGGTCTTTCAGGTGGGCGGCGATCGCCTTGCGGGACTCCACCTGCTTGAACCCGAGCGCGATCAGCGCCAGCTCCGCATCCCCGGCCGCCTGGGAGGTGGCGCCCTGCGCCTGGGCCTCCCACGTGGCGGCCAGTCCCACCTTGTCCTTCAGCTCCAGGACAATGCGTTCCGCCGTCTTCCTGCCCACGCCCTTGGCCCGCGCAATGCCGGAAACGTCTCCGCTCACCACCGCCTGCTTGAACTGCTCCACGGACAGGGAACCCAGAATGGCGATGGCCGTGGCCGGGCCGATGCCTGAAACGCGGTCGA
Source organism: Akkermansia muciniphila (assembly GCA_947624785.1). GTDB lineage: Bacteria > Verrucomicrobiota > Verrucomicrobiia > Verrucomicrobiales > Akkermansiaceae > Akkermansia > Akkermansia muciniphila_F. The sequence goes on along the minus strand of CANQLV010000005.1, from coordinate 100,638 downwards.
TCAGCAGCAGGAAAATGTCCCGCTCCGCATCCGTGGCGAAACCGTAGAGCACTTGCATGTTCTCCCGGACATGAAGGTAGGTTTTCAACGTCAGCTCCCTGCCGGGAAGGGGGTTCAGCCTGTCAAACGTGGACAGGGGCACAATCACCTCATACCCCACGCCATGAACATCCAGAATCAACCGCTGGGGATATGATTCCGCCACCGTGCCGCGCAAAAAAGCTATCATGCCCATAACGTGACACAATCCGTCCCGCGCTCAAGCCAAAAACGCATCTGCGGAATCCGGCCCCATCATCTTTTCCGGAGCACATGCAGCCTGATATGCTCCAGGTCCTCCCGGTGATAAAAACAGCGCACCCGGAGGCCGCGGGCGGTCTTCATCCGGCACCGGTATTCGCGCAGCAGCCCCTTTTTCACGAGCCTGTAAATGTAGCTGCGCACCACCCCCAGCATGTCGATAGCCTCCGCCATATCCATGTAGCACGGAGGCACGCGGCGGCGCACAGGCTCCCGCCGGGCGAGAATCCGGTCCACATCCGCCCGCCGCCAGTACAGGGCCAGGGAGCCCGTCCCCTTGCGGACCACGCGGAAGCGGGCTCCGTGACGGTGCAGGTACTGGCGGGCGGCGGACGCGCTGCAGCAGAGCCGCGAGGCGATGGCGGAGGTTTCCACGAACGCGCTGCCCGCTGCCGCATAAGGCTGTCCGGATTTGGGATTCGTTCCACGACGGCGGATTTTCACATGTTCCGGGAAACTCAGCTTGGGATTGTTAATGTATTCCCGTCCTCCTACTCCGATGAATGTTTTCTTAAAATGGTATATCATGGTTAATGAGTTTTTACATTGGAATTGCGAAGCTCCATGCAGACATTCCGCACGAAACTCTAACATTTTTGGAAGATTCCAAAAATGCATTGAGTCCAAGAATGTTCAACATTTTTCTTTGTTTTTCTGTTTTTCACATTCATACTGAACTCATTTCATCGCAATATATGCCCGGAGGCCGTATCAGCCAATCACGGGAAAAGGGCCTACGCCCCCGGCGGAAAAAGCATGTTCCTCAGCTCTTTCCGCCCCGCAGGCCTTCCGTTCCGGTGAATACAGACGTCTACGGGCACAGGGAAAAAACTCCTTCCACCAGCGTCTTTACCGGCGCCGTACGGTCCAAGGAAAAACTTTTTTCCCGCTATGATTCTACCATACGGATCCACTCATGCACGGCCCATTTCTGGAAAAGGGCCTGGGGAAATTCCATAAAAGATCTCCGGCGTTCCATCTTCCCTCCGGCCTGCCCTTCTTCCTGCCGCCGTCTCCCGTGTTTCTTCCGGCATTCCATGGATTTTCCGGAAACCGGGGCAATAAAAAACCCGGCCTCCTGATAGAAAGCCGGGCATGAAAAAAGAATGTTTCAGGGCAGGAGCTTCGCGGGCCGCCCTTCAAAGATCCCGCGCTGGGGAACGAAGATGCGGTCATTGGGCTGAATGGGAATCGCCCGGTCCTTGATGGAGAAATAATCGTACGTCACGGTTTTCCCGCCGCGCGTCACCTGCACGTACCGGGAACCCCAGTCCGTAATGTCGCCCGCGCCCACAATCGCTTCCAGAAGCGTCATGCCGCGCCGCCACAGGACGTTTTTCTTCATGGCTACGCCGCCGCTCACCAGCACGATGTGCTCCGTCAGCCGCGCGTCCGAGCTCTGCACCTTCACCAGGAAGGTGGGGGCCGTGTACAATTCCGCCTTCTTATAGGCGGCCATCAGCATGTCTTCAATCTGGCGCGCCGTCTTGCCTACCACGCGCAGCACGTCATGGCCCGGCGGAAGCTGGGGCATGCGTATCGTCCCGTTGCCGTCCAGCAGATACTGGCCGGAAATGGCCGTAGCGTCATCAGCGGGAATGCCGCGCACCTGAATTTCAATGGTGCCCTGCGCAGGCACGGCGTCCGGAGACTGGGCGGACGCCAGCCCCGCCGCACCCAGCAGGAGGCAAAGGAGGGAACAAATATATTTTTTCATGGAGCAATGGGTTAGTACAGATCTTCACTATCATGGGACTGGGTGGCCGCCAGCTCCTTGGCCTTTCCGGAACGCTCGGCCTTCTTCATGGAAGAGGCGTCCGCATTCTCGCCGGAGGAAGCGCCATCCGCGGAATAATAGGAGTAATAAGTCGTGTAATACTGATACTGGTGATCAGACGTAATGTCCACATTATTCATCACCACGCCGGCCAGGTTGCCGCCCACGGATTCAATCACCTGCTTCTGCCTCAGCAGGGCTTTCAGCGGCAGTTTGCGGGGCTGGACAACCATGAGCGTCATATCCACCTCGCTCACGATGACGGCGGAATCACTGACGCCGAGGATGGGAGGGGAGTCCACCAGCACGATGTCAAAGCGCTGCTTCACTTCCTGGAGCAGTTCATTGAACTTGCGGGAATTCAACGCGCCCGACGGGTCGAAGGGCGTGGGGCCCGCAGGCATCACGTACAGGTTTTCAATGGGCGTCTGAAAAATCACTTCCTCCAGCGGGTAGTCTTCGAGCAGGTAGGAGGTCAACCCCACTTCATTGTCCAGTTCATAATACCGGTGGAGCTTGGAGCGGCGCAGGTCGGCGTCAATCATCAGGGTAGCGTAGCCGCCCTGGGCGCAGATATAGGCCAGGTTGCACAGGGTGGTGGTCTTCCCTTCCCCGGCGCTGCCGGAAACAAAGGTCAGGGAAATTTCCTCCAGTCCCTTTTTATTGAATTCTATATTTGTCCGTAGAATACGGTAGGCTTCCGCGTCCGGCCCCATCACATCGGAAGAATGAAGGATCGGCACATTCTTGGGGATAATGCCCAGCACCGGAACCTGCAGGGCACGTTCCACATCCTCCATCGTCTTCACGGAGGTATCCATGAATTCCAGAAGCAGAGCCAGCCCGATGCCCAGAAGCAGCCCCGCCCCGGCGCCCACCGCCAGGTTGATGGTCACGTTCGGCTTGTAGGGTGCGGCAGGATAGGACGGAAGCTGGTACATTTCAATCGCTTCACGGGGGACGCGCAGACGGGCGATTTCATCCTTGTACCGGGAATCTAGGTCCTTGAGCTGGTCCAGCGCGGCGTCATAGTCACGGCTGGCCTGTTCATACATGGGAACCTGCAGAACATGCTTCTGGAGGGCCTCCTCCTTTTGAGCGACGGTCGCCTCCCAGTGCTTCCGGCTTGCGGAGACCATTTCCAGCTTGCTTTTCAGGGAGGAGCGCAGCCCGATCAGTTCCTTGTTCAGCTTCTCGCCCAGAATTCTTTCCGTCTCCAGCAGCGCCAGCATCTTGGGGTGCCTGGCGCCGATGTTCTGGGCCTTCAGGTTTTCCTTCTCCTTGAGCTTGTCGGAAAATTCGGCATAGGTTTCACGCAGGGCCTTGGCCCCCACGGATTCCGCATTCAGCAGGTCGGAACTGATGACGTAATCCAGCAGCTTGTCGTCAGGCAAACGCTGCAGTTCCTGCACGTAGGAAGCCAGTTCCTTTTCATCCTTTTCAAACTGCATGGCCTGGGATTTGGCGTTCCGGAAGTCTTCCTCTTCCATGCCGGCCGTCAGGGTGCTCCGGTTTTCACCGTTTCTCCAGGTAGTAGGCAGGTAGGAGCTTTCCGCAATCAGCTTTTTGAGGGACATCATCTTTTCATTGACGGTGTCCTCCTGTTCCCGGAGGACGTCCTTCAAACTTTTGATGGCGGTTTCCACCAGGCGGTTTTCACGCATTTCACGGTCCTGCTTGTAAGCCTCGGGAACCGTTTTGGCGATGTTCTGCACCAGTTTGGGATCCGGGCCGGAGACAATGACGTCCACCAGGTCCGTCGCACGCACGGGAGCCACCTTGATCATGCCTGCCAGATTGGAGGCCGCCATTTCATCCGTCATGCCCCACTCCGCGGCAAGATTCAGCTTTCTGGACACCACCTTGAGCACTTCGGTGGAAGTCAGCACGGAATACTGCATGGGAATGTAGTTGGCCGTCACGTTGGAGGAGGCGACCACGTCCCCCCCCTGGCCGATTTCCATCACGGGCTTGGGCAGCTTGATCTGGAACTGGCTCGTCGCCCGGTAGGAGGGCGGCATCAGGAAAGTCACTACCACGGAAATGACCAGCACCAGAAGGAAGACCAGGAAGACCTCCTTCCAGCGATTTTTTAAAACTTGCAAATAGTCAATATTGCGTACGATGCGATCACTGTTCTGCTGATCCTGGGCATTCATGAAAGATAGTGAGGTAGTAAGATAAAAACTCCTCTAATTGTGAATGAACATTCGCAATTAGAGGAGTAAGGGCATTAATGGTCAGTCAAGACTTAGAAGCTGTAATTCACGCCGAAGGAGAACACGTTGCGGTTGTAGGAGGGCATCGGGTAGTTATAGCCGCCGTAGGAACCGTTGGTGTAGGAGTACTGGGCCGTAAGAGCCAGCGCATTAGTCAACAGCAGCTTGATGCCGGCCGTAGCATTGAAGGTCAGGTCGGACGTGTCACTGCTGCTGCCGGAGCTCAGGCGGCTGTATTCACTGGAAATCAGGTTCACGCCGCAGTTCAGGGTAGTGCGGTGCGTCAGTTTCAGCGTGCTGTTCACGCCGAAGCGCCACGTTTCATTGGAATAGTAGCTGGCTCCGCTGTAGGGAATGTACGTATTCGTCGCTTCGTTGGAGTAGCGGATGAACGTGCCGATCATGAAGCGGTCGCTCATGCGGTGGTTCAAACCGAATTCCGCAGAAGGATAGGTCTTGGTACCGTAGCTTTCCACATACTTGAACTGGGGACCTACGCGGAGCGTAGCGGACGTATTTTCAGCCACCGCGTATTCAGCGCCGGCCATGACGAAGTTGGAGAATTCGTTGTTGCCGTATTCGCGGTCGCAGTAGGAACCGTTCCAGCTCAGGGAAACAGCCAGGCGTTCCGTCCACTTGTAGCGGTTGGTGAAGTCCATGCCCACATAGTCGCGGTTGTCCGTCTTGGCGGAGTCCTCCTGATAGTTGATCATGGAGAAGTTGGCGCCCAGCGTGGTGGAGTAGCGGGAGGTCCATGCCTTGCTTACGGAGCTGGAGACGTACACGTAAATGTAGTCGCCGTCCCGGCGGGCATTGGCGATGCCGTTGGAATAGTTGGGTTCCGGCTGCCACGCAAAAGACACGCTGCCGTTGTAGCGCAGGGTCTGGTCAAAGCTGTGGGAAAGATTGGCGGACAGCGTGGAGTTGGAAAGTGATTCGTTCGTCTCTCCCTCAAGGTCCTTCAGGTAAAAGATACCCCCAAGCTTGGCGGAGAAGGAGTACTGAGTCACGGAATCGTAGTTGGCCAGGGAGGCGCCGATGTCCGTGCTGATGAAAGCGGCTTCCTGCTGGTCATAGTTGGAAGCGTTGACGTTGTCGTCATAACCGCCGGCCAGATTGAACGTCCACTTCAGGGGAAGGGATTCTTCCAGACCGACCGGTCCTGCCAGGGTGTACAGGGACTGCCCGTTGGCATGAACGGCAAGCATGCCGGCAGCCATCAAGGAGAGATAAAAAAGACTCTTCATGCTATTGATAAATGGATCAGGTTAATTTCCGGCAGGATCGGAGACGGGAGCGGGACTCGTAGCGGAGCCGCCCACGGGAAGGCCGCCCGGCAGGACCAGGGCGCCTCCGGATGCTTCTTCACCAGGTTTTACCAGACCGCTGGTCTGAGTGGTCACCCCTTGTAGAGGATTGTCAGGCGTCTGGGCCGCCACGCCCACGGCAATGCCGGGAACGGCATTGGCGACCATGGAGTTGCCAAGAGCCTTCGTAACCGCTTCCGAGATGGGAGAGACGGACGCATACGGGTGGGGCTGGACAGCCACAGCAGAGGCAATCACGTTGCGTACGTTGGCTTCCGTTACCTGGGTTCCATAGCTTTTAACGGCGGCGGCGGCAACAGCGGGAGCGCTGCTCGGGAAAGCGCCTGCGGCCATGGATACCATGGAGCCCATCACCTGGTCAGACACGCCGGCCTTGACAGCGGCGTTCAGAATCTCGGTCACGGCTTTCACATCCAGGGCGCCGGCTTTCAAGCCAGCCTGGACGACACCTGCCATTTTGTTCATAAAAGCCTTCTCAACAGCAGAGGCTTTAACCTTATTAACAGCCGGAACGGCTGCCGGAGAAGCAGTTTGCTGAGCCACACCGGGGAGGGCGCCCGCAAACGCAAGTGCCAGCGCACTGAGCGCCGTCTTTGTCATGAACCTGGCTTTCATAAAGGAAGTATCTAGCAGGTGAATTTAATAAAAAATGGAGCGGGTAACGGGAATCGAACCCGTGTGATCAGCTTGGAAGGCTGGAGCTTTACCATTAAGCTATACCCGCACAACAGAGGCATTATGTTCAAGCCTCGGGGGTAAGACAAGTTTTTTTTCATTTCTGTGTTAAAATATCAAAAAAGAAGACACGATTTTTCTGTGGTCTTGACATCCCTGCCTTCTGCCGCTAAATAGGCATCCGCATTTCATGCGGGCGTCGTTCAATGGTAGGACGCGAGCTTCCCAAGCTTGAGACGTGGGTTCGATTCCCATCGCCCGTACCACTTTTATACCGCAAGCAGTTGTTTTTCAACGTTTGCGGTTTTTATTTACAGTTAAAAAAACGAATATTCCGGGAACCTTTGCTTTCCGGAAAATAACCTTTCCCCGTTCCAGTTTCCCGGCCATTCCGGGAGAATTTCCTGGGGGAGGGCACGCCGGTTCCCTTTTCCGCCGCGCCGGAAGCGGCCGCCTCCGGCGCAGCCGTAAATTACAGGCCTTTACCAGCCGAGAACAAATTTCCGCTGAATTTTCGCCAAAAGAAGCACCTTGCGGATCATCGTGCGGGTTTCATTGAGCAGGTTGAGGTAGAGGAGCGCCCGCCGCATGTCGGATACGTCCTCCGCCCGCAGAATGATCTGCTGCTTGACCGCCTCCGCAAATTCCTCGTCCAGCGCGTCCATGCCGGCCAGGCATTCGTCCAGCCCGGTATAGTCGTTGCTATCCATCATTTCCCGGAAACGGGGATACAGGGAGGAAACGCGGTTGTTCATTCCCCGCAAGTACTCTATTCTGTCCATGTCCAGGCCCTCGTGGTTGTTGTCGATGTAGGCATGGCTGGCCGTCGTGATGTTGGAGAGGGATTCAAAGACGGAGGTGGCGTATTCCACCATCTGCACGTAGCGCTTGCCGCGGTCCGCCTCTTCATCCGGTAGCTCCCGGACAACGGGCATGACTTCCATCGCCATCCGGTCGCTCAGGGAGCGGCGGATGCCGCGTGCTTCCTTCCGGAGCTTTTTCAGCCGCTTCCGGTCCTCCACGTTCAGGGCTTCCAGATTCATTTCATAGATTTCCGCCATGCGTTTCATCAGCTCAATGATTTCTTCATTATAGCGGGCGGCGCAGGCCGGGTCCCGGTAATTGGCCACCTTCGCCAGCGCCGCGGCCTGGGTTCTTTTCTTATGGAACCTGGAGCTTTTCAGCAGCAGGAAGGCGGCCAGGGCGCACATGGCAACAATGCCGAACAGGCCGCCGTAAACGATGCACGCCGCCACCATGCAGCACATGGTGAACGCGGCAAAGGCCGTAAAGAACCACCCGGAAATCACCGTGATCACCCCTGTGATGCGGTACACGGCGCTATCCCGCCCCCACGCCTTGTCCGCCAGGGAGGAGCCCATCGCCACCATGAACGTTACATACGTGGTGGAAAGAGGGAGCCGCAGAGAGGTGGCGAGGGAGATCAGCAGGGCGGCCACCGTCAAATTCACGGAGGCGCGGATCAGGTCAAAGGAGGCCCCGTTATCCGGGCCGCCCGGCACGGGCTGGAAACGTTTTTCAATGAATCTTCCCACGCAGGCGGGCATGATTTTTTCCACCGCACGGGAGGCGTTCAGCGCATAGCGCACAGCCATGCGGGCCGGGGGTACGGAGCCGAACCGCTCCACGCCCCCGCCCTGCCTCGCCAAGTTGACCTCCGTATCCGTGACGGTCTGCGCCTTTTTGGAGAACATGAGGGCCAGCACCATGATGACGCCCGCGCCCAGCAGGTAGCGCCAGTCCGCCGTGACGGGGGCCATGAGGCCGCCCATGGTGAGGGTGGAAAGGTCCGCGCCCTGCGCCGCGGCGGCGGACGCTATCTCCATGGAGGACTGCCCCGCCATGAAAACGCCGATGAAGTTGACCAGGTCGTTCCCGGCAAAGGAGAGGGCCAGGGCCATGGTGCCCGCCAGGACGGATATTTTCAGGATGTTGATTTTGCAAATGTTCTGGAGCACGGCCATCAGGACGGTCCAGAATACCAGGCTGTAGCACACGTACAGCCAGATGTGGGCGTCCAGGTGACGGACCATGTCCTTGGTGACCAGCGTGCTGCCCTTCAGCCCTTTGAAGACGGCGAAGTAGGTGATGGCCGTCAGTGCCACGCCGCACCAGACGGCCCCCAGGTATTTGAAGGATTTTTTATAGTTGAAGGAGAAGATGAGGCGGGAAATCCACATGACCGTTATCCCGCAGATGAAGGCGACGAAGACGGAGGAGAAGATGCCGGAGATGATCGCCAGCGCCTTGGAGGAGTTGATGTAGCTGGACAGTTCCTGCGCTGTTCCCGGTTCTGCGGACCAGATTTTGAACAGGGCCACCGCCACGGCGCCACCCAGCAGTTCAAAGACGATGGAGACCGTGGTGGAGGTGGGAAGTCCGAAGGTGTTGAAGACGTCCAGCAGAATGACGTCCGTCAGCATCACCGCCAGGAATATCAGCATGATGTCATGGAACGTGAACCGGGCCGGCATGAATACGCCGCTTCTGGCGATTTCCATCATGCCGCTGGAGAACAGGGAGCCGATGATGATGCCCAGCGCGGCCACCAGTATGATCGTCCTGCGCGGCGCGGCTTTGGAACCGACGGCGGAGTTCAGGAAGTTGGCGGCGTCATTGGAGACTCCGACGACGAGGTCAAAGCAGGAGAGCACCAGAATCAGCCCTATGATGAAGTAATAGATCGGGTCCATATGCGTAATAAACGGCCCTCTATTACAGGAGGCCGCTTCCGCACGCCCGTTTTAAAACGTGAACATTCCGTCACATTGACGCAACAATATGATTTTCAATAAAAAACCATAGAGCCACACCTGCTTCCCATGAAATCTTCCGCCTTTTCCGGGCATTTCCGGAGCCTGCTTTCCCGCCGGTTCCCCGGCAGCCACGGCCCATTTTCCTGAAATCCCTTCCCGCGCGCCTTCCTAAAGAAAAGCCTTTCCCGCGCGGGAAACGCAAAAAAAACGGAAGTACCGGCGCCCTCCAAACAAAAAGGCCCCCCGGAAAACCGGGGAGCCTTGAAGTCGATTGCCGTGTCTCGCAGAAACGGACGGGGGGGGCTTACATCATGCCCATGCCGCCCATTCCTCCCATGCCGCCCATGTCGGGAGCGCCGGAGCCGCAACCGCAGCCCTTCTTCTCGGGCTTGTCGGCAATGACGCATTCCGTGGTGAGCAGCAGGCCGGCGATGGAGGCCGCGTTCTGCAGGGCGGAACGGGTTACCTTGGTCGGGTCCACCACACCGGCGGTGAGCAGGTCTTCATATTTGTCCGTGGCTACGTTGTAGCCGTCGGCCGCTTTCTTCATCCCCTTCACCTTGGCGACGATGAGGGCGCCTTCACGGCCGGCATTGCTGGCCAGCTGGCGGAGCGGAGCTTCAACCGCACGGTAGACGATTTGAGCGCCGGTTTCCTCGTCGCCTTCCAGCTTGAGGGTGTCAATGGCTTTCTGGGCGCGGATCAGGGCCACGCCGCCGCCGGGAACGATGCCTTCTTCCACCGCAGCGCGGGTGGCGTGCAGGGCGTCGTCCACACGGGCCTTCTTTTCCTTCATTTCCGTTTCCGTCGCGGCGCCCACATGGATGACGGCCACGCCGCCGGCCAGCTTGGCCAGGCGTTCCTGGAGTTTTTCACGGTCATAGTCGGACGTGGTGTCCTTGATCTGGTGGCGGATCTGGGAAATGCGGCCTTCAATGTCCGCAGACTTGCCGGCTCCTTCCACGATGACGGTTTCATCCTTGGAGACGACCACGCGCTTGGCCTGGCCAAGGTCTTCAATGCCCACGTTTTCCAGCTTGATGCCCAGGTCTTCCGTAATGCATTTGCCGCCGGTCAGGATGGCAATGTCTTCCATCATGGCCTTGCGGCGGTCGCCGAAGCCGGGGGCCTTCACCGCGCAGATGTTCAGCACGCCGCGCAAGCGGTTGACCACCAGGGTGGCGAGGGCTTCGCCTTCAATGTCTTCCGCGATGACCAGGAAGGGACGGCCGCTCTTGGCCACTTTTTCAAGCAGCGGAAGGAAGTCCTTCAGGTTGTTGATCTTCTTTTCGTGGATCAGGATGTAGGGGTTTTCCAGCACCGCTTCCATCGTTTCCGCGTTGGTCACGAAGTAGGGGGACAGGTAGCCCTTGTCAAACTGCATGCCTTCCACCACGTCCAGCGTGGTTTCAATGCCCTTGGCTTCTTCCACGGTGATGGTGCCGTCCTTGCCCACCTTGTCCATGGCTTCCGCGATGATGTGGCCGATTTCGGCGTCCCAGTTGGCGGAAACGGTGGCGACCTGGGCCACTTCCTTGCTGGAGTCAACAGGCTTGCTGATCTTCTTGAGTTCTTCCACCACGGCGTCCGCAGCCTTCATGATGCCCCTCTGGAGGGAGATGGGGTTGGCGCCGGCGGTAACGTTGCGCAGGCCTTCGCGGTAAATGCTTTCAGCCAGCACGGTGGCGGTGGTGGTGCCGTCCCCGGCCACGTCGTTGGTCTTGGAGGAGACTTCCCGTACAAGCTGGGCGCCCATGTTTTCAAACGGGTCTTCCAGTTCGATTTCCTTGGCGACGGTCACACCATCCTTGGTGATGAGGGGGGAACCGAATTTCTTGTCGATCACCACGTTGCGGCCGGCAGGCCCCAGCGTGCTCTTGACAGCCTTGGCAATCTGTTCCACGCCGCGGAGCAGAGCCTGGCGCGCAGTTTCGTCAAATTGGATTTGTTTAGCCATAATATCAGGTTATTTAAAGATGATGTTGAATGAGTGTGGTGTGATTTAGCCAATGATGGCCAGAATGTCGTTTTCAGACAGGATGAGGTAGTCTTCTCCGTCCAGCTTGATTTCCGTGCCGCCGTACTTGGAAATAAGAACGTGGTCGCCCGGCTTCACGGTGAATTCAATCAAGGCGCCCTTGTCATCACGGCCGCCGGTGCCTACGGAGATCACTTCGGCTTCCTGGGGTTTTTCCTTGGCGGTGTCCGGCAGGAACAGGCCGCCGGCCGTCTTGGTTTCAGCTTCAATGCGCTTGACCAGCACACGTTGTCCTAGGGGTTTGATGTTTGCCATAGTATGTTGTTTTTGTATTGTTATAGATGAATATATGGATGTAATGTTCCGCCGGAGGGGAAATTGCTCCCCCCTCCGGCGGGAAGGGGTTGTTTATTTGTCGTCGTCGACAATTTCGGCGTCCACCACGCGGCCTTTCGCCTTGCGGGGCCCGTCGGAAGCTTCTTCCTCCGGAGCGGCTCCCGGCATGGGGCCGGCTGCACCGGCGGACTGCTGGGCGGCTTCCGCTGCCTTGTACAGGGCTTCCAGACGGGATTCCAGGTCTTCCTTGCCGGCCTTGATCGCGGTGTATTCCTTCTTGGAAATGGCTTCCTTGAGGTGCATCACCTTGTCTTCGATCTCGCGCTTGAGGTCTGCGGGAATCTTGTCCCCCATGTCCTTGAGCTGGCGTTCCACGGAGAAGCAGAGGGAGTCCGCCTGGTTGACGGTTTCAATTTCCTCGGCGCGCTTCTTGTCTTCTTCCGCATGGGCTTCCGCATCACGCTTGGCGCGTTCGATTTCATCCTTGGAAAGGCCGCTGGAGCCCTGGATGGAAATCTTCTGTTCCTTGCCCGTACCCTTGTCCTTGGCGGAGACGTGCAGAATGCCGTTGGCGTCAATGTCAAAGGTCACTTCAATCTGCGGTTCGCCGCGGCGGGCTGGGGAGATGCCGTCCAGCTTGAAGTTGCCGAGAAGCTTGTTGTCGTCAAACATCTTGCGTTCGCCCTGGCAGATGCGGATGTCCACGGCGGGCTGGTTGTCCGCGGCGGTGGAGAACACCTGGCTCTTGCGCACCGGAATGGTCGTGTTGCGCTCGATCATCGGCGTGGCGATGCCGCCCATCGTTTCAATGGACAGGGTCAGCGGGGTCACGTCCAGCAGAAGCACGTCGTTCACGTCCCCCTGGAGCACGCCACCCTGGATGGCGGCGCCTACGGCCACCACTTCATCCGGGTTCACGCCCTTGTGAGGCTCCTTGCCGGCCAGCGTATGGGCCATTTCCTGCACGGCGGGCATGCGGGTCATGCCGCCCACCAGCACCAGTTCGTCAATGTCCCCGGTCTTCAGGCCGGAGGCGGCGATGCAGTCCAGCACGGGCTTGCGGGTGCGGTCCAGCAGGTCTTCCGTAAGCTGTTCCAGCTTGGGACGGCTCAGCGTGAGCTGGATGTGCTTGGGTCCGGAAGAGTCCGCCGTAATGAACGGCAGGCTGATGTCATAGCTCTGGGTGGAGGAAAGGGCGATCTTGGCCTTTTCAGCTTCTTCCTTGATGCGCTGGATGGCGTCCGGCTGGTTGGAAAGATCCATGCCGGAGTCCTTCTTGAACTCGTCCATGATCCAGGTGATGATCGCGTTGTCCCAGTCGTCGCCGCCCAGGTGGGTGTCTCCGTCGGAAGCCTTCACTTCAAACACACCGTCACCGATTTCCAGCACGGAAATATCGAAGGTGCCGCCGCCGAGGTCGTACACGGCAATGTTTTCATTGGACTTCTTGTCCAGGCCGTAAGCCAGCGCAGCCGCCGTCGGTTCATTGATGATGCGGCGCACCTTCAAGCCGGCGATTTCACCGGCGGCCTTGGTCGCGTTGCGCTGGGCGTCATTGAAATAGGCGGGAACGGTAATCACGGCTTCCGTGATCGTTTCGCCCAGCTTGGATTCCGCGTCGGCTTTCAGCTTGGCCAGAACCATGGAAGCGATTTCCTGGGGAGAAAAAGTCTTCTTTTCGCCGCCTACGTCCACACGGATATAGGCGTCCCCGTTGGGGGCTTCCACAATTTCATAAGGCACCTTCTTATCTTCTTCCGTCAGCTCACTGAACTTGCGGCCGATGAGGCGCTTGGAGGAAAACACGGTGTTTTTCGGGTTGGTCACCGCCTGACGTTTGGCGGCCTGCCCCACGAGGCGTTCACCGCTCTTGGTGAAGGCAACAATGGAGGGAGTGGTGCGCGCACCTTCGCTGTTTTCAAGTACGGTACCCTGACCGCCTTCCATCACAGCCATGCACGAATTGGTCGTGCCCAAGTCGATTCCTAATATTTTAGCCATATCGTTATCTTAGATTGTTTTGAATGGATTTCGTTGAGATTTGATTTCCCCATGACCTGAAGTGTCATGCAGGCAAACTCATATTCTTGCCTCTCTTGGTGCAAATGGCATGCCAGCCTTGGCAGGTCTGGTGAAAAATAAATATAAACAACATATTTTCATCATATTACAACGCAACTTCATTTCATCTCCGCTCTTTTCCTGGGAGCTGCAATGGGACATAGTGTCACACCAAAAAGAGACAAAATGTCACACGCGGCCATTTTGTCCCACACCCGCCGGACAGCCTGCCCCCGGCGGCCGTCACGAAGCCTCCTTGCGGGAGGAAGCTTCCGCTCCGGCTCCGGTTCCGCATTTGCCGTAAGCCAGGCGTTTCATGAAATCCTTGTAAAGCAGCGTTTCCATGCGGCCGTCCCCGTATTCCACCACCGCGCTCATGGTTTCCACCCAGTCCCCGCAATTCAGGTACCGCACCTTCCCCACCATGGTATCCGCCGGATGATGCACATGCCCGGCAATGATACCGTCGCACTGCCTTTTCACCGCCAGATTCTGAAGCTGCTCCTCATATTTTCCGATGAAATTGACGGCGGATTTCACGCGGCTCTTGATGGCGCGGGAGACGGAATAATATTCCCTGCCCCGCCAGGCGCGGTACTTATTGTAAAGCCGGTTGACCGCCAGCAGAACATCGTAGCCCAGGGAGCCGAGCATCGCCAGCCACCGGTGGTTGGTGGAGATGGCGTCAAAGCCGTCTCCGTGCACGCACAGGTAACGCCTGCCGTCCGCCGCCCGGTGCACGCACTCCTTGGCTATTTTCAGGCCGCCCAGATGAAAGGGAAGGAATTTTTCCAGAATATCGTCGTGGTTCCCGCGCAGGTACAGCACTTCCACATCCTCCTGCTCCATCTTTTTCAGCAGGGTGCGGATCAGGCGCGTATGCCGCCTGCGCCAGCGGCTGCCGCGGGACAGCGCCCAGGCGTCCACAATATCCCCCACCAGAACTATTTTTTCCGCCCGGACATGCTTCAGGAACCTCCGGCATTCGTCCGCCTTGCAATCCTTCGTGCCCAGATGGAGGTCTGACAAAAAGACCGTGCGGCATTCCAGCACCGCATCCCGCGGGGGGCGGGCGTATCCGGTTCCGTTTTCCTCCCGCGCCACGGAGGCCAGCAGTTCTTCAAACCTGTCATGGATGGAATCCCATGCCCGGGCGCGCACGGTCCTGCGGGCCTGTCCGCCGAGCCTCCGGATCATCCCCCTGTCCTCCAGCAGGCGGCGCATGGCGGAGTAAAAACCCTCCGCGTCCCCCTTTTCCGCCTGAAGGCCGTTGATGCCGTCCAGCACCACATCCGCGGAAGCAGCGTACCGGTAGCTGACCGTAGCCAGACCGCTGGCCATCCCCTCCAGCAGAACGTTCCCGAAGGTCTCCGTCTCACTGGCGAAAAGCAGCACGTCCATGGCGGCGTAATGGCGCGCCAGGTCCTCCCCGCCGCGCATTCCGCAAAACACGGCGTCCGGGAATTCGCTGCGCAGGCTGCTCATCATGGGGCCGTCCCCTACCACGACCATCTTCATGCCGCACTCCGGGAACTCCCGCTGCAGGCGCGTGTACAGCCCCAGCACCGTCACCAGGTTCTTCTCCCGGGCCAGCCGCCCCACCACGCCGAACACCACTTCATCCCGCCAGACGCCCCATGACTGGCGCAGGGCGGCATCCCTCCTGGCAGGATCAAACAAGGCGGCGTCCACCCCGCGCCCCATCACGGAGAGGCGTTCAAACCCCAGCCCCTCCAGCGTACGGCGCATTTCCTCCGTGGGAACCACCGTCATCCCCGCCCGGTTGTGGAGCTTGCGCAGGTAATTCACGGCGGCGGTTTCCAGCCCGGAAAAATGGTAATCCTTCATGTACTGGTGAAAATTAGTGTGGAATCCCATCACCACGGGAATCTCCAGAGCACGGGCGGCCTTCACGGCGGAGGCTCCCATGGGGCTTTCCGTGGCGACGTACACCACATCCGGCCTCTTCTTCATCCATCTGGCGCGAAACCTGTCCGCGGAAGGCAGCCCTATTTTCACCTCATGATACATGGGGAGGGAGAGGGACGGCATGGCCGTCTCTCCGGGGGCGGACTTTCCGCCCCTCTCGGAAGCCCTCAGCACATGCACCAGATGCCCCCGCGTCCGGAGCCCCCGGACCAGCCGCCCGAGCGTCAGGGCCACTCCATTCACGTCAGGCTCATACGTATCCGTCGCCACATCAATTCTCATGCGCCGGTACCATGGGCAGAAAGGCCTTCCCAGGCAAGCTGCGTAGGGAAACGAAACCGTCACAAGGCGCCGTAATCCGTCCCCGGACCCAGCCGGAAGAACAACCGTGCCGGACAGATTCCGGAATGACTCCCGGCTTTTCCTGCACGGGGGACGGAACAGAGGATGCGCCTCCCCCGCTCTCTTTTCGGAAGAAGCCGCCGCTAAAACCGCACATTCCCGTAAAAAAACAGACGAATCATTGAATATCAGACGCTCTGAAACTACATGCGGTCATCCGCGCATTATAAATCCGCAGTCAACCAAATTTTTTGAGAAAAAATGATTTTCATCGTATCCAGGAAGGAAAAAATCATAAGGAACCCCAAAGTCCATGAAATCTGATATTTTTATTAATCATTGATAATATGTTTATTACTTATCAACAAAATTATTCCTTTCTGACAGCCGGATTTATAATCCGCCAAAATGCATGCATACGGGACATGTAAAACGGAAATGAAGGCATATTCAGAAAGATTTTTAATAAAAATAAGAATGATTCCCATGTGCTGAAAGCCGGGGAAAAGTGGAGGAACGCTGGACGCTTTTCTCTGCCTTTTTCCGGTCCGGAAACCTCAGCCGCTTATCTCCTGCATTGCTCCTGATACGCTTACATACTCTCCTCCAAGCTGCTTTAAACACCCCGGATTAGGAATCCGGCGTCAATACTAGTTTTTCATATCAAGTACATTTCTCCAAATCCATCCAGTATTTTCCCGGACGAAAGACTTGATAAAACATATTTGTTAGAATGATGCATAAATACTTGAATATAATGAATTTTCATCTTATTTTAGCTCTATCGGCCATTTCATCCGGATTCCTAATTCGCTATTGAAACAACCGACCCCTCCCCTCCTACCCCCTCCCCCCATGAAATTGATGGATTGCTATCGTTATGCAGCCATGCTTTATGCATCCGCCTGCTGCACCGCCTCGCCGCTGTACGGCCCCCTGGAAACCGGCTTGCAGGAAGCCCAGCTTCTAAGTTCCCTGAAAGCCTGCAAATCGCTGGAAGGTCCGGGAACGGACGCCTACCTGAGCCGCACCGGATTGAACGGCGCCTACAAAACGAAAAAGCCGATTGGAGGCCTTTTCTTTTCCCTTCATTTTGAGTACAACAAGGATGGAGGCCTGAGAGCCGTCTCCTTTTACTCCAACACCAAGGCAGGCAAGGATGAATACGATACGCGCCTGAAATCCCTGTACAAGCGCATGCTGAACGGGCTGACGGGCCTCTATGGGCCGCCCATGAACCTGCCGGACTGGATTGAAAAGGAATCCCTGCCCTCGGAACGCGTGCTGTACATGCACATGTGGCGCATCCAGCCGGGCTGCTTCCTGATGGCCGGCCTAGCCAACATGGGAGCCTCCGGCTACATTCCCGTTTTCCGGATTTCCCCTCCTGCCGGCATGCCGCCCAAGTCCAAGAAGGACAGGGACAAACTCAAATCCGAATGGGCCGCCATGCCCGAATTTTACGAATTCACCAAGGCGGAACGCTTCCTGGCCAATGCGGTGTTCGCCATGTCCCATAAAAAATACCAGGACGCGCTCCAGCTCTTCCAGAAAGCGGCAGACCTGGGCAGTCCCAACGGATACTGGGGGCTGGCCCACCTGTACCGGCTGGGTCCCGCCGGCGTGGAAAAGAACGCGAGCCTGGCGGATGAATACACCAAAAAAGCGGCCCTGACGGGGTTTGCGCGGGCTGCCATGAAATTCGGAAAAACATGGGAGCAATTCTGCAAGAACCAGGATTTCACCGAGGCTGAAGCCAGGGAATGGCAGAACAGGAACCTTCGCGCCGCCAGGGCCGGCTATGCCTCCGAACAATACAACATGGGCATCATCTACCAGCACGGCTTCGGCGTGGAAAAGAACCTGGAAACCGCCAGGGAATGGCTGGAAAAGGCGGCCTCCCAGGACCATACCCAGGCCAAAGCGGCATTAAAAACGCTGCCGGACGCCGGAACCGGAAACGCGGAACGCTCCTGACCACATTCCAGCAACCAACTCCCCCAATACCAAGCCGGCTGCCGCTTCCCCGGAAGCACACGCAGCCGCTCCGGCAATTCCCTATGAAATGCCAGACCGGCAGGGAAGCGGCCCCAACCGCTTCCCTGCCAAAAAGCCGGAAATGATGTAACGCCGGCAGAAACCGCAGGAAGCATCAGCAAATGCGGGGAAGCTGCATCCCGGAAGGCATGCCCAGCACCCGCTCCACCCCCAGCCGCCCCGTCATCAGCAGGGGCGCCGTTCCAAACTCTTCCACACGGCCTATCGCGCAGGCCCCGGCGGACACGCCGCAGCCGCGCATCAGGCGCAGGGCCTCTTCCTCATGCTGCCGTGGAAGAATAGCCAGATAACGGCCTTCGCAGGCCACTTGAAGAGGGTCAAGCCCCAGCAGCCCGCAGGCCGCCCTGACATCCTCCCGCACGGGAATGGACACTTCATCCAGCTTCACCGTCAGGCCGGAGGACTCCGCAATTTCCGAGAGTGTGGCGGTTAACCCGCCGCGGGTCACGTCACGCAGGCAATGCACGGGAATTCCGGCCCGGACGACGGTAGCCACGGATTCATGCAGCGGGGCGGAATCACTCTCCAGCCCCTCCCCGAAGGACAACCCGGCCCGCAGGCTCATGATCGTCATGCCGTGCCTCCCCAGATCGCCGCTGAGCAGCACGGAATCCCCCGGACGCACGGAAGAAGGGCTGATTTCCAACCCATGGCGCACCACGCCCGCCCCGGCGGTATTAATATAAATGCCGTCACCCTTTCCGCGCTCCACCACCTTTGTATCCCCCGTCACGATGCGGACGCCCGCCGCGCGCGCCGCCGCCGCCATATCCTGCACCACGCGGTTCAGCGCCTCCAGCGGAAGCCCCTCTTCCAGAATAAAACCCGCCGTCAAGTACAACGGGTCCGCTCCGCTCATGGCGAGATCATTCACGGTGCCGTGCACCGCCAGGGAACCAATGCTCCCTCCCGGAAACTCCAGAGGCTGCACCACAAAGCTATCCGTGGTCATCGCCAGCCGCCCCGGTGGAAAATCCAGAACGGCCGCGTCATTCTGCGCGCCGCCGGAGGGAGTGCCGAACGCATTCAGGAACATGGAACGAATCAAGTCATTCATCAGACGGCCTCCGCCGCCGTGGGCCATCTGGATACGGTTGGAAACAGGTTCCGGAACAGGACATTCAAACATGGGATCAACTTCTTTTATAACGGTAATAGGCGGCGCAGGCCCCTTCCCCGGACACCATGGGCGCGCCCATGGGAGCCAGCGGCGTACAGGACGTGCCGAAAAAGGGGCACTCCGCAGGACGAATCAGACCCCTCAGCACCTGGCCGGCCAGGCATCCGGAAGCTTCATCCGCGCCATGGGCGCTTTTTCCGCATCCGAAACGCAGGGCGGCATCCATGCCCTCCCACTCCCGGCGCAGCTTCATGCCGCCGCCGGGAATCAGGCCCAGGCCGCGCCAATGGCGGTCTTCCGGCTCAAAAACCTCCTTCATCCTTTCCTGCGCTGCCCTGTTCCCCTCCGGCTTCACATAGCGCCCGTAGGCATTCCGAACCGCGCATTCCCCGTTCTCCAGCTGGTGGACGCACATCAGGATGCCGCGGAGCAGGTCCGGAGCCTCAAACCCCGTCACCACCATGGGCGTCCGGTAACGAGCGGCCAGACGGCCGTAATCACCCTCCCCCGTGATGGCGCAGACATGGCCGGGGGCCAGAAAGGCGTCCGGCCTTCCCTCGTCCTGATCCATCAGCCATTCCAGTGCGGGGGGAACCTGCAGATGGGCGCAGAGCACGGAAAAATTGGAGTACCCCAGCGCGCGGGCCTGCTGCATGGCAAGGGCCGTGGCCGGAGCAGTCGTCTCAAACCCTACGGCGAAAAACACCACTTCCGCTTCCGGATGGCTTCCGGCGAAGGAGACCGCCTCCAGCGGTGAATACATCAAAAGCACTTCCCCGCCGCGAGCCTTGGCGGAAAACAAATCTCCGAGGGAGCCCGGCACCCGCATCATATCCCCGTAGCTGCACAAAACCACGCCGGGCCGCAGGCTCAACTCCACGGCCTGGTCAATCAAATCCACCGCCGTAACGCAAACCGGACAGCCGGGGCCGTGAATCAGACGAAGCCCACGAGGAAGCAACTCCTCAAGCCCCAGGGAAGCAATCGCATGCGTCTGCCCCCCGCACACCTCCATCACCGCCCACGGGCGCGTCACGGCATGGCGCAGCTCCTCAAGCAACTGCTGAACTTCCTCCTGCATAATCCATTAAAATGTTCAATCCGCAAAAGAACCTCCCCTTACACGGGATCGGTATTCTCCACGATCTCCCGCATTTCCCTACGGGTTTGGAGAGCGGTCTCCTCATCCAGCACGCTCAGGGCCATGCCTACGTGAACAATAACGTAATTACCCAGGACGGCCTCCGGCACGCAGGCCAGGTTCACTTCACGGGTCACGCCGCCGAAATCCACCACTCCCAGCCTGAACAACGGGTCCGTCTCATTAATGCTCACAATCTTTCCGGGAACAGCCAAACACATATTTTTATCCTTTCCATTGGCGCACGACCGCCGCAGCCTGCCCCAGGGAAATTCCGCCGTCATTGCACGGCACCCGTTGCGGCAGGGACAACTGGCACCTTCTAGACTGTGCCATTCCCGCCAGGCCTTCAAGCAAAAAGGCGTTCTGAAAACATCCACCGCCCAGCACCAGCCTGTCCAGGCAGAAACGCTCCGCCACGTCAAAAGCCAGATTCACCAAGCTTTCATGGAACTTGCGGGCGATGCAGCCGCGGGAAACGCCTTTCAGCAAGTCATCATCCACGGCTTTCAGCATTGGGCGCCAATCCAGTTCCAGCAGGCCGCCATCCTCATGCATGACCCATTCATACGGTTCTCCCGGCATTTCTTCCCCGGAAGCCGCCGCAGCCCATGACTCCAGCATCATGGCGGCATGCCCTTCGCATCCCGCTACGCCGTCAAAGCCGCACCAGAAAGCCATGGCGTCAAACAGGCGCCCCATGGACGAAGTGGCGGGAGTGTGAATATTCCGGGCCATCATCGCCTCCAGGGCCTCCCGCTTCTGCAAGGTCATTCCACCCTCCAGACGTCGTTCAAGCCCATCCGTGCGCCACGGCGCCATCTGCCGCGCCAGAGAACAGGCGCACCGCGCAGGTTCCCGGACGGCTTCATCCCCCCCGGGCAGCAAAAACGGCCTGAGCCGCGCCACCCTGCGGGGAGCGCCTTCCTCCTCCATCACAAAAAACTCCCCGCCCCATACCGTCCCGTCCGTGCCGAATCCCGTGCCGTCCCAAGCCGCGCCCAGGGCGGGCAACGGCGTCTCATTCTCCACGGCACAGGCCAGAACATGGGCCTGATGATGCTGCACGGGAACGACTTCCACATTCCATGCCCGCGCCAGACGTCTGCCCAGCGTAAATGAAGGACCGTCCGGATGGGCGTCCACGGCAATCACCTGCGGCACCGCTCCCAGCGTGCGCCCCAGCGTCTCCACCGTCCGTTCAAACGCATTCAGGGAAGCCGCGCTGTCAAGATCACCCAGATGCTGGCTCATGACGGCCACGCCGTTCTTCAGCCAGCAAACGGTATTCTTCAACCCGGAGCCCAGCGCGAGCACGTCGGGAGCTTCCGCAGACGTGCGCCACACGGGCCGCGGAGCATACCCGCGGGCGCGGCGCACCATCATGGCCCTTCCGTCCATGACGCGGACCACGGAATCATCCACGGGCCGCACGACCGGGCGGTCATGCACAAAAAACACATCCGCCACATGGCCCAGTTTCTGCAAGCCTTCCTCCACGGAAATGCACAGGGGCTCCCCGCTCAGGTTGCCGCTGGTCACCACCAGGGGCTTTCTCCATACATCCATCAGCAGGGCATGAAGGGGGGAGGACGGAAGCATCACCCCCACAAAACGGCTGAACATGCACACGGAAGGAGCCAGGTCCACATCCTTCCTTCCGGGAGCCAGGACGATGGGGGCCGCCGGAGAAAGCAGCAGGCGTTTCTCCTCCTCCGACAAACGGCACAACTTCTCCGCCGCGGCCACATCCGGCACCATCACGGCAAAAGGTTTGGCATCCCGCTCCTTCAACCTGCGGAGACGCCTGACGGCGGCTTCCGAAGAAGCGTCAGCCAGCAGTTGAAAGCCGCCCACGCCCAGGAGGGCCACGATCAGGCCGTCCGCCAGCACCCACGCCACCTGCTCCGCAGGGGTGTCAAACCCGTGGCCGAACCCCAGTTCCGAACCGTCTGAAAACAGCACCTTCATGGAAGGGCCGCACGACGGGCAGCCTATGGGCTGGGCATGGAAACGCCTGTCCTCCACATCCCGGTACTCCCTCAGGCACTCCGGGCACATCCGGAACTTCTTCATGCTGGTGCCCGCACGGTCATACGGCATCTCCTCAATAATGGAATAGCGGGGGCCGCAGTGCGTGCAATTGGTAAACGGGTAATGATACCGGCGGGAGGCGGGGTCGCGCATCTCCTTCAGGCACTCCGGGCACGGGGCCATATCCGGCAGCATCATCGGAACGCCGCCGGGGGTAGAATCGCTTTCCACAATGCGGAACTCTTCAAACCCGGCAGGCTCGCACACGGTCTGCTCCACGCCATACACACGGGCGTGCTCCGGCAAAGTGTCCATCAGCGCGGCCAAAAAACGTTCCGGAGCGCCGGGCTTCCCCTCCACATGGATTTCCACTCCGGACTCCGTATTGCGCACGAACCCCTTCAATCCGCGCCGCGCAGCCAAACGGTACACATGGGGACGGAAGCCGACCCCCTGAACCATGCCGGCTATCTCAAACTTCAACGCCGCAGCGGCCTGTTCAATGGTGGTGATGCCCATGGTGCTGGATCCTGCCTTCCCGGACGCGGCGCGCGCGTTCCACAATCTCGTCGCACCACGCGTCCATTCCCTCTCCGGTCTTGGAGGACAACTCAATCACGTGCGCATGATGGGCTACCTTGTTCAGGGCGGCCAGGGCGGCGTCCCGGTCAAAATCCACGGCATCCGCCAGATCGGACTTGGTCACCAGGGCCACATCCGCGGAATGGAACATGGGAGGATACTTCAACGGCTTGTCCTCCCCTTCCGTCACGGAAAGCAACACCACGCGCATTCCTTCCCCCAGATCATAGGAAGCAGGGCAAACCAGGTTGCCCACGTTCTCAATAATCAGAACGTCAAGATCGTCCAGAGGCATCTTCTTCATGGCCTCTGCAATCATACGGGCGTCCAGATGACACATGGTGCCTGTCGTAATCTGCACCACGGGAATATCCGCACGGCTCAGGCGTTCCGCATCATTATCCGTCGCCAGATCACCCACGATCACCCCCATGCGCACACGGCCGCGGAGCATCTCCGCCGTCTTCTGCAGCAGAGAGGTCTTGCCGGACCCGGGGGAAGAAAAAACATTGATAACCAGAAGGTTCTTCGCTGCAAAAAAACCTCTGTTGCGCTCTGCCAGCCGGTCATTGGCGTCCAACACCGGAACATGGACGTCCATGCCGTGGCCGTGACTTTCATGGGTGTGCTCACCTCCGCATCCGCATTCTTTACACATAATCAATACTGATATTAGATTCCAAAAAAGAGAAAAAATCTCATTTATCCTATGTCATATCCTGGAGACGGCAAGGTCAAACTCCCCTTGAACCGCATTTCCGGCACGGACTTCCCGGGGCAAAATATGCTATCAAACAATTCCCGGAAAAACCGTTTAAAAAACAGCCCGAATGAATAAGGCAAGTTTACAATGCGGCTCTTCCGGCCTATCATTCCAATCAGGAGAACAGCAATGAAAAACGCGGAAGCAACAGTCGGAAATCTCATTGACCACCAGAAAGCGGCATTCATCAGCTCTATTGATGAACACGGCTATCCGAACACGAAAGCCATGCTGCCTCCCCGGAAAAGGGAGGGCATCAAGGTATTCTACTTCACCACCAACACCTCCTCCATGCGCGCAAGGCAATATCAAGACAATCCGAAAGCCTGCATTTACTTTTGTGACCAGAGATTTTTCAGAGGCGTCATGCTTCTCGGCTCCATGGAAGTGCTGGAGGACAGCATCTATAAGGAAATGATTTGGAGGGAGAGTGACAACATGTACTATCCGGGGGGAGTGACGGACCCGGATTATTGCGTCTTGCGGTTTACCGCCACGCAGGGCAGATTCTACAGCAACTTCAATTCTGAAAATTTTGATATTGTATAAAACAGGAATGCCTCCCTATCAAGGAACCGCCGTGAAGACAAATAATCAGGTACACTTCTGAAAAATACAGGAATCCCTCTGCGGCCCTGAAATAATGGCGGCCATTCACCACTTTCCTTCCTTGAGGAAAAATATAACCGCACGTGGAAACCACACCCGCATGAAAAGGCCAAGCCGGGGAAATGAATCGACCCTTCCCGGCAAGAAAAAGGACGTTCCATCAAATGGACCGTCAGATGTTCCGACATTGCACAGGAAAACGCCGTGCAAATCTCCCTCACTTTATTCCCTGCTTCCTATATGACCTATGAGAACGCCTACGGAATCTGACGTTCTTCCCAATAAACAATCAATCAAACCATATTGTCTGAAAAAAACTCTGGAATAGAGCTCTCCGGTTTCATGATGATATTGAACAAGGTGTTCCGGACAATTCATGTTTTTTCTTATCTCTTCAGGAAGAAAAGATAAAACCTGGGATTCCCGTCCATGTTGTTTCACATAAACCTGATAGATGGAATTCATCTTCTCAACATTTGCCCACCCTTCCAAGTACTCCCTGTTAAGAAAATCATACCGACAACTTGCCTAGAATCTAAAAAAACAAATAATAACAAAAAAACGATGAGCATCTTCACCTGAAAACAACTCCAAACGGCCGCCACGCACATCTATTCATCAGAGAGGTACTTCCAAAGACGGCCTTCCGTTGAAATTCCTTCATCGTAAGCATGTGGACTTGCCAAGGCATGGGAATTCTGTAAACTGTTTCGTCCTCAGACAACATCCTTTTTCCCAGGTTATGCCAGACGCTCGCTTTCAACCACTTCCCGGATTCCGTGATTTTGCACCGTCGGACTGCGCCGTGCGCAACTATCTCTTTAACGCATGGAAAAGGGTGGCGCACCATTATGGATTCCTGGAATGGGAAGGCCCGACCGTGGAAGCCACGGAGCTTTATCTTAAAAAGAGCGGGGGCGAACTGCCCACCCAGCTCTTCCGCTTCACGGACCAGGGGGACAGGGACATCACCATCCGCCCGGAGCTCACCGCCTCCCTGGGCCGCATCGCCGCCGCCTACCAGCGCGAATACACCAAGCCGCTCAAGTGGTTTGAAATCGGCTCATGCTTCCGCTACGAAAAACCACAGAAGGGACGCCTGCGTGAATTCTACCAATTCAACGCGGACATTCTTGGGGAAGGCTCTGCGTGGGCGGATTCCGAATTGATTGCCCTGGCCATCGACTGCATGAGGGAGCTGGGCTTTACGCAGAACGACTTCATCGTGCGCGTTTCCGACCGCGAAGCTTGGATCAGGTTTGCCGCGGAACACGGTGTGCAGGAACAGGACATTCCCGCCTTCCTGGGCATTGTGGACAAATTTGAACGAGACCGTCCGGAAGAATGCCAGCGCAAACTGGACGCCTTCCATATCAACCGCGGCGACCTGGTGGCCTTCATTGAAAACCCGCCCGCCGGAGCCTCCGAACGCTATGACATCCTGCTGAAAGACCTGAAAGCCCGGGGTCTGGACGGTTATGTCAAGCTGGACCTCTCCGTGGTGCGGGGCCTGGCCTATTACACCGGACTGGTCTTTGAAATCTTTGACACGCAGCGCAGCCTGCGCGCCGTGGCCGGCGGAGGCCGCTATGATACGCTGGTGGGCGCCCTCTCCAACAATGCGGTGGACATGCCGGCCACCGGCTTTGCCATGGGGGATGCCGTCATTACCCACCTCATTGACCAAACCCCGCATGCCAAGGCGCTGAAAGATGCGGCGCTGGCCGCTGCGGGCTGTGACGTCTTCATGGTGCAGGCGTCTGAAAACCGCCGCGCGGAAGTGCTCTCCATTGCCTCCGCCCTCCGGGACCAGGGGTACAGCGTGGACCTGCCCCTCACACTCACCAAAATCAACGGCCAGCTTCAGAAAGCCGTTAAATCCGGCGCCCGTGCGGCCCTGATTGTAGGAGACGAATTCCCGTCCCTGGAACTGCGCGACCTGCACGCGCGCTCCTCCTCCACCGTCGCCATGGAAGACCTGTTTGATGCCGTGGCCACACTGACCGGCCGTGATTGATACGTTCTTTCCTCCCTTGCATTTTCAACAAAGATGAACTCATACCGCACTCATACCTGCAGCGAATTGCGCGCTGCGAACATCGGCAAGCCGACCACCCTCATCGGCTGGGTAGATTCCGTCCGTGACCACGGCGGCGTCATATTTATTGACTTGCGCGACCGCTCCGGCATCACGCAGGTGGTCTTTCACCCGGAAGTCAACCAGGACGTGGCGAAGGCCTCCCAGCAGCTCCGCTCCGAAGATATGATCCAGATATCCGGCACCGTGGCTGCGCGCCTGAAAACGGATACCGTGGACACCACCAATGCGGACCTTCCGACCGGGGAAATTGAAGTCTCCGCGGATACCCTGAACGTCATCAACAAGGCGGACGTACTCCCCTTCCAGCTGGACCGGGCCCTCTCCAATGAAGACCTGCGCCTCAAATACCGCTTTCTGGACCTGCGCCGCCCGTCCATGGCCCGCAACATGCAGATACGCCACCGCGTGACCAAAACCACGCGCGACTATCTGGATGAACACGGCTTCCTGGAAATTGAAACGCCCATTCTTTCCAAATCCACGCCGGAAGGCGCGCGTGACTTCCTGGTCCCCTCCCGCCTGGCTCCCGGAAAATTCTACGCCCTGCCCCAGGCCCCGCAGCAGTACAAGCAATTGCTCATGGTAGCCGGCATGGAACGCTACTTCCAGATCGCCCGCTGCTTCCGTGACGAAGACCTGCGGGCGGACCGCCAGCCGGAATTCACCCAGGTGGACATTGAAGCCTCCTTCATCACGCCGGAAGACATCTACAACCTGGTGGAAGGCCTGCTCAAGCGTGTGTACAAGGAAGCCCTGGATGTGGACATCCCCACCCCCTTCCCCCGCATGACGTGGAGGGAAGCCATGGACCAGTACGGCTCCGACAAGCCGGAACGCCGCTTCGGCATGAAGCTGACGGACGTTTCCTCCATCTTTGAAAACAGCGGTTTCAAGGTATTCGCCTCCGCCGTAAACAATGGCGGCGTGGTCAAGGCCATCAACGCCAAAGGCTTCGGCTCCGCCTCCGTCGGGCAGATCGACGCCCTGACGAAAACCGCTGTGGAAGCGGGAGCCAAAGGCCTGGCCTACATCAAGGTGCGCGAGGAAGACTGGAGAAGCCCCATCTCCAAATTCCTTTCCGACGAAGAAAAGCAAAAACTCACGGAAGCCCTGGACATTGAAACCGGGGACCTCGTCCTCTTTGCGGCCGGCCCGTGGGAACCCTCCTGCGACATCCTGGGCCGCGTGCGCCTGCAATGCGCCGAATTCATGGAACTGCTCAAGGACAACACGGAACGCGACTTCCTGTGGGTCATTGAATTCCCCCTGGTGGGCTGGGATGAGGAAGAACAGCGCTGGGTTGCCATCCACCACCCCTTCACCCGTCCCGTCAAGGAAGACGAGGAAAAACTGCTCAAGGGAGAACTCTCCGCAGACCTGCGCGCCCAGGCTTACGACGTGGTGCTCAACGGTACGGAACTGGGCGGCGGCTCCATCCGAATCCATGAACGCGACTTGCAATCCGCCATGTTCAAGGCCCTCGGCATCACGGAGGAACAGGCCCGCGAACAATTCGGCCATATCCTGGACGCCTTCAGCTTCGGCGCTCCGCCCCACGGCGGCCTTGCTTTGGGCCTGGACCGCCTGGTCATGATGATCTGCAACGCGGAATCCATCCGTGAAGTCATCGCGTTCCCGAAAAACAACCGCGGAGCGGACCTGATGAGCGACTCTCCCGCCGCCGCGGAAGAACGTCAATTGCGAGACATTCACATCCAGGTGAAACTGCCCGCTAAAAAATAACCGGAATATTTAAATACACCCCCGGATGGAAATTTTTCCATCCGGGGGTTTTTCATGCAAGGTGCTTCCTGCATCCGGAACAGCGCCAACGGCAAGACAGAATTCCCTTCCTATGATACCATGCCTGCCGCCCGTCAGACGCCGCCGGATATCCGCCATCTGACGCAAATTCTTCATGACGGGCAAACGGTGGCGCTTGTCCAGCGGCTGCGGAGGAGGATTGCCCGTCGTCACCATGGTGAAACGCTGATAACCCTTCACCTCCGGATAGCGCCCCCAGTAATACGCCGTCCACCCGCTGTCCGGCGCGTCCGGACCGAAGGGAGGACAAATCATGTGCCGTTCCTCCCCCGGATACAGATTAAAGGCGCTGGTGCCTATCACAATATCTTCCGGCGCGTCCGGCAGCAACTCCAACCCGCGAACATACTCCCGGATTTTCACGGCCGCATACGCTTTCATGGCGTATAGGCAGCCGTACACACGCTGCTCCACGGAACCGCTGCCCCAGAACACCATATTCTTCCGGTCGGCAAAACGCTGCAAATCATCTCCGGAAACCATCACCGTATCCGCATCTATCTTCACCAGCGTATCTTCTTCATCACAAACGCTACGGAGCATTTCATCCAGCATCCCTTCAATGCAGGCCTTTCCTCTCAAATTACCGCCCCTTTCCCAGGAAGACGCACGCCACTCCGCTCCCAGTTCCTCCGCCTGCGCCTTCACTTCATCCGGGCATGGATGCGTCCCGTCGTCAATCACAACCAAATGAGCCTCCGGAAGAGCATGCTGAACGCACAGCAGATTCTCGCCCACCAGGGCGGCGTCTCCCGAATAAACGAACAAATGGACGTGAATAGTTGCTTTCTTTTTCATTATCAATAACTCCATTGCCGGAACTCTTTTCCTGCTCGTGATCATCATGGCAGGAATTAGAGGGCGTCTCCATCTTCTGCAACGGGCCTTGTTTCACGGCTCTGAAAAAAACTCCGGCAGGGAAAAAGGAGATGCAGGCACTGCGGCCTCCCTTCGCGCCTCCTGCTTCAACCGCAGCACCCCCAACTTGATTCTGGAGGCCATATTGCCCAGCGCATTCGCCCGGGAAGGAATCAACCAGCCGCCAAGAACGCCCCGATGAAGGAAATCTACATCCGCCGCCAACACCTCTCCCGGACTCAGGCCGGAAAATAGCCGTACCCACAGAGCCATTAAACCCCGGCTGATGAGGGAATCGCTATCGGCATCAATCCGTACCAGACCGTCTGCAAGCTCCAGCCGCAGCCATACCCGGTACTGGCATCCCCGCAGGAGGCAGCCTTCCGTTCTCCATTCCTCCGCAAAGGGCGGCAACTGCTCCCCCTGGCGCATTAAAAAACCGTACAGGGCTCCCTCCCCGGACAGGGCGGCCAACTCCCCCAAGAGAACCTGCCGCCTTTCTTCAAAACAATCCATATGTTTTTATTCGTTATTTGTTAAAAGCAATTCCAACCGTTCAGGAAACCTGATTGGACACCGCCTCAACCGTTAACCGGAACGGGAAGGCCGCCTAACCTTTCAACACACACTCGTCCCGAGACGCCATGGTGGATCCGGCACCGATTTCAATATTCAAAATCCGGCAGGGATGCTGACGCTGTTCCGAGGCGCAATGCTGCAACCCCTGAATCAAAACCTTCAGGTCACCCGCCCGGTCATCCATTCTCCATCCGGAAATGAGCAAACGGAGGCACTGCACTGCTTCATCCCCATTCGTCTGGAACCAGATGAGCATCGTCTCATCCGTGGCGACGCGGCAGCCCCTTCCGTTGAGCCTGAACATTCCGGAATCTCCGCTGCAGTCCATGCTGTCCCAGACAACCTCCTTAATACCGCATTCGGCTGAATTCCTGACGGCAATCTTTCCACCGGGAAACCATCCCATATGGAACAGCAAGCACCGCATCAGGTAGGCACGCCTTAACGCACAATCCTCCCGATGGGTGCCAAGACCGAGCGACTTCCTGGCGCCGCAGAACTTGCTCCCCCGGTCAATGGTTAGCCTGACCTTATAACTTCCGGATGTATTCTTCCGCAATTCGATTGATCTATAGATGGACATGCAAATATTCATACAATATCCAAAAACTATATATATAAAATCAAACGGGCCTAGAATAAAAATGTTAGAAAATGCTATAACATTAGTAAATGCAACAATATCAGAAAACTATAGAGTGAAGAAAAAATCAAAATATTCCACATCATGAACGCTTCCGGCGCTCATGAAGAACCCTGAGCATTAGACCTTTCTTCCTCTCCCGGCATTTGAAAAGCCGGTAATTTTCGATAGGGGCCTTAAGAGAGCTTTCTAAGGAACTTTCTCTTAGCCTCTCCCTATAGTCAATCAGAGAAGACAGGTCAAGCTGCTTTTTCCATTCCCGGCCTCCTTGATCCAAAATAAAAAAACCATTCCTTCCTAACAAGCAGAAAGAACCTCAACCCATTTTAAAAACAAATAGCGAAAGCCTCTTCGCTTTTCAAGAACCAAACGGGCTTTTCGTGAATAGTCCTCAATCTTTATACATGATTCGCTTCCCGCAAGAAACGTTTCCAACAGCGGAACGACAGCATCGAAGCCCAAACTCTTTCCTCTGTGAGATTTTCTCCATAGGGTGTGCATTCAAACTCCACCTGCCGGATTCCCGAGGAGTCAAACAGGGCGCTCACGTTCTTGAGTAGATCATGCGCCACATAACGGGTGCTGGATACGCTCTTGTCCGCGTTGTGCGTACACATCGCCAATATCCGTGTCGCCTCCGGTGCAGAGGCATCCCAGAACCACGTGCCCGGCAAGGACGGATTGGAGATGTTTTGCGTGCAGTCCATGCTTGCCACCATCAGGTATCCCATATACGCGAATCTGGTACGTCTGGTCAAGTTATTTCCATCATATTCCACTTTTTCCACACGACATCCAAGATAGTCATAGACGCATTCCACCTTTTTGTTTCCCTGTGTAAAGACCACCGGACGATTGTCCGCATTATACTGGACAGACCATATTCCGGTGGAAGTGTTCACACTCGTTTGATTACCGTCAGCGTCATACACAGGTGCGAAGGTTATTCCTGAACGTGTCACAGCAGCATACTGGTTCAAACTATTACTTTGGTAGGTACTGGAAATGCCTTGTTCTGTTGCCGTCTGGCGATTGCCGATATTGTCATAGTCATAGCCGAAGGCTCCCCCCGCGTTCATGGAGTCTTCCGTCAATTCCCCTCGTGCATTGTAGCCGTATGTGTGGCGACGGGAAAGAGCAGTTGAACCTACGTAGTCTTCCCGCACGGAAGGACGTCGCATGTTGTCCCAGGTATAAGCATGCTTGAGCGTTGGAATGGAGGAAGTTCCTTTCACATAAGTCAGGGACACGGGCAAAGGAAGATTGGCATGAAACATTGTGTTTTTAACCAATCCATTCGGATAGGTCAAACTGTTGAGCCAACCCGCAGCCGAATCATATCCATACGTAAAGGATGAACCATTAAGCGACACTACAGAAAGGCGGTCTGCAACATCATATTCCAGAGCGACCTGCTGTACTTTTGTTCCATTCAAAGAAAACGTATATCCGGACGGATGATCCAAAGAATCACGCTGGTACTCAAGCCGGCTTGCTACCATGCCAGAAGTTTCTTCGTAGGCAATATCTTCAAGATCCCAATAGTCAAAGGAACGTGTTCCGGAAACATCCTGGACGGAAGATAACCGATCCATTCTATCATAAGAAAACGACACAGACGGAGTTCCATCACTATGCGTTATAGAAGCTATTTTTCCTGATACACTATCATACTGGTATGTTGTCGTCACTCCGCGGGACTGGATGCGAGTTACCATACGCCCCCAGTCATCATGGTAATACGAAGTCATGGAACCATCCGCATAAGTCTTATTCATTAGAAGTCCAGTCACAGGGTTATAAGTCCAGCGCGTGATATCGGAATTCGAGGATGGAATCGCATCCAAAACAGATCCTGATGAACGATAGGTATGCAGAGCCACAATACGATCCATGGCATCGTATTCCCATTTGATGGGCTGGACAGCTGTTCCATACTGCTGCACTAAACGTCCGCGGAAATCATAGGAAAACCATGTTTGCTTGCCATCAGGAGTTACAATACAATTTGCCATCCCTGTAACCGCATCATAGGAGGTAGTAGTTATCTCTCCGTTCTGGTCCGTTCGGCTTGTTTCCCGTCCTGTGGCATCGTTGACGATGGTCATGTCTTTACCACGGGCATCGCGGATGGTAAGTATATCGCCGGTCATAGTGTAAGTACGTTTGTACTGAGTCATAGTCCCATCCATTTGTATCAGGCGTACGGTATCTCCGTTCAGGATTACTTCCTCCTCTTCCCTGTCACATCCCCTCCGTCCCCGTAGAACACGTATATTACCGTTTTCATTATAAACTTTTTCCCAAATGGAACGGTATTGCGGCAGCCTTTCCCTCATAACTACTGACTCCAGAGATTTCAGGGTACTGTCCGTTCTGGAGACTAATGTATATGTATACTCGAGGTCAGCATCCAATCCCTCACACATAGCCTGCACATAGTCCATACGCCAGACAGCATTCATCGCTGAAGCAGGCAATCCGGGACGAGAAAAAGACAGGCGGGTATAATGGGAAGCTACTGAATATCTGTATGGAGAATTATCAGGCCAGTCATTCCTGCTCCTCATCCATCCCGTCAGTTCTCCTCTATTATTATAATGGTACCGCAAAGGGTCTTCATTCTTTTGCCGTTCAAATACTATTTGTCCGAATCCGTTATATTCGGCGTTGTACTGGTCTACCATCACAGCGCCGTTAGAATGTAAAATTCTCAATATCTTGCCATCTGCATTTTCCAGAATATTTTCTATCATATCTCCGGATGAGGAAAGACGGCGTGTATATTTCCAAATCCCGGACCAGTCCGCCTTATATTCATGATAACGCGCCTCGCGTCCTGTGCCAGACTCTTCCACAACCAGGCCGGAAGCGGCTTTCCTGATCACCAGCGTAGCTCCGGACGGCGTTGTTTCAGTCATTGTCAATCCGTCTTGGGAATAAGTATAAAGGGAAGTTCGCCCCATCTCATCCGTACGGGAAGTTACTCTTCCCAGTAGATCATAATGGGAGGAAACCGTCGTTTTCCTGTCCCCTATGGAATGGCTTACTGACAAAATCCTTCCCATCCCGTCGTATGTCGTTTCCGTTATACTGTCCGGACAAACGGTATTCATATCTACATCATTCCAATTTTCCACAGGCTGGGCAGCATCCTTTTCCACACGCACCACACGCTTGGTTCCATCGTAGGTATAACGCGTCTGCAGCCCTCTTACATCTGTTTCCCACAATGGTCCCGCACAACTCCATTCCATCATGGAATACAAGCCATTGGCGTAATCTGTCCGGATCAAACGATGTGAAGGATCATAAGACATCCGGCGAAAGCCAATGGAGACAAATCCCGACGAATATAAATGAACTTGATGATCTGTAGCAATTTCATCACCGTTCTCTGCATAATAGCGAATTATCCTGGAGGACTTTTCGGAATCCGCCACATCTATATAGTCATCCTCAGTACATTTCCAGACAGCGCCATAATTACTGCAGGCAGAATATTCGCGACGTGAAATGTTTCTGGCCTCTCCATCATTTACTATATCAGGATTATCCACATCTTGCACGTTTTCATACTGATATCTGCACTTCAGCCGTCCTGGGGCATACACGCAGTCATGAGCGGTATACC
This sequence comes from Akkermansia muciniphila, assembly GCA_947624785.1. Lineage (GTDB taxonomy): Bacteria > Verrucomicrobiota > Verrucomicrobiia > Verrucomicrobiales > Akkermansiaceae > Akkermansia > Akkermansia muciniphila_F. Next base: position 66,970 of record CANQLV010000005.1, on the reverse strand, counting down.
ATTCCTCAACCGTAGTTACCGAATTCACAACATCCACACTTGTAGAACCCAAACATATGCGTGTGGCGGTTTTCGAATAAACCTGTTCCGTCTTCTTGTATTCGTACTGTGTTTTTTCCAGACATTCGGTCCTCTGAGGAGATACCAGTTCTACAAGCTCCTGAGAAATTCTTCGGTCATTGAATAATTCATCTGCATATGAATAGGAAGTTCTCATGGAAATATCTCCATACCACGGTTCCGTCCGTTGAATCACGTTCCCGTTGGAATCATACTCCATCTCCACCACGGAACCGTCAGGGCGCGTTTCCCTGATGCGTTTGCCGTAGTTGGGGGAAGAAGGATCGCCGCTGTATCCGTACGTCCACGTTCTTTCCAGCGGGGTTCCGTATCCTTCCGTGCGGGAGATAAGGACGTCCCCGTACAAACGGCGCTGGTATACTTCCTTTTCTGCGGAACACAGCACGGCGTTCCCGGTTCCGGCCACGCCGCTATATACATACTTGAATTTTTCCTTCTTGTCCGTGTAGTAGCCTCCCGCCACCATGGCCTGTCCGTTAATATCCTTGGCAACCAGGTTTTCATGGCCGGCAGCCGGAAGGCATCTGGTGACGATGCTGACGGCATCTTCCCCCTCGCCTTTCACCATCGTCAGGTCGTCCGGGTAAAGGCCCGCGCGCCATTCGCTGATATAACCTCCTGGTTCTTCAATGCGCAATGTCTTCAGCATCATCTGGGTCACCTCCGGATTTTCTTCATCCACAGCCCTGGCGACCATCGTCTCCGTATCCGCGAATGTCCAGGACAGCTTCCACGTCTTAATGGGAACGGCGCCATCGCGGACCGTATACGTGCCGTCGTTACGCCGTTACGCCACGTCCGCGGGGGCATACCATTTGATGTTCTGTACGTTGCTCAGGTCCAGCAAGCCGTCCGTCTTGTTCCATACCTGCTTCAGCATGAACAGGGAAAGGGAGTTGAAGGTTTCCACCGCACTGCCGGGCTCGTCATAGGCGTCCTGCCTGACTACCTGAAGTTCCGCGGCCAGTTCGGCAAAGGTGATTTTCACGCCACGCGGCGTCACGATATGGTCAAATATAGCGGAATTGGGTCGGAAGCGCATGGCCATGCCGTTTTCCTGAACTTCTTCCAGATAGGAAACTCCATCCACGGTAACGCGCCTCATCCTGTCCTGGAACATCTGGGTACTGCCAAGCACCTCCGCTCCGGAAACATTTGGAGAAGCAAAGCTGTAATAACGCGGAAATCCTTTTTCCGTCTTCACCACCGCCCGGGAAACGTCTTCCGGTTCTTCCGGACGGCTTATGGACGTATTGGCGGTTTCAGCCACTTCCAGACGGCGCTGGGAAATATGCTCGTACTGAAATGCGCTCCCCCAGCATAACCCGGCATCCATCATGTTCAGGTTCAGCATCAGACGGCCGCCGCTCAATTCCGGCCATTTGGGAAAGCGGCCGAATTCTATGGAAAAGTCCACGCTGTTGTTGTCCGTGCTTCCCGTACCGGAGTCGCCTTCGGAACACGGGCACGGGTATTCCGTTTCCGGCCCTATGGGGGTGACGGGGTACCACGTATTGGGCCACGGCATCGGAGACGGTTCATCGTTGGAGACTAATGTCACCGGATGGCTGGGCATTCCTCCGGATTGTTCCGGAGCGAATAACTGATTATCAATTTCTTTCATTGTTTTATTGTCATTGGCGCACCTGACGGGAATAAAGGAAAACCCGCCATGGATTTTCTCCGGCTTCATTCCCGTCAGATGCTTTGGGCCAAGTTCAGGCGGCAGGCTGGCGGTCCGCGGAGACAGGGCGGTTACAAATGGCGGTCCGCAGGCATCTCATGACGGAAATGCGGGAGCGGCGCGCCACCTTGTCCTGATAACGCCGGCTCATGGAAATCATGTCCATATCCGCCAGGGATTCCGCAGACGGAAAGGTCGTCCAGTTGTAATGCCCCCACAAGGGGCCTCCGGTTCCTCGCGTCCATGCTCTGGCAAGAAGGGGAGCCCCATCCGGGAACAGGGCGGTAAACGCTCCCAGGATAACGGCGCCTTCCGGACATTTCATCACGGAGGAGGATTGCTCCAGATGCTGGAGAATGGCTCTCAGCACAGCAGGCTTCAGGGCATAAAGTTCATTGCACAGCAAGCCGGACCGCAGGCAGGTTCCGCATAATCCCGCTCCCGATCGGGCAAATTCCCTTAAAAAACCGGCATGGAGAATGAGATTGTCCGGCTTGGTGCGCACCAGCACATCATGTTCATGGCGAGAAGACTGAGCCATCAGCTCCAGAATGGCGGCCGCATGTCCGGAGGACGTATCAGTTTTTTTCAGCACTTTCCATTCCACGGACATGTTCCTCAGCACTTCCCTGACGGTTTGGGGGCAGCGTGCCCGGTCATCGTCCAGAACAACGACAGACGCTTCCGGAACGGCACGGCGGATGCCCTGCACGGCTTCCACCAGCAGAGGAGCGTTGTTTGCCTTGCAGGGAATGAAAAAGATGATTCCCGGCTGCTCCACAGGATCAGGCTGCGGAGAATTTGATATGGATTCATTCATACAGATAATCGTTGAGTTGTAATGAAATGATGCGTTGCATCAGTTCCAACCTTCATCATTACCCTGTATGAATGCACGTTGTTTCAACGGGCCTCGGACATTGGTTTCAAATAAATTGAGGCATTTTCACGGTGGCAGGAATATGTCTGCCTTTTCCTCTCCTGCGCTTCTCCCGCCGCCTTGCTCCTCGGCAAGAAAAGAAAATGAATGCCCGGCCTCATCTCCACCAATAGGGGCATTAACGCAAGCAGAAGATACCCTCTTCTTCAACCAAACGTTCAAACTGCCGGAAAATGCCCGCAACTGCATCCATTCCATCCTGACCTCCTGTCAAATTTTCTCTTTCCTCCCATCCGCACGGAAGCCCCAATATGCTGAACCCCATAAAAAGGCTTTCTCCTTCCGGGACGTTTCCGCCAGCCAAAACCTCCTTGCCGAGTGCCTAAAAGAAGGGCGGTTTGAATGGGCGCACAATACCCTTCAAACCGCCCTGCCGGCAGGATTTCCATGACAGAGGAAACAGCAGGTAAACGAACACCCCTTTACCCGCCTTCAAGGATTTTTACCGCTTCATTTACCGGAAACAGGGGGGACGGGACCTTCCAGTACGGCAGTAGCGCCCCTTTGAGCCGGTGGCGCTACTTCCAGAAACCTCTCCGTCACCGTCTCCCTTCTTTCCTCCGGATGGTCGATCAAAGAGATAACACGGTCCACCGCCTCGCATGCGTTGGGGTGCATTTCCTTCCGCGCCTCCCTCACAGCGCTGCAAGCCGTCCACGTGAATTCCTCCGTATGGGCATCAGCCTGTTTCATCACAGGCGCCAGAATCATGCCCTGATAAATGATCGCTCCGATAATGATCACCAGGGCGACACACCCGCAAGTCAGCGCGCCCCTGGCAGAACCATACGTATTGTCATCACTCCGCTTTACCGCTACCGCTCCCAGAATAATAGCCAGAATGGCGCAGAGAAGGCCGGGGACAATTGCTACCCACCCCAGACATGGAAGAAAGGCGAGCAACGCTAGAATCAATCCTACAATACCCAGAACCAATGCAAGAATGGTTGAAACGGTATCGGGGACGGAACGGCGGGTATCCGAGTAGTTTATTTTGTTCATCTTTCATTTTTTCATTGGATCTCCAGGCACGGAAACATTCCAATGTTAAAGAAAGCGTATAAAATCTGTCAAGGAACCTCCCTGTTGTCCCTTGATGGCGCTCTCCCGTTCCATCATCCCCGGCTCATGTCAAAACAAAGGTCGAACGCTTCTCAATGCGCTAAAAATAAATATCATGATTGCATGGTCAAACATATTGCCTTCCTGGCTGCATACCTTCTTCAGGACATCGCCATTATGACAAAAAACGCATGACACCTCCCTGGCCCTACATCAGCCAGGAAGTTATTTTTCCCTTTCCACCTGCTGATTTTTCATCCCGGAAGACCTGTTTTCCTTCCTCAGGCCTGCCCTCCTCCGCCAGCACCATGCCAGATAAAACAGGGCAGCTCCTGCATTGAGCAGCCCTGCCATAAACCAGACCGGAGCGCCCCGGTTCAGCTCCCATGCGGCGCGTATATTTCCATGGGCCATTTCCACATACCCTCGCGTCATTCCGCACAAAGGACATTCCCGGTGCGGCACGGCCACGGAAGCCGCCAGTGAATTCATCCCGGCAGGGCTGACTACCAGGGCCATGAGGGACGGCGCCAACAACAGGCAGGACAGGATGGCCCATGCGGGCAGCCACACTTTCCTGATCATCCAGCCATTGCGGCATGAACGCCACGCAGAGCGCATGCAATTCATCGCCGTGCTCCCTTGAAAGCGTTCCAGGAACTACAGATCACGGGAACCCGTTTCATCAGCGGGGGAGGAATCCTCCGCATCCCTGAGCCTCTTCAATTGCTCCTGGTTCTGCTGCTCCATCTGTTGAAGCTCCTTCTGGATCTCCTGCGCCTTCTTTTCCACATAATCCTGATGCTGCTCCATGTAAGTCACGGTTGCGCTGGCCATCCACGCCTGGACAATGCCTGCCGCGGCAGATGCCGCCAACGCAATAATGGCGATGACAAGGGCGCCCTTGGGAGAGCCCTTGCTCACAGCCACAATACTCATGATGAGCGCAATAATGGCAAGCAGAGCCGCGGGAATCAGGGTAATCCAGCCCAGGCACGGGAAAAATCCGATCAGCGCCAGCACCAGGGCAATAATGCCGAGGACCAAAGCAGCCGTGCAGGAAGGGGAACCACTGCAACAGGACGGAGGGGGGGAAGAATCAGGAGCATTCATGATCGTGTTATTCTATGGAGTTCAATGAAAATTCCCTTTGGAACCTTCATCCCTTCCCCTTACTGGAAGAGCGCATTCCTGTCAAGATGCAAGCTCTGCCATTCCGGACATGCCGTTGTCATTCCATGCCTCAAAGCATCAGATACCCCGCCACCACAGCGGCTGTTCCCAGGGCGGCGCTGACCAGCATCAATTTCCGCTTCCCGCGGTTTTTCCACATCAGCAGAATCCCGGTAACATACAGTATAATCAGGGAAAGAGCCGCTCCGTATCCCAACGCAGTAAACCACCATCCCGCCTTCCCCTTGTGGGCCAGCATCAGATTGGGGTAAATGCCGGGCTCCACCACTTCCGCCCGGAGGGTATGGCCTTTCCTCAGGAACAGCACATGCGTATCCGTCATAGGCCCCAGGATATGATTCCCTTTGAACGGCCTTACCTTCCCTTCCGGCAATGCCACTCCGCGGCGCTCCAGTTCCCTGCAGGAATCCTCATAGGGCGGGTGGTCGGCAGCATTCAGCTCGTGCACCGCCACATGGGAAGTGAAGTGCTGGTCCACGCCGCCCATGTACAGCAGGCCGGTCACGGCATACACCACGATCATCGGCAGGAAAAACAGGCTCAGGACCAAATGTAGGGAATGGGAAGACAACGCTTTCATCATTATTCAAGTAATTATGTTATTATCCATGGAGCAACTCCGCCAACGCTTTTCCCAGCCGCCCGATCTGGACGGCCCGATGGGCCGCCGTCACCGTAACGCGCAGGCGGGCCGTCCCGCGGGGGACCGTAGGATAACGTATGGCGGGAGCCAGAAAACCACGTTCCAGCAACGTATCCGCCGCGGCCAGGGCGGCATCATTCTCTCCCATTACCACGGGGAAAATGGAGGAAACGGGCCTGCCGGGCATTCCCAGCGCGGAGGACAAGGCATCCGCCAGCACGGAAACATGACGGCGCAGTTCCCGCCCCTCTGCGCTCCGGATCACTTCCACCGCGGCCAGGGCGGCGGCCGCCAGAGCGGGAGGCGGAGCCGTGGAATAAATCAGGGACCGCGCGGAATTGATCATCACATCCGCCCAGGCGCGGGAACAGGCTACATAACCGCCGCTCACCCCGGCAGCCTTGCTCAAGGTTCCCATCTGAAAATCTATGCGGGAGGAGACGCCCAGTTCCTCCGCCAATCCCGCCCCGTGTTCTCCCAGCACACCGAATCCGTGTGCTTCATCCACCAGCAGCAGAGCGCCGAATTCATCCTTCAGGCGCACGATTTCCCGAAGAGGCGCGCGGTCCCCGTCCATGCTGAAAACGGATTCCGTCACCACCAGGATTCCTCCGGAAGGATTCGCGCTCCGCAAATGCTCCAGCTTTTTTCTCAGTGATTCCATGTCGTTATGCAGGAACGTGGACAAGCGGGCACCGGACAGCCGCGCCCCGTCAATCAGGCTGGCATGGGACAACTTGTCCATCAGCACCGTATCCTCCCGGTCCGCAATGGAGGCAATCACCCCCAGGGAGGTTGCGTAACCGGAGGAAAAGCTGACCGCCGCTTCAGTCCCCTTCAGCTCAGCCAGGGCCTCCTCCAGACCGGAATGCGCCCGGCGCGTCCCCGTGACCAGGCGGGAAGCCATGGCCCCGGCCCCGCCATCACGCGCCGCACGGGAAAATGCCTCCGCCAGGGCCGGATGATGAGCCAGTCCCAGATAATCATTACTTGCCAGGTTGACTACCTCCCGGCCGTCCTCCATGCGGGCCATGCCGCCGGGCAGGCAATCCACATTCCGCAGAACGCGCAGCAACCCCGCGGACTTCAACTCTGATAAAAACTGTTCAGGATTCTTCATAAGCGTTCTTGCTCCAGAAACATGTCAGCCGTCCACGTCAAGGCTCAGCACTACATTATGGCCGCCCATGGAAGCGGCGGACTTGACCAGCATGCGCCTTCCATCCAAAGGCAGTTCCTCCGCCACACAAGCCGCGCCTGCCGGGGAACTTACCCAGAAAGGATTAGGAGGCAGGGCCCCCTCTCTGATAAAAGCCAGCATCAGGGCCAGCTCCAGAATGCCGCTGCCGCCAATGGCATGGCCCGTCCAGGGCTTCATCATCCTTAAATCCGGTAGGCCGGTTCCAAAAACCCGTTTTAAAGCGGCCCGCTCGGAAGCGGCATTGCCCGCCGTGCCGCTGGCATGGGGGCAGACGGTCAAAGGAATCTTCCCATCCCAATTCCGCAGGGCGGCATCCAGCAGGGCGGCAATGCTCTTTCCATCCTCCGGCATTCCCAGCGGACTGTAGGCATCTGAATTCACCAGATAATCCTTCACGTAAATGCCGGGCCCGGAAGACAACTCCAGCGCCATGGCCGCCCCTCCCTCGGAAATGCACATGCCGTCGGCATGGGGACCGTAGGGATCATTCACGCCGTTGCGGGAAAGCATCCCGGAAGCCCAGTACGTCCCCAGCAGCTCCCGGCACAAGGGCAAATCCAGCCCGATAGCCAAGGCCCTCCCGACGATCCCCTGGCGCATCAGCATGGCCGCCATGCCCACGGCATCCAGACCGGCGGCGCAGCCGCTCGCCAGCACATGGTAAGGGCCGCGAATCCCCAATTCAATGCTGACGCAGGAGGCAAGCTCGCTGTGCAGGGAATTGGGAACGGCCAGAATCTTCATGGACCGCCGTCCGGGCCACGGGCTCAGCCAGCCGGAGGCGTTCCCGCGGGAACTGCCCACAATCAGGGCCGCATCCTTCAACTCTTCCTCTCCCCACCCGGCTTCCTCCACGGCCTGCCGCGCCAGCAGCAGCGCCAGCTGGGAGGCAGGGCCGTTCCTGCGGCTGCATAAAAGCTTCCTGTCCGGAATCCACCCGCTCAAAACATCGCCCCACGGATATCCCTCTCCCCACAGTTCCCTCAACGGCTTCAACACGCGGCGCCCTTCCCTCACTCCGGAGAGATGGGCCGCCGCCCCCATGCCAAAGCCGGAAGCCAGCCCCAGCCCGCATACCCGCGGCTCCGGTCTTCCGTGACTTTTTCCCCCCGCAATCATGACGGCGGCCAGACTACTGCCGCACCCGGAAAAACTCAAGCTCCCGGTACGTCAGGAACAGCCAGGAAAAACGGTACCGCTGCCGTCTTGCAACGGGCTCCCTTTTATGGCAATCATCATCCCATGACCATTCGGATCGCCGGATTTTTATCTCTTCTCTTCATGGCCATTTGCCTTCCCTCCCTTTCCTCACCGCAAGGAAAATTCCAGGCGGCTGACTGGGCGGTACTCCATTCCTCCCGGAACGACCAGCGGCACGTCTCCTCCCGCGGCGTCGTGCAAACAATGCTGGAAAACATTCAGCCGGCATGCGCATTCTCTCCGGACATGAGACCGGAAGACTTCCCCGCCTGGCAGAAGAAAGTCCGGGAAACCATGAAAAAACTGATGAAATTCCCCCTTCATGACGACCTTCCCGCACCCGTCCTGGTGAAAACCGTGCAGAGGGATCACTACCGGGTAGAAAAATGGGAAGCCTATCCCCTCCCGGGCGCTGCCGTACCGTTTCTGGTACTCATTCCGGATACCGCTTCAGAAAAAAATCCGGTTCCCGTGCTATTCTGCATCCCTGGTTCTGATCAAACCAAGGAAGAACTGGCGGCGGAAACGTCGCCGGACCTGGCCCAGCCCCCCGTACCGCAGCCGGGCAGCAACGCCATGGCCCGCCATTACGTCAAACAGGGCTGGGCCGCCGTTGTCGTGGATAATGCCGGAACGGGAGAGGAGGGCGACGCCGAACACGCCGCCGGCCGCTCTTCCCACGACTATGAAAACCTGGCCCGTTTCCTGCTGGAAATGGACTGGAGCTGGCTGGGCTACACCTCCTACGCGGACCAATGCGTTCTGGACTGGGTAAAAACACGCCCCTGGGTGCAGAAAAACCGCATCATCCTGAGCGGGTTCTCCCTGGGAACGGAACCCATGATGGTGCTGGGCGTCCTGAATCCGGACATCTTTGCCTTTGTGTACAATGACTTCCTGTGCCGCACCCTGGAACGAGCCAAAGTCATGACCATGCCCAGCGGCAGGGGCGTGCGCTCCGCGCCCACCTCCATCCGCCACCTCATTCCGGGTTTCTGGAAACAGTTTGACTTTCCAGACATTGTGGCCGCCCTGGCTCCGCGCCCCGTAATCTGTACGGAAGGAGGCCTGGACAGGGACTTCCAACTCATCTCCGCGGCCTACCGAACAGCCGGAGCGCCGGACCATTTCCAGTACCGCCACCAGCCCCGCTTTGCAGACCCGGCCCAACGCTGGCACGGCGAACATTTGCCCGCGGGGCTGGACAGAGACGCCTTTTTCCGCCTCGCCAATGTGGACCCGCGCAACCACTTCTTCAAAAAAGACCTGGTCATTCCCTGGCTCAAGGGCCTTTTAGGCAGGGGACAGCAATAAGCGGGAAAACCATCCCGTTCTCAAATACGAATTGCGCGGCATAACGGAACAGGGCGTTCCCCCTGCCTTCAGGAATGCAGAAACATTCTGCGATACGCTTTCCGGCAGGCAAGGCCCAGCTTTCCGAAAAAGCCGGCCACTGCGCGGGCACCTCTGTTAACGTCCATAGCTTTGAACAAATAACGCCGTACGGCATCCACCAGGGAACAGCCTGCATACACCGCAACAGCCATTGCCAGTACCTTCACGACCATCAACGCAGGGGAAGAAGATGCGGCCCATTCAAAGACATCCCATAAAAACCATTTGCCTATCAGAACATTGCAATGCAGCACATAAACACTGAACGAAGCTGCCGCCAGCCACGAAACGCAGGCAACCGCCCTGCGGGATGAAAAACGCATGCGGGAAAAAATCAGGAACAGGGCAACCGCCGTTCCTACAATGAACGGAGAATTATAGGCAATAAACGTTCCGCCGCCCCTTATCTGGCCAATCAGGTACGGGGACACTACGTCAAGAACCATTTTGAACGCCCAGACAAAACATACACACCCGGCATAAAGCATCCACAAGGCGCCCGTCCTCATTCCAGTCAACAGGCCATGCTTTTTAATATACATTCCCAGCATGTAGAGAACGCCCAGCCACCAGACGGAATACCCTCCCTCCACAGGAAACACATCCCTGTGAAGCAAGGTGGGAACCACGGAAAACAGAACAAAAACGGTAACCAGAAGATACTGGAACTGTGATCTGGTAAGCCGGTGCCCCAGGACATTAAGGAACGGAATGAAGAAAAACAGCCCTACATACGCCGTCACATACCAATACTGGACGGTTAAAACGGGAAACAACGAATTCAGGACGTTATTAAAATGAACCACCTGGGGGGAAAACAGCAGCACCAGCAGCAGGCTGCCCACCGTATAAAAAATCACCTGGAACCATAAAGTGACCACGCGTTCATACTTGAATGTCCCGTCACAGCATACATACCCCGTAATCAGCGCATAGCAATTCACCCCGCAATAGGAGGCGATCTCCAGCAGCCATCCCACCCTGTAGGAAGCGGAATCATGATTGTCCAGCGGCAATACATGAGTGGCGGCCAAAAGATGAAGAACCAAAACCAGCATCATGGCCACAATGCGCAAGGCATCGATTCCATAATTCCGCGACAGGGGAATATCCAGACCACTATCGGAAGAAGGTTTTCCTCTTCCCTGATCACCAGCCGGCAACAAGCTCATGGGGGCATTTCAACGGATTTCTTATCCGCGTTTTCATCAATGATGGAAAGGTTTTCCGAAAGAAAAGCCTTTCTCCACAGGGAGGCAGCATGATCCGCCATGAATAAAAGAATAGGAAAGTCCTGGGAACAAGGGCCTCCCGGCCCTTGAAAAGATACATGAACAGGAGGATATGCCTCTTTCCTCCTCCTGGGATTTTATGTTTTACACGAAAGCCGGAAGCTTTCCGTTCCCGGCGGGATGTCCTTAAACCAGCGGAGGTTTTTTCTCAAATACTTTTCCCTCAAGCTTGGAACTTGACCGCGGATAAGAAATCCGCTGCCCATGATCAGGCAATCCGGCTGTCCAAATCAAACACCTGCCCGGAGGCAGCCGTGAGGACTTCCTGCAAAAACAGAATAAACGCCGCGGCCCGCTCCGGCGTATTAAACCTGCCCAGAACATGCCTAGATAAAGCAGACTCCTTCACGCTCTCCCTCAACCCGGCCGTCATCTCCGTCAGCATAAACCCCGGCAGCACCAGATTAACGCGGATTCCCTCCCCTCCCCATTCCCGCGCCAGGCTCTTCACCAGCCCTTCCAGCGCAGACTTGGAAGCGGCATAGGCCGCCTGGGACGGAGCCGGGCGAAGCGCCGCATAAGAACCGACCATCACCACCTGCCCCTCCCGCTTCTCCCTCGCCATGGCCTCGGCGGCGCAGCGGGCACACCAGGCGGCTCCCGTCACATTCACGTTCATCACCTCGTCCCACTCCTTCTCCGTCTGTTTCAGGAATGGCCTGTCTCTGGTAATTCCGGCGGCACACACCACCAGGTCATACGCGGCATGGCCGTCAAACCAGCGGCGCACGGCTGAACGGTCCCCTACGTCCAGTTCAGCGCGGGACGGAGCATCCGCCTCCCATCCTGCGGTGGTAAAACACTCCACGGCAGCCCGCGCCAAACCGCCGCGGCCGCCGCTGATGAACATCCTTCCCATGCTGAAACCTCTCCGGAATCGTTAAAAGCCTCACTTGGGGTCCACCCAGCGGCCGTACTCCTTGATCAGGTCCACCAGCCGCTCCACGGCCTCCTCCTGGGGAATGTTGAACTTGACGGGCGTGTGCTTCACGTACAGGTTGATCTTGTTCGGCGCGCCTCCCACATAGCCGAAATCGGCGTCCGCCATCTCGCCGGGACCGTTCACGATGCACCCCATCACGGCAATCCTCACGCCCTTCAAATGCTCCGTGGCCTTCCGAATGCGGGCCGTCGCCTCCTGAATATTGTACAGGGTGCGTCCGCAGGACGGGCAGGAAACGTAATCCGCACGCGTCAGGCGCGTTCCCGTAGCCTGCAAAATATTGAATCCCAGGAAGGAAGCCAGCCGGGGATCCGATTCCCCCTGAATCAGCACGGCATCCCCAATGCCGTCGCTCAGCAGGGAACCGATATTGCGGGCGGCCACCAGCGGCACGTCCTCATCGGAAACGGAACCGGGCACCAGCGTATCCTTCAGCAGAATCAGGTGCCTGTCTTCCATGCGGGAAGCCAGAAGACGGAACGCATACACGGGTTCCATGTCCAGACCATTCTTCACAGTGACAACGGACGGTTCGGCCAGTTCTTTCAACGGCTCCAGCTCGTCAGCGCAACGGGGGTCCACCTCAATGGCCTCCAGTTGGCCGAAGGCCAGCTCCGGCATCATGTCCCCCATCGCATCCCGTTCCGTCTGGAGGGCGTAAAACCCCGCATCCGGCACCACTACGCGCACGGGCTGCTCCCAGCCCAGGCGCACCCCGTAACACATCGCCAGCCCTCCCTGCCTTTTGGAAAACTTCAGGGGATCATAACTCAACTCCGGCTCGGGAAAGGAAGAAACGGGATCATCGGAACGTTCCGACGGCTGGAACGGATTGGACAGGCGGTAGGCCACGGGCACTTCCCGCACGGCGTCCTCCGTCAGGGAAACGCGCAAGGTATCCCCAATGCCGTCCGTCAGCAGGGAACCGATGCCCACCGCGCTCTTGATGCGGCCGTCCTCTCCGCCTCCGGCTTCCGTCACCCCCAGATGGATGGGATAATTCCAGTCCGGCCCCAGGGCGTTCATGCGTTCCACCAGCAGGCGGTAGGCGGCCACCATCACCTTCACGTCGGAAGCCTTCATGGAAAACACCAGGGAATGGTAATCCAGGTCCCGGGCAATCTGAGCAAACTCAATCGCGCTCTCCACCATCCCCTCCGGCGTATCGCCAAAGCGGTTCAGAATGCGGTCGGACAGGGAGCCGTGGTTGGACCCGATGCGCATCGCGCGGCCATGCTCCCGGCAAAACAGCACCAGGGGCGTAAATTCCTCCCGCAGGCGGTCCAGCTCCTCACGGTATTCGGCGTCCGAATACTCCCTCACTTCAAACTTCTTCTTGTCGATGAAATTGCCCGGATTAACGCGTATCTTCTCCACCCACTTGGCGGCCTCCATGGCGGCGTCCGGCTTGAAATGAATATCAGCCACCAGCGGCACATGGCAGCCCGCCGCGCGCAATTCACGGGAAATATTCTCCAGATTGGCCGCATACACCTTGGTCTGGGCTGTCAGGCGGATAATCTCGCACCCCGCCGCGGCCAATTCCAGAGCCTCCTTCACGCAGGCATCCGTATCCCGCGTATCAGACGTCAGCATGGACTGGACCCGGATGGGATTGGAGCCGCCCACCCCCACATTCCCCACCATGACTTCACGGGTCACGCGGCGCGTATAACGATAAGGACTCGGACAATAGGAAGACTGCATGAAACCACTCTACCGCGCCAGATTCCCCTGTCAACCATCCTTCAAAAACGGAAAGCCTTTTCACGTCAACCCATCAACATTGAAAAGGGAACGGAGCCGTCTCCGCTGCACGAAGACTTGATACGCTTTACAGCAAATTAACTATAACCAGGAATAACCATCATGTTTGAACCACTCAGGAATGTCTTCATGCGAATAGCAGCAAAAGAGCAGGTAAAACTCCCAGCAACAGCACCGGGAACAAGCTTTGGTTTTACACAAAAAACTTTTATCTTGAGCCACATTTCCTCCATAGGAGTCAAGCCAGGACTGTAGAAAAAGATAAAACACTGCCGGTTCCCACTAATCGCATCATTTCATCAATCCCTGCAACTTCTCAAGTTACCCATAACGGCAATGGCGTCAGGAAAAAGAGCGGGTATCAGACAAGTTTTTCCGCGACTAAAAGCCCTTCTGAATCCGGAACCGGGTTACAGCCTGGGAAATGCGGTTACACTTCCCCATTTCCCCGCGTCGTTTGGGCAGATTATATAAAGTGGTTCCTTTTAACATCACAGGGTTGCGTTATTTCTTTGGCGCTTCTTCCCATTGCCCGGACTCGAATCACCAATCGACGCACTTCCAAACTTGAGCTACTTTGCCAATATTCGCTAAGCAATTAAATTTCAATCACAGGAAACCTACCGTGTTTCTTCGGGCTTCATGAACACCTGCATATTCTTAAGCAAAGCCTCGTCAATTTGTTTTGCCAATGGCAAAACGGAAATATCCATCGTCTCGTTTTTCAGCATAACGGCCGTATTTCCCCGTATGAAACTAATTGAGGAATATTCTCCATGGGGTACGGGAACTCCCAATTCATTGATTACCGGTTTGAGGCAGACATCGTAATCTCCCACCAGACCGGGATGTACCTGCAGGATTTTTTTCAGAATATCCGGCTTGATAAGTTGTTTTGATTGCTCCGCCTGCATCGCGAACATCGCTCTCAAAGCCTGGTTTTTCGTATGAAGATGCAGAATCGTGTAGGTGACGGGATAATCCCGTCCATTCTTATTCACGCTAAAAGTACCGGAACATCCGTTGATGTGAGATTCGTCATGACCTTTTTCCGCAATAAAAGGGATATTTACGTGCTTCTTGAGCCAGTTCACCGTTCCAATGCCGCTATTAATATTGGGTATCATTTCAGGCCCCTTGTCTTCGTCCCCGTCCGGCATATTCAGGTTGAGAATTTTATCATTCCGTTGCAGCTCACGAGCATGCCGATCAATCCTGTCGTATAAGCCCTCGGGCATGCCTTTTGTTAATTTCCTTAATTCTTCTTCACGCCTGGTCCTCTTTTGATAAGGCATCTTTGAAATATCCTTCCACTTTTTCACCGCCTGCCGCGTCCTTTTCGGAAAATACCCGAATTGGCGTTTCCCATTGAGTGCGGCGAGTATGGTCTCTGATATTTCAAACAGTTCTTTATCCTTAAGCTCTTTTCTAATAAGCGGAAAGAACCAGTGGTCAGCGGCAATAAGGGAAAACCCCTCCTGTTCTGCAAAGAATTCCCCACATAATTTTTTATCTTCGTCTAAAATAAACGGGACTTGCAGAAATGCCATTTTTATGCCGTCACCAAACATGGTCCATCGGTATTCACGGTTACGGTTGACCGGAGGCCCCTGTTTTTGTGAGACAAGCATTTCATCTACTGCTTTCTGACGACTGTAGACGGGGTTTGGGGAGTAGAACATTTTGACGGCCATGTAGACATTTCCCATGATATCGACAATGACCCAGTAATTCTTCTCATGGTCCCATCCCAGGTAGTACTGAGATATATTGAGCCCTTCCATGTCTTTTGCCGCCTCGGACTGTCCAGGAACAGGATTCCCGCCTGGTTTAATTTCCTCATACAGGTTATACAGACGGGCCTTGCGTTCGGCAGGATTGGATTTTATGGTGGTCTGGTTCCATACTGCGGCCGGTTTTATTTCCCAGACTGTTTGGCCGGGATACAGGCCATTCCCTGCAACAGGCGCCCCATGAAGGATCTGCCCTATGAGGGTTAGGGCAATGAAGAAAAAGGGGAGAATTTTCATACTGTGCGTGCAAGTCATGATGGTTATTTGTTAAATGAAAAGTGGCGGCCGCCAGGTTCGGTAAAATTACTCCTGCTTTCATCGGATTTCAAATCGTCTTTTATGTAATCACTTTCCGATTTGTTGGTAGGACCCGCATTGTAGGGAACAGGGTTATGTACTTTACCTCCATAGAGGCACCAGGCATGGCCGGAGCGCCATGATTTTATCTCCTCCTGTCCTTGTGCGTTTGTTGTTTTTCTAGTTTCCGTCCACCCGACTCCTCTGGAACTGACTCCGCCCGAGCCGAGAACCGCTGCAGAATATTCCATAAGACCGGCAGCTTCCTCACAGATGATTTTTGCCGTTCCTTTGTCGATGGCATCTACCATTCCGGCTACCGACAAGGGCATGGGGTTTTGTTTCTGATCCACATACAGGGAGCCGGTTTTTCCCTCTTCCGGTTTCCATTCATCGTAATAAGAAGCACTGCTGGATATGCCGAAACTAAGCTTGTCCAGATTACCCCTGTCAAGAAGAACATAGCATTTGCTGATGGTCATTTGTCCCTTGGCGGATAACTTCACTCCCAGAACAGAGAAACTCCAGGACGCAACTTCTGCGCGTCCCCGGCATTTTCTCTCCACGGCTTCCTTGGCGGTGACGACCCCCTCGGCTTTTCCATTGGCAATGGACAATTCAGTCGCTTCAGAGGCGAATATTCCGTCGGTGCACGTTGCCTTGATTGTTTTCATGGAGTCCGGCAGCGCCTTGAAGGTGACAGTAAAGGAAGGAATATCCCCTGCATAGTACCCTACGGGTGATTTATCGTCATCCGGTGTTTTATCCTCCCTTTTGAATTCCGGAACCGGAACAGGCTTCCCTCTGAATTGGTCGTGAATGGTGAAACCATTGCCCCCGGCATTTTCCCTGAACTTGGCGAACTGTATTTGGATTAATGGAGCCATAGTATCCATTTCGGCTTCGGCCACCTCTCTTTTTTTCTTTGGACCGACCAACCCCATGTTAACCTTAACTTTGACCTTGAATTCAGTTCCCCAATATTCTTCACTGGGAGAGCAAATTCCCGTAGAAGAAAATCCTCCCTTTCCCCTGGGAGGGTCGCTCGTCATGATTGGCGCAGGTTCCCGTATATACTTTCTTGTTTTCCCACCTCGGTATTCTACCCATTCCTGTTCTGAGTCAGGAGTAAATTTGGCAACGGCTTTAAATTTGTAAACTTTGCCTTCCTGCTTGTCCAGTATGGCTTTATCCCCATCTTCGGACATGGCGACATTCTCGCCAGGAGTTATTTTTACTTCGCACTTGTAATCCTCCGCCGCGTGTAACGGCATCAGATGGAGCAGGCAGGCGGAGCGCCTTCAACGCAGGGCCTGTCCTCCATCAGCCCGCGGATTTCATCCCGGGCCAGCATCACATCACGATGAAACATCCCCATGATACCGGCGGCGGCATAGGCGGACCACGGAGGAACGGACAGTACCGGACGACGGCGCCCCGTCACCTTTCCCAGTATGGAAAACAATCCGCGGAACGTATACGTTTCCGGTCCCACCGCTTCAATCACACTGTTTTACCCGCCTTCCCGCAACGCTTCCCGAACCGCCAGGAGCGGTCAAATCCTGTACATGAACTGGCTGAAGGCGGTTTTCTCCATTCCCCGGAAACTGTCACAGCACGGACTGCACGATAAACAACACGATTGACCCCATATAAACAGCCGCCAACACCACAGCGGCGCAGCACTGAAACAGCCAGTATCCACAGGCCAGAACAATCCTCCTGAGCGTGGATTCCGGATGCCGCCGCGCCCACCATGCATACAGCAGGAAGATGGCGGCCGCTCCGGAGGAAAACAGCAGGGAACCTTTCAATAAAGGCGGATAATAATCAAACACCACCCGGTTTTGCCCTTTCAGAAGGCGCACCGCCATCAATTCCTTCCCTTCTCCACAAACACACCCGCCCAAAACTCATCAGAATCATCAATTTTTCTTATGGCAACAGAGAATTTTGATCTAATTCATTCTATTCCTCTTCATTTTCACCAACCAGGAAATACAGTACTTATCAACCATATAATAGATTAGCTATAAATCTGTTTGGATGTAACAGCGGATTCCCAATCCGAAAGTCAAGTGTGAATTTTGAGAACCAGAAATTTGTGACAAACTTTGTTGCATCATTGAAAACTTTTTTCTGCAGCCGGAAAACCTTCAGAAATATCCACCCATCCTGAACCCGCCGCCAGCTTTTGAAACTGCTCAAGATAAATCTGAAAACCGGAGAACTCTTTTTCCTGAAAGCCAGTACATCTGCCGGCCATGTCCGTTTCAACAGCGCAGAAAAACAGGGCCGTCCCCTACAGAAAAAGAAACTCATGCACTGTTTTCAGGGCATATCGGATTGGGAATCCGTTATATGTTTGGTTATGAATCTCGCAGCTTCCGAACCAGTCTACCCTTTCTCTTCTTGTCACGAATACTTTGAACGACGCACCTGTATGCTCCTGATCACACACGGGTGTAATTTGAACTGCACCTATTGTTATGAAAAATTTAAGAATGGCTCAAAAAAAATGGATATATCTCTCGCCAAAAAAATTATCCATGAAGAAATAGAAATTGTTAAAAATGATAAACGTTTCAAGGAATTGGAAATTGACTTTATGGGGGGAGAACCATTGCTGCGCTTCGACCTCATCAAAGAAATTGTAGAATGGATGGAAACTAGTAATCATAATATACCTTTCATTTGTTTTGCATCCACCAATGGAACCCTTATTTCAGAAGAAATGAAGACTTGGTTCCGAAATCATAGAAAAACTATGGTTTTAGGGATTAGTTACGATGGCATTGAAAATGCTCAAAATATCAATCGAGGAGAACAGGCTAAAAACATAGATTTAGATTTTTTCTGCAAGACATGGCCGTTTCAAGGTTTCAAGATGACCATATCAAAAAATAGCCTTCATCATCTTTATGATTCCTTTTTTTTTGCACATAAAAATGGATACAAAGTTATTGCAAGCCTAGCGCAAGGCGAAGAATGGAATAATGCAGACGCAAAAATCTTTTATGAACAATTATGCCTCTTGAAAAACTATTACCTAGAAAATCCGGAGCACCATCCCTGTAATTTTTTAACAAGACCACTTACTTTTATTGGGTCCCCAAAAATATTGCAAAGCAAATTCTGCGGTAGTGGCACTTATATGGCAACCTATGATACAGACGGCTCCATGTACGGATGCCATATGTTTACTCCTCTGGTTCTTGGAAACCGCGCCATGAAGCATCAGGATTTTAATGGCTGGGAAGATGAACAACAAATGACCGATAATGATTGTCGAGGCTGTGGGCTGCTAAATTGGTGTCCGACCTGTATTGGTTTTAACATGCTGGATAGAAATTCCATTAATAAACGCGATCGGCGCTGGTGTGCAATGAATGCTGCGGAGGCCATGGCTGCATGCCAGTATCAATTAGAATATTTTCTGAAAGAAATAAATTACAGAACTTTAAACGACCATGAAATTTTCGTACTCAACGATGCACTAAATGCTTATAGATACCTTTCATCTATCGATATTCAAAAAGAATTTCCTCAATAGAAGAAACCATTTCTCTTCCTAATTTAAAATAGGAAAAGAAAAACAACAATAACAAAACAACAATAACAAAATGAATATATCAACCGAAAAGCTCCAAAAGCTTAATGCCATTATTAATTCATATAAGAAAAAAAACGTATCTATCCACGCTGTTAGCAGAACGTCCACCAATTGCAGTCATAGTTGTGCTGGAACATGCATGGGGTCTTGCTACACCATGTGTGCCAATTCGGCACATAATCGATAAATAAATAGCCTATGCCTCTGTTACAAATAACAGAGGCATAGTATAAATACAGAAAACGAATATTGTCACATTTGCTGATTTTTTACACTCTTCCTCATCTTATCAATTCGCTAAAAACGAAACGCAAGGACACTAGAGTTCTCTCACTTTAAGTCTTACAATCAAAGAAATACAACATGAGTGAACTTTTCTCCATCTACCGATATTACGCTCAAAGTAAATTTTGGGGAATATGCTTACTTATCGTTCAGGAACTGGCAGCTATAGGATCAACACTGTTGTTCGGATATCTTATTACACTCCTGAGCTGTAAAAATATTTCTTCTTATTATCTATGGGGAGGAATATCTGTCATCGCTCTTCTGGATATTATTTCTTTATTCAGCCAATACCGATTTAACTACTGTATTATCAAAGAAACAGCCTCTATGGCTAGAAAAATGAAGGAGGATGTCATAAATCGATTCATGCAGTTAGATACGGAACAAAGGGAGAGAGAAGCCGTCGGGACATGGGAACGACGTATTTGCATGGATACTCAAATTGTTGCAGAAAGCATATGTCCTACTCTTGGAGAAATTGCAGGGGCAGTCATTACCTTTGCTCTAGTCTGCTTTGTGATGGTGAAAAAACACCCTATATTCTTAATTCTTATTGTGGCAATAGCAATTTGTTTTTTATTCATTTTTCATCTAAATAAAAAACGACTGATACTCAGCTCACAAAATGTACGTACCACAAATTACGAAGAAGGAACTACATTCATTGATTTTCTCGCTTTGACGCCTATCATGAGACTCTTCCGGGTCACCAAAAATTTAATATTTCGCTTCTCCGTAGTAACACGTCATCTTGAACAATGTTCCATTGAGGCAGGTAAACGCTCCTCCATTTATACAACCCAAATCCGATTAATCATGGTATTAGGGCAAATAGGCTGTCTAGCTCTGACAGTCATTATGTTCCAGAGAGGAATACTGGAAGTGGGGACGATCGTGGCTTATACAATGTTAGTAGGACAGATTTCCGGGCAGATGGGGCAGATGGTTTTCTCTGTTCCGACTTTAACGAGGGGTGCTGAAAGTGCCCGGGCATTAGAAAAAACTTTCGGGATATTATCTAATCATAATATTTTGAAGACAAGTGATTCAGAATATTTGTTTTCAGAAAAACAAAGAGGAACCATGCTCCTATCCCTACAAAATGTTTCATTTACCTATCGCAATGGCCCTCGCATTCTCAAAAAGCTAAACTGGAAAATACATACGGGGGAATACCACTCCATACTAGGAAATAACGGAGAAGGTAAGAGCACACTGATTCGAATCATCTTGGGAACATTACGAGAAGACGAAGGAAGGATATGTCGATACTTTTCCCGTCCCGGGTATGTCCCTCAAACTACAGCTATTTTTCAAAGCAGTTTTTTGGACAATATCACTCTTTTCAATCATCAAATTAAACGGGAACAAATAGAAGAAATAATCAGACTTTGTCGTTTGGACCATCTACTTGACCGTCTTGGCGGATTAGACGCCACAATATCACAAAGAAACCTGTCCGGAGGAGAAATACAACGTATCGGCATCGCCAGAGCTCTTGCCATTAACCCGGATTTATTGATTGTAGATGAAATTACGAACAATTTAGATATTTTCAACAAGTCTATTATTTTTCAAATGCTTCGCGAATTGAAACGCAACTGTACCATTATTTCTATTTCTCATGATATGGAAATATTTACTGACTCCGACTATTGCTGGATACTACACAAAGGAGAACTGAAATATATTCCGGGCGACACTCCCGAACAAAAACAACATTATGCCTTTAACATCATGGAATCAAATTATCATGCAAAATGAACATTCTGATCTGGTAATCATGGGAGGCATCTCCGACGATCTTATAGAAAAACTTATCCGTGAAATTCAAAAAGATCGTTATCAAAGAAACATCCCCTTACGCCTTTTCATCAATTCACCGGGGGGCAGCATCCCCTTGGCCTTATCCATATCCCGCCTTTTACTGAATCTGTTTGATTACATTGAAACTTATAATCTGGCAACGGTAGATTCCAGTGCAATCTGCCTGTATTTAACAGGAAATAAACGATGCTGTTTCCCCAACTCACGCTTTTTCCTGCACCCTCCAAGTATTTCATTAAATGATCATTTAACTCAGAATCAGTTACAGGAAAATATAACGCTCATTCGTTCCGATACAAAATCCATGCTCAATTTTTATCACGAACGAACTCATATAGAAACGAGCACGCTAGAATCTTGGTTTAATCACACAATCGCCTTTTCAGGAATCGAATCCATTAAACAAAATATATCTACGGATATTTGTGCTGATATTTCAGATTTTTCACCATGCTACATCAATTCATAATTGATAAACAATCATCAAATTCATCCTTTTTTTAAATATACCATTTATATAAAGATATCATTAGATGATATTTTCATACCTCCCCTCCATCTTGTAACATCATATCACATCCATTCGCGAACAGGAATTTTATAAAAACAACCCTCAAAGGAAATACATCCTGTCTTCCCCTGAATCAAAAAAATATAGAACTATGTAGAATATTCTTGCCGAAAGATTTTCAACATAATTCGGATGCTGGTATTCAGTAAAATACTCGGAGAAAGGTAGAAAAAAATGACAGAGACAAGACTAAAATAAATGATTCCAAAAATCAATATTTCATAAAAAACACAAATATCTTCCATATACTGATCATACATTTCTAAAAGCTGCCGAAGATATTACATCGATTGTATAATAAACAACACGATTGACCCCATATAAACAGCCGCCAACACCACGGCGGCGCAGCACTGAAACAGCCTGTATCCGCAGGCCAGAACAATCCTCCTGAGCGTGGATTCCGGATGCCGCCGCGCCCACCATGCATACAGCAGGAAGATGGCGGCCGCTCCAGAGGAAAACAGCAGGGAACCTTTCAGTAAAGGCGGATAATAATCAAACACCACCCGGTTTTGCCCTTCCAGAAGGCGCACCGCCATCAATTCCCCCACCTTTTCCACAGACGCCTCCATCCCGTTCCGCCGGGCCCTCCATCCCCGCTCATACACGACCGGAACCAGGAGAGCCTCCCCTTCTCCGGCAGTCAGCGCCACCTCCACATGGCCGCCGCTTCCTTTCGCCTCTATCCCGTACTTATCCTGCTCTTTCCCCAGAACCGGAACATCCTGCTCCGGCGTACGCGCCGCAGCCGCCAGAAGGGGCGTCTCCACAGTCCGCAGCATCCTCCCCTCCACCACGGTTTCCCCGGCAACGGCCGCACGCTTCAATTCCAAAACCCCGTTATAGGTGCGGCACGTCCCGCCGGGGGTCTTCTGCGCCTCCGCCATGACGGGCACCGCACATCCATTGACACGGAGTTCCGCCGTATCCGTCTGCGGGAACCCGTACACCGCGCCGGGATATTCCGGAATGCCCGCCCGGTAAAAGGGACCGCTCATCTCCGTCCTCACTGTTAAGGCCTCATAAAGGGGGCCTTCCGCCGATGGGCAGAGCGCGGCGTGCAGGGCATTAAGATTGCTGAACACATCAGCGTTCTCATCCAGACGCAGCCCCAGAGCGCCCTGGGGGACTACCAGCCCCCAGCGGGCGCCCGGAAGCCTGTATAAATACATGCCTTCCCGGGAAAGCACACACTCCATTCCCTCCATGGGTCGGGACGCCAGCACAAAGCCATGGCCCAGCAGCAGATCGGAAAACAGGGTGCCCCCCTGACCGTACGTGCGCGTGAATTCATCCCGGTACCCCAGGTTTTTCAAAAACCGGAAATGGCTGATGCTCGTGGTATGCCGGAAATTGCCGATGCCCGGGACAGGCCCCAGGCAATCCGCGTTGTCCACCAGCAGGCGGTCCCTGTCCTTCACACGCAGAAGCCCGGCGTACCCGTCCATGCCGCGCGCCAGCCATTCCGCATTCAGGGCCAGGACAGCGGCCTTTTCCTCTTCTCCCTGCTTCCAGAACGCGGCAGCCCCCACAGGCAGCCCCAGCAGCATCACGGCGGCTATGGAGCACACCAGCCTTTTGCCTTCCGCATGCCTCCAGCACAGCCACGCGCATGCAAAAAACAGCAGAGGCAGGAGGCGCACCGCCAGGTCCGTGTCCGTCACGTGAAGGACAAGCAGGGAGACGGCAAACGCCGCTACGGGAAGGCCAACGCTCCATCCCCAGCCCCAGCGTCGCCCCACCGGCTCCGGCAGCCTTCCGCCGGACAGTATCCAGGCGCAGAACGAAACCACCACCAGATTGGGAATGAACCCGAACCGGACGGGAAAATCCACGTAGCTCCACAGATGGGCGGCACGGTGAAGGGGTTCAATGAACGCAGGGAGCACGGACGCCGCCAGCAGGAGAAGAAACAGCCGCCTCCCCCTGTTCGCCGGCGGAGCCTCCTTCCTCCCGTAAACCAGATAGACGGCAGCCAAAGCGGCGCACGCCATTCCCGGCAGGCAGGCATACAGGCGTTCCAGGAATTTGGGAGGGTCAAACGGCCAGGACAGTTCAAAAAAGGTGGGTGGTGTCATGAACAGGGAACGCATGGAATCCCGGCTCATCTCCATCATCGGCAGCCAGTAATAGCAGGTCGCCAGCGTCACCGCCGCCGTGTACCAGAACACACGGGCCAGCCGGACGCGGCGTTCCACCGTCCCTTTCAGGGGAAGCGTGAAGGCCCACGCGAACAGCCAGCCGGTCACGACAGCCATGAAAGCGCTGTACATGGAGGTAGCCAGCAGGAAGAGGCCGACGGCATACAGCCACCCCCTCCCTCCGTTCACCAGCCGGTAAAGGCCCAGGGCAAACAGGGGGAACATGGCGGCGTGGTCCAGGAACTGCATGAACCCGTACTTGGTCTGAAAAAATCCCCCCAGGGCATAACCCGCCGTCAGCAGCACGGTCCAGCATACGGGCAGGGAGGTAAAGACGCGTCTCAGGAACCAGGAAGCCGTGAGGCAGATGCAGACCACATCCGCCAGCATCACCCAGACCATGTCCTTCAACAGGAAGGAGTCTCCCATCGCCACCGCAATCCAGGCGGAGGGAACCAGCAGCTGGTGCGGCAGGGAGGGGCTCACGCGGATGCCCGCTCCTCCATTGACATCGTAAAAGAAGGACCCGTCAAACGCTCCGGTCACCAGGGCTGAGGCATAATATTTCAAGGTGGGATACACCATCTGCCCGTTATCCATGTATTCCAGGTAATGGCCGCCAAGCGGCCAAATTCCGCGCACCGCCAGGAACAGGAACAGAACGGCCAGGGCGAACGCAACGGACGCCAGAGACGTCAATACCGGGCGGGAAGAAGCGGGTTCCATGGCTCACTCAGCGGACAAACGGTTCGGCGGCCTGGACCAGGCGCAGGGCGCGGGCGCATTCCTCCACATCATGAACACGGTGAATACGGGCGCCGTGCAAATGTCCCCATACCGTCATCACGGCGGTGCTCAGCGGCGCCCGCCCCTGCTCCGCATCACCCAGAACGGCCCCCAGCATGCGCTTGCGGGAAAGGCCCAGCAATACGGGACGTCCCGCCACCCCCAGTTTGTCCATATTGGACAGCAGGGCCAGATTGTGTTCCAGCGTCTTGCCGAAGCCAATGCCGGGATCCCAGCAAATCTGCTCCGGGGCCAGGCCGCGACCCAGCAGAAAATCATAACGCTTCTCAAAATAGCCGCGCACCTCCCGCACCACGTCTTCATAAAAAGGCGCGTTCTGCATCGTTTCAGGCCGTCCCTGCATGTGCATCACCACCACGCCGCAGCGCGCCTCCGCACACAGTTCCGCCATTCCCTCCTCCTGCAATCCGGAAATATCATTGATCACGTCCGCCCCCGCTTCCAGTACAGCCGCCGCCACGGCAGCATGGCGCGTATCCACGGAAATTACGGCGTCCGTGCATGGGCGGAGTTCCCGCACCACGGGAAGCACCCGGTCCAGTTCTTCCTCCACGGAGACCTCCGCCGCCCCCGGCCTGGTGGATTCCCCCCCAATGTCCAGAATAAGGGCTCCCTGCCGCTCAAGCTCTTTCGCATGGGAAACGGCGCGTTCCGTCGTATGGAAACGCCCCCCGTCGGAAAAGGAATCCGGAGTGACGTTTACAATTCCCATCAGCACGCCGCCGCGCGCCACATTCAATATGTCTCGCCTTACAAGCCAGTTCATTTAATTACGTTCTTGTCAAAGGCACTATACATCACTTTAATAAGTCAGAAACACTTTTTTCACCATGAAAACAACGCCCCTGCTTCTCATCATTCCCCTGCTCATGACGGCCGGAGCCCTGGCGGCCAGCCAGGATGATTTCAACGTCCAGACCGCTTCCTCCCGCATGGTCAAGCATGAAGACGGGTCGCGCAGCTACTTTGAAAAGACCGGGGACGGCAAGGGGATGAAAAAAACCACTTACAACATCCATAATGTCCTCGTCTCCGTAACCCTCTACAAAAGAGGCCCCTTTGGAGAACTGCGCTCCTGCCTGATCTTTGACGGGCAGAAGAACGAACTCTTTTTCGTACGCTACGGCTATGACAGCAACGCCAACCTGAGGGAAGAGCAAATGTTCGATTCCAAGAGCAAGGAACTCGTGCGCCGCTTCCTTTACACGTATGACGACATGGGCAACCGCAGCAAGCCCGTGTGCATCACGCTGGTCAAGAGCACCAAGGACATCGAGACGCACGCCGTTCCCACCGCTCCGGAAAAGGACCCCTTTGCCGACGATTTTAAAAAGAAGAACAAGTAAGCGCCGGAACCACGGGGCAATGATTCCACCCTTCGCGCCTGCCTCCCGTTTTCTCCGCCTTTCAACCGGCTGCCGTCCCTGTGACGCGCGGCCGGTTTGACGTTGTACCGCCGTGCGGAAAAATCGCGGCGGGTTCCGGAGACGGATGTTCTCTTTCCCCATAAAAACCATGTTCAAAAGCATGCCCGAGGCTTGAAACACGGCAAATCCGCGCGAACCGCCCCTGACCCGGCGCACGACGGCTCATTTAAGGGGGAAAAAGGGAACAGCCTTCTAAAAGCCCTTTTATTCTCCATCGCTGGCTTCCAGCCTGTTCCGCCAGCGGCGGGCCACCCAGGGGCGCACCAGCCCGTAGAGCAGGTAAATGGAGAAAATGACCGCGGGCATCACCCACGGGAATTTGAAGATGCAGATGACCGTCAGCACAATGAGCACGATCGCGTACATGGTCCCCCGAGTGCGCATGTTGATGTGCTTGAAGCTGGGATAAACCACCCGGCTCATCATCAGGACGGACACCCCCGCCATCGCCAGGGCAATCACGTACTTGAAGACGCCCAGGTCCATGGCCCCGTTCGGAGCCCTGCCCGCCAGGTACATCACCAGGTACATGGTGGAAACCACGGCTCCCGCCGCCATCGGAACAGGCAGCCCCACAAAGTCGCTGCTCTGCCCTTCCTTGCGGGGAGCGGAGGCCATGCAGTTGAACCGCGCCAGGCGCAGGGCGGCGCACAGCAGGTACAGGATGCCTATGCCCCAGCCTACCTCCGGCGGAGAAAGCTGGAACAGGACGGCCTTGGCCACCAGAAGCGCCGGGGCAATGCCAAAGGAGACGATGTCCGCCAGGGAATCGAATTCCCGGCCAAAGGGGCCGTCCTGCCCGCGCATGCGGGCAATGCGGCCGTCAAACAAATCAAACAGGCATGCCGCGAAAATCAGGAAGGTGGCATTCTGGTAATAGGAGAAGGCCGCCACGGCATCGCTGTCCGCCTGGTTGATCCCTTCAAAAATCGTCAGAATGGCGAAAAACCCGCACACCAGGTTCCCTGCCGTAAACAGGTTCGGCAGAATGGGAATCTCAGGTTCGTCCGGAAAAATCTTCTTGTCCATGATCGGTCTCCAGTGGGGCGCCCCGTGAAAGGCCTACCCGTTAATGATGTTGCGGGCCGCCGCGGCCAGGGCCTGGGGATCGGCATCCTGCGGGGCGGAACCGCGGGCCTGGTCCGGACGGCCGCCCCCCTTGCCTCCGGCAAGAGCGGAAACCTCGCGGATCATATCCCCGGCGGACAATCCGTCCGCAATGGCATCTTTGCCACAATAAGCGCCCAGGAGCAAGGAAGAACTGTCCACGCACAGCAGGAAGGCGGCGCCCGTATACTGGCGTTTTTTCAGGCCGTTCAGCAATTCCTGAAGCAATTCCCCGGCCCCTTCCGCCACCTGGATCAGGGAGGCGGGGTCATCGGAAAGCCATTCATTCAGCAGGGCGTCAGCCCTGGCGGCGGACTGCCCGGCGCGGGCCTTCCTAAGCTTCTTTTCCGCCTCCAGCGCGGTCTGCTTGAAATGCTCCACGGAGGCGTCGAAACGCGCCAGGGAATCATTCACCGTCCGGATGTCGGAGGCCCCCAGGGCGGTCAGCCCCGGCTTGTCTTCAATCGTGGGGACGGGCACCTGTTCCAGCCCCATGTCCTCCAGCTCATAATTGACTTCCTTGATTTTTTCCACCGCCTTGGCGATTTCCAGGCTCCTGGCGACGACGTGCTGGCGGATCATTTCCAGGGCGGCGTCCCCCGTCATGGCCTCTATGCGGCGCACGCCGGAGGCGATGGCCCCCTCGCTCTTGATCTTGAACAGGCCTATATCCTTCGTATTGGCCATATGCGTTCCGCCGCAGAATTCCATGGAAACGCCGTCCAGTTCATTCCTGCAGCCGCCCACCTGGACCACGCGCACCACGTCCCCGTACTTGTCGCCGAAGAACTGGGCAATCGCAGCATTGCCCTTTACGTCCGCATAGGCGCGTTCCGTGCAGTGCACCGGGAGAGCCGCCTCAATCCAGCCGTTCACCTTCTCTTCAATCAGGCGGAGCTGGTCCGGCGCCACGGCGGCGCTGTTAAAGTCAAAACGCAGGCGGTCTTCCGAAACGAAGGAACCCTGCTGGGCCGCATCCGGGCTGACTACCTGGTGCAGGGCGCAGTGAAGAAGGTGGGTGGCGGTATGGTGCGCCTCAATGCGGCGGCGGCGTTCCGCGTCAATGCTCAAATGCACGCGGTCGCCGGGTTTCACGTCCAGCCCTTCGCGGGCTTCCACCACATGGGCACGGGCATTGCCGATCTGCTGGACGGCCATCACATGGTAGCTGTCCCCGCCGATTTCAATCAACCCTGCGTCAGACACCTGGCCGCCCATCTCCGCATAAAACGGAGTCTTGTCTGTAATGATGAACAGGGAATCCCCCTGGCGGCTCACCTCCAGCACCGTGGCGGCGCATTCGTCCACATCGTATCCCGTAAATTCCGTCACGGCATCCGTCTTCAAATCCAGGGCGCGCACCACCTCGCTCTTGCGGGCGGCGCGGGCGCGTTCCCGCTGCTCCTCCATCAGCCTGTTGAACCGTTCCATGTCGATGTCCAGGCCGCGTTCCTCCGCCAGCAGCGCGGTCAGGTCAATGGGGAAGCCGTACGTATCATACAGCTTGAAGGCGAACTCGCCGCTCACCTTTCCGGCGGAAGCCGTCTCAGCGTCAAACAGCTCCAGGCCGCGGTCCAGCGTTTCATTGAAGCTGGCCTCCTCACGGTTCAGAACTTCCTTCACGGCGGCGGCGCGGGCGGACAGCTCAGGGAATACCTGGCCGAAGGATTCCACCAGCGTATCCACCAGTTCCGCCAGGAACGGCTGGGTGAAGCCCAGGCGGCGCCCGTAGCGCACGGCGCGGCGCAGAATGCGGCGCAGCACGTAATTACGGCCATTGTTGCCGGGAAGAATGCCGTCCGCTATGGAAAAACTGAGCGTGCGCAGATGGTCGGCAATCACGCGAAAGGCAATCGCCTCCTGAAGGGTGTCGTCCCCCGCCTCCACTCTCTTGGAACCGGGCGCCGGATACACGTCCGCGTACTTCCGGCCGCTCAATGCCTCCAGGCGGTCGAACAGGGGGCGGAACACGTCCGTGGCGTAATTGGAAGGCTTGCGGGAAAAATCCTTGAACCCGTCCGTGCACTGCATGATGGAGCACGCGCGTTCAAAACCCATGCCCGTATCCACGTGGCACGCCGGCAGATTGCGCATGGAGCCGTCGCTCTCCGCATTATACTGGATAAACACCAGGTTCCAGATTTCAATGCACTGGTCGGAATCCCTGTTCACCAGGCTGCCCTTCGTATTCCCCTCCGGGGTCAGGTCCACGTGCAGCTCGGAACACGGGCCGCAGGGGCCGGTTTCCCCCATCATCCAGAAATTATCCTTCACGTTCCCGTGCACGATCTGCACGTCCGGGTCCAGCCCGCGGGAACGGAACAGCTCCGCCCAGTAATCCCATGCCTCCTGGTCAAACTCCCCGGGGTCGCCCTTGGTCTTGTCCGGGGCGTACACGGTGGCGTACAGGCGTTCCGCGGGGAATCCCCAGCGTTCCACCACCAGTTCCCAGGCCCAGCGGATGGCTTCCTTCTTGAAATAATCCCCGAAGGACCAGTTCCCCAGCATTTCAAAAAACGTGTGGTGGTAGGAGTCATAACCCACATCCTCCAGGTCGTTGTGCTTGCCCCCGGCGCGGATGCACTTCTGGGTGTCCGTGGCGCGGGCGGGCGTCCAGGGGGGAGTCCATACGCCCAGGAAATACGGAACAAACTGGTTCATGCCGGCATTTGTGAACAACAAACCGGGGCTTTGGGGCATCAAAGAAGCGGAGGGCACGACCGTGTGCTGTTTCTCGCGGAAAAAGTCCAGAAAGCTTTGGCGTATCTCGGTGGCGGTCATCATATCAATAATAGGAAAAGTAAAAGTCGCCGGATTATGCCTGTTCCGCCCCCGTTAGTAAACCGCTAATTCCTTCTCCGTCATGACGGCCGCATTTTTGCTTGTAATAAATTATACATGCGTATAAATAAAGACATGAAAAAGCTGGTGATCCTCCTGATTCTTCTTGCGGCGGCAGGAGCGGCAGCCTGGTTCATCTACCGGGAAGCTCCGTCCGGGCCCGAGGACAAGGCCGTTCTTTACGGCAATGTGGACCTGCGCCAGGTGGACCTGGCCTTCCTGATTTCCGAACGCATTGATTCCGTACTGGTGGACGAGGGAGATACGGTTGTTCCCGGCCAGAAACTCGCCACGCTGGAAACGGTGCGGCTGCAACAGGCCGCGGACGAGGCCCGGCAGACCGCGGAGGCCGCCCGCCAGAACTACCTGCGCGTTAAAAACGGACCGCGCGCGGAAGAAATAGCCCAGGCAAGGGCGAACGTGCAGGCGGCGGAAGCCACGCTGAACAACGCCGGGGTGCGCAGCAAGAGGCTGGTGGCTCTGGCTGAAACCAAATCCATCTCCCGCCAGGAGGCGGACGACGCCATCGCCTCCCAGCAGGTGGCCGCCGCCAATCTGGACGTAGCCAGAAAACAACTGGAGCTGCTGCTGGCCGGTTCCCGCGTGGAAGACATCGCCCAGGCCCTGGCCCAGTACAACCAGGCCAAAGCCAACCTGACCATCAGGGAACAGAACCTGAAAGACGCCGTGCTTTACGCCCCCAGCAATGCCGTGGTGCGCAACCGCATTCTGGAAAAGGGGGACATGGCCTCCCCGCAGAAACCCGTTTACAACCTTTCCCTGAACCATGCCAAATGGGTGCGGGCCTACCTCACGGAATCCCAGCTCGGCAAAGTGAAGCCCGGCTTCTCCGCCACCGTGCACAACGACAGCTTCCCGGATACGGACTTCAAGGGAACGGTGGGCTTCATCTCCTCCGTGGCGGAATTCACCCCTAAAAACGTGGAAACGCCGGACCTCAGAACAGCCCTGGTCTATGAAGTGCGCATCATCGTGGACGACCCGGACAACCGGCTGCGCCTGGGCGCCCCCGCTACCGTCACCATCCCCCTGGACCAGAACGCCGGAACGCAGCCTCCGGAACAGCCCAGGCCATGACTACGGACTCCCAGCCCCTGATTGACTGCCGGAACGTCCGGAAAATGTTTCCGGACCCCGCCGGCGTTCCCTTCGCGGCGGTGGACGGCGTTTCCTTCCGCCTCTCCGCCGGGGAAATCGTGGGACTGCTGGGGCCGGACGGCGCGGGAAAAACCACCCTCATCCGCCTCATCACGGGACTGATGAAACCGCACGGCGGCTCCATCTCCGTGCTGAACCTGGACTCCGTGAAAAAAAGCCGGGCCATCCAGGCCTCCATAGGCTACATGCCGCAGAAATTCGGGCTTTACGAGGATCTCACC
The DNA here is from genome assembly GCA_947624785.1 of Akkermansia muciniphila. Taxonomy (GTDB): domain Bacteria; phylum Verrucomicrobiota; class Verrucomicrobiia; order Verrucomicrobiales; family Akkermansiaceae; genus Akkermansia; species Akkermansia muciniphila_F. The sequence continues at coordinate 35,453 of CANQLV010000005.1, read as the reverse complement.
GTGCAGGAAAACATGGAGCTTTACGCCCGCATGCACGGCGTCTACGGCCAGGACAGGGAAAAACGCTTCCGCAGCCTGCTCTCCATGACCAATCTGGAACGCTTCACCACGCGCCTGGCGGGCAAGCTCTCCGGTGGCATGAAACAGAAGCTGGGCCTGTGCTGCTCCCTGGTCTCCTCCCCGCCCCTCATCCTGTTGGACGAGCCCACCGTGGGCGTGGACCCGCTCTCCCGCCGGGAACTGTGGAACATCCTGAAGCAATTCTCCGGGGAGGAAGGCGTGGGAGTGCTGGTCAGCACCTCCTACATGGACGAATCCGCCTACTGCAACAGAACCCTCATCATGTATGAAGGGCGCCTGCTCATGGACGCCCCGCCCTCCGACGTCATTGCCCGGGCGGAAGGCATGTGCGTCACGGTGCGCACGCCGGAGGGGCTGCATGCGCGCCAGTTCCAGAGCAGGCTGGCCGCCGTGCCCGGCATCATCAACGCCACCCCGCAGGGCAACACCGTCCGCATCATCGTTCCCGCCGGCCACCCCGCGCGGGAAAAGCTGGAGGAATACCGCCCCGAACCCGCGCAGCCGGACTTCTCCGACGGCTTCATGACTCTGCTGGCCGATCAAATGGACCTCGCTCCGCAGGACATCCCCGTCCCCGCCGGACCGCCGGAACCGGAACAGGCGGAAAAAGGGGACACCGTCATCCAGGTAACGGACCTGGTGAGGAAATTCGGCAGCTTCATTGCCGTCAACCACGTCAGCTTCTCCGTCCGCAGGGGACAGGTCTTCGGGCTGCTGGGTCCCAACGGGGCCGGAAAAAGCACCACCTTTCGCATGCTCTGCGGGCTGCTGCCCGCCAGCGGCGGCACGCTCAACGTAGCCGGGGCGGACCTGAGGACCGCCGCCGCGCGGGCGCGCAGAAAAGTGGGGTACGTGGCCCAGAAATTCTCCATGTACGGCATGCTCACTACGCGGCAGAACCTGGAATTCTTCGCCGGGGCCTACGGCATGGCCGGAAAGGAACGGCAGGAAGCCATCCGTTCCATGGAAGAGGAATTCCACCTGACCCCGTACATGAACGCCCCCGCCGCGCACCTGCCCGGCGGCTACAAGCAGCGTCTCAGCATGGCGTGCGCCCTCCTCCACTCCCCGGACATCCTCTTTCTGGACGAACCCACTTCCGGCGCGGACCCCCTGGCCCGGCGCGACTTCTGGCTGCGCATCAACGCCTTGGCGGAAAAAGGCGTCACCATCATCATCACCACGCATTTCCTGGGAGAAGCGGAATTCTGCGACAACATGCTCATCATGATGGACGGGACCACGCTGGCGGAAGGCTCCCCGGACGACATCCGCAAACACGCCCCCCCGCGGGGGGACGGGGCGCCCGCTTCGCTGGAAGACGCCTTCCTGGCCATCACGGAGGAACACATGAAGAAAGGAGGGGAAGAAGCATGACCGCCTCCCTCAAAAGAATCGGGGCCCTCATCGTCAAGGAACTCCACCAGGTGGTCCGGGACCCCGGCAACGTGGGCATTGCGGTCATCCTGCCGGCCGTGCTCCTGCTCCTCTTCGGCTACGGAATGAGCATGGACATCAAAAACGTGCGCATCGCGTACCTGGCCGTTCCCGCCTCCAGCCGGTCCACGGACCTGGAAACGCGGCTCACCCTCTCCAGGTACTTCCAGACCGCGCGCGTCTTCTCCACCCGGGAGGCGGAAGAAAAGCTGCGCACCCATGAGGCGGACGCCTTCATCGCCCTGCAAAGCGACGCTCCGGACACGCTCAACAACGGAATCACGAAAGTCCAGATCGTGGTCAACGGCGTCAACGCCAACCAGGCCACCCTCATCCGCAACTACCTCCAGGCCGTCGTGGGATCCTGGGCAGCCTCCCTGAATGGCCAGGCCGCCCCCGTGCTGGACGTGCAGACGCGCACCCGCTTCAATGAAGCCAACGACAGCCACTACTACCTGGTCCCCGGCGTCATCGTCACCATCATGACCATGATCGGCGCATTGCTCACCTCCCTGGTCATGGCGCGGGAATATGAACGGGGCACGCTGGAAAGCCTCTTCGTCACGCCCGTGGGCAGCGGGGAAATCCTGACGGCCAAGGCCGCCACCAACTTCCTGCTGGGCATGGTCAGCCTAGCCATCTCCATGATCTTCGCCGCCTTCGTCTTTGACATCCCCATCCGCGGCTCCCTCATCCTGCTGCTGGCAGTCTCCGCCCTGTTCCTGATCGTGGCCCTGGGGCTGGGGTTGGTCATCTCCACCGCCACCAAAAACCAGTTCCTGGCCTGCCAGTTCGCCATCATGGGCACCTTCATGCCGGCGCTCATGCTCTCCGGTTTCCTGTACGACATCCTCAACATGCCCCCCGCCGTCCGGGCCATCACCTACATCATCCCGGCCCGCTACTACGTCACCCTGCTCCAGACCCTCTTCCTGGCCGGAGACATCCCCTCCGTCATCATTCCGTGCTGCATCACGCTGGGCGTCTTTGCCGTGGTGCTCATGGGCATCGCCCGGCTGAAAGCCCCCAAATCCCTCGAATAACGCCATGGACTTCCTCGTCAGAATAGCCTCCCTCGTCAAAAAGGAACTGCTGGCCGTGCTCAGGGACAAAAAAAGCCGGATGGCCCTCATCATCCCGCCCATCCTCCAGATAGCCATCTTCGGCTATGCCGCCACCATGAACGTCACCCGCGTGCCGTACGCCGTGCTGGACAAGGACGGCGGAGAAACGGCCGCCCAGTACATCGCGGATCTGGAAGGCACGGGCATCTTCCGGCGGCAGGCCACGGCGGCCACGGAAAAAGACATCGACCGCATGATCGACAACCGGGAAATCGTCGTGGGGCTCACCATCCCCCCGGACTTCTCCCGCAACCTCCAGACCGGGCGCACCGCCTCCCTCCAGCTCATTGCGGACGGCCGCAACACGAACACGGCGGCCATCGCCCTCAGCTACGGCCAGCAAATCGCCTCCGCCTACGGAGCGGACCTGCTTGCCAAAAGCGGCGGCTCCTCCCCGGTGGAAATAGAATCCCGCGCCTGGTTCAACCCCAACCTCATCACCCGCTGGTTCATCGTCCCCGGCCTCATTGCCGTGCTCGTGCTGATCAACTCCATCCTCTCCGGGGCGCTCTCCATCGCCCGCGAACGGGAGGAAGGCACCTTCGACCAGCTCCTGGTCGCCCCGTACACCCCCGGAGAAATCCTGCTCGGCAAGGGGATAGCCTCCGTCATCACCGGAATCATGCAGGCCGTCTTCGTGGTGCTGGTAGCCATGTTCTGGTTCCGCATCCCCTTCCAGGGCTCCATCTGGCTGCTCTCCGCCGCCCTCCTGCTCTTCATCGTCACGGCGGCGGCCATCGGGCTGTGCATCTCTTCCTTCGCCCAGTCCCTCCAGCAGGCCATTGTGGGAACCTTCCTGCTGCTGGTGCCCATGGTCATGCTCTCCGGCTTCGCCACGCCCATCTCCAGCATGCCGGAAATCTTCCAGGACCTCACTCTGCTCAACCCCATGAGGTACGGCCTGGAGCTCATCCAGCGCATCTTTCTGGAAGGAGCCGGTTTCCTGGACCTCTGGCCCCTCTTCGCGGCCATCATGACCGTTACGGTGGTGGCCGTTCTGGCGGCCATCTTTTCCTTCCACCATAAAATCTCCTGACGGAAAACTCTATCTTCCCGGCCCCGGAACATCCTGGCGCCCCTTTGCCATGAGCCGTTCGCCTTTAATATTTTCATCACGCCAATCCCGTCACCCGTATAAAAATACTTGCATCCGGCCCGGTTTTTCTATTCTATCTCCTTCGTTCTCCTTGAGAACATGGGCTCGTCGTTCAATGGATAGGACATCGGTTTCCGGTACCGACGATGTAGGTTCGATTCCTACCGGGCCTACCAGATTTTCAATTTCAGACCCTTGCAAAAACCTTGATTTTGCAAGGGTTTTTCATTTCCTGCCGGAAAGCAACATTCTAAATGTCCATTCCCTTGTTTGGAGAACAAAAAGGGGCAATACCAAAATCAGAGGGAAGAGGTATTTGAGGTAGTTTTTCATAGATTGAACCCTCCGCATTCCACCAGTACTCTCAAACGATAATTCTCAAAGTTTCGATGCCCGTAGGCTCTCCTTTGGATGAGCTTCATCTTCCGGTGGAACCCTTCCGTGATTCCATTGTTCTTTCTGTACCTCCACATTCGAATGATCGGGGCGAATCATTTCCTGATCATCACCCCTATTTTGCGTAATTACGCCGGATTCTTATGCGTTGTTTTTGCGCCGATTAGGTCAAGATGTTGAATCCATCCCTCGGCTTGGCAGCAACCGTACCAAGGCATTTGTTGGCGATTCCGGACGAGTTACAATAGAAGAGGCATCTTTGACATGAACTGGAGCGTAACAGTGTTTGAAATAATATTCATCACCATATGTGTACATGGACAATGTACAACCGCAAGCTATTCGTTTTAGTTTTCCCCGTTTTCATCCAAGGTTTCATTGATAACATCCACACACCACTGGTGAAGGAGCTTTTTTCCTCCATAGCAGTTTTATTCCAGGCGTCAAAGGTGAATTCTCCCTTTGTAAAACTCTTCCAAATCCTTCAATGTCTGGATAACATGGTATCTTCTTCGAGTGTAACTTCCATATTCAAACTCTCCAGCAGCAATAACCTTTATGTCACCAAATAGCTTCAATATCTTTTCAAAGATATCTTTAGCATCAGCGAAACCCATCTTTGGTCCCAACATGATACTATTGATCTCCTCACGTTTAAAGGAGACATCCATGAATAGTTTCCCATCTTTATCAGGCAACACATCCAGACCAAGTTGTTCCACATTCTTTTCCACATCCAAGACGACACGCCATTCATATTCATGACGCCATGAACAAAACTTAGTATAATATACATCGAGCAGATTGCCTTTCAATTGTTCTTCTCTAGGGACACGATACACGTACCACATCCGCCGTTTGCTGATGGCATCCTGTTCCGGTTCTCTGGGAGCATACTTTTTCAGAAGAGAATCAGTATTAAAAAATATCACGACACCTTTTCCTTCGTCTGCATAATAAGCTTGGTGCGGTAGCAGGCCTTTCGAACTTTTTTCGGAAAAACAACAGATCCGGACATTCTTTAGCTTCTCCCTTTTTTCTGCATCACATTTTTGAAACTCGTCATTATTATCAAACGAACCATCCCACACACACCGTCCCTCCAGAAGATCATTGTAAACATCAGGATGAGAAAACCTGATCCTTCCAGACTCCAAGGTAGCCTTGGCAGCTTTCAGGGAAAAACATTTTAAAAGATAGCGAGGCTTTTCCCGTTTTTCCATTGATCTTTTCTCCCAGCAGTCCACAGCAGCCATTGCATATTTCATGACAGAAGAGTTTTCCCAATCATCAACTCCATTAAACATCATTGCCTTTTCCGTCATCTCCCTGAGCAAAGGAAGCAATACTTCCAAAACAAGTTCTTCAGACCAGACCTTCCATTTTTCTCCAGCATGCTCTGAATCTTCCACTTCTCCACACTCGAATGTTTTTTCATCTTCCTGATTGACTCTTGCCTGAGGAAAATCTGAAACATTGAGGGAACCCAGAATGACTACCGTAAAATGCGGGCGGCTATAAACTACACATGCCATGAGTCATCATTTACCATCTGAGAGAAAACGCAACAAGACTATAAGTTTTATGCTACTTTTTATTATTATTTGACGTCAACTCCAAAATCGTCTGGCGATGAGCCGATCAACCGCAGAACCTTCCCCGCACTTCTTTAAAGGGGCGGTCCCTTTCCTCGGCATGAAAAGACGGGACATGCCCGCTCCCTCAAGCTCCAGAAGCCTGATTTTCGCGTCAATTCCGCCGGCATAGCCCGTCAGGCTCCCGCCCGAGCCCACCACCCGGTGGCACGGGATGATGATGGAGACGGGGTTATGCGCCACCGCTCCTCCCACCGCTTGAGCAGACATGCTCCTTTTATTCCCGCACGCAGCCATCTTCCGGGCGATCTCCCCGTAAGTGGCAACTTCTCCGTAGGGAATGCCGCAGAGAATCTTCCATACGGCCTGGCGGAACTTTCCCCCTGCGGGAGCCAGAGGCAATTCGGCTATCGGAGGCTTGCCGCCTGCAAAATACCTGTCCAGCCAGTCTCTTGCCGCGGCAAATACCGGCAGCCCGTCCCTTTCCTCCATGTCCCCGCTGATAGTATCTCCAACATACTTCTGCCCCTCCAGCCACAAGCCTGCGAGACGGACCCCGCCGCTCGCCAGCATAAGCGGCCCGAGGGGTGACGAATAGCGTGTTAAGTAATACATCATCTTTCTATTGTTTCAGTGAATTCCATAAATTAACGGCAGCATAGCCGCGCCACGGCCTCCAGCCTTCCGCCAGAGCAAGAATTTCCTTCTGCGTGCGAGGGGAGAGCGCCTCTCTAATGCCGTCATCCGTTGAAGGAAAGGCATCCGTCCACCCAAGGACCCGCATGGCGATATATTGCGCCGTCCATGCTTCAATGCCGGGGAGCTCCCTCAGCTTTTTCATTTCCGCCTCAGGATCGGCCCGGAAACTGAAATCAATGGTCCCTTCTTCAAACGCGCGCGCCAGCTCGACAACCGCCCCGCCCCTGGACGCGGTCATTCCGGGAATGCCCCATCCGGAGCTCCCCGTACCGCTCAGGGAAAGAATCTTCCCCGGCGAAGGAAACGCATGCGCCAGCCCCTCCATCCCCGTCCGGACGGGCTCTCCATGACTCCGCGCAAGCCTCCCAGCCAGAGCATTCGCGGCTTTCATGGAAATTTGCCGTCCCGGCACGGTCCGCACCGCCAGCTCGTAAGGGTCAAAGCAGCCGGGCAAACGGGTTCCCGGAACATACAGCCCCGGAGACAAGCCGTTCATGCAAGCCAGCGGGTCATCGTACAAGTCAAACAAATGACGCACCCTTGCAAGCACCTGGGACAAGGCGGGAAGCAGAGACCTCGCAATCACCGCCACCAGCGCATTTTTCACGGGGCAATGGGGCACCCGTATCCAGCCATAGACCATTTTCCGCTTTCTGGTTGCAAGGCGTACGGTGCGGCAATAAATGCCCGTAGACGCAACTCCCACGAAGAAATGGCCGTTAAAACGGGCGTCCTTGGACTTAAACGCGGCATACCATGCCTTTTCATTTCCTTTCATGGTTTTACAAACTCCACGGGTGAGGCTCATGATAGCAAACCGCTGGCATGATTCCCGCCATTTTCGGACATGTATCCAAAAAAATATTTTGACATCGGGAAAACAATTCTATAACCAGTTACGTAATCAGTTACGTATTTTAACAATACAAGAGGAGACGGCAATATGGATTTCTTCAACCGGACGGGCAAAATGGCCATTGGAAGCAGACTGCGGATGCTGACGGATAAAATAACGAATGACGCCGCCCAGATCTTCCGGATGTACGGCGTGGACATCCGTCCCAAATGGTTTCCCGTATTCTTTGTCCTGTCACAGGGGGAGGCCAAGACCATCACCTCCATTGCCAGGGAAATAGGGCATTCCCACCCGTCCGTCAGCAACATTGTCAAGGAAATGGGCGCCAGGGGGCTGGTGAAGGAAAAGAAGGACAAAGCGGACGGACGGAGAAACCTCGTCATGCTGTCCGCCAAGGGAAAGAAAATGTCCGATATCATGGCGGAACAATATCCCGACGTGGAAGCCGCCGTGGAACAAATTTCCCGCCAAACCCGGAACGACCTGTGGCGCGCCATTGAAGAATGGGAAGGGCTGCTGGCGGAAAAAACGCTGCTGGAACGGGTGAAGGAAGCAAAAAAGGAACGGGAAGGCAGGGATGTCTCCATCGTTCCCTACGAACCCCGCCACCGGGCCGCTTTCAAAGCACTCAATGAAGAATGGATTACGGCGCACTGGCAGATGGAAGAACCGGACCATCACGCGCTGGACCACCCGCAGGAGCACATTCTGGACAAGGGCGGCCACATTTTCGTGGCGCTTTACAAGGAAGAGCCTGTCGGCGTATGCGCCCTGTGCAGGAAGAAAGACCCCGTTCATCAGTATGAACTGGCCAAACTTGCCGTCAGTCCCAACGCCCAGGGCAAAGGCATCGGCATGCTGCTGTGCCGGACCGTCATCGCCAAGGCGAAAGAACTGGGCTGCAAAAAAATCTTTCTGGAAAGCAATACCCTGCTCCGCCCGGCCATCCATCTCTACAGGAAGGCGGGATTCAGGGAAGTGGAGATTTATCATCCCTCCTATGAAAGGGTGGATATCCAGATGGAACTGGCGCTCCAGTAACGGGCCGCCCTGTGCCCCCATCCCGGCCAATTCCGGAGGAAGGACTGCTATCCCTTCCTCCGTCCAAAAAATTCATGCCCCTCCTATCTCCGTCAAATGGCCATCACTCGTTTTCCGGTGAAGCGGCCTGGTATCCGGTGAACAAACTTCATCAAAAGGCACGAAGATGATACCCCCGTTTGAGAGCTGGACATCAGGGCGCCGGAACAATCAAGGCCATAAGCGTCCCTGACTGCGGGATGATCGATGATTTTCAGAATCACGTTATGATCCTCGCCTCCGTCCGTGGTGATATGGTCGCCTATTTCAATTTTCTCTCCGGAAAAATACCTTTTCATCGCCGCTTCCTGATGTTTGGTTTTTATCATGAAGCCATCATTTCTCCAACTGGTTCCGTGCGCGGCAATTCTTTCCTTAAGGGAAAAAATCCGGGGCATGCCGGTCTTTCATGCTACGGACATAGCACTTTCGCCCCAAATGGACCGTGATCAAAAAACGTGGGCGGCCAGAGTCTCTGATCTTTTTTTAAAAAATCTCCCTTGTCTCGGACGATGGCAGCGGTCAGCCGTTATAACACTTAGAGATTGGGAGGAAGCGGTCTCCTGCCCTCCGGTTTCTTTCCTCTCTCCGCCATCAAGCGGTGGCGAAAGTCGCACTGCCATCAAGGGAAAAGGCAAAGGCCTCCGCATCCTTCGCCTTTTCCACGCCCCAACACCAACAAGGCCGTTTCCTCCGTGCAGAGGGGAAACGGCCTGTTGTTTTTTCCCTCCCGGCCGCTCCCTCCATTTTTCCGCTTCCTTATCAAGCGCAGCCGCTCTCTCTTTTACAGGCATCCCGGCAAAAAAAACGAATCCCCGGAACCAGGGGGAAGGGAAATTCCTTTCAGCACGGCGCGACTGGAGAAAGAGATACTTTCCTTATTATTCGTCTCCCGGCTGACGGCGCTCCATTTTCCTCTGGAAATTCCGGCGCTCAACCACCTTCCTTCAAACCGTTTCATTCAAAATCGCCGCGTTTTCCAAAAACCTCCCTTTCTTTCATTTTCAAGCCTTTCTTTGCCCTGTCCAACTGGACTTGGCAGGCAAATTGGGTTATGATGCCACCGCCCTTTTTCTCATGATTCCCCTTCAACAGGGATCATGAAGCGCACCCATGAAACAGAGAAAAATCATCCATGTGGACATGGATGCCTTTTACGCATCCATCGAACAGCGCGACCATCCCGAGTACCGCGGCAAGCCCATCGCCGTAGGAAGACCGGAGATGCGCGGCGTGGTGGCGGCGGCCAGTTATGAGGCGCGCCGTTTCGGCGTGCGTTCCGCCATGCCTTCCATGAAGGCGATGAAGCTTTGCCCCAAGCTGATTTTCACCAGCAACCGCATGGACGTATACAAATCCGTTTCAGCGCAGATACACTCCATTTTCCACCGCTATACGGACCTGGTGGAACCCCTTTCCCTGGATGAAGCCTTTCTGGACGTCACGGAAAACAAGCCGGGCATTCCGCTGGCCGTCGAGATTGCACGGCGCATCAAGAGGGAAATCAGGCAGGAGCTTCATCTGACGGCCTCCGCGGGCGTCTCCTACAATAAATTCCTGGCAAAGATCGCTTCCGACTACCGCAAGCCGGACGGCCTGTTCACCATTCATCCCTCCCGCGCGGAGGAATTCATCGCGCGGCTTCCCATTGAGGCCTTCTGGGGCGTCGGCCACGCCACCGCCGAACGCATGCGCGCCCTCTCCATCACCAACGGGGCGCAGCTCCGGGAAAGGAGCCTGGATTTCCTGCTCCGCCATTTCGGAAAGATAGGGGGAGTTTTCTACAACTTCGCCCGCGGCATGGACGACCGCCCCGTGGAACCTTCCCGCATCCGCAAATCCGTGGGTTGTGAAGAAACCTACCGGGCAGATGTCACCAGGGCGGAGGCTCTGGAACAGCACCTTCCCCTGCTGGTGGAAGAGCTCACGGGGCGCCTGGCGCGCTCCGGCTTCCGGGGCAATACGCTCACCCTGAAGGTCAAGTTTCCGGACTTCGTCCAGAAGTCACGCTGCATGACCGTGCCGGATCCCCTGACGGAGAAGGAGGACATCCTGCCCCTGGCCCGGACTCTGATGGAAGACCTGGACTCCGGGGACCGCACGTTCCGCCTTCTGGGGCTGTCCGTCTCCCACCCCCAGGAAGAACAGCGGCAAGGAATCTGGGAGCAGCTTTGGCTGGATTTAGAGTACTAATCCTCCCACAGACTCCCATATTTTTAGCATTCTCCCCTTAAAATCAACCTTATCCACAAGATATTGGTGTATGAATGAGCGAAATCCGCTCCAACCTGGTCATAGGTACGTATGAATCAGGAAGAACGCAGACACTGGGCATCATGGATAGGAACGATTGCGGAAGGGGTGGCAGGCGTCATGGCCGTGGACGGCGGAATTCCCGCCTCCCAGGACGTGCCTGATCCCGGCCCATCCCGAACGCGCCGTCCCCTCACGGAAACGGAAAAGCGCATCATCGAGCACCAGGGAACGGAACCGCCCTTTTCCGGGGAGTTCGTCAGCTTCTTTGAACAGGGCACCTATGGCTGCCGCAAGTGCGGAGAAGCCCTGTTCCGGTCGGAAGACAAATTCGACGCCGGATGCGGCTGGCCCTGCTTTGACGATTCCCTGCCGGACGCCGTCAGGAGCATCAACGCCGGCCAGGGGCGCCGCACGGAGATCACATGCGCCCGGTGCGGAGCCCATCTGGGGCACATCTTCACCGGAGAACGCCTGACGCCGAAGAACACGCGCTACTGCGTCAATTCCCTTTCCCTGGAATTCCAGGCTGCGCCGCAGCCGGCCATGGCGAACAGCCCCCATTAACGCGCACGGCACGGGAAAAAGGACCGGACGAAAAAGCAGGGAACCGGATAAAAGCTCCGTGAAAATTCTATTTCCCGGAAGAAACGCGCCGTTGAAACATTCATTCCCGCGCCTGCGTAATGTGGTATCATGAGAATGACCACCCTGCGCATCATCCCCTTCCTGCTGGCCCTTTTCCTGTCGCACGCCATGGGAGGGGAACCCAGAATCGCCATTCTGGGGGACAGCATCCCCTATTCCGGACAATGGCCTGCCCTGGTGGAAGCGGCCCTGCGGCAAACTCCGGCCTACCGGCACGCGGAAATCGTCAGCATGGCGCTCCCCAGTGAAACGGTGTCCGGCTTGTCGGAACCGGGCCACGCCGGAGGCGCCTTCCCGCGCCCCTGCCTTCATGACCGCCTGGACTCCATCCTCACCAAATACGCGCCCACCCTCGTCATTGCCTGCTATGGGATGAACGACGGCATGATGCAGCCCTTTTCCGAATCAGGCTTCCAGGCCTATCAACAAGGCATGGAACGGCTGAAAAAAAGAGTGGAAGACGCCGGGGCCCAATTCATCGCCGTCACGCCGCCCCTCTATATGGCGGATACCCCGGAAAAGGATGCGGCCCGTTACAACCAGGTGCTGGACACTTATGCCGCATGGCTCGCCAGCCGTAAAAAGGACGGCTGGAAGGTGGTGGACATGCGCCCGGAGCTTGGCCGCCAAATCCGGGAAGCGAAGAAAAGGAATCCCCGGTTTGTTTACGCCGGGGACGGCGTCCATCCCGGGCAGGAGGGCCACTTCATGATTGCCAGGGCCATTTGGCCTCCCCTCGCCTCCATCCTCCGCGTGCCCGCCCGCGTCCGTTTCCCGGAAGGGGACGAGTTCGGGAAAGCCCTGGAGCGCCACAACCTGTACAAGCTGGCGTGGCTGACGGAAACGGGCCACCGCCGCCCCGGCATCCCGAAGGGGGTTCCGGTCTCCGTTCTTCCCTTTGTCCGGGAGGGGGTGGCCGTCTCGGAATGGCAGGGCTTCCCGGCCCTTCACTTCAAGGCAGCGGGCAGGAACGCCATTCTCGTCCTCCCCAAAACCCCGGCGGAAAACAGGCCGTGGATCTGGCGGCAGGAATTCTTCGGGAACGAGCCGCAGGCGGACATAGCCCTGCTCAAGGAAGGGTTCCATGTGGCTTATGTGGACGTGCAGAACATGTACGGCGCGCCCGCAGCCATGAACATCATGGACCGGTTTTATGAAACCCTGGTCCGGGATTACCGCCTTTCCCCAAAAACGGTGCTGGAAGGATTCAGCCGCGGAGGCCTCTTTTCCTTCAACTGGGCGGCCCTGCACCCCGGCCGGGTGGCCGCCATTTATGTGGACGCTCCCGTTTGCGACGTGGCGAGCTGGCCCGGCGGCAGGGGGAAGGGAACAGGGTCCCCGGAAGACTGGCTCCGCCTGCTGGACGTCTACGGCGTTACGGAAGAGGAAGCCCTGAGTGGAAAGCTGAGTCCCGTCAACAGGCTGGAGCCTCTGGCCAAGGCGCGCATCCCTATTCTCGCCGTGGTGGGGGACGCGGACGGCGTGGTTCCCCTGGAGGAGAACATGGCCCTCGTGGAACGGAAATACCGCGCCCTGGGCGGCAGCATCCGGGTGATTCATAAACCGGGAGTGGGCCATCATCCCCACAGCCTGCCGGACCCGGCTCCCATTGTGGAATTTATCCTGAAATCCGTTCGCGGGACCGGAGCCGCAGCGGCGCAACAGGGAACGCCCGTATCCGGAAAGCCCCTGTCCCCCAGCCGGAAGGAACCTTCCCCATCCCCCCTTCACCCCGCACCGGGGAACAGGGGGGATTAGCTTGACTTTCCTGTAATGTCGCCTATTCTAACTCAAGCATTATTTGCAACCACTCACACTTATTATGACCGACCGCAGAATTGTTATCACCGGCATCGGAGTGATCAGCCCCCTGGGCAATGATCTTGCATCCACCTGGGAAGCCATGAAGGCTGGCCGCAGCGGCATTGACACCATCAAGTCCATGGATGTCACCGACTACTCCACGAAAATCGCCGGTGAAGTCAAGGATTTCGATCCCGCCCCGTATTTCAAGACGCCCAAGGACGCACGCCGCGTGGACCGCTTCACGCACTTTGCCATGGGCGCCGCCGGAATGGCTCTCAAGGACTCCGGCATGGACCTGGAAGCGGAGGACAAAACCCGCATCGGCGTCATGGTGGGCAGCGGCATCGGCGGCCTCGGCACGCTGGAAAGCCAGCACGCCACGCTTCTTTCCAAGGGGCCGGCCCGCGTGTCCCCCTTCATGATCCCGTACATGATCAGCAACATCGCCTCCGGCCTCATCTCCATGGAATACGGCTTCGGCGGCCCGAACATGTCCATCGTCACGGCCTGCGCCACCTCCAACCACAACATCGGGGAAGCCTGGCGCATCATGAAATTCGGCGATGCGGACGTCATGGTCTGCGGCGGCGCGGAAGCCACCATCCTGCCTACGGGCGTCTCCGGGTTCAGCAACATGAAAGCCCTCAGCTCCCGCAATGACGAACCCCAGCGCGCCTCCCGCCCGTATGATGTGGACCGCGACGGCTTCGTCATGGGCGAAGGCTCCGGCGTCGTCATTCTGGAAACGCTGGAACACGCCCAGAAACGCGGCGCCAGGATTTACGGGGAACTCGTCGGCTACGGCATCTCCGCGGACGCCCACCACCTCACCGCTCCGGACCCGGAAGGCCGCGGCGCCGCCCGCTGCATGCAGATGGCCCTGGAACACGCGGGCATGAAGCCGGAGGACATTGACTACATCAACACGCACGGCACCTCCACCCCGCTGGGCGATATCTGCGAAATCAAGGCCATCAAGGCCGTCTTTGGCGACCACGCCAAAAACGGGCTGCTCATCAGTTCCACCAAATCCATGACCGGCCACCTTCTGGGCGCCGCCGGCGGCGTGGAACTGGCAGCCTGCCTCATGGCCATGCAGGAAAACATCATCCCGCCCACCATCAACGTGGACAACCAGGACCCGGAATGCGACCTGGACTGCGTGCCCAACAAGGCCCGCGAGGCCAGGGTGGACGCCGTCCTGAGCAACTCCTTCGGTTTCGGGGGGCATAACTCCTCCGTCATCGTGAAGAGATTCGCCTGAACCTTTCAGGAAACCCCTTCCCGGCGGAAGCGCTGATGCTCGTGTCCACTGCAGTCATCGCGCTTCCGCCTTCTTCATTTCACAGCCATGCCTTCCAAGACGCACCAGGACATTCTGCTCATGCGGTGGGCCCTGTTCTCCGTAGCGGGGATCATCCTGATCGTGGTGCTGTATTCCCTGGGCGTCACCCCCGCCTGGGCGCAAGCCTTGAAGGGAGCCATGGCCGCCGCTCCGTTTCTGCTGGCTCCGGATGCTCCGGCCCTTTCCCCCGGCATGGGCTTCCTGCTGTGCATGGCGCTGACGCTGGCCCTGGTTTACGACCTGATCCTGATCCGCGGAACACTCCGTAAAACGGCCGTTCTGGCCGCCTTCCTTCTTCTGCTGGCCTGCTTTACCCCGGTGCTGGGGCTGTGGGGCCTCTTCTTCAACGCCGTTCCGTGCCTGCTCTCCGCGGGGAGCGCGGGTGCGCTCGCCATCCTGTGGCCCCAGCCGTCACCCGGCCCGCATCATTCCGAACCTCCTCCCGCTCATGAATAATCTGGACTATCCCCTTCCCGTGCTTGAACTGGTAACCGCCCTCAAGCAGCTTCCGGGCATCGGCACCCGCGGAGCGGAACGCATGGCCCTGTGGATGCTCCAGGGGCACATGGGGGAAGCGGAGGCGATTGCCCGCACCATCGGCCAGGCGGCGGAGCACGTCACGCCATGCCCCGTCTGCGGCTTTTTCAGCACGGCGGGAGAATCCTGCGCCGCCTGCCGGGATGAAGAACGGGACAGCCGCCTCGTCTGCGTGGTGGAACAGGCCACGGACGTCATCCCCATTGAGCGCAGCAGCGCCTACCGCGGGCTGTACCATTGCCTGGGCGGCAAGCTCTCCCCGCTGGACGACGTGGAGCCGGAAGACCTCAATATCCAGCCCCTGGTGGAACGCGTCACCCGGCAGCCGGGCTGTGAAGTCATTCTGGCAACGGGGTCTGACGTGGAAGGGGAAGCCACCGCCACCTACCTCCACCACCTGCTTAAGGACCTGGACTGCAAGATTTCCCGCCCCGCCCAGGGCCTGCCCGCCGGCTCCGGCCTCAGCCACGCGGACACGCTGACGCTGATGAAAGCGCTGGAAGGCAGGACCGCTCTTTAAAAGCGCTTCAAAAACAATCCGGGGATTCCTTGTGCAAACGACCAGCCGTACACTTAATAACATACTGACGGCTGACTCCCAAATACCGCAGGCGAGCAACTTTCATCAACGCATTGTTTGGATTGACGTCTGCCGGGCACTTACGATGCTGGGCATTATCGCATCCCATGCGAACGTATGGAACTATTTCAGCGGTTATATCATAGGCGCCTGGTCCGTCTTCGTTTTTTTCTTCATTTCCGCCCTGTTTATTAAACAGGACCATAAAAAAATACTTAATTACAGTCGGTTTTTCAAACTATTCATTCCTTATCTTCTCTGGAGCTTGATCGGCGCATTGATTTATTTCAAATTCAATTTTCACGCCATATATGCCAACATGCCTTCCGTTTTCGGCAGCAATATCTTTGACACCTTTCCCGCCTACGGAGTGTTGTGGTTCTTGAGGGAACTGCTGCTGTTAAGCCTTGCCAGCCCCCTATTAAGTAAATTGAACGATACAGCGCTGTTGTTTCTTACCCTCGTCTTTCAAGTACTGGGCGCTGCTCCGGAATTAATTTACCATACGGTTTTAAACGACATTCCTTTTTTATTCAAGGCACAGGGAGCGTATGGCGTATCCTGGTTCCTGCTCGGTATTTTTTGTGCACGCAGAAAACGCATCATCCATCTCTCCGCATGGATTTACGAGCACCTTGCGCTTGTTTCATTGGTGACGCTGGGAATAGCGCTTTGCGCCGCAGTTGGGAAACACGCCATACAAAACGCCGGAGCCGGCCAGGATGCAGCCCTGATGTTTTTATCCCTCCAAAACATCTTCATGGTTATTTGCCCAATAGTAGGCGCCATAGCCTGTACCCGGCTATTTCCTGAAACAGCCAATAAAGTATCCGGCCTGGCGCCTTCCATCTTTTTCGTCTATGTCTTCCATCCCATAGGCCTGAAATTATTCTATCACGGCATACCCGCCAGCATTGAAAATACCGCGCTTCATTCCATCCTGACGTTGTTTGAACCAGTGATCGTTTTCGCCGTTTCCGTTTTTGCATTCAATATCCTCAGGCGCTTTAAAACGGTGGGGAAATGGATATGCCTCTCCACATGAAAATGCCATCATCACTGAAAGCAAAATAAAAAATCAGGGAGAGAGCATCCCGGAAGCCCTGCGGTAAAATCCATCCCCCGCAAACAAAGGGAATCCGCACAAGCATGCCTCCGCCGCCTGTTAAAAATGATTCGTGCAGAAAGACGGCCGCTCCCGCCCTTATTGAGAGAAAAACTCCACGGACAAGGCTATCGGCGGATCAAGGCAACAGCCTATTTAAAGAAGCCTGTTCCTTACGCCATCCGTTCCCCGTCCTGCCTTAGCGTATTCGCACGGGATTCCGGGGATGGCGCTGCAAGCAGCGTCTGAACCAACACGGAGGGACATAAGAAATCCCCCCATTTCAATCCGAATCCCTTCGTTACTCCGCCAGTCCGTCCACGCGGGCGCGGTCAAAATCCGCCGGGCAAATCGTTACGTTCACCCGGTCGCCCGGCCTGAGCAGATCTCTTAACGGAGCGTTCTTTTTCTCCACAAAAGCCACAGTAGTCTTGCCGTTCGGCAGGGTGGCGCGGAAAGCCGTATCCGCGATGCGCTCCGCAATAACGGCCACCGCCTGCACTGTCTGGTAGGGATAAAGTTTCATCTGGAAAACTCCGGTTACAAATTCATCAGTCCGTTCATCAGGTCGCTTCCGGTCTTGAGCCCCTTCTCCGCGGCATCCTGAAGCCGGGGCATGACTGGAACGGGAACCTGGTCTGCGGCCGGAATCTTGAAACCGCCGTCGCCTTTTTCCGGAGCATCCCTGTCTTTCCCCTCTCCCTTGCGGAACAGGCGCGCCGCTACATCCGCCACTTCCGCCACCTTGCCCATGCCGATCTCCGTCAGGCGGTCTCCCGCCGCCTTGATGAGCCGCGCGGACAAGTCTTCCGACGGGTTGTCCAGCGTGCCCCCAATGTTCACATTGGCCCACACCAGATTGCCGCCCGCTCCCTGGCGGGAAGCGGAAAACACGTCGGAAAAGCCCGGCAGGGCGCTCCACAGCCCGTCGGCCCGCAGGCCCACCTGCAGCCTGCCGTTAAGCTCGCCTCCTTTTCCGATTTCCAGCCAGCCTTCCACCCTCACCAGATTTTCGCTCTCCACCAGAATGTCGGAGACATGCCAGGCGGCATCCTTATAGCGGAACTGGGCGGACGCCTTGTGCAGGGGAAGCTGGCGGAACCTGGAAGAACCGCAGAAAAGGGCCAGCCTGTCCAGGACGGGAAGCCCGGTCAGCATCCCGTCCTGCAATCTCACCAGCCCGGCCACATGCGCCACGCCGTCCCGGCCGCCGCGCAGGTCCACCCCGCCGCTCACACTGCCCTGGACATGCTTCTTCCAGTCATTTTCCAGAATGGAAGAGGCGGGAACGCTGTTCACCACCATATTCGCCGTCCAGGAGGAGGAAAGGCCGTCCCAGTCCCCCTTGATGTCCACATAGCCGCCGGCATCCGTGGTCAGGCGGCAGGAGGGAACGTTCACCCGCCTGCTGGAATGGTTGAACTGCGCCGCGCCGGACATCAGGGAAAACTCCGGACACCCCTTGAAGGGAAGGAGCAGCCGACCGCCCTGCACGTCAAACTTGTACTGGCTGGACCCGGCATCATGGGTGCTTTCCACCCGGGTTCCGTTCAGGGCGTACAGCTTGCCGGGAACACCGTAGGAGACAGACAGGGAATCAATGCTTCCCTTCTCCAGGCGGAACGTATCCGGCAGGATATTCTTTTCCACCCAGCTCTTGGGCTCCTCCTCCCTCTCCCGGAAACGGAAGGGCGCCGGAGCCAGCCGGAGCTTCAGCTCCGCAATATTCACGGAGGTAATCACAAAGGCGCGCTTCAGCAAATCCCAGCGGCTGAACTCCGTTTCAATGTTTTTTGCCTGGAGGGAGGTTAGGAACTCATGCCCCTCCATCGTCACGCCGTCGCACCGGATGCCGGAACCGTCCCAGTCCAGCGGGGCTATCCTGGCGGCGTCCACATTCATGTCGTCAACGGCGGACTGCCCCAGCATGGTTAAAAAATCGTCACTCTTCAAATAGGACCTGACATACAGGTAGGAGCCGGCCACCGCCGCCGCAACCAGCACCAGCGCCCCCAGCACGCCCCACAGCAGCAGCTTTTTCCAAATGCCTCCGGCACGGGGCTTTTTCCTGCGTATCCTCCTCATTCTGGACATGGTAACAGACTATATCAAATCCGGCGGCGGTCAAGCCTCCGGATTGGACCTCCGGCTGCCGCAAGCCATGGATAAACGGGCATCCGCGCCGGTTTCTCCCCCTTACCGCAGGCCGTGGTACACCTTGTGCCTTCCGGACGCCATGGTGATAAAGAGCAGGAACAGGGTGTAAGCCGCCAGAAAGCCCATCGGAATCACCGCTCCATGCTCCCCGCGCCCCAGCGCTTCAATGGGGGCGGCCTGCTTCACCCAGATGTTCTGGGCCAGCCAGGCCAGGAAAATCGCCAGCAGCAGCGTGGGCGTCACGAACTTCATGATGAATCGGTAAATTCTGGGAATGCGGATGACGGAACCGTCTTCCAGATCCATCAGCCCCCGGTCCACGCCCAGCTTCCAGGAGAACAGAATCATCATCACCATGGCGCTTACAAAGAAACACAGGGTACCCAGGAAGAAATCATACGTATCCATCGCCAGCAGGTTGCCGCTGTACCAGGCGACGATCAGCGTGCCCGTGGCCGTAAAAAAACCCTGCACCACCACGGCCATCTTGCGTTTCAACCCCATGAACTCTTCAATAAAGGACAAGCCCACCTGCATCATGGAAATGGAGCTGGTCACCGCAGCCACGGTCAGGAGCAGGAAAAACAGGCTGCCGAAGATCACGCTGGAGCCCATCTTGGCAAAGGCCTGCGGAAGCACCATGAACCCCAGCGCAAAAGTTCCCTGCCCGGCGGCTCCGGCCACCCCCAGGAACGCCACGGCGGCGGGCACCGTCATCATGCCGGCAATGCCCACCTCGCACACCTCGTTGGAGGCGGCCGCGGAAAGGCCGCTCAACGCGATATCCTCCTTCTTCCTGACGTAGCTCGCATACGTCAGGATCAGCCCCGTCCCTACGGAAAGGCTCAGGAACACCTGCCCGGCCGCCGCTATCCAAAGTTCAATGTTTTTCAGGCCGTCCCACAACGTCACTTCGGTCAGCCTGCGGGTTCCGCCGGACATTTCCGCCTGCCGCACGGCTTCATCCATGGCCCCCTGGTGGGAGGCGGAGACCATGGAAACCGTTTTCCACTCCCCGCTGTCCCGGTCCCGCTCCTCCACCAGCACCTTGCTGGGATTCCACATGTACCCCAGCCCCTGCTCAATGCTGCGGTCCGGATAGGCGGGGTCCGGCGTGCCGATGCACAGAATGCGCACCAGCAGCACCAGGGAAATCAGCAGGAGTATCGGCATGAACCAGCGTGAAAACATCTCGATTCCCTTGCTGATGCCCCGGTAAATGATTCCCAGGTTCAGCAGGATGACCCCGCCGACGATCCAGAGCAGCCCGTTGTCGGACAACAGGGCGCTCCCGTCCCCGTACATCCCCGTGAAGCTGAAAAAGGTCTGCGCCGTCCCCTCGGCCGTGGCGAATACTTCCGGCTGGGTCAGCATCTTCCAGAAATAGCCGCAGCACCACGCCTCCACCACCATGTAATAAAAGGCCACGGAGGAAGGGCCCAGAACCGCGAGCACCCCCAGGAACTTCCACAGCCTGGACCCCTTGGTCAGGTACCAGAATACGCCGGGGGCGCAGTGGGCTCCCATCTGGCCGCCGCGCCGCCCGATGGACCACTCCGCCCATGCCACGGGCACGCCCACCAGCACCAGCATGAGGCCGTACGCCACCATGAAGGCGCCCCCGCCGTACTGGGCCGCCAGCCCCGGAAAACGCAGAAAGTTGCCCAGCCCCACGGCGCTTCCGGCCACAGCAAGAATCACGCCAATTTTGCCGGACCACTCGTCTTGTTGCGCCTTTGAGGATGACATGCAGGCAATACTGACAAAAAAAGCTTCATTTTCAAGAGAAAACAGGCCCTTTTGTCACGGAGAAGGCATCATTGCCACTTGACTTTCGTTCGTTTTTTGGAATCATTCTTTTAGAACCAAACCAAAAAACCGACCATGCTCCTCATAGGAAAACCGGCACCTCATTTCAGTGCAAACGCAGTTGTAAACGGTACCATCGTACCGGATTTCAGTCTTGACCAGTTCAAGGGCAAAAAGTACGTGATCCTGTTCTTCTACCCGAAGGACTTCACGTTTGTATGCCCCACTGAATTGATCGGCTTCCAGGAAGCCCTGGGCGAATTCGAAAAGCGTGACGTAGCCGTCGTCGGCTGCTCCACGGACAGCGAATTCTCCCACTGGGCCTGGGTGAACACACCCCGTGACCAGGGCGGCATCCAGGGCGTGAGCTACCCCATCGTTTCCGACATCAACAAGACCATTTCCGCCGACTACGGCGTTCTGGCCGGAGACGAGGAAATTGACGAAGACGGCAACGTGGAAGTCAACGGGGAACTGATCGCCTACCGCGGCCTCTTCCTGATTGACAAGGACGGCATCGTCCGCCACCAGCTCATCAACGACTTCCCGCTGGGACGCTCCATTGATGAAGCCATCCGCGTGGTAGACGCCCTCCAGCACTTCGAACTGTACGGAGAAGTATGCCCCCTGGGCTGGCACAAGGGTGAAGCGGCCATGACTCCTTCCCACGAAGGCGTGGCCTCCTACCTCAGCAAGTAAGCTGCCCCCCGGCAATATTCCAAGGCCGTTCCCTCTTCCGGGGAACGGCCTTTTTGCCGCTTTTCTCCAACATATAAATATTGACAACGGAACCTTCCGTTCTAATTTGCCCGGAATGAACTGCTTCATGCCGGCTTTCCTGTTGATTTCTGCCCTTGCATGCTCCGTCTGCGCCGCAAATGTCCAAGCGCCTGAAAACATCAGGGACCTTGAAACAGCCTATCAAAAATTCTGCACCAGGCGCGGGGAAGCGCTTCTTCCCGCATTTTCCAAAAAACTTCTCGCCCTCCAGCAGCAGGCGGTCAATCAATCAGACTTTGAAAAAGCCAAACAGATACAATCCGTTCTTCAAAACATCAAAAAAGATATTCTCTCTCCGCCTTCTTCCAACACCATCGACCCGTTCTTCATAGGAAAGGCGTGGAAAAAGAACGGAGACAGCAACGAATTCACGCAGTTCCTGGATGCCGGCCTGAGGCGGTTCTCAAAAGACGTTAAACAAACAGCATTCCAGCCCCAGGACCAGTGGGCGGACCCCGGAAAATCCTCCCGGGAAATAATTGTCTTCACCGGGGAGCCCCTGCGCATCTGGGTTAAAAAAGACGACTCCACCATCATTCAGATTTACAAGGATTCCAGCACTGACTGGCTCACTCTTCAAGACGGCGGGCAAAACATCATCAAATCACCGGAACCTGGATTGAACAACCTGCACCAGGAATTCCTGACGGAATACTCCAGGGCGTGCCAGCCGTTAACCCGGAAATATCTGGCCGCCGTGGAAAAAAGGCAGAAGCAGCTGGCCCAGGAGGGGAACATGGAGGAAGCGATCGCCATTCACAACTACATGAAGCCATTCAATTCCGAGGGCAGGCCGGTTGACCAGATTCTAAACGGAATCTGGAAAAACCAGGCGGGCGAGCTGTATGACTTCTCCAACAAATCAAAAGCGGCCAAGAAAAGCCCGGACGGTTCCCTGAAATTTTATCTGGTTTACACGTCCGCCAGTCCCGCGGGGGAATGGAAAATGGCTCGTGTGGACCGGGGCCCGGAAAAGGGCATGGAAGTCATTTTCTTTTCCGCCGGAGAAAAACTGTACCTCATCCCGAACAGGCCTTCCCGCTTTTTCTCTATCTTGACGCGCGTATCCGGCTCGTGACGTCCCTTCAAGGCGCACATTTCCGGCTCCCCCCTTCCCTGGCCGTCCATCCATGAAATCCAGCGGAAAAAGGCCCCTTCCGCGGGGGCCTTCATTCCCCGGAAAATTCTAATCCATCGCCACATTCACCTTATTATTGGCAATCAGGTAATTGATCGCCTTCGCGGCCTCCAGCCTGCTCATGGTCCCCGCCCGCACCCGCCGGGACAGCACGTCCACCAATTTTTCCGCCAGGAGCTTGTCCACCGTTTCCGCCTGCACAGCCGCCTTCAGCTTCTGCATGGAGGATGCCAGCGCCTTTGCCTCCTCCCGTGAAACTACCTTGGACCGGGCTTCCTGTTCCGCCTGGTTGACAAAGGTTCTGGCCTTGGCCCCCTGCCTCTTCTCCCAAGCTTCACGCGCAGCCCTGGCCTTCGCCTCCGGGTCCACGAGCTCCACTTCCGCCTCATAGCTTCTTCCGTCTTCCCCTGTCACGGAAACAGGAGTCCTGACGACGGCTGAGGCGCTGCGCGACTTGAAGCGTTCAAAGCGCTCCCTGGCGCTTCTTTCCCCTTTCCCGGAATGGGTATAATATCCGGCGGCGCGTCCGGTTTCCAAGGTACGGCCGGTTCCGGCGTCTGCGGGAAGAACCAGGGAGAATATTCCCATACACCAGAAGGCAACAATATTTCTATTCATGGCAATTCAACAAGCTGTTCTCCCTGTAAGCGTTTTAAACGGCTGCATTTGTCTATCTTCCCTCCCTGATGAAAAAACACTTCCCGGCGAGCTTGGAAAACCTTTCCGCAAACGCCGCGCGGCAGCCGGCAGAGGAGGCCTCTCCCTTTCGGGAAATGCCGGAACTGTCATAAATCAGGAGGAATACGCGCACGCCCCTTGAGCCGCACAGGGGTGTTTGCTACATCCTTGGCATGAATATGGATTTCATGGCAGCCACCTCCTCCAGGGAAGACATCTGGACAAGAACCATGGATTTTCTGAACATGCCGGACTGGCTCAAGCTGGAGATGGTGCAGTCCGTGGGCGCCAAAATCCTGCATGTGGTGATCTGGCTGGTGGTCAGCTGGATTCTCCTGAAACTGCTCTGCCAGGTGCTCCGGAAAATCACCGCCCTGAAAATGTCCCCCCAGGCGTCCCGCCTGACCGTTAAAATCGTCAAGGAGGCAGGCTACATCATCATCGGCGTGGAAGCCTTCGCCCTGATGGGGTTTGACATCCTCACCCTGCTGGGCGCGGCCAGCATCATCGGCGTGGCGGTCGGCTTCGCCTCCCAGACCTCCCTGTCCAACATCATCAGCGGCCTCTTCCTGGTGGGGGAAAAGCAAATCAACCTGGGGGACATGATTGAAGTGGGCGGCATCACCGGCAATGTGGACTCCATCAACCTCATGTCCGTCCAGCTCCGGCTGCCGAACAACACCATGGTCCGCATCCCCAATGAAATGATCATCAAAAACCCGGTGAGCAACATCACCCGCTTTTCCACGCGCCGCTGTGACCTGGACCTGGGCGTGGACTACAACTGCGACATTGAACACGTCGTGAACGTATTGCAGGAAGTGGTCAAACAGAACAAGCTCTGCCTGGACGACCCGGCCCCCGTCATCATGTTCACCGGATTCCAGGATTCCTCCCTGGGATTCAAAATCGGCGCCTGGTGCCTGAAGGACAACTTTCTGGACTGCCAGAAAACTCTTGCCCACGACATCAAGCACCGCTTTGCGGCAGAGGGCATTTCCTTCCCCTTCCCCA
Organism: Akkermansia muciniphila; assembly: GCA_947624785.1. Classification (GTDB taxonomy): domain Bacteria; phylum Verrucomicrobiota; class Verrucomicrobiia; order Verrucomicrobiales; family Akkermansiaceae; genus Akkermansia; species Akkermansia muciniphila_F. The sequence continues at coordinate 11,239 of CANQLV010000005.1, read as the reverse complement.
CCCGCAGTCTGGAGAGCAGAAGCCCCATCCAGGTGGAAATCTCCGGCACGGCGGAGAAAAATCAGTAGGCGCTCTCTTTTTGCTTTCTTTTTGCCCCGTGAAATTTCAATCTTGTCTGCGTAAAATCCGCATCTATGTCTGACACATCCGCACCCGCCTATCAAAGAATCCTCCTGAAACTCAGCGGAGAAGCCCTGCGCAGCCCCGGCAGCATGGACAACATTTCTCCGGAAATCGTCGCCCGCATTGCTGAAGAAATCGCCCAGGCGCACCGCGCCGGCGTGCAGATAGGCCTGGTCGTGGGCGGCGGCAACTTCTGGCGCGGGGCTAAAGCCAGCGTGCGCGGCATGGACCGCGCCACGGCGGACTACGTAGGCATGCTCGCCACGGTGATGAACGCCCTGGCCCTCCAAAGCGCGCTGGAACGCGCGGGAGTTCCCTGCGTGGTGCAGTCCGCCATTGAAATGAAAAACGTGGCGGAATCCTTCATCCGCCTGAAAGCCCGCACCTACCTGGACAACAATAAAATCGTCATCTTTGCCGCCGGCACCGGCAACCCGTTCTTTTCCACGGACACCACGGCGGCCCTGCGCGCCAGCGAGATCAATGCGGAAGTAGTCATGAAGGCCACCTCCGTGGACGGCGTGTATGATGCGGACCCCAAGAAGGTTTCCGACGCCAAGCGCTTTGACACCATTTCCTACCAGGAATGCCTGGAACGCCAGCTCAAGGTGATGGACTCCACGGCCTTCACCCTGTGCATGGACAACAAGAAGCCCATCATCGTATTCGACATGCACACGCCGGGCAACATCACGCGCGCCCTGCTCGGGGAACCCATCGGCACCACCATCAGCTGAACTCCGCACGCCATTTTTTCCCAACCTAAAAAACACTTAGCACCCACCACAACCATGGACGCAGAAACATTAATATTGGAAACGGAGGAATCCATGCTCAAGGCCGTGGACTTCGCCAAACAGGAATTCTCCGGCGTACGCACGGGAAAAGCCTCCCCCGGCCTCGTTGAAAACCTGGACGTGCACGTCTCCAGCTACGGCTCCGTCATGAAGCTGAAGGGCCTGGCCGTCATCAGCACGCCGGAGCCCCGCCTCATCCTCATCCAGCCCTTTGACCCGAGCACCGTTCATGACATCGGCCGCGCCATCAATGAAAGCAAGCTGAACCTCAACCCGCTGGTGGAAGGCCGTTCCATCCGCCTGCCCATTCCCGCCCTCACGGAAGAACGCCGCAAGGACCTCGTGAAGCTTGTCAAATCCCAGGCGGAAGAAGCCCGCGTGCGCGTACGCGGCGCCCGCAAGGCCGGCATGGACTCCGCCAAAAAGCTCAAGGCGGACAACATCGTCACGGAAGACGGCCAGCGCGATCTGGAAACGCAGATCCAGAAGCTCACGGACAAGTACGTGAAAGACATTGACGAGCTGGTGGCCGCCAAGGAAAAGGACATCATGACCATCTGAGCCAGAACCATCCATCCCCAACCATTTTACGACAATGACAGACAACGTAACAAACTTCCTCGCCTCCGGCATTGAAATCAAGGGAACCATCCGTTTCCAGAACGACATGCACATCGACGGCAAAATCGAAGGTGAAATCATTTCCGACAAGGGAAAAGTCACCATCGGAGAAACCGCCCAGATCAAGGGCGACATCACCGCCGGAGACGTGCGCATCTACGGCAACGTAGAAGGCAAGGTCACCTCTGACCGCTGCGAACTCAAGCAGCAGGCCCGCGTCGTCGGGGACATGAAAACCCGCAGCCTCGCCATGGAAGAGGGCGCCCACCTCCTGGGCCGCACGGAAATCGGTTAAAACCGCGAACCTCATTTTTTATCAAGCCGTTCCTTCCAGCGCGAGGGAACGGCTTTTTTACGCCCGGCGGCAGGGCAGCCCGGCAGAAAAAGAGGAATTGCTCCGCTTGAAAAGCCGGTAAGGACGGAAAACGCCCACCCGGGAGCGGAGGGCGGTCGCCTTTTGCATTTACTCCTGTCCGAAGCAAAGCGGAGGCTTTCTTTCCTTTCTCCCACAGCCATACTTCATGAGGGCCGGAAGGCCCTCATTCCCAGGAGGGACGTTTGTTTCAACTTGTGTGGCAACCGGACAAGCCCCCGGAGAACGTGGCCGGCAACAGGGCAAAAAACCGGAAGCGGAACGAAAGCCGCCCTCTTGCTCCGCTTCCTCAGGAAAGGGGCGGACGCACGATGGACCAGGAACGCGGCTGCGCGGGGTCCAGCACCTTCTTGATAAAGGCGTTCACCTGGTCCAGCTCCATATTCCTGATGGCGACCGTCTGCCGTTCAAACGCATCCAGGGGCAGCCCGAACAGGATATCCAGAGCCAGCATCTGGCACAGGGCTCCGTTGGACTGCATGGCCAGCAGGCGGGAGGACAGGGCGGACGCCTTGGTGCGTTCCAGCTCCTCTTCCGTCATGCCGCGTTCATGAATCATCTCAAGAGTCTTTTCCAGCCGCCTCCCGGCTTCCTCCAGTTGTTCCGGGGAGGTGCCCAGGTAGAAGCAGATGCCCCCGGCGTCCATGCCGATGAACAGGGAGGAGCTGGCATAATAGGCCAGCCCGGCTTCCTCCCGGATGTTGGTGAAAACGGGACCGGCCATATCGCTGCACCAGGCCTGGAACAGCAGCGCCTGCGCCATCTCCGGGGAAACCACGTCCACGCACGGCATCCCCACCACCAGCACGGCCTGCTGCTTGTCCAGCACGGACACTTCCCGGCCAGGGCGCAACGCGGGCGTGGGAGTCAGGACCGGCGGCGTTCCGACCCTCATTCCGCCGAGGCGCCTTTCCAGAAGAGGAAGGACCTCCTCCTTCCTGACATCTCCGGAAATGCATATCACGGCATTGGAGGCGCAGATGATGCGCTCATACTGTTCCTTCACGTCCCGCACCGTCAGAGAAGAAAGGCTCTCCGGCGTGCCGGACGGGGAATTTCCGTAGGAAACATGGCCGTAAGCCACCTTCCTCTCCTGCCGGAACGCCACGGAAAGAGGATCTTCCAAATCCTCCTCCGCATCCGCCACAAAGGACTCCTTCTCCCGGAGGAACGCGTCCTCCGGGAAGGAGGGATTCATCACCACATCCGCCATCAGCTCCAGCCCGGCGTCCAGGTCTTCCGCCAGAATCTGGCATCCCACGCTCAGGGAATTATTGCCTGTGGACGTATTGATAGCCCCTCCGATGTCCTCCAGAAAACGTGCTATGTCCCCTGCGGAACGCGTGGCGGTCCCTTTCAGCAGGCATTCTGACATCAAATCCGTCACTCCGGCGTTATGTTCATTCTCCGCCCGGCAGCCGGCCTTGAAGGCCAGGCAGGCATAGGCCAGCGGAAGGCGGTGGTCCTCACGGATCACTACCTTCATTCCGTTGCCAAGCACATGCTCGCTCAGAGCCGTTTCCGTTCCGGCGGCGGAGCCGCCTTCCTCCGCGGCGTTGCTGCCCACGGGATCCAGGCTGACTTCCGTCACATTCGGGGAGGACAGCCAGGTGGAGCACACGCGGTGCAGGTCTTCCGTGGTCACCCGTTCAATAGCTTCCTGCCATTCGGAAGAGAGGTTCAAATTGCGGGCGCCGAACCAGTCCGCCCCCATTTCCGAGGCCACCCCGGCGGCGGAACTCCTGCGGCGCAGGCGGCTGACCCGCGTCTGCTTGCAAACTCTCTTCAAATCCTCCGTAAAATCCTCCTGTGCCAGATTCCGGAGTTCCTGGAGCACCAGGTCCCGCACCTTGTCACGCTGGGCGCGGTCCACGTCAATGCTGATGGTGAACGCCCCTTCGTCCGTCTCGGACTGGTTGGAATGCACCTCAATGCTGTACACCAGGCCCAGGCGGTCGTGGAACTTTTCATAAAAACGCGCGGAACGGCCCCCGCCCAGGATGCTGGCCAGGGCGGAAAGGGCCGGCGTATCCGGATGGCCGGAACAGGGCAGCCGCCAGGCAAGGTTCAGTTTGGAATAGGGCACGGCAAATTCCTTGCGCACCCTGCGGGAACCGAACTGGTGCGGTTCATGGGGAATAAGCTCCCGGTTCAGCGGGCGGGACTTCAAATCCTCCACCAGCAATTCCAGATGGAAAAAAATCTCCGCGGCATCCACATCCCCTGCGATGGAAAGCACCACGTTGTTCGGAACATAGCGGCTGGCATGGTAATCCAGCACGTCCTGGCGCGTCAGGCAGTCAAACGCGGCGGGTTCCCCCAGCACGGGCCAGCGGCGCGGATGCTTGAGGTACAATGTCTGCATCAGAAGCTGGTAGGCTACGGAATCGGGATCGTCCGCGTACATGGCCATCTCCCGGCGCACCACCCCCTTCTCCCGCTCCAGTTCATCCTCCGGGAACGTGGGGAAAAACACCAGCTCTGTCAGAAGGTTCAGGAAAATCTGCCAGGAATCCGCAGGGCCGTCTATATAATACACGGTGCGGTTCACGCTGGTATAGGCATTCCAGTGGCCGCCGCGTTCCTGGACCTTGCGGGCCAGGTCCTGCCCGGAATAGTGCTCCGTTCCCTTGAACACCAGGTGTTCCAGCAAATGGGAAAGGCCGCTCCCCTGCCAGTGGCCCTCATTCATGGACCCGGTGCCCACCCAGTACTGAAGGGACACTACGGGATGGGACTTGTCCTCCTTGATCAAAACCGTCAAACCGTTTCCGAAACGGCGCGTCACAGGTTCCTTGGCTGAACTCATGTGTGTTAGCGTGCCTTAAGACGGCAGGCCGTGCAAGCCGCCGCTCCGTACGCGCCGCGGCACTGTCAGAATTACTCCGGTTTCAAAAAACGCAGTTGAATCGAAAACCTCCCTAAAAAAAACATGCTGACTTCACATTTTTTTGAACAAATCTTAAACTCTGTTACTCTATCAGTCATAGAACGGCGGATTATGTGCCGTTTATCATCAACAACACCAACCTCACACATCATCATATGAAAAAGATCCTCGCTGTAGCAGCATTTGCTTTCGCCTTCAGTGTCAACGGTTACGCCCAGGAAGCCGCCGCTCCGGCAGATTCCTCCGCCCCCGTTGCGCAGAAGTGCTGCAAGAAAGACAAAAAGTGCGACAAGAAATGCGACAAGGAAGGCAAGTGCGGCAAAAAATGCGACAAGCCCTGCAGCAAAGGTGAAAAGCCCTGCGGCTGCTCCAAAAAGGAAGAAGCTCCCAAGGCCTAACCTCACGGAAACCATCACAATGAACAAGAACCCTTGCCGAACCTTTTCGGCAAGGGTTTTCTCCACCGGGAGGGTGGAAAACCGGCCGTCCCGTTGACCATGAAATTACTTGATTTGAACCTTCAACCCATTTTATAAACTGTCATCATGAAAACGACTTCCATTCTTACCATCGGCTGTGCAGCCATCGCGCTGTCCATCACCTCCTGCACCAACTTCGGTTCCCCGAACACCTACAACCTGAACGAAATCGGCGGCGCACAGGAAACCTACACCGGTACGGTCACCAGTGTGGAAAACGTCAAAATCCAGGCCAATAACGCCAATACCGGCACCGGCATCGGCGCAGTGGCGGGCGGCCTGACCGGCGCCATGTTCGGCGGCGGCAACGCCAAGTACGCCACGGCGGCGGGCGGCGCCATTCTGGGCGGCATCGCCGGCAACCAGATTGACAAGGCCATGAACAACACGACCGGGGAACGCATCACCGTGCGTCTGGACCAGAAAAGGAACGGCACCCGCAACTACACGGTCGTCCAGGTCGCCAGCAGGAACAATCCGATCCAGGTCGGGCAGCGCGTGCGCGTGATCATCGGCAACAACGGTTCCCGCGTGCTGGCCTACTAATTGGCCCTCCTTCACTGACCAGCTACATACCGGCATGATCTTCGGCACCTTACCCGGCGGCGCTCCAGTAGAACTGTTTGAACTGTCTTCCGACAAGCTCACGGTACGCATCAGCAACTACGGAGGGCGCATCATCTCCGTCGTCAAGGACGGCATGGACATGATCGTAGGGCCCAAGCACTTTGAAGACATGCTGAAAGACACCTGTTATTGCGGTGCGATTTGCGGCCGTGTCGCGAATCGCATCGCAAAAGGCAGGTTCTCCATTGACGGAGACTCCCATTCCGTGGCCGTCAACAACGGCCCCAACCACCTGCACGGCGGCGTGCAGGGCTTTGACAGCAAAATCTGGCAGGTGCAGGAAGCCACGCGCAACGCGCTGGTGCTCACCCTCCACTCCGCAGACGGGGAGGAAAACTACCCCGGCAATCTGGAAGTGGTAGCTACCTACACCGTGGTGGAAGAAACCCTCCACCTCCGGCTGGAAGCGTACGCGGACGCGGCCACCATCGTCAACCTTACCAACCACGCCTACTGGAACCTTTCCGGCAAGCCCACCATTGACTCCATGACGCTGGAGGTGCGGGCTTCCGCCTATACCCCGGTGGACGCCACCAACATTCCGGACGGCCGCATCCTTCCCGTGGAAGGAACGGACTTTGACCTGCGGAAGGCAACCCTGCTGGGAGAACGCAACTCCGGCGCCCATCCGAACACCGCCGCCGGACTGGACCACAACTACGTGCTGGATTCCGAACCCGGCGACAAGATCGCCGCCATCCTTCTGGACCCGGAATCCCGCCACCGCCTGATCGTGGCGACGGACGCGCCCGGCCTCCAGGTGTATACCGGGGAATACCTGCCCCAGGCCCGCCAGGGAATCGCGCTGGAAGCCCAGGGCTTCCCCAATGCCGTCAACACGCCCCACTTCCCCAGCGTCATCCTGCGTCCCGGGCAGTCCGCCACGCGCAATATCACCTGGACCGTCAGGTAAAAGGCACATCCGCAATCCCCTGTCCGGGAAAGGCAGGAAAAATTCCAGCACGCCAATCTCCGGAGCCCTGTTTTTTCAGCCTTTCAGGCGTGCGCCGTCAAGATGCCGCGTAAAGGGCTTCCGCCACCACCTTTTGCAGGCCTTCCGCCATGCGTTCCATGGAACGGCCCACAAAAATCAGGTCCGCCACGGAAATCAGATTATCCTGATACTGTTCCGGCAGGCGGGTGAACGTATCCGTCAGAGCCGCCGCATGCTCCGCCAGCGCCTCCAGCGCGGGAACCAGCTCTGCCAGAGCCTTCCCGTCCCAGGAGGAAACGGCCTTGTTCACCGCCCTGAACTGCTCCGCCATCTCCCGGTAAACGGGGTCCGCCTGGGCAGCCTCCCGGATGCGGGGGCGCTTGCTGAGCTTGTTGGCCCTCTTGGCGATCGTCACGGCCTCATCCCCGATCCGTTCATACATGGAAGACATGCGTATGGACGCCAGCACCACCTTGAGATCGGAGGCTACGGGACTGAAAAAAGCCAGCAAATGCAGGCCTTCCCGGTCCACCGTCATTTCCAGCTCGTCCAGCTCCTCGTCATCCGCAATGGCCTGGTTGGAGGCGGATTCATTCTGCTGCAGCAGCCCGGCGGCAGCCAGGTCAAGGGCGCTCTGCGCCTTGTAGGCCATCTGGAGCAAATGCGTATTCAGGGAGGAAAGGGCGGCGTCAAACTCCCTCAGGGTGTGCGCGTCGTGATTCATGATTAGAAATATTGGCTTGATGACTGGCGGCGCTTTTGCTGGCATGGTAAAAAATGTGCTGGCGGCGCAGGCTGCTTCTTTTGACGGAGGATGCGGCCAGCTTCCGCGCAACGCCGGAGAAGGAAAAATGGCCGCCGCCCCTTCTGGAAGTAAACTTTGAAAAAACCATAAACAACTCTCTGTTAACTGAATCTTCCCGTGATATAATCCTCCGTTTCTTTCATGGAAGGATTGGAAAAAATCTTCTCCGTGGAATCAAACTCCACCAGCCTTCCCAGCATGAAAAAACCGGTCAGGTCGGAAACGCGGGTGGCCTGCTGCATGTTGTGGGTGACCACGATGATGGTGAACTCCTCCTTGAGCCGGTGCATCAGCTCTTCCACCCGCACCGTGGCGATGGGGTCCAGGGCGGAACAGGGTTCGTCCATCAGCAGGATGCGAGGCTTCACGGCAATGGAACGGGCAATGCACAGGCGCTGCTGCTGGCCCCCGGAAAGGCCGTTGGCGGAAGCATGGAGACGGTCCTTCACTTCATCCCATAAGGCGGCATGCCTCAGGCTTTCCTCCACCGCTTCATCCAGAATGCCGCGGTTCCTTATCCCCGCCAGCTTCAACCCGTAGGAAACGTTCTCATAAATGGTCATCGGAAAGGGGTTGGACTTCTGGAAAACCATTCCCACCTCCCGGCGCAAATGGATGGGGTCCAGAGACGGGGAAGTCACGTCCACCCCGTCAATGCGGATGGAGCCGCCCGTGACGCGGGCTTCCGGAATGCGGTCATTCATCCGGTTGATGCAGCGCAGCAGCGTGGACTTTCCGCACCCGGAAGGGCCGATGAACGCCGTCACCCGGTTCCTGGGAACCTTCATGGTGACATGGAACAGGGATTGCTTGCTTCCATAACAAAAATCCAGGGAATCCACCTCTACGGCGGTCTGGTCGGCGGCGGCTGGATGCGGAGTCATGTTCGGTCAAATGGCGCGTTCTGCGCCGTTGACCGCATGGTATCCCAAAAATGAAGCTCCGGGTCTACTACGGGTTTGTGACAATTTCTTAACCTGGCTTTTTGAGAAAAAGAAAATCATGCAGCGGATTTAGAATCCGTTTATTTTTAATTGAATATAAAACTAAATGAGAGTGAACGCAAAAACACGTTTGGTCTTTTCTTTTTTGAGATACGTTTTTACTTGCAAAACGAGAACTATTTTTCTTGCCCGGAAAGAACTATTTTGTATGTTGATACGACATGCCGGACAATCTATTGGCAGCAGCTTTGAGTCTCTTATTTTAATAATTTTCAGTAAAAATGTTATGAAGAAAACAATTTCACGGAATCAAAAATTTAAACATATAAGCAAGGGTTTCGCCCTGATTGCCACCATCACCCTGATGATGCTCCTGGCCCTCCTCAGCGTTGGCCTTCTTACCATCGCATCCTCACAGGTTCGCATTTCCGAGAAACAGCTCTTTGCCGCGGAGGCCAAATCCCTCGCCAGGTTTTCCCTGGAAGTGGCCCTGGGACAGCTCCAGTGTGAGCTGGGGCCCGACCAGCGCGTTTCCGCCAACTCGGGCATTCTTTCCTCCGGAACCAGCGAAGGGAACGCCCCGTACATCCTGGGCGTCTGGAACAGCTGGGATACCTGGCTCAACAAGAATAACTCACAGGGCATGACCATCGCTTCCACCTACGATACGGGAAGAAAGTCCATGTTCCGCCGCTGGCTCATTTCCGATCCGGACCTGCGCAGGCTCAGCACGCTGGAAGCGGGCAAGAACCTGCTGGGCAAACGTTCCCTTTCCAACCAGAATTTCCGCAGTGTCGCCTTGGTGGACCACGGTACGGTGGGAACGCCCGTAGGCGCCAAGAACCAGGACAAAAAGGAAATCTACGCCCGCATGGTGCGCGTGGACGATTCCTCCAAAACCATTGGCCTTAAAAGAAATTCCAGCGTGCGCAAATACATTGCGTGGTGGGTAACGGGAGAAAACCAGAAGGCGCGCATCAACCTGATGCCGCATGCCTCGGAAGAAAGCACGGATGCCCTGACGGTGATGCGCTCCACGTGGGATACGCCCGGCCCCGATTTGGAACCTCTCAACCTCTCTTCCATGATGGCTTCCGGTTCTGGGAACGACATGTCCACCGTCAGAAAACTCATCTCCCTTGATACGATACTGGCGAACAGTAAAAACGGCCGGCTGAAAGACTTGGGAGAGGTGTACCACGACATCTCCCTGGTTTCTTCCAGCCTCTTGACGGATTCTAAATTCGGTGGATTGAAAAAAGACCTGAACATCATGTTCTCACAGGAAAAACTGCCTGAAGATTTCCGTGGAGACACCGCGGATATAGGCCTCCGCCCGTACACGTCCGAGGACGGCAGCCCGACCGAGCAGAACCGGCCCATCGGCTCCTGGAACCAGCTCTACCTGTGGGCCAACGTGTGGGACTCCTCCACGAAGAGGGAAGGCCAGGACGCCTCCGCCACATTGCAGTGGAATGGAACATCTCCCAGTACATTGATTGCGTCCGACGCCACCGCGAATATGGAAATGATGGACAACCGCTACACGTACATGCGCCATCCCATCCTGCTGCGTTTCTACTCCTTCGTCGGGATTCAGTACGTCAAACGCGAGGCCCAGCACGGAGCCCGCGGCGGCCATATTGACGTGCGCGTCTCCGTAATCCCGGTGTATGTCTGGTGGAACCCGTACAACGTGGACATGAAATTCCAGGGAGCGGAAGGCGGTCCCTGGGGCTCTTTCTTCGGAGAGCACCGCTACATGCCGCTCATGCAGACCAATAATTACAGCCGCATGCAAGGCAATCTGATCGAAAACTGGGATCCCTCTACGGCCACCTATTCAGAATCACCCTTTTCCCCATACTCCCCCAACGACGGCTATAACAACCGCCAGATTGCCGATTTTGGGGCCTCCTTCCGGAAAACGTCGCAATTGACGTCGGGAGGAGTAGGAAAAGCCGGTGAGACCTCCACGCTCAAGGCAGGCGAAATCGTCATTTACGCCCATCCCGTCGTCGACCGGATCGAACACGGCAACATGGTCACGCAGTCCAAAGCGAACAAGAACGATGTGCGCGTGGACAACTTTGCCTTCAAGGAAGGCTGGGACCAGAGCCCCGGGCAGGTCAGTTCCTATGCTATCAACCAGGCTGACGGCATTCAGTACCAGTATCTTTCCGGCAGCGGTTATGAAGACAGGGGAACGGCCATGATGTCCATCAAATTTGCGGAAACGCTGGACGATCTTAATTATACGCCTAAAAGCGTTGTTCTCTGCACCAAATATACAGACGAATTTTCCTCCAGTTCCAACAAACTCGGCTCCATCGTCATGGTTTCCGGCATCATGGATCCCAAGCAAATTGGCAAAGCAGGGAATTTAACCGCGAACACCGGGGCGGACATGAATGTTTTCTCCAAAGCCATGCCCTCTATTCTGAACCTGAACTGGGGCGCCTGGGAAAAACCCCTGCTGGACCAGGTCAAACTGCCTGCGGACATGTTCCTGGACAACGAAGGACCGGACGACAACCTGAAACGCCGCGGCAAATACGGCACTGCGGCCCAGGATTCCACGTTCGTGGCCTACTACGGAGTATCAGTAAAATGGGGCAAGCCCCCGGTGATCGGGGCCTACCCGGA
>CANQLV010000004.1 GCA_947624785.1 Akkermansia muciniphila | reverse complement strand
CCCTTTTACCGGCAAAAACGAGAAGGGGGGTTCTTCCTTTTTACGATATCACAGCCGACCATCGAGAAGAAGAGATGAGGATGAGCAGGACAAGGGGCGACGGACTTCAACAGACCAAGGGAGAAAGAGGTTTTCTTTTTTCCTTTGTACAAGGGCGGACGGCTCGCCTTCTCAGGGAGCCTCCCACTTCTTTACTATTCTTACAGGATAACCTGCAGGGGAGGGGGATCACAGTTTCGTTCCTCCTGAAAAGGAAGTATGCCCGATTTATTTTACTTGGATGGAAAGGATTTTTTCTGCTATATATAGGAAGTTTTTATTGTTTTTCTATTTATGAAAAGCTCATTCCGTATTGGTATCATTTGCACTGTCTGCTGCCTGGGAAGCATTCCTCTCTCGTCTGCCGTACAAACAGTCAATATAGGCTCTACCTTTTTATGCGCCTTCCTGGATTCCGGGGACCAGGGATTTTTTGATTCATCGAGTACCCATGACTGGACCCAGGATCAGATAGATTCTGCCATACGGGCGTTGACCACATGGGGACAGCTTGATTAATTCCACTCCGGGAAGAACACTTACCGTAGGCCTCACCTGGTACGACGGAGCCAATTCCTCCACCCTGGCCTCCGCCTATTCCCCTTATTTCTATTACCAGTCAAATGGGCCGCAACAGGTTTCCACCCTGGCGGAGTCCGTCTGGCGCGATGGGGGCACGAGGACAGCCACGGGCTACGATATTTACATCCAGTGCAATACTTCTCATTTGAATTCCCTTTATTATGAGGCCTCCTTATCGGCGGAGCATACGGGAAAATATGATTTTCAAAGCATCCTGACCCATGAGGTGGGGCATGCCGTAGGGTTTCTTTCCCTGGCGACACAAACCGGTACTTTCCAAGTCCAGTCCGGTAATGCTCCAGCAGCCTACAGCACCATGCTGTACACCAGGTATGATTCCCTGTTAACCAGCCAGGAAGGCCAATCCATCGTGGAGAAGGCCGGCAACGGGAATACGGCATTTACCCTTGGAGAAACCGTGTCCCTGGGCGATACGGGGCTCACCGCCTATAATCCCACCACCTGGCAGCAAGGGTCCAGCATGGCCCACATCGACAGCGCGAGCGATCCGGACGCCCTCATGCAGTATTCCATTTCACCGGATACCTACCACCGCACCCTGACGGATGGAGAAATGGAGCTGATGCGTTCCATGGGCTGGAACATGGTTCCGGAACCCGGCACCTCCACGCTTTCCCTTCTGGGGCTGGCTGTGCTCGCCTTACGAAGACGCCGCCGCTGACGGGTTCCTCTCCCGGATTTTCCTTTCAGCCGGCCAGACGGCAGTTTCCCTTTAGCCGCCAGGGAGGAGATTGATATCAGAAGGGCGCTCCTGTCAGGGAACGCCCTTCACGTTTTTTCCGGCAGCACACCGGAAAAGCAGGCTTTTCAGTTATTTCTTTTCCCTGGTAAAGTCCAGCTTGCCGCCTTTTTCCCGCACCACGATTTCCGTCCCTTCCGGGAAGTCGCCTTCCAGGAGCTTCAGGCTGAGGGGGTCCAGCAGGTCATGCTGAATGGCCCGCTTGAGGGGACGGGCTCCATAGACGGGGTCAAAGCCATGGTCCGCCACCAGGGCCGTAGCCTCCGGAGTCATGCGCAGGAACAGGCCCTTGGCTTCCAGGCGCTTGCGGACGCGCTGGAGCTGGATGTCCACAATGCCCTTGAGTTCCTCCGCCGTCAGACGGTCAAAGATGATGATTTCATCAATGCGGTTCAGGAATTCCGGACGGAAGTGGCCGCGCAGGGCTTCCATCGCCTTGGCTTCCCGCTGTTCCGCGTTGGATTCATTGAGGATGTACTGGCTGCCGATGTTGGAGGTCATGATGATGACCGTGTTGCGGAAGTCCACCGTACGCCCCTGCCCGTCCGTGATGCGGCCGTCATCCAGTACCTGGAGCAGAACGTTGAAGACGTCCGGATGGGCTTTTTCAATTTCATCAAAGAGGACCACGCAGTACGGACGGCGGCGCACGGCTTCAGAGAGCTGGCCGCCTTCTTCATAACCCACATATCCGGGAGGCGCCCCGATGAGGCGCGCCACGGAGTGCTTTTCCATGTATTCGGACATGTCAATGCGCACGATGGCGTTTTCATTGTCAAAGAGGAATTCCGCCAGCGCCTTGCTGAGCTCCGTTTTGCCCACGCCCGTGGGCCCCAGGAACAGGAAGGAGCCGATGGGCCTGTTTTCATCCTGCAATCCCGCGCGGGCGCGCCGCACGGCGTCGGATACGGCCTTGACGGCCTGCTTTTGCCCGATCACGCGGGCGCCCAGTCGTTCTTCCATGTGCACCAGCTTGGCGCGCTCCCCTTCCTGCAGGCGTGCGGCGGGAATGCCGGTCCAGGTGGCCACCACCTTGGCGATGTCTCCTTCCGTGACTTCCTCCTTGAGCAGGCCTCCGTCCTCCTTCTGCATTTTGCTGAGCTTTTCCTTGCCTTCCGTCAGGGCGCGTTCCGCCTCCGGAAGTTCACCGTACGTGATTTCGGAGGCGCGGGTCAGGTCTCCCATTCTCTTGGCCCTTTCGCTTTCCAGCTTGAGGGCTTCTATTTTTTCCTGTTCCCTGCGGACGGCGTCCAGAACGTCTTTTTCACTTTTCCACTTGGCAATCATGGAGCCGGATTTTTCCTTCAGGTCCGCCAGGTCCTTGGTGATTTTTTCCAGACGGGCCTTGCTGTCGGCGTCCTCTTCCTTCACCAGGGCCTGCCGCTCCATTTCAAGCTGCATGGCTTCGCGTTCGATCTGGTCGATTTCCGTGGGCATGGAGTCCAGCTCAATCTTGAGCCGGGCCGCCGCTTCGTCCACCAGGTCCACCGCCTTGTCAGGCAGGAAACGGTCGGAGATATAACGGTCGGAAAGAGTGGCGGCAGCCACGATGGCGGCGTCCGTGATGCGCACGCCGTGGTGCACTTCATAACGTTCCTTCAGGCCGCGCAGAATGGCGATGGTGTCCTCCACGCTGGGTTCAGACACCATGACGGGCTGGAACCGGCGTTCCAGGGCAGCATCCTTTTCAATGTATTTGCGGTATTCGTCCAGCGTCGTCGCGCCGATGGTCCGCAGTTCGCCACGGGCCAGGGCGGGTTTAAGCAGGTTGGAGGCGTCCACCGCCCCTTCACTGGCGCCCGCGCCCACGATGGTGTGCAGTTCGTCAATGAACAGGATGATTTCACCGTTGGAGTCCGTCACTTCCTTGAGGAAGGATTTCAAGCGTTCTTCAAATTCGCCGCGGTATTTGGCCCCCGCGAGCATGGACCCGATGTTGAGGGATACAATGCGCTTGTTGCGCATGCTTTCCGGCACGTCACCGTTGACAATGCGCCGCGCCAGGCCTTCCGCAATGGCGGTCTTGCCCACGCCGGGCTCCCCGATGAGCACGGGGTTGTTCTTGGTCCGGCGGGAAAGGATCTGGAGGACGCGGCGGATTTCCGTATCACGGCCGATGACGGGGTCAATCTTGCCGGCGCGGGCGCGGGCCGTCAGATCCGTGCCGTATTTTTCCAGCGTCTGGTATTTGCCTTCCGGGTTGTCGTCCGTCACGCGCTGATTGCCGCGCACTTCCTTCATGGCGGCCAGATAGTTGTCCTTGGTCAGTCCAAAGGTGTCCGTCAACTGGTGCACCTTGTTCTGCGTGTCCAGAGCCCCCAGCATGAAGTGCTCCACGCTGAGGTAGTCATCCTTGAGCTTTTTGCGTTCATCCTCGGCGGCGTGCATTACCGTAGCCAGGTCACGGCCCATCTGGGGCTGCGTGGTAGCACCGCTCTGGGTGGGTTCATGGGATACTTCCCTCTGGGCAGCCTGCAGCAGCAGCCCCGGATCACAAGAGGCCTTGCGGAGAATGGGGGAAAGAATTCCGCCGTCCTGCTCCAGCAACGCCACTAGAACGTCCAGGGAGGAAATTTCCGGTTTTCCGAGCCGCCCTGCCGTCTGCTGCGCCTGCATCAGCGCTTCCTGAAATTTTGTTGTTAGATTGTTAAGCATGGTATGTTGGTAATTTAGACATAAGAATATCCCCAACCGTTGAATGGGAAAGCAGGATTTTTGCCCTTATCCAAATTTTTTTGACCCTTTGAATTTCTTGTAATATTGTAGTGTGCCCGGCGTATTTTACAGAACCCGCGTTCTATCGGCCTTTTCTTTTTTCCTGTCTCCAGCTTTTTTACCAGAATGATCCGTATTTCTTTTTTTCCATTCCTCTGTTCCGCCCTGCTCCTGGTCCAGCCGGGAGCCTCCGGCAAGGAGATGCCTTCCCCTTATCCAGCTCCGGAACCCGGCGTCCGCCTGACACCGCCGGAATCACCGGCTCCCGTACTGAACGAACCACGGCTTTTCGGCGCGCGGCCCGGCTCCCCCATCCAGTTCGCCATCTGCGCCAGCGGGGAACGCCCCATGAGCTTCGCCGCCGCCAAATTGCCCCCCGGCGTGAAGCTGGACAGGAAAACCGGCGTCATCACCGGTAAAATCAGCCGTCCGGGAATTTATGCCTTTCCCGTGCAGATAAGCAACAGCCATGGCAAAACGAACGGAACCATCACCATCCGCATCGGGCAGGAGATATGCCTGACTCCCCCCATGGGCTGGAGCAGCTGGTATTCCTACAGCGGCGGCGTGAGCCAGGAAAATATCCTGAAAACCGCCCGGCTGCTCGTCAGTTCCGGGCTGGCCCACTACGGCTACCGCTATGTCAATATTGACGATTGCTGGCAAGGCGCCAGAGGCGGCAAGCACCGCGCCATCCAGCCCAACAAGCGTTTTCCGGACATGAAGTCCATGTGCCGTGAAATCCACAGCCTGGGGCTGAAAGCGGGGATTTATTCAACCCCGTGGATGGGAACTTACGCCGGCTACATAGGCGGCTCTTCCCCCAATCCGCAGGGAGATTATTCCTCCCTGGCTCTTCCTGAAAACAAACGCCCCCAGCCTGACCAATTGTTCGGGGGCTGCCCGGGTTCCCAGCGGCTGGGAGCCGCCAAAACAGGCCCCGTATGGATGATTACCCAGGATGCCAGGCAGTGGGCGGAATGGGGGTTTGATTACGTCAAGATGGACTGGTACCTGATCGACGTGCCGAGCACGGAAAGAATCGCGGCGGATTTGAAAAAAAGCGGCAGGGACATTGTGTTGAGCGTTTCCAATTCCACCCCGTTCGAGATTGCCGGCCCCATCAGCAAAACGGCCAATGTCTGGCGCACAACGGGGGATATCGAAGACCACTGGGGCAGTTTGAAGAAGATCGCTTCCTCCCAGGAGAAATGGCAGCCCTATGCCGGACCGGGGCACTGGAACGATCCGGACATGCTCCAAATCGGCCGCCTGGGCAAAGTCGGAAAGGCGAATACCACGTTTTCCCCCACCCGGCTGACTCCGGACGAGCAGTATTTCCAGATGTCCTTCTGGGCCATAATATCCGCTCCCCTGATTATTTCATGCGATCTGGAGCATCTGGACGATTTCACGCGGGGCATTCTTTGCAACAGGGAAGTAATCGCCGTCAACCAGACGTTTCGCGGCCCTTCGGAAAAAGTCCTGTCCCAAGATGACGGTGAAGTCTGGATCAAACCGCTGGGGGAAGGCCGTACCGCCGTCGGCTTTTTCAATAAAAGCAATAAAGGCCAGACCATTCATGTTCCCTTTTCCCGCCTCAAGCTGAAGTCTCCGCAAAACGTGCGCGACCTGTGGAAGCAGGAAGACGCCGGCACGGCAAGCCAGGAAATGAAGGTGAAGCTCAATCCCCACGGAGCGGTCCTGTTTCTTCTGGAAGGCAAAAGATAGCCTCATGGTCCGGGAGGCGCGTTCCTCCATTTCATTCATAAGATCCGTCCCGGCGACCGGAGAAAGATGCGGAACCAAGGCACCGGACAACTGCCGGACGATTTTTCCGCCTGGGTATTCCCCGGACCGGGACGGTCAATTACATTCCCCTAACTGGGGGCAATGTATCCAGGGCGGCGTTCAGCGTCATCACGTTGATTACGTTTTCCCCCAAGATGCCGCCCGGAATGAGGTGTTCCGCCACCAATTGCCGCACTTTTTCCAGAGGCAGCTTGCGGGCCGCAGCCACGCGGGCCGCCTGGAATTCCGCCGCTTCCGGGGAAATGCAGGATTCCAGGCCGCTTCCGGAAGCGAACAGGAGATCCGCCGGAACAGGCGTTTCTTCCGGCAGGTTGTGGGCTTTCAGCAGGGCCGCCTTGCGCTCCGCCACCGTCCTGACCAGCTCTCCGGAGGTCCAGGAGAGGTTGCTGGCTCCGGAAGGCATGGTGGCGTAGTCTCCGGCGGAGGGCCTGGGCCAGAAGTATCTGGCGGAGGTGAAGGGCTGGGCGATGAGCTCCGAGGCGATGACTTCCCCCCGTTCATTCCGGATCAGGGAGCCGTGCGCCTGATGGGGGAACAGAATCAGGCTGACGAGCGTGACAGCCAGGGGATAAATGCCGCCGGTGACGACGGCCAGCGCCAGAAACAGGCGCAGATTGGGAAATGTCCATTTCATAATGATTCAGCAGGTTGATTTTTAATTGTTCAGACGAGGTGCAGGGCGGTGACGGCCATGTCGATGAGCTTGATGCCGATGAACGGCGCAATCAGGCCGCCTACCCCGTAAATGAGGATGTTGCGCTTCAGCAGGGAGGCCGCTCCCGCCGGGCGGTAGGAAACCCCCTTCAAGGCCAGTGGAATAAGCGCCACGATAATGAGGGCGTTGAAAATCACCGCGCTGAGGATGGCGCTCTGCGGGGAGTGCAGTCCCATCACGTTCAGGGCGGAAAGCGGCCCCCGGGCCATGCCGTCAGCCACAAAGAGGCCCGCAAACATGGCGGGGATGATGGCGAAGTACTTGGCCACGTCATTGGCGAAGGAGAAGGTGGTCAGCGCGCCGCGGGTGATCAGCATTTGCTTGCCGATTTCCACGATTTCAATCAGTTTGGTCGGGTTGCTGTCCAGATCTACCATGTTGCCCGCCTCCCGGGCGGCCTGCGTGCCGGTGTTCATCGCCACGCCCACGTCGGCCTGGGCCAGGGCGGGAGCGTCGTTGGTGCCGTCCCCGGTCATGGCCACCAGATGGCCTTCCGCCTGTTCTTCACGGATGCGCGCCAGCTTCATTTCCGGCGTGGCTTCCGCAATGAAGTCATCCACTCCGGCCTCCGCCGCAATGGACGCGGCAGTCAGGGCATTGTCCCCTGTCACCATGACGGTGCGGATGCCCATGGCCCGGAGCCGGGCGAAGCGTTCCTTGATGCCGCCCTTGACGATGTCTTTCAGGTAAATGACGCCCAGCACGTCCTTTCCCCGTGCCACTACCAGCGGCGTGCCGCCGGCACGCGCGACGTTTTGCACAGCCATTTCCACCTCCTGCGGGAAGGCTCCGCCCTGGTCCTTCACCCACTGCGCCACGCTTTCCGCAGCGCCTTTCCGAATGGAAACGGCCGGCTGGCCGCCGTGCGCCGCAATGTCCACGCCGCTCATGCGGGTGGAAGCGGAGAACGGAACAAAGGTGATGTGGTCCGCGTCCATGTGGCGGCCCCGGATTCCAAATTGCTTTTTGGCCAGCACCACGATGCTGCGCCCTTCCGGCGTTTCATCGGACAGGGAGGCGAGCTGGGCGGCTTCCGCCAGCTGCTGGTCCTCCACGCCGGGCGCAGGCAGGAATTCATTCGCCATGCGGTTGCCGAAGGTGATGGTTCCGGTCTTGTCCAGCATCAGCACATCAATGTCCCCGGCCGCTTCCACGGCACGGCCGGACGTGGCCAGCACGTTCCGGCGCACCAGCCGGTCAATGCCGCTGATGCCGATGGCGCTCAGCAGGCCGCCGATCGTCGTCGGAATCAGGCACACCAGCAGGGAGACCAGAACGGGCAGGGAGATATGGCCGTCCGCCCAGAAGCCCAGCGCCCGGGCGGAATCTTCAATGTATCCGGCCATGGCAGGGAGGGAAAACACCACGGCAATAAAGACGATGGTCAGCGCCACGAGCAGGATGCCCAGCGCGATTTCATTGGGCGTCTTCTGCCGGCTGGCGCCTTCCACCATGGCGATCATGCGGTCCAGGAAGGTATTGCCCGGTTCCGCCGTGATGCGGATGACGATGCCGTCGCTGATCACGCGGGTGCCCCCCGTTACGGCGCTGCGGTCGCCCCCGCTTTCACGGATGACCGGGGCGGATTCCCCTGTAATGGCGGATTCGTCCACGCTGGCGATGCCTTCAATCACCTCGCCGTCCAGCGGGATGACGTCCCCGGCCTCGCACAGCACTTTTTGCCCTTTGCGCAGCTCGGAAACGGAGACTATTTCCTCCGTGCCCTTGTCCGTCAGCAGACGGGCGTTCACATAGACGCGCATTTTTTTCAGGGCGTCCGCCTGGGCCTTTCCGCGGCCTTCCGCCAATGCTTCCGCAAAGTTGGCGAACAGGACGGTGAACCAGAGCCAGAGCGTGATTTGCAGGGTAAAGCCGAAGGGCTGCCCGGCGGCGGCATCCCGGATAAGGACGACCGTGGCAACCAGGGCGCCGATGGCCGTGACGAACATCACGAAGTTTTTGGACAGGGCGCGCGGGCTAAATTTGCGCAGCGCGTCCCGGAAGGCCGTTTTCAGCATGGCCCCGTTGCACCAGGATTGATTCTTTTTTTCTTCTTTCATCATCGTAAAATCTGGATTGTTGGTGAATGCTCCTTACAGCATGGTTCCCGAATACAGGAGCAGATGCTCCAGAACGGGCCCCAGGGCCAGGGCCGGGAAGAAGGTGAGGGCGCCTACAATCAGCACCACGGCCACCAGCAGGACCATGAACATCAGGTTGTCCGTCGCCATGGTGCCCTGGGCCGGAGGCGCGGTTTTCTTGGAGACCATGCTGCCCGCAATGATCATCACCGGAATGATGGCCCCGAAGCGGGCCAGGAGCATCGCCAGGCCGCCCAGCAGGGAGTAGAAAGGCGTATCCCCCACAGCCAGCCCCGCAAAGGCGCTGCCGTTGTTCCCGGCCTGGGAACCGAAGCAGTACAGGATTTCCGTCAGCCCGTGGGGTCCGGCATTGCAGATGGATTCACGCCCCACTTCCGTAGCGGCGGCCAGCCCGCTCATGAGCAGGACGGCTATGCCGGGCAGCAGGACGCCCACCATGGACCAGCGCACTTCCCGGGCTTCAATTTTCTTGCCCAGGAATTCGGGGGTGCGCCCCACCATCAGCCCGCACAGGAACACGGTGATCATGGCGAACATCAGCATGCCGTACAGGCCGCAGCCCAGGCCGCCGAAGATTACTTCACCCAGCAGCATGTTGAACAGGGCGATGCCGCCGCCAAGCGGGGACATGCTGCAGTGCATGCAGTTCACGGAGCCGTTGGAGGAGGCTGTCGTAGCCACGGACCAGAGGGAGCTGTTCGTCACGCCCAGGCGCACTTCCTTGCCCTCCAGCATTTCCATGCCGGGGAACAGCGGGTTGCCCGTGTGTTCCGCCCACTGGGACAGCCCGATGGTCGTCACGAGCAGAAGCATCATGGCGCCGAAGATGATCCAGCCCTGCCTTTTTTTCCCGATCATCACGCCGTAGGCGTACGGGCAGGCGCAGCCGATCAGGAGCAGGGAGAGCATTTCAAC
Source organism: Akkermansia muciniphila (assembly GCA_947624785.1). GTDB lineage: Bacteria > Verrucomicrobiota > Verrucomicrobiia > Verrucomicrobiales > Akkermansiaceae > Akkermansia > Akkermansia muciniphila_F. The sequence goes on along the minus strand of CANQLV010000004.1, from coordinate 241,536 downwards.
CATGTTGCTGAAGGGCGTGGGATTTTCAAAGGGATGCGTGCTGTTGTTCCCGAAGAAGCCGCCGCCGTTCGTCCCAAGCTGCTTGATGGCCACCTGGGAGGCCGCCGGACCGTTGGGAATCACCTGCTCCACGCCGTCCATGCCCGGCACGGTGGCGGGTCCGTCAAAAGATTGCACCACTCCCTGGGAGACCAGCAGAAGCGCGACGACTACGGAAATCGGAATCAGGAAGTACAGGGTGCTGCGCGTCAGGTCCGCCCAGAAGTTGCCCAGGGTGGAGGCGCATTTCCTTTTCAGACCGCGGATCAGGGCGGCCATGACGGCAATCCCCGTGGCGGCGCTGACGAAGTTCTGCACGCCCAGCCCGGTCATTTGGACAAAGTAGCTGATGCCCTCCGGCCCTTCGCCGGAGTAGAACTGCCAGTTCGTGTTGGTCATGAAGCTGATGGCCGTATTCAGCGCAATGTCCCACCGCATGTTTTCCGTGCCGGCGGGATTCAGCGGCAGCCATTTCTGGCACAGCAGGGAAAGGAAGAGGATGAGGAATCCGGCGGCGTTGAATAGAAGAACGGCCGTCAGATATTTTTTCCAGTCCATTTCGCGGGAGGGGTCCACGCCGGCCACACGGTAGGTGCAGCGCTCCACGGGACCCAGAACCGGGGAAAGCCAGGTCCGCTTTCCCTGTAAAACATTCGCCAGCCACTTCCCGAGCAACGGGGTGAAGGCGACCAGTATGCCTATGAATAGGACAATGATTAACAAGTCGTGTGAGGACATAACGCAACTTTAAACATGTTCCGGGAATTCCGGGTAGTTAACAAGGGGGCGCCGGACATTAAGAAATTGTTAATTTCCCTCCGGAAGCCCGTTTTTCATGCCGCCGGTACGCCGTTAGAATTCCACGCCCAGGCGAAAGCCCACCCAAAACTCGTCCCCGGCGCCCCTGCGGCGCAGCACCGTAGCCGCCTGGGAATAGTTGACGGAGCCGGAAAGGGAATAATGTTCCGCAAACCGCCACGTCACGCCCAGGCTCCAGTCAATGCAGTTGGAGCCGTCGTCATAGTCCGCGTTATAACCGCCGTTGTACCCGTACCTGGCCATGGGCGTTACCGTCACGTTTTCCACGGGGGACCATTCCAGTTGCACAAAGGCGCTGTAATAGGCTTCAAAATCCTGGTGTTCCACCTTCACCTGGGTTTCCGCCCCCACGGTCAGCCAGGCCGTCACGGCACAGGAGACGGTCAGGGCCGGATTGGCTACGTTGTAGTCCTGCGTGAAATAGAACTGGTGTTCATACCAGGGATTGACGGTCCACTTCCCCAGCTTCCAGGCGTAACCCAGAACCAGGTCCAGCTCGTCGTAATTGGCGGAATCCCCCCCGGCGTACCAGGCACTGAGCGTAAGGTCTTTCCAGGAGATGCTCGGAGCCACTTCCCAGATGCCGCTGCCCGGCAGGCAGTCCAGCCCTTCCGTCACGTATTTGCTGGACCAGCCCGCGGAAAGGGAGAAAGCCCAGTCCGTGTCCGTAGAAGGGATGGCGGCCTCCTGCATGCTGGCCAGGGAGGGAGCGGCCGGGGAGGCCGTTTCCCCGCCCATGCAGACGGTTCCTGCCATCATGGCGCAGCCCAGGACTGCGGCCCCTATGTTTCTTGCGGTGTGTGTAATCTTCATAAAGACGTATCGAATACGTCCTGAATCCTACACAGCCTATTGACCTGCGTGAAGTTAAGCCATGCCCTGCAACCGTTATGAAAAAATATATTTCCCGGCGTCCGCGGGTGGAAGGCCGCAGCTTTTCCCGGCCCGCGGCAATGGGAAAAAGATTTATTCAGCTCCGTCCGCCACAATTCTGTACCCCAGGCCGGATTCCGCGCGGATGATGCGGTTTTCCGGATCGGAATCCCCCAGCTTCTGGCGCAGGTGGGCAATGTGCACCCGCAGATAGTGCGTATCTTCCTCATGCTGGGGCCCCCAGATTTCACGGAGAAGCTGGCGGTGGGTCATCACCTTGCCCTGATGAAGCAGCAGGAGGCGCAGAATGCCGTATTCCTTGGAGGTCAGATGAATTTCCTCCTTCCCCTTCTCCACGCGCCGGGAGCTCAGGTCCACAATGATGGACCCCAGCCGGAATACGGAGGGCTCCCTGTCCGGCCGGTTGCGCCGCAGCATCACGCGCAGGCGCGCCAGCAGTTCCCGGCCGCTGAACGGCTTGGTCAGGTAATCGTCCGCTCCGGCGTCCAGGGCGTCCACCTTCTCATCCTCCCTGTCCCAGGCCGTCAGGATCAGAATGGGAACCTGCGTCCATTCCCGGAGCTGTTTGAGCACTTCCAGGCCGTGGATGTCTGGAAGGCCCAGGTCCAGAATAATGGCGTCCGGCCGTTTCAGGGCGGTCTCGCTCAGGCCGAGCTGCCCGTTTTCACATTCGCGGACACGGTAGCCTGCGCCGGTCAGCGTCAGGTTCAGAAGACGGCGTATCTGCCGTTCGTCATCAATAACCAGGATATCTGCGGGAAGGTCGCTCATAACACGGGGAGGGGAGGTTTATTCTTCAGGAACATGATCATGCTCCACCAGGGGAAGGACAAGACGGAAACAGGTTCCGGCGGGAACGGGAACCAGGGTGACGGCTCCCCGCTGCGCCTCCATGAAACCGCGCACGATGGGAAGCCCCAGTCCCAGGCCGCCGGGCCGCGTCGTCCGGAAACGCTCAAAAATGGTTTCCGCCCGTTCGGAGGGAATGCCCGGCCCCAGGTCATGGACATCCAGCCAGACCTGACCGCGCACGGGATCGGCGCCGCCCTTCAGCGTAATGGGGGTTCCCGCAGGAGTATGAACGCAGGCATTCAGCAGCAGATTGACCAGCACCTGCTCCATCAGGGAGAAATCCGCCTTCACCAGCGGATAATCCGGCGGCAGGGCGACAGACACGGGATGGTCCCGGCGCGCCTCCCTGGTGGCGGCCAGCGCTCCTTCAATCACGTCCCCCAGGTCGCACCAGTCCAGTTTGGGCTTCAGGGCGCCGGATTCCAGGCGGCTCACGTCCAGCAAATTTTTCACCAGGCGGCGCAGGCGGCGCGCGGCCAGCAGGATTTCCCCATACTCCTCCCGTTCCTCCGGCGCGGACGCGGCGCGCCCGGCCAGTTTCTCACAGCCGCCCTCAATCACGGCCAGAGGCGTCTTGAACTCATGGGAAACGCTGTCCAGCAGAGAGCGGTGCAGTTTTTCGGATTCCTCCATGAGCCGCGTACGCGCCCGTTCCGCCCGCAGTTCTTCACGTTCCAGCGCCATGGCCAGCTGCGCGCCCATGCTTTCCAGCAAATCCTTCTGCCCTGCCGTGAGGCGCGCGCCTTCCTCCGGCCTCACGCCCAGCACGCCCATGCAGCGTTCCCCGGACATCATGGGGAGGTAAAATCCTTCCGCCACCGGGAGCGTATCCGTAAACCTTCCTGCGGGCCGGCGGTGCTCCAGGCACCAGGCCGCCACGCTCCATTCCTTGTCATCCATGGGAAAAGCCCCGCCGGATTCCCAAAGCTTCAGCCTGCGGCCGCTGCCTTCCGGCGTCATGACCGCCAGGCGCACCCCCATGATCTGGCTGATCTGCCCCGCGGCGACGGAAATCAGGGAAGGCACGTCCGAGGCGGACCCAATGGCCCGCGAATACAGGAACAGGGCATTGGTCTTTTTTTCCCGCTCCCGCTCCTCCTGCTCGCGGACTCTCAGGCGGGAAGTGAGCCGCCCCGTGGAGAGGGCCACCAGAAAGAAAAAGAGGCACATCAGGGCATCCTCCAGCCGTTCTATCTTGAACGTCATCACCGGAGGAATGAACAGCAGGTTCCACAACAGGGCGCTCAGCGCAGCGGCCATCAGCATGGCCCAGCGGGAACGGATGAAAAAGCCCAGGCCCACCACTCCCGCCAGATACAGGAAGCCGGGAGCGAAATAACCGGTAAACGCGGAAATCAACAGGCCGATTCCCGTAACGGCCGCCGTCACGCCTGCGGCCAGCCAGTAGTCCCGGCCATATTTTTCCGTTTCCCGGTGCCAGCTCTTCCACCGGCTCCGGACCGGGCCGGGAGCGGCGGGAACTACGTAAATGTCAATCTGGTCGCTCCCTTTCACCAGCTTGTCCACCAGGGACATGGGCCGCACCAGCCCCCACAGGTAGCTTTCCTGCGGCTTGCCCACCACAATCTGGCTGACATTTCTCAAAAAGGCCATGCGGAGCAGCGTCTCCGCCAGGTCGGACCCGGGCATCACGATCACCTCCGCACCCAGCCGCCGCGCCAGTTCCAGGTTGGCGTCCAGCCGCTGCTGCTGTTCGGGGGGCAGCGGCACGCCCGTATCCACGGAAAGGGCAATCCACGGGGCGTTCAGGGCGTAGGCCATGCGCCGCGTCCAGCGCACCAGCCGGGCGGAAAACGGGCTGGGGCCCACGGCTACCATCAGCCGTTCTCCGCTGCGCCAGATGGAGCGGTCCCCGGAGATGGTGCGCACCTCCGTCAGCTCATGGTCCACCTTCTCCGCCATGATGCGCAGGGCCAGCTCCCGGAGAGCCGTCAGGTTGGACTCCTTGAAAAAATGGTCCAGCGCGGCGGAAGCCTGGGGGGCGCTGTACACCTTCCCTTCCTGAAGACGCGTCCGCAACTGCTCCGGCGTGATGTCCACCAACTGGATGCAGTCCGCCTCCGCCAGCACGGAATCCGGAACGGTTTCCTGCACGGGAGCGGCGGTAATGTCATGAACGGTATCGGAACGGCTTTCCAGATGCTGCACGTTCAGCGTGGTGTAAACGTCTATCCCTGCGGCCAGCAAATCCTCCACGTCCTGGTAGCGCTTCCTGTGACGCATTCCGGGAACGTTCGTATGCGCCAGCTCGTCCACCAGAATAAGCTGGGGCTTCACGCGCAGCGCCTCCTCCAGGTCGAACTCTTCCATCTCCACGCCCCGGTAAGCCACTTTCTTCATCGGAAGGCGCGGCAGCCTGCCGATAAGGCGCATCGTATCTTCCCGGCCATGGGATTCCGCCACGCCGATCATGACCTGCACGCCCTTGTCCGCCGCCTGAATGGCGGCCTCCAGCATGGCGTACGTCTTGCCTACTCCCGGCGCCATGCCGAAAAAGATTTTCAGCAGGCCGCGGCCGGGGCGGGATTCCTCCCTCCGGATGGAGGCCAGAATCCTGTCCGCCCGCTGGCTGTCCAAATGCGTTTCTGAAGACATGAAAAAGAGGGAACCGTAATGGTATCCGGCTTGAATGTTAGAATCAACCTAATGGAAGACCGTTCAGGGTGCAAATAAAACAGACCAGAAAAAACGTTAAAATTTTATTAATTTCCACTCCCCTTCCCCATTTTTATTTCCATTCTTTCTTGTTTTCGTTATCAAGCATTTTTGAATCTTTCCCCTTCCCTTTTCACGATGAACGCCTTCCAGACCATTCTCCGCGCCGCCGCATCCTCCGCAGTCCTGTTTCTCCTGCTTCCGGGAGCCGCCCTGACGCAGGGAGCGGAGGAAGCCGTTTCTGAACACTTCGACTCCTTTCCGACGGGCAGCTTTACCTCCCTGGAAACCGCCCTGGGAACCATGACGGCGGAAAGCGGGCATGCCGCCATCGCCGGCAACCGCTGTTCCTCCCAGCCCAACTGCATGCGGCTCATCGGCCTGGGCGCCGGAACAAAAAGCACGGCCACGCTGACACTGCCCGCTCCCCTCTCTGTCAAAAAGACGCTTTCCCTGACCGGGGAACGCTGGACGTCCACCAGTCCCTTTTCCTTCACCATCCACTCCGCGGACCGGGAAGGGAATGAAACACTGGTCGCCGACGGGTCCTCCCTGAAAACGGGCAGCAACCCCATGACCCAGCAGGTGCGGGGCGTCATCCCTTCCGGCGCCACGCGCCTCATCTTCCGCTGCGAGGCCCCCGCCAACACGGGCGTTCTTTTCGACGATCTGGCCTTTTCCGAATTCAGGCCCTTTTCCAGCACCGCGGAAGCATGGCCGGCCATAATTCGGATGGAGGCCAACGGCATCCTGCGCTTCTCCCTGACGGAAATTCCCGCCACGTATGACGGCATGGCCGTCACGGTGGACATGAGCCCGTCCGACGATCTGGAAGACATTGAAAGCGTTTCCCTTTACACCGGTGGCGCGGACGGCATCTATTCCGCGCCCGCCTATGGCAGCAGCGGCCACGGCGCCATGAGCGGCATGGGCGTGCTCGCCAGCCCGGCCCAGCCCCCGGCCCCCGTCATGACGTTCCCCGTCACTCCGGGGGCGCTCACGAACGGACAGCAGTATTACTTCTGGGTCAGCGTCAAGCTCAGGAACTCCGCCAGCATGGACCACAAGGTTGGCGCCAGAATCACCTCCGTCACCGTGGACGGGGAAACGGCTGACGTTGTCGACGGAGTGACGGCCACGCAGCGGATAGGCTATGCCGTCGCCAAGGCGAACGATCCGGTTTACGGAGGCCCGCTGGAAGGGAAGACCTCCAGGAAATTCCGCATTCCGGGCATCGTGCGCGCCAGGAACGGGGACCTGGTCTCCGTCTTCGACATCCGCTACGACGGCCGGAACGACATGCAGGCCAACATCGATACGGGATGCAGCCGTTCCACGGACAACGGACGCACCTGGACGCCCGTCAACGTGGCCGTCAACTTCAACCCCACGGGCGACTCCGCCAATGACTACCATTCCGGCTACGGCGTCAGCGACCCCTGCATCCTGCTGGATGAAGTCAACGGAACCCTGTGGGTGGCAGGCATCGCCAGGCACGGGCTGGCCTCCTCCAAGGCCAACGTGGACGTGGAAAGCCTGGAAACCGTCCAGTACGTGGTGGCATACAGCACGGACAACGGCCGGACGTGGGGTTCCGCGGACCCCGGCACGGGGGAATTCGTGAAAACGAAGCCCCGGAGCATCAACAAGGATATCAAGAACAGGGCCTGGAAATCCTTCTTCCAGGGTCCGGGCCACGGCATTACGATGAAGAAGACGGTCAACGGCGTGCGCCCCATCGTCTTCCCTTCCCAGATATGGACGGGCGCCAGCGGCACGGGAACGCCCCAGTCCTGCATCATTTATTCCCTGGACCGCGGAGAAACCTGGATCAGCGAGGACACCGGAAAATCCGGCACGCTGGGCATCGGGGCCAGCTCCAGCGAGTGCGTGGTCACGGAACTCAGCGACGGCCGCCTGATGCTGAACGCCCGCAATGAAAACAGGAGCGGGTACCGGAAAGTCTTCACGACGGATGACATGGGCAAGACATGGACGGCCCATGCCACCAACCTGAAAGCCTTGCCGGAACCGGCCGCCTGCCAGGCCAGCCAGCTGGCCGTGGAAAACTCCGGGAATATCAGCAGGGCCCTCCTTTTCTCCAATCCCAGTAAAACCTCCGCCCCGCGAGCCCTGATGACCCTCAAGGCCTCCTTTGACGAAGGCGCCACATGGCCCTCCGGCCGCCAGGTTCTTTATGATTCCCGCCCCTGCGCCGGCTATTCCGACATTTGCGAAACGGGAGACGGCCACATCGGCGTGCTTTATGAAGGACTCAACGGGGATGAAAACATTTTCTTTCTGCGCATTCCCTATGATGAATTCCTGCCTTCCCTGGACGTTCCCGCCGCCAGGCAGCCCATCCGCGTGGAAGCGGAGGGAGCAACGGCCGCCACATTCACCGTCTCCTGTGATGATTCCTGGACGGCCTCTTCCTCCGCCGCCTGGATCACCGCCTCCCCCTCTTCCGGCTCCGGAAACGGCACCGTCACCTACAGCGTGGACCGCTGGGAAGGCGCTGGAGAACGCACCGGAACCATCACGATCTCCGTGCCCGGCGTCCAGCCAGCCGTCGTCACTGTCATCCAGTCCGGCAGGGCCCCCGCCCTGGCGGTTTCCCCCGCTGCGCTGGTGCTTCCCAAAAACGGAGGAACGGCTGTCTTCTCCGTCACCTGCGACGCCGCATGGAATATCTCCAAAACGGCGGACTGGATAAACATCACCGGAACGCAGGGAGCGGAAACGGGCAATGGAACCTTATCCGTTACCGCAGCGGCCAATGCCGCGGAAGGCTCCCGTACAGCGCAGCTTTCCTTTTCCTCCTTTGGAACCGTCCGTTCCGCCACCGTGATCCAGCGGGGACAGAAACGCGCCTGGGATGAATGGAAGGAGGATGAAATCACCTCCCGGGACCCGGATACGGACCAGACAGGCCCCAATGACTCCGCCGCCGGAGACGGCATCCCCAACCTGCTGAAATACGCCACCGGGCTGGATCCGCTCAAGCCCTGCGGAAGTGTCGTGCAGGTCTCCACGGAGGAAATGGACGGCAGCTCCTTCCTGGCGCTGGCGTGGCCCGTCAATCCGGAGGCTACGGGAATCAGGCATCTGGTGGAAGCTTCCGAAGACCTCCGGACCTGGACGGAAATAACGGAAGTGGAAACGGAGGGAAAAAGCTCCGCAACCTTCCGGGATACCGTGCCCATGAACGCGGAAGGCCCTCAGCGGCGCTTCCTGCGCCTGAAAATCTCCCGGGAAGGGGAAAACCCGCTTTAAAAGCGGAGCCGCACGTTGCACGGGGAACGTTCCGGAAAGAACCTTAACGGACTTTCTCCCTCAGGCTCATTCTCTTCCGGCGCCCGTAGCGGAGCCGCTCCCGGCATGCAGGCATCTCCGGAGCACAAAGGGAAAAGGAAAAACGGTCCGTTTAAAATCCCCCGCGGCATACCGTGCGGGGCGCCGGCCTTCGAAAACAGGCGGTTTTATGGCAAACGGCGGAGCTTGCACGCTATCCCGGGCGCCTTTCCACGCTCCGGGGCAGCAGTTCTCCAGGAAGGGATGTATCTAAAAGAAAGAATCCATTTTTTTCAACGTTTCCTTTAGAAGGAAATTGTTCCCTGCCGTGTCCGCTCCCTTGAAAAACGGCACGGCTAAACCGGAGCCATTGAATCAACACCATCAAAAAGATGAAAAAACTGGCATTCACCATTCTGGCGCTTCTGTGCCCGCTTTCAGTCCCGGCCCAGGCTCCGCCCCCCGCGAAGATAGCCGTTCCCGCCCCGCACCAGCTAACATGGCATGAAGCGGAGATGGGAGTAGTCTTTCACTATGACCTGCATGTGTTTGATGGAAAAGTTTACAGCCAGGGCAATAACCGCATCAAGCCGGTGGAAGATTACAATATCTTCAACCCAACCCGGCTGGACACTGATCAATGGCTGAAGGCGGCCAAGGCGGCCGGAGCCAAATTCGCCATTCTGACCGCCACGCATGAAACGGGCTTCGGGCTTTGGCAGAGCAACGCCAATCCCTACTGCCTGAAAGCCGTGAAATGGAGGGACGGCCAAGGCGACATCGTGCGCGATTTTGTCACCTCCTGCCGCAAATACGGCATTCAGCCGGGCATTTACATCGGCATTCGCTGGACATGATCTGGTTTGACGGGGGGAGCGGACGACTCCAGGGGAATGGGGCCGGACGTGGAACCCATTATCGCCAAATACCAGCCCAACTGCCTGTTTTACCACAACGTGAACAGGGCGGACCTGCGGGGGGAGGCTCGGAAAGCGGAACGGTGGGCTATCCCTGCCGGTCAGGATTTCCCTATCCCTACAGCCACAGCAATGCAAACGGCAACGCTGCGGACCATAACAAGCTCCTGAGGCACGGCGATCCGGACGGAAAACACTGGGTTCCCGCCATGGCGGATACTCCCCTGCGCGGCTATAACGGGCGCCACGAATGGTTCTGGGAACCGGGAGATGACGACAAGGCCGTCTATCCGCTGGCCAACCTGATGGACATGTATGAAAAATCAGTAGGACGCAACGCTACGCTGATCGTCGGCCTGACGCCGAACCCGGACGGGCTGCTCCCTCCCGGCGACGTGGCGCGCCTGAAAGAGCTGGGGCAGGAAATCCAGCGCCGTTTCAGCACGCCGCTGGCCTCCGTCTCGGGAAAAGCGGAAGCGCTCACCCTTCCGTTGAAAGGGGAGAAACCCGTCAACTACTGCATTATCCAGGAAAATATCCGGAACGGACAACGGGTACGCGCCTACCGCGTGGAAGCGAAGGTCAACGGCGGCTGGGTTACCGTATACAAGGGAAGCTCCATCGGCCACAAGCGCATCCAGTCCTTTGCTCCCGCTAAAGCGTCCGCGCTCCGGCTGACGGAGGAAAAGGCCGCCGGCACGCCTGAAATCAGCAGCTTCAGCGCCTTCCGCGTCATTGACGAATCGTAGGAACTTTCATGTTCCTCCCCTTTGGAAAAGCCCATCTAACAAATAAAATTTAAAATTCGGAATATTTTTTTCTTTCTTAATTGACAAACCATACCCTTTCTTCTTAATGATTCAATGCTTACGAATCCGGTACATTGCCTGCCAGCGGCCCTCTTCACATGCGTGTTGTTGTCGGCAACAGCCGCCTCCCTGCATGCGGAAACAGCCTACAGCACGCCCTGCGGCTACATCCAGACGAATCTGAATGCCAAGGCCACGGGCTATCTGGGCCTGGGTGTGCATCCGGAAGCGCTGATGCAGCATACGCTTGAACCGGAGAACGTCACCGTTTCCGGCAGCAAGATCACCATCACGGACCCGGACGTCAATTTTACCGAGCTGATGGAGACGGATTCCGCCTATGTTCTGGAACTCATTTTCGGAGACGAGGCGATGGCCCTTCCCCTCAACAGGGACGCGTGGAAAAAGCCCGCTCCCTGCTGGACAGCCAACAGCGTCACGGTGGATGATAAAAGCGCGGCCGACCTGGTTAAAAACAGCAAGCCGGTTTCCTACGTGCTGCGCAAGGCGCGCACCCTGAACGACGTTCTGGGCGCCGGCAATGCGTTCAGCCTGAAAAGCGGCACTTCCGGCACGGCGGACACCGTTTATATTTCCACGTCTTCCACCATCCAGCTTCCGGTTTACCACTCCGCCACGGAAAGCAAATGGATGCGCCGCGGTTCCCGGGACGACATGGGCCTTCTTCCCGTATTCAACCATGAACCCCTCAAAGTCGTCCGGAAAGCCGGCGATAACGTGCAGGCCTTCGTCATCGGGGAAGTGGCGCAGAAGCACCAGAAGCTCCAGCTCTCCCAGGAAAGCACGCTCCTTCATACGGGGCTGCCCGTCCCCCAGACGCTTCTCAGCACCTCCCTCCACACCTCCCTGCCCGATCCTTCCAGTGACGTGGTTTACGTGCCCCTCACGCCCGGCGGTCCTCTGGAGCCCTGTTATTATGATTCTTCCTCCGGCCAGTGGAAAAACAGGGACACGGGTGAAAACGTATCCGCCGCGGCGGTGGAAGGCATCCTGAACGTCCTTTCCGGAACCAGGCTTCCCGCTTACACAACTGTCCAGACCAATATATTGTCCACTCCTCAATAACCAATTGATACCATGATGAAACATTCCTTTCTGCTCTACGCAGCCACCGGACTGATGATCGCGGGGGCGGCCTCCGCCACGACGCTCACCGTTTACAATGAAGACGAATATGGGACTTCCTATGTTACCCCCATTCTTGACGCTTCCGGCCATTCCCTGCAAAACGGCTCCGCCATGCTCGGATACCTTCAAGACAGTACCTGGTCCTTCGACCTGGTTGACGGCAAGATTGAATGGTCCAAAAACAGCACGTCCGCTGGCCAGCTGAGCTACAGCCAAATGGCGGAAATCAGGCAAAGCTTCACCACCAGCCTTTCCGCCGTTTCTCCGGAATATCCCGGCGCCATCACCAATGGCGGCCAGTTTTCACTTTCCGGCACGCTGGCCTCCGGTCTGGAAGGAAAGCCCATTGTCCTGCTGGTCAACAACGACGATTCCCCCGGCGAATTCTCCATGTTTACGTTCCGGAACGTAGGCACGGGCGAACTGGCCAAATACCCGGGAGTAGTGGGGAACGACATGCCGTTTTTCTTCGGGTCGCAGGCGGATGCCATTACCGAGGGTTATGAGTGGTATGCCATCCCTCTCTTTAACGACAACTTCAATCTGGTTCCCGAACCCGCCACCGCTACGCTGAGCCTCCTCGGCCTGGCGGCGCTGATGATGCGCAGACGGCGCTAAAAGAGCTTTCCCCATTGTTAAAGCCTCCGCACGGGAATGCCTGTGCGGAGGCTTTTTTGCAGGCGGATGGCTGCCGCACGCCAGGCACCCTTCATCAAATCCCGCCGCCGGAGGCGCGCCGCGAGCCTCTGCGGCAACCGATTCACCATGCGGATGGCAGCCGCACTGGTTTTCAGAAGATGCGCCCGCTGGCGCCTAGGTTCATCTTTAGTTGGCGCAAGGGCTTGCGGCGCTCCAACCAAGCTCCAAACGGCATTGCGGCAAATAAAACGCCCCGCGCACTCCGAAGAGCGGCGGGGCGTCTGTTCAAGCGGTGAAAACCGCAGGAGTTACTTTTTAACGGGGATGATGTCCAGCTCCGCTACGGCGGCGTAATCCCGTCCCTGCGTCTCACTGAGGGCGGAGAAGCGGAAATAGCGCGCCTTGACGGGCGCCTGGAACTTCACTTCCTGAAGGTCCGCGCTGTCCGGGAAGGCGCCCTTGGCGGCAGGCTGCCACTTCTCTCCGTCCGCGCTCACTTCCACGGAATAATCCTTCACGCGCCCGTTGCCGCTTCCGTCCTGGCGGGGAAGATAGGTAATGCCGGAAAATTCCCGTTCCTTGCCCAGGTCCACGGCCAGCACGTGCGGGTGCTTGGTCACGGTCTTGTTGTATTCGGAGTGCCAGAAGGTGCCGGGATCGCCGTCAATGGCGAATTCGGCGTCCGCCTCGCCCTGCTCCTGGCTGGTCACGCTCTTGACCGTATACTTGTCCGTACGGGTCAGCATGGTCATGTCCAGCTGGGCCGCGGGCACGCGGATTTCACCCTTGTAGGACTTGGAGGTGACGGGGCGCATGAAGAAGGACAGAGGGTAGGGCTTGTTGGCCTTGATGATGTCCCTGCCCATGGGGCCTGGGCCGCAGGAGGCGCCCCCCAGGCCGCGCGTGGCGGAGGAGAGGACCAGCACGGTCTTGTCCGTCGTCTTCGGCAGCTCCACGGGGTGGTTCGCCAGAATCAGGTCCGTGGTGGTGTACGGAAGGGCGGAGAAGGCGAACGGGGCGCCCACGGAGCCGAAGAGGAGGCCCTGCCCCTTGTCGTCCGTGACGGCCACCCAGCGGGTGTCTTCATGATTGCCGCAGTCCTGCGGCCTGCCGTACGGGAAGAAGGAATCCCGGGCCGTCGTCTTGTACACGCCCAGAGGCATGCCGCTCTTGCGGTCCGCGTAGTTTTCCTCCGGCCCGCGGCCGTAATAGGTCACGTTGTCCATGTTCGCCGGCAACTGGAGCTCATACCCCAGGCGCAGCAGCTCCAGGGGATTGCCGCGCGGGAGCAGCACGGACTGGCAGACGACGGTTCCATCCGGGTAGATGGTCCATTCCAGATTGTTGATGAAATGGGTGTTCGTGTCATTCAGGGGCTGCTTTTTGGGCGTAATGGAGGTCTTGGTGTCGCCATAGCCGCTGATGTTTTCAGCCTGCCTGCCGCTTACCTTGACGGATTGCTTGACGGTGACGCTGCTGCCGTTGTCCACGGCTTCATAGCTGAGCAGTTCATGCTTCAGTTCACGGAGGCCGTTGGCCATGCTCTTGGCCATGACGCCCGGTTCATTGCTGGAAGCGGCGCGCAGGGCGTTCACCGCCATGGGCGTCTTGAACAGGGGCTTGCCGTTCACCGTGAACTGGGCCAGTTCCCCGGTGGCCGCGTCAAACTGCACGGAGAAATCCTTGCCGGACACGGTATGCTTGTCCGCGCTGAGGCTCACCTTCCCCGCGGGGGCCTTGAACATGGGAAGGTCTCCCTGCACGGGAAACTGGAGCTGGTCAAAGGCCAGTTCATAGCCCTTCCCGGCCCATCCCTTGTCTTTCTTCAGCTTATAGCCGATGCGCAGGGCGTATTCCGCTCCCGGCTTCCGGTTCTTCAACTGGGGAATGTCCGGCACGGGCACCACGATCTTTTCCCGGGGACCGGCCGGAGGCGTATCCAGCTTGCCTTCCGCCACCACGTTCCCGTTCTCCGTCAGGGTCCAGGTGATGTCGTAAGGGGTCAGGTCCGTAAAGAAGTTCTTGTTGAAGATGGAAATCCTGCCGTCGTCCGTCAGGGACGTGGAGATATTCTGGTAAACGTGCTTTACTTCAAAGTAGCCCGGTTCCGGCGTGCGGTCCGCCAGGATGGTGCCGTTGAACACGAACTGCCCGCTGTTGGGATGGTCGTTGAAGTCGCCGCCGTAGGCGAGCATCTTCTCACCGTTCGGCAGGGTCTTGTACAGGCCCTGGTCCACCCAGTCCCAGATGGCGCCGCCCATGATGCGGTCGGAGGATTCGATGGCCTCCCAGTAGTCCGCCAGGTTGCCCATGGCGTTCATCATATTGTGCGCGTACTCGGAAATGTAGTAGGGCTTGGGGAAGTTCTTGTTGGCCGCCATGGAGCGCGTCCAGTCCACGGAGGGATACTGGTTGGAGCCCAGGTCCACGATGTCGTTGTTGCGTTCATAGTGAGTGGGGCGGGACATGTCCCTGGCCTTCACGGTCTTTTCCGCGCTGCGGAAGTTCTGGCCGGGTCCGGCCTCATTCCCCAGGGACCACATGATCACGCTGGGGTGGTTCTTGTTGCGTTCCACCATCGCCATGATGCGGTCCACGTGGGCCGGCATCCATTCGATGGGGTGGGAAAGGGATTCCTTGCCGTAGTAGTAGCCGTGGGACTCGATGTTGGCCTCGTCCTGCACGTAAATGCCGTACTTGTCGCAGAGGTAGTAGAAATAGGGGTCTGCGGGATAGTGGGAGCAGCGCACGTGGTTGATATTGGCGCGCTTCATCATCCGCACCTCCTCCTCCATCTGCTCCGGAGTCACGTAGTGCCCGGTTTCCGGATGGCTTTCATGGCGGTTCACGCCCTTCACCTTCACCGGCTGGCCGTTCACCAGGAACACGCTGTCCTTGATCACCACGTTGCGGAAGCCCACGCGGGAGGAAACCATTTCCTCCGTCTTGCCGTCACGCTTCAGCGTCAGCACCAGGGTGTACAGGTTGGGGTCTTCCGCGGACCACAGCCTGGGCTTGGCGTAAATACCCAGCAGGGAAGTCTTGAAATCCTTCATGCCGGTCAGGCGCAGGGGTTTTTCCAGCACGCCGTCATACGGCGCGTCCTTGGGCTTGACGGGCTCCACCAGCTTGCCGTCGGCATCATACAGGGCCATGGAAACCGTGCAGCCGTCCAGCTTTTCCGTCGCGGGGAACAGGTTGCGCACGTCCACATCCACCTGGAGGCGCCAGTCGCCGTTCACGGTGCCCGGCTTGGCATGGTCAATGTTCAGGGCCCAGTCCCGCTGGTCCACCGGATTGGTCTGCGCGAAAAAGTCGCGGATATGGACCTTCGGCAGCGCGAAAATGGAGACGTTGCGGAAAATGCCGGACAGGCGGAACATGTCCTGGCATTCCAGGTACGCGCCGTCTGAATGGCGGTACACCTCCGCGGCCACCACGTTTTCACCCTTCCTGAGGTAGGGGCTGATGTCAAAGCGGGCCGGGTTGCGGGAATCCTTGGAAAAGCCCACGTACTGCCCGTTGATCCAGAGATAGAAGAAGGAATCCACGCCGTCAAACTGCATGTACACCTCCCTTCCGTCCCAGTCCGAGGGCACTTCAAAGGTGCGGCGGTAGGAGCCTACGGGGTTGCGTTCCTTGTAGGACGTGTAATTCTTGTTGGAAGGCTCCTTCATCACATAGGGCCAGGAGCGTTCAAAGGGGTACGGCTGGTTGGAATAAATGGGGGTGCCGTAGCCCTGCGTCTGCCAGGAGGAGGGCACCTTGATCTCCTTCCAGTCCTTCACGTCGTAATCCGGCTTGTAAAAATCCGCCGGGCGGCTCTGGGGATCCTTGGCCCAGTGGAACTTCCACTGGCCGTTCAGGGACTTGCGCCACTTGCTGTTTTCAGGCAGCACCTTCAGAGCGGACTGCAAATCGCTGAAAGATGCAAAAAAGGCCGTGGGGGCCTCCTTGTTCAAATGCAGGTTCTGTTCCTGCTCCCATTCCAGCCCGGTAGGGGCGGGCGCGGGGGCGGAATCGCCCGGGGCTCCCAGGCCGCACATGGCGGAGCCTACCGCCAGCGCGGTACAGGATAAAAGCCAGGATCTGGTCGTTCTCATGAAGTCAATATGTGTCAACGTTGGTATGCAAAAACGGATTGTCCTGTTACATACGAATCCGCAATTCTAATTCTAACAGCAAACTTGCCCTTGGCAAGCTGCCGTTGCGTTTATGCCCGGTCTACGGAAAACACAGCCGTTAAAAAGTGTGCCGGAGCTGGAGAACGCCCACGCACTGCATGGACTCCTGCTGCGTGTACTCCTTGGTCATGTAGTGCAGACCGAACAGCAGTTCCGTGCGCTTGTACCGGAGGCCGAAGCCATAGCCCCATTCCCCCACCACGGGATACTTGTTCACGTACTTGGGGGAGGAACGGAACACCGTGCCGTCCAGGTACAGGTCATGGGCCACGGCGCGCACGGCGGCGTGAAGATAGCCGTAATACCCCCAGTCGGAGACATTCGTCCTGTTGTAAACGAAGGGCGGCGCGGCGCTGGTGGCCCCGCGGATGCTGTTCTCCGGAGACGTATTGCCCAGATTGTAGCCGAAGCGGAAGGACATGCCGCCGCCCGCCTGCACCTTCACCGTGCCGGCATCCGCGTGCCAGTAGGCCAGGGCGTCCGTTTCAAAGCCCGAGCTGTAGCGCTTCTCCAGCCCGCGCAGGCGGTAATACCGCTTGAAAAACAGGTTGGCGGTCATTTCTCCGGGAAGCTGGTTGGACCAGCCGGGCCATTGTTCCATGCCCCACAGCTTATGAATGAAATGCTGGGAGCCTTTCGCCAGGGAATTCGTGCCCGTGGTGCCCAACTGTAGCTCCAGGGAATTGGCCCTGTCTTCATTCTTGACCAGGGAGGTCAGGCCCAGCGTCAGGTTGCCCACGTAGGGATGCTGGTTATAAAGGGGATAGGTGGCCTTCTGCTCCGGAGTATACATAAGCTGGGTCAGGTCAAGCCCCCACTGCTGGCGGAGGTTGGGGGAACCGTTCATGCCCATGAACCGCCGCCAGGAATCCGAAGCGTTCGTGCCCCCCAGCACCGTTCCCAGCATGCCGGAAAAAGTGTGGCTCCTGGATGTGGTGCCGGACATCCAGGCAAAGCGGACGCCATTGGTATAATTATCGTCATCCCCCACGAACATGTCGTTTTCCAGATGGAAACTGATGACGGGGCCCTCCTGCGGCGCCTCTATCTGCTGGGTTCCTGCCTGAAGGGAAACCGCCGGCAACAGGCCGGCGCACATGCACAAAGCCGTACATTTCATGCGCGGCAGTTTGTGCGTTTCACTTCCGCGTGGCAAGGAAAAATCAGGCATGCTCTGCGTTTGCACTTTTCAAAACCGGGAAATATCCACAGACTTCCCCTGCCCCGCCAGGGTTTTTACGCCATGATTATTGACACGCACTGCCATCTGGCTTCCGCGCAATTCGACCAGTCCCGCCGGGAGGCCTATGTGGAGCATGCCCTCCGGGAAGGAATTGACCGCATGATTACGCTTGGAGCCCGCCCGGACGACTGGGAAGCGAATGCGGCATGGGCGCGCCAGTTTCCTGGCGTGGTCTTTTGCGCGCTGGGCATTCATCCGGACGACGCCCATGACGCGCCGGAGGGCTGGGCGGATCGCCTTTTCCGGATGGCGCAGAACGTCCCGCTGGCCGCTATCGGGGAAACGGGGCTGGACTACTTCCACGGAGCCCCGCAGGGCTGGGAGGCTGAAAACTTCCGGCGCCTTCAGCAGGACCTGCTGGAACAGCACTTTGACCTGGCGGCGCGCCTGGGCCTCAACATCGTCCTGCACACGCGGGACCGGAAAGGGTCCGGAAGCTTTGAAGACGCCCTGGCGATTGCCCGGAACCACGCGGGCCGCGTGCGCCCCGTGTTCCACTGCTTCATCGGAGACACGGCCCAGGCCGCGCGAATTTTTGACGAGCTGGACGGCATGGTCTCCTTCACCGGGGTGGCCACCTTTAAAAACGCCCCCGTGGTGGCGGAAACCGCGCGATGGTGCCCGGAAGACCGCATCATGCTGGAAACGGACTCACCCTACCTCAGCCCCGAACCCCTTCGGGGCCGCATGAACGAACCCGCCCGCCTCATCCATACGGCCCGTTTCATCGCCGCTTCCAGAGGCATGGAACTGGACGAGCTGGCACGCGTGACGACGCAAAATGCGGAAACCTTTTATAATCTGGGCAAGGGCTGAAAAAAAATCCCCACAATCCGCGCTAGCGCCTTGAATCCGAAATCATAAATTAGTATGAACAGGGCACACATGAAAGCGCCATTCATTTTAACCTGCGCCTGCGCTGCCGCGCTGGTGCTCCCCTTCTCTTCCTGCTCCACCCAGAATTCCTCCACGGCCGGTTATGACACTGCGGAACCGGCCAGCGGCGAAATCCCGCCGTGGATCGCGGAAAGCTCCGATCCCGCTTACGAATCCGGCCATTACAGTCCGGTGAAGAGCTCTTCCAGCTACGCCTACAATCCCCCCGCCAAACCTTCCGTCACTAAAAAATCATCCACGCGGAAGACCACGGCCAGCAGCAAATCCTCCCGCAGCACGAGCGCCAGAAAGAGCACCACGCGCAAGCCCGCTCCCAAGGCACGCACCTACACTGTGAAGAAGGGCGATACGCTGGGAGCCATCGCCCGCAGGAACGGCACCTCCGTCAAGGCCCTCAAGAGAGCCAACGGCCTCAAGTCCGACATGATTCACATCAACCAGAAGCTCACGATTCCGCGTTCCAAGTAATCCGGGGCCCGCGCCCCGGCTTCACCGCTTATGAAGCATCTTTTTCTTCTGGCCGTCCTCCCCGTGGTTTTCATGGGGTGGTCGTCCTGCACCCACTCCGGCAAGGGCCATACGGCCCTGCCGGATCCGCGCACCGTGGACAAATCCGTCCCGGAATACAAAAACCCCTTCCATCCCTCCACGTATGCCCACTTTGTAGCCCGCAAGGACTACCGGAAAACGTATGACATCTACAAGGATGACACCCTGCTGAACCGCAAGCCTAAGAAATCCCGCAAAATCTTCGTCTGCCTGGACGAGCAGCGCGGCCAGTACCTGGTGGACGGCCTGGTTGCCATGGACTTTCCCCTCTCTTCCGGCGTCAAGGCCTACCCGACCAAGACGGGAGACTACACCGTCATCTCCAAAAAGGAAGACCACGCCTCCAACCTTTACGGCAAGATGTATGACGCCGAAGGCAAATGCATCAACTACAACGCAGAATCCACGGACCCCGTTCCGGAAGGCGGCCGCTTTGACGGCTCTCCCATGCCCTACTGGCAGCGGCTTACCAACGCGGGCCTGGGCCTGCACGTGGGGAAGGTGCGGCGCCACCCCATCTCCCATGGCTGCGTGCGCCTGCCGCGGAACGTTGCGGAAATTCTCTACAAGCAAACCAGCGTAGGAACGCCCGTCACCATCCAGAGAACGCCCCTGCCCGTGCCGGAAGCTCAGAAAGCCCCTGCCGTACAGTAACAGGGAACCGGGACTCACAACAACCCGCCGGAAAACACTCTGTTTTCTTCGCCACCCATTTCAAAAAGGACTGCCTTTCAGGCAGTCCTTTTTCTATGCCATCCCCTCCTTCCAAATGCATCGGCAGGACAAATTTCAGGAAATAAAAAAGCCCTGTGAATGATCGTCTGCTGGCCAAGGTACTTGGTAAACCCCCATCCGGATTCCTTACCCGCTGACGGAAATCCCAGTCAATGCTTCCGCCTTTTCCGTCAATCTGCCACGCCTCCGTAACTCCACAAGATATAAATCATTCCTTCCCTCCAATGCCCCAGGCGCATCCAGTCCATATCCAGCAAGTGGCTTCCCAGATAAAAGGAAGGCGGAGAACCATCCACCGGCTCTTTCACCCGCGAAACGCGGTATCCGGCCTGATTCAATTCGGCCGGTTGGCCGTTCCGGTCAAAAAAGGAAGCGACTACTTTTCCCAGCTCCTTTTGATAAAGAATACCGGCTACTCCACACGGCAGGCTGCACCGCCCTCCTTCCTTATTCAGGAAAAACATGACCGCTTCACGGGAACCGACCGCCTGTCTGACCACCACTCCCGCCACTTCCCATTCATTATCGGCAGGGCTCCATTGTTCATCCCGCCGCTGAAAGCATGAAAACATGATTTGTCCAATTTTCAGCGTTTGATGGGTAAAAATGGCTGCGTCACGACCTCCTCCAATGACAAACCCGGGCAGGACGACGCCTGTCCGCGGATTAAACTGAACGGCCCCGCAGGCGTGCCCCTCCAGGCCATTTTGTCTGAATTCTGTTTCCTCCAGCGTTTTAAGGCTGCTGTCCCGCAAGCGGCCCTGTCCCTGTAATAGGGCATCTGCATGATGCCCGCGGCTTCATCCTCACTGATATTCTGATTTTTTTCCACAATCTCCCGCAAGCCCGCGCCAAAGCCGTCATCCAGTGCCTGTTCCACTACTCCAGCAGCCTGTTTGAGCTTCTCCATATCCTCCTGCGCCTGAGACAGGTTCATAAAATCATACTGCATAAAATGATGCCTTCCAGGCAGTTCATGGCTAGTTTCTTCATCTTTAATCAAACAATGAGGTAAAATCCTGTCGCCTGATAGAATAATCCAGCTTTTCCTCACCCATACAAGTTATTTATCACGATACTTTTCCGATAAAAAACTGTTCAAACGCATTTTCCCCCTTACCATCCCTGGGCCTGCTTCCGTAAAATTCATGATTTTACCGACGTTTTATTCATTTGCGGCTTTATCCCTTTCCGGAGTTTGATTTTTCCTTCCCTGAAGTGAAATACAGCAAATTCCTCCTCATGCATGGCGTCCATTAAAAACCAGGTCTTCAAACGAACGCCCGGAATGGCGGAAGGTACCGGAACGCGGGAAGAGAAAGATTTGCCTCTTTTCCTCCCACCCCGTACAATTCCGCCATGCCTGTATCTCCGGCGCGTATTCTGGAAGAGTTGTCCCCCTTCTACCGGCAGGAGGAATTTCCCGTGCTTCTGCACCAGTATGAAACATGGTCGGAAAGCCGCCCGTTGGAGGGATGCCGGGTAATTGACGCCTCCCCCGTATTCCGGAACACCTGCGCCAAATACGCCGCCCTGATGGCTGCAGGAGCGGATTTGACGGTAGCGGTCTCTCCGGTGATGCCCCATGATCCGGAGACGGCCGCGCTGCTGCGCCGGTATGGAATCCCCGTGGTGGAAGCGGAACGTGCCGGCGAACCCTATGACGTGGTGATGGACTGCGCCGGAGCGCTCAGCCACGTTCACAGCCGCTGCGGGTATGTGGAACTGACCCGGTCAGGCGCACAGCATTACGCGGCATGTCCGCAGCCCGTATGGATGGTGGACGCCGGGAAAATCAAGCAGATAGAAACCTGCCTAGGAACCGGGGAAAGCTTTTTCCGTGCGCTGGAAGCGCTGGGAATGGAGAGCGGCCCGGGACGGACCCTGGTAGTCATCGGGTACGGAAAAGTGGGCCGCGGAATCGTCCTGCACGCGCTCAGGCGCGGCTTGAACGTTATCGTGGCGGATGTGGAGGAAAAACCTCTTCCTCTGCCTTCCGTCTCCTTCGTACGCGCAACGGACGGAGAAGTCCTCACCAATGCGGTCAGGCATGCCTTCTGCGCCGTCACGGCCACAGGGCGGCGCCATGCCCTTTCAGGGCTTATTGACCCGGCCATGCCCTCCTCTTCCGGCGTTCTGCTCGCCAACATGGGCGTGGAGGACGAATGGGGGCCGGAAATTCCGAAGGACCGCCTGCTGAACGGCGGCCGTCCTCTTAATTTCATTCTGCCGGACCCTACGCAAATGTGCTACATAGATCCTCCCCTGGCGCTTCATAACCAGGGAGCCGCGGAGCTTGCCGCAGGCCGCGCCAGGCCGGGCATCTTTC
The DNA here is from genome assembly GCA_947624785.1 of Akkermansia muciniphila. GTDB lineage: Bacteria > Verrucomicrobiota > Verrucomicrobiia > Verrucomicrobiales > Akkermansiaceae > Akkermansia > Akkermansia muciniphila_F. Next base: position 219,511 of record CANQLV010000004.1, on the reverse strand, counting down.
CGCCGCCGCCGGAAATGGAGGAAGCTTTCCTTTCCCTGATCCGCTCCCGCGGTTCCGTACCGCCGGACATGCTGGAGTGGATTTCCTGACTTATCATCTTGTCTTTGCAGGAATGAAGAAGTATCGTGCAGAGTACGGCTGGGGGCTTCGCGTTCCCTGGCGGGCCTGACGCTTCATTGACTTCGCAACTCATGAACACTTATTATTCCTACCGTAGCTACCGGCTGGGAGGGAGACTCCTCGGCACCCTGGGGTGCGGCCTGGCCTGGGCTTTCTTCGGGTCCGGATGGTGGAGCTTTCTCCTCGGCTCTCTTTTCTTGTTCCTGTGGCTTCCCGTCATCCTGGGCAGACCTTATTTTCTCACAATCACTTCCTTCTCCATCTCCTGGGGCAACAGCATTTCACGCCAGGAAATTCCATGGGAACTGATTGAGCGCATAGGATGCACGCCCGATCATGAAGCGGAACCCGGACTGATGATTGAACTGAAAGACGGTCGTATTCTGGATGTGGAATCCGCCTGCTTCAGCTCTCTGTCACCCGTAAGGGAAGCCATTCTGCAAGCCTCCGGTTCCTATCCTTTCCATCTTGCTCCGGATTTGTTCGCCGATCCGGGGTTGTTGAGCGAATGACGCGGAGAGGCCTCCTCAGGCCTGCTGCGGCGTTCCGTGCTCCCCCTTGCGCCTGAACAGGCACGTTTCCGGCGCCGGGAGGTTTTATGCGCGTTTTTTCCGGTGCCATGCCGGCACATCTATTATTTTCATCCGCGGAGAACCAGCCGTCCGGTTTATTGCCGACGGTGGAAAATGAAAAATGTTCCACGTAGAACATTCGTGTGAATAACCAAGCTATCGCTTTCATTTTCAACCAATAAAAAACAGGCACCATGTTGCCACGGCGCCTGTTTCTCGTATGAATGATTTTGTACCATCAAAATCAGTTGGGAGATCTCATCGGCATGAGCACGTACAGGAACTCATCACCAATCTTCAATACGCCCGGGCTCATTTCATCAATGAGGTTCAGCGTAATGATCGTATCCCCGGCCATCGTCTTCAGGGGAGCCATGAAGAAATCCGGGTTGAAGGAAATGGAAAGCGGCCTTCCGCCATAAGTGATCGTCATGGATTCATGGGCTTCACCCACGCCTTCCGCACTGGAAGCCACTTCCAGTTCGTTTTCACGGAAATTCAGCTTGATGTTCGTGCTCTTGTCCACGGAAAGGAGGGACACGCGGCGCACCGTTTCCAGCAGTTCCCCGCAGGGCAATTCAATGCTTTCCTTGCAGTCCGTCGGGATTACCTGGCGGTAATTCGGGTAATTGCCGTCAATCAGCTTGCTGATCAGCAGCGTATCATTGATTTCAAAAGCGGCCTGGTTGCGGGTGAAACGGATGGTGACGGTCCCCACTTCATCCAGCAGGCGACGGAGTTCACCAACGGCCTTGGTTGGCAGAATGGCGTCCAGTTGCTGTTCTTCCGGGAATTCCAGGGCGGTTTCCGCCAGGGCCAGGCGGCGCCCGTCCGTAGCCACCAAGGTCATCTTGCCGTTGCGGAAGGAAAGGGAAATGCCGTTCAGCACGTAGCGGGTCGTATCCGTGGAGATGGCGTATTCCGTGCGGCGGATGCAGTCGCGCAGCAAATTCTGGTCCACCTGGTACACGGTCGCCTGTTCAAAGGAAGGCAGTTCGGGGAATTCGTCCGCCGGAAGGCCGTTCAGCTTGAACTGGGAGCGGCCGCATTCCACAGTCGCCTGGTTGCGCTGGTTGACGTCCACCTGGACTTCGGCTTCAGGAAGCTCGCTGATGATGCTCACCAGCTTTTTGGCGGGGAGAGTCACGGTGCCCTCGCGCAGCACGTTCGCGGGAACTACGCCGGTGATGCATACGTCAAGATCCGTAGCCGTAAAACGTACCTGGCCGTTTTCGGCTTCAATCTTGACGTTGGAAAGAATGGGCAGCGTCGTCTTGGAAGACACCACGCTGGCAACCTGTCTCAGACCGTCGAGAAATACTTGCTTGGAAATGGTAAACTTCATGTGTCTGTGCTTTTATCTGCCTCGCATCCTCTCATGAGTGCCTCCTGTGATTCAAGCCATTTCTCCGTCAAACCCTAATATTTGGCAGTATTTTTTTAAAAGCATACCATATATAGTAATATGCTATTCTGCCGGGCATATCTTGCATGAAACGGTTTTTCAAATTATTTAAGTATTCTTAAAAGTCCGTTCCCCGGCGACCAACTCCCGGTTGACACTCCACGCGGATTTCGAATCCGGGGTCAAATTATTTTTTTAAGAACAAGCCGGTTAACAAAAAGAAAGATCACGGAAAAATAAAAGCATGAAAGGAAGCATAAACAGCGCTTCTTCCGGATCGTGTATATGTTCAATGAATTTGCCGCTTTCCGAAGCAAAAGGAACAATATCCGGATTCGAAATCCGCTAATTTTCAGCCAAGCTCCGGCGATTTTAAACAACAAAGACTTTTAGAATTTCTGTGAAACGTTCATTCATTATTTTGGCTTTACTGGTTGCGGCAGGCATGGCCCATGCGGCTTCTCCCATTTATTCCTGGGAGTGGACTACGGAAGGGACGCAAATAACCGCTCCCGGCTGGAACGGTTCATTCAACTATACAGCCGGCAACGATTATGCCACTTTCGGCAGCGGCTCCGGCGGGGGCACGCCTTATAACTCAGGCATAGCGGGAATTTCAGGCAGTTTCACCGTCAGCTTCGACCTGAAAAACCTGAATTCCACCAGTAACGCGTGGAAAGACGTTTTCAGCCTGTATTCCAATGGAACGGTTTCCGGGGAATCCAACAGCATGGTGCTGGAATTCAATGCCTCCGGGGAACTTTATTTTTACAACAAGGGATTTGGAGGCCAATCCGGCGGAAACATCAATACGGGCCTGACCTGGACGGACCTCCAGCAGGACAACTGGAATAATCTGAGCATCGTTTCCGATCTTTCCTCCCAGACGCTCTCCGTGTACGTCAACGGTGCCCTGGCAGGCACGATCACCGGCTGGAATCCGTCCTCCCCTGCCCTGACAGGCTCCCAATTCGGAGCTTCCTTCGGAAACACCCGTCCCATGAACGGCACCATGGATGTCAACAACATCAAATTTTACGACGGCGTTGTGCTTCCTGTTCCGGAAGCGGCCACCGCTTCCTTGGGGCTGCTGGGCCTGGCCGCCCTGCTGATGCGCCGCCGCCGGGGTTGCTAAGCGTTTGCCGTTATCCAGCAAGAGGCCGCATGCCGGGAGGGTTCCCCCGCATGCGGCCTTTTCCGTATTCAGTGACCTCCGTCCCGCGATTCACGCTCCCGTGAATGTTTCCCCCGGCATGGTCCAAGCGCCGGGCGGAACCACCCTGCCCGGCAAAACAACGGTATTGGCGCCCAGGCGCACATGATCTCCGATGACGGCTCCCAGCTTGTTCCTTCCGGTAGTTTCCAGCCTCCCGCCCGCCATCATCCTGTGCTCCCCTTCGTCATGGCGGAAATTGGAACACACCGTTCCAGCCCCGAAATTGACATCGCCGCCAATGATGGAATCACCCGCATAGCTCAGATGGGGAATAAACGTGCCGTCTCCGATGATGCAGTTCTTCAGTTCCACCCCCTGCCCCGCTATACAGCCGTTTCCCATGGACACATACCCCCTCAAATGGCAGTTGGGCCCGAGGCGGCAGCCGTCCCCCACCCATACGGAGCCCTCCACCACCACGCCGGGCATCACTACGGTGCCTTTTCCCACCCGGAGCCTGCCCAGGACGCAAACGCCCTCCCGGCCGGAAAAATCGTCTCCTTCCATTCCCTCCATCACTCTCTCCTGCCAATCCAGCAGGTCCCAGGGATAGACGAGACGCTCCACAGCCGCCTCCCGTCCTGAAAAAACCCGTGCCTGCCCGTTCCCCCGCCCTTTCCGGGCCAGCAGCCGCCCTTCTTCATTCCGCGCTTCCCCCGCCCCGCGGGAAGCAAGCCACGCGGCAGCTTCCGGGGAAAAATCATGCATGGACACCTCTACCACTTCCGCCGCATTTTCCATAACGGCGGCTTCCGGATTAAAAACCGCCTCAAAGCCCGCTTCCCGGAGCCGGGAAGCACAATAGGCGGCTATTGCTCACCCCGGCCACGGAAAAGCCGCGGAAGGGCCTCTCAGGGCTCGTTGCGGGAAAGGTATGGTCCCTTTCCGGGATGTAAATCAATCTGGCAACCCTCATGAAGGAATGGTATGCTTTCTTCCGGCGCTTCTGCAAGACGGAACGTGCGGCCCCGTTTCACGGTTCCGCCTGCCAATAACCCTGTGAAAGGGTAAGTCAATTAACTGTGAGTATGATGTGAATAAGTTATTCAGATGTTATCCACATTTTTATAAACCGAATTTATTCACATCCGCGGATGATTTCAATCCATTCATTCCCAGTTGGTAAAAACGTTGTTCACATTGGACACAGGGTAGAAGAAGAAGGAATTTAATATTGTTAAATCTAATATTCTTCAATCACACAACGTGATTGTCCTTCTTCACGCATTCGTGCTACAAGGACGGCATGAACACGGAGGACCAGGACGCGCGCTGGATGAACATGGCCATAAAACTGGCCGGAAAAGGGATCGGGCTGACAAGTCCGAATCCCTGCGTGGGAGCGGTCATCGTGCATGAAAACCGGGTGATCGGCTCCGGCTTTCATGAAAAAGCCGGCCTGCCCCATGCGGAAAGGAAGGCTATTGCTGATGGAACGGCCAGAGGCAACGCCGCCCTGTTTGCGGATTCCACTCTGTACGTCACTCTGGAACCGTGCAGCACCACCGGAAAAACGCCGCCCTGTACGGAAGCTATCCTGGAGCACCATTTCAAACGGGTGGTTTACGGTTCTCAAGACCCCAACCCCAGACACCGCGGCACCGCGGCTGGCATTCTTGGGAGAGCAGGCATCCAAGTCACCCGCGGAATTCTGGAAAAGGAATGCGATCATTTAATCCGGGGATTCAGGCTGAACATGCTGGAAGGGCGACCGTGGGTGATCGCAAAGAGCGCCATGTCCCTGGACGGCCGCATTTCACGCAGTCCGGAACGGTCCCAGTGGCTGACGAATGAAAAATCCAGGTCTTTCGTACATACCCTGCGGGCCGAGTGCGATGCGATTCTTACCGGAGGAAATACCATGCGCCTGGACAATCCGTCCCTGACCATCAGAAAACCGGACCGTCCCGTTTCTTCCCTTAAGGAACAGCCCTGGCGCATTATCCTGACTCACAACGCCGCATCCATTCCCGCGGATTCCATTTGCCTGACGGATGAATTCCGTGACCGGACCATGATCGTAGAGAACGTTTCAAGTTATTTGGAATTATTAAAAAATCTATATAATGAAAGAAAAACAGGGATTGTTCTGCTGGAAGCGGGAGGCTGCCTGGTCCGGGAATTCCTGAAAGCCGGCCTGGTGGATGAATGGGTGGGGTTTTACGCGCCCATCATAACGGGGGGCGGCGCAGACGGCGTGACGGGCGGCTCATTTCTGGAACGTGAAGCCTTTCTTGAACAGCCGGTTGTGAGCATCTTTGGAAACGATGTGTGCATCCGGGGCGACGTGCGCTACCGGTAACGGACACAGTCAATTGTTCATTCGCCTTCCGGATGCTTTTAAACCGGGAAAGCGTCTTTAATTACCGGTGAGCCTGCCATTCGGCGGTTTTTCTCATCATTGTGCGTCCTCTCTGTTCGTGTCCCTTTTTTAAGGCAAGGCGGATGGCATGAACCGCGCCGGAAGTGCATCGGTCATACAGGGAAAAATGTTCAGGAAAAAGATTCCCTCTCTTAGCCTGCAGGGAGTGGAAAACGGGTCACAGGGAGCGCATGGGGCTTTTACCGTGCACGCAGGTTTTCAGCATTCAGGAGCCGGACCATATTCAAATTCAGAGCCCCGGCATGAAAACAGCGCAGGCTTTCATGCCTGCTGCCTGCCGCGCTTTTGCAAATGCACAAGCAGCAGGGCAATATCCGCAGGAGTAATGCCCGGAATGCGGGAAGCCTGCCCGATGGTAGCGGGACGTATGCTGCCCAGCTTGATGACCGCTTCTTTTTTCAGGGCGTGAACGCGTTCGTAATCAATATCGGCAGGAATGATTTTACTTTCCATCCGAGTGATTTTTTCCGCCTGTTTTTTCTGTCTTTCAATGTGCCCTTCGTACTGGATATCCGTGGCAATGGCATCCAAATGTTCCACGTGGAACATTTTTTTCAGTTCTTCAGGCAGCAGGGTCCAGTCATTGCCCGGCCTCTTGAGCCAGGTGGAAAGGGAGACTCCTTCATGTTTAAGCACAGCCGCTTTTGCTATTCCTTCCTCAATGGCGTTTTGCCTGTCTTCCGTTTTCCGGAACGTTTCGCGGGTGATGAGGCCCGTTTCAAAAGCCAGGGGGGCCAGGCGCAGGTCCGCGTTGTCCTGGCGCAGCAGCAGCCGGAATTCCGCCCGGCTGGTGAACATGCGGTACGGTTCGTCCGTTCCCTTGGTGACAAGGTCGTCTATCATGACGCCGATGTAGGCCTGGTCGCGGCGCAGCACTAGGGAGGGCTTGCCCAGAGTTTTCAGAGCGGCGTTTGTTCCCGCCATCAGGCCTTGCGCGGCGGCTTCTTCATAGCCGGAGGTGCCGTTGATTTGTCCTGCAAAGTACAGGTTTTCCACCAGCTTGGTTTCCAGAGTAGGGTGCAGTTGCGTGGGAGGGCAGAAATCATATTCCACCGCGTATCCCGGACGAATCAATTGAGCGTTTTCCAGGCCGGGGATGGTGTGGATGAAATCGCATTGCGCGGAGTAGGGCAGGGAGGTGGAAACGCCATTGAGGTAGAATTCCTCCGTACTGCGGCCTTCCGGCTCCAGGAAGACCTGGTGGCTGTTTTTTTCCGCAAAGCGCACGATTTTGTCTTCAATGGAAGGACAGTACCGGGGACCTATGCCCTCAATGATGCCGCTATAGAGAGGGCTGAATTTTAAATTGTCCCGGATGATGTCGTGGGTGGTCTGGTTGGTGTAGGTAATCCAGCACGGCATTTGCTTCATGCGGAAGTCTTCGTCTCCCCATGTGTTCAGGGTGCAGAAAGGTTCGGAAGCACGTTTCAGTACGTCGCGGGAACGGTAACTGAACAGCGCTTCCGGCGTGTCTCCGGGCTGCATTTCACAAACGGAAAAGTCAATGGATCTTCCATTGACGCGCGGGGAAGTGCCCGTTTTAAGCCGTTCCACTTGAAAGCCAAGCGCGGCGAGGTCGGTGGAAAGGCTGGAAGGAGCGCAGCCCATGCGGCCGCCCGTTATGTGCTGAAGGCCCACGTGCAGCAGCCCCTGCATGAACGTTCCGGAGCAGATGACCACGCTGCGCGCGCAGATGGTGTAGTCCAGGGAAGTGACGGCTCCCGTCACCTGCCGCTCCCCGTTGACGAGCAGTTTGACCACGTCTCCTTGGAACAGGCGTATGCCCGGAGCGGTTTCCAGAACCATTTTCATTCGTGCGCGGTAGGCCGTTTTGTCGCATTGGGCGCGGGGTGCGCGCACGCTGGGCCCCTTGGAGGCGTTCAGCATCCGGAACTGGATGGCGGTGGCGTCCGTATTCAGTCCCATGGCCCCTCCCAGGGCGTCTATTTCCCGGACAATGTGGCCTTTGGCAAGCCCCCCGATGGCCGGGTTGCAGGACATTTGCCCGATGGTATCCAGGTTGTGGGTCAGAACGGCGACGGAGCACCCCAGGCGGGAGGCCGCCAACGCCGCCTCAATGCCTGCGTGCCCGGCGCCGACGACGAGGACGTCGAACAGGGAGGAGGCGGGGGAAGGAGAGGAATTCATCAGGATGCGGAGCAAATGGCAAGACGGTGCAGAATCAGCCGCGGATCAAGCGAAGAAGATACCAGGGCCTTGTCCGCCTTCATGCATTCCTTCAAGGTCTGCTTCAACCGTTCCGTCTTGAATTTGGAAGCGTTCTGAGCCGCCAGGAAAAGCGGGTACGCATTGGGAGCGCCGTCTTTTTTCAGGGGAATCAGCGCGGCTGCATAGGAGGGCAGGGAAGAGAGGCGGGCCGTAAATTCCTTAAAGTTGGTGGGCTTCAGGTTGAACGCGTCACATAAAAGTTTGGCGGCCAGCAGATTTCTCAGCGTGGGAATGAACGCGGCGCGCATGATCGTGACGGCGTTTTCACCGCGTTCCAGTTGAAAGTCAATCAGGGAGATGGCCGCATCACTCTTCTTGTTTTCCAGCGCACGTGAAATTTCAAAAATAACGCCCGTGCGCGTCAGCGGAACCATGCGCTCCACATCCTCCGGCATTACGGTGCGCCTGTCCGCGCCCAGATAGAGGTCCAGTTTTTCAATTTCGGAAATAATCTGGCGGGAGGATTCGCTGACGCGGTGAATGAACAATTCCAGAGCGGCGGAATCAAAGTTCATGCCCCGCGCGCCTGCCTCCTTGTTGATGAGCGGCATCAGGCTGCCTTCCCAGCCGGCCTTGGTGATGTCCGGCTTGTTCAGTTCCTCCGCCGCTGCGGATTGGAGCAGGAATTTATTAAAGGAGCGGCGCTTGTCAAATTCGGAGGCGGAGATGAGCAGCAGGACGTCCGCTCCCAGCCCCCCTTCCAGCAGGTGCCTGAGAGAGTCCAGAGCCGCTTCCGTGGTGGAGGAACGTCCCGTGACGGAATCCCCCAGAAAATTGCAGTTCTTCATCCAGACCACCTTGCGGCCCGGGAAAAACGGGAGCGTGCGCAGGGCTTCCATGACTTGGCGCGTCACCTGGTGCGCCTCATCGGAATCGCCGCAGGCCGCTTCCAGGATTTCATGGGAAAATTCATTCGTGCCTTCCGTCAGGGCGGCAAAGATGCCGGAAGCCTTTTCACGCACCATCCCTTCATCCGTACCGAAAACGAGGTGAATGGCTTGTTGTTGTAAAGTGCTGGTACCCATAAAACCGTACACGTACGGTATCATAAAATATACCTCGTTAAAAGACGTATTTGTCATTTGAAAGTTTTTTCATTTGAAGAGGATAGGCTTAAATAGTATCAATAGAACCGGAATGTCAAAAAGCGGCTGGAGTCTTCCAGATCCATTTTTCAGGCATCTCCTCCTGATCAAGCCGCAAACCGTTTGATCGTTACTACGGCAGGGCATTTCCATGAGATCGACTATATGGACACGGGCTTTACTTGTCATCATGATGACGGTTATGATGACCGTCGTCGCCGTTGCCTATTGGAGGTGGAACAGCCGCGTTACGGAGAAGAACGTTTCCTTCCGGTCGGAGGTGTTTACGATGGCGCAGCAGTCCGAACTCAAGGAGGAGGACGTTCCCATCCTGCACCAGCTCAATGAAGAATATTCACGCGTCGCCCGGCTGGTGGAACGGGTGCTGGTCAGCATAGACACCACGGGCGTGACCAGCGTTCCGCAGCCTTCAGACGACGGCGAATCCATGATTGAAAAAAGGCTGGCGGTCCACGGACTGGGTTCCGGCGTCATCGTCACGGAGGAAGGGCATATCATTACCGCCTACCATGTCATTCAGAACAAGCATGCGCTGCGCGTCACGCTGAGCAACGGGAAAAGCGTTTCCGTGCGCCTGGTGGGGGTAGACCCGGAGCTGGACATCGCCGTGCTGCAGGTGGAAAACCCGATGACCTTCGTCCCTCTTCCGTTCGGCAACAGTGACGAGATTGCACCCGGCATGATCGTCCTGGCCTGCGGCAACCCCTATGGACTGGGAACGACGGTTTCCCGCGGCATCATCAGCGCCCGTGAACGCAAGCTGGTGGATTCCGGCCTGGACCTGATCCAGACGGATGCCAGCATCTTTCCCGGCAATTCCGGAGGGCCTCTCATCAACATCCGCGGTGAAATCATCGGCATCAACAAATCGGTGCTTCCCAATGTGGAGAAAAACTACGCTGGCATCGGCTTTGCCATTCCCTCCAATCTGGTGGTGCACAGCTTTGAGCAGATTTGCAGGCATGGACGCCCCATGAGGGGATACCTGGGGCTGGACATTGTGCGCAATACTCCCCCGCTCCGCAGTTTCCTGGACTACCATGAAGCGGGCGGCGCAGTAGTCAACATCGTGAAGCCCGGTTCCCCGGCGGAGCAGGCGGGCCTCCAGACGGGAGACGTGATACTGAGCTTCAATGAAGTTCCCATCCAGACCGACAAGGATGTGAAGGACCACATTGAAAATCTTTCCATCGGTGACAAATTCCGGCTGAAAATCTGGCGCAAGGGACAAAAAATGAACGTCACCCTGAAAGTGGGGGACAGTATTTTAAAGAACGTTCCCTCTCCGTGGGAGGATTTCATGGAAGGAGTGGGCATGCACCTGCGTGAACTCACCGCGGAGGAACAGTCCATCGGCGCGCGGGGACTGCTGGTCATCCAGGTGAATCCGAAAAAATCCGTGGGACAGATCCTCCAGGCCGGTGACATGGTCTTTGCCGTGAATCATCAAAGCGTCAGCACCATGGATGCACTGGTCAGGGCTTTGAGGGAGGGGCCGGCCCTGCTGACCGTTTCCCGTGACGGGCAGCAGTTCAACGTGAAGGTGGATGCCCGCCCGGTTTCCGAAAAGACGCTGCTGCCCCGCATTCCCACGGCGACGAAGAGCAATGCCATCATGCCGCGCGAGCTTTGAATTCCGCCTGTGCGGCCCCTGCGGAAAACCGCATCCGGAGAAGCGTTTTCCGGCATCCTTATGCCGCGGGCTTGACTGGCAGTCAAAAGCGCCTATAATGCATCACCTTTAAGAAATTAAAATTATGACTCGTCATACTATCTCCGTACTTGTTGAAAACAAATTTGGCGTGCTTGCCCGCATTGCCGGTTTGTTCAGTGGACGGGGCTACAATATTCATTCGTTGAACGTTGCCCCTAGCCAGGACCCGCGCTTTTCACGGATGACCATCGTCGTACGCGAAAAGGAGGATGTTCTGGACCAGATCATCAAGCATCTGGAAAAACTCGTCAACACGGTGGAAGTAGTGGATTTCCGCAACACGGACAACGTGTACCGGGAGACGGTATTGACCCGCATCGGCGTGGATTCCGCTTCGCGGCATGAAGTCATTGAATTCTGCCAGATACTGGGCGCCAGCATCGTGGACGTCACGCGGGATGCCCTGACCATTGAAGTGACGGGCGGCGAACACAAGATTGACCGCTTCCTGTCCCTCATTGAGGATTACGACGTGCAGATGCTGACCCGGAGCGGCCGCATCGCCCTTCCCAAACCCAGGCAGTAAAGAATCCCTTTCCGGTTTTTCCATTCAACCCTGCAGGACGTTCTTGCAGGGTTTTTTTCTCCCCTCCATCATGAACATCACTTATCCGGACCTCCCCATTTCCCGCCGCCGGGACGACATTCTGGCGGCGATGCGGGAGCATCAGGTCATTGTAGTGGTGGGTGAAACCGGGTCCGGCAAGACCACCCAGCTTCCCAAGATGGCCATGGAGCTTGCCGGAGAGGCGCGGGGCAGGGTGGGGTGCACCCAGCCCAGAAGGCTGGCCGCGGCTTCCGTTTCCCGCCGTGTAGCGGAGGAACTGAATTGCGAACTGGGCGGCCTGGTGGGCTACCAGGTGCGCTTTGAGGAAAAAGCCGGACCTGATACGCGGCTAAAGTTCATGACGGACGGCATCCTGCTGGCGGAAACGCAGCATGATCCGGACCTGCGCCAGTACCATACCCTGATTCTGGATGAAGCCCATGAACGCAGCCTCAACATCGACTTTCTGCTGGGCTACCTGAAGCTTCTGCTGGACAGGCGGAAGGACCTGCGGCTGGTCATCAGTTCCGCTACGCTGGATGCCGGGGGATTTTCCGAATTCTTCGGAGGCGCACCCATCGTCCAGGTGGAAGGCCGTACCTACCCGGTGGACCTTCATTACCTGCCGCCGCTGCGTGACGATGAAGAGCTCCCCTCCCATGTAGCGCGCGCCGTGGATTGGCTGGACACCCTGGACGACCACGGGGACGTGCTCGTCTTCCTCCCCGGAGAGCGTGAAATACGTGAAGTGGCGGAAAAGCTGGAAGGCCGGAATTTGAGGAACACGCGCATCCTCCCCCTCTTTGCCAGGCTGGGCCTTGGGGACCAGCAGAGGATTTTTCATCCGGAACGTGGCTTCCGCCGCATCGTGCTGGCGACAAACGTGGCGGAAACGTCCCTGACCATTCCCGGCATCATTTACGTCATTGACTCCGGCCTGGCGCGCGTCAGCCGCTACAGCCCGGCGCGCCAGGTGCAGCGGCTCCAGATAGAACCCGTCTCCAAAGCCAGCGCGCGCCAGCGTGCGGGCCGCTGCGGCCGCGTGTGCGAAGGCGTCTGCATCCGCCTGTACAGCGAGGAGGACTGGGAGGACAGGCCGGACTTCACGGACCCGGAAATCAGGCGCAGCGCCCTGGCCGGGGCGCTTCTCCGGATGAAAGACCTGGGGCTGCCTGAAATGCCGGAATTTCCGCTTCCGGACCCGCCTTCCTCCAAGCTGGTCACGGAGGGCTACCGCACCCTGCGGGAAATCGGCGCCCTGGACAAGGCCCGGCAGCTCACGCCCGTAGGCAGGAAGCTGGCGCGGCTGCCCATTGACCCTCGGCTGGGCCGCATGCTGCTGGAAGCGCAGCATGAACAGGCCCTGCCGGAGATGCTGGTGATTGTAGCCGGCCTGGGCATCATGGACCCCCGGGAACGTCCGGCGGATGCCGCGCAGAAGGCGGACCAGGCTCACGCGCAGTGGAAGGATGAAGACAGCGATTTCCTGTCCCTGCTCAAGCTGTGGAAGGCTGCGTGGCAATTCCGGGAAGGCCGGCGCTGGCACAAAAACCAGCTCCGGAAATGGTGCGGGAAAAATTTCCTCAATTTCAACCGCATGATGGAATGGTTCAACCTGTGGGAAGACCTTTCCCGGCTGCTGAAGGAGACCTTGAAATGCAGGATTTCCCCTCTGGAAGCGGAACCTGAACGGCAGGCTTCCTTTGCCATGATTCACCGGAGCGTCCTGGCGGGTGTTCCGCGCCAGTTCGGCCTCTGGGATGCGGACAACCGGGAATACCGCGGCGCGGGGGGACGCTCCTTCGGCATCTTTCCCGGCTCCGGCCTGTTCCGCCGCAAGAAGCGGAGCGAATGGGTGATGGGCGTGGAGCTGGTGGACACCACGCGCCTTTGGATGCGCCGCGCCGCCAGGCTGGAACCGGAGTGGGTGGAGCAGGTAGCTCCCCATCTATGTGAATCCCATTATTCCGGAGCGCGGTGGGACAGGGAGCAGGGCGCGGTTTACGCCGTGGAGCGCGTGGTGTGCGGAGGCCTGCGCATCATTGACAACAGGCGCGTCCACTATGGCCGCATCAATCCCTCCCATGCGCGGGAAATCATGATCCGTGAAGGACTGCTTGGCGGCGGCTTCCGTACGAAACCCGGCTGCATCAGGCACCTGGAAATGCTTCGGGAGGAGGTGCGGCAGATAGAACTGAAGCTGCGCCGCCCGGACCAGGTCTGGTGCGAGGAAGGCGTTTTTGAATTCTTTGACAAGCTTGTTCCGCAGGATTGCTGCACGGCCAGGGCCTTTCTGCGCTGGGCCGGAAGCATGGAAAAAGACAACCCGGAAGCCTTGCACGTTCCGGCGCAGGAAGCCATGTATGACTTCTGGGGAAAAGACCTGCTGGAAGGCTTTCCGGATGAAATTTCCTGCGGCGGCGCGGAATACGCCGTCTATTACCAGAATGATCCCGGCGCGGAAGATGACGGCGTGACGCTGGGCGTCCATATCGACCAGCTTCCGGACGTGCCGGAATGGCTGCCGGAATGGGGCGTTCCGGGCCATTTGGCCCAGCGGGCGGAATGCCTGCTGCGCACCCTTCCCAAGGACCTGCGCGTCTTTCTCCAGCCCATCAGCCAGAAGGCCGCATACTTTGCAGAGCTGCGGCACGGTCTGGAGCCGGACGGCCCGCTGGGACAGAAGCTGGCGGAATTCGTGGAAGCGGAAACCGCGCGTTTCTGCGCTCCCTCCTTCTTTGACATGAGCCGCATTCCGGCGGAGCTGGTGACGAAAATATGGGTGTGTGACGACGAGGGGGAAGAGCTTGCCATGGGTACGGACGTCGCGGAGCTGAATGCGCGGCTGGGTAAAAAACTTTCCCGTCGGTTCCGGGAAACGGCGGCGGACATCGTATCCGTAACCGGGATGAAAGAATGGACCTGCGGAGATTTGGAACGCACGGTGGACGTGGCTGGAAGGCCGGGTTACGTGGCCCTGGTGGATGAAGGCCCGTCTGTAGGCGTCCGCGTTTTTGAGGATGAACTGCGCGCGGCGGAATCCCACCGGGGAGGGTGCCTGCGCTTCATGCGCCTGCGCCAGGCGGAACAGCTCAACCACCTCCGCAAGAAATTTCCGCTGAAGCTGGAAGGGAAGCTCTCCCTGCGCATGCTTGGCCGGGATCCGTCCACCAACGCGGACGACCTGGTGGATGTCTCCGCAGAAATAGCCATGGGCCGCCCCCTGCCGCGCACGGCGGAACAATTCGCCGCTGCGGAAATGGACCTGCGCCAGAACCTCTTTGACGCCGCGCACAGCGTGGCGGACGTCTGGGAACTGGTGGCGGCCACGGAACACGCCGCTAGGGACTTTATGGCCGCGCAGCAGGGCGTGCGCCATACGGAGCGCATCACGGCTGATCTCCGGCGCCAGCTTGACTGGCTGCTCTGCCCCCGCTTCCTGTGGGCGCATGGAGCGGAACGCCTTCCGGACCTGAAACGGTACATGCAGGGAATCGCGGAACGCATCAGGCGCATCGGCCAGCAGCCCCTTGCCAGAGAGCTGGAACGCCTGGACCTTTTTGAACGCGTGTATCTTCCCTGGCGGCAGGCTCTGCCGGACCATGCCGGGGACCCGCGCTGGACGCAGTACGGCTACCTGCTGGAAGAATACCGCCTGGCCGTTTTCGCTCCCGCCATCCCCGTCAAGGGCCGCATCTCTGAAAAGCGTCTGATGACCGCTTTTGAAGAACTGGCCTGAAACCCCGGTTTTCGAAATGGAGCTGGTCCGGGCTTACAGACCCTTGGACAACTGGGCGAATTCGATCAGGTTCGTTTCCTTGCCGAACAGGACCAGAATGTCGTGGTCTTCAAAAACGAGGTCCGGGGAAGGAGTGCCGATGACGGGAATGCGGGGGATGGAGAGGATTTCCCGGCGGCCCTGCGGGGTCTGGGCTTCTCCGCGGCGGATGGTGAGCAGGTTGAGGTGGTGCTCCGTGCGCAGGCCCACGTCCCGGAGGCGCTTGCCCACCCAGATGCGCGGCACGGCTATTTCCACAATGCTGTGGTTCTCATCCATGGGGGAGACGCGCAGGAATTCCGGGGATTCCAGTTGGCTGGCGAGCTGCTTGGAGGCCACGCGGGACAGGTTGATGAGCGCGTACACGTTCATCTGGCTTAAAATGTGCTCGTGCACCGGGCTCATCACGCGGGCGTAAATGTAGCGCACGCCCATCTTCTGGAGGTGCGTGACGACGAGAAGGTTTTCTTCAAAACTGTCCCCGATGGCGACGATGACGGCGGACTGGTCGTCCAGCTCCAGTTCCCGCAGGGCGGCCGGATTGGTGTAATCCGTCACGACGGCATAGGTCACCAGGTCCTTGATCTGCTCCAGTTCTTCATCCGTGGAGGCGACGGCCACTACTTCAATGTTGCGGGCGGAGAGCTCCGTGCAGAGCTCCTGTCCAAACTGGCCCAGGCCGATAACGGTATATCTCATGATGGTATGTTCAGGTTAACGGGATTTTGACGGATGGATAGCGGTAATGCCGCGGGGTAGGGGTGCCAGCCAGCGCGATGAGGAAGGCGAAAAGCCCCACGCGACCGGCGAGCATGTTGATGATGAGAAGGTATTTGGAAGGGTCGCTCAGATTGGGCGTAATTCCCCGTGACACGCCTACCGTAGCAAAAGCGCTGCAGTTTTCAAAGAAGATATCCAGTGAGCTCATGGCGGGTTCCAGGCTGCAAATAAGAATGGTGAAGCAGCCGATCCAGGCGCAGGAGACCACCACCGTGATCACGCACCGCGCCACGGTGCGCTGATCAATGCGGCGGTGGAAAAATTCCACGTGGTCCCGGCCGCGGAGGATGCGCAGGATTTCCGCGCCTGCAATGGCGCAAGTGGTGGTTCTCATGCCGCCCGCCGTGCCGCCGGGGCTGCCGCCCACCACCATCAGGCCGCACATGATGAGGCTGGCCGCGGGCAGGTAGCGGCTGTAGTCGCTGATGTTGAATCCCGCCGTGCGGGCCGTGACGCTGTCAAAAAGGCAGCTCCAGAGGTGCTGCCCCAGCGGTTCGGAGGTGTGCGGCGCTGAAACGGCAAAGATGGACAGGGCGCCCCCCGCCAGCAGAATGCCCGTGGCGATCATCACCAGCTTGAAATACGGGGTCCACTGCATGCGCAGGCGGCGGTGTTTGGCCAGAAAGCGGTTGACCAGCCTGGAATTGATTTCCTTGTAAATGCCGAATCCCAGGCCGCCGCATACAATCAGCGCCATGATGACGGCCTGTCCGCTGTAGCACAGGCGGATGCCCGGCTCCATCAAGTTCATCGGGAACGTGGAAAAGCCCGCGTTGCAGAAGGCGGAAACGGAGTGGAAGAGGGAATGCCACCACAGGGGCTCTCCCATGAGGTTGATATCCCTCCCTTCCCAGGAAAAGTACAGGAGGACGGCCCCGCACAGTTCAATAAACAGCGTGCTGAGCACGATGGTGGTGATGAAGGAGACCACGGACCCCAGGTTCCCTTCATCCAGCAGGTCCGTCAGCAGCACGCGGTCCCGCAGGGAAAAGCCCTGGCCCGCCACCATGGCCACGAAGTAGGCGAACGTCATGATGCCGAACCCGCCGATCTGGATGAGGGCAAGCGTGAACATTTCCCCCAGCGGAGTGAAGGTGTTGGCGAAGTCCACGGCGTTCAGGCCGGTGACGCATACGGCGCTGGTGCTGGTGAACAGGGCGTCCGTAAAGCTCAGCGTGATGCCGGGATACGTGGAATTGGGGAGCAGGAGCAGCCCGGTGCCTGCCAGGATGACCACTCCCAGGGAGGTCACGAACTGCATGGCGGGGGCCATCAGCGGCCGCCCTTTTTTCTGCTTGCCCAGCAGCCATTGAAAAATCTTGGTCAGGGACATCAGCGTGGGAATGGCGATCAGCCCTGCCGTAATCACCAGGCGGGAAAGCTCCGTAAACCTCATGTAGCTGTCCTCCCGCTGCTCCCTGGCAATCAGGAGGAAGATCAGCAGGCAGCTGATGATCTGGAAAATCAGAAGCCTCAGGGAAGGGCGGTTGATTTCCTTCCGGAAGTAGGAACCCAGGACGCCCGCCAGGTGCCCCAGCGTGGCGACGGCCGCAATCAGGCGCGACCATTCATGTTCCGCCCGCGTCAGGGGCCACCCCAGCTCCCAGATTACCGCCCCCAGAAGGATGGCAATGCAGACGGCTGCAAGTTTGGTGAATCCCGAGCGTGTGGTTGTCATGGGTGGAGATGCCTTGCGCGGAGTCTAGCACCTGGACGTGGAAAGAAAAGCTATTAAGCCGTTTGTCCCATTCCGCCCGGTTTACTCCGGTTATTTCCAACGCGCGCAACGGAACAGAGCCGCCATGCCCAGGAGTCCCAGCAGGGCACGGGACGGTTCGGGGACGGAAAGCGTCACGATTCCCGTGGAAGCGTCGTAATCCGGCACATTCCAGCCGTGGGCGCCCTCCGCCAGGAAAAAGAAGTGTTTTCTTCATTTAAGAAGTATTTGAATCCGCTTTTTTCATCACGGGCATACTGTGGCAAGCCGTATTTTAGGCTTTCCCTTTGCTGGAGGTGATGGCTTGATAAGGCCGTGCTGGCAAAAAGAATCATTCCGTGTCTGGACGTGACGGACGGCAGAGTCGTCAAGGGGACCAATTTCGTCAACCTGAGGGATGCCGGTGACCCGGTGGAATGCGCCAGGGCGTATGATGCCCAGCAGGCGGACGAGCTTGTTTTTCTGGACATTACCGCTTCTTCCGACGGCCGCGCCACCATGGTGGACGTGGTGCGCCGTACGGCGGCATGCTGCTTCATGCCGCTAACCGTGGGCGGAGGCATCCGCTCCGTAAAGGACATGCGTGAAATGCTTCTGGCGGGCGCGGACAAGGTGTCCCTGAATACGGCGGCCATCAACCGCCCGGAACTGATCAATGAGGGCGCGGCGGCTTTCGGCAGCCAGTGCATCGTCGTGGCTATTGACGCCAAGAGGCAGGCGCCGGGCAAATGGGGCGTTTCCACCCATGGCGGCCGTAAGTTTGTGGGGCTGGATGCCGTTGAATGGGCAGTGGAGGCGGAACGCCGCGGTGCCGGGGAAATCCTGCTGACCAGCATGGATGCGGACGGGGCCAAAACCGGGTACGATATTGAGTTGACCCGTGCCGTCAGTGAGGCGGTGCGCATTCCCGTGATCGCCAGCGGAGGGGCGGGCAACCTGGACCACATGGTGGACGTGCTGGTGGAGGGAAAGGCGGACGCCGTGCTGGCGGCTTCCATCTTCCACTTCGGCGAATATACGGTGCCGGAAGCCAAAACCTACTTTGCTTCCAGGGGCATTCCGGTGCGTCCGTTGGCGGAATAGCGGGAACGTTCCTTTTTTTGAGAGAAAAAGGAATTCCGGCACGTAATGTACGCATGCGCCGTCTTCTCTTCCCCCTGTGTTCCGTTATTGCCTTAACGCCTTTTGTCCAGGCCCAGTCGCCGGACAGGCACCCGGTGTATGAACCCGCCCTGGTTTCCGCCGGAGCGCCGGGTGATGCGGGTAATCTGTTCGCCGGGGCCAAAGCCACCGCTTCCGGGCACTACGGCAGCGACCGTCCGGAGCTGGCCGTGGACGGCCAGGCGAACAACGCCGGCAAATACTGGGGCTGCGAGGGCATTCCCGTCTGGCTACAGATAGACATGGGGAAGCTCCGCCCGCTTTCCGCCCTGCATGTCTGGCCGTACTGGGAGGGAGGACGCATTTACAAGTATAAAATAGAAGGCTCTGAAGACGGCAAAAATTGGAAAATGCTGGCGGACCAGTCTTCCAACAGCATTGCCGCCACCCCGGAAGGCGTTCCCTTCAAATTCAATCCCCAGACGGTCCGGTACGTCAAGATCACCTTCCTGGGCAACAGCGCCGGCAATGACAAGGGGGGGCACCTGGTGGAAATCAAGGGTTACGGCCCCGATGCCGCCCTGAACCTGCAAGCCGCAGCGGTGAAGGATTATGACCGCATCCCTTGCAGCGGCGCTCCCGGGCAGGAAATGCTTCAGGATTCCGTGCGCCTGTCCGGCTGGAGGGGTGAACGTGCCGCCGGACAGATTGCCGTCTGGTCTTCCCAGGCGCAGCCCCAGTTGTCCGCCTCCTGCGCCGGGGTAAAAAACGCTGCCGGACAGGTCATTCCCGTCCGGACCTCCATGATACGCTACACCAAGGGAGGCAACAGGCTCATTTCAGATATCATCGGCAGTGAAAACAGCTGCGACCTGCAGGCGGGAGGCGTGCGCCCCGTCTGGGTGGAAGTCAACATTCCCCCGTCCGCCAAACCCGGCGTGTACAAGGGAAAAGTGGTGGTCTCCGCTGAAAACGGCTCTCCCGTGAGCGTTCCCGTAGTTCTGGAAGTGGCTCCGGAATTTCTGCCCGCCCCCGCCAATTGGCAGGTTCACCTGGACCTTTGGCAGCATCCGCAGGCCGTGGCCCGCTGGCATGATGTGGAGCCGTGGTCCCCGGAGCATTTCGCGCTGATGAAGCCGGTGATGAAGAGGCTGGCGGAAGCCGGGCAGAAGGCCGTTACCTGCTCCCTGATTGATGAAGCCTGGAACGCCCAGACTTACGACTGGTTCCCGCCCATGATCGAATGGATCAAGGGCAAAAACGGAACCATGCGCTGGAACTACGCCAATTTTGACAAATGGGTTTCCTTCATGATCAACGAGGTGGGCGTCAAGGGGCAGATATCCTGCTACACCATGATTCCGTGGAACATGAAAATCCGTTATCTGGATGAAGCTACCGGAAAATACAAGTTCCTGGACCTCAAGCCGGACGATCCTTCCTACGAAGCCATCTGGGGGCCTTTCCTGGCGGATTTCCGCAAGCACGTCAAGAGCAAGGGATGGCTGGACAAGACCTGCATCGGGCTGGATGAACGGCCGGACGCCATGGTGAAGGCGGCCAAGAAGGTTCTGGACAAGTATGCCCCGGAATTCAAAATCGTTTCAGCCGTCAACCAGCCTACCGCCTTGACCCGGGACGTGTATGACGTCTCTCCCGGGATCGACCATGCGGGCACCGTCACGGGCGATCTGCTGGCGCAGCGCAAGAAAGAGGGGAAAAAGACGACGTTCTACGTTTGCGTCCATCCCAAAAAGCCCAATACCTTCACCATCTCCCCGCTGGCGGAGGCGGAATGGCTGCCCCTCTTTGCCGCGGCCAACCATCTGGACGGTTTTCTGAGGTGGGCCTACAACTCTTGGAACCGGAATCCGTTTGAAAAGACGGACTTCGGCAACTGGCCCGCGGGAGACTGCTTCCTGGTTTATCCCGGCAACCTCAGTTCCCTGCGGTTTGAAAAACTCCGCGACGGACTGGAAGAATTTGAAAAGGTCAATATCCTGCGCGCGCGCGCCGGGAAGAATCCGAAGGCGAAAGCCGCCGTGGCCCGCATGGATGAGGAGCTTTCCAGGCTCTTCACCGTGGAAAGAAGCCGGGGCGATTCCCATGAGGACGACGTGCGCAAGGCGCGTGAAATCATCCGTAAAACGGCGGAAACCACCAGATGATTTTATAGCTTCCGCGTTTTCGATTCTTTATTTTTATAAAAAGCCTGTCCTTGTCTTTCAGGTTGCCGGGAGACAACGGGCAAGCTTTGCCTGTTGTTCTTCCGTCTCTGGGGAGTGCATAGTTTGGGCGGTCCTTCGGACTTGCAGTTTGCAGCGGCAGTGTTCTATGGAATTTGCTTATTTTCAGCAGGATGGAATAGAGGCACGTATCATCCGTGCTTAATTCGTCAAGCAATGGTTGAATCTCAAAAAGCCGGTATTTAAGATGGAATTTCATAAAAATACTAAATGCAATGAATAACGCAATTTCAGTAAATAACGGTAATTCCCGGCATGAAATAAAAATTGAAAACGGGAAGATGAGCTCAACGGGAGCGTTAAACCAGAAACACGACCAGGGATATGCGGAAGGCGTCGAATTTAAATATGGATTCATTTCTTCCACGGAAGGAAATTCCGACCGTGCTTCCAGAATCCGGAAATGGTATGCCCTCCGCGGAACCAAAATAGAATACTGGTCCGTAGAAAGTGATCAGGTTACATGCGCAGAGCTGGATTCTGATAAAACTTCCGGAGGCATCAAACAGAGGATCATGTTCTTTGAAGACAGGGATTCGTTTGACACTCCGGATTACGCCGCGGGATTTTATGTAATTTCGTGGAAAGACCGGGGCAGGCGCGGTGATGATGGCGACAAGGTTAACAATAGTTATCATGTTAAAGTCACGCTGGGAGACCCGTCACAGAATGCCGCCCAGGTAATTGCCTCGTTGAATGTCAAGGAGGGTGAAATTATCCAGGGGGAATGGAGGGACAGATGCTTGCTGGTGCGCCTCAAGCGTTCCCAGGAATTCAATACCGTGCGGGAGGACATATGGCTCTCCATGGAATGTGAAGAAGGCGGAACTTTTGGGACCCTGATTACGGAAGTGGATATTCATCCCGTCACCTTGAAGGCTTTTCCGGCTCCGCTGTTTGGAGTATCGGAAAGATTGGTCGTACCGCAGGAAGATGATCATTCCGATACGCTGGGATATGCGGACGACAGGAATACCGACACTATTGCGTGGATTGATTATGCGGAGACAGGTTCCAGCCCGGAAAGCAGCCCGAGAATGCCCTGCTTGCATTTTGAAATAAAAGGATTGGATGCCGGGCGTTTTTCCTGGAAAACCAGGCTGACGGTAAGCTACACCCGCCCGGCGATCAATTATGCAGGTGCTCCTGCCGGAAGCGGGGATCGCAACCAGGCCGTTTTGGCCAAAGATACAGTACATATCCCTTCCATTCCGGAAAGTTGGAAAGAGCAGACAGCGTCCTTATGGAATATTGCGGAGGATGCGGATTGGCTTGAAGAGGTGAATAAAGGCTTTTTTGGAGGAAATGCCAGTCTGGAATTTGAAATTAAGTCCAAAAACGGCAACTCCTCCTATACAGGCGCGGATATCTATCGTTTCCGCATCGGAGGGCAGAATCCGGACGATCAAATGTGCGCCCGGTATATTCAGTCCTATGTGCTGCAAGTGTATCCGGATACTTTGGCATCCATGGAATGGTGTCTCCCCGCCGTAGCCAAAAGCGAATCATTTGGATATGGCGGTGAGGCGGTTTATTATCCCTTCACCTGGAGGAATGCCCCGTCATCCTTGTACAATCAATTTTTAGCCGGCGGCGGCAAATACCGGAGGGAGCCCGGGGCGGAAGGAATTCCGCTTCATAGCCAGGATAGCGCCGGCGCCGGCGGTTACGGCATTTTTCAAGTGACGGGAACGGCGGGGGGAGACGGAAAATATACCGCCATCCCAAGGGAGCAAATATGGAACTGGCAGAAAAACATCCAGGCAGCCCTTCAAATCATCCTTGTCAAATACAATGAGGCGCACAGGTGGATGCTCCGTCAACTCCAGCAGCAGCAGGCGGAAGCGCCTGAAAGTACTCTCCCGGTTTATCGTGCGGCCGATACCAATCCACGCCAGGGGGTTCCGTATGATTATTCATTTGCGGAAGGAACGGACTGTACCATCGCCCAGCTTTGCACGCTAAAGGCATATAACGGGGCTTCCAAATGTTCCCGGCAGATTAACGAACCCGCTACCAAGGTGCGGTCCCCCGGTTTTCTTTATGATCCCGGAAAAAGCGGCCACTACTGCGCTTGGATGAATACTTCTAGACAATGGTGCATTTCCAGATATAATAGCAGTAATTTTGATTATGTAGACAGGGTTCTGTCCAGGGTAAATCAAATTTAGAATGAATGCCTTAACCACAGGATTATGCTTTTTATGCTGTTCTGCCGCCTTGTTAAAGGCGGCAGAACAGCCGTCTGCTTTTTCCCTTCATTTTTCCCAGCTTCCTTCTTTTCTCCAGTGGAATATTCGCAAGCAGGTTTCCGGACAGGGCGACCTTATTGAATCATGGACGGGCTGGAATCCTGCATTAAAGAATTCGGACGGCCCCAACGGCGGCCTTGTTTTTATGCAGGAAATTGATCTTGTAGGAGACAATGGAAAAGAAAGAATTTTCCTGTACCGGAGCCCTGAAATAGCTGGAACGCCTCCCCCGCATGATGAACATGCCAGGTTCATCTGCGATGCGGATAACTCTTATCTTTATACGGTTCCTTCCTTCTGCCTGCGCGGGAAGAAAATCGGCAGTGTTTTTCGCGGTGAAAACGCTTATTATTTTTGTCCTGACAGGTATGTCAACGGGCATCGTTTTACCTATGGATGGAAGCAATGGGAACTGACGGGGCAGTATGGCAGGGTAATGGAATGGAGCGGCTGTGAAGAGACCAGTCCCAAAGACGGAACCCATTGGAAAAGCGGCATGGAGCAGAAGGAAAGCATTTATGTAAATACAGGCGTCATTGAGGAAACATGCTCCCTTTCCCCAGGCAGCCGCCGGGTGCCTCTTTCTCGGAAAGCCGGAGATGAAGATCCGTTTGAAACGATAGTAAAAGAAAAGGCGGAATCTCCCGCATCGCCTGAACAGGAAAAGTTGGAGGAAGACCAGCCTTCCGAAACGGTTTGGGTTGTGTCTCTCTTTGAACTTCTTACACAGGATGTTCCCCAGTGGAAATGCTTTAAGGCGGTTTCTTTAAAAGAGGCGGAAAAAGGATGGAGAAAAATTTCCATTCCTGTCATTGAGCAATCCCGGAAATGGAGCCAGAAAGAAGCCGTGCAGGCCATGGATGCGCTTCTTGACGTGAAAAAACTCCAAGAGGTAAAAACCTGTCCCCTGTTTCAATCTCCGGCTGAAACTGCGTTCAAGGATGATAAAACGCCGCCAAGGAATCCCATGGACGGGGGAGAACCGTGAAATAGGGATGTTCTCTGTTCAGCGGGTCTGGCGAATGCCCATTTGCTGATAGGCTTTCCCCCAGCGGGACATGGAGGCCAGAATGGGGTGCAGGCTGCGGCCCAGTTCCGTAAGGGTATACTCCACGCGCGGGGGCACCTCCGCATACACCTTCCGCGTAAGCAGGCCGTCCTCTTCCATGGAGCGCAGGTGCGCGGTCAGCACCTTCTGCGTTACGGGGCCGATGGATTTGCGGAGTTCACCGAACCGGAGGGTGCCTTGAAGCAGGTCGCGGAGGATAAGCACTTTCCAGCGGGAGGAAATCAGTTGAAGAGTGGTTTCAACGGGACAAGAGGAAGGCTGGTAAGTCATTGGTTTTATTCAATGGTTTCTTTCTGGTACCTAGGGCACTATTTTCTGCCTACTTTACAGAATGGCCGTTACCCCCTATCTTAATGGGTGCCTGCCGTTACGGCAAGCGTGAACAAATAATGCCATGAACAAGATCATCATTGCCAATTACAGGGAGATGGAGCCGCAGGTTATCAGCCGGGACGGCAATTCCTTTACGGTAAAACCCATCATTGAGGAAACGGACGCCGGCAAATGCTCGGCCAGTTTCGTGGAAGTGGAGCCGGGGCAGTTCGCCTACGGCTACCATTATCATGAAGTGAATGAAGAAATATTTTACATCATCAGGGGACATGCCGTCGTGCGTACTCCGGAGGGTGAAAAGAACTTGAAAGCGGGAGACGCGATTGCGTTCCCCGCCAGTCCGGAGGGAGCGCACGTCATTCGCAACGGGTCCGCAACGGAGAAGCTGGTCTATCTGGATGCAGGCACCCGCCTGATGCCTGATGTGGTGCATTTTCCGGATACACATACGGGAATGGTATGTTCTGCCTCCGGTGTGCACCATTTCCGAGAATCCTGAGCGATATCCCTGTTCCGGGGGGTGCTCCCGGTTTTTTCCTGGCGTGGCCTGCCTTCATGCGGGTCCCGCCGGGGGAAGGGGATGCATGGGACCATTTTTTCCGGCGGATGCATGCAGAGGGGTTATTCCTTGCCGGGAGGAAAGCCCGGCCCTATGCTTGGTGCGTTCAGATAAGTACCATGTATGGAAATATTGTTTTGCTCGCGTTGTTTCTGTTGTCGTTCACCGTTCCGGGGATGGAGCCGGACGCGGCCCATTACTTTTCCGCAAAGGGGCATTTAATCATGGATTCCCTGCTGTTTGCGGGGTGCTTCCGTTTCCAGCCGGTGATGATTTTCATCCAGTGCGGGAATCCCTGGAAAGGCCACAGATGCGAAAGACCTTCCCTGAAAAGGTTTCTGCTGTTCCGGGGTTCATGGAGCTTCGGCTACTTTCTGATGTGGTTTCTTATGGCTGTCACCGTGGGGCAGGCAGTGCATCTGCTGCTGTTCCGGGACTGGAGGGACGGGTGGCTGTGGACGGACGCGCTGGGATGCCTGGCGGCCTGCGCGGGCCTCGCGGCCGGACATGCCGCGGGATTGAAGCTGTGGAAGAAAAGAGTTCTGTGAACCTGCGCGGAAGGCGTCCGTACCCGGCGTGTGCAGGAAGAGCTCCCATCCCTGTTGAGTGAACAAAAACGCCCCTGCCGGACGAACCGTGCAGGGGCGTTGAAGTTAAGCGGCCGTGTGCCTTATTCCGCAGGCTTGTCGGCGCCCATGCCGGCAATGCTCTGGTACAGGTTCCAGCGGTGCCAGACGTCCTTCTGGGCTTCTTCAAGGAGTTTTTCAAATCCTTCCTTGTTGGTCTTCGCCAGAAGCTTGAAGCGGTTTTCGCTGAGAAGCACGTCGCGCAGGTCGCCCTTCGGTCCCTTGCCTTCCACGATCAGCGGATTCTTGCCCTGGAGGGCCAGGTCCGGATTGTAGCGGTAGAGCAGGATGCGGCCGGAATCCACCCATGCCTTCTGCTGCTGCAGGCCCTTGGCCATGTTGATGCCGTGGGAGATGCAGTGGGAGTAGGCGATGATGATGGCGGGGCCGTCATAGGCTTCCGCTTCCACAAAGGCTTTCAGCGTGTGCTCGTCCTTCGCGCCGAGGGCGACGGAAGCCACGTACACGTTGCCGTAGGTCATGGCCATGAGGCCCAGGTCCTTTTTCACGCCGGGCTTGCCGGTCGTGGCGAACTTGGCCACGGCAGCGCGCGGGGTGGACTTGGAGCACTGGCCGCCGGTGTTGGAGTACACTTCCGTATCCATGACCAGCACCTTCACGTTCCTGCCGCTGGCCAGGATGTGGTCCAGGCCGCCGTAGCCGATGTCGTAGGCCCAGCCGTCGCCGCCGAGGATCCAGACGCTCTTGCGGACGAGTTTGTCCGCCATGGTCAGGAGGCGCGCGCATTCCGGCTTGCCGGTGATTCTCTTCTTGAGTTCGGCGACGTTTTCACGCTGCTGCACGATGTCCGCCTCATCCTTCTGCGGGTTGGTCAGGATCTGGTCCACCAGTTCCTGGCCCACGATGCCGGCGGCTTCATGGAGGAGCTCAATGGCGTGTTCCATCTGCTTGTCCAGGGAGACGCGGAAGCCAAGGCCGAATTCGGCGTTGTCTTCAAACAGGGAGTTGGACCAGGCCGGTCCGCGCCCTTCGGAGTCGTGGGACCACGGCGTGGTGGGCAGGTTGCCGCCGTAGATGGAGGAGCAGCCCGTAGCGTTGGCGACCACCAGGCGGTTGCCGAAGAGCTGGGAGAGCATCTTCACGTACGGGGTTTCACCGCAGCCGGCGCAGGCGCCGGAGAATTCAAACAGCGGGCGCAGCACCTGCATGGAGCGGATGTTGTCCGTCCTTACCTTGGTGCGGTCCACGTCCGGAAGGCTCATGAAGAAGTCCCAGTTGGCTTCCTCCTTGTCGTGAATCTTCAGGGTGGGCACCATGGTCAGGGCCTTGTGGGTCGGGTCCGTCTTGCTCTTGGCCGGGCAGACGTCGGAGCAGAGCGTGCAGCCCGTGCAGTCGTTCGGTGAGACCTGGATGACGAATTTTTCACCCTTCCAGTCCGGATGCTTGGCATCCAGGCATTCAAAGCCTTCCGGCGCGCCGGAGAGGGCGTCCGGAGAGAAGAACTTGCTGCGGATGGCGGCGTGCGGGCAAACGGCCGTGCACTTGCCGCACTGGATGCAGAGGGCGGGGTCCCATTCCGGGAGGTCCAGGGCCAGGTTGCGCTTTTCGTACTGGGAGGTGCCGTTCGGGAACGTGCCGTCCACAGGCATCTGGCTGACGGGGATGCTGTCCCCTTCGCCGCACATCATCTTGCCGAGGACGTTCTGGACGTAGTCCGGAGCGTCAGCGGACATGACGGGCGGAATGGCGTGTCCGGTGATGGTTTTGCCTGTGGTGTCCACCCGGTGCAGGTTTTCCAGCGTGGCGTCCACGGCGGCGATGTTCTTGTCCACCACTTCCTGCCCCTTCTTGGCGTAGGTCTTGGCGATGGCTTTCTTGATGTAGCCGATGGCTTCATCAGCGGGAATCACGCCGGCCAGCTTGAAGAAGCAGGTCTGCATGATCATGTTGATGCGGCCGCCCATGCCCGTTTTCCGGGCCACGGAGAAGGCGTCAATCGTGTAAAGCTTGAGGTTCTTGTCCAGAATCTGCTGTTGCATGCGGGCGGGCAGCGTGTCCCACAGCTTGTCCGCGGGGTGCGGGCTGTTCATCAGGAAGGTGGCGCCGTTGGCGGCGTTCTTCAGGAAGTCAAACAGGTTCAGCAGCGTGGGCTGGTGCAGCGCCAGGAAGTTCGCTTTGGTGATCAGGTACGTGGACTTGATCGGGCGCGGGCCGAAGCGCAGGTGGGAGATGGTGGAGGAACCGGCCTTCTTGGAGTCGTACACGAAGTAGCCCTGAACGTACAGGTCCGTGTGCTGGCCGATGATCTTGATGGCGTCCTTGTTGGCGCCCACGGTGCCGTCGGAACCGAGGCCGAAGAACATGGCGCGCGTCACGTCGTCCGCTTCCGTTGAGTAATCTTCATCATACGGGATGCTGGTGCCCAGCACGTCGTCGTTGATGCCGATGGTGAAGTGGTTCTTGGGAGCGTCCTGTTCCAGGCTGTCGTAGACGCCCTTGACCATGGCGGGAGTGAATTCCTTGGAGGAGAGGCCGTAGCGGCCGCCTACCACCTTGGGCATGCCGTTGGTGAAGGGAAGCGTGCCGGAACCCTGGGCGTCAAAGAGTGCCTGGATGACGTCCTGATGGAGCGGTTCGCCCTGGGAGCCGGGTTCCTTCGTGCGGTCCAGCACGGCGATCTTTTTGACCGTGGAGGGAAGGGCCTTGATCAGTTCGGCGGCGGGGAAGGGGCGGAACAGGCGCACCTTCAGCACGCCCACCTTGGCGTTTTCACGGGCGATCATGGCTTCCACCGTTTCTTCCACGGCTTCCGCGCCGGAGCCCATCAGGATGATGACTCGTTCGGCATCCGGGGCGCCGGTATAGTCCACCAGATGGTAGGAACGGCCGGTGAGCTCCGCAAACCTGTCCA
Organism: Akkermansia muciniphila; assembly: GCA_947624785.1. GTDB lineage: Bacteria > Verrucomicrobiota > Verrucomicrobiia > Verrucomicrobiales > Akkermansiaceae > Akkermansia > Akkermansia muciniphila_F. The sequence continues at coordinate 190,886 of CANQLV010000004.1, read as the reverse complement.
TGGCCTTCTGCACGATGGCGGGGGTGGCTTCATAGAATTGGTTGACCGTTTCACGGCCCTGGAAGTAAACGTCCGGGTTCTGGGCGGTGCCGCGCAGCACGGGGGCGTCCGGCGTCAGGGCGCGTTCGCGGAAGGAATCCAGCCATTCCTGCTTGATCATGCCGTTCAGCGTATCGTCCGTGATGTCTGCAATCTTGCCGATTTCATGGGACGTGCGGAAGCCGTCAAAGAAGTTCATGAAGGGAATGCGGGATTCCAGCGTGGCGGCGTGGGAAATGGCGGCAAAATCCGCAGCTTCCTGCGTGGAGGAGCCGCACAGCATGGCCCAGCCGCAGGAGCGGGCGCTCATCACGTCGCTGTGGTCGCCGAAAATGGAGAGACCCTGGTAGGCCAGGGAGCGGGCGGCCACATGGAACACGGCCGGAGTCAGTTCCCCTGCGATCTTGAACATGTTCGGGATCATCAGCAGGAGGCCCTGGGATGCGGTGAAGGTAGTTGCCATGGCTCCGGTCTGGAGGGCACCGTGAACGGTACCTGCCGCGCCGCCTTCACTCTGCATTTCCACCACGGAAGGAACGGTGCCCCACAGGTTCTTCCGGTTGACAGCGGCCCAGCTTTCAGCTGATTCACCCATCGGAGAGGACGGTGTAATGGGGTAAATGGCAATGACTTCAGAAAAACGATAGGCTACGGAGGCTACGGCTTCGTTAGCGTCAATCGTGCTGTAAGTTACGGTTGTCTGATCACTCATAAGTCTGCACGGATAGTATATAATTGATAAATAAGGTGCGCCTTAACGGAGTTATTTATAACATGTCTGACGCCGAAGGTAAAAGCAATTATGCGTATGTGGGGTTTTGACGGCTATTTTTTAATAATAAGACCAGTTTCTTTTCAATTCCTTTGAATATCGTGCTTTGCGTGGTTCTCCCGCCCCTGCGGATGCGTCCCCCGGAGTCCGGACTCTGGAAAAGAGGGCAAAACGGCCCCCGGTTCCGGACAGGCCGCCAAAAATGCCCCCCTGCCTGACAATGCGCTAGCCAAAACGGAAGCAAGCCTTTAAAATCTTCGCACTATGTCCGAACAACAGCAGGCACATCCGAATACGACGGAATCCGAACTTATTGCCGTGCGCCGCGACAAGCTCGCCAAGATCCGCGAGCTGGGGATTGATCCCTACGGCGCAAGATTTGACGTGACCACCACCCCCGCCGGATTGAAAGCCGATTTCCAGGAAGACAAACAGGTAGCCGTGGCCGGCCGCCTGCTGGCCATTCGCGACATGGGCAAATCCCAGTTTTTCGTCATTGGGGACGTGCGCGGCAAAATCCAGGGGTTCCTGCACAGGAATGAAGTGAATGAAACCACCTGGAAGTTATGGAAGCTCCTGGACCGAGGGGACTGGATCGGCATTGAAGGAACCACCTTCCTGACCCGTACCGGAGAACCCACCGTGAAGGTCTCCGGCCTGACCATTCTTTCCAAGAGCCTCCGTCCCCTGCCGGACAAGTGGCATGGCCTGGCGGACAAGGAGGTCACTTACCGCAAGCGCTATCTGGACCTCATTTCCAATGAGGAAAGCGCGTCCCTGTTCGTCACGCGCTCCCTCATGATTGCGGAAATCCGCCGCTTTCTCCAGGAACGCGGCTATCTGGAAGTGGAAACCCCCATGCTTCAGGACGTGGCCGGGGGCGCCGCCGCCAAGCCGTTTGAAACGTACCATAACGCGCTGGACATGCCGCTGACGCTGCGCATTGCTCCGGAGCTCTTCCTCAAGCGCCTGATGGTGGGCGGCTTCACCAAGATTTTTGAACTCAACCGCAGCTTCCGCAATGAAGGCATTGACCGCCGCCACAACCCGGAATTCACGATGCTGGAAGCCTATTGCGCCTGCGGCGATTTTGAAACCATGGCGAACATGGTGGAGGAACTCATCTGCCATCTGGCGGAAAAATTCTGCGGAGGCCTCCAGATTGACCACAAGGACGCGGAAGGCAACGTGCTTTATACGATCGACCTCAGCCGCCCCTGGAAGCGCGCCGACTATCAGGACCTGATCCGCGGCGTGGCCGGGCAGGACTGGTTTGACATCTCTCCGGAAGCGCGCCGCGCCCGCTGTGAGGAGCTGGACGTGGAAATCAGCCCGGACATGAAGGATGTGGACGTATCCCAGCAGGTTTATGAAAAGCTGGTGGAAGAAAAGACCATGAACCCCTGCTTCGTCACCCACGTGGCCAAGGACCTGGTTCCCCTCGCCAAGCTGAACAGGGAAAACCCGGACGTGGTGGACGTGTATGAGCTGGTGATCAACGGGCAGGAAATCTCCCCCGGCTATTCGGAACTGAACGATCCGGACGTGCAGAAGGAACGCCTGGAACACCAGGCCGCCGGGGAGACCCAGCGCGTGGACTACGACTTCATTGAAACGCTGGAATACGGCATGCCCTCCGCAGGCGGCATCGGCATCGGCATTGACCGCGTCATCATGATGCTGACGGGCGCCTCCTCCATCCGCGACGTCCTGCTCTTCCCGCAACTGAAACGGAAGGACAGTTAATTCAGACCCCCAGCCGCATGGCCCCCCGCACCCCGGATACCCTGGACTGCGCTTCCGCCCAATGGATCGGCAAACGCCGGGAGCAGGAAGACGTGGTTAAAAGCCTTCCCGCCGCTGGCGGGATGCTGGGCATCGTGTGCGACGGCATGGGGGGGCATCTCCGCGGAGACTGTGCCTCCTGCGTGGTGGCGCAGGAATTTGCCGCAGTATTTGCGGAAAGCGGCGTGGAGGATATTCCGGAGCGCCTGACGGAAGCCCTGCATGCCGCCAACCGGGCGCTGGCCGCCATCCAGAAGGAACCGGAGGAATCCGGAACCACGCTGCTGGCCGTCTTCATCCGTGACCATTCCCTGTGGTGGATCAGCGTGGGGGATTCCCCCCTCTACCTATGGAGCGGAGCGGACAGCTTCCGCATGGACCGCCTGAATGAAGACCACTCCATGAGGCCCATTGCGGATTGCCTTTACCGGAAGGGGGAAATGTCCCTCCAGGGAGCTCTGCGCCAGCGCTGCGTTCTCCGTTCCGCCGTTATGGGCGGTCCCATGGAACTGGTGGACATCAGCGCCATGCCCCTGCTTCTGCATCCGGGGGATGCGGTGCTGGCCTGTTCGGACGGCTTGCAGGTCTGGTGCGAGCTGCTGAGGGAGCCTTCTTTCCTGGCTCTTCAACAAGCCAGGGACTGTTCCAGCCGGGAGCTGGTGGGAACCATCATGGAGCAGGTAAAGGACATGCTGGAGCCCCAGCAGGATAATGCCTCCGTCTGGGCCGCCGTGATGCGGAAACCCTGCACGGACGGTAAGTAAGCCTGTTCCGGCAAAGGAAAAGTACGGCCGGGGGCATGTTCCCCGGGAACACGGGGCGAGCCTGAGCCGTTTTTACTGCGTCGCTTTAGAGGGGCCTTTCTTCCGGCCGGGGACGGTGCAGGAAGCCTTCTGGAAATCCGGCGCCGGGGAAGACCGTTGAACGTTCCGCTGTTCCGCTGGAGCAGGCCGCCGGAAAGAACCATTCCGGAGACGATTTCCCCATTGTCATTTGACGGGCGGGGAGGTAGAATACCCTCCGCACGACATGATTGCCTGGATAGTTCTCTATATTGCAGCCTCCTACCTGGTTGGAGCGGTTCCGTTCGGCTACCTTGCCGGCAGGATCAGGGGCCTTGACCTGAGGCGGGAGGGTTCCTGCAACATAGGAGCTACCAATGCCTGGCGCGTGCTGGGCTGGAAATGGGGCCTCTCCGTTTTCATCCTGGACTTTTTGAAGGGGTTCTTGCCCGTGTTCGGCGCCCTGAACTGGCTGCCGTTCCTGACGGGGGATGCGGGCGGCTGGGACTTCAACGCCGTGGTCGTCCTCGTCTGTTTCGCCGTGGTGCTCGGCCATACCTATACTTGTTTCCTTGGATTCAGGGGCGGAAAGGGAGTGGCGACGACCGCGGGCGTCTTATTTGCCCTTAATCCGGTGGTGGCCTGCGTGGCCCTGGCTGCTTGGCTGGCATTCATGGGAATCTCCGGCATCGTGTCGCTGGCCAGCCTGGTGGCTGCCGTGGCGATGATCGCCGCCGGATGGTGGTTCTACCCTCTTTGCCAGGGCGGCGGCGTTTCTCCCCAAATACTTTACATTGCCTTTTTCACGGTGGTGGGGGCTCTGGTCATTCTCAAGCACCGTTCCAACATCGTGAGGCTTCTCAACGGAACGGAACACTCCTTCTACTCCAAAAAGTCCAAGTAAGATGATGAATCGGTTACATAAAATAGCAGTCATCGGCGCCGGTTCCTGGGGTACGGCCCTCTCCATGGTCCTGGCGACCCGGGAATGTGAAGTCGTCCTGTGGACGCCGGAAGAAGCGCAGGCCCGGCAGCTTGCTGAAACGAGGCGCAGCCCGGTCCTGTCGGAAACCGCCGCGCCCCTGGCCCCCAACATCCACCCCACTTGCGACCTGGACCAGGTGAAGGACGCGGAGCTCATCGTGGTGGTGGTGCCTTCCGTAGCCATGCGTTCCGTAGCGCAGCGTCTGCGTGGCCTGCCGGTGAGGCCGGACGCCGTCATCGTCTCCTGCACCAAGGGCATTGAACAGGGTTCCCATAAAAGAATGACGGAAATCCTTCAGGAATATCTGCCCTCCAACCCCATAGGCGTGCTTTCCGGCCCCAACCATGCGGAAGACATCTGCCTGGGCCTCCCGTCCGCCTCCCTGATCGGGTTTGAGGATCCGGAATATGCGGACTGGGTGCAGCAGATATTCGCCTCCAAGACCTTCCGCGTTTATTCCGCTACGGACATCATCGGCATGCAGCTGGGGGGAACCATCAAGAACGTCTTTGCCATCGGGGCCGGACTGTGCGAAGGGCTGAACCTGGGGGATAACGCCCAGGCCGCCCTGCTGACCCGCGGCCTGGCGGAAATGACGCGCATCGGCGTAGCCAGCGGAGGCCGCAGGGAAACCTTCATGGGCCTTTCCGGCGTGGGCGATCTCATCGTCACCTGCTATTCCCGCCACTCCCGCAACCAGACGGTGGGGCGGAGGCTGGCGGAAGGAAAAAGCCTCCAGGAAATTCTGGACGCCCTGGGCATGGTGGCGGAAGGGGTGCCCAACACGCTCTCCGTCTATGAAATTGCGCGGAAGCTGGGAGTGAGGACGCCGCTGATTGACGCCGTCTACTCCGTTCTTTATGAATCCAAGCCGCCCATGGAAGCGCTTGTGGAGCTCATGACGCGGGACCCCCGGCCGGAATTAGATTGATTTTTTGTTTTTTTGAGTTGCTTTCCCTCGACAAATTATACTATATAAACAATCAGTATGAAACGTGCCATCATCTCAGCTCTTTTTGCCGCCGGCGCCATCGGTGTCGCCAGCGCGGACATTCAGGCTCCCCCCGCTTCCGAATACACCCCCACCCGCAAGCTGGGCCGCGCCATCGCCAACATCATTTATTCCGTTGAGGAAATTCCTCTGGGAATCATCAACTGGACGAGCCGCGAAGGTGACTATGCCGGTTTTTCCGTAGGCATTGTTGATGGCACCACCACCATGTTTGAACGCATGGGCTACGGCATCTATGAGCTTGTCACGTTCTGGGCCCCCACCTACAAGTGCACGTACAAGCCCCCCTACCAGGGACGTTGCGGCATGAGCGGCCTTAAGGAATACAATCCCAACGGCGGCCTGAGCGAATTCCCTGCGGAACTCAGCTTCCAGAGCTACTACAAGTACTCCCGCCAGCAGCGCGACTAAATAGGAATCTGCTGACTGATAAATTTCAAAAGGGCTGTCTGCTTCATTGCAGACAGCCCTTTTTAATGTTAAAGCCTTATTGTCCGCAGTAGTAAATTTCCATGTTGGGAGGGTTGGCTCCGCCCACGGTGCCGATAAGAGTATGGGCATGGTGGAAACTCCCGTTGGGTGGTCCATTGGGAGTAACGGCGATGACAAGCCCGTAAGGACTCTTGGTTTGTTGCAGTTTAGCCACATCCGCTAATGCATCTTGTGTAATATTGCTGCCCGGATGATGGCATTTGATTTCAATGGGGGCAAGATAAGGGCCATTTGAAAAAAGGAAATCAGGCGTTCCATATCCCCGGATGCCGTTTTCCCGTTCATGATCAATATTGTTCATGGTGAGGTACGTGGCAAATTCAACCTGGAACCAGCCCTCCCAGCCGCCGGGGATATCCCACGGGTAATCAGTCCTGGCGACACTGCCGAGAACGGTATCAACGTGCTGTCCGAACCGGGCCATATGATTGATGAAGCGGCCTCTATTGTCGGGGTTGTATCCTAGAAATTGTTGTATTGTTAATTGAGCCATATCGTATGAATTGATGGTTGAGCTCCCACCATGGCCCTGCCCACGGCGGGTAAAAAGAGAGGCTTGTCCAAACGGGGAAACGGCTTGTGCAAAGGCTTGAAAGAAGGTTTTCATGCCATTGGCCATCTGCATAAGAAGAAGGGTGCTCCTTCGTGACGACCGTCACGATTGACGGGAGATGAAGGAAGAAGTATCTTTCCGTGACGAAATGGCTTCCATATCATGAATAACACAGTTGCTTTCATCGGCCTGGGCGCTGCCGTCTGCATGACGGCCCCCGCATTTGCCCAGGACACCCATCTTTCCCTGACCAAACAGAGCGTTGCCAGCATGCATGAAATCACGGCGGTGCTGGACAAGGTGACGGACGAGCCCGGAGCGGCGGACGCCGTGAAAACGGTTAAAAAGGTACGTGAAAAACTGGTGGACCTTGGAAAAAGGCAGCTTGAACTTCCCGGCGCCACGCCGCAGGAACAGGCGCAGATTTCCGCCCAGATGACGGAAGTGCAGAAGATTTCCGGTGAATTGGTGAAATCCCTTGCGCGCTTGAAAAAGGAAGGTCTGCTCACGCCCGATTTGCAGAAGGCCCTGATGGATTTGCAGTCCGTGCAGACGGAACTGGCGCAGGCTTCCCGGGACAAGGCCGCGCAGGCGGAGCCGTTCCCGAAGGACGCGGAGGGCAACACGCATGAAACCCTGCTGGCAAAAACCGTGGATGAAGTCAAAAACCTGGATGAATCCCTGTCCAGGGTAAAGGATGAGGAAACCAGCAAGGCCGCCGTGGACCAGATTGGGCATTACCGGACCGCCCTGCTGGACATCGCCAAGAAACAGGCCGCCCTGCCGCCCCTCACCCGCAACCAGCAGGCCAAGCTGACGGGAGTGCAGCAGCAGCTTGTGGAAATGATGCAGCCTATCGTCAAGCATGTGACGGCCATCATGCTTTCTCCGGATGCCTCCAGGAATTTGAAGGAGGCCCTCAATTCCCTTTCCGAACTGCCCAAGGAAGTTCAGAAAATCCGTGAAGAGGCGGCCAAGTGAACTTTTTGGGGGAATGCCCCTCTTTTGGACTGGTCAAAAATTATAATTGTTCTAAAGTGGCTGTCCTGAGGAATGCGACCGATTTTTAGTGAAACAGATCTCAATGAACGCCCCTTCCTGGTTTTCTGGGAAGTGACGCGCGCTTGCGCGCTGGCGTGCAGGCATTGCCGCGCCGTGGCCCAGCCGCGGCCCCATCCTGATGAACTGACCCATGAGGAAGCCCTGCGCCTGATTGACCAATTGGCGGAGCTGCGTCCCCCCATGCTGGTGCTGACGGGCGGCGATCCCGTCATGAGGCCGGACATTCTGGAATTGATCCGTGCGGCCGCCGGCAAGGGGTTGCACGTAGCGTTGAGCCCCGCCGCTACAGCCCGGCTGCTGCATACGGACTTCCACGCCTTGAAAGAGGCCGGGGTTCAAAGCATGTCCCTGAGCCTGGACGGGGCGCATGAGGTCACCCATGACGCCTTCCGCGGCGTTCCCCACACGTATGAGCGGACCCTGCGCGCGGCGGAAATGGCGAAGGAAGCGGGGATGCATCTGCAAATCAACACCACCATCACCAAGAGCACCCTGGGCGAGTTTGACGACTTTGTGGAGCTGATGAAGAAGATGCAGCCGGGCATGTGGAGCGTGTTCCTGCTGGTGCCTACGGGCCGCGCCGCCATGGATGAAATGCCCACGGCGGAAGAAGTGGAGGCCGTTTGGGAAAAACTCAGCAAGGTAAGCCGTGAAGTCCCCTTCGGCGTCAAGACCACGGAAGGGCACCATTACCGCCGCGTGGCGCTTCAGGAAGCCCGCGCGCAGGGGAGCAAGCCCGCGCGCCGCGCCGTTCCCACCCGGGACGGCAAGGGCATCATGTTCATCTCCCATACCGGGGAAATCCAGCCTTCCGGATTCCTGCCCGTTACGGCGGGAAACGTGCGGACGGATGATCCGGGGGAAATCTACCGCACGCACCCCCTTTTCCTCAAACTCCGGGATGACAATGCACTGGAAGGCAAATGCGGCCGGTGCGAATACCGCACCGTCTGCGGCGGCTCCCGTTCCCGCGCCTATGCCGTTTACGGAGACATGATGGCGGAAGACAACCTCTGCCCCTATCAGCCCAGGCTTTCACAACACCATGATTAACATTACCAGACTTTGGACAGGGGCGGAACAGCCCGCGGACCATTTGAGATACGGACAGGGCCACGGACACGGCCGCTCCGCGGGAGGCGCCGTGGAATCCTGCGCTCCGGCTTCGTCCCGCGTCCGCAAGCCCATTGTGGTCTGGAACATCACGCGCACCTGCAACCTCAAATGCGTGCATTGCTATGCGGACGCCTCCGCCCGGAAATTTGAAGGGGAGCTGGATTGGGACCAGTGCTGCAAGGTCATTGACGATCTGGCGGACTACAAGGTGAACGCCCTGCTGTTCTCCGGCGGGGAGCCGCTGGTGCACCCGCGCTTCATGGAGCTGCTGGAACGGGCCACCGGAAAAGGGCTGAAAGTGACCATTTCCACGAACGGCACCCGCATCACGCCGGAAGCCGCCGCGCGGTTCAAGGAACTGGGCGTGGCGTACGTGGGCATTTCCCTGGACGGCATCGGCGCCGTGCATGACAAGTTCCGCGGAGTGGAAGGCTCCTTTGAACAGGCGGTGCGCGGGTTCAAGCTCTGCAGTGAAGTGGGGCAGAAGACGGGCCTGCGCCTGACGCTGACCCGCAACAACGTGCAGTGCATGGACCAGATTCTGGACTTCATTGACGCCAACGACATCCAGCGCGTCTGTTTCTACCATCTGGTTCCCACGGGCCGCGGCGTGGAAGTGCAGACATTGACGCAGGAGGAAGCGCGGAACGCCATGGATACGCTGATTGCCCGTGTGGAGGAATGGAAGGCGGATGGTAAAAACCGTGAAGTGCTGACCGTCACCCAGCCTGCGGACGGCATTTACCTGCTGCTGCGCCAGCTCCGGGAAGGCTCCCCGCTGGCGAAGGAAACCCTGAACCTTCTTCAATGGAACGGCGGCGGGGCGAACAGCTCCGGCCGCGGCATCGCCAACATTGACACGCAGGGCGTCGTGCACCCGGACCAGTTCTGGCAATCCGTCACGCTGGGCAATGTGAAGAACAACCTGTTTTCCGATCTGTGGGACGCCAAGGCGGGGGCCGCGGCGGAGATGCTGCCTGAGTTGCGCGGGTCCGACAATCCCCTGGAACGGCAGAAAAAAATTGAAGGCCGCTGCGGCCGCTGTGTGCACTTTGCCCTGTGCGGCGGCGGCTTCCGCACGCGCGCCGCGTTTGCCAACGGGCACTGGTACGGGTCCGACCCCGGCTGCTACCTGACGGAAGAGGAAATTTCCACCCCTCTGCCGGAAATCAGGTAAAATCCGCAGGCTGTTCCCTTCTCCGGAAGAAGCTCCAAATACGGTGGCATATTCCTCAGTCCGTCTTTGGGAACAAGGGCCGCCCGGCCCTGGTAAAAATTTCCGGCACTTGAACGCGGCTGATTATAACCGCGAAGGCGGGGAGGCAGGAGCGGCTGGAAATGCCTCCTTTCCCTGCTTTACAAGGCAGGCGGCATGGCATAGCATCCCTGCATCATGAGTCAGGAATTGAGACCGGAAACCCTGTGCGTGCAGGCGGGCTGGACCCCCAGAAAGGGTGAACCCCGCGTATTGCCCATCTACCAGAGCACCACGTTCAAGTATGAAACCAGCGAACAAATGGCCAAACTGTTCGATCTGGAGGAAGCCGGATTCTTCTACACGCGCCTTCAGAACCCCACCAATGAAGCGGTTGCCAGAAAAATCGCGGAGCTGGAAGGCGGCGTGGCCGCCATCCTGACCTCTTCCGGGCAGGCGGCCTCCTTCTTTGCCGTCTTCAACATCTGCGAGGCGGGGGACCACATCGTCAGCACCGCGTCCATTTACGGAGGCACGTACAACCTTTTTGCCGTCACGTTCCGGAAAATGGGCATTGAGGTCACTTTCGTGGACCAGGACGCCCCGGCGGAGGAAATCGCCAAAACCTTCCGTCCCAACACGAAGGCCCTCTTTGCGGAGACCGTCTCCAACCCCACGCTTTGCGTGCTGGACATCCGCAAAATGGCGGACATCGCCCATGCGCACGGCGTCCCCCTGATCGTGGACAACACCTTCGCCACCCCCATCAACTGCCGCCCCTTTGAATGGGGCGCGGACATCGTCACCCACTCCACCACCAAGTACATGGACGGCCACGCCGCGGCGGTGGGCGGCGTGATTGTGGACAGCGGCAACTTTGACTGGGAAGCCCACAGGGACAAATTCCCGGGCCTGACGGAGCCGGACCCCTCCTATCACGGCCTTTCCTACAGCAAGAGCTTCGGCAAGGGCGCCTACATCACCAAGGCGACCGTCCAGCTCATGCGCGACCTGGGTTCCATTCAATCCCCGCAAAATGCCTTCCTGCTCAACCTGGGCCTGGAAACCCTCCACCTGCGCGTGCCGCGGCACTGTGAAAACGCGCAAAAAGTGGCGGAATTCCTGCAAGGGCAGGAGGATGTGGCCTGGATCAACTATCCGGGACTGCCGTCCAACAAATACCATGGCCTGGCGCAGAAGCAATTCCGCGACGGGCAATCCTGCGGTGTGGTGACCTTCGGCATCAAGGGCGGCCGTGAACGCGCCATCAAGTTCATGGACAGCCTGAAACTGGCCGCCATCGTTACCCATGTGGCGGATTCCCGCACCTGCGTTCTCCATCCCGCCAGCCATACGCACCGCCAGTTGACGGATGAGCAGCTCATGGAGGCGGGCGTCCGGCCCGACCTCATCCGGTTCTCCGTGGGAACGGAAGCCGCGGAAGACATCATTGCGGACCTCAAGCAGGCTCTGGAAGCCATCCGTTAAACCGGTCTTTCCTTTCTCGTACGAACAGCCGTTCCGCGCATGTCCGCGGAACGGCTGTTCTGCGTGGGGGACGGGTGAAAAAGCCGGGATGGCACGGAATGTTGAACATTTCCGGAAAAGAGCGCCGGCAGGCGGGAGGGCGGGGCAGATGCTCCCGCTGGGGAAAGACCGTTTCCGGGAGCAGGGTCCTGCCGGCTCCTGTAAAAACCTGCGGAAACTCCGCAGAAAAACAACTTCATTTCATGTTCTCCTTATTCCAAAGTTTAATTCCACGTAAAATAGGTATTTTAATAGGGTTATAAAGAAAAATCAAGCAACGGCGCATTACGGGGAACGGCTCGGCCATTCAACCTCAAGAAGATGCGCCGGATTTCAGAAAAAGCGGAAAATTCAAATACTTTTCTTCTTAATTGTAAATTGCCATAGCATAATAAATTTATTATGGTGTGTAACTTATGAAAAATAGATATTGTGCTGTATTAATAAGTTGCGCCAGTGTGCTGGCTGCAAATGCCGCTACCATCATTGCCGAACTGCCCGAATCAGCCAATCTGCCGCAGGCCGCGACCATGGCGCCGCAAACGGGAAACCAGCTGCTGGATAAAGTAAAAGGCCACGAATTTGGCGTCTATGCGGGAGGCAATAACAACAGCCTGGCCAACTGGCCCCAGAACGGGGAGGGAACCTGGGTTAATCATGATGACGTCGGTTCCATCATCCTGTGCGGCAGAAGCGGCGTGGCCGGAGACTCCTTTGCCATGGTGCTGGGCGGCCCCCGGCAGGGAGAGCTTGTTTCCTCCATCATCTTTTCCTGTGACACGCCCACCTCCGTCATCACCAGCTACACCATGGTGCTGGCGGTTTACGACTCCGCCGGAACATTGGTCCGGAACCTTTCCACCGTGGAAAGCTTTACCTTTGATTCCTCTTCAAGAACGACGACCGTTTCCCTGGACATGGCGGATTCTCCCCTGGCGTGGGGCGAAGGATACAAGCTGGTTGCCGGAGTGCGCGGCGGCGCGGGCGGCGCCACCTCCCCCTATACGCTTGCCAACATCCAGGTATCCTATGAAATCGTTCCGGAACCGGCTACCGCATCTCTGGGAATGCTTGGCCTGGGAACCCTCGTCTTCCGGCGTTCCCGGAACCGGTGAACGGTAAACTTTTCAATCGGGAAGGGGGCGGCCTGAAAAGCCGCCTCCTTTCCTTTTTCCGTTCGGAAAAGGCATGCTTTGGCATGGCGTAAACGCGGCATTCCGGAATCTGCCTGTTTCCGGAATGGTTCATTCCCGGAGAGAATGTTCAAAGGCCCGGTACTGCACGGCTTCATACAAATGGGGGTCCTGAATATCAGGGCTGCCCTCCAGGTCCGCTATGGTGCGGGCCACCTTCAAAATGCGGTCATAGGCTCTGGCGGAAAGGGCCAGTTCTTCCACGGCGCGGAGCAGGATGGCCCGGCCTTCCGGCAGCAGGCGGCAATGCCTCTGGAGCGCTTTTCCGGAAAGTGCCGCATTGCTGCGGAAGGGAGTGCCCGCGTATCTGCTGCGCTGGAGCTGCCGGGCGGCCATCACGCGTGCCCTGATGCCGGCGGAACATTCCCCGGCGGGTGCGGAGGCCAGAATGGCGGGGTCCACGGCGGGAACTTCCATCAGCAGGTCGAAGCGGTCCAGAAGCGGTCCTGAAATCTTGCGGCGGTAGCGTGCGACCTGCGCCGGGGGACAGGTGCAGGTTCTTCTCCTGTCGCCCAGATAGCCGCAGGGGCACGGATTCATGGCGGCGGCCAGCATGAAGCGGCACGGGAATGTCATGGTGCCGGAAGCGCGGGAGATGACCACCTGGCCGGCCTCCAGCGGTTGCCGCAGGGTTTCCAGCGCGGCGCGGCGGAACTCCGGCAATTCGTCCAGAAAGAGCACGCCGTTGTGGGCCAGGGACACTTCCCCCGGCGTAATATTCGCTCCTCCGCCCATCAGCCCCGCATCGGAAATGGTATGGTGCGGAGCCCGGAACGGACGCCGGGCCACCAGGCCGTTCCCCCGTTTCAGCAGTCCGCATACGGAATGGATTTTACTGGTTTCCAGAGCTTCCTCCGGAGTCAGCGGCGGTAGAATGGTCGGGAGCCTCTGCGCCAGCATGGACTTGCCCGAACCCGGAGAACCGCAGAGAAGGATGTTATGGCCGCCTGCCGCCGCGATCTCCATGGCGCGGCGCGCATAGGGCTGCCCCTTGATCTCGTCGAAATCAACGGCAGCCTCCTTGTCTTCCGCCTCCCGGCCCTCTCTTCCGGAAGCCGTGAAGGGAGGGGGCAGAACGGAGGAGGTAAGGAGTTCCCACGCCTCCTTCAGAGAAGCCACGGGATAAATCTCCACGCCCTGCACGGGCGTTCCTTCATGCGCGTTGGCGCGTGGCAGCATGATGCGCTTCCTCCCCATGCGCCGCGCTTCCATAATCTGCGGCAGAATGCCCTGCACGGGGCGTACGGCGCCATCCAGGGCCAATTCCCCCACGATGCACCAGGAAGAAGCGTCCATGTTCCTTTCCGCCGCTCCGGCGACCATTCCCAGGGCGATGGGGAGGTCAAACCCCGGTCCCTGCTTCCTTAAATCCGCCGGGGCCAGATTGACGACGAAAACGCCCTGCTGGAAGGGCAGCCCGCTGTTCTGGATGGCCGTATCCACGCGTTGCCCGCTCTCCTTCACGGCCGCATCGGGCAGCCCCACAATAAAAGTGCGTTTTTCCGCCATGGGGCGGAAATCCACTTCCACCTCCACTTCTACGCCATCCACGCCCAGAACGGTGGAGGAATACAGCCGCGTCATCATTCCTCCATGCTAGGAGGAAATAATGAAAAAGAAAGAAAAATAACAAAAATAAGGGGAATATCTAACAAATAATTCAACGGCGGGAAGCGCGCCGGAGAACTTCCCGTTCCTCCTCAGTCAGGCTGGACAGGCCGGAACGGGATATTTTTTCCATGATTTCATCCACCTCCTCTTCGGAGGGATGGTTATTGGCGGGGCGGCGTGCGGAGAGCGCGGTGGAACGGTGGGAGGAAGAAACGACCCGCCGCCTGGGAGAGGACAGTTTTTCCTTCCACAGGATCAGCAATGTCAGGATGAATCCGGCGAACATGCCGCCCAGGTGTCCGGCTTCCCCGCCCGCGTTGTTCCACTGGAAAATAATGACGGCGCAGGCGATGCCGAGAACGGCCAGGGCGAACTGGCGCACGCTCAAATTGACCGGAGGAAACAGAAGCTGCACCCGGGCGCGCGGGAAAAGCACCGCGCACGCGGCCATGATGCCGTAAATGGAGCCGGAGGCCCCCACCATGGGAATGAAACGCCATTCCGAATCAAAGAACCCCATGTACCCCAGCAGGGAGGAAAACAGGGCCGCCGCCACGCCGCAGAAGAGATAATACAGCAGGAAGCGCAGATGGCCGAAGCGTTCCTCCACGACCGGCCCGAAAAACCACAGGGCGATCATGTTGAACATGATGTGCCCCAGATTGGCGTGCAGGAACTGGTAGGTGAACAATCGCCACAATTCCCCTTCATGAAAGCACGTGTATTCACTGTAGGCTCCGTAAAGCTGGATCAGGTCCAGACGGCCCGGCGGGTAAATATCCCGTGGAATATCCACCTGGAAGAAAAACCCGAGGATAAAGACGACCACATTGAGCAGGATCAGCCAGTGCACCATCACGGCACCGCGCTGGTCAAACAAATGCTCCCGTACCGTATCTCCCCAGTTCTCGTTCTCCGCTCGCATATAAGGCCGCATGTAATCGTGTTCAGGGCGTTTTGACAAGGAAAATAGCTGTCCCGTTCAAGGAAGTACGGGAACCGCGCCGCATTATTTCCATAGCGCGGCGGGAAGCAGGTCCGGCGGCAGTTCCGCCCCGTGCACAAGATGTTCCGCCAGCTGGGCCGCGGACCACGGGGAAGTGGTTACTCCCTTGCTGCCCAGTCCGGAGAAGACGAACTGGCCGGTCAGGCCGGGAATGGGCCCGGCGACGGGCTGGCTGCGCCGGATGATGGGGCGCACGGCGGCGCGGGCCCGGAGGAAGCCCGTCTCCCCGGAATAGCGTTTGACGAGGTCCAGCATCAATTCCTGGACGGCGGGGGCTTCCGGAATGCCGGGAGCGTCCCACGCCCACGCGTAAGTGGCGCCGAAGCGCCAGAAAGAACCGTTGTGAACCAGCCAGTGGCCGAAGTGCAGGATGCCGGCTTGCCAGTCCAGCTCCTTCAGGTCCAGGTCCAGAATAGTGCCTTTGGAAGGGCGTCCCTTCAGCGGCGCCATGTCCGGGTGGCATCCGGCCTCCCAGCCGGTGCACCAGACCACGTGGGAAAACTCCTGCCCGTTCCAATGGAAAAGGCCGTTTTCATCCGGACGGATATCCGCGGGGGACACGTCCGCTTCCACAAAACGGCCTTGTTCCGTAAAAAACCTCCGCATGGCGTTGACCATGTCCTCCACGTGCAGCACGGCGGAGCCGCGCGTATAGGCGGCTTTTCCCCGGCCTTCCCAGTGTTCCGGCCATGGGAAAAGGGGGCCGGCGTAGGCGCAGGACTCCGGGGATGTCTGGCGTTCCTGCCAGATTTCCAGTTGGTCCTCCGTTTCCAGTTCCCGGAAAATAGGGGTCTTCTGCCACCAGGAGCCGCCCAGTTCCCGTTCCGTCTCCGGATAAAAGGCCGCCGCTGCGGACAGGCATTCCTCCTGCCGCCAGCCGGGGCGGAAGGCCCGGCCCGTCAGGGGATTCACCAATCCGGCCGCCACCCGGGAGGCCGTTTCCGCGATGGGGCGGTCCGCAACCGTGAAATCCGTGCCGCGGCGTTTCAACTCCCACGCCAGGCAGCTGCCGGCGATTCCCTGGCCGATGATAAGAACGTTCATGATAGGTGGATGAAGAACCGGAGAAATCCGGAAGAGAAGGGAAAAAACAGAGGAGCAGCGTAGCCTTCCTCCGGAAGGATAAAATGCCCCGCAGGGGATGGAACGCGCCTGCGGGGCCGGAAAAACGGCCCTGTTACAGGGCTGCGATGATGGCATCCCCCATTTCCGCCGTATTCACGCGGATTTCTCCGGGAGCGCCCGTAGCCAGGTCGCCCGTGCGGCAGCCCTGGTCAATCACGCGGCGGACGGCGGCGTCAATAGCGTCTGCCGCGGCTTTTTCTCCCAGGGAGTAGCGCAGCAGCATGGAGAGGGAAAGAATCTGGGCGATCGGGTTCGCGATGCCTTTCCCGGCAATGTCCGGGGCGGAACCGCCGGAGGGCTCGTAAAGGCCGAAGAACAGGCCGTTGTCCTGCGCGCCCTGGCACAGGCTGGCACTGGGCAGCATGCCCAGGGAGCCGCAAATCATGGCCATTTCATCGGAAAGAATATCTCCGAACAGGTTCTCCGTCACCAGCACGTCAAACTGGCGGGGATTGCGCACCAGCTGCATGGCGGCATTGTCCACGTACATGTGGAGCAGCTCCACGTCCGGATAATCCCTAGAAACTTCAATCATCGTCTCGCGCCACAGCAGGGAATTGGTCAGCACGTTGGCCTTGTCCACGCTGGTGACGCGCTTGCGGCGCCCTCGTGCGGCCTCGAACGCCACTTTGGCGATGCGCACCATCTCGCTCTTGTGGTAGCGCATGGTGTCCACGACGACTTCGTCGTCCCCCTCCCGTTCGCGGAAACGGGGCTGGCCGAAGTACAGGCCGCCGGTCAGTTCCCGGACGCATAAAATGTCAAAACCGCCCTCGATCAATTCATTCTTGATGGGGGAGGCGTGGGTCAGGGCAGGCAGGCATACGCCCGGGCGCAGATTGGCGTACAGGCCGAAATGCTTTCTCAGCGGCAGCAGGGCGCCGCGTTCCGGCTGTTCATTGGCGGGAAGGTGCTCCCACTTGGGGCCGCCTACGGAGCCGAACAGGACGGCGTCCGCCTCTTCACAGGCGCGGATGGTCTCTTCCGGAAGGGCCTTGCCGCAATGGTCGATCCCCGCGCCGCCCACAAAAGCCTCCTTGCGGCTCACGGTAAATCCAAACTTGGCGCTTACGGCGTCCAGAACCTTCAGGGCCTCCGCCATGACCTCGGGCCCGATGCCGTCGCCGGCCAGAACAGCAATATGATGGTGATGTTCACTCATGTCGCTGAAAGTCTGGGCATTCTCCCCTCAAAGGTCAAGAAACACCGTTGGCATGACCACGCCGCGGAAGCCTTTTTGCGTCAAAAAGCCTACAGAAACAAAAAAGTACTTGCCAAACGCCTGTGCCTCCATTAAAAATCCCTCCGCGCTCCATGGAACGCAAACTCCCCTGTAGCTCAGCGGTAGAGCGGGTGACTGTTAATCACTAGGTCGTTGGTTCGAACCCAACCGGGGGAGCCACTCATAAACCCTGTAAGTTAGAAGCTTACAGGGTTTTCTTTTGTAAAATTTCCTTCATCAAAATGGGTTAACACCAAAATTAGTAGAAGAAAGTTTTGAAGAGATTGTTCGTAGATTAACCCTCTGCATTCCAGCAATATCCAGACGGCAGTTCTCGAAATTGTGATACCCGTAATCTCCTTGGCTCTTCATCATAATCGGGGGTGGACCAACAAAACCATCAGCCAAAAGAAACTAAACTCTAAATAAGATAAACATAGGGGGGATGATCTCTCGATGTTCCGTGTATTTTCCAGGTGATAAGTTTCTTCATCTCCTGGTTTTGACGATGAACCATGGTGGGTTTATTGCAGCAAAGAGTAAGGACGGGAGAGAATTCTCAAGTCAAGAAACTTAAGTATTAAGCAAATACGAGATGTTCATGGATTAAGCTGGTAATTTTTCTTTCCCAATTAAAAAATATTAGTTATAGTCAAGAAAATCACATATTCATGGTGCCCGCGAGAGTGCCATAACTGATGCCAACATCTTTGAATTTAAACAATAATTGGATTATTATGGTATTTTTATATTACGAAGATTCTCCAATGCTGGCCGATGAGGTTATGGCGATGTTCGTAGGAATAATGTTGTTTATGCGCTCTAAAATAAATCTTACGGTAGAAACTGTGAAAAGTACGCTTGAATGTTTACTTAGTGCTAGGCAGTCTTTGTTTTGCAAAGGATCTTTGAATTCATCAATTCATAGGTGAATTATTTCCCCTAAATTTTTAAATTCATCTTCGTGGTAAAAGTAATCATGAAAAATAGTATAATAGCAGTGAAACGACATTTAATGAGATTATTCCAAATTAGAAGCCTCTACTACGCTGTCCAAATAATTTTATAAAAGATCAGCTAAGATTCAGAGGGTTTACTTTTTAATTCTAACCTTCGTCTATTAATTATAGTTTCCATTTAAAATCACTCATCAAAAAATAAAAAATGAAAAAAAATTCGTATAAAATCAAAGTATGCAAAAAAAATGTATTCTGGATTATCAGTGTGTTTATTCTCACATTAATATCTTGGTTTTTTTTATATGATAAAAACGGAATAAGACAAAATTCAGAAGAAACAGAAATTGGAGTAATTTTACCTTTAACTGGAGATTGGGGCGGATTTGGACATCGGATGAAAAATGGAATACTTTTATGGAAAAAGCAAAATCCAAATGCTCGTGTTAATATTCACATTGAAGATGGTATGGGAAAAGCAAATAACAGCATAAGTGCTTTTAATAAATTGATAAGTGTAAATATGATCAATGCGTGTATTACGGGTGTTAGCCCCGTAGTGTTGGGTCTTGCTCCGGTAGCAGAAAAAAAAGAAATTTTTCTTATCAATGCAGGAGCTACAAATCCGGATATTAAGAAGTCCAGTGATTATGTGTTCACTTTAATTCCTGATGCAGATGTGGAAGCTGCATACATAGCTGATTTTTTACTAAATTCGTTAAAAAAGACAGAATGTTTTGTTTATTGGAAGAATGATGATTCGGGTAAAGGTATGTTAGATAGTTTTTCAAAATTCTATATTAGGAATGGTGGTTCTATTAAAGGAAATGCGGCAATAACTTCAATGGATGATATAAAAAATACTCTTAGTAAAATTCAATCATTAAAAGTTAAGACGGTTTTTGTGCCTACAAATGGTGAAATGATTGCTAAAATTATAAATCAAGCATATAAACTTGGTCTTAATGATATATTATGGGTAGGTTATGCTGCAACTGAATCTCCAGAATTAAAGAATGATTTAGCTTTTCTTAAAGATGTTAAGTTAATTTTTTCATCTTATTCGTTTGACGGAAATAAAGCTTTTAGTGAAAAATCTCGACAGTTTATTAATGATTACCAAGCTGAGTTTGGTGAAGTTCCTGCATATTATTCTGCTACTTGCTACGATGCAATATCTCTCATCTATGATGCTCTAAAAAATTACAATGGTGATTCAAAATCTATAAAAAAATATATTTATGATCTTAAATCCTACAATGGAGTTTCGGGTAACTTTCATATTGACGGTAAAAATTATGTGACATCTGGGTTATCTTTTAAAATGTTCAATAATGGACATATAATGCCTATAAACATTGAACTATATAAATAAGTTTTAAAATTATTAGTTTGCAATAAAAGCTATTGGGGGAGGAAATCCAAATATTAGAAACAAATTATTTTGCTAAAAAGAGTCAATGCCGGTACTGAAAATGAATTATTCCACGCGGCTAAAGAATATTTTTGATGAATATAATAGTGACGGGAATCTGTATTGGATTGCAATACAGATAAAACATCCAATATCAAACGATTATTTTTATGCAGCGGCAGGTGCTGGGTATGAAGAGGAAAAAAAGAAAACAAATGCTACTATTTTAAGAGATCTATATAGAAGGTTTGATGTTCGATTGTTTGATAAAATATTGTTTGATGATTCTATTATTAAACCATATAATATAAAACGTATTTCTTCAGCTGCAGCGCCTTATGTTGACTTAAAAAATGGAATAATATCCTATTTTTCAGATTGTGAAAATTTTTGGAAACTTATTTATTCTGACGAGGAAGTCTGGTCTGAACATTTTCTAAAAAAGGCTTTAGTAAAACATTATAATGATTGTTTTGGTTTTAAAGAGAAGGCCGATGATCTGTTGATTTCTGATGTGCCTGATTTTTATTTTAACCGTTTCAGTAAAAATAACCATTCCTCATATAATAAAGAGGATACGAAACTATTAATTGGATCACTTCTATTTCCTTGGAAATATTTATACTATGATAGAATTTTTACGGCGAATGAATTAATTGATGGAGGAGTTTCTGTTTCCTCAAAAGCGAAATTCGAAAATATTAAATCATTATTGATGGAGTTGAAACTTATTGCTATTGATTATTTATGGAAGATTAGTGAAGTTTATAGAAATAAGACAGCTGTTAAATCAGCTATTGCTGCTATTATGTCGCGCAACATGAGTCATAATTTAGGCAGTCATGTTGTGACTAATGCAAAGCATCAGATCACGGAGTTGGAACAAAGGCAGGAAGATAATTCAGTTAAGGTGCAACTGAAGGGTATCTCGGCATTGTTGCAGTATTTGCAGGAACGGCAGGATTTTATTGCAGTGATTGCCAATGATGAGCATTATCCTAAAGGTCCTCTCAATTTTAAATCGGCAGTTTTCGACTTGCTTGCAATGGACGGTCCTGGGCGGCGCCATAGCCCGGATAACAAGGACAACCAGATCAACAATTACATTTTAGATAATATTGTTCGCTCTGAAGATATTGTCCGTGATGGAAGCCTTGCGGATCAGGGAAAACTTGAAGGAGCACTCAAAATCGAGCTGGAATTGGTAAAGATTGACGGGACGGGCTGCGCGACAACTTTCAAGAGCCTGGACGAGCAACATGAAATCGGCAACGAGTTTGCAGACTTCACACTTTCCGTCAACAATGGCCTGAATGGAAGGCAGGCATTTTTGACGATCATCGAGAATATTATCCGAAACGCTGCCAAGCATAACCGAGACGCCCTTCAAAATCTCGAAAACAACACTCTGCTTTTCTCCATCATTTTCAAGGAGGTGAACAACTGCTACGAAATTACGATTTGCAGCAATAAGCGGGAATTTGCTACTGTTAAAGAGTTTTTTGAAACGAACGGTATTATTTCTTCCCAAGACGGCAGACTCGCCCCATTGCAAATTCTGCGCGAAGATGGCGGTGGTATTGCCCGTGAAAACAAAGGTATCAAAGAGATGCTGATCAGCCTTGCATGGCTTAAATACGGAGAAACTCTTGATTCCGCTCCGGATGCTTCAAGTAGCTCTAGTAAAAAAACAAGGGAAATCAGTTACGACACACTTCAGAATACGCCGTGGAAATTGATGGATGTGGTGGGCGTGGATAACCGGGATTACGCAATCTATGGCTGCAACGATCCGCTTCAACCTGATAATCTTTCGCTTGGCTACCGCTTCCGTATTGCAAAACATCGGATCGTTCATTTGCTTTCTTCCGCCGAGTTTGCGGATGAATGTAAAAGCTATAACGGGATGCTTGATGATTTGCCTAGTGCAACGATCTACGCCGTGCGCCAGAGTGATTATAACAAAAATCCGGATAACAAGGTATTGGCTGCCTTGCCGCGGCTGGAGGTGGTGGCAGACGAGGAAACGGAGGAGAGTTTGAATAGCAAAACGGCTGCTTTGTTTGAGCGCAATATTAAGCGGCGATTTGCTCAACGGCTGGAGGAGATTGGTGGCGAATTGCCTCCTTTGCGTATTTCCGGTGAAGCGAACCGTGATTTTAATGACTTCGATACCCGGTTAGTTGTTCGCGACGAGCTGGGAATTTCTGCTGATCGTATCTGGGAACAGGAGCATCCCGGCGAACAATTCGTACATTACCGTACTCATTATGAAACGCGCATTTCCGATGCCTTAGAAAAAGCCGCCAAAGGACAACATGGTGATGCTCGCGCAGCGCTCAACCTTAATCCGGGAGCGATTTTTACGGAAGGAATCAGTGGCGGAAACTTTACAAATACCCTCATCCGTACCGATATTGACCGCTTTACCTATTGCGGCATTGTAGAAGCGGCATTGGTGCAGGTCGCCATCGTGGACGAACGCATCTTTGCCCAGCGCCAGGGTATTACGCCCAGACAGCGTCAGGCAATGCCGTTTGTGCCGGATAATCCGCGTTGGGAATATTGGGAGCAGCAAGGCATTCACATCCTTAACAGTGATGAGAATGGTATTTTTGATTTGCGCGGCCATTATGTCAGCACAGGAGTAACGCCCCGGGTAATCTATGATTTTCTTTCCATTCATCTTGGTCTAATAGACAAGACAACTGCCAAGGGAGCGACGGAGAAGGATAAGTTGGACGCGGCGCTCAAGCAATTTGGAGCACGTTATCAGCCGGGACACACCAAGCTTTCCATTCATTCGGGACGAGGAGGAATGACGGAAATGGGAGATGAGATTGCGTTTTTCCCACTCTCCGGTATCGAGTGGGCACTGAATAACTGCAAATTCGTCCTTTCTGAATTTTTCCATGGGTTGAAATTTCCTCCCTTTGGAGATATTCCCCCAAAAGATGCGGTTACCGCAAAAGTATTGAAGCGAGACAAGGAATGGCGCGGCAGAGAGCGGAAAATTGGAAAATCTGCGACAGAGGGTAACATCCTCGGACAATTATCAGATGTAGGAAATATTGGGAAAGGTGTAAATTCCACGAATTCCGTTCATTCTCCCGCCCTTCAGGTGGCAAAAACGAATGCCTCCTACCGGAAGGTGTTTCTCGTTACCACTCATGATTTCAATAAGGCTTATCTGGCTCATGCGGCAGTTGACACAGGACTTGCGCCAGATATTGAGACGTTTGTTTCCAAGGAAAACATCATGGAAAAAGCGGGAGATTTATCGGAACACTTCGAGCGGATCACCCATATTGACCGAACCATCTTTTTTTATCCCTGCGCAAAACCGCGTCAGAGAGTACTTATTAGGCCGGAGCGGCACGAAGAATTCGTAAACCATCTCGTCGGCAAGGTTCTTCGTTTTCTCGCTCCAGAGCATAAAGAGCCAATTGAACTGCATCTGGTTCTTCATGCCAGTGACGCTTTGCAGAGACGGCTGGCCAACCGGTATGAAGCTGAAAATCCCTTGATTGAGCAGATCCAGCGTGCACATCCTGAAGTGGCTTCAGCCAATATCTGGTGGTTCTCGCATGATGGAACCGGTATCCATGGGCATATTCTTGGTGACAACAGGCTTTTTGAAGGCGTAGAGGGTACGGATGAGAAAGTTCGGATTTTGCTCATCAAGCTCGCCGAGCATGCTAATGTAACGCTCTCTGGCCTAAGTTCGAGCGTAAAATCTTACGATCTCCGTCAATCTGGCCTTTCGTTAAAAGATGGCTCCGCATCTCCGGCCGCCGCCGCACCTTCATATGGTACGTATTCTTTTCCCGTATTGCGGGTTCCTCCGAATTTCCACCTCAATAATCACACCTATCTCAATCGTCTTGCAATCTGGCAGTTGAGCGGTGCCTCCGATCAAGCTGCGCTAAACGCCGTGTTTGACCAGCTGGACAATGAGAATGATTTTTGGAACCCCAAGTTTTCTCCGGAGCATTGCGACCGGCGATTGATCGCTCCCCAGCCCCTTCTGGTCATTGGCTCCGAACCGCTGAAGGAATTCGGAACCGATGACAGACGGGCCCGGTATCTCGACAGCAGCATTTGGTGCCGTTACGCCAGGAATGAAGAAGAAGCGAACGAAATCCGCGTTCAGTTCGCGCGCAACCGTGAGCTTGGCCTCTATGATTGCAACAACGGGAAAGAACAAATGGAATTTTCGGCACGAATGCTTATTAACTCGCGTCTTGGTGAATTTGAAGGTTCCGGTCATAAAAAAATTGCTCCTATCGTATTCCCTTCTGAGGGTGAAATGAGGGAGAGAACACAAGAAATAGTTGAAGAGATTAAGGCGGGATTCGCCAATAATCCGTCAGCCAACTATCCGCTGGTATGGAAAGTACTGTTGGTTGATGATCATGCCAACAAAAAGCTTTCCGGCGGACTCTGTTCCAAATTGGCGGTGATTAATGAAGTGCTTTCGTCGTTGTTTAAAATTGAGATTTGCGAGGGAGATGCCACTGTGCCGCCCCGCTGTACCTCAGTTGAAAGACCGTGTCCCGCATTGGGAGATTTTTACCACCTCAAAATTTACTGTGCCGAATCAACGGAAGAGGCCCAGGAACGTATCAAGGGGGAGCGTTTTGATATCATCTTGCTTGATTACTTGCTTAACAAGCTGGACTCCTTCGATACGTCGGTAGACCTGCTGCTTAAATTAAAAGAGGTAACCAAAGAATTGAGAGATGCGCGCGGACCATTGGAATTGCTGTGGTTTTCCAATGTTTCTTCGTTTGCAAACGCTATCGATAGCAGACTGACAGCCAAGGGTATTCCCCAAGTTACGGGTGAATGGGTGATGAACAAGGGAGCATGCCCCATCAACACTCCAGAACTTTTCAAGCATAACTTGTTGCAATTCATGTGCTACCAATTGCGGGAACTGACAGACCTCCCTGGTCAAAAAGATGTCAAGGAATTCCGTAAGATTATAACGCTTTATGATTTGCTTTGCGCCATTTATACGGGAAGCGGAAGGGTGCGTGACAACGCTCAACAGCTTTTTCGAGCTGTTTTGAAACTCAAGGCCGACTATGATATCTTGCGAAAGGACATTGAATACGGCCTGAAAAACGAGGCAGATAAACGCAACGCCGCGAAATTGGCAGCGAATCCATTGAAATCGGAAATCATCTATTCTCTCTTCCCGGACATTGCTCATTACACGGATTCATTCTGGGATCACATGGTACATCTCGTGTATCAGACTGCACATGGCTCGCCACAGCAATGGCCGCAAATGATGGTAAACTTTAAAGAAACCAAGGAAGTTCTTCGTCGCTCGGCCAAAAGCAATAAGGTAGCCATGGAAGAATTGATCAAGGCCATTGAGGGGCACATTATTGCTTTGCATAACGGGAAAGAAACTTATTAAAGGGCATGGATTACGGCCGGTATTTCAAACTGGATAGCGAGGCTTCGGACCTTGCGGCAGGTATTGCCGTCTTCCGGTATCGCGCAGACGGTGAAACTGACAGCCCGATTTATGCGGCTCTCACCCATCTCGGTATTGAATTTAATATTGTCGGAACAGCAATCAACAGCCAGTTGCTGCATCTCCCCCTTGACGACAATCTTTCAGAAGGAGACATAGGGATGATTCTTGCCCGGAATTTCAATCGGAAAGTTCCCATTCCTGAATTGGAGGGATATACTCTTTTCCAAACAAGTGATGCCGACTGGCGCGGTTATTTCTCAGTATTTTTCAATTCCGGAAAAGGCATTCGGGATTCTATTCATCCATGGAATTTGTGGAGTAACGATAAAACTTCCATTTCTCTCGCCAAACTGATCCTGGATTTTCTTTTTGACCTTCGGGAGACCCGCGTCTTTCAGATGTCTCCGCACTACATGGAAATAATCAGAAAGCTTCGTGAGAACTTCTTTTTCCGTGCCCTCGCCGCCAAGGCGGGATATCTGTATCAACGTATGGCCTACTCTGCTGCCATCAAAAAAGGAGCTGAGCATTTTGGAAGGAGCTGGAAGCAGCGTGGAAAGGACTGGAAACGCTTCTATGGCGAACTTTTTTTTAAAGCGGAAGAAGAATGGACGGCATGTATTAGAGACCCGCGTTCCTCTGAGACATTCCACGGTTCCGGGGGGTGGTTCCAATCCAGTGAAAAAGAGATGAAGCATGTTTACTCTTTTTGGCCCCGCCTCAACCTGGATGCTACAAAAATGGCGGCGAAAAAAGGTAACGACAAGCTTTCCTCCCGGTGGTTCATAAGCCGTTACGAAGTTGGCTTTGTCTGGCGTGTCTGGCCCTTTCATCAATCATTTCTCGGCTGGCATCTTTTTCTGCCTCGTGTGTTTGTTAATATAGCAGCCGGATGGTTTACTTTTGTATTAATGCAGAATTTTTCAGGGCCTAAATTGACTCCGGGAGGGCATGCGGGCCTTATTTGCGCAATGCTTATCATGGTCCTGTGTTGTTGCTATATTTTTATACGGAGAATGTCGCCATTGTTGGATTGTTTAAGTGTAGCCAGACGATCTCTCCAATTGACAATAGCCGCACTGATCATATCCGCCATCATTGGTTATGGAATGCTATTTGCCATTAATGATCCTACCATTAACCAGAATAATTTTGCATTTTTCCTTGTTGCGGCTTCATATTTTGGTATATTTATTCAACTATTCGTCAATGAGAAAAATCCCAGCGATGCCCTTTAGAAATAAATTACAGAACCATTACCGTTATCAGCATCATGAATACTTCAGAACAAAAAAAGTTAGCGAAAAAGTTGATTGCCGTCTTGGGTAAAGAAGACGCAATAGAATTATTAAAGTACCTTCAGGATCATCCGACAGACAAAAAACACAAGGTATCTGATTTGCTTGCCATTTTGGAGACGTCATCCGAAAAACAAATTCAGGATTATCTTAATAGTGGTATAGAATGTCTCATGGTCCTGCTTGGTTTTAAGGAATGTTCCCAGAAAGGCAATATAAGGTTTAAAGTTTCCTTGTCTTCAAATTATTCTGAGAGATGTCCACAGTTTGACGTGATCATCGTTGTCCCTGCACAAACAGTAGTAGTGGCTGAGTTGGTCCTTGATAAAATCAGAGAGCAACTGAGAAGGATCTTCCGCGCAGACTCTTGCCCTGTAAAGAATGCCTTGCTCGGAAAGGTGAGTGTTCAGCAGATGCCTGAAGATTAGAGCCCACGTTTGCATATGTAACTTTCAATGGAACCTGAACAAATGAGCGACACCATCCAATCTCCCCACACAGTCGTTGTTACCCAGAAACCGGCTCAGACTTTTGATCCGAAAGATGTTGTGGAAGCTGCAAAAGGAGTTGTTTCCGGAGACGGCAAAGGATTTATGCCTTTGACCGACTTTCCTCCGACTAAACCCTATGAGGACTGGCAGTATTTTCTTGAAAAGCAGCGTGATGAACTTAACCAGGAACGGGAGCGTCTTTTAGCGGACGACCCCAAGACATTTTTTGAAGAACAGGCCAAAAAGCTCGAAGCAGAGAAAAACAGGCTTGAACAGCGGTGCGAATCTGATCTTAAGGCACACCTTTCCGATCTCAAACAGAGGTGTGAAGAGCGCCTCACTGATCAAGCGAAGTACCATGGCGATGGAATCAGTCGAAGAGAAGATGAAATCTATAAATTGGAAACCAAAATCCAAGTACTTGAGACGGAAACAAAGTCCCTTGTAGCTCAGATTATTGCGAATACCGAACGGCGGCTTGAGGAAAATACGCAACATTACGAAGCAAGAATCAGCGACATGAGATCTTACAACGCTGAATTACGTGATATTTTCCAATCTGCAAACCAAGAGGCATGGGCTTTTAGTAAAGAGTCCTGCAAATATATTCAGGAATGCGTGCAAGCTCGGGAATCCAAGTGCAGGGTTTCGGATTTCCTGGGAGGGAAAAAGATAGGCGAGGATTGGAAAGTTTTAAATATTATTTTCCTTATCATTGTTGTATTGGTATTAACATTATTCTTATCCTTATCATTGCATTTTTACTAGGAGAAGCATTTGCAGGGATTGGCGAAGCCTCCATAGTAGAACTCAATAATCAAAGTCTGAGCTTAAAAATCAACTTAACCGGCCATGAACGAAACTGAGAAAACAACCATTGAGACAGAACTCGAACTTCGGGAGAGGCTGTTTGAATTGAAGAAAAAGGAGCAGGAATTTTATCATGAGGTTTGCCGAAAGGTTGGCATTTTCATCGGAGTGGGTCTTATTCTTTTACTTTGCATCACAGTAGTCATATTTGGAGGATGGGAAATTCACAGGATATGGAGAGAGGACGTTAGTAAAGAAACTACGAATTCGTGGTTTTTAAACGTGTCGTTGATCATAAATGGGATGCTTGTTTTTACCGGTCTTGGAGTGGCGACATTTCTAGGCAGCCGTTTCCTCAGCGAGCGCGAATGAATCTTCAATATTACAAATGTTTCTCCAGTTTTTGATCAACGGCATTGTTACCGGCATTTTATACAGCCTGGCGGCAGTCGGGTTTGCGCTGGTTTATAATACGGCACGTATTTTTCACGTCGCCGCCGCCGCCGTTTACACAATTGCCGCTTATGCTTTCTTTTTTGCAGTCCGCTTGTCACTGCTTCCGCTTTGGATGGCGGGAGTGATCGCTCTTGTTTTTGCAGCAACTGTAAATATCTTTTGCGATGTGGCGGTTTATCGACCTCTGGCACGGAAAGGAGCATCTCCGAATGTGATTATGATCAGTTCCATCGGATTAATGATCGTGCTTATTAATGTGGTCGCAATGATCTTCGGCAACGAAACCAAAATCATCACGAATTCCATTCAACCTTCATTACATCTGGGTTCCCTGATTCTTACCCAGCCTCAAATGCTTCAATTAGTTGTAGGAGCTGGATCTCTTGCTTTTCTGGCTATTTTTCTAAAATTTTCATCATTTGGGCTCAAGGCACGCGCTTTGGGCAACGACCCCATGCTGTTTGAAATATTCGGATTTAATACTGGCAGAACGCGTTTATGCATGTTCGGACTCAGCGGCTTGTTTCTGGGACTTGCCTCCTGCCTTTCCGCCTATGATGTGGGCATGTCGCCGCACGGGGGCATGACCGTTCTCATCAATGCTCTTGTGGCCATGATTATCGGGGGTACGGGCCGTTTTCTTGCATGTGTGGCGGGGGGCATCCTGCTTGGAATTCTGCAAGCGCTTGTAGTCTGGCAATTCGCTGCAAATTGGCAGTATGCCGTTACCTTTTTGCTTCTGATTATTTTTCTTTTTTTTCGTCCGCAAGGTCTTCTTGGCATTCCGCGCCGCGCTGTTTAACTTTCCGATTTTTCCGATTCGTTCACATTCCTCATGGATTACCTGCTTCACATAGCCATTATGGCGAACATCTACATCATCCTTGTCCTTGCCGCAAATTTACCAGCGGGCATGAGCGGATTGATGTCACTTTGCCAAGGGGCATTTTATGGCCTTGGCGCTTACTTCGGCGCGTTTTTCCTTTTGCGTACGGGGCTTCCTTTCCCCGTCATTGTTATTGCAGTCATGTTCTTTGTTGGTATAACCAGCCTTCTTGTTTCCGTTGCCTCCGTACGCCTCAAGGGTGACTACTTTGTTCTTGCCTCCCTTGGATTTCAGATGATTGTTTTCACGGTTCTTTACAACTGGGTCGATGTTACACGAGGCCCCTATGGCATCAGCGGCATTCCTGATATCCAGCTCATTGGAAAGGGAATAGGCAGTTTATCCGGAATTGATGCGTATTTTATACTAACGACCGTGCTTGCAGCTTGCTCCGCTGCGTTATTCCTCCACCTTAAACGTTCGCCGTTCGGACGCCTTCTGCGAGCGTTACGCGATGATGAGCACGTCCTTGTAGCGCTTGGACGTGACCCTGCACGCATCAAGTTTCAATCTTTTTTTCTATCAGCTGCGTTTTCGGCGCTTGCCGGATTACTTTATGCTGCGTACATCGGCTACATCGACCCAACTTCGTTCACGCTGGACGAAAGCATTTTCATCCTTTGCGCTTTATTTATTGGCGGCATCGGCAATGTTCGCGGCCCTGTCGCAGGGGCTGTGTTCGTGGTAGTCCTGCCTGAGATACTACGCTTTATTGGATTGCCCGATGCTTTGGCCGCCAATCTCCGCCAGGTTATCTACGGGCTTCTTCTGATTCTGATTATGTATTATCGGCCGCAAGGTTTACAAGGAGAGATAAAACTCAAATGAATTCAGACATTCTTAGCATTCACGATATTTCCCTTTCTTTTGTGCCAGATACCAGCAGCGATGCTCCCACCCGTATTCTGGACGGACTCTCTCTCAATGTGCCCCGTGGAAGAATTACTGCGCTTATCGGCGGCAACGGCTCAGGTAAAACCACCCTTTTTAACATTATCTCCGGTTTGCAGAAATCCAGCACCGGAAAAATATGGCTAAGTTCTGATGGTTCGTCTCCTCCCATTCGCATAGATGGATATCCCCCCGCAAAAATACCCCGACTTGGCATTGGGCGTCTTTTTCAAGACCGTCAACTTTTTCCGACTCTCTCGCTTCTCGAAAATTTTACTGTTGCCGCTGGGGATTTCACAGGCGAATTTCCTTTTTCTTGCCTAGCATCCTCGGCGTCGCTTCAACGTTCCGAAGCAGATCGGGAAGCCAGAGCTCGAACCATTCTTGAGAAGCTATTCGGTCCGAACAATAAATATTTTACCATGCTTGATGCTCCCGGAAATGCCTTTTCTTTTGGAGAACAACGCCTGTTCTCCCTTGCCCGCTTGCTTATGCCGGACAATACCTGTCTCCTGCTACTTGATGAGCCTACTTCAGGTGTTAACCCTACCCATTGTAATACTATCGCCAGCATTCTGCCGAATCTAGTGCATGAATTTGGTTTAAGTGTGATCCTCATCGAACATAATATGACCTTTGTCAGCCAGATTGCCGACTATTGCGCTTACTTGTCAGGGGGGAAAATCGCCGCTTTCGGTACCACTGATGAAATTTTGAATCTGCCAGCAGTCCGCGCAAGTTATCTTGGACTGGAGTCGCCATTTAAAACGACATCGCTTTAACTCTTGCAAAGCAATGCTCAAACTTGAAAACATCACTGGCGGGTATAACGCCAATCGAGATATTCTTGCAGGTTTATCACTGCACGTTCGCCGAGGAGAGAGCGTGGGGGTAATAGGATTAAACGGCTCCGGAAAGTCCACCCTGGGCAAGGCTATTATGAATAGGCTTCCTTGTCGCAGTGGTCGCGTCTTTCTGGATGGGGCTGATGTCTCGCGGCTTCCCACCGCCTGTCTCATCCACCGGGGTATCGCTTGTCTTTTGCAGGGCGCTCCTTTATTCGACCAGCTTACTGTTGCCGAAAATCTCCAGCTTGCTTCTAATAATGATATGTGTCGCTTTCTGGAATTTCAACAACGGCACGCAAATAGTTTTCAACAGTTTTTTCCGCCCTCCAAATCTTTCAAAAGAGAGAGTGTCTGCGCCGCCAAGCAAAACCTTTATCATCGCCGTACCAATAAACTTAGTGGTGGACAGCGACACCTTTTAGCTTTGGCTTGTGCTTTGCTCCAACAACCCAAACTATTGCTTCTCGATGAACCCAGTGCCGGTCTTGATCCAGCCGCGGCGGCAGCTCTTTACGAAACTCTTGCAAAAGTTCGCATGGTTACTGGAATGGCCATTCTGCTCATTGAACAAAATGTAACTTTTGCCCAAATGTTTTGCCAGCGTGTATTTGTCATGCGCCAGGGCTGCTTGCAGAAGACAAACCTTCCTGTAAGTTAAATACAAAAATGAGTTGTTTACGATAAGATTAATATTTGCCACTTTCTAAATTTTTTGAGTCCGTTTAACAACATTTTTGTACGCTAGGCTTATCAATTCAGAATTTGCATTCATATTTATATTGATCTGCAGACAAATAATGGCGCAAGAATCACGGATGGATTGAAAATCTCTGCAATTTTGGCTCAAGTTCATTAACACAAAAAATAAAAAGGAAGAAGACCTTCTCATATATATGGTGAAATAAAGCAGTTTAAGCACTAATAGACATCCGTCTCTTTTTGATTCCCGAGGGAAAATCAATGCCAAACAATCTGATTATGAGACAAAGAATATGAAAGTAGCGATTGCCTTTCTGCTTTTCGTAAATGTGTAGTCTGAGGAAGTTACTGTGTTGGCTTGGGAACTTGTTCAACATGTCATGGCTATGTCAGGCTAGAACCGGAAATCCGAAAAACAAATTCCGTGAGACTATGAAGATTGTTCCGATTCAAAGGCATGCTCGAAAACTGTGCTGTCAGAAAGATATAGTGGGAAACTTGATCCCAAGGACTGACAGTATAAATGCCAGGCTATGCGCACATGGCCATCATCATCATTTAAGTACATTTACACCTGTTCCTGCGCTTTCCTGTCGGAGGATATGATAGGAGATTAGATTAGATGGCTTGCTGAAATGAACACACCATCGTCAGAATAACGTTTACTATTACTTTATAGCCTTGTAATTCGCAAAAATTCTTCCCGCAGCGGTACGTTGATGTTGAAAATGATGCGGACGCTCCGGAAAAGAGAAGGGGGCCATGCCGCCATGGGCGCGGAACGTCGGGAATGGCGTTACTCGCTAAAAAGCATAGGTATTTTGAGAAGAAGGAGAATGACAGTAAAATTACTGAAATAATTGCAGTAAAAACATTGACCTGCCGTAATAATTCAGTAGGTTGACATTGTTGCAGGAAAACAACGAACAATCACCTACTGCGCATTTTAAAACATGGAAAAACATGATGTTATTTACTTACGCGGGCATAAAGGCGTTGCAACCCTGTTTGGAAAAGCATGGGATGTCCCTATCAACTGCAAGCCACTAAAAGAACTTCATAAAAAGTACATGGCCTCCGTCAATAGTATCCGGGCCGGCGTGTTTCCGCCCGGCAGGGAATTGACGATGGGTGACGGAAGAAAGGCTCTGGAAGAATTGTGAAGACCTACCTGGACAAAAACGTCTATGAAGCGGCCCTGGAGCGCATAGCCTACTGCTTTCAGGAGTTTGACAATGTTCTGGTGGCCTTCTCGGGCGGCAAGGACAGCGGCGTCATGCTCAATCTCTGCTACAATTACGCCGGAGAACACGGCCTGCTGGACAGGCTGACCATGTACCACATCGATTATGAGGCCCAATACCAGATGACGACCGATTATGTGACCCGGACGTTCCTGGAACAATTCCCCGGCATCCGTAAAATGTGGTACTGCGTGCCGATCAAGGCCCAGTCGGCATGCGCCCTGGGGGAACCTTACTGGACGCCATGGGACGCCGCCAAAAAAAAACTGTGGGTGCGGCCCATGCCGGAAAACCCCTATGTGATTCACGAAGGAAATCTGGACGTTCCGTTCCGGCACGGCATGGTGGATTACGAATTCCAGGACAAGCTCTCACGCCACTTTGCCAAAAAGCACGGGACCACCGCCGTCATGGTGGGGCTGCGGGCGGATGAAAGCCTCAACAGGTACGCGGCCGTGGCGCGCGGCAAAAAAAGGAGATCCTACGAGGGCAGGAAGTGGATTACGCAGACCAGTGCCGTGACGGTCAACGTTTACCCTCTCTACGATTGGCGCGTCAGCGATATTTGGACGGCCACCGCCCGCTTTGGTTTTGACTACAACCGTCTCTATGACCTCTTGTACCAGGCGGGCCTTACTGTCGGGCAGATGCGGGTGGCAAGCCCGTTCAACGACTGTGCCCAGGAAAGCCTGAAGCTCTACAAAGTGATTGATCCCTCCAACTGGGCGCGCATGATCGGCCGGGTCAACGGCGTCAATTTTACGGGCCTGTACGGAGGCACGACGGCCATGGGCTGGAAGACCATCAAGCTGCCGCCCGGCCATACCTGGAAATCGTATTATGAGTTTCTGCTTTCCACGATGGATGCAAAGACGGCGGCCCACTACAACAACATCCTGGAAAAATCCAAAAGGTACTGGATGCAGGGGGGCACCGTCGATCCCGGAACCGCCGGTGAAGTACTGGCCGCCTACCCGCTGGCTGCCGTGACGGGAAAATCGGGCCGCTACGATGGACGCGATATCGTTCAATTCATGGGTTATCCCGACGACATGCCCGTCAGCAATTTCCGGCAGGTGCCCTCTTACAAGCGCATGTGCATCTGCATCATGAAAAATGACTACTTCTGCAGATATGCCGGATTCAGTCCAACCAAGGGAGCGATTGCCCGGCGCCGTGCCGCCGTCAACAAATACCGCAACATTTCATGAAAACCCCCTATCAATCCCCCGTCTATCAAATCCGGCGTGTTCCACTGGACCAGATCCGCTCCAACGCCTACAACCCGAACAGTGTGGCGCCGCCCGAAATGAAACTGCTCTACCAGAGCATCAAGGAGGACGGCTACACGATGCCGATTGTCTGTTATCAACTGGAGGACGGCACCTATGAAATCGTTGACGGCTTCCACCGCTGCCAGATCATGAAAACCTACCGCGACATCTACGAACGAGAGGAAGGGATGATGCCGGTGGCCGTCATCGACAAGCCTCTTGGAAACCGCATGGCCTCCACCATCAGGCACAACCGTGCCCGCGGGTCTCACAATATCGGACTGATGACCAGCATTATCCAGGAACTGACGGAAGCGGGCATGTCGGATGCGTGGATTCTCAAGAACCTCGGCATGGACGCGGAGGAATTGTTGCGCCTCAAGCAGCTCAGCGGCATTGCGGCCCTGTTCCAGGACGGCGAATTCAGCCGGGCGTGGGAATCGAAATAACGTTAACCCGGGAAACCATGAACAAATATGTCACTCAACTGCTGGAAGTCATCCAGAAGAAAACAGGCTGTGACACGAGCGGCGCCGTGCGCTGGCTGGCGGAACAGGCCGGAGTATCCGAAAGAACGGCCTGGAACTGGAAACAGCAGGAAAAATTGAGGAAGGCAACGGAAAAGAACCTCGGCAGAATTGCCGAGGAATTGAAAAAGTAGACAGGGTTCCGTGTTTCATTCTGCTGAATGCCGCCGGCATCCGGTTCGTTGCTGAACGCGCGGTTTTCTGATGCCGTGGGTGCTTGTCTTCATTTACGCCCGGTCAGGCGGACGATGCGGGGAGAGGCTTTCTCCAAAGAATGATTGCCTGCTGCGAATTTTTGAATTATATCATTTTTTTATGAGATGGCTGCTGGTTTTCCTGATGGGCTCTTGCATGGCTTTTGGTGAAAGTATCAGGGGAGTTGTGATTAACGTGATTGATGGCGATACCATTACTCTCCTGGAAAAAACGCCCGAACAGAAGCGGACCTACCGGATACGGCTTGAAGGGATTGATACGCCGGAAAGGGGGCAAAACGGGTATGAAGGCGCCAAGGAGTATCTGGAAAAGCTGATTTGGGGAGAGACGGTTACAGTCAAGTACAGCCGGCATGACAGGTACGGCCGTATTTTGGGGGAAGTCTGGCATGGGAAGATGTTCGTCAATGAGGAGCTGGTGAAGGATGGATGGGCGTGGATCTATAAAAATTTTTCCGCCAGCCGGAAACTCGCTTCTCTTGAAGCGGAGGCCAGGAAGTCCAAAAAAGGCCTTTGGGCGGAGCCGAATCCCATCCCGCCGTGGGAATGGAAAGCCGCGAAGAGAAGGGAAGACGCCGCCGGAAAGTTCCTTATTGAATAGGTTTCCCGGGAAAACGTCTCTTTCCGGATGCCGTGATGCTGCCGAACAAGGGATTTTCCAATGAATCAAAGGCAATTTTAATAACTGCCGTTGTTCAAGGGCGGTCCTGCTTTTCCTTGTCCGGCCGGGACGGTTCAAAGATGGCGGGAAGCGGGGTGCCTGCCCTGGAGCCTTTCCAGGGCCACGCTTCCGGATGGGTACGGAACGGCAGGAGGTAGTCCGCGGCTTTCTGGATGGAAGCCCCGGCGGGTGTTTTCCGGTAACGGTAGTTTTTATCTCCCATGCGTTCCGCAATTTGCACGAGGTAACCCCAGGCCCGGAGGGTGTAAACACTGTATTGCCAGGGTTCCGCCCGCTTGAGTTCTTCAGGCTGGGAGCCGTCGGGAGCAATGTGGCGGTCCATGTTGGCGAAGGCTTCCGCCAGCCATTGGCGCGCTTCGTTATCGCGCCCCAGAAAGTGCGCCAGATGGGCGCATTGCGCCACATAGAACAGGTAATGGTTGTTGCCGCGCGTATGCGCATGCCTGCCCTGCCTGCTGGTGGCCAGCCATGCGTAATACTGGTTCAGCCATGCGTCCACCTGCTTCCATTCCTCTTTTATCAAGGCCCCGGAGCGTTTCAACGCCGCCAGGGCGTCCAGAAAGTCGGGCATGCGGTAAAGGTCAATGATGCCGCCGCCGTCGCCTTCCGTCCGGTGTCCGGGGCGGATCTGGGCGTATTTCAGGTGGGGCTGCATGCGGGTTGCCGGAGCAATGAACCAGGCTCTCAGCCATTCCCCGGCACGGGAGGCGGCTCGCGGGTTCCTGTTGAGTTCATACTGGCGTCCCAGGCTGCAAACCGTGCCGATAAAAGCGGCCATCTTGCCGCTGTCGTCCATGCTGCGGAGCCGTTGGTTCTTTTTGCCGTCAATGGGCTTGTAGGGGCCTTCCGGATTGGCGGGGTCCGGCCAGTAGTAGAGGGCATAGCTGACGTATTCATTGGCCTGCTCCTTTTCTCCGAACAGGCTTTTTTTCTCTCCAAGGGTGATGACGGGAGCATCCAGCGGGCCGCCATGCGCCGTGGGAAGGAGCAGTGCCGTTAAAAGGAGAAAGGACAGAGCAGTGCCGCCGAAGGACATGCCTTATTCAAGCAGGAACTTTCTGCGGGGACAACCGGGAAATGAAGGAATGCGCCTAATTCCTTTTCAAAGCCGTTTCCTGCCGTTTGCGTGATGGAAAAAAATGGTTCTGCTGACACAAGGCAGGCTTTTTTGTTTGAGCGAAATATCATTTTGTTAGGTATACCTTATAACGAAGGAGATCATCAGCGCCATGACCAGCAGCCGTGAAGATTATTTAAAAGCGATCGCCGAACTCCAGCGGAGCGGGGAGAGGGTCGGCAACAGGCATATTGCTGATTATCTGGGCGTTTCCGCCGCCTCCGTCAGCGAGATTATCCGGAAGATGGAGAAGGAAGGCCTGGTGGAGAGCATGGAAAGACGCTCCATCCGCCTGACGCGTAAGGGAGAAGCCGCCGCCATGCAGCTGGTGCGCATTCACCGGCTGTGGGAGGTTTTTCTGGTGGAACATCTCGGGTATTCGTGGGGGGACGTTCATGAAGAGGCGGAGAAGCTGGAACATGCGGCTTCCCCCCGCTTGATGGAAAAACTGGACCGTTTTCTCGGTTATCCGGAGATGTGCCCCCACGGAAGGAGAATTCCGGGGAGGGAGGACGGGCCGCTGCCGGAAGGGCCTCTTTCCCGCCTGTCCGACATCCCGGCAGGGATTCCGGCCGTGATCAGGCGCGTTCCCGAATCGAAAGAGCTGCTGGAGCTTCTCACCTCCCTGGGCATCCATCTTCATGAAACGGTAGCCCTGATGGAGCCGGAAGCGCACGGCGGAGCGTTTCTGGTAAAGGCGGAGGAAGGGCAGCGGCTGGAATTGCCCGCCGCAGCCGCCGACGCCATCCTCGTGGAAGTTTCTGCATGAACAATTAACGGAAAGGAGAAAATTAACAATGACATTGAACCAGTTGCCTGAAGGGGAGACCGCCAGGATTGAGTCTCTCGGGATGGAAGGCCGTCTGAGACGGCGGTTGATGGATATAGGCATGATTCCCGGCACCCGGGTGGAATGCCTGGAACGGGGGCCGTTCGGAGACCCCGTCGCTTTTCTTGTGCGCGGAACGGTCATGGCGTTCAGGTCTTCCGATCTGGAAATGATTACCGTTAAGTCCGCGTGAAATCAGCCATGGAAGGAGAACGGGTGAGGCTGGACAGCGGAACGGAGAAGGGCGGATTTTCCGGTTCGGCGGAAGAATACATGCCCGTCGTGGCCCTGGCGGGCGCTCCCAACGTGGGAAAGAGCACGGTGTTCAATGCGCTGACGGGGCTGAGGCAGCATACCGGGAACTGGCCCGGCAAGACGGTCGTCCGTGCGGAAGGCATCGTGGGGCGCGGTCCCCGGGAGTACCTTTTGGTGGACACGCCGGGCACGTATTCCCTGCTGGCCTGTTCTTCGGATGAAGAGGCGGCGCGGGATTTCATTTGTTTCGGGGACGCGGATGCCGTCATTGTCGTGTGTTCCGCCACCAATCTGGAACGGGATTTGAACCTGGCCCTCCAGGTGATGGAGACGACGGGAAATGTGGTAGTCTGCGTCAATTTGATGGATGAGGCCCGGCGGAAGGGCATCCGCATCGACTGCCCGCTTTTGGAAAAACGCCTGGGAGTTCCCGTGGTTCCGGCATCGGCGGCGAGGGGTGAAGGCCTGGACGTTCTGGCTGATACGGTGCAGCGGATGGCGTGGTCCGGAGAGAAGCGGCCCCCCCTCCGGCTGCCCTATGGGGAGCACGTGGAACCGTGGCTGGCGCGTTTGGAAATGCTGGCCGGGCGCTTCCCGTGGCGCGGTTTGTCGCCCCGCTGGGCAGCCGTCAAGCTGCTGGAAGGGGATGAAGGAACGCTGCGGCTTCTGGAGCGGTACGCGGGAACCGGTTTGAGAGAGGAGAAGGAGGTGCAGGAGATTCTCCGTGAGGCCGCCGCGGAGGCCGGTTCTTCAGGCGGTTCTTTTGGCGACCGCGTGGCGGCGGTGTTCGTGGAACGGGCGGAACGCCTGTGCAGGGGAGTGGTCGCTTTGCCGGACGGAGGGGGGCTGGGGCGCGACAGGCGCATCGACAAGGTGCTGATGGGGCGGTGGACGGCTTATCCCCTGATGTTCGCCCTGCTGGTGCTGATTTTCTGGATCACCATCGTGGGGGCGAATTATCCTTCCCAGTGGCTGGCCGGCTTGCTTGGAAAAGGCCAGGAGGCGCTGACGGGCCTGTTCCTCCTGGCGCATGCTCCGGAATGGCTGCACGGCGTGCTGGTGCTGGGCGTTTACCGAGTGGTGGCGTGGGTCGTGTCCGTCATGCTGCCGCCCATGGCCATCTTTTTCCCCCTGTTCACGCTGCTGGAGGATTCCGGTTATCTGCCCCGCGTGGCGTTCAACATGGACAAGGTGTTCCAGAAGTGCTGCGGCTGCGGCAAGCAGGCTCTGACCATGTGCATGGGGTTCGGCTGCAATGCCGCGGGCATCACCGGGTGCCGGATTATCGATTCCCCCCGGGAACGGCTCGTAGCCATTTTGACGAATAATTTCGTCCCCTGCAACGGCAGGTTCCCGACGCTGATTGCCCTCATGACCATGTTTTTTGCGGGGACGGTGGCGTCCGGGTTGCAGCCGCTGGCTTCCGTGGCGGGCCTCGTGCTGCTGATCGGGCTGGGCGTGGGAATGACGTTTGCGGTAACTGCCCTCCTGTCCCATACGATTCTCAAGGGAACTCCGTCTTCCTTTACCCTGGAACTGCCCCCCTACCGCAAGCCCCAGATCGGCCGCGTGATCGTCCGCTCCTTTCTGGACAGAACCCTGGCGGTCCTGTGGCGCGCGGTGATGGTGGCGGCTCCGGCGGGAATCGTCATCTGGCTGATGGCGAATATCCGCGTTGGAGACTCCAGCCTGCTTGTCCACGGCACGCAGTGGCTGGACCCCGCCGGGCGGCTGATGGGTCTGGACGGCGTGATCCTGATGGCGTTCATCCTCGGCATTCCGGCCAATGAAATCGTTTTCCCCCTGATCATCATGGGTTACCTGGCTTCCGACAACATGATGGACATGGACGATATGAACGAGCTGAAGTCCCTCCTGACCAATAACGGCTGGACCTGGGTGACGGCGTTGTGCACCATGCTGTTTTCCCTGATGCACTGGCCGTGTTCAACGGCTCTTCTCACCGTCCGCAAGGAGACGGGCAAATGGAAGTGGGCCGTTCTTGCCTTCGCCATTCCGACGGCCTGCGGCGTCGTGATGTGCCTTCTGGTGGCGGGAACGGCGCGCCTGCTGGGGTTTGCCTGACGGATGAATGGAGTTCATGCTTCCGCGGAGGGATGATGGCGGCAAAAGTTTCCCTTTCCGGGAGTCCGGAAAGGGAACGGGCCATGGTTCCGGGTTTGCCGGGCAGGCAGCATGAAGCCTTTTCCCGGGCCGCGGATTTCCGTATCAGGCCAGATGCATGCCGCCGGTGACGCCGAAGACTTCCGCAGTGATGAAGCTGGATTCCTGGGAGGCGAGGAAGACGTACAGGCCGGAGAGCTCCACGGGCTGCCCGGCCCGCTTGAGGGGCGTTTTCTGCCCGAATTCCGGCAGGTCTTTCTGCAACTGGCCTCCGGTTACTTGCAGAGCCGTCCAGATGGGGCCGGGGGCCACCACGTTCACCCGGATGCCTTTGGAGGCTACCTGCTTGGCCAGGGCGCGGCTGAAGGCGATGATGGCCGCTTTCGTGGAGGCATAGTCCACCAGGTTCTTGCCGGGCTGGTAGGCCTGGATGGAAGAACACGTGATGATGCTCGCTCCCGGCTTGAGGTGCGGAAGGGCTTCCTTGGCAATCCAGAACAGGGAGAAAACGTTCACTTCAAATGTCTTGGTCAATTGCTCCGTGGTAATGTCCTGAATGTCCTCCACCGCTGCCTGCTTGCCGGCCACCAGGGCCAGAATGTCCAGGCCGTCAAGTTTTTCCAGAGCGTCCCTGACGAGTTTTTGGCAGAAGGCTTCATCGCTGAGGTCGCCCGGCAGCAGGACGGCGTTCCTCCCTTCCTTCCTGATGAGCTCCGCCACTTCCTCGGCATCGCTCTGTTCTTCGGGAAGGTAGTTCAGGGCTACGTCGGCTCCTTCGCGTGCATAGGCAATGGCGGCCGCACGGCCTATGCCTGAATCTCCCCCCGTGACCAGGGCCTTCCGTCCACGGAGCTTGCCGCAGCCATGATAGCTCTGTTCCCCGGCGTCCGGCACGGGTTCCATTTCGGACTGGAGCCCGGGAGCTTTCTGCTGCTGTTTTTCATACCCTTCCTGGCGGAATTCGTCGCGCGGGTCCTGCATTTCTTGAATGTCTTTAGTGCTCATTTTTTCATCAGTCATGTTTTGGCGTGAAACTGCCGGGAGAAGGAGGGCGCCGCCATGCGTAAGATAGCTGGCTGCGTCTCTTTCTCCGGTGTTCCGCATTTCCTATCCGTGATGACCGGGATTTGGATGGCCTGTTCAAGGGAAGACATGCTTTTATTTTAGCATGTCATTGATATTCACTTATATAGGATTATTCTGAATGTTATTTCCATTGATCCTGATAGAGCCGTTCAATCACGGGTCTTCCTTGAATCCTGTTGAATTTCTCCAATCCGTTTTCGGGAAAAGCCGCTATGTTGTGCTGGTTAACCCGCTTGATGATCAAATAATTTAATCCTTTCATCCTTCCTTTCCGCTTCCGCCGGGGCAGGGTGGGAACCTTCTTCCGTTTTTCAGCGCGTCCGCGCCGGATTTCAGGAAAGCCCGTAAATGAAGTATCCGGCCACTCCCGTCAGGGTCATCAGGAGGATGGGGTTCATTTTCCATTTTCGCAGGACGAACAGGGCCGCGCCGAACAGGAGAATGCTCGGGAAGTCCACTTTCGCGATGGCGTGCCAGTCAAAGGTGCCGCAGAAGGTCAGCAGCAGGATGGTGCCGCCCGCGGACATGATCAGGCCCACGGAAGCCGCTTTCAGCCCTTCCAGCACCCCGGAAACGTAAGCGGATTTTTTGTGCCTTTGGAAAAAGAGGTGCAGCAGCAGCGCCGCCGCCACGCCGGGAATGATGCATCCCAGGGTAGCCGCCACGGCGCCGGGAATGCCGGCGATTTGCAGTCCCACGAAGGTAGAGGTGTTGATGGCCAGAGGCCCCGGCGTCATCTGGGAAATCGTGATGATATCGGTAAAAACCTTCTGGGTAATCCAGCCCTGGTGAATGACCACCTGGTCCCGGATCATCGGGATGACGGCGTAGCCGCCTCCGATGCTGAACGCTCCGATCTGGAGAAAGACGCTGAAAAGCTGCCATAATGCCTGAGTCATCCGGCCCTCCTTCCCAGCGTTTTCCGGACGTGCCACAGGCTCAGGAGGCAGCACACGGCCAGAATGGCGGCGACGTTGGCGTGAAAGGTGAAGCTGGCGAGGAACGCGCCCGGAACCAGCGCGTTCAGCAGGGCGGATTTTCTGCGCAGGATCATCTGCCACATGTCCACGACGATGTCCACAATGAGGGCCGCCACGCCTGCCTGCATGCCGCGGAGGACCGCTTCCACGGCGGTATTGGAGCTGAAGGCGTCATACCAGACGGTGATGATGGAAAGTATGACCAGCGGCGGGATGATGGCGCCCAGGCAGCTGCAGACGACGCCGGCCATGCCTGCGGTGCGGTGCCCCGCCAGCGCGGAGAGGTTGACGGCAATGGCTCCGGGCGTGGATTGCGCGATGGCGGCCATGGAGAGAAGCTCCTCTTTGGAAAACAGCCGTTTTTTCCAGACAAAGTATTTGTTGATCATCGGTACGACGATATAGCCGCCCCCGAACGTGAATGCCCCGATAAACAGGTTGATCCAGAAGAGCCAGAGGCATTTTTTCACTTTTTCTCCGGTCATGGCGTTTAAGGAGGAAGGAATGGCGTTCCGGGCATTCCGCCTTTGCGGGAAATTCGGCAGCCGTTGTCCGGGAAAAGGCGGCTGAACATCGCGCCGTTCCCGTTTTCCCGGAATAAGGGGTGCAGAGATTCTACCACAGGCGGCGGTGGAAGGCCATGCCATTACACGGATAAAGGGGAGAAAAGAGATTAAGGCCTGCCGCTTTTATAAGCGGGGGGAACAGTTGCGGAGCCTCCCGCGGCGCGCAGCAGGCGGCGGAACGGAAAAGTCCGGCAGGTTTTACCCTGCCGGACGGCGAAGAATCAAGGGAGCCGGGGGAGAAAGCCATCTTTCCCGGCTTGTTTCCAGGCGGAAGAAAAAAGGAATGCAAGAAGCCGGAGTCAGCTTTCTTCCTGTTCCAGTTCCGCTTTCCGGGCCAGGATTTTTTTCATGACGGCGTGGCGGTCTCCCTCCGGGATTTCCACGGGGTTGCCGCGGTAGTCACTGGTCATGGCGGCCAGGGCGCCCCCTACATGGTGCATGTTGAAAATCGGCAGTTTCCAGGTGGAGGGCTTTTCCGGGTCGGGCACATAGGCGAAGTCGGAAGCGGGATGTTCCTCCCCGTCCACTTTTTTCATTTTGGGTTCATGGTCGCGGTCCATAAGGAATGGACAACCGTCCTTGCGGGCCATTGTAAAAAAGGCCGGGATAAGACGCATAAATTCAACCGCCCGGTGTAAAAGCGGCTTGTTCCGGCGCATTTTTATTATGGAGCCTTTTGTTCCAGCGGTTTCAGGGGAGCCAGCCTCAGGTTCACCATGCCTCCCGTGAAATAATAGACGGGGCTTTTTCTTCCCGGCACGTCCAAGGGGGCCCTTGCCATTTTGGATTCTCCAACAAGGGTGTCGTCCACCTCCAGCCCGAAGCGCTTGAAGGTTTCCTTGTAGAGGGCGAGCAGTTTTTCTTCCCGTACCAGCCTCACGCATACGTTCATGTAATGGCCGTCCTTTTTGGAGACACGGCTTTTTCCCTCCCTCGCCAGCTGCTTGAATTTTTCCTGAACGTCCTTTGCCCGCCCCAGGGAAGGCGTGGAAAAGCAGGTGATTTTTTCCAGCGGCATTCCCCTGGCCTGCTGCTCTTCCAGGAATTGCTCCAGGGCCGCCAGATAATCCTGCAGAACGTAGTCTTTGGAATAGGGAAAGGAACTGTCCCGTAACATGCAGGTAACCTCTCCGCCGGGATGGGAATATTCCTTCAGCGTGAATTTGAATTGGGGCGCCTTTTTTTCTTTTCCCTCATTTTGAATGGAAGGGGAGGTTCCGGAGTCTGTTGTATCAGCCATGGAAACCGGCACGGCCAGCAGGGAAAGGAAGATGAGGGCAATGGACGGGGAAGGAGGAATCCGCATGGTGCCTTTTAAACTGATAACACATCTATCGTCAATACTTTATTGTCCTGCTAAAACGTATTCCCCTTTCTTGGGGGAATCCTCCGGGGCTGTCCGCCTTCCGTTTCCGTGTTTTGCTCTTTACAAGAGGGCCGGGATAGATGAGCATGAGTCCGCTAATTTATAATTGTTCTTATTTATGGAAAATACATACCACCATACCCAGCTTCCGGAGGGACGCATTCCCGCCCTGCGCGTGGAACCGATGCCTGCGGACACCAATCAGAGCGGGGAAGTGTTCGGCGGCTGGGTGATGAGCCA
Organism: Akkermansia muciniphila; assembly: GCA_947624785.1. Classification (GTDB taxonomy): domain Bacteria; phylum Verrucomicrobiota; class Verrucomicrobiia; order Verrucomicrobiales; family Akkermansiaceae; genus Akkermansia; species Akkermansia muciniphila_F. Next base: position 146,661 of record CANQLV010000004.1, on the reverse strand, counting down.
GGTGGACCTGGCGGGAGCCAATACGGCCATGCGTTATGCGTTGAGCCGCTACATCGTGACGCGTGCGGTCAGCAGCCTGACGTTTGAAGCTCCCGTGCTGGTGGGCGACGTGGTTTCCTTTTATACGGAGATTATCAAGGTGGGGCGCACCTCCGTCACCGTGAAGGTGGAGGTGTACGCGGAACGCCTGACGAAGCTCTGCAATAATATTGCCAAGATTACGGAGGCGGAGCTGGTTTACGTGGCCCTGGGGGCGGACAAGAAGCCGATTACCCTGGAAGAGTCCCGCGCCCAGTTCGCGCAGTGCTGCTCCCTTGAAACGGGGGACAGCGTTTCCTGTTCCTGAACGGAGGCGGGGGCCGCGTTCCCGCGCGTCAGGCCGCTTTTTTCCGCCTGCGGGTGATGCCCTTGTTTTTGTCCACCAGGGCAAAGATGAAGGAGCTGGCCGCGGCAATGGCGCCGATGGTGACGAAGGTGGCGTGGAAAGCGGCTTCCACGGCCTTTCCGGAGGTGGCTGAATGGCCGCCGAAGCTGTCCAGCAGCAGGGAGGCCGCGGCAATGCTGACGGCGATGGAGAGCTGCATGATGGTGGAGAGCAGGGAGTTGCCGCTGCTGGCGTCCGCGTTGGGCAGGTCAATCAGCGTCAGGGTGTTCATGCAGGTGAATTGAATGGAATTGGCCCCGCCCAGCAGCGCGAGCATGCCCAGCAGGGTGAGTTCATGGGTGCCGGGGCTGATGAAGTAGAAGGCGGCCAGCAGCGTCCCGATGGTAAAGGTGTTGACGACCATGATGTTCCGGTAGCCGAATTTGCCGAGCAGGCGCGGCGCGACCGTTTTTGCCAGCAGGTTGCTGAGCGCCAGGGGAATCAGGGACATGCCGGACTGGAGGGCGGAGTAACCCAGCACCACCTGGAAGAAGAGCGGAATCAGGTACGGCAGGCAGCTTCCGCCCAGGCGGCAGACGATGTTTCCGGCGATGCCGATGGCGAAGTTCCTGATGCGGAACAGGGAGGGGCTGAAGATGGGCGCCTTTGAACGGAACGCCAGCACCCAGTACAGGAGCTGGAACACGCCTCCGGCGGACAGGAGCAGGGCCATGCGCGTCTTGTCGGCTGCGCCTCCCGCGGTGGAGAGGCCCATGGTGACCAGTACGGCGGAGGAGGAGAAGAGGAAGAAGCCCGCCCAGTCGAATTTCTGTTCCCGGACCGCTTTCAGGTCCGGCATCAGCTTCCAGGTGGCCCACAGGCCCGCGATGCCCACCGGAATGTTGATCAGGAAGATCCAGTGCCAGGAGGCGTACTGGACGATGATGCCGCCCAGCACCGGCCCCAGGAGAGGCCCCAGCAGCGCCGGAATCGTCACGATGTTCAGGACGTTCACGAACATGGAGCGCGGATAGGAGCGGAGGACGACTAGGCGCCCCACGGGCATCAGGAAGGCCCCCCCGATTCCCTGGATGACGCGGCAGGCCGTCATCATGGCGACGGAGGTGGAGAGGGCGCAGAGCAGGGACCCCGCGGAGAAAACGGAGATGGCGAAGAGGAAGGTGCGGCGCGAACCCAGCTTGTCGGAGATCCATCCGGAGGCCGGTATCAGGACGCAGACGGTAAGCATGTAGGCCGTCACCAGGGAGTGGAGCTGCAGCGGGTGGCTGTTGAAGCTGCGGGCAATGGTGGGGATGGCCGTGTTCAGGATGGTGGCATCCAGCATCTGCATGAAGAATGCCGATGCCACCAGAAAGGGCAGGTAGCGCAACGCTTTGGAGGATGTCGGCAGTTTTTCCATGGAAGACCGCCGCCAGTATCCGTCTGGGCCGCGCCGGGGGCAAGGCAGATGTTTGTCCCGGCTCCCCGGAACCGCCGTGATGCCCGGGGCCCCGTTTTACGCTCCGGGCTGTTCCGGCGCGCGCCGCGCCAGCACGCGTTTGGAAAGCCATGCGCGCACGGGCTCGTCATAAAGCTTCAGGCACCCGTAGGCCACGGCAATGCAGATGAACAGGACGCCCACCGCCACCGGAAGCGCGCGGGAAAAGGGCACTTCCGCATCGTGCACCCAGGCTAGGTACAGGTAAACGATGGGGTAGTGGGTGATGTAAAGGGGGTAGGAGATGTTCCCCAGGAACCGGCTGGCCCGGGAGGAGATGTCGCCGGGGATGTCGCTGGCACCCAGAAAGACCACCGCGGGGAAGATGACGATGATGCAGAAGGCGTCATACAGGCCGTTCAGGTGGAAGTTTTCCGCCCCGCCCACGTGCGGCATCGCCAGCGCTGCCACCAGGAGCAGGCTGCACCACCAGAAGCCGTGCCTGACCCGGCCGGGCTTGCACAGGCGGAACAGGAGCAGGCCGCCGAAGAAGGGGAACATGAGCCGCGTCAATCCCACGCGGCACTGTTCCACGTCCAGCGTCCAGCCGCCGATGTTGTTGCCCTGCGTGTAGCACTGGTGGATGAGGGCGCAGGCCGCCAGGAAGACCAGGACCGCCAGCCACCGGCTGGTGAATTTCCTGATGAGCACGGCGTAAAGAATGTTGGCGATGTATTCGAAGAAGAGGGACCAGGCCGGACCGTTCAGCGGGTGCATTTCCGTCCATCCCCGGATGTCCAGGGAAACGGGGACGGGCAGCAGCGTGAACCCCACGGTCATGACCAGCAGCATTTTCCATACGGGGGTCTGCGCGATGTTCGGGAATATTTCAGACCCCTGGAAGTAAAAGAGGGCCCCCCCCAGCAGCATTCCTATGACCACCATGGGCTGAAGGCGCACCAGCCGCCGCTTGCAGAAATTCCACAGGCTCATCTTTCCCCAGCGGTCGTCATAGGCGTATCCGATGACGAAGCCGGACAGCATGAAGAAGAAGTCCACGGACAGATAGCCGTGGTTGATGATCTGGTCCGTGTGGAATTGGAAGTCCCTGGCGCTCCCTTCAAACATGTGGAACAGGACCACCATGACGGCGGCCACGCCGCGCAGGCCGTCCAGGGCGGCATAGTGCGGTTTGGGAGCTAGAACGGAGGGAGAGAGAGGGGCCGGAGTGCTCATGATATAAGAGTACGGCGAAAAGTGGTTATGCTTACAGAAAAAGGGGCGATGCGTATGTTGCGTGCGCGGCTGCGGGAACCCGGAACGGGTTTCCCGCAGGGAAAGTCCCGGTACGGGCTTGCACTGAGACGGCTTGCCCGGCGGACGGACAAGCCGTTTCCTATCTTCCACAGACGGCGTGAGACGTAAAGAAAAATGATGTAGGCCGCTCTTTCGCGCTTTTTTCTTCAAAACACCGGATTCTGGGAAAAAGAGGGCGGCGCCTATGGAGCGTGGGCAAGCACAATGGATTTTGTTTCCGCGCCGCTGGTGATTCCCTTGACGGTGAGGGAGCATTTTCCCGGCGGCGGGTAGTGGAGAAACAGGGGGGTGAAACTGTTTCCTGTGACGTGCCTGTCCGCTAGCACGGAGAAGCGGCGGCGTCTTTTCCGCTTACTCCGCCGGGGCGCATTGCCTGGCCCATGAACTTCATGCGCCGTCCGGCATATGGATGCTGGGGGGCAGTCCTGCGGGGAAAACACGGATGGGAGGCCGCGCTCATTCCCCTCACGGAATAGGTCCGGGTGCGCTCAGTGTGACTGGAGCGATACGCGGTTGGCCAGCGGCTTGCCTTCCAGGAAGTCCCGGATGTTGTTCAGCGTGACTTCCGCAATGTTGTGCAGGGCTTCCTTCGTGAAAAAGCCCTGGTGGGAGGTCAGGATGACGTTGTTGAAGGAGAGCAGGCGCGCCAGGGTATCGTCGTCAATGATTCGGTCGGACTTGTCTTCGTAAAAATATTCCCCTTCCTCTTCATACACGTCCAGGCCGGCGGACCCCACCTTTTTTGATTTCAGGCCGTCAATCAGCATTTCCGTGTTAATCAGCTTGCCGCGCCCCGTGTTGATGATCATCACGCCGTCCTTCATTTTGCCGATGGAATCCGCATTGATCAGGTATTCCGTTTCCGGGGTGAGGGGGCAGTGCAGGGAAATGATGTCGGACCGGGCGTACAGGTCGTCCAGCGTGGTGTACGTAATGCCGGCCTCTTCCGCAAAGCGCTGGTCGGGGTATGGATCATAGGCCAGGATGTTCATGCCGAAGCCCTTGAGGATGCGGATGAGGATTCTGGCGATTTTCCCCGTTCCGATGATGCCGGCCGTTTTTCCGTTCATGTCAAAGCCCATCAGGCCGTGCAGGGAAAAGTTGCCGTCCCTCGTGCGCCAGTACGCGCGGTGTATCTTGCGGTTCAGGGAAAGCATCAGGGCCACGGCGTGTTCCGCCACCGCATAGGGGGAGTATTGGGGCACCCGGACGACGGGCAGGTCCGCTTCTTCCGCCGCTTTCAGGTCCACGTTGTTGAATCCGGCGCAGCGCAGGGCCAGCAGTTTGACTCCGTTTTCCTTCAGGCTCCGGATCACTTCCCGGTTTGCCGTATCGTTGACGAAGATGCACGCCACGTCCGTGCCGCGGGTCAGCGGCACGCTGTCCGGGGTGAGGTGCCCCTTGAAGTAGCGGATGTCGTAATGGAATTCGCGCTCGTTGATCTGGTTGAAGGAGTCCCGGTCGTAGGGCTTGGCGTCAAAAAACGCAATGCGGCAGGAATGGTCGGTCATGCGGAAGGAAATGGGGGTTAGGCGGTCGGCGTTTTTTTCTTCGCGCTTCCCTGGCTGGCTACGGCTTCCATGCGTTTGCGGATTTCTTCCGGATCCCCCAGAAAGTAGTCTTTCTCCAGGTTCAGGGAGTCGTCAAATTCAAACACATAGGGAATGGCGGTGGGAAGGTTCAGGGAAAGAAGTTGGTCGTTGGGGATGTTTTTCAGGTATTTGATCATGCCGCGCAGCGTGTTGCCGTGGGCCACGATCAGGATATTGTCCAATGTCCGGAGGGAGGGGAGGATGGTTCCCTCCCAGTAGGGCAGCATGCGGTCAATGGCCTCCTTCAGGGATTCCGTCCGCGGAAGTTCGTGATCCGGCACCCCCTTGTAGCGGGGGTCCCACTTGGGGTTGGCGGGATCGTCCTCCGCCAGGGGAGGGGGCGCCACGTCATAGCTGCGCCGCCAGATCAGCACCTGCTCGTCTCCGTATTTTTGGGCCGTTTCACTTTTGTTCAGCCCCTGGAGCATGCCGTAGTGCTTTTCATTCAGCCGCCAGCTTTTGGCGACGGGCAGCCAGTCCTGTTCCAGGCGGTCCAGCACGCAGTTAAGCGTCTTCACGGCGCGCTTGAGGTAGGAGGTGTAAGCTTGGTCAAAAGCCATGCCCTTGTCTTTCAGCAGGTCGCCCGCATGGTTCGCTTCCTCTATCCCCAGTTCCGTCAGGTCCACATCCGTCCATCCGGTGAACCTGTTTTCACGGTTCCACGTGCTTTCTCCATGGCGCAGAAGAACAATTGTTTTCATATCGCTGAATTTAGACAGGCGGCCTCCGGCTTTCGCGCAAAGGAATGGAGGCGTATGACGTGATAATATTCCCCGCCGCAGGAGAAATTCCTGCCGTCCGGCCCCGGCGGGCCGCCGGGGGAGGGGAAAGGCGCCTCACAGGTGCGGCGGCGGGTAAAATTGTGATTGGCAACCGTCTTCAAATGGATTAACAGTTCAGCATGATGAAGCAATATGGTTTCAGTTGTGCTGCCGCCCTGGTGGCCGCCGGAGTGGGAGCATTGGCATGGGCCGGTCCCGGGGCCGTCCGGAATGTGCAGAAGCCCGCTCCTTCCGGTGAAGCCCCCGCCGTGTTCAAGTTCGGCGGGGAAGGGAACCAGGAGTTCATGCTGAATGGAAAACCGTTCCAGATACGCGGGGCGGAGATGCATCCCCAGCGCATCCCCAGGGAGTACTGGAGGCACCGCATCAGGACCGCCCGGGCCATGGGCTTGAACACCATCGCGTTTTACGTGTTCTGGAACGACCATGAACAGCCGGACGGCAGCTTTGACTTCAAGACGGGCAACCGCGATTTGGGAGAGTTTCTCAAGATATGCCAGGAGGAAGGCATGTGGGTTCTGTTCCGCCCCGGCCCCTATGTTTGCGGGGAATGGGACCTGGGAGGCCTGCCCCATTATCTGCTGAAGGACCCCAAGGCCAAATTGAGGACTACGGAAGACGCCAGGTTCATGAAGGCGCAGACGCGGTATCTGGAAGCCGTGGCCCGTGTGGCGGAGCCCTTTTTAGTCAAAAACGGAGGCCCTATCCTGATGACCCAGCTTGAAAACGAATACGGGAGCTACCAGAGGAAGGACCGCAAGTACATGGAGTGGCTGAAAGCGTTCTGGACCAGGAAGGGCTTCGGCCCCTTTTACACGTCCGACGGCGCGGGGGAACATTTCCTGAAAGGGGTGGTGCTTCCCGGCGTGGCCGTGGGACTGGACCCGGGGCTGAACGACGGCCACTGGGAGGTGGCTAATAAGTGCAATCCGGGCGTTCCCGTTTTTTCCTCGGAAACGTATCCGGGCTGGCTGCGGCACTGGGGGGAGGGGAACTGGGCCCCCACCCCTGGCATTGTCAACCACGTCCGCTGGTTTATGGACAAGGGGCGCTCCTTCAGCCTGTTTGTTTTCCACGGTGGCACCAACTTCGGATTCACGGCGGGCGCCAACAACGGGGGGCCGGGAAAATACCAGCCGGACCTGACGAGTTATGATTACGGTTCTCCCGTGGACGAACAGGGCCGGATGAATGAATATTACACCCGGATGAGGGAAATCATTCTGGAAAAACTGCCTCCGGAAGCCGCCGTGCCGGAACCTCCCGCGGACATTCCGGCCATGGAGATTCCGGAGTTTACGCCCGTGGTCCATGCCGGCCTTTGGGAGAACCTGCCCAGGCCCTTCCGGTCCAAGTTCCCGCAGCCTCCCTATTTCGAGCAGTGGAACCAGAACCAGGGCATCGCCGTTTACAGCACCGCTGTTCCGGCCGGACCGCCTGAAACGCTGGAATTCACCAACGTCAATGACTATGCCCAGGTGTACCTGAACGGGGAGCCGGTCGGCACGCTGGACCGCCGCCTGGGACAGAAGAGCGTGGAGCTGCCGGAGCGCAAGAAGCCGGGAACGCTGGAAATCCTGGTGGAAGCCATGGGCCATATCAATTTCCACATCAGCATGGAGAGCGACCGCAAGGGGCTGCACGGCCCTGTGAAGCTGGGAACGCGCGAGTTGAAGAACTGGACGGTGAGGGCCCTTCCCCTGAAGGCTGACTCCATCGTCCAGGCGCCCAAGGGAAAGGGCCCCTCCCGGAAACGGGAAGGAGCGCATTTCCGGGCCGTCGTGAACATTGAAGAGCCGCAGGACACGTTCCTGGACATGTCCCGCTATGCCAAGGGATACGTGTGGGTGAACGGCGTCAATGTGGGGCGGTACTGGAATGTGGGGCCTCAATTAAGGCTGTACGTTCCGGCCCCCTTCCTGAAAAAAGGGGAGAACGTGATTGATGTCCTGGATCTTCACGAGAAGGAGCCCAAGCCCATCCGCGGCATGAAGGAGCGCAACAAGGAGCCTGGAAAGATAGATACCAAAAACCTGGACAACCAGTGGTAAAGCCGCCGGGCCTTCTGCCCGAGGCGCCGAAAAGGCTTTTTCCCATGAACCCGCGCCAGGGGGGGAAGCCGCGGCCTGGGTGTCAGACGCCCTGAGCCCGCCGTTTTTTCCGGAATTCCTCTTTGAACGCTTTCCAGTCCGTGGCTCTGACCAGTTCCGCGAGGTTGGAGTAGTAGGACCGGTGGTGCCCGAAACGTTCGTCCATCAGTTCTTCAAGCGCCTTTTCCGGCGTCCAGCCCTGCATGACGATGCGGTAGGCGGCGCAGACAATGCCGGTGCGGTCGGACCCGTGCCAGCAGTGCACCAGAACGGGCTTGGGCGCGCTGCTGATGACCAGCAGGCAGTCCATGAGTTCTTCCCGGGTCACTTTTCCTGCCGCCAGTCTGATGCGGTACAGGCGCAGCCCGGTATGTTCCGCCTCGCCGGCGTCGCTGTGGTACTCCCGCAGATTCAGGACGGATTTGAGCCCCAGTTTTTCCAGGGCCTTGAACCCGTCGCCGCCGGGCTGTCCGGAACGGTACAGCTCCGGACTGAGGCGGTAACAGTTTCTGGCGTCTTTTACCTCGATGGGAGCGGCGGTTTCCATCACGGTTTCTGCACAGGCAAGGGGAAGGGCCGCCGCCAGGACGGCGGGGATCACAGCGTTCCGGTTCATGGCTTTTTTCAGGAATCGGACGGATAGCCGACGCTCTGGGCGTACAGGACTTTTTTGAAGATGGGGAGTTTCAGGCGCCGCTGGATATAGTCGGCGTCCAGCATGGCGCGGAAGACGGTGCCGAGACCCGCGGAAGTGCAGAAAAGATAGACGTTTTCTCCAATGAACCCCACGCCCGTGCAGGCCGTGACAAGTTTTCTTTTGGCGTCAAAGTCCCCGGGCTGTTTGGACTGGTCCACCACATAGACCAGGTTCAGCGGCGCGGTAGCCGCGAATTCCTGCGTTCCCGTAGCGGCCCGCATGTCGCCCTGAACCACTCGCTCCAACTGGTGGGTTTCCGGCTTGTAAAGGTAGGCGCCCTGCGGCAGGACGACATAGATTTCTATTTCGTTGGAATTCCGGGAGGACGGCACCGTACGGTAATCGGGATCCTCCCGGTTGACGCCTTGCGCCGCCCAGAGCAGGGAAGACAGGATTTCCATCGGAATGGGCTTGTCTGCAAAGGATCTGGTGGAATGCCGTTCATTCAGAACCTGCATGAGGGGCCTGCCGCCCTTTTTGTCCGGCGGAGGCAGCACGATGTTGTCACTGAGGGCCGTTCCGGAAAGGAGGCTTCCCGAAATGACGGCCACAAGCGGGCTGAGAGCATGAGAAATATTCATAGGCGGCAAAAGACGGATAAAGGTAATGGAATAATCAGCAGGATACTTGTATTTTTCTCATGTTTTTGGGAACACGCGGGAAGCTAATCCTATAAAATGGCTATGAAAACACAAGAAAAATTCCCCTGGTTTGATTCTTAACGGGTTCCGGAAGATGGGGTCTCCGGAAAAGACCGCTGTTTCAAGTTGACCTTGGGAAGATATTGCGCTTTTATGTTAAACGGAACAGGGATGGAAATCCTTTTTCCCTTCCCTGCCCAATTTGCTCCAACCCGTTCAAGCCGTATCCCATGAATCCTGCCAACCCCTTTAGTCCCGGTTCTCCCAAGCGTAAAAAATCCTCCTCCGGGGGAATTGTCATGACCATTGTCCTGGTGCTGGCTCTTGCCGGCGGCGGGGTGGTTTACCACCGCATTTCCGTTCAACGGGAAGCGGAGGCCGCAGAGCTGGCGGCCAGAAGGGAGGCGGAAGCAAAAGCGTCTCGCGCGCGGAAGGCCGCGGAGCTGGAGGCGGCGCGCAAGGCTGCGGAGGAACGGGCGCGTGCGGAGGCGGCGGAAAAAGCCCGGCTGGAGGCGGAACGCCTGGCCGCGGAGGAAGCCGCCGGAAAACGGCAGAAGAAGGAACCGGAAGCGGTGGAGCCGGCTCCCGCGGAGCCGAAGGAGGAACCTGTGGTTCAGGAGGAAGACCCGCGCCTGGAGATTTTCAAGAAGCCCGTTCTGCTGGTCAGCCTGAAGGCCAATAACGCCGCCAACAGGAAATTGTTTACGGACGCCTTCAATCTGGCCCTGGAAACGGGCCGCTATGACTTGTACGCCGGTTTCCTGCGGTCCAATCTGGAACGGGACGCCGTGAAGGTCATCAAGTTCGGCAAATTTGACGTGTCCATGTACGATCAAAGCCCGTATCTCATGCGCGCCAATGAGCTGTACCAGCTCATCAGCAAGGTGGGGGCGGAAACCATCCAGGAACAGATCCAGGAGAGTTCCCCCAGGTATTTCTATCCATGGCTTTTTTCGGATCCCTCCGACCCCTTGCGGCTCTTCCTGCGCACGATGGCGCGGGAACAGACTCCCAGGGAGCAGTGGGGAGGCATCCTGCGGAAATGGGCGGAATTCTGGATGAAAACCTCCGCCATGCCCCGGAGCAAGTATTCCTCCCTGGCGCTGGCCTGCGCCATGCTGGACCCCCGCATCGCCTCCAGTCCGTCCAGGCTGAGGGCCTCTTCCTCCACCAACATTTCCACCACGCCCCTGACGCTGGAACAGGTGTTCGAGTATTTCATGGAGATGGATGAGGCCCACGGGCTTCTTACGGATATTACCAAATTAAGCCCTTCCGAGCTGCTGTTCGTGGTGGACGTGCGCCTGCCGAGGTCGGAGATGGACTGGGCGCGCAAGAAAGTGCGCCTTACCCGGAAAGGCTGGGGAGGAGCCTATTCCATGATCCGCTACCGGATGGACCGCGCCGCCCTGGGCAAGGACCCTTACACGAATTACACCTTCCAGGAGATTCTGGATGAAGGCGGCATCTGCATGGACCAGGCCTATTTTGCCGTGAACACCGCCAAATGCAACGGCATTCCCTCCGCCTACGTCACCGGGGACGGCAACCGCGGCCCGCACGCCTGGATCAATCTGCTGACGACGGACGAGACCTGGCAGTCCTATGGCGGGTACGGGTACAACACGGGGCATTTTTCCCATCCGCACAACCGAAAGTCAAAGCATGAATCCACCCTTCTGCAGGGCATGGACAAGAAGGTGAACGGCGCCCGGCTGGACACCTCCCTGGATTACCTTTCCCTGGCGGACCTGTTTGATGAAATGCAGAAGCCGGATTGCGTCCGGGTGATGCTGGAAGCCGCCACGCAGGCCACCCCCGGAAGCCCTCTGGGCTGGGAACGCCTGATCGCGCTGATGAGCCGTCCGGAAAGCGGCACGAAGCTGGAGGAATGGGATGCGCTGGTGACCATGATCAAGCGCAAGTTCCGCTCCCGGCCGGATTACCTGGCCATGGCCGCCCGCGTGGAGGATGAATACATTTTCCCCATGCGGGACGCTTCCACCAACAAGCGCAACGTGGCCCGCGACTTGAAAAAGCTGGAAAAGGAGACGGACGAGGGCCGCAGCGACCTGACTTCCGCCGCCATCAAGCGGCAGGCGGACATCCTGATGGAAAACGGGGACAAGGCCGGCGTGGCTTCCCTGTACCGCAAATCCATGAAGGATTACGCGCGCCGCGCGGAAGTGTTCGAGGCGCTGATGGGGCAGTATTACCGGTATGTCTCCCGGGAGCCGGAGGCCGTGCTTCAGCTTGCCAAGGAGGCGGAATCCTCCTACAACCGCTATATCCGGACCAAGTCGGACGACTACTTCAAGGTGAAGAAGGAGGTTGCCATCCAGAGGAAGATAGCCGGGTATTATGAAAAGGGCGGCAATGAAAAGAAGGCCGCCTCCCTGCGCAAGGACGCGGAGAAGCGGGAGAAGAACAGCAGGAAGGGCATCCGGGAGGAGGGGTAGCCCTTGCAGGCCGCCTGCGGCCCCCGCATCATTTCCCCAGGCGCGCGGCCCTGGCCGCCTCCGGCTGCGGCATACCCGTGGAATGAACGTTTTTAGGCTGGAATGCTGTCTTATCTTCAACTAATACATGACCTATATGGCAAGAGAACCTTACGCGAACTTCTGGCCCAAAGTGGCGGATACCGCTTTTGTGGCGGAAAGCGCCGACCTGATCGGAGATGTCACCATTGGAGAGCACGCCAGCATCTGGTACCACACCACGCTGCGCGCCGACATCAACAAGATCGTCATTGGGGATTACTCCAATATCCAGGATAATAGCTGCATCCATCTGGCGGACGACTTCGGCTGCCATGTAGGCAAGTACGTGACCGTGGGCCACGGCGTGATTCTGCACGCCTGCACGGTGGAGGACAACTGCCTGATCGGCATGGGGTCCATTATTCTGGACGGCGCGGTCATCGGCCAGGGGTCCGTGGTGGGCGCGGGCGCGCTGATCACCAAGGGCACCGTCATTCCGCCCAATTCCCTGGTGCTGGGTTCCCCCGCCAAGGTGGTGAAGGACCTGGGCCCGGAATCCGCGGATAATAACCGCAAATGGGCGGAGAAATACGTCAAGGTGGCTACCCGGTATACGGAGCGGGTCATCAATCCCGGTTTTTAACATTTGATTTCCGCACGCCATGCCGGATGAAAAGCTGATCACCCTGGAACCGTACGCCCTGCTCTATACCCGGGCCGGGGCGGGGGTGTGCCTGCGGGATCCGCTGACCGGCAAGGCGGGCGTTATCTTCATGGAGCTGGCGGACGGCATGGCGCTGGAGCGCAGCCTGAACGGGGAACGCCCGGTGCGGCCGGACACGCCCTCCCTGCTGGCCCATTTTTTATCCGCCATGGAGTGCCGGGTGAGGCTGGTGCTCATCAATGGCCGCAAGGATGAAATCTTTTACGCCCGCGTGGCGGTGGAGGCCGCCAACGAGGTCATGGACAAGCTGGTGGAGCTGGACGCCCGCCCGTCGGACGCCCTGATGATTGCGGCCCAGTTCGGGGCCGCAATCAAGATTGTTCCCGCCGTCTGGGAAAGCATGGAGAACATCCTGCCCCAGCTGGAACAACTGGACGCGGATTCCCCGGACAGCCGCGCGCCGGTGTATGTGGCGGAGCCGTAGGAACGGCGCTTCCGGCTGCCGGACCTTTTTCCGCTTCCCGGTTTGCCGCCCGGAGGCATGATTGCGGCATAAGATTTTCCGGCCCTTGGGCATACCTACTTTTTACAAAAAAAACTTGCTAAGGCGCCGGAATCCCTATACATTCGCCGCACATCACTTCAAGTGGGTAGATTCCCGAGCGGTCAAAGGGGGCAGACTGTAAATCTGTTAGCATTCGCTTTCGAAGGTTCGAATCCTTCTCTACCCACCACTTTATTACTTTCATATTTGTTCACAGCCCTTGATTCTTCAAGGGTTTTTTCATTTCTTGCTTGCATGAGTTATCATGAGTACGCATGAAATAGGTGTACACTCAAGTGTACGTTTTCATCTTCTCCAAGTGTACATCATTAAAAAACACTGTTAGACATGGCCGGATTGATCAAAAGAAAGAATTCATGGGTTGCCCTTTTCAGCGTTGCGGGAAAGCAGATCCGGAAAACAACGAAAATAGCCGTTACCCCTTCCGTTATTCCTCCAGGAAAAAGCAAAATGGCTGTGATGAGGGAGAACGAAGCCAAAGCCCGTTTGATAGCCGAAGAACTGGAAAAAGCCGCCAACGGGGAACGGGTGGATGCCGAGAAGGTGAAAGCCATTGCCGGGGAAAGGGCGGGAAGAAAACTTTTGCGAGGCAAGCAGTACATGCAGGGTGTTAAGGAATACCTGGAAGAATGGATGAAGAGCCGCCAGAATGGGACACTGAAGAATGATCGGGTAGCTGTAAAGCGGTTTCTCGCATTGCTTGGAGATTCACAAAACATGCCGTTAGACATGGTAACGTCTGAACATGCCCGCCGTTTCATGGAAAAGGAGCTGGAACGGGTTTCTTCCGGAACAGTAAAGAATCTAACTGATTGCTTACGGGCGGCCTTTAACAGGGCCATAGACGGCAAACTGATTGGGAGCAATCCCTTTCACAGGGTAACACCCGGAAAGCTGGATAAGACGGACAAGCATGAACGAAGAGCTTTTACCATGGAGGAGGCAAAACGCCTGACAGAAATTTTACCGGGTGAATGGCCGGACATGGTGCGTGTGTGTCTCTATACGGGGGGCCAGCGATTGGGAGACATTGCCAAATTGAAATGGGAACAGATCAATCTTGAGGGAGGGCTAATTGCCATGACAACGGAGAAAACAAAGAGAAGAATGAATAAACCTATCATTTCTTCCTTGAAGGACGTTTTGAAGCGTCGTTATGAGGGGCGGGTGAGTGATTATGTTTTCCCGTTGGCAGCTATGAAACATGCACAGGCAGACAATACATCAGGCAAGCTATCTTTGGAGTTCCATGAACTATTGAAGGAACATGGCTTCATTGAAAACATGAATAACGCCCCTCGTCACGGGGACAGAAGAAGACAGGCTGATTTGAGCTTTCACAGCTTGAGGGCAACTGCCGTTACTGCGTTGAGGTTGGCTGGCGTTCCTTCCGACCTTTGCCGGGTCATTGTCGGACACGATTCCGAAGAGATTGAACGGGTATATTTCCGTCCTGATTCCGCAGCCATAGCGGAAGCAATGAAACACCTCTCGCTTTAAGACAATGAAAGCCCGTTTTTAGGCCGCTTCCTCCTTTTCCGCGCCTTTGTGTACTGTCTCCATGGTGGAACGCCCAGCCACGGGGCACGCCGGACCAAATCAGGCGCATTTCAGAGAAGAAGCTTCCCCTTTTACGCCATCCGCTTTAGATTTTATCCAGCAGGAAACAGAGGAATACGCTGACAGGAAAGAAAAAAACGGGCCGGCCGTCCCTATACTCGCCCGCCCTGGCTGAAAAAATATGTCTCCGTCTGGCCAGCGGTGAAACACTGCGGAATATTTGTGAAGATCCGGCTATGCCGGCGCGCGCCTCCATATATCGTTGGATAAATGAATATCCAAAGTTTAGAGACATCTTTCTATGCGCGCGCGTAGCAGGGGCGGCAATAATGATTGAAGAATGTATTGAACTGGCGGATGAAGCATCCCGGCTTGCCCTCGATCCGCAATGCGGATCCGCCTCCGTCGCCGCCAAGAAGCTCGCCATTGAAACGCGGCTGAAAGTGGCCGCCCGCTTCGCCCCCGAGAAATTCGGCGACCGAGTTCGGCAGGATGTAGCGGGCGTCCCTGGGGTGCCTCTCGAAAGTAAAATCTCCCTTGCTCCGGAACAGCTTGAGCAAATCCAGGAAGCGGAGAACGTCTTCTGGAGCAGATAAGAGCGTTTTCTGAAAGCATGTCTTCCCTCTACGCGCGCATATATAGGTATATTTTTTTGTAACTTGTAAACCGTATTTATAAGACATTCATTTATCAATGCTAGTTGGTTTACAAACCCGTTTACATTCGTTTACAAAATAGCCGTCTCGTTTACAAAATAGGAGTGGGAGGGGAGATGAATTGCACCCCTTTTCCATTTTGGACTTGAACGAACACCCCTAGCTTGAATGATAGGGAGCATGGAACAGTACTACATTGCCACGGCGGAAGGAAAGACAAAGGGGCCGTATTACTTGGAATCAGTTAAAGTTCAATGTAATTGTGGAATGATAACACCAGAAACTTTAGTGTGTGTAGTAGGAGGCCAAGAATGGGTGGAGTTCAAAACGGTTTTGGCGCAGAAGGGAGAAACGGTTCCGAGTCGTAAAAAGATAGAAGAAGTCAGGGAAAAATTATATGATCCCGCTTGGGGTTCTTCTGAAGACGAAGCCCAAGAGATCAATGTTGCTCAAAAGCCTTTAACGGAAATAACGGTTGAAGATATGTTCCGGGGTATCGGAATAATTGCCCTGATTGCGGGTGTAGTACTGGCCTTGTTTACTTTTCAAAGCAGTCCGTCCCTTGCCGTTCTTGAACTATTTTCTGGGGCCTTTTCCTGCCTTGGCTGCTTCTGGTGTGCTAAAGTCATCACCTTGCTTTCTCGTGCGGTCAACTTGCTTTCCGCCCTGGCCAGGAAGTTTGATTCTTTTTCCGATAAGCAATAACCGCTTCCCCCCCTGGACACAGGAACGCCCCGGACGTACAAGACGTTACGGGGCGTTTTCTTTTGGGCGTGGGATGGGGGCCGGTTTATTCAAGGCTTTCATTGATCACGTCCACGCACCATTGACGGAGAAGCTTGCCTTCCGCCGTGGCGGCCTTGTTCCAGGCGTCAAAGGTGGCATCATTTACTGTGAGGGTGATTGCATTTTCTGCCGCGCTTGGATACGTTGCAGGGGCGTTTCCCGCGGCGGGGTACTGCTCCATGAGAAGCGAAATCATTGCTTGAGCGTGTGAAGGGATAGCTCTTGAAGTAGAAAGCCAAGAATCTACGATTCTTTTTCCTGTTTTGCATTGTTCTGCTAACCAATCACGATTCTTCCCTATAGCTTTGAGCCATATTTTCACCTCTTTTTTCTGCATGGCTTTTTAATACATTCTTACAACTTAGGTTGCAAGAAATATGACAACATACAACACATGTTGCTTGTAATAAATCAACGTGTGTTGTATATTTGTCTTGTCATGAAGACGAAGCAACATCAAATCATGGTAGAGCTTGACCCCGGGGCCATGGAGGCGTTGAGACAGGAGGCCGCTAAGAAGGGCCTCTCGCTGGATGCTTACATACTCGGCATTATTAACAGGCGGGCGTGCCCGTCATTGAAGGAATCTCCAACCGGGAAAGGAGAAGCGGCATGAGACTTGAAACGCTGTTTGATACGGTTCTGCCCTTGGCAGGGGCGGTTCTGTGCAGCCTGGCCCGCGGCATCATCCTTGCCGGAATGGCATGGCTTGCCGTCTGCCTGTTCTGGCGGGCCGTAGAAATGGACAATCAGGACGTGCAAGATCGCGCGGCCCTGACGAAATGGAAAGGGGGCATTGTTCGATGAACGCAGATCAAATGGAAATCCCTCTTCCCGCCCCTGTTCTTCATGCGCTCACGGAAGAGGCGAAGAAGTTCGGTTTATCCTGTGAAGAGTATCTTAAAAAGATTGTTATCGGCATCATGAAAGACGAATTGGAGAAGAAGAAATTTCTCCTGTTCCTGGATGCCAAAAAACACGCGGACCGCCAATGAAAGAACCATCCTTGAAAATATGGCTCTATGCCGCTGCGCTGGGGAACAATACGGAGACCCGGAAAGAGAGCATTCGGGAAACCTATTCACTCCTCCTTTCCCATGAACGGAGTTTCAAACTGCGGAGGCTGGCGGAAAGATGCCATGTAAACGTGCCTCAACTTATTGATATATTGGTAGATAAGGCAATATTCAATGTTGAATTGGAGGCGGAAGACTACGAACAAATCGCAAACGAACTTCGACATGAACACAGTAAAATCGGAATCGGGAACACCTGACGCCGGCGAATGGAGCAAGGCCGTTCAGGGATATGCGGAGAAAGGGAAGCTGATCACTTTTCCCTCCGGCAAAAAAGTAAAAACTCCTTATCAGCGGCCTTTTCAGCGCATGGGGTTTGCCAGTCAGGACACTTTGGAAAAATGGATGAAGCAGGGAATGAGCATGGCGGCCATAGCCGAATGCCTTGAAAAAGACATCCACATTTCCGCCATGGGTTCATCTGTGAGCGAAACGCAGAAAAAAGCGAAAGAGGCCGCCGCCCTTGTCACCGAGGCCGTCCGCAAACTCAAGGAAGCGGCGGCCCTGATGAAAGACGGCTTACGGGAATTGCCGGGGCCTGATGACTTGTGCGTGATTTGCCAAGTAAACCCCTCATTGTTCCCTATGTTGTTTCTTGCGGACATCGAACGGATTCCAACCAACAGGACGACACCGGAAGCCGCACCCGTGCCCTCCGAGCTTGCTTCCCGATTGCTCAAGGACTGTCTCAAGAGTATCAACAGAAGGTATAAAAAAATGATGGAACCTTAATGGATGACGGTTAGGCGATTACAAAAAAGACTAAAAAATAATTTGACATTTCATGAAAAACGGATGTATTTCTAAAAACGGTAGCACTCAAAAGCAGAGTGCAGTAAGAAAAAATATAAAATTCAACCAGGAGGACTGCTCCAGGAATACACCATACATCACCAGCGAGGAACTACGCAAGACCCTGAACATTAGCAAGGGTTCTCTAGTTCGACTTAATAAGGAAGGTTGTCCCCGTGTTTATTTTTCCGGCGGGCTGGGAGGAAAAGGAACACACCCGCGTTACAAACTTGACGACGTAACAGCGTGGCTTGAGAAAAGGTCTCAAGAATTTTTGAAGAAAGGAGGGCGAAAATGAATGCCCTCTCGGAAAATCCGTTGAAGAAGCTGGAAGCGGATGGAATGGGAATGATGCCCATATCCGTAACCGCCGCTCTGGCTTGGTCTGAATGGCTTCTTGAACGCCTGAAAACGGACATGAGGGAAACAGACGCCCCCACAAGCATAGAAGCCGTATGGGCCAGCCAGAAGACGCTTGCCGCCCGGTATGATATGAGCATATCCAGTATGGGGCGGTATTTATCCGAGGCAAGAGAATCGCATTGTGTTCGTATCTTACAACCAGAACGGGGCGGGAAATCGGGGAATGCGAGATACAACGTTGAGGACATGGACGCCTTTATGACGGGGAAGGGAAAGGAGGGAAAACATGAAGTTTGAACTCGCGGACCTGAAAACCCCGGACGCCCTGAATGAATACTGCCGGCGCACCTTGGGCCAGCCCCAGCAGCGCGGAAGCCTCATGATCTATCCGTGCCCGTTTGGAACGCATGCGCGTTTCAAGCTGCACGTCACGGAATACCAGGGAGATGGCCGCTTCAAGTGCTGGTCCTGTGACCGGGGCGGCGACATCTTCGACCTTCACGCCGGCATGAACGGCTTGGACACGAAAAGAGACTTTCCCGGCGTCCTGCGGGGCGTCTGTGACGTTTTAGGAGTGAGGCCGCCCAACGATGACGGAACGCCCCTTCCGTTTCGCAAAAGCCCCGTGAGGCCGCGCCCGTCTCTATCCATAGCCGCCGCCCCTCCGGCGGAGCCCTCCCGCTTCGTCTCCGCACCGGATGAAGCCGAACTCGACGCCTGCCGGGAAAGGTTGCAAAAAGATGAACGCCTTGCTGGAGAACTGGCTTGCGAACTGGGCATTCATCCCCTGATGATGCTGATCCATACGGCGCGGGAACTGGGCCGGGGCCTTTTGGGGGTGACGCCGGACAACCGGCTTTTATACCTGTACACGGCGGAAGATGAAGAAGGGAATACCCGCTACACCGGAGCCAAATTGCGCCGGAGGGACCACCATGCCAACCCCTGCTTGAAGCTTGAAAACGGGCAATGGAAACCCCGTGGAACCATGAACCCCACGAAAGGCAACTCGCGCGGATTGCGCTTTTTGTGGCCCATAGGGAACGCAGCGGCCCCCTGGGGACTTGATTCCACTCACGGCAAGCGGTTCGTCATCGTCACGGAAGGTGAAAGCGACTGTTTAGCCGTAGGTCAGGCTCTTGAATGCTTCCGGGAAGCCTACCAGCAGGACGTTGACCCCTACACGGGCCGCCCCTACGAAGACGGGCGCGGAAGCCTGGAAGCCACCATTCCCGCCGTAATAGCCATTCCCGGGGCGTCAGGCTTCAAAACCGGATGGGAAACCCCGCTTGCCGGTAAAAACATCATTCTTGCCCTGGACCCGGACAAGGCAGGACGCGAGGCCGCCGCCAAACTTCGGGAACGGCTGACCGCCGCCGGCTGCGTCATCCGCGACTGGACTCCCCCCTACAAAGACGCGCGGAACATGCTTCTATGCGCCGGTGAACATGCGCTTTATGAAAGCTTGTTTTCATCCATGCGTTCCATGAAAACTTCTAACGTGCCCACTCTCGCACAAGGATGAACACGCCCTTAGCCCCGACGCCCCTGACCCCCGGCGCGCGCTCCATGGACGAAGAAGCCGCCGCCCTGCAGAAAGAGCGGGAAGAGGCCATGAAGCCCCCCTTTCTGGCCCTGGGAACACAGGGGGCGCAATTCGTTTACTACGCGCGCCGCTCGGAAATTCTCTTCCATTGGAACACCAAGGAACATACGCCGGTGAACATGCGCTTTCTGGCCCCTGTGGAATGGTGGCAGAAGACGCTTGATCCGGACGGTAAGCTAACGCCCCGCCAGGTCATGGACAGGGCCATCGACTACTGCATCGAAACAACCAGCAACCGCAAATTTGACCCTGACTCCATCCGGAAATGCGGCGTATGGGACGAAGACGGGGCCGCCGTGTACCATGCGGGAAATGCCGTCTATCTATTCTCCCCGGAAAACGAACAGAAACTCCCCTTCCTGCCCGTGGACCATGCCCGGACGGGAAAGCCCCTCTACCTGCCCGGCAAGCCTCTTCTGGCCCCGTCAGATGACATTCTGACGGACGAAGAAGGAAAAGTCGTTGCCGAGTTCATCGAGGCGCACTCATGGAAACGCGAGGAAGACGCCTTCCTTTGCCTGGGCCTCGTCACGCAGGCCATTCTTTCCGGGTATCTCCACTTCCGCGCCCATGGCTGGATCAACGCCCCGGCGGGAACCGGCAAAACCACCTTGAGGAAAAGCATTGAACTTCTCATTGGGGGCGTTGCTCGGTACTTCAAAGGGCTGGAAACTACGGACGCCGGATTAAGGCAAAAGCTTGAAAGCGATTCCTGCCCGGTCATCTTTGATGAAGCGGACTCCGACAACCCCGCCAAGACGGCCAACATGGTCAGAATCCTTGCCCTATTGAGAACCGCCACGGACGGGGATGTTGGAATCACCAAGGGAGGCGCGGACGGCAAAAGCGTCACCTACCTCATGAGAAACGCCTTCCTTCTGTTCTCCGTGCGCTCCATGATTGAAAAAGCCAGCGAGCAATCACGCATTTTTGAACTGGAACTGGAAAAGAAGGAACCTTCCGAAGCCGCACCCGTTTTCCGAAGGCATGATGAACTGGCCGCCGTCATCCGGTCCGGGGACTTGGGGCGCAAATACGTGACCCGAATCATGCACCATGCGCCAGCCATCCGCCGCAACATTGAAACCCTGAGGCAATACCTTTCCGACCAGGGAGAAGAAGGGCGCCGCGCGGAAATGTTCTCCACCGTGTACGCCGCCGCGCACTTTGTCACCAGCGGGGAAGACCTGACGCCCCGGGACATGCAGGAATGCGCCGCCATGGCCTCCGGGAGTGATTACGCCCGCGTGCTGGACGACGACGGGGAACGCTGCCTGGAATGGCTCCTGGGGTATTCCCCGCCCATGATGGGGAACCGCACCCTCCGGGAGTTCATCAAGGAAGCGGCCAGCGCGGAAGTATCGGAAGATTCCACCGTCCTTGAACGCTACGGCCTGTACGTCCGAAAAGCGGCGGACGGGAAGAAATACGTCTACCTTGCCGCCACCAGGAAGAACCGGAAGATAGGGGAAATATTCAAGGGTTCGGAATGGGAGGGGGTGAACGTGAAAAAGGTTCTCCTGAACGTGAAGGGAATGGAAGAGCAGCTTTTCCGGCCGAACAGCAGGGTAAACACCACGGCGAGAGGCGTAAAAATACCGCTGGATTTTATAACGCATTGACTATCAAATGGGAAAAGGTTTACAAATTGCGGTTTACAAATTGTTACACAAATAATGTATTGATAATTAAGATTTAATGAAAATCCTTCTGGATTGGTTTACAAACGTTTGTACACAAATTCAGATTGATAAATCAATAAGTTACTACGCCGTTTACAATTTTTGCGAAAAAACACACCTATACACACGCGCGAGAGAGAGACAACAATGACCCCGGAAACGCCCCTTATCATCATCGACAACAGAGAGCAAACGCCCCTCACCTTTCAGCATTTCTCCTCCCGGCGCGGAACGCTGCAAAGCGGGGATTATTCCCTGGACAGATTTGAAACCCGGTTCACGGTGGAGAGGAAGAGCATTGTTGACCTGATCGGAAGCCTGACGGCGGGGCGTGACAGGTTCGAGCGGGAATGCCACCGCCTCCGGGGATATGACTTTGCCCGGCTGCTGATTGTGGGGCATCCTGACGAACTGCCCTTTCACCTGTCCAGAAGGAAGACGACCAGCAAGGCCATTCTGGGGAGCCTGGGAACTTTCGAGGTAAGATACCGCTTGCCTATCGTGTGGGAGCCATCAGAAGCGCGGGCGGCAGCCCTGATAGAAAAATGGGCCTGGTACTTCTACCGGGAAGCATGGAGGCCCTTCAAGATTTTGCCTGCTCCTTTCGGGGCGGCAGAAATAACACAATAACCCAATATCAATAATATGATTGAGAACAAACCCGATAATAAAGAAAATAAAATAAATAGTGAGAATACAGAATCCGTCTTGGCGGAACTTCAAGTACGTTACCTTGAATCCATGCGCGAGTTCTGGTATGAATGCCCACTTGCGTTGAAAGAGATCCATCAGCTTTTGCCCGACATTCTGAAAACATCAGAACAGGCGGGGATTTGTCAACCTGTTGTTCTCGCTGGCTTCATCTCGGATATTAATCAATATTACTATAATCAGAAAATGACTCAACTTTCAAAGAAAGCATACAAGCTTCATAAGAGGAAAAACCGGATGTTAAAAGAGAGGCTCGAATTTAACAAGCTCGCCCTCTCCAGAGGGGAAATTCCTGACCATATTTTTCAGCAAGTACAGGAGTGCCAGAAACTCGAAAAACAGGAAGCTTCCCTCTAACCGTTGAAAGAACCAAGCCCCCCTCTCCCTGCCCGGAACTGGACGGGGGGAGGGGAAAAGAAGAAACACCTAAAGACCATCAAGCACCAGGACAATCAAGAAAGAAATCGAAGTAGGGCTTAAGTACTCCGTTGACGCCAAGGGCATCGAAGAGGCAAAGCAGCAGATTGAAGAACTCGGCAGGATAGAGGCCGGAGGCGACCTTTCCGCCTATGACAAGGCCCTTGAAAACGCCAATGAGAAGCTGGGGGAATTCGCCGATAAGATGACAGATGCCGGCTCTCGCATGCGGGCGGCGTTCCAGGACAACCCCGGACTGGAAGCGTTTATCGATGACGCGACCGGAGCCGTATTGACGGCGGAAGAACTCAAGAAGAAATTTGAACAGATTGATGACGTCGCGGAAGTCCTCAATAACAAAATGTCAGATTTGGACCTGGGGGCGAAGTGGGGCGAAAACCTTGATGAAAACCTTCAAAAGATCCTCGACGGCTACAATAAGGAAATGGACGCCGCCGACAAGGCCGCGGAAAAAGCGGCTGCTGCGGAGGCCCGGAAGCAACAGCAGGCAGCGGCAACCGTGGAACGGCTGGAAGCCGGGAACCGCCGCGCCGCCGCGTCCTATGAGGAATTGCGGGCGGAACTGGAAATCTATATTGCCAAGCTTGAAGAAGCCCGGAAGGCCGGCGACAACGTAGCCCAGGCGGACGCCCTGAAGAATATCCAGGACTTGGAAAAACGTATCACCGCTGCCGGAAAGGCCGGAGAACTTACCCGGCGCCAGGTCCGGGGCTTATCCGCGCAAGTGACGGAAGCGGCCGCCCGCATCCTGGGAATGTCCTCTTCCCTCCGTGGGGCAATTCCGTTCATTCGTCTGTTCGGAACGTCCATCAAGGCGGCTATGGGGCCGCTTGGCTGGGCCTTGCTGCTGTTTCAGGGGCTTACCGCCGGCATTACTGCCTTGGTGAATCATTTTAAGTCGAAAAGTGATGAACTTGAAAGGCAAGCGGAGGAAAAAAAGAAAAATATGGATAAGCTCATTAAAGAAGCAAATGAGCTAAAGGCGAAACTGAATAATGAATCTATTTTACAAAAAGAAAATGATCTTACGGCCAGAATTGCCGATAATAGGAAAATTGAAGTTGAAGCTTTACGGGAAGCCGTACGGGAACAAAGGCGTTTGATTGACTTGCAATCAAAAATTCTTGATGAACAAGACCGCGCCCGCCTGCTAGATGTTGAAACTGATTTTTATAATGGAAAATACGGAGACCCTAACAGCCCGGAAGCAAGACGGAAGCTGGACCGCGTTCAAGAAGGAATAAGAATGGATGCAAATGCCAGACATCGAACGGAAGCAGAGGAAGCGGCGCAAGGTAGCGTTACAAATGCGGGAAAGGAATTGAGCAAGGCCGTTGAATCATTAAATCAAATAAAAGACCGTCTGGCAGTCTTAGAAAATACGCCTATTCTCTCTTTGGATGAATTGAAACAAATTGAGGGAGAAATTTCTAAAATAGAAAGCGGAAAAATTACATTCCCTGATTGGGAAAAATTGTATGCGGCAAGAAAACAAAGAGATAATTCCGATCAAGCTTTAAAAGAAGCTGGTTATGATATTACTACAGAAACGGCCAGGGAAAATGCCTATAAAGCCAATGATGAAGCTTTAAGGAAAGCCAGGGAAGAACAGACAAAAGCTTTAGAAGCACAATACAAAGCGGAAGATACTCTTGAACAGGCCACAAAAGAATTGGCCGAACGCCGTGCGCTTAATGCAGCCCAAAGTGCCAGAGATACAGCACAACAAAGGAATACAGAAGCAAAGCAGAAAAACGCTCAACGACAGGAAGAAGAAAAAGCTATACAGGATGCCCGGAAAAAAGAAGAGGCCCGACAGAAAGTCAGGGATGCCGCCATGAAAGAAGCAACTCGTGATGCAGTCAAACAGCAAGAGAAGCTGATCAAGAACGCCCCCTTTGAAGGGATTCCCCAGCATCCAACGCCCCAACAGCAGAAAAGGGTGGAAGCTGTTCAAGAAGCATGGGAGGCCGGCAAAAAGCGGCTTCTGGAAGGTATAGGCGGAGACGACAACACGCTTGATGCTTCCGAGATCAACGCCGCCATCAATGAAGCGTTGCAGACCCTCCGCAGGCAAGGGGAATCAACAGATCGCTTCATGGCTGCTGTGGTAAATAACTTTAGCAACTTAGCTACAACGATAAATGCAAACATTCAAAGAGCGCAAGACATGACCAACAAGAGAATTGATGAATTAGAACGCACTCAAAAAAGAATAAATAGACAAGTAGAATATAATATTCAGGGCATCCGAAGAGCAATGCACTAATATTCTGAAGGAACTTCAACCTCATGGAGTGTCGCCCCCGACCAAATAGGCGGGGGCGTTTTTCATCTTCTGGACATCGGAAAGATAAGAATATATGTTTCATGGGCTATCACAGGCCATCACAGATAGCGAGATTATGGAAAAATGACGCTCAAGTGTACATAAAAGTGTACATATAGAACTAAAGTTATTGAATACCAATATTTGGAATGGTTCTCTACCCCACCACTTTTACTTTCCTCACGCGTTCTCCGGAAGAACGCGTTTTTTATTGTTTCCGTAGTTGCGGGTTCGCAATGTTCAGCGGGAAAAGGGAAGAGCCGTCCTGTGGGAAGAGCAGGAACCGTGAATGTGTACGGAGGATGGAGGACGGATGACTTGTTCAGCCTATCGACAAGGAGCGCAGGACATGTTAGATATGCTCTCTTGCCGATTTTCCACCTCTGCCGTTTATTGACATGTTGACCACGCTGCTCATTCTGGGAGTATCCGCCGTTTTGTTCGTCCAGGGGAGAATCCGTTCGGATATTGTCGCGCTGTGCTCCCTGCTGTGCCTGATCGTATTCGGGATTTTAAGCCCGGAGCAGGCGCTCTCCGGCTTTTCCAACTCCATCGTGGTGATGATGGTAGGGCTTTTCGTGGTGGGGGGAGCCATTTTCCGGACGGGGCTAGCCAAGATGCTGGGCGGCAGGATCATGAAGCTGGCCGGCAAGAGCGAGCTGCGCCTGCTGGTGCTGACCATGCTCGTTACGGCCGGCATCGGAGCGTTTGTCAGCAATACGGGAACGGTGGCGCTGATGCTGCCCATTCTGGTGAGCCTGGCCGCGGACGGCGGCATCCAGACGAGCCGACTGCTCATGCCCATGGCGTTTGCCAGCAGCATAGGCGGCATGCTGACGCTGATCGGCACGCCCCCCAACCTGGTCATCAACAACCAGCTTCAGGAGGCGGGAATGGAGGGGCTGGGCTTTTTCTCGTTCACCCCCATCGGCCTCGTCTGCATCGTGACGGGCGTCCTGCTGCTGATTCCCCTGAGCAGGAAGTTCCTGGGCCGTCATGACGACAAGACGGAACACGAGGCCAAGGGCAAGTCCCTCAGCCAGTTGATAGACGAGTACCAGATTATCAGCAATCTTTACCGTCTCCGGGTGCTGGAGGATTCCGCCCTGACGGAGAACCCCCTGCACGACCTCCAGATACCGGACCGCTACCACGTGAACATCGTGGAAGTGCGCCGCAGGCATTCCAGCCGGCATTCCTTCCTGCAAACGGTCAGCCAGACCATGGCGGGCTCGGACACCCGCGTGGCGCGGGGAGACGTCATTTACGTAATGGGGGAGTTTGAGGACGTGGACCGCTTCGCCCGGGAATACGGTGCGGTGATGATCAACCGGAAGACGTCGGAAGATACGGATTCCCTGCTGAAAAGCAAATTGAAGTTTGACGAGATAGGCATTGCGGAGATGCTGCTCATGCGCAATTCGGACCTCATCAACATGCCCGTGAAGTCTTCCGGGTTCCGCGCCAAGTACGGCGTCAACATTCTGGCCATCCAGCGGGACAACCATTACATTTTCCACAATTTGAAGGATGTGAAGCTCCAGTACGGGGATACGCTGCTGATTCAGGGAACCTGGGCGGATATTGCGCGCCTGAGTGAGAAAACCTTTGAATGGGTCGTGGTGGGCCAGCCGCTGGCGGAGGCGTCCAAGGTGACCCTGACGCACAAGGCCCCGCTGGCCGCTGGCATCATGCTGCTGATGATTGCGGCCATGGTGTTCAACTGGGTGGCCGCGGTGGCCGCGGTGCTGATCGCCGCCGTCCTGATGGTGCTGTGCGGATGCCTGCGCAACGTGGAGGAGGCGTACCGGACGATCAACTGGGAGAGCATCGTGCTGATTGCCGCCATGCTGCCGATGTCCGTGGCGCTGGAGAAGACCGGCACCTCGGAGGCCATCTCCCACGGCCTGGTGGCCGGCCTGGGGGGATTCGGGCCGTTCGCCCTGATGGCGGGCGTTTATTTCACGGCCTCCCTGCTGACCATGTTCATCAGCAATACGGCCACGGCGGTGCTGCTGGCTCCCATCGCCCTGCAATCCGCGGTGAGCATGGGCATCAGCCCTTATCCGCTGCTGCTGGCGGTTTCCGTGGGCACCAGCATGTGCTTTGCCTCTCCCTTTTCCACGCCGCCCAATGCCCTGGTCATGCCGGCGGGCAAGTACACGTTCATGGATTACGTGAAGGTGGGCGTTCCCCTCCAGGTGATCATGGGGCTGGTCATGGTGGTGGTGATCCCCCTGTTCTTCCCGTTCGTGAAAGCCTAGGCCGGGGGCCGTTCACGAGGCGGAAAGGGCGCATGGCAGTGTAATTTACATGCATTACTAAAAAAAGAGAGACAAGGGAAGCGCGCGGGAGTAGAAGAGGATTGTTTAAGAACCCCCATTTAATGATGAAGTACTTGCTTATTGTTATGGCCGCCGCGTTCGCCATGCCTTCCATGGCGGAGGAAGACGCTCCCAAGAGAATGACTTCCGCGGAAAAGAAGGCCGCCCTCCTTGAAAAGTATGATACCAACAAGGACGGCAAGCTGGATTCCGAGGAGAAGACCAAGATGAAGGAGGACCTGAAGAAGCAGAAGGAGGAGGAACGGGCCAGGAAGCACGCCTCCCGCAAATCCGATTAAGGTTTTCCGGCTTTATTGACGATCTGTTTTTCAGACGGCTTGAACGGGGTTCAGGCTGGAGGGGAACGTATGCCTGTTAAAGCGATGAGATACGGAATTTGGACCAGATGGGCCGCTGCGGCCGCGTTTGCCTCCCTGGCTGCCTGTACGGCGGAAGAATGGGCGCAGTTTAACAAGGAGGTGGAGCAGAATCAGCGGGCCGCCGCCGAACGCCGGGTCAAGTACCGCAAGATCAGGGTCCAGTGCTCCGACTGGGAGATGGCGGATACGGCTGCCGCCTCCCTCTCGTCCAAGGGATTCCGGGTCATGTACCCCGGAGAAGACGGCTATGGAGCCGTGGCGACCGTCAGCAAGACGGCGCAGGAGCATGTGCTGATTCGCAACGGGAATTATTTCACCACGCTGCCCGGTCCCAATACGCGGCCCGGCTACAGGACGAAGGTTACCGTGACCGTGCATAATCTGGCGGGCGGGAAGCTGGCTGAATACCAGGGGGAAAGCGTTCCTTCCGAATCCTTCCACCGCATGGAGGCGGCCCGGTCAGCCTGCCGCAAGGCCATCGGCAAAATGCCGTCCAGCACTTCCATTTACTGGTAGGGGGGAGTTTTGGCCCTTATCCTGGGGACGGCAGCCGGGCTACACTCCGGCTCCGGTCCCGCGCCTGCCGCGTGACCTGATTTTATAGGCCAGCGTGTCCGCCAGCTCCCGGAGGGCGTTGAGCGGGTTTTTCCGCAGGACGTGGCGCCCTTTCAACGTAGCGCCGGGCCGGACGGTTCCCGTTCCCCGGTGGTTGTGGATGACGGCCGCCGTCTGGGCGAACATGTTGTACTTTTCCAGCACCAGGCGTCTAGCTTCGCGAATGGCAGGGAGCCGCTTTTCATATTCCCCGCCGTCCATGGCCTTGCGGATAATTTCAAAGGCTTTCTGCGGATTGTCCAGCGGGATGGGGATGAAGCTCTCCGGCGGGAAGCATTCCGTGGCCAGCGGATCCCCGGCGTAAAAGGGAAGGGTCATGGCGACGAAGGCGTCGGACAATTTTTCCGTCCAGTGGTGGGGTTCCAGATGGTTTTCCACGCACAGATGGTACTTGTAATCATCCATGGCGACGGTTTTGTTTTCTATTTCCTGAACGCCGTGTCCGAACCAGTCCAGCTCCAGCAGGCGGTCCGCCAGGTAGCGCGTGAGGTCATAACGCATTTTATGCATGGTATGCGTGTGCTGCTTGGCGGAGCAGATGGTGGAAAGCATCTTGGTTTTCGGAAATTCCGTCTGGTCCAGAATCTCCTGCATGGGCTTGATGTACAGCCATTCCAGGCATCCGCGGCCCAGGGTATGGTTGGGGTGCGGGAGGTCCCGGACGGAGTGGGTGGTCAGCACGGTGCCGAACTGGCCGGTGTACGCCCGGCTGTAGATTTTAATGGAAGGGGGTTCCACCGTGATCAGGATGGTCTGGTCCGGGGGACAGAGCAGGGGTTCCGTTTCATCCTTGATGGTGCCTATGGAGTTCCTGGGGAATTCATCGTATACCAGCACCCAGTCATAGTCCGTCATGGCGGCGTCCGTGCAGAACAGGCAGTCGCCCCACAGCAGGGATTCCGTTTTATCCGGGGAGGCCTTGGTGGATTTTCTGATGACCTTGATGCGTATGGGGCGGGAGGAATCCGTCATGGGAATGGAGGCGTTGAAGCGGCGCGCGGGCTTTCCGCCGTACGTCGGGCAACCCGTCCGGAAGCATCGCGGCGGCGGCGCTGCATGACGTCAGTGTAGGGGGCCTTCCTTCCTTGTCAATGTCAAAGGATTGGGCGTTTTTCCGTGCGGAGCTTCCGTCAGTTGGACACCGTGCTTTCCATCCCCGGAAAAAGCTGGTCGAGGATGCCGGAAACCATTTTTCTGGAACCGTAGGGGGAAAGGTGGTTGTCGTCACAGTACATCAGGTGCCCCTCGTCTTCTTCCAGCCACCGCCCGTTTTTATGGAAGGCGCCGTGCAGCGGGATAAAGCGGCACAGGCCCGTGGATTCCATGTGCTCCAGCAGGGCGAATACGGGGCGCTGCCGCGTGATGAAGTCCCCGCCCAGCAGGCGGTCCGCGCGGTTGGCATTCAGCAGCGCATTGCGCCGCATGAGTTTGCGCGGGCCGAAGGTCCATTCAGGCACGGGACCCAGCAGCACGATTTGCTTGCCGGCCTTGCGAAGGCGTGCGCAGGTGTGGAGCAGGCCGTCCGCAACCAGTTGTTTCAGGCGCATGTCCCGGTGGCTGTTGACCAGTTCAATCCAGCGGTTGTGGATGAATACGGTGTGTATCTGGGGAGTGTTTTCCAGCCAGTCCAGAATCAGGTCCATGTTGTGCTCCCAGTGCGGGTACATCATGCGCAGCAGCGTGAGGGAATCCGCGTCTCCGGAATCGGAAATGCCGCTCAGGGGGCATAGCCGCGCCCGGTAGAACAGGCCGGACCGGTTGAGAAGGCGTGCGGCGTCGTCAAAGCCCGGAGAGCTGGCCATGGCATGGCTGTCTCCCATGAGCAGGAAGGAAGGAGGCTGCCCCGTTTTACCCAGCAGTACAAAGGGGTAGTCCGTCACGTCTCCCAGCTCCGGATGATGGGGCTGGATGGCGTTTCCCTTTTCCACCACCGCCTGGCCGGGGGGCGTGATGCCGAAGGAGGGCGGGAAGGCCGGCCCCTTCCAGTATTCCGGGAAGGATATGTTGTTGGCGGCCACGTGCCAGTAGTCCCGTGCGCCGTCCGTCCATTTGAGCCATTCTCCGGCAAAATCCAGCGTGAGGCATCCTGCCGCCGTGAGCAGAAACGCTTTTGCGGGCTTCCGCCATGCGGCGGCGGCCCTGAAGGGGGTTTCCACGAATTTCCAGGAAAGGAAACCGAGAAGAAAGGAGAGAAGGAACATGCCCGAATAGTCCCGCGGGCCGCATTCATTGAAACAGAAGTAGGTCCAGTACACGATGACGGGCCAGTGCCACAGGTACAGGGAGTAGGAGATTTTGCCGATGCCCGTGCTGAGCGGGTGCCTGAGGATGCGCCCGGACCAGCCGTGGCTTCCATAGCGGATCAGCAGGGCCGTCCCCGCGACGGAAGGAATGGCCGTGTATCCCGGAAAGGGCGTGGAGGAGGTGTAACAGGCAAAGGGGAGCAGGATGCCGGCCCACCCCGCCAGCCGCAGCCAGCGTGTTCCCCGGCCCTGTCCCGCGGCGGCGGGAGCCAGGGCCAGGAGGCAGCCGGCCAGGAGTTCCCAGGCGCGGCAGTGAAGCAGGTAAAAGGCCTTGTTATGCTCCAGATTCCCCATGTGGTAGACGGCGGCGAACAGGGAGAGGGCCAGAGCCCCGCAGAGAACGGGCTTGACGGCGTTTTTCCTGAATTTCCAGAGCAGCCACAGGGCGAGCGGGATCGTCAGGTAGAATTGTTCCTCCACGCTCAGGGACCACAGGTTCAGCAGAGGGTTTTCTTCTGCGGCCGGGCTGAAGTAGTTCCCTGCGGTCCTGCTGAAATAAATGTTGGTGATGAAGAGTGCGCTTGACCTCACGGTGCGGCCCAGGGTCCGCAGGTCGTCGCAGGCCAGCACCACGCACCCGAAGGCCAGCACGACCGCAATCAGGCAGAAATAGGCGGGCATGATGCGCCTGATTCTGCGGTAGTAAAAGGAGGACAGGGAGAAATCCCCATCCTTCAGGCTGCGGACAAGGCCGCCGCCGATCAGGTAGCCGGAGATGACGAAGAAGATGTCCACGCCCGTGTACCCTCCCGGGCAGATCCATTCCTGCAAATGGTACAGGACGACGGCCAGCACGGCAAAGGTGCGCAGGCCGTCGATGTGCGGGAAGTAGGTCCCGTGGGCGGCATTTCCGGCCTGCTGGAGGGAAGGTGAACAAAAGTTTTCAGAAAGGCATTTGTTCATGAGGCGGAAAGGAGGAAAATACAGGGATGGGGGAGAACGTGAAAAGGGGGAGGGAGAAGCCGGGATGGAGTTGATTTGTCCGGGAGCCTGGGTCAGCGGCTCAGGCGGTTCTTCAGCCGCCGCCATGCCAGGCGCAGCCTGTGGCCGCGTTTTAAAAAGCGCTGGTAGTAGGAAATCCATGTGCCGTCCCCCTTGCGGCGCGCTTCTTCCGGAGACTGGTCGAATATCCGGTAAAGTTTGGCGGTTTCCCGTTCCGTTTCTTCCAGGAAGAGGGCTTCCTGTTCCGGGGTTTTCCAGGGGCGGGACATGATTTCACACCACAGGCCGTCGTCTTCATCCACTTTCTTTACGTAGGCCGCGGCGTCGTCCAGGGTGGGGAAGTCGTGGCAGTTGATGAACGCGGCGGAGTTGAACTCCCTGCCGATGTCCGGATTGCCCCAGTAAATGGGGATGGTGCCCGCAAGCATGCTGGTGACGATTTTCTCGCTGGTGTAGCCGGGGTACCATGCGTTTTCAAAGGCAATGGAGAATTTATACGGCTTTTTCATCCGGATGGAGGAGGCGTACCAGTCTTCCGACCGGTGGCCGTCGCCCGGCGTGTTGTTGAGGTGGGGGCCCAGGGAGTTGACGAACCGGAAGGCGGAAAGCTTGTGGAAAATGGCGTCCCGGTTGGGATGGGATTTGCGGTTGGCGTAAATGAAGTTGCAGAAGCCTGTTTTGGAGGCCAGGAGGGCGCGGACATCCAGTCCTTCCTTGCCGCCGTGCACTTCCTGCAAATGGTGGCGCAGGAAGGGGAGTTTGACGGTGCGGTCGCTTCCCGGCACCGTATCCAGCCCGATGTAGTAGTCAAACAGCATGAAGTCCGGGGCGACGGCTTCATGGCAGCCGTACATGACGGTGATATGGCCGGGGGCCCGTTCCAGAAAATCGTAGAACGCCTCCCGGTTGACGTAAAACCAGGGGGTGGCGATCAGGTAGTCGAAGTCGGAATCGTCTTCCACCACGCGGTAACGGTTTTTCAGGAGCTGGTAAATGCCTTCCCTGCCGAAATCCGGAGTGGACTGTAAAAAGGAGATTTTAAGCGTTTTCATGGGAGAAGGCGGGTTGGAGTGGTTGAGAGTGTATGGGGCGGCTCTTTCTTGTCAATGACAAAGGCAGGGGCCGGCCGGGCGTGTTGGGGGAAGGTTGCCCGGCGGTTAAACATCAGCCTTTTTCACCCTTCGCGGCGGTATTCCCGGAGCGTTTCTTCATACAGGGCGGCGTGCCGCGCGGCAATGACGGGGTAGGAAAACGTTTGTTCGGCGTGTTGGCGGCCTTCCTCCGCCAGGGCCAGCAGGAGCTTTCCGTCCCGGATGAGCCGTTCGCAGTGGCCTGCCATTTGGTTCAGGTCTCCCTGGGGAGCCACCAGCCCGGTCCTGCCGTCCAGGACCACTTCCGGAACTCCGCCCGTCCGGAAGGTAACGGAGGGGGTCTTGCAGGCCATGGATTCCAGAGCTACGTTGGAAAGGACGTCCTGAAGCGTTGGATTCAGGAAGATGTCCGCCGCGCTGTAAAGGCCGGCCAGCTTGTTCATGTCCGTAATGAATCCGGCATTGGTGCTGGGGAAGGGGAAGTCCACGTTCTTTTCCTGGTTGCCGAAGAGCAGCAGATGAAGGTTCCTGTGCCCGCGCCGGTACAGTTCCTCCAGCACCAGGGGGATGAAATGGCCGCCCTTGACCGGATTGAACAGGCCGGTTGCGCCGCAGGCGATGACAAAGGCTCCGGATGGAATACCCAGGGCCGCACGGATGGCCTCCCGGTCTTCCGCCGGGCGGAACAGGTCCGTATCCACAGGGTTGTAAATCTGGACAATCCTTCTTCCGGGGAACATGCACCCTTTCTCCACTTCCCTTTTCAGCCAGAGGGAGGGCGTCACCAGCGTCAGGGACGGGATGCGGGCGAAGGCGCGGCGCTTGCGGGAAAACAGCCACGCCGGAAGGCCGCGGAAGAGGCGGGGTGCGCCGAGCTGGGGACAACTGCCGCGGCATTCGTCCCGGAACCGGCCGCAGTCCATGGTGCAGTGGCACCCCGCAGTGCAGGCGAACATATCGTGCAGCGTATAGACCAGCGGGCGGCGGATGTGGCCCAGCCGCGTGAAATCCACCGTTCGGCCGCCTATCCAGTGCAGGTGCACCAGGTCGGCTTTCTCCATCTGGGGGATGTCGAACCCCATGCCCAGCACGTTCAGGGAGAAGGGCAGGTCCCTCCTTCTTTCCGGCAGCAGGGCGTCAAATCCATGCGCCAGATGGCGGCGCAGGGCGTCCGTAGCTCTTCTGGCGGCGGATCTGTGGATTTCCAGGCCGTCTATTCCCTTGCGCCTTCTGAGCAGAAGGACGGATTCCATGCCGGAAATATTCCGGTTCAGGGCGTCATTCAGCCGGTAGGGAGCGGAGCTGGCCGATACGCTGTGGGAGACTTGGAATACTGTCGTGCCTTGAGGAGAAGTCACATAGGGAAGTATGGGGATTAGGAATCCGGCGTCAACGGAAAAATCTGGGAAAAAGTTGGTTAGGAACAGCAACGTGTATAAGGATGACAGGGGCTACAGGGAAATTTTGCTGACTCCTGTTATTCCTATCATCCTTATATTCCCTGTTATATGCATCCTTTAGAGCGGCGTGGATTTATCACGGATTCCTAATCCGTCCCTTTTGGCGGGAAGAAGAAGCTGCCTGCATTTTTGCAGCCAGCCTTTTTTTCCTGTCCGCGGGATTCCCATGTCACGCCTGTCCTGGAATGGAAAGGAAGAAAGCCGTTCCCAGTCCTCCGCATAGGTTTCCGTGCCGTCCAGGGCGGTGATGCCCTGTAGTTTGCACAGGATGGAGAAGATGCTCTGGTCATACCGGTTCTCTACAAAGCCCGGCAGGTTGGGAGAGGCGGAAGGGGAATTGTCCGCCAGATGCAGATGGTCGTAAAAGACATGGAGCCAGTCCCGGATCAGGTTTTCCGTGACCGGGTTCTTTTTCAGAAAGACGTGGCCTCCCGCAATTTGCTGGGTGTGCGTGACGTGGGCGTCTTCCCCGGAAACGCCGAAGTGGCGCAGGATGTCCCCCTTGGTCCATTTGTATTCCGGCTGCCCGTTGGTGAAAACCAGCATGCCGCGGCTGTCCCGGTCCAGCATGTCCACGTATTCCCGGAAGCGCGCCGCTCCATTGATGTTGATATGGCAGCCGGCATCCAGGTACAGGAGGCGGTCGCCTTCCTGCATGTCCTGCAGGACGTGGTGGATGGACCAGGGTTTCCAGGACCAGTACCCGAACCCCCGGCAGGACGGCGTCAGGTATTTGCCCATGCGGCTGGTGAATTCCGCGGAAAGGTCCTGTTCGGTGAACAGCGTGATCTCATCGAAAAATTCCAGCGCTTCCGCCTGCCTGCCCAGCCGTTCCAGGGCGGCCGACATGCGGGAGTCTGCGAATGAGAGAAAGCGGTTCATTGGTCCGGAAGGTAGGGATAAGGCAATTTACAGGGAAGGCGGCGATGTGTCAAACGGCTCTTCCGGCGAGGCGTTTTTCCCTTGGGAACCGTTGGAATGAGCTTGGGAAAAGTGTTCCGCAAGCATTCTTTTGCAGGAGTAATAGCGCCCCTTCTGTCCGGGAAGCAGGGAACAGGCCGCCAGCAGGATGCGGCCCCAGCCGTTGGATGGCGGTTCCGCCGAGTTCAGCAAATCCACCAATTGCCTGTCCCGGCCCGGCAGGACGGAGAGGAACCGCGCTCCTTCCGCGTTCCTGTAGAACAGGCGCCACCAGTCCAGCAGGGATTGTTGCTGAACGGCGGTCATCTGGTGGAAGAGGGGATGCTTGGAAACGAAGAAAGGCCTGATTTTCCGCACGCCGTAGGCGAACAGGCCTTCGTTCTGCCACCCGTGTTCCTTCCAGTAGTCCACGATGTACAGCAGCCGCTGGAATTCCTGCACGCATTTGAAGTAGGTGGGGTCGTTGCAGCGGCGGGAAAGGGAACCGCTCCGCATGAGGCGGTAGTAGTACAGGCAGTCCGGAATGAACAGGAGGCGGGAGGCGTGGGGGACGGCCATCAGCCGGAAGGTTTCATCCTCCGCGCCGGATTTCAGGTTCACGTTGAAGCGGAGGCGGTGGGCGTCCACCATGCTTTTCCGGAACAGCTTGCTCCATACGCAGATGTCCATTTTCCCCCAGATGGAATCCCGGAAGAAGCTGGCCGGGGAGGCGTCCTTTTCAAAATGCCAGGAGGGCGACCTCCTTCTGGCCTCAATGAGCCGGTCCGACGAGTCCTCGAAGACATGGTTGCCGCACTCCACGATGTCCGCATCATGTTCCAGGGCCGCGGAAAAAAGGCGGGAATACATTTCCGGGTCCACGTAGTCGTCCGGGTCCGCAAAGCCGACGTAAAGGCCCCGCGCCGCATCCAGCCCCGCATTCCTTGCGGCGGAAACGCCCGCGTTCTGCTGGTTCAGGAGGATGATCCTGCCGTCCTTTTCCTTCCAGCGGAGCAGGTGCGCCCAGGTATCGTCCATGGAGCCGTCATTGATGCAGATGATTTCAATGCTCCGGAGGGTCTGCCGTACCAGGCTGTCCAGACAGTCGTCCACATAAGCGGCTACATTGTAGCAGGGAACGATGATGGAAACGTCGGGACGCATAGGGTTTATAATGTATGTAACGGATTTACAATCCGTGGTCAATGATAATTTTTGCAAGATAAATATTACCGAAGGTTTTTAACGTTGCCAGTATGAAAAGGGGGTATGGAGGACGGGTCTCCGCAGGATGCGCGGGGATTGCGGAGCAATGGTTTTCCGCATGGGACGGCCAGGGTTTGGAGTGTCCGGATTGTAAATTCGTTGAGAATTCGGAGCCCGGGAACGCCTCAAATGGCAGTTGCCTAGGGCCGGGTGGATGTGGTACAAAAGGCCGTACAACTTCTTTATTTATTCTTCTCTTATGATTATTGTCACGGGTGGGGCCGGCTTCATCGGCTCAAACATTGTCGCCGCTCTGGAAAAAGCCGGTAAAAAGGATCTTGTGGTGGTGGATGAGCTGGGTTCTTCCGAGAAATGGAAGAACATCGCCAAAAGGGAGTTGTGCGCGGTGGTTCCTCCGGAAGACATGCTTGACTACATGGAGGCGCATGCGGAGGAGATTGATGCCGTCATTCACATGGGGGCCATTTCCGCCACCACGGAGACGGACGCCGATCTGATCATCCGGACGAATTTCACGCTGAGCTGGTACCTGTGGGAGTTCTGCGCCCTGTACGGCAAGCAGTTTATTTACGCCTCCTCCGCGGCCACGTACGGGGACGGCTCCATGGGGTTTGACGATGACGCCTCCCTGGAGCACGTCAATGCCCTGCGCCCCCTGAACGCGTACGGCTGGAGCAAGGCCCTGTTTGACCGCAAGGTGGCCCGGGAGGTGAAGGAAGGGCGTCCGGTTCCCCCCCAGTACGCCGGACTCAAGTTTTTCAACGTATACGGCCCCAATGAGTACCACAAGGGGGGGCAGAAGAGCGTGGTGGCCCACATCTTCCCCCAGGTGAAGGTGAATGAAACGGTGAGGCTATTCAAGTCCTACCATCCCGACTACCGGGACGGCTGGCAGCTCCGGGACTTCGTGTGGGTGGGGGACTGCGTGAACGTGGTGCTCTGGCTGCTGGACCATCCGGAGGTGAGCGGATTGTTCAACGTGGGATCCGGGGAGGCGCGCTCCTTCCACGATCTGGCGAAGGCGGCGTTCAATGCGCTGGGCCTCCAGGAAAAGATCGCCTACCGGGAGATGCCTGAAGAACTCAAGGGCAAGTACCAGTATTATACGCAGGCGGACCTTTCCAGGCTGCGCGCCGCCGGCTATGCCGCTCCCATGACTTCCCTGGAGGACGGCGTGCGCCAGTACGTGCAGAAGTATCTGGACAGGGAAGACAGCTACGTTTAACCCGCATCCCTTTTTCCGCCCATGCCCGCACAGCGCATTCTGATGATCAAGCACGGCGCCCTTGGCGACGTGGTGCTCGCCATGGGGACGATGAAGCGGCTCCGGGAGCTTCATCCGGAGGCGCACATCACCCTGATGACCATGGGAATGTTCGTTCCCATGGCGGAACAGCTCGGGGTGTTTGACGATTTCATTGTGGACAACCGCCTGCCCTACCGGAAGCTGGGCGCCACCTGGGGGGCCATCCGTTCCATCGTGAAAGGGAATTTTGACGTGGTGTACGACCTCCAGGAATCTTCCCGCACCAGGAAGCGTTATTATCCTGCCGTGCGCTTCCTGCTGGGCCATGACATGGACTGGGTGGCCTGCAATTCCGGGGAACGGCGCAGACTGCTGAAAAAAGGCGGCTTCCGGTTTGGCCGGGTGGAGAAGGAGCCGTACCGCGTGGAACGCGTCCTGACGGACCTCTCCTTCATGCACGGGGAAGGGCTGCACTTTGACGAACTTCCGGAACGCTACGTGATGATGATTCCGGGCTGTTCCCCCAGCCATCCCTACAAGCGCTGGCCCGTGGAGAATTTCTGCGCCCTGGCGCGGCGCCTGGCGGAACGGGGCATTTTCTCCGTCGTGATCGGCACCAGGGCGGAGGCTGCGGAGGTGGAGGCCATTGCCGCCAGCTCCCCCCTGGCCGTCAGTTTTCTGGGCAAGTCCACCCTGATGGATATTCCCCAGATGGCGCTCCGTTCCCTGGCCTGTGTGGGCAATGATACGGGGCCTACGCACATGTGCGCCTACGCCGGGGTTCCGGTGACCGCCATGTTCTGCCACCGGACGCGCAAGTCCGCCATTACGGCCCGGTGCATTTCCAACCTGATTTCCCCCGGCGCCATTGAGGAAATTACGGTGGACCGGGTATGGTCCACGCTGGAGCCCTTCCTCCCCCCCCGGGAAGAGCTTGAACCTGCAAAAATGGCGGGCACTCCGCAGGCGTCATGACGGCTCCCGTGAAAATTTCCGTGCTGGTTCCGGTTTACAATGTGGAGCCGTATCTGGCCCAGTGCCTGGAAAGCATCTGCGCACAGACGCTCCGGGAGCTGGAAGTGGTTTGCGTGGACGACGTTTCCACGGACGGGTCCCTGTCCATCCTGCGGGAATTTGCGGAGCGGGACCCGCGGGTGAAAGTGGTGCAGGCCCCGGAAAACGGCGGCCTTTCCCGGACCAGGAATCTGGCGATGAGCCATGCTCAGGGGGAATACCTGGTGCTGGTGGATTCAGACGACTGGCTGGAAACGGATTTGCTGGAGGAGATGTACAGCCGTGCGGAGGCGCTGGACGCCGACAAGCTGGTATGCGGGTTCCGGTATTATTATGAGTCCGACCCCGGGCGGGAGGACCGGTTCCTGCCGGAGGACATGGCGCCCCCGGAAAAGGGGTGGATTCCCTGCACTCCGGAGACCATCGGGAAAATACACCATGGAGCGGGCGGCATGATGATACGGCGTTCCGTTGTGGAGGAGCACGGCATCCGGTTCCCCGAGGGCGTCGCCTGCGAGGACCTGTATTTCCACTACGCCGCCTTTCCGCGTTGCAGGAGGGCCTGCGTCGTCAGCAGGGCGGCATACGTTTACCGCAAGCGCGCCGGGTCCATCACCAGCGGCTTTGCGTCCGGCAGTTCGCTTCAGTCGCTGGATTACCTGAAGGTGGCGCAGCTGGTGCTGGAAGAGTGGAAACGAGCCGGAATCTTGGAGGAATACAGGACGGCTTTCCTGAAAATGCTGGTGATGGGCGTGCGGAATATCCGCAAGTACGCCCCCCATGCCGTCCAGAAGGAAGTGACATGGAAGGTGTCCCGAATGCTCCGTGAAGAAAACCTGTACCGTCCCGGAGAGGATGATTCCCGCCTGTCCCGCCGGGAAGGAAAACTGCTGAAAACCTGGCTGGCCGGAAAATCCGGCTTGGACTTTTCCTACTACTGGAAGAGAATGCGCAAAGCGGGCGCCCGGCTGCTGCGCCGCTGACACCACCCGAACGACCGATGAAGAAGAATGAATTTGCCATCGTCCTGGCCAGTGACAACCGGGGCATCCTGCCTTTGAGCGTTACCGTCTTTTCCCTGCTGAGCACCGCTGCGCCGGAAACCTTCTACAAGATTTACATACTTTCCGATGGCATTGACGGGGAGAACCGGAACAGCGTTGAACGCCTGGCGGCCCCGTTCGAGTGCCGGTTGGAGTTCATAGACGTTTCCGGCATTCTGGAAGAACACGACTTTCCCCATACGGAACAATGGCCCGTGCCCGCCTGGGGCCGCGTATTTATTCCGGAATTATTGCAGGAGGAGCGGGGCAACATCCTGTATCTGGACATTGACGTTCTGGTCTGCCGGGACTTGACGGAGCTGTTCGGGACGGATATGTCCGGCAACGCGGTGGGAGTGGTGTTTGAGAATTTTTCCAGGCCCGGCTCCCATTTCAACGAGCGCCTGGAGATGCCGCTGACCTGCACGGGGTATTTCAATTCCGGCGTGCTGCTGATGAATGTGGACGTTTTCCGGGAAAAGGACCTGGTCAGGGCCGTGCTGGATTATGCCGTCAGCCACCGGGACAGGCTGACCTGTCCGGACCAGGATGCCCTGAACGGGGCCCTGTGCGAACTGACCGTCCCGCTGCATCCGCGCTGGAACTGGCATGACGGCCTGACGCGCCGCATCCTGAAGAACGACCCCAGGGAACGGTTCTGGCGGGGAGTGACGCCGCGCCAGGCGGTGGAAGCGGCGCTGGAACCGGGCATTCTGCATTACCAGGGGGTGCACAAGCCCTGGCGGTATAATTGGCGCTATGAAGGGGAACGTTATGAACGCGCCATGCGTGAAGCCGGGCTGCTGCATGGCCCGCTGCCCGGAAGAACCCTCCCGGCCATCTTGAAAAAACACCTTTACAGGCCTGTTTACCGAATGACCAGGAATAAAATTCTCAGGCTGCAAAAGCAGTTTGAGAAGGAGGATGGCAGGCGTTCCTGAAGATTGGGGCGGCTTAATGCCCCCCTTCTATTCTGGACTGGATGTCACGTAAAACCGCCTGGTAATAGTTCACGTAATCCGTTCCTTCCGCGTTTTTTCCAGGAGGCGTGGGGGAAGAAGAGCAAACCTCCACATCAAATTCTTCCAGAAGAGCTTTCATGGCTT
This sequence comes from Akkermansia muciniphila, assembly GCA_947624785.1. Lineage (GTDB taxonomy): Bacteria > Verrucomicrobiota > Verrucomicrobiia > Verrucomicrobiales > Akkermansiaceae > Akkermansia > Akkermansia muciniphila_F. The sequence continues at coordinate 106,381 of CANQLV010000004.1, read as the reverse complement.
TGGCGGGCTGGCCGTAAAAAACGATGCGGTTTTGGATGTAGCGCGCCTTTTTTGAATCGCGCAGCCATCGTGACCGGAGGTTCAGGATGTAAAGCAGGTCTATTTCTTCCGAAGAAAGATTCAGCCCCATGATGTAAACGTTTGAAAAGAAAAACAGGTCAATCCATGATTCCTCCAGTTGAAGCTGCGGCTTGCGCAGCTTTTCCGGGATGCCCGCTATTTCTTTTTTCTGTTTTTGAACCCGGTAAGTGTAGGTTCCCTTTAAATAGCTGTCAATTTTACCGATGCAGCCGCAATAGTGCTCATACCCGTATTGAATCGTGAAGGAGGAGGGTTTTTCATTATAGGTGCCGTGAATGTTCCAGATGCGGAGGGAACGGCGTTCCTTCTCCATGCGGACATGGCGGCGGATGCTGTATTTGGTTTCCGAATTCCGGCGCTGGCTTGTCTTGTAATGCTGTGATTCCAGGATTTGAATCAGAAACGTGTCGTAATTGGTGGTCAGATAGTCGTCTACTGGAAGGGCGGCAAGCTGGTGTAAAACGGAGCCGGGGTATTTCTGAGGGGTGAACTCTTCCAGTTTCTTCTTGAGCCGTTCACGTACATCGGAGGATACTTTGCCCATGTCGGCTTGCGAATGCCGTTTTTGTTTTTTCAGGATCAGATACTCGTAAATCAGGGGAAAGGGCAGATAGTCCCCCCGGTCCCTGAACGGGCAATAGGTGTCTTGTTTGCAGCCTTCACCGTCGGTGCAGGGAGGGCAGACGGTTTCCTTGAGCAGGTCAATGCTGCTTGGGCTCCCCAGCGTGCGGATCAAACCGTTGCCGAACAGGACGGCGTTCTTTCTGACGGGGGATCTGGTATTAGTGGAAGTAGTCGTCATGGAAAACAGCGGAACCATTCTCCATGCTGGCCCATGGCCGCGAAAAATCAAGAAACAAAGAAAAATCCTTTTCCCGCCGCAGCCTTGTCCGGCATGGAAAAGGGTTGCCGGCGTCAGTGCAGCTCCAGCAGATAGATCTCCGGAGGGCAGTTGAAGCGGAGGGGAAGCGTGCTGGTTCCGAGCCCCTTGGTAATCAGGTAGGTGTTGCCGCCGGAAATATGCCAGGGGTAGGTGTAGGGCTGGGCGTGTTCCGGGCTGGCTTCAAACCACAGGAGGTTGAAGGGAAGGCATATCTGGCCGCCGTGAGTGTGGCCGCTGATGACGATGTCCGCGTCCCCGTGGGAGAGCATGTGGTCCGCTTCCGGACGGTGGGAAAGCAGGAAATGGGGGATGTCCGGGGCCTGGCGTTTGGGGAGCCGTTTTTTGGAATTGCGCGAGGTATCCAGCATTCCGGATAGCTGGAGCTGCCTGCCGTCCTTGAATGTGACAAGCGCGCTTTGGTCTTCCAGCACCGTGATGCCGGCCCGGGTCAGTTCCTTGCGCCAGTTGTCCCAGCCGAAGGTGAAGTCATGGTTCCCCTGGATGGCGAAGACGCCGCAGGGCGCTGCCAGCCCCCGCAGCAGCCGGGCGGCCGCGGCGGGGCTCATGCTGGCGTTTCTGCTGGCGCCGCGGGCATAATCCCCTACCAGCAGGATCAAGTCCGGCTGAAGCTGCATGATTCTCCGGACGTAGCGGAGCGCCCTCACTTCATCAAAGGCCGTGGGCATCAGGTGAAGGTCTCCGGCAATGACGACTTTAACGGGTTTTCCGCGGCCGTTCCACTGGGGGACGCGGTAGTCCACCTTCCGGACGAACAGAAGATTGGGTTCTATCAGGTACGCCCAGGTAATGCCGGCTACGCCGAGCGCGCAGACGCCCAGCAGCAGGGTGCCGAAAAGCCGGAGTATTCTGACGGAGAAGGGCATGGAAAAAAAGCGGCTTGGCAGAGACTATAATTCCTGAGGAGCGCAGGCGAGCGATTTATGCGTCTTGCCATTTGAGAAAGGCCCGTTTGCGGGGCAAAACAGGCGGAAAGGCGCGCCCTTGGGAGATTTTAGCAAATTTGATTGACGGGCGCCCGCATGGTATGCTTTTATGCTCCAAGATATTTCCATATCCTTTATCACCCATCATTTAACCACGCATATGAAGAAGATTACCGTTATGGCTCTTGCCGCTTTTGCGGCGAGCATCATGGCTTCCTGCTGCTGTCAGGATCAGGGTGCTCCCCCCCTGACCCCCCTTCCCAAGTTCAATGACCTGAACCAGCCCGCCGTGGATGTGGCTCCGGTGGTCATGAAGTCCAAGAAGTAATCCTCTTCCGGGATTAAGTACGACTTTTCAAGCCGCACTTGGTGATTGTCCAAGTGCGGCTTTTTCTATAAAAACGCGGCAGAACATATGGAAGATTGGAAACATTGTCCCGAATTTGCGCCTTTGGCGGACCTGCTCCGCAGCCATGACAGCTTTGCGGTAATTGCGCACGTGCATCCGGACGGTGACGCCATCGGTTCCACGCTGGCCCTGGGGGAAGCCCTGAAGCAGATGGGCAAGAAAGTGATCATGATGAACGAGGACGGCGTGCCTTCCAATCTGGCTTTTATGCCGGGCGTGGAAAATATCATCCCCACGCCCGATGAGCCGGTGGACGTGGAAGTGGCCGTTTCCGTGGACAACGGCGCGTTCAAGAGGCTGGGTGAACGCAGCCTGAAGGCTCTGGAGGGAGTGAAGGTGTGGGCGAACATCGACCACCACCAGACGAATGAGCTGTTCGGGGACGTACAGTGCGTTCTGCCGGACGAGTGCGCCACCGGAGCGGTGCTGTATTATTTTTTCAAGTATCTGGGCGTTCCCGTTACCCCGGTGATGCGCGACGCGCTGTATGTGGCCGTCAGCACGGATACGGGTTCCTTCCAGTACCAGATGACGACGGCGGCCGTGATGGAGCTGGCCGCGGATTTGATCCGGATGGGCGTTGACGTCCAGGACATCAACCGCCAGCTTTACCAGGAAAAGCCCTGGGTAAAGATGCAGCTGATGCGCGAGGCGCTGAACGGCATGAGGCTGACGCCGGACGGCAGGATTTGCACGTTCTGCCTGACGAATGAGGCGAAGGCCCGGATCGGCAGCCGTCCGGAGGACACGGAAGGCCTGATCGACCTTCTGCGTTCCGTGCAGGGAGTCTGGCTGGCCGCCTACCTGGAGGAGGCGGAGGACGATCCCCGCATCCGCATTTCCCTGCGGTCCAAGACCCCTGAAATATCCGTGGCGGAGCTGGCCTCCCGTTTTGGAGGCGGCGGACATGCCATGGCCGCCGGAGTGCGCATCAGGGGACCCATTGAAGAAGTGCGCCTCACCATCCTGAAAGCCATGCAGGAGGAAGTGGAACGCGTGCTCCAACAGCAGATTTCATGAACGCTTCAGATTCCATGCAAGCTCCCTCGGGCGTCCTGTTGATTGACAAGGCGCAGGACATGACCTCCCACGACGTGGTGGCGATTGCGCGCCGCTCCCTGGGAATTAAGAAGATCGGCCACTGCGGCACGCTGGACCCCATGGCTACGGGGCTGCTGATGCTGGTGGTGGGGAAGGCGACCAAGCTTCAGGACAAGCTGATGTGCGAGCACAAGGAATACGCCGGAACCCTCACGCTGGGGGTGGAGACTTCCTCCCAGGACGCCATGGGGGAAGTGGTGGCGGAATATTCCGTGGACGGCGTGACGGAACAGGCCGTCCGCGAGGCGTTTGACCGGTTTGACGGCGCTTTTGAGCAGATTCCTCCGATGGTTTCCGCCATTAAAAAGGACGGGGTGCCGCTGTACAAGCTGGCCCGCAAGGGGCAGGAAATTGTGCGGGAGCCGCGGCTCGTGGAGGTGTTCGGCCATCAAATTTCCCGCGTGGCCGTTCCGGAAGTGGACTTTACCGTTCAATGCTCCAAGGGTTTTTATGTGCGTTCCTATGCGTATGACATCGGGAAGGCGCTGGGCTGCGGAGCGCATTTGAGCGCCCTGCGGCGCACCAGGTCCGGTTCTTTTACGCTGGAGCGCGCCGTGGCGGTGGATACCCTGAAAACCGCCCCCAGGGAGGAGCTGTTCCGGGCCATGCTTTCCCTGGAGGAGCTGGCGGACATTCTGATTGCCAGGTAGCAGCATGGTCATTTACCGGGAGTTCAAGGAACTGAAAGGCGTTTCGTCCCCCGTGCACTGGGCCATGGGGATGTTTGACGGGCTGCACCTGGGGCATGCCGGAGTGATTGCCGCGGCGGTGGAAGGCGCTGCCCGTGGCGGGGGCATTCCCGCCGTGCTGACGTTCCGCACTCATCCGCTGGCCCGTGTCCGCCCGGAAAGCGTGCCGCCTGCCATTATGGCGGTGGCTGCGGAGAAGTTTGCCCTGATGGAAGGGCTGGGGGTGAAGATGGTGCTGGCGCTGGAATTTTCTTCCCGGCTGGCTTCCATGAGCCCGGAGGAATTCATCAGGGAGCTCTGCACCTCCTGCCGCGTGGCGGAGATTGCCGTGGGAGAGGACTGGCATTTTGGCCGCGGCCGCGCTGGCGATGTGGAAACCCTGCGCCTTTTGTCCGGCCGCTACGGATTCCGGGTGACGGCCGTTCCGTCCATCCTGCGGGACGGGGAGCGCGTGAGCAGCACCCGGATTCGCGAAGCCGTGCGCGCGGCGGATTTTTTACAGGCGGCCGGGATGCTGGGCCGTCCCTACCGCTGGAGGGGCCCGGTGATTCATGGCCGCCAATTGGGGCGCCTGCTGGATTATCCCACGGCCAATATGAAGCCCGGCTGCGGTTTGCAGCCTCCTCATGGCGTGTACGCCGTGCGCGCCCGGGTGAACGGGTCGGAATATGGGGGAGTCGCCAACCTGGGGGTGCGTCCCACGGTGGAGGGGGATGCGGGGGAACTGCTGCTGGAAACGCATTTGTTCGGCCGGCCGGGGGACATTTACGGGCGGGAGATGGAAGTGGAGCCGGTCCGGTTCCTGAGGCCTGAGGCCAAATTCCCCTCGCTGGAAGAATTGAAAAGCCAGCTTGCCCGGGACGCCGCCCATGCCGCGGACGTATTGAAACGGGGGGAGTAAGACACAGAAAACCGTAAAATGGAGGATGACGGCTTGACCGAAAGAGCGATCGGGGGTTTGTTGTTCGGACGTCATGTTGGTTGAGCAGTTAAAATCAAAAATCCATCGCGCCATGATTACCCGTGGCGATGTTCAATATGAAGGCAGTATTGAAATTCCTGCCGATCTGATGGCCGCTGTGGACCTGTGGCCCGGAGAGAAGGTTCTCGTGGCGTCCGTCACGTCCGGAAACCGTCTGGAAACATATGCCCTGCAGGGGCCTGCCGGTACGGGGAACATCATCATGAACGGCGGCGCGGCCCATTTGATCAAGACGGGCGAACGGGTGGTCATCATGAGCTTTGCCCTGTCGGACAAGCCCATCGTTCCCAGGAAAATCGTTTGCAACGAGCATAACGAAATCATTTCCTAGACTTTACAAACCATCCGAATTCACACATACTCCCCGCGTTCATGAACCTTTTTTTAGCAAATTCACTTAATATCAGCATTCAGTTACTCTTTGCCGTTCTGGTGATTGTATCACTTCTCCTCCTGGGCGTGGTGCTTATGCAGAGACCCAAGCAGGAAGGGCTGGGAGCCGCCTTCGGCGCCGCCATCACGGACCAGGCCTTCGGCGCGCGGACTACGGATGTGCTGAAAAAAGCTACGGTGTACTTCGGCTCCGCCTTCATGATTCTTTGCCTGGTGCTGGGCATGCTGATCAACCGGCAGCACGTCAAGAGCTCGGAAAGCCTGCTGAGCCCGGAAATGATGAAGGCCGCCGCCAAGCAGGAAGCCTCCGTTCCGGCCAAGACGCCGGAAGAACTCCAGCAGGAGGAACTGCGCAGGCGCGCCGCTGAGGCGGAAGCCGCTTCTTCACAGGCCCCGGCTCCCGCCGCGCCCGAAGCTCCCGTTCCTGTCTCTCCCGAAGCTCCCGCTAACTAAGGGAATGTTCTTTTTAAACGCCCCGGCTGTCGGAGGATGGCCGGGGCGTTTGCATGCCGGGGTCATGCGCCGCATGTTTGCCGCTCCGGAAACGCGCTTTGAAATTGGCGGTTCCGGTTGTTTTCCGCTTGCCCTGAACCGTAATTGCGCTACTCTTGGCAAAGTATGAAGGCACCTTTTTTGAACCGTAAATCCAAGGGATTCACGTTGATTGAATTGCTTGTGGTGATCGCCATTATCCTGACGCTGGCCGGCATCGCCATGACGGTGGTGAACGGCGTGATGGAAAAATCACGTGTTACCACGGCGCGGAGCGATTGCAACGGTTTGCAGACAGCCGTTGAGAACTACATGCTGGACAACGGCCGCGTTCCCGTAGCCTGGAGCGGACGGGAAATGGCCAAGCAGGCCCGCAAGGACGGACAGTATTACATGACGACCGCCGTGGACGACGACAGCCGCATCATGAGCATCCTGACCAACTACATGGACCGCGGGGATGAAGACAGGAAGCTGAACCCCAAGAAAACGGCCTATTTCAACACCACGACCACGGATGTGGAAGGTTCTCCCGGCCTGTTCTTTGAAAGCCGCGGACGCGTGGGACTGATGGACCCGTGGGAATCCCCCTATCACATCATTTTGAATGCCAATCCCGACGACCGCACCCCCCGCGTCCAGGTCGGTTCCCGCATGGTGACCAAGAATGTGGCTGTTTACAGCGTCGGCAAGGACAAGCAGGGCAGCACGGAGGACGGCCACATCAACAATCCGGAAATGACGGAAGACAACGTGACTTCCTGGTAACGCATTCCGGAACCGCCTGTTGGGAAGCGGGACCGATTTATTTTGCGGGGCTTCCGGCTTATGGCCGCGAGGCCCCGCGATATATTCAGGCATATTGCCTCCAAACCGTATTTTTTTCTTTTCAACCACTCTCAAAAACCCCTCAATAAGTCCCAGACATGAACTGGTTCAAAACAGACGACGTACGCATTCAAGACATCGAGCCCCTGATTTCCCCCGCCATCCTGATCAAGGATTATCCGGCGACCACGGAAATCGCCAAAATGGTGGCTACGACCCGCAAGAATGCGGAGAACATCATTTCCGGCCACGACGACCGCCTGCTGGTGGTGGTGGGGCCGTGCTCCATCCATGATCCCCAGGCCGCGGTGGACTACGCCTCCCGCCTGAAGGAGCAGATGGCGCGCTTTGAAAAGGATCTGGTGATCATCATGCGCGTGTATTTTGAAAAACCCCGCACCACGGTGGGCTGGAAGGGCCTCATCAATGACCCGTTCATGAACCATACCTTTGACATCAACCGCGGCCTCCACATGGCCCGCGGGCTGCTGCTGCGCCTGGGGGATATGGGGATTCCCGCCGCCACGGAGTTCCTGGACACCATCACCCCGCAATATATCGCGGACCTGATTACGTGGGGAGCCATCGGCGCGCGCACCACGGAAAGCCAGGTGCACCGTGAACTGGCCTCCGGGCTTTCCATGCCCGTGGGATTCAAGAACGGCACCAGCGGCAGTCTCCAGATTGCCGTGGACGCCATCATTTCCTCCTCCTGCCCGCACTGCTTCCTTTCCGTGACCAAGCAGGGCGTTTCCGCCATCGTTTCCACCACGGGCAACAAATCCTGCCACCTGATTCTGCGCGGTTCCTCCCTGGGCCCGAATTTCGATGACGAGCACGTGAAGGAAGCTGCGGAAGCCTTGCAGAAGGCCGGCATCAACAACCGCATCATGGTGGACTGCTCCCACGGCAACAGCTGCAAGGATTACCGTAAACAGCCGGCGGTGGCCGCCAGCATCGCGGAACAGATTTCCGACGGTTCCGACCAGGTGGTGGCCGTGATGATTGAGAGCAACATCGTGGAAGGAGCGCAGCCGCTGAGCTCCGACCTGGTGTACGGCAAGAGCATCACGGACCAGTGCATCGGCTGGGACACCACGGTGGAAGTGCTGGAGAACCTTGCCGCCGCCGTCCGCAAGCGCCGTGCCAAACGGCAGGAAGCGTAAGACTTCCGGTACTCCGGAAGAAATTACCAAGGATTAAGGTTAAGGATTAGTGGGTGCGTTCTGGGTGACTGAGCCCGGAAGCCATAGTTCCAATCCTTGATATCCGGTTACTTTTCATTGTCCCTTCGGCGTTCTTGCCGGAGGGTCAATGGTCGTCTCCCCACAGGTAGGAATGGCGTTCGGAGATTATTTTGCCGTGGTTGTCCTTCAGGACGAGCTTCCATGCCAGAATCTCCCCTTTTGTTTTGGCTTCATCCCCGATGAATTCAAAAACGGAGTTTTGCGTGCCTCCCTTTCTCCCGGCAGGATAGGAAATGGATTTTGTCAGGACGGTTGAGCCTGTTTTTCCCTGGCGGTACATCATGACCAGGGTGGCCGCCTGTTCCGGGCACGCATCATTCCAGGTGACGAAGTAGTATTGGCCCAGACGCTGGAGGCGCTGTTGCTGGGAGACGGCGCCGTGCAGCAGGTAAGTGGCCTGGGAGCGGTGCATGCCCACGTCTTCCGCAGGAACCACCGTGGTTTTCAAGGGAACCTCCCGCACATGTTCAATCCGGGAAACCTGCTCCGCACAGGAAAACAGGACCGGCAGCACGGCGGCGGCACAAAGGGGAGCAGGAAACTTCATGGAACCCATTCAATACACATCCGCCGGGGGAGTCAACACAAAGGTGGGAAAGCTTCAGTATGGAAATGCGGTGGGGCGCAGAAAGAATAAAGGCGGTCCAGGTCCGGAATGGTTCTGCTGATGGAATACCCAATGAAGGAACCGCATCCGTGAACGGGCAAGGTTCCGGGAACGTGGAGCTGGCCTGTTTGGCTGCTCCGTGCCCCAGTCCGGCGGCTTCCTGGTTTTGTTTTCCGTCCAGCCAGGCAATGATGCTGCCGCGCCGCCTTAATACAACGGCACGACCAGGGAGGAACCCAGCGCCAGCCAGCAGGGCAGCGTGAGGAAGGAAGCCACAGTGGTAGTCAGCAGGATTTGGGTGCCCAGGTCGGGATGGCCGCCGAAGCGTTTGGCCAGAATGACCGGGATGACGGCGGAGGGAATCGCCGCCTGGATGATGATGACGCGCTTGATATAATCGTCCACCGGCAGGAAATAGGCCATCAGGAGCAGCAGCGCCGGAGCCAGTCCCAGGCGCGTCAGCAGCCCGCAGATGATGGGTTTGGGCTCCCACTTCATGTTGTGCCACAGGTCCCTCATGGAACAGCCGAACAGGATCAGGCACAGGGGCGTGGCGCAGTTGCCGATCATTTCAAATGTCTTCATCAGGGGCGGCTGCGCTACGTAGGTTCCCAGGCCGGACCAGGCGAGCGCCAGGCCCACGATGACCGCCAGCAGGGGGCCGCGGAAGAAGACGCCCATGTTCAGGTTGCCCGGACCGCCTGCGATGATGATGACGCCGATGCTCCAGACGACCAGTTCACACCCCACGTTGTGGACGAAGAGGACGCCCAGCGTGGGATCATTGCTGGCCGTGAACAGCATCTGGATAATGGGAATGACGAAAAAGGCGTAGTTCTGCACCCCCGCCGTCAGGGTGAAGGTGCGCAGGCCCGTGCCGATGCGCATGCGCAGCATTTTGGCGACCAGCCATGCGGCCGCGATGCCCAGCAGAAGCTCCAGCGCGCCGGCTGCAATGGCCTGGAGGGAAAAGGAAACGCTGCTGAGCGTTTCATTCCCGGAGAGCACCATGTATTTCATGATGCTGTGGAAGACGAGGCAGGGATACGCCACGTCCATCGCGATGCGCATGATGGGCGCGTCGTGGTCCGCCTGGATGACCTGCTTGTGGCGCAGATAGAAACCCGTGGCGAAGAAAAGATAAACGGGAATGGTGGAGAGGAAGGAAGTGAGGATGATGGAACCGGTGTCCATGGCGGCAGGATTGCAGGGCGCGATTGATTAAAGCAACGGAAAAAAGAGGAACAGGTTATGCGTTTTCCCGCGTCCGGAGCAGGAAATGCGACAGGTCCCTGATACTGAAAAATACGTTTGAAGGGTTGGCTTCTTCCAGGCCGCGAATGTCCGCGGTAGTTCCCCAGGCGGCGGACAGGCAGGTCACGCCCGCTTTCCTGCAGGCGGTTACATCCGATACCGCATCCCCGACGTAATAAAATTCATCCTTGGCCAGGTGGTAGTCACGCAGCAGTTCACCAATGGCTTCCGCCTTGTTCGGCCGGTCTTCCGCTCCGGTCTTGACGGAACAGAACAGATCCTGCATGCCGAATTGTTCAAGCGTGATGCGGCAGCTCTTTTCCCCTTTTCCGGTAATCAGGGCAACCAATATTCCCTCCTTTTTCAAGGTGTTGATCAATTCGCGAATGCCTTCATACGGTTCCGGGCATTCCTCATGCATCTTTTCATAAACCGGGTAAAAATCATGAAGGGCTTCCCGCCATTTTTCCCCGGCGACCATTTTGATCATTCCTACTTCATTCAGGCCGAAGGTCTGGGTAATTTCCCGTTCGCTCAGCGTGCGGCCCGCGTAGGGGGAAACTGCTTTTTCAAACGCCCGGATGCACATGGGGACCGTCTCCCCTATCGTGCCATCCAGGTCAAACGCTATCAGTTTAATCATTGTCCTGGCTCCCGTTGATTTTACGGATGACTTTGCAGGGATTTCCGGCCGCCAGACTGTCCGGGGGTATACTTTTGGTGACCACGCTGCCGGCGCCGATGACGCTGCCCTTTCCGATCGTGATTCCCGGCAGGATGATGACGCCGCCGCCAATCCAGCAGCCGTCTTCTATCGTCACCGGAAGGGCGAAGGTATGGCGGACGTACTCGATGCCCTCCGACGTTTCCACGGGAGTGAGGCGCTCATTCAGTTCAATGGGGTGCGTAGCGGTGTAAATCTGCACGTTCGGAGCGATGAGCACATTGCTGCCGATGGTGATCCTGTTGCAGTCCACGAACGTGCAGCCCGTATTGACGGTGACGTTGTTCCCGATATGGATATTGCAGCCATAGTCGCAGATGAAGGAATGGCCGATGGACACTTTTGTGCCGATGCTGCCCAGCATTTCCTTCAGCACCTGATACTTCTCCTCCTTATGGTCGTAAGGCAGGGAATTGTACTTCATCAGGAGCCGGTGAGTCCTGCTCTTGAATTCCAGAAACACCTTGTCATGGCAGTCATACCATTCGCCCGCCATGCATTTTTCCAGTTCAGTCATTGTTTTTCTCCCTTTGTTATTCATTACCGGCGGCGTTGAGCGGCAGGCACCCTGTTGAACGGCACGCCAACAGGGTGCGGAAACCTTATTCCCACTCAATGGAAGCCGGGGGCTTGGTGGAAATATCGTAAAGGACGCGGTTGATGCCCTTCACTTCATTGAGGATGCGGTTGCTGGTTTCACGCAGCAGGGCGGGGGGCAGTTCCACCCAGTCCGCCGTCATGGCGTCTTCCGACACGATGGCGCGCAGGTTGGTGGCCCATTCATAGGAGCGCTCGTCCCCTTTCACTCCCACCGTTTTCACCGGGATGAGGCCGGCGTAGGCCTGCCAGACCTTTTCATACCAGCCGTATTTCTTCAAATTGCCGATGAAGATGGCGTCACACTCCCGGATGATGTCCAGGCGGTCCTTGGTCACCACGCCGGGGCAGCGCACGGCGAGGCCGGGGCCGGGGAAGGGATGGCGCCACAGGATGTCATGCGGGATGCCCATGGAGGCTCCCAGTTCGCGCACCTCGTCCTTGAACAGTTCCGCCAGGGGTTCCAGCACCTTCCCCTGCGCCTGGAGTTCCAGCACGCGTTCCACGCGGTTGTGGTGGGTCTTGATGACGGATGCCTTGGACTTGGCGTTGGAGGCGCTTTCAATCACGTCCGGGTACAGGGTGCCCTGGGCGAGCATTTCCGCATCTCCCACGGCGTCCCAGAACACGTCGATGAACAGGCCGCCGATGATGCGGCGCTTCTTTTCCGGGTCGCCTTCCCCGGCCAGGGCCGTCAGGAAGCGTTCGGAGGCGTCCACCGTTTCGATTTCCACGTTCATGCGGGCGAAATTGGCGCGCACCTCATCGGCCTCATTCTTGCGCAGCAGGCCGTTGTCCACAAAAATGGCGCGCATGTTCACGCCTGCCTCATGCAGCAGGACGGCCAGCACGGTGCTGTCCACGCCGCCGGAGACGCCGCAGACCACCTGCTTGTCTCCCACGCGCTCCCGGATTTCCCGGATAAGCTGCCGCTTGAAGTCGCCGATGTCGAACTTCTTGAGGTTGGCGGCGCAGGAGAGGAAATTGCGCAGGATGGTGCGCCCTTCATGGGAATGGGTCACTTCCGGATGGAACTGGATGCCGAAGGTCGCTTCCCCCCACTGGAGGGAGACGGGGACGCCTTCCGCGTTGCGGGCGATGACCCGGCAGCCTTCCGCCAGGCGGTCCACCGTATCCGAATGGCTCATCCATACCTGGGAGGAGGGGGACATGTCCCGGTACAGGCCCGTGCAGGCTTCCGGAAGCAGGGCCGCGGGGCCGTATTCCCGCTTGTTGCTGGCCTTGACGGAACCGCCGTGCTTGATGTTCAGCAGCTGCATGCCGTAGCACACGCCCAGGACGGGGACGTTCAGGCTCTTGAGCCATTCAAAGTCAATGTCCGGAGCGTCCGCGTCCGTGGTGCTTTTAGGACCGCCGGAAAGGATGACGGCGCCGGGTTCGTGAATCTGGTCCAGGTCTTCCAGCGCGTACAGTTTGGCCATGTAGCCCAGTTCGCGCACGCGGCGCACAATGAGCTGGGTGTATTGGGAGCCGAAGTCAATGACGGCTACGAGGTGCTTGTCGTCCATGTGAGGGAGGGTTTAACAGGAATAGTTGATGGGTTCTTCCGTGATGGTGATGTCATGGGGGTGGCTTTCCTTCAGGCCGCCGGAGGTGATCTGGACGAACCGGGCCTTGTCCCGGAGTTCCGCCAGGCTGTGCGCGCCCAAGTAGCCCATGCCGGAACGCAGGCCGCCCATGAGCTGGAACACCACGTCCGCCAGCATGCCCTTGTACGGAACGCGCGCTTCCACGCCTTCCGCGACGAGCTTGCCGGAGCTGTTCTGCCCGTAGCGGTCGCCGGAGCCGCGGCGCATCGCGCCCAGGGAGCCCATGCCGCGGTACTGCTTGAAGTGGCGCCCCTGGTAGTGGACCACCTTGCCGGGGCTTTCTTCCGTGCCGGCCAGCAGGCCGCCCAGCATCACCAGGTCAGCGCCGGCGGCCAGGGCTTTCACGATGTCCCCGGAATAGCGGATGCCGCCGTCCGCAATGACGGTGACGCCCGCGGGACGGGCTACGGAGGCTACCTCCTGAATGGCGGTGAACTGGGGCATGCCCACGCCGGAAATGACGCGGGTGGTGCAGATGGAGCCGGGGCCCACGCCCACCTTGATGGCCTGCACGCCCGCCTTGATGAGGTCGGAGGCTCCTTCCGCCGTCACCACGTTGCCGGCCACGATGGGGCGGTCCGTCAGCTTGCGGAGGTTGGAAACCACGTCCATGACGCGGGTAGTGTGGCCGGTGGCGGCGTCAATGAACAGGGCGTCCGCTCCGGCGGAAACCAGCGCCTTGGCGCGGTCCAGGTAATCGGGGCCCACGCCCACGGCGGCGCCGCAGCGCAGGTGGCCGTGCTCGTCCTTGGAAGCGTCTGCAAACATGGCGCGCTTCTGGATGTCCGTTTCCGTGATGAGGCCGGCCAGCACGCCGTTTTCATCCACCAGGGGGAGCTTTTCAATGCGGTGGGTGTAAAGAATGTGGCGAGCTTCCTCAATGGTGGTGGTGGGAGCCGCCGTAATCAGGCGGGAAAGGGGGGTCATTACGTCCTTGACCCGGACGTTCTGGTAATCGTCCACGCCGCGCATGTCGCGTCCGGTGACGATGCCTTCCAGCCTGCGGTTGGCGTCCACCACGGGGAAGCCGGAGTAACCCTGGTCCATCATGATCTGATGGACTTCTTCCAGCGTCATGTCCTTGTTCACCGTGACGGGGTTCGGGATGACCGCGTTTTCAAAACGCTTCACGCGGGAAACCATGGCCGCCTGGATGTCGATGGGATTATTGCGGTGAATGACGGCCAGGCCGCCTTCCCGTGCCAGGGCAATCGCCAGTTCCGATTCGGAAACGGTATCCATGGCTGCGGACAGCACGGGGATTTTCATGTCAAAACCGGGAACAAGCTGGGAACTGATGTCCGCATCACCGGGAAGAATCGCGCTCAGGCGGGGCAGCAGGAGCACGTCATCAAAACTTAATCCAAGAGGGAGATCTGCCATGCGATAATCTACAGCCAGACACCCCCTGACGCAAGCCGAAACACAGGGGAATCTTATTTTGGGGCGGCACGGCGGCGTTCTGCGCTTTGCTCCCTGCGTTGTCCCGGCGTGTATCTGTTTTCCGTACAGGAAACTCTTCCCTCTTGATCCGGGGAAACGTCTTGCCTATCCTGAAAAAAAGAATTGTCCCTCATGAATGCTTCCGAACCCTACCGAGTCCTGTTTGTCTGCCTGGGCAATATCTGCCGTTCTCCCGCGGCGGAAATCATTTTTAAGAAGATGGTGAAGGAACAAGGTTTGGAAAACCTGATTGAAAGCGATTCCGCCGGAATGATCGGCTACCACCGGGGCTGCCCTCCGGATCGCCGGATGCTCGCGGCCCTGGAAAAATACGACTACAGCGATCCGGGAGTCAAATCACGCCCCGTGCGGAAGGATGATCTGGAACAGTTCGACCTGGTTGTGGGAATGGACCGGGAGAATCTGCGGGATTTGAAACGGCTGGACAAAAGAGGGCAATGGGAAGGAAAGATTGTTCCCATGTGCTTTTTCACCACCCGTTTTCTGGATGAAGAAGTGCCGGACCCTTATTATGGAGGGCAGGAAGGCTTTGACCATGTGGTGGAACTGCTTCAGGACGGCTGCGCCAACCTGCTGGAGCATTTGAAGGAACAGCTTTCCTGGTAGATGCCGGAAATCGCAAGAGAGGATGCTGATAAATTTCCTGCTATTTTTAATGGTTTGTCTATTCCAGTGGAGTGCCAAATCGTTATTGAGCCGGACCGCCAGTAGTTTCCACGCGGTTAAACGTTGCCCTCCTTTCTGGGATTTTTAATGCAACGGCTTCCCGGCTTTAAAATATGACCGGAAGGATGCATTGGTTCCTCCATCATACGGGTCAGATGAGCCACGTGCCGTATTGGCAGAGGTTTTTCTGCCTGTTCATGCTGTAGGCGAGGATGTATTTGAGAATGTCCGCCTGGGAGTAGCCGTGTTCTGCGGCCGCCAGGCAGATGGAGCCGCTTTTGCCCAGGTGGCAGCAGATGTTCATTTCCAGGATGCGCCGTTCGCCCTTTTCAAAGTCAATCCGGTAGTCGATGCGGAAATAGTCCATCGGCCCCAGGGCGTTCCAGACTTTTTGAACGTCGTTGGCGATGTCCTGTTCCAGGTCGTGCACGGAGACTATCTGGTAGCCCAGGTGGTCGTGCAGTTTCAGGTCTTCCGTAATGATGCTGCCCGGTTTGTCGGATTTTGGCTGCACGTATCCCAGGATGACGGGTTTTTCTCCGCCCAGCACGGGAACCGTGACGTCAATGCCTTCGCAGTATTGTTCCACGAGCACTTCATGGCCTTCCTCCATCAGGCGCCGGGCGCACGCGGCTACCGCCTCCCAGGAGCCGCAGATGCTGTCTTCCCGTATACCGCCGGAAGCGGCTCCAAACCGTTTTTTGACGAAGTAGGGGCCGGGGAAGGGAGCCTTGTCCGGAATGCCTTTTTCCACGGAAAGCCCGATGCCTTCCGGCATGTTCAGGCCCAGGGAGCGGAATACCAGCTTGGTCAGGAGCTTGTCTTCCGCAATGGCGCGGATGTTGGGCGGTGCGCCCAGATAGGGAACCTGGATGAATTCGCAGTAGGAGGAGATGAATATTTCAGGCTTGGACATGCCGAACCTGTTCATCAGGGAGAACACATAGTCCACGTTTCCTTTGGCGAACTGCACGGAATAGGGCTTGGAGGAGGAAACGACGTCATAGCCGATGTCCTGAATGGCCTTGTAAATGTTGTAGTGGTACTGGGGATAGCCTCCGTTGCCCGTGTAGGGTTTTTTGGAGAAATCGGGGGCGTCGGGGGCATACGGGGCCAGATACATGATCCTTGCCGGCTTGCCATATTGATTGAGTTGAATATCCGGTATTTCAAACATGGTCTGTGGCGATTGCGTGGAATGTTTCTTGGATTGTGGAAATCGCCGCAGTGTTCAAATAATATAAATAATAAGGGACGGCATAGCCGTCCCGGAAGAAATGGAAGAAAGGAGGGAGAGCTCCCTCTCTATTTTCTGGACATCCCCTTGGCCACGCGCTTGACATATTGCTCCATGGCCGGAAGTTCCTGTTCAATGCATTCCACCAGCTTGAGCTGCGTGCGGCAGCGGCTGAGGTTGTGGTCCGGGCGGGAAATCTTGAAGTATTGGTCCCCTTCCAGGTAGTCCGTCAGGAACCGGATGCCGATTTCCAGCGTGATGAGTTTTCCCGAGAAGGCAAGCTGGTCTATTTCCGCCTGAGTCAGGAAGCCGTGGGCGGCGGCCAGGTACCCTTCCACAATGGATTGGAACATGGGCATGCGCATGCGCACCTTGTCCAGGTCTTCCTCATCTTCTTCCGTAGGCGGGGTGACGGTGCGCACCATGTCGCCGAAGTCATAGAGCACAAGGCCGGGCATGACCGTATCCAGGTCAATGACGCAAACGGCGTGGTCCGTATCCTCGTCCAGCATGACGTTGTTGATCTTGGTATCGTTATGGGTGATGCGGGTGGGAAGCACGCCGCCGGCCTGCAGGTCCAGCAGACGGTCCACGTCCTGCTCGCGCGCCTTGATGAAGTCCAGTTCCGGAAGGCAGGTGGAGAGGCGTTCCTGCGGGTCCTGGGCCGCTACTTCCATCAGGCGGTTGAAGCGGTTCCGGGTATGGTGGAATCCTGGGATGGTTTCCACAATGTCGTCCGGATTCATGTCGCTGATCAGGTCCTGGAAGGAGCCGAACGCGAATCCGGCCTGGTACGCCTGGCGGGTGTTTTCCACCACGTCATAGGTATGCGTGCCTGCCAGGTAATTGTAGCAGCGCCAGATGCCGTCCCCGGGAATGTCGATGTAGTTGCGGCCGCCGCGTGCCGGATAGAGGTTGAGGGTCTGCCCGGCGGAGTCCTTCAGGCGGCGCAGGACTTTCCAGTTGATGTGCCGCGTGACTTTCTCCACATTGCGCATGACGGCTCTGGGATCCTTGAAGACATAGTCGTTGATGCGCTGGAGGATGTAGGAATCTTCCGTCCCGTCGCTTTTGCGGTAGGTGGCCTTGTAGGTGGTGTTGATGTGGCCGCTGGGGATTTCCTTGCCGGTGACGAATTCCCCTTCAATGGCGAAGAGGTCTCCAATTCCGGCGATACGGCACAAGAGCTGGTCGGGGTTTGTCGTTGCGGCAAGCGGAGCGGTCATGTGGGAGGGAGAAAGGGTTGAACGGATGGTTTTAACGGACGAATTTATAGCCTACAAGTTCGTCAAGCTTGCTCTTGAGCCGGGAAATGCCGTCCCCGTTGAGCGCGGAAATGGGGATGACCTCCACCTTCGGGAAACGCATGCGGAAGTTGGCCAGGTTTTCTTCCGCGCCTTCCAGGTCCATTTTGTTGGCGACGACGAACCAGGGCTGTTTGGCCAGGTCTTCACTGTACAGCTTGATCTCCGTGCGAAGGTTCTGAAGGTCTTCAATGGGGTCGCGGCCTTCGCTGCCGGCCATGTCCAGAACGAAGACGAGCACCTTGCAGCGCGTGATGTGGCGCAGGAATTCATGCCCCAGACCGCGGTTGTTGTGCGCGCCTTCAATGATGCCGGGAATGTCCGCCACAACGCAGCGGCGGAAGCTGTCGAATTCCACCACGCCGATGATGGGCTGGAGCGTGGTGAAGGGATAGTTGGCGACTTTGGGCTTGGCTTCCGAGATGTCTCCCAGCAGGGTGCTCTTGCCCGCGTTGGGATAGCCCACCAGGCCGGCTTCCGCAATGCGGCGCAGTTCCATGAAGAAGACGCCTTCCTCCCCTTCCGTTCCCATCTCGGCTTCCGTAGGCGCCTGGTTGGTTGCAGAGCGGAAGTGCCAGTTGCCCTTGCCGCCGATGCCGCCCTGGCACAGCGTGAACCGGGTCCCGATTTCCGTCAGGTCCGCAATTTTTTCCAGCTCGATGCCTTCGCCTTCCCGTTCCAGCCAGGTCGCCTCCGCCATGGAGGAGGCATTGCTGCGGTAGATGATGGTGCCGGGGGGAACTTTCCCGATGACGGATTTGCCGTTTTTGCCATGCTTTTTGGTGCTTTGGCCCCCCACTCCATCCGTGGCGATCAATTTGGGGTCGTAGAAAAAGGAACGCAGGTCATTCGTGTGCGGGTCCACTTCCAGAATGACGCTTCCGCCATCGCCGCCGTCTCCTCCGTCCGGTCCGCCCTTGGGCACGAATTTGGCCCTGCGGAAGCTGACCAGCCCGTTTCCTCCCTTTCCTGCCCTGGCAAATATGCGGATGTTATCAACAAACATGTTCTGAATATGAAACATTTCCCCCCAAAACGCAAGACAAGTGCAGGACTGTACGGCTTTTCCATGGCATGGGCCGCTGACTTTTCCGGTGAACCGGAAAACTGTTTGGCAAAAGGAAATTCCGGGAGAATTACGGCAGCCCCGGGTATTTTTCCGACGGTCCGTATTGGTTCGTTCCCCGCTGGCTGTCTTCACAGCAGTAAATGAGAAGAATAATGCTCCCTACCAGCGGAACCAGATAAAGCAGCACCATGATTCCGCTTTTGTTGGTGTCATGCAGGCGCCTGCATGTGACGGCCAGCGAAGGAACCAGGGTAAATAGGCTCCATAGCAGAAGAGGAACGGCACCCGCCAGGCCATAGGTAAAGGTTTCAGTTGATGACATTTGCTGCGGATGATGGCAGGCAAACAGGATGATCGTGAAGATGGTGAAGGCCATGTCCAACAGGAACAGGACGGCAGCCTGCCCCAGTACCCAGTACCAATATTCCGAACGGGTAGCCCTCCCGGAAAAAACAGCGTATTTGGAAATTACCGATTTGGCGGCCGTCAGCAGGTTGTATCCCTTGAAGACAGGTGCTTGAGTGGCGTTCATGCCTGATGTTAGCCGCCGCGGCTCCGGGATGTCAATCTCCTATCCGGAGGAAGGTTTTATATAGGGGATTTAAAGTGTGTGAATTATCTATTAAGAACGTCTTTCCGGAAGCTCCGGCTGGTCAAAGGTCTGGAAAAATGGAGCCGCGTGATGGAATTCTCCTTCTCAAAAGAGGGGTCCATGCGACCGCTTTTTTTCCAGGCGTGCCGGGCAAACGGTCTTTTGGATTGAAAATCAGCGCCGGCATGGCATGATGCCCGTGAATCATGCCTCGCCTTTCCATCCAACTGCCCGACGGTTCCGAGAAAACCATCGTTCTTCCGAAGAACGGCGAATATTTCGCCCGCATCGGACGCGACGAACATTGCGAAATAGTGCTGCCTTTTCAGTCCGTGTCCGGGGAACACGCCCTGCTTCAGTTCAAGGAGGGCGCATATGTTCTGGAAGACCTGGGTTCAACCAACGGAATCAAGATCAACGGGTTCACGCCCATGGGCGCCGCCTCTCTTTACGATGGCGACGAAATTGCCCTGGGAGATGCCAGGCTCCGGTTTGCCGAAGAACCTTCTCCGGGGCTCATTCCCGAGCCCTCTGCAGCGGGGGAGGAAGAGGCGGCTCCTTCCGCTGCCATGCGGAATTTACAGCAATTGGCGGACGAGGCCACGCGTACGGCGCGGAAGAATTATTTGTGGATGGCCCTGTATGCCGTCCTGATGTTTTTCCTGGCCGTTTTTGCCGGATTGACCTACAAGCATTACAAGGTGACGGGAGAATTGCTCCCCCTTCAGTGGCTCGGCATTGAGTCCCCCAAGGCAGCCTTGAAGTCCATGGCTCCTCCGCAGGCGGCGGACGCCGCGCAGCAGTAGGCCGGTTCAGGCTTTTCCCGCCGTTTTCACGAGCTGGCAGGGGTATTCCATCGGGCGCGTTCCGCATCCGGGAACAGCATGAAGGGAGCCACGGCACCCTGTTCCAGTTCCAGCAGATATTGCTTGACGGTCAGGCCGCCCGCATAGCCGGTCAGTTTTCCATTGGCTCCAATGACCCGGTGGCAGGGAATGATGATGCTGATGGGGTTCTGGTTGTTGGCATGCCCCACGGCCCGGCAGGCTGATGGTTGTCCAATTTGCCGGGCGATATCGCCGTAGCTTCTGGTTTCCCCATGGGAGATGGTTTGAAGGGCCTTCCAGACCGTTTGCTCAAATTCCGTTCCCTGCGGAGAAAGGGGCACGTCAAACATGCGGCGGGCACCTTGAAAGTATTCGTCCAGTTGGCTGGCTGTTTGGCGCAGCAGGGGCGTTTCCTCCCATTCCACATGTTCCGGTTGCGCCATGCGGCTGAAGAAAATGTGCGTGACGGCCGTTCCGTTTTCCACAATGACGATGGCCCCCACGGGGGTCTGATGAAGAAGGGCCCGGCCACGGGGTGAAGGAGTGGTCTTCATGCAGTAACCATAGCATGCGGCGGAAGTGGGTTTCTATCCATTTTACAGGGTATTTCCGCCATCCTGCGGGGGAAGGGAGGGAAAAGGCGCCCGTCCGGACGTATTTTGTTTGAAAGGCTGCGGTTCCAAGTACAGTATTGGTCCGTATGAAGAAGAGCCTGTTTGCCGTGTTGTTGACCGCATGCCTGTGCATGTCCGTAAAGGGAGAAGACGCCAAGCCTCCGAAGACCCTTCCCGGCGGATGGGTTTATGTTTGGGGTGACGAGTTCAACGGGTCCAAGATAGACGCCAAGAAGTGGAAGCCGGAGCTGGGCGTGATACGCAATCAGGGGTCCCAGCAGACTTATACAGCACGGCCCAGGAACATGAGGCTGGAGGACGGCTGCCTGGTCCTGGAGACCCATTTTGAGAAGTTCGCCAATATCAATTACAAGAAGAGCCCGTCAGACTGGATTAAGAATACCAAATTCATGCCCTATACGTCCGGTTCCGTGACGACGATCAAGACGAAGAATTTCATGTTCGGCAGACTGGAAGTTCGGGCCAAGGTCCCCAGAACCAAGGGCATCTGGCCGGCCATCTGGCTGCTTGGCAAGAACAAGTGGGGCTGGCCCGTCAACGGGGAGATTGATATGCTGGAGAATATTTCCCAGCAGCCGGATGTGGTTTATTCCACCTTTCATTTGAGCCCGGACGGCGTGTCCAGAAAGGATGCTTCCCGGGGAGGCACGGTGAAGATTGACAATCTCTCTGATGATTTTCATACGTATGTCATGGAGTGGGACAAGGATTCCATCAAGCTGATGGTGGATGACAAGCTGGTGAAATCCATTGATCTGAATACCACCAATTATGCCAATGAGGCGGGCAATCCGTTCCGTACGCCGTTTTACCTCATTCTCAATTCCGCCGTGGGCGGCAACTGGTGCGAGAAGGCTCCCAGGGATGGCCAGGGTTATCCCGTGAAGTTCCTGATTGATTACGTCCGGTTCTACCAGACGAAGGAGCACGCCCAGCAGGCCAAGCAGTTTGATCCGGAAACCGGGTTGCCGAAGAAGAAGTAATCCCGCCTTTTTTCTGGCTGGAACGGTTCCGGTATGGGGGGCAGAAGCGGAACGTGTCCGGTTTTGCCCTTGTGCGTGGGGGAAGGCGGAGACGGCTTTTTAAAGAGTCCTTTCGCTGCGCTCTGGAGTGGAGTATGCCATGAAGGCCGGGAGGCCTTTATTCCCGGGTGAGCGCATTCCGTTTATGCCGGGGTGATGTGTTCTTTTACCGTGTTTACTGATGGGGCGCACTGTAAAACAGGCGTTTGATCCGTTCATGTTCCGGCTTCACTCCTCCTGTGAATTTCAAACTGAACATTTCATGAAATGGCGCTGCACCACTTTCGGGTTTTGATGCTGCAGCGCAGAAAAACGGCCCCCGCCGGGGCAGGAGGGGCCGTTTTTGCTGTCAAAAAGGAAATGCCGGGCTTTAGAAGGCGGTGCCCGTGGTCTGGGTCAGTTCCTGGAAGCGGGCCAGGATGCGGGCCGTAGCAGGGCCTATTTTTCCGGAACCCAGCTGATAGCCGTCCAGTCTGGTGACAGGGACGCATTCCGCGGCAGTGCCGGTCAGGAAGCATTCATCCGCACAGGTGATGGTAAAGCGGTTCATGGTTTTTTCCTCCGCCGGGATTTGCAGTTCCCGGCAGATTTCCAGCACCACGCGGCGCGTGATGCCGTCCAGGCAGCCGTCCGTGACGGGCGGGGTGAAGACGGTTCCGTCCTTCACGATGAAGATGTTGTCTCCCGTGCATTCGGCCACGTTGCCCAGGTCGTTCAGCATCAGGGCTTCCGCAACGCCCTGGCGTACGGCTTCCATCTTGGCCAGGATGTTGTTGAGGTAATTGAGGGATTTGACCTGCGGGCAGACGGTGTCCGGGCGGTTGCGGCGCACGGAGCTGGTGATCAGGGCCAGCCCGTTTTCATACACGGCGGGATCATACAGGGAGATTTTATCCGCGATGATGAAGACGCTGGGGCGTTTGCAGTTGAAGGGGTTGAGCCCCAGGTTGCCGACACCGCGGGTAACCACCAGGCGGATGTAGCCGTCATCCAGGCCGGAGGCCGCCGCCGTGTCGCATACGGCCTTGGAGAGCTCCTCACGGGTGTAGGGAATGTCCAGCAGCAGGTAATGGGCGCAGTTGTACAGGCGGTCCATGTGGTCTTCCAGGCGGAAGACGCGCTTGTTGTAAAACCGGATGCCTTCAAAAATGCCGTCTCCATAGAGCGTACCGTGGTCAAAAACGGAGGTCTTGGCCTCCTCCTGTTCCACCAGCTTTCCATCTAACCAAATCTTCATCGTTGTCCAGAATTTAGAAATTATTTATGCCAGAGCAGGATACCCCCATTTGAAGAGGGGGGAAAGCTATAAATTCACCGGAGAGGATAAAAGTTCCGTCACCTGCAACGGGAGAGGCACGCACGCGCGCGTTAAAAAATATATGGAGGTATTCATGGAGCAGGCTTGACATTTATTTTCCAGTGCTTTTAGCTCTCGCGCGCAATGTCAGACCCTTCCAAGTTCCGCAACCTCGCCATTATCGCTCACGTTGACCATGGGAAAACGACCCTGGTCGACCAACTTTTGCAGGCGGGGGGAGCCTACCGGGCCAACCAGGCCGTGCAGGAACGCGCCATGGATTCCATGGACCTGGAACGTGAAAAGGGCATCACAATCAAGGCCAAGAATACTTCCATTCTCTGGAACGGCTACACGATCAACATCGTGGATACTCCCGGCCACGCGGACTTCGGCGGGGAGGTGGAGCGCGTGATGAAGATGGTGGACGGCGTGCTGCTGGTGGTGGACGCTTTTGAAGGCCCGCAGGCACAGACGCGTTTCGTGCTCCGCAAGGCCCTTCAGGAAGGGCTGATGCCCATTGTGGTCATTAACAAGATCGACCGCCCCCATGCGGACCCGGCCGCCGTGCATGACCAGGTGCTGGAGCTTTTCCTGGAGCTGGGCGCCACGGACGAACAGTTTGAAGCCCCGTTTGTGTATGGATCCGCCCGCGACGGCTATTTCATGAATTCCATGGAGGGGGAACCTCCCGTGGACTGCACGCCGCTCCTGTTCAAGATTGTGGAGCACATCCCCGCTCCCAAGGACGCCGATCCGGAAGGGGAGTTCAAGATGCTCGTTTCCAATATTGACTGGGACGACTACGTGGGTCGCGTGGCCATCGGCCGCATTACCTCCGGCACCGTGAAGAAAGGGGATACCGTGTGGCTTCACCAGAGCGACGGCTCCTGCATTTCCGGCAAAGTGACCCGCATGTTTGAATATTCCGGCCTGGGCACCACGGATTCCGCCATTGGCGTGGCGGGCAACATCGTAGGCGTGGCGGGGTTTGAAAACGTGAACATCGGGGAAACCCTGGGCGGTTCCGCGGATACGGAACCCCTCCCGTTTGTGGCGATTGACCCGCCCACCATTTCCATGGAGTTTTCCATCAACAACGGGCCTTTCGGCGGACGCGACGGCAAGAATGTAACTTCCCGCGTGATCCGCGACCGCCTGATGAGAGAGATGCGGACGAATATTTCCATCCAGGTGGAGGATACGGACAAGGCCGGCGTTTTCTCCGTTTCCGCCCGCGGGGCCATGCAGATTGCCGTGCTGGTGGAAACCATGCGCCGCGAGAATTACGAGCTGTGCGTTTCCCGCCCCACCGTGATCATGAAAAGGGATGAAAACGACCATCTTACGGAGCCGTATGAAACGATTTACGTGGAAGTTCCGGACGAGCACGCCAACGGCGTCATGAAGCTTCTGCACGCCCGCAAGGGACAGATGGAAGACATGATATCCAAGGAGGGCACGGGCCACACCTTCATCCAGGCCTATATTCCCACCCGCGGCATCATCGGGTTTGAGTTTGAGCTCGTCAACCTGACGTCCGGCCACGGCATTTTCTCCCACCTGTTCCGGGATTACGGCCCCTATGCCGGAGATATCACCACGCGTACCACCGGCACCCTGGTTTCCATGGAAACGGGCGTTTCCACGCCGTTCGCGCTGGTGGCGCTGGAAGAACGCGGCCGTCTGTTCGTGGGGCCGCAGGAAGATATTTACGAAGGCCAGATCGTTGGTGAAAACCCGCGCCAGATGGATATGCCGGTCAATCCGTGCAAGGAAAAGCACCTGAACAACATCCGGTCCGCCACGAAGGGGGACGGCATCCAGCTTTCACCTCCCGTCGCCTTTTCCCTGGAGCGCGCCATTGAGTATATTGAGCCTGATGAACTGGTGGAAGCCACTCCCCATTTCATCCGCCTGCGCAAGCGCATCCTGAACGCCAATGACCGTGTGAGGGAGTCCCGCAAGGCAGGCAACTAGGGGTGCCGGAACGCGGGAGAGGCGACCCTTCCCTATGTAGTTGCGTCCTGATGGCCGGTAAGGTAGAATCAGGGCGATGGATTATAGCCGGATTCCCTGTTCCCCTGTCCCTGTTCACGCGATGATGGAGCTTCTGCGTGAGCTGGGGCCGTTCCATTACATAATGAACCAGGGGAATGTTGGGGATGCCCTGATTGCCGCTTCCACGGTCGCCCTGTTTGAAAGGGAAGGGCTGAATTTCAGTTCATGCGGCCCGGAACTCCCTGCGGGAAAGGAGGAAATAACGCTGGTTTACGGCGGCGGGGGAGGTTTTGTCCCCTATTTTGGCATGTTGCCTCATTACGTGCGTCTTTTTTCGGATCCGCGTCTCCGGAGGTGCGTGATCCTGCCGCAGAGCTTCAGGGATTGTGATGAACTGGTGGATGTGCTGGATGAACGTTTTACCGTATTTTGCCGGGAACGGGCCAGTTATGACTACTGCGTGTCACGGAATGGGAAGGCGCGGTTCCTGCTGGCGGATGACATGGCCCTGGCCGCAGAGCCCGAGATGCTGAAGAAGCGGCCCGTCAGGCTGCCGTTTCTGGAGATGGAGGAACGGGCGTGGGGCAAGTGCATGAAAAGGGATGTCAAGACTTCCCTGTTGACGCTGCCCGGAGCTGGAAAGCTTGCCGTCTGCCTGCGGGACGATCCGGAAAGTACCGGCCATGCTCAAGCGCTGAAGATGCTCCCTTTGAATACGGACCTTTCCGCGTATTCCGTACGCGTGATTGATGAGGTGGAACACGCTTTTGCCTATACCCGCTGGCTTTTGAAGGCGCTGGACCAGCCTGACATCATTTTGACGGACAGGCTCCATCTGGGCATTTCCGGAGCTCTTCTGGGCAAGGAGGTTTTCCTGATGGACAATGTTTACGGCAAGATTTCCGGGATTTATGAGTTTTCCCTGCGGGAGCGTTTTCCCCGCGTACATTTGTTGAATGAGTTGAGTGAATTTCCCTGGCTGGAGAATGTTTTGACTGTTCAGGACATGGACTGCCGCCGGGAAAGGAAGGCAAAGCATGCGCGGCAGATAGGGAAAGCCGCCGCTTTGTCCAAATACCTTTATTACCGCAAGGAAGAGAACGGAGTGCTCCGTGTCAAGGTCTGCGGCTTGCGGGTCTGCAAGAAACGGTTGGGGCCTTCTTCCTTTTAATGTCTGGACCGCTGGAAAGATTGGGAGAGCCGTTTGCGGAAGTAAAGGAGGCGCAGACGGTGTTTTTCCTGCTGTGTCAGGAAGGGGAAGTTTGGATGGTGTCCATTTAGAGTGGTTTATAGTTGCTGCAGGCCACACTGCAGGCTATGTTCATCTACAGAGTTCATCATTTGGCAGAAAACGTCTTTTGAGTCTCGATGGATGTCTATGTGTGACAACATATCATGTATTATTTTTCTTTTTACCCAACTATAAGAGCTTAAAATTAAGTATTTATGAATTTTTCTATAAAATGTTTTGACCATATCTTTCAATTTTTCGTTTTTTTTCAGATCAAAAAATTATTATTGACACAGAATTGACGATTCCTTTTCATGGAAAGGAGTAACTTTTTCTATCTGAAAGGATTGAATTTCCTTTGTCCTCATCATGTTGAAATTATGAATTGCATTCGTCGCTTATTTTCGTCAAAAAAGCGTTTAAAAAGGGATCCTGACAAAATTCGCCGGTATGTTGAATCCCTGAATTTTGAGGAGTATTCCTTTTATCCTGAAGAATCCCGGAAAAGCAGGGCACAGATGATGGATGAGATCATTCGGATTTACCGGGAAGGTGGGGAATGGGATATTGAAGACGCTTATGTCCATTACATGCAAATGGGATTGGATCGGGCATCCTCTCGCGTGCAGGAGTATGTTTTTCAGAGGGAATTTGACATGGCCCGCGATTCCCGGCATATTACATTGGCGCATATGCTGGATTACAAGGATGTAACGGCCCGGTATCTGTCTCATGCCCGGTTGCCCGTTTCCGTTCCTTTGGGTATTGTGGACGGTGAAGGCGTCTTTCATCAGGACTTTTTAAATATTCCGTTTGCAGAATGGCTTCCTTCCTGCAATATCCCTTTATTTCTGAAGCCTCAGGATGGTGTTCAGGGAAGAAAATGTTTTGCGTTGGAAATGCAACATAGGGAAGAGAAGCTTTGCCTGCTGTTGAACGGTCTGCCTATAGAATGTAAGGAAATGGAGCATCAGGCGGCAAATCATCTGGTGGAGGCGAAGATTGTCCAGCATCCGGAAATGGATATATTGTATCCTGGGGCTGTTAATACAATAAGATTTGTCACCCTTTCTGATTCAGAAGGAATTTATATTTATACCCAGTTTCTGCTGGTTGGCTCCAATGGAAGCAATCTTTCTAACGGCCGTGCGGGAGGAATTGCAGTTGGAATAGACAGGACGGGGATGTTAAACACAAAAGGTCACAGGAATTTAAAATCGTGTTTTGGAAAATTTCATCAACATCCTGATACCGGAATTCCTTTTTCCGGATTCCAGATTCCTTTCTTTGAAGAAAGCCGTCAATTGGCGTTGAGTGCCCATCAATTGTTTCCCGGGATTCATTCCATAGGGTGGGATATTGCCGTTACGCCTGAAGGCCCTGTTATTATTGAAGCCAACCGGGATTGGGGAACCTTGCTTCATGAAGCCATTTATGGCGGAGACAGGGAACGTTTCACTGAAATATTTTGCCGTACTGCACAGATAGGACTGTGATTAACTTGATATGGATAATCTTCCCTGTATTACTTTGAAAAATGGAGTGACTATTCCAGCCATTGGGCTTGGACCCGGCTATCTTTCACCATACGTGGATTTGAATTCCTCCTCAAACCGTACCCTTGGGAAAGGTCTGGCCGGAATGTGGAAAAAAATCATTAAACGCTATAAGCACCATCACTCGGAATGTAAATATTTTGAAAGGGTTCAGGGAGCACTGAGACAAGGATTCCGTCTTCTGGACTATAAGCCCCGGTATGGCAGTGAACATGTCATTGCTAAAGTTATAAACGAGAGCGGCATTCCTCGTGAAAGGTTATTTCTGTCTTCAAGTGCGTGGCATTCTGCCTTGGCATCCGGCAATGTAAGAGACAGCTTGATGGAAACCTTGTCCCATTTAAAGACAGGATACTTGGATCTTTACATGCTCCCGTGGCCTCAAGGAAAATATGTGGAGGCATTTTTCTCTATGCGGGAATTGCAGCAGGAGGGATATATCCGGTGCCTGGGAGTGGGGAATTTTCATATCCAGCATTTGGAGCGGCTGGAAAAGGAGCTTGGCATTTTGCCGGATGTCAACCAGATAGAAATCCATCCCCTGCTGACCAAGAAGCATATACTCGAATATTGCAGGGACAAATCCATTACAGTAGAGAGTTATTCTCCCATAGCCCGCCATGATTTCAGGCTTTTCCAATACGATATTTTACACAGGATAGCGGCGCACCATCATAAGTCGGCGGTCCAGGTTATTTTGCGGTGGCATGTCCAGCAAGGCCTTATTCCTATCATCAAGACGTTGAATCCGTATCACCAGCAGGAAGCTCTCCAGCTGGGAGATTTTGAACTTTCCGAACAGGAGATGGATATTATTGATAGCTTTAATATCAATTCATGCCTGTGGTTTGATCCTGATAATCATCCTAATGTAAAAACATTTGATTATCATCCCTGATTTTTATGAAACTTGAATTTGATACGCAAATCTTTGAGGATTCCATACGGAAGGTATCCTGCCTTTCCATTGAAGGGAAAGAACCCATCGTCGTTTATGTGGAGATTCCCTTTCAATATGCGGAGAGCATTCCCACCCATGATGATGCCGGATTGATTCTCATGCTGCATTTCATCATGCAGCACGAAGGGATCTGCCGCATCCACGGTAAAATACATAAAACTCTGTTGGCTAATCTGGAAGAATACATGCGGTGCTGGTCCGGATGGGTACCAGGCCAGTATCATCTTCCCTCGCTTGTAGCCGATGAAGAGCTGGAAGATTCCAGCACAAAAACAGGACGGCAGGCCGTGTGCGCTTTCTCAGGAGGAGTGGACGCAGCTTTTTGCATATGCAGCCATCGAAAAGGGATGTGGGGGCATGGTAATTGTGACATTGATTTGGCTGTAATGATTCATGGAGCCGATATTTCCTTGGATGATGAAGAAGGATTTGGCCTGGCACAGATGAGTGCCAAGCGCATGCTGGATTCCTGGAATATTCCTCTGGCCTGTATCAAAACGAATTATCGTTCCTACGATCATCACTGGGAACATGCGTTTTTCTCCGTAGTCTGCGCCTGCCTTGCTTTCTTTGGGGGCAAATATCGCCATGGCATTCTTGGGACGGATCAGTCTTATGCTTATGATACCCTGACAATTCCGTGGGGAGAAAATCCCGTGACCAACCATTTTTTATCTTCTCCCTCATTTTTTATCCATCCTTGTGGATCGTCAGTAGGCAGGACGGCCCGGTGTAACATTATCAAGGATTATTCCGCCGTTCTAGAAAATCTGCGGGTATGCTGGCAGGGAGAGGAAAAGGGTCAGAACTGTGGGAAGTGCGAGAAATGTATTCGTACTCGTCTCAATTTCATGACATTGGCTGTGAAGCACCTGCCGTGCATGCCGCCCTCCATGCCGCTGGATGCTTTAATGAATGAAGAATTATGGGACAGGGAACGGTGTTTCTATTATCAGGATATTTTGGAGGTTAACAGTGTAACGCAGCAATTACCGGAATCTCTTGTAACGGCCATACGGGTAAAGCTGGAAAAATCCAGGCAGGCGTTAAAACATGAAAGGCGCAGGAGAAATGTTTTTTCACGTCTTTGCCGTAGTTTTTGGAAATAGTTATCGCAAGGTAGAAGGATAGCAAAACGCCCGGTCCCTTCCGGGAACCGGGCGCTGCGTAAAAGCCGTTGAAAGGCGTTTTAGATCTTGCCGAAGAGGGTTTTGCCGGCGGACATGAGGTTGTCTGCGGCTTCCTGGAGACGGGCGGCGACTCCCTTTTCACCCTTGGCGAGGTAGGAACGGGGATCGTAGTCCTTCTTGTTGCCCACTTCACCGTCAATTTTGAGCACTCCGTTGATGTGTTCGCACATGTGGGAGACGATCGGACGGGTGAAGGCGTACTGCGTATCGGTGTCGATGTTCATCTTGACCACGCCGTAGGAGACGGCTTCCCGGATGTCGGAGAGTTCGGAACCGGAACCGCCGTGGAAGACGAGGGGCATGCGTGCCGCTTCGCCGTGCTTGGCGACCACGGCTTCCTGGCCGTCGCGCAGGATGCTGGGTTTCAGCTTGACGTGGCCGGGCTTGTACACGCCGTGCACGTTGCCGAAGGTGGCGGCCAGCATGAATTTGCCGAGGGGTGCCAGGGCTTCGTACGTCATCAGCATGTCTTCCGGAGAGGTGTAGAGCTTGTCGGCGGGGTGGCCGGAGTTGTCCACGCCGTCTTCTTCGCCGCCCACGACGCCGATTTCAATTTCAAGGACGATGCCCAGTTCGGCGCATTCCTTCAGCAGTTCCCGGGAGAGCTTGAGGTTTTCAGCCATGGACAGCGTGGAGGCGTCCAGCATGTGGGAGTTGAAGAGGGGGGCTTCACCGCGTTCCACGCGGCGGCGGGATTCGGCGATCAGGGGGCGCAGGAAGGTGTCCACATGTTCGGGCTGGCAGTGGTCCGTGTGCAGGGCCACAAGCACGTTGTGCTTTTCAGCCAGGCGGCGCGTGGCTTCCGCCAGAACAATGGCGCCAAGGGCGGAATTGCCGATGGAGGTGCCGGAGGCGAATTTGCCCCCGCCGATGGAAACCTGGATGATGCCGTCGCTCTTGGCTTCGGAGAAGGCGCGGAGGGCGCCGTTGATCACTTCGATCGTGGTCACGTTGACGGCCGGATAGGCATAGCCTTCCTTCTTGGCCGTTTCAAGCATGGTAATGTATTGTTCTGGTGTGGCTATTGGCATAACGGGGACATGATAGGTGTTTTTTTTCGGGAGGGCAAGGCTGAACTCAGGCGCGCGCAGGGGTTGCGGAGCTCTTGAGGGACATGGTCATTCGCGGACCATTTTCGCCCCCGGCTGCGCCGGTTCTCCGGAGTCCGTCCGGTAGTTGACGCGCAGTGCGTCCAGGAAAGGCTTGTGCCTGTCCAGGCGTCCCTTGAAGTCCGTGAAGTCCTTGCGGCCGGGCTGCGTCCAGCCCAGCTCCGCGATGGCGAACATGCGCGGAAACACCATGTACTGCCACTTGGCAAGGGTGGTCATGTATTCGCTCCAGCAGCTTCCCTGCACACCCAGGATGTTCTTTTCCTGTTCCGGGGTGAGGCCCTTCGGGACGGGGTTCATGTTGTAGGCCTTTTGCAGGGGGATGGTGGAGAAAGTAGCCATTTCATATTCCGGCCCCTCGGGATGGGGGCCTTCCTGCCGGATCAGGTAAGTGCTTTCAAAGGGGGTCATGATGACCTTGTTCCCGTTCTTGACGGCTTCCCTGGCGATGCCGGGATCGTGCCAGATCATCAGGGTGGCCGTCTTGGAAAGTCCGCCTTCCCGGATTTCATCCCAGCCGATGATTTGCTTGCCGCGGGCGTTAACCAGTTGTTCCATGCGGCGGATGAAGTAGCTCTGAAGCTCCTGCTCGTTTTTCAGGCCGTTTTTCTTCATCACTTCCTGGGCCTGGGGGGAGTTTTTCCACTGCTGCTTGGGGGCTTCGTCCCCGCCTATGTGGATGTAGGGTGAATCCGGGAAAAGCTGGCAGACTTCCTCCAGGATGCCGTCAAGGAACTTGAACGTGGGTTCCGTGGGGCTGAACGTGAAGGGAAGGATGCCCCAGCGCGTCGCCACCCGCGGCTTGTAGCCGGGAATGTCCTTGTTGCCGAATTCCGGGTAGGCCGTGATGGCCGCGGCGGCATGCCCCGGCGTTTCTATTTCCGGAACGATGGTGATGTGCCTGCGTTTGGCGTAGTCCACCAGTTCCTTCACTTCCTTCTGGGTGTAGAAGAAGGTGAAGGGCTTGCCGTCCCCCTGGTTGCGCTTGCCGGGAATGGGGCTTTCCGGCCGGGTGGCCCCGATGGAAGTCAGCTTCGGATATTTTTTGATTTCCAGCCGCCAGCCCTGGTCTTCCGTCAGGTGCCAGTGGATGGTGTTCACCTTGTACCGGGCGAGCAGGTCGACGATGGTTTTCAGCTCCGCGATGGAACGGGGATTGCGTCCGCTGTCAATCATGATGCCGCGCCAGGTGAAACGAGGGCTGTCCGTGATGGCCATGCAGGGAAGAGCCCAGTGCCCGGCGGCATCCTTTTCCAGAGACTGCTTGAGGGTCTGCGCCGCATAGAAAGCTCCGGCGGGAGACGTGCATGAGACGGCGACGCCCCGCGGGGAGACCTGGATGGAATACCATTCCGGAGACAGGGTGGCGTCTTTTTTCAGGAGAATCTGCACGGCATTGGCCGCGGCGGGGGCCGGGCTGACCTTGATTTGATGAATGTTGTTGGAGAATCCCGTGACGAAGGAGGCAATGCAGTACTTGTCTCCCGTTTTGGAAACGGGCAGCGTGCCGTTGACCAGAAATCCCGGCTTGTTTTTTTCCACATCCAGCGTGGACGGCAGGGGAATGATGGCCGGGTCGCCCTGTAAGGGCCTGGAGGGCAGGGAAAAGGCGGTGGAGGCGCACAGGAGGCCTGCGGCTAGAAAGAGGCTTCTGGAAAACATGATGGAAGAAAAGGGAGGAAAAAGTTTCACGGTAAATAGTATATTCAGGAAGTGTCCGCAAGGCAACTTTACGGGATTTGCCTTGGAGGGAATAAAGAAGTCCTTCCTCCCGTGCCGGGGGTGGGCCCGGAAAGCCGCAGGATTGATGCCGGGGCACGGATTTTTCGGAAATCCGGCAATGCCAACGGGATGTGTCATTTCAGGATGATGGAGGCGGTGCCGGGGTTGATGGCGTATTTTTTGCCGTTAATCACGAGGGAATAAGGGCTGTCGCTTGTGACGCCAACGGTGTTCTTGCCGTCAAAAACGATGTCGGTCGTAGTCGTGCCGAAGTGAAGATTTTTTAGTCCGTGCCTGCCTTTCTCCCTTTTCAATCTCCACTGCACTTCATTCCGGAGCGCAGAGACCTTGTGAAAGCCCAGAACGTTTTCAATAAAGAGGGAAATGGGCCCCAGCGCCGACCAGCCGCAAAATTCCGGACGGGCCCTGCGGCCGTATTCGGTAGACGGCTCGTTGGAACTGGGGCTGTAGCATTCCCAGATCGTGTGCGGTTTGGTGCCATGGTAGGCGGCAAGCTGCTGGCGGATGATTTTTTCAGCGATCGTGTCGGCTTCCTCATGGTAGCCGTATTCTTCCAGCGCCTTGACGGTCATGTACGTGGTGGGCAGCCAGATGCCGCCGCGCCAGTAATCCCCGGTTTGGCCGTGGTAATCCTTATCCCTGCGGGAAAGGGTGGGCGTCGGGTAGCTTCCTCCGAATTCCTGCGGGTCCAGAAGGTATTTTACCATCCTTTCCGCCTGGGCCGGCGAGGCGATTCCGGCTAAAAGAGGCCAATAGGATGCCATTGTCCTGATGCGGCAGGGCTGCTTGTTTTCTATCGCCACATCATAGTAGAATCCGTCCTGCTCATCCCAGTACAATTCGTTTATTTTGTCTTTCAGCCTGCCGTAAATGGTTTTCCATTTTACGGCTGCGTCTGTATTGCCCAGCAGCTCTTCCATTTGGGCGATGCAGCGTGCGCTCAGGGCTTGCTGGGAAATGGCGTCAATCCATAAAATTTTATTGTAGCCGCCAGCGTCCCGGCCTCTGGGCGTGTTGTCCATGCCGCTGGCGCGCCCCGTCCATGTAAAACCATCTTCACCGATGGCGTTCAGGTGGATGTTCTGGGGGGAGCATTCGAAACGTTCCCCCGCTTTGGCATGCGCAAACCAGTCAAAATGTTTTTGGAGGTACTGTTTCCGATTCAGGATTTCATGAAGGCGGTTTTTGTTTCCGGTAAAGTCGTAATATTCCTTTTCAACCCATGCGAATAACGGAGGGTTGTCAACAAAGTGAATGCGGAGAGGAGTTTTTTCCTTATCCCAGATGGGCTTGTACAGGTTGTCCATGCTTCCCTCTCCGGGGAATGAATTCGGCGCATACTTGGCGAAGAGCACCATGAAGCAGGTATCCCAAATCCAGATTTGGTCTTCGTAGCAGTTTTCATCCATGTAGGGCGACCCGGGAAGGCCCTCAGGGCCTTTTCTTACCCGTCCGGCCGCGATTTCCCATGTTTTATGGTAAAGTTCCACGAGGTCTTTGTCAGGGTAAACCGGCTGGGGAATTTCCTTTTTCCAGCCTTCCTGGATGCAGCTGTCATGATGGGCTGTAGCTCCAAAACCTTGCACGCAGGCGATTGCTCCCAGAATGACGCCGCATGCTGCCCGCAGGTGGTATTTCATTTCCAGTATACGGCTGGGGAGGCGGGAAAATATCGTTTTTTCTCGTCTCGCGGCGGGTTGAAGGCTTTTCTATGCCGTCATGTTCCCCTGGCGGGTCAATGATAGGCATGGAACCGTGACCAGTATCACTGAAGGCGGCACTGCCGCCGGAAGGATGAAAGTGAAGCGACAACGTGGGGGGAAAGGGAAAATGATTTTTTCCGTCAACATGGAATAATAAGAAAGGGACGTCTCTCCTCCGGTTTTTACCTTCGCGGGACGCCCCTTTTGAAAGTGGGGAAAGATGAAATGGGGAAGGCTATTCCGGAATGGATTCCCCCCGGATGAGGTCTTCCCAGGTCTGGCGGCTGCGGATGACGTTCCACTGGTTTCCGTCCACCAGCACTTCTTCCGCCATGGGGCGGGAATTGTAGTTGGAGGACATGGAAAAACCGTAGGCGCCGGCGGACAGCACGGCCAGGAGTTCTCCCTGGCGCACGTCCGTCATGTCCCTGTTCTGGGCCAGGAAGTCCCCGGATTCGCAGATGGGGCCCACGACGTCCGTGGTAATGCAGGATTCGGAGAGGTGTTCCCGGACCGGGATGATTTCATGATAACCCTGGTAGAGGGCGGGGCGAATGAGGTCGTTCATGCCCGCATCCACGATTTTAAAGGTTTTGGCCTTTCCGGTTTTTTCATACAGGCAGCGGGTGATGAGCGCGCCCGCATTTCCCACGATGAGGCGTCCCGGTTCCACGATGATATGCAGGCCCAGAGGCTGGAGAGTTGGAACGACGGCCTGGGCGTAAGTGCTCAGCGTGAGCTGGGCGCAGTCTTCATTCCACCATTCCTTGACGCCGGAATCCAGCGTATCCTGGTAAACGATGCCAATGCCTCCGCCGATGGAGAAGAATTCAATGCCGTGCTTTTCTTTCAGCGCGGCGGCCAGCGGGGCCACTTTCCTGACGGCTTCCAGGAAGGGCTTCGCCTGGGTGAGCTGGGAGCCGATGTGCATCTGCAGGCCCTTCAGATGGAGGTTCGGAAGTTCGCGGGCCGCCATCTCGTAGAGAGGCTCAATGAGTTCAAAGTCTACGCCGAATTTGTTTTCAGCCTTCCCGGTGGTGATGTATTTGTGCGTTCCCGCCTCCACATTGGGATTGACGCGCACGGCTACCGGGGCCTTTACTCCCATGGACGCGGCGATGGCGTCAATGGCGCGCAGTTCCGCCTCCGATTCCACATTGAAGCAGTAAATGCCCTGTTCCAGGGCGTAGCGGATTTCCGGCTCCGTTTTTCCCACGCCGGCATAGGTGCATTTGGAAGGGTCTCCCCCGGCCTTGAGGACGCGGAAGAGCTCGCCGCCGGAAACGATGTCGAACCCCGCGCCATTGCGGGTCATGAGGTTCAGGATGGCGATGTTGGAGCTGGCCTTGACGGCGTAGGCCACTTCCGCGTTAAGGGGCGCCAGAGCTTCCCTGAGGCGGTGGAAATGGTTCAGAATGGTCTGCTTGCTGTAAACGTACAGGGGGGTGCCTTCCTTGTCCGCCAGTTCCTGGAGGTTGACGTTTTCACAGTAGAGCGTGCCGTTTTTGTATGCGAATGAATGCATGGATTATTCCTTGGTTGTGCTTTCGTTAGTTTTCCCGGAATGGAGAGGAGGGAGCGGGAATCTGGGCGTGGGGGGGTTGTCGATGAGTTGGGCGATCCAGGCGAGATCCTTGGAGCTTTCCAGCCCGAGCTTGATCAGCATGGTGATGGGGACGGCCAGCAGCATGCCGATGGGGCCCCATACCCAGCCCCAGAAGATGACGGAGAGCAGGACCATGCTGGTCACGATGCCGAACTGGCGGCCCAGCAGCATGGGTTCCAGGCAACTCCCCAGCACCGTGTTGATCACCAGGTAGCCGCCGGCTACGATGATGCCCGCGGTGGGGCTGATCAGGAGCATGGCGAGCAGGGTGGGGGGGATGGCCGCGATGATGGAGCCGAAGGTGGGGATGAAGTTGAGAGCGAAGGCTACGATGCCCCACAGCAGCGGGAAGTCCACCTTCATGTAGTAGCAGAGCAGGAAGGCCAGCAGCCCCGTTGCCGCGCTGATAAAGGTTTTGATGATCAGGTATTTCTGGACTCCTGCCAGGGCTTTGGAGAATTTGCGGATGCCCGTGTCGCTGTTGTTGCCCAGTTTGTTGATGTTCATCCGGAAGCGGGGAGCTTCCCCCAGGAAGAAGGTCATCAGGATCAGAATCAGGGTGGTGAAGGTCAGCATGGAGGCGAGCTGCCCCATCACCCCCGTGGAGAACGCCACGATGCGCTGCCCGTTGAGCAGGTCCGGAAGTTCCTGAAGCATCTGGTCCGCCAGGTTGTTCCAGTCCCGTTCAATGAGGAAGGCGCGGAGTTCGTGGATTTTCTCCATCATCAGGGGCTGGTATTTGACCGTGACTGTCCGGGCCAGGTCCTGCCCCAGGTACTGGGCCAGATAGGCCAGGCCCACCAGAATGCCGAAGTCCATGATCACCGTGAAGGTTACCGCCAGCCAGTGAGGAAAACGGAGACGGCCCTTGAAAAAAGTGGTAAGAGGGTAGCTGACGATCGCCAGAAAGCCGGACAGGACGATGGGGAGCAGCACCGGCTTCCCCGCCTGCAGACCGGCCGTGATGACGATAACGCTGGCGAGCATGAGCAGGATTTTCAGGCCCTCTTTTCCGGATTCTTTCTGGGGAGTCATGGAAGGATTGGTATTAACGGGGTGAGCAATGGTGTCCGATTTCCTGCGGGATTGCAATATTAAAGGCCCTCATTCCCATCATGTTCCCGGAAAAAGCGGTCCAGGTCTTCAAAGCGGGTCAGGAGGTAGTCAGGCCTCCGTTCTTCGAGGCCCTTTACATCCGCTTCCGCGGCCCATCCTGCGGCAAGAATGCGGATGGGAACGGCGCGGCATGCGTCCACGTCCGCAGGGGAGTCCCCGATGTAGATGGCTTCCCCGGCGGAAGAGTCCAGGCGGTTCAGCGCCCGCCTGATGCGGTCCGGCTTCACTCCGCCCTCCGGGGAGCCCGTTTCCAGAATGGGGAAGAACTCGGTCAGATGGAAAAATTGAAGGGAAATCTCCGCGCTTTCCAGGAGTTTGCCGGTAACCATGGCCAGCCGGACACCGCGGCTGCGCAGGCCGCTCAGCATTTCGGCCGTTCCGGGGAAGGGAGAGGGCGCCAGTTCCGGATGCAGCTCACGGTAATGGCGGATGAACAGTTCCCTGCCTTTTTCATGCAGTTCCGGCTTTCCGGGAAGCAGTCTTTGGATGACGCCTAGGTCGTCCGGCCCGAACTGGCGTTCGATCTCCTCATCCGTCAACGTTCTGCCGTCCAGCTCCCGGACGGCGCGGCGGAAGGCTTCCCGGCACAGGGGTATGGTATCCGCAAGCGTTCCATCAAAATCAAAGATGGCGGTTTTGATCATCAGCCGTACCCTACATGCCGCCTGCGGACGGTTCAAGGGGAAAGCCGTGCCTGCATAGTCATGATGACGCTGCGGGGCGTTCCGGACCGGCAGGACGTGTCATCTCGTATGGAAAGGTCAACGTTCCTTCCCTGTAAGCTCTCTAATTCCCTTATGCACGGGAAGGCTCCAAAAGAATATTTATCCCTGTGGAGCGTGATTGCATTGGGAATAGGTTCCATGGTGGGAGCGGGAATTTTCGCCCTCATGGGTCAGGCGACCCTGATGGCGGGCAAAAACGTGTACTGGTCCTTCCTGCTGGGAGGTGTCGCGGCCCTGCTTTCCGGTTACACTTACGCCAAGCTGGGTTCCCGTTATCCAGGTTCCGGAGGAATCATGGATTATTT
Organism: Akkermansia muciniphila; assembly: GCA_947624785.1. Taxonomy (GTDB): domain Bacteria; phylum Verrucomicrobiota; class Verrucomicrobiia; order Verrucomicrobiales; family Akkermansiaceae; genus Akkermansia; species Akkermansia muciniphila_F. Next base: position 68,181 of record CANQLV010000004.1, on the reverse strand, counting down.
CAACGAGGCTTTTTCCCACAAGACCCTGTCCGGCGCGCTGACGCTGATTTACATGGGAACACTGGTCATTACCGTGGCCCTGGTCGCCAAGTCCTTCGGGGCATACGCGTCCCGCCTGTTTTTGCCGGACGAATTGACCAACATCTATTCCACCGCCCTTTTCGCCAGCGTGGCCATTCTGCTGCTGGGCGCTTTAAATATGGGAGGAGCTAGGGCGGTAGGGAAATCGGAGGTGGTGATGGTGGCGTTCAAGCTGCTTATTCTGACGGTTCTGATGCTTGCCAGCTTCGGTTCTTCCGTGCCGGTGGGCGCGGACCCCATTCCGGTGAAAGGACTGGACGGACTGCTGGGGAGCGTGGGGCTGACGTTTTTCGCGTTTGCCGGCTACGGCATGATGGCCAATACGGCGGGCAATCTGAAAAATCCTTCCAAAACATTGCCTAAAGCCATTTTCCTGGCTATCGGCATCGTGCTGGTTCTGTACCTGGTGCTTTCCTACGTAGTGCTGGCCAATGTTCCCGCCACTTCCCTGGAAAGCCACACGGAAACCGCCGTGGCGCAGGCCGCCTATCCCGTGCTGGGCGTGTGGGGCTTCATGGCCGTATCCGTGGCGGCGCTCATTGCCACGGCGTCAGCCATTAACGCCACCATGTTCAGCATGCTGGACATTTCCCGGGCCCTGGCCCGCAACGGCCAGCTGGGGGCCATCTTCAAGCAGCCCTTCTGGGGCAACGGCACGGAAGGATTTTTCTATCTTCTGCTGGGCATTCTGGTGATGACGAACGCCTTTAACCTGGTAGCCATCGCCAATCTGGCGGGGGCCTGTTTCCTGATCAGCTACCTGGCGGTGTTCGTTGCCCATTGGCGGCTCCGGAAAGAGACGCAGGGGAACATGCTGCTGATCATCCTGGGGTTCCTGCTGATGCTGTTCATTCTGGGGGCTTTCTTCTACCAGATGTTCTTCAGCCAGCCTTATCTGATTCCGCTGATCCTCCTGTTTGTAGCCGCCTGTTTCATTCTGGAATTCTTCATTCGCAAAAAACTGGCGAAGGGGGCTTCCAAAACTTCCTAGGCTATGGGGCAGGGAAGAAACGCTTTCCCTCCTGTTGTCTTTTTAATGCAGGAAGGAGGTGAGCGGGCTGGTGGCGGCGGCCCTGGCGGAAACGGCGGGAAGGCCAGCCAGATGGGCCATGCGCCCGGCGCGGCAGGCCAGCGCGAAGGCTTCCGCCATGCAGGCGGGGTCTCCGGCGGCGGCGATGGCCGTATTGACGAGCACGGCGTCCGCCCCCATTTCCAGGGCTTCCGCCGCGTGGCTGGGGGCTCCCAGCCCGGCGTCCACCACTACGGGCACGACGGCCTGTTCAATGATGATGTTGATCAGTTCCCTGGTCAGCACGCCCTTATTGGTGCCGATGGGAGCGCCCAGCGGCATGACGGCAGCCGCTCCCGCTTCCTGGAGGCGTTTGGCCAGCACGGGGTCCGCGTTGATGTAGGGAAGCACCGTAAAGCCTTCCCTGACCAGGATTTTCGCCGCCTTCAGCGTTTCAATGGGGTCCGGCATCAGGTACTGGGCGTCCGGGTGGATTTCCAGCTTGATCCAGTTGGGGAGGCCGGCTGCCACTGCCAGCCGCGCCAGCCGCACGGCTTCTTCCGCCGTAGTCGCTCCGCTGGTGTTCGGGAGAATAAGGTATTTTTCAGGGTCGATGAAATCCAGAATATTGGCGGCGGGGTCATGGGAGCCCGTCAGGTCCGCCCGGCGCAGAGCCACCGTCACGATTTGGGAGCCGGAAGCTTCCAGAGCCTCTTTCATGCTCTCATTGGAAGAAAACTTGCCCGTTCCCACCATCAGGCGGGAGGTGAATTGGCGTCCGGCTATCTGCAAAGGTGAATCTGTCATTGCGGGTGAAGGGTACCTCCCCTTTCCTTTCCAGGCAAGGGGGAATGAAGAAAAAGGCAGCGGTTGCCGCGGCATGGACGAGCGCCTCCGCCTGGGAATGGAAGGTTGATTCGTCCATCTTACAGATTTACCCGCCCTGCGGGCTTCAAGATGAGTTTTCCATCCAGCCGGACTTGTCCGGTTTCCCGGCTTTCATGCAACCTTTCCGATAAAAAATATTCCGAAAATTTTCCTTCAAGTCCAGGGAAACCGGTTTTTGAATGGGCGGAGGGAAGAACCTCCCTCCTCTATTATTCCCCGCTGAAGGAAACGCCCCGGAGCGCTCTGGGCTTGCCCAGGATTTCCTGATAAAGAATAGCCGTCTTCAAGGATGGGGAACGGCGCAGGGAGTTTTTCAGGGAAAGAGATTCGGACGCGGCGACCGTGGGGAGCGGTTCAGGATGGTTTTCCTTCATTTCCCTTTCCTGTAAACGGTGCAGGGCGGCCTGTTCCGCGTCAGACAGGGAACGTATGGATTGCCGGGCTTCTTCCGTAGCCTTCACGTAGCGTTCCAGCACGTTTTGCGCGGTTTGCTGGGCGGTTTCCGCCGCCCACTCCGGCTTGGGGTCCGGTTCAGGACGGCGCTTGCGGGCCACGGCGGGAGTGGGGAGTTCCACGGGGGTGGCGGAGGGGCGCGGAGCGCGCGCCGGAGCCTGTGGCCGTGCCGGCTGGGGCTGCTGCTGCTGCGGATTGGTCCGGCGCATTTCCGCAATGACTTCCTTCACGCGTTTTTCGTGATGGTTTTCCGTGTCCAGGACGGGCGTTTCCTCATCTTTTTCTTTTGGTTTCAAGAACTCAATTATTTTCTTGATGAGGAAGATCACCCCCACGATCAGCCAGAACCAGAGCTTCAGGCTGTCGTCATCGCCGCCGGAGGCGAGCATGTATGCCAGTGAATCCATAAAGGAGGAAGGGCCGCCGGGGAGAAAATCCGGTCTCCCCGGAGGCCTGAGAATTTATTTAATGGAAGAGGGGGAGGCATCCGGCTTGGCGATGGAATCCCTCATCTTGGTATCGGCCACTACGTTCTGGTAGCGGGCGTAATCCAGCACTCCCAGGTTGCCGTTGCGGAAGGCTTCCGCCATGGCCATGGGAATCTGGGCTTCAGCTTCCACCACCTTGGCGCGCATTTCCTGCGTTTTGGCGGCCATTTCCTGTTCCGTGGCTACGGCGGCGGCGCGGCGGACTTCCGCCTTGGCCTGGGCAATCTGCTTGTCCGCTTCCGCCTGTTCGGCCTGGAGGCGCGCGCCCACGTTGCCGGCCACGTCCACGTCTGCAATGTCAATGGAAAGCACTTCAAACGCCGTGGCGGCGTCCACGCCCTTGTCGCTCACGGTGCGGGAGATTACCTCCGGCTTTTCCAGAACGTCCTTGTAGGAGGGCGCGGAACCTACGGCGGAGACGATGCCTTCCCCGACGCGGGCGACCACCGTTTCTTCCGTGGCCCCGCCTACGAAGAGGTCCAGGTTGGTGCGCACCGTCACGCGGGCGCGCACCGCCACGGCAATGCCGTCACGGGCCACCGCCGTCAGGCGCGTCTGCCCGGAGCTGGGGTTCGGGCAGTCGATGACGCGGGGATTGATGGAGGTCCGCACGGCTTCCAGCACGGTCTTGGACGTGCCTTTCACGGCCAGGTCAATGGCGCAGGCACGGTCGTAGCTCAGCGGGATGCCGGCTTTTTCCGCCGCAATCAGGGCGAGGACGCAGTCCACGATGTCGCCGCCGGCCAGGAAGTGGGCTTCCAGTTCATCCGTGCTGATGTCCAGTCCGGCCTTGGCCGCCGTGATGCGGGTGTCCACTACCAGGGGGTAGGGCACTTTGCGGAGCCACATTCCCAGCATGTTGCTCATGGAGACAGGGGCTTTCGCGAGGCGCGCGCGCAGCCATGTCTTGAAGAATTTGGCGATAATGGCGAAGAAGATGACCAAGAAGATGACGAGGACGATCACCAGGATGGTCCCCCAGGCGGTGGCGTTGGAGATGTTTGCTAACAGCAAATTGTTCATGTATCCTTCCATACCATATTAACCGAAGCAGGGTAAAGATATAATTGTGTTACCTATGGTTTAAAGGTATTGACCTTTCGGCGGATTCGTGGCAATGCACTTGGCCGTGCGCACCATTGATTTTGATTATCCGCTGCCGGAAGAGTTGATAGCGGACCGCCCCCTCCCGGACCGTGCCGCCTCCCGGATGATGGTCATCCACCGGGATACCGGCCTGATTGAGCACAGGCATTTTTGCGACCTGCCGGAATATGTGCGGGAAGGGGACCATTTCATCCTGAATGATACCAGGGTGGTTCCCGCAAGGTATTTTTCCAATGACGGCTCCATTGAAGTGGTGCGTGCAGAAGTGCTCAACCCCCTGCTGTGGAAGTGCATGGTGCGCCCCGGGCGCAAGATGAAGCTGGGGCGTACGGTCTCCATCGGGGATGCGGTGGGCACCGTGGAAGGCATTGACGTGGAAGGCTACCGCCTCATCCGGTTTGACCGGGAGGTGGATGAGGAAAAGTATGGCCGCCTGGCGCTTCCCCATTACATGAACCGGGAGAGCGACCCGTCCGACAAGGAGCGCTACCAGACTGTTTACGCCAGGCATGAAGGGGCGATTGCGGCTCCTACGGCCGGCCTGCATTTTACGCCGGAGCTGCTGGCTGCCGTTCCCCATGATTTTCTGACGCTGCACGTGGGCGTGGGAACGTTCCGCCCCGTGAAGGCGGACAGGATTGAAGACCACCAGATGCATACGGAGCATTTTTTCCTGCCTGAAGCCACCGCCCGGGCGATTAATGAGGCCGGGAGGGTGATTGCCGTGGGCACCACCAGCGTTCGCGTGCTGGAGCATGTGGCTACCGCGGAAGGACTGCCGTTAAGGGAGTGCGCCGGGGCAACGAACATTTTTATTTACCCCCCCTACGAGTACAAGGTGGTGGATGCCCTGATCACGAATTTCCACCTGCCCCAGAGCACGCTGCTGATGCTTGTCAGCGCCTTTGCCGGCAAGGAGCTGGTCATGAAAGCCTACCTGGAAGCCATCCGGGAACGGTACAGGTTCTTCTCCTACGGGGATTGCATGCTGATTCTGTAGGGTTCCCGGCGGCCTTTCCCTTGCCTCTGGCGGAAGGAGCGTCGGCAGCCTTCAAGGCTTGCCGCACGGAAGCTGTTTCGGGCTGCGGGAGGATGAAGACGGAGTGCCGTCCGGGGAAGCGTTGGGATGCTGTTCTTTTTTGAGCTCCAGCAGGGTTTTTCCATGGTCCCTGATTTGCCGGAGGGCAGTCAGGAAGTGCAGCGTTTCCCCCAGCAGTATGTTCATGACGTTGGCGTAGTGGCAGTCCGTGTTTTTCAGGCACAGACGGGGAAAATAGGAGGCTTCCAGCTCCGGCGCATTCCATTTGTTCCGGATGATGAGGCTTCTGCGGGAGGACGGAGGCCAGCAGGGATGCTGCCGGTCCCTCAAATAAAGGAGGTAGCAGTCTTTCAGCATGTCCAGCTGGGAGGTCACTCCGGCACGTGCAGGGGGAGTGATGGACGGCTGGACATCCTTTACCCCTTCAAGCGTCATGTTGATGGTTGTTTCCGCGAGGACGGTCCAGTAAAGAATGGGTTCCGCCACGGAGCGGCTCCGCCTGCGGAACCTCAGGTAGAAATGATGGCTGAGTTCCAGGGCCGACAGGGCTTTTACGTAATGCACCAGGACCATCCGGCCATATTGCCGGAAAATGAAGTGTTCCAGCCTTTGCCGGAGGGGAGCGTCTTCCATCCCCGTTTCCTTCCTGAGAAGGGTCCATTGTTCCTCGAATGTTGAATTTTCATCCATGAATTTGGGAAGAGGTTATTTTTAATAAATATAAATTATGTTGCCATGAAATTCAAATAAAATAACAATCATTATCAATGTTTATCAAAATAACCAGGAGAGAAAGAGATGAATTCCTGCGGGTGGAACGGTAAGACGATGACCGCATGGCGCGAAGGCGTGCGAGAAACGCCTGTGCCCGGAAAAACTGCCTGGGAGGCGGTATGTCCTGAGAGGTGGAGAACGGGGATAATGAAAGCGCCATGCCCGGACATGCAGGCATGGCGCTTGTCAAATCAGGCCTGGGCCGGATCAGAAATTGTAACGGTAGCCAAGGGCTCCGCCAATGGAGGTGTCTCCGGAGCGGAGGTCCGCATTGCCGTCCATGTAGACGGCTCCGTAGTCGGAGCAGGGAATGCTGAGGCCTGCGCCCAGCTGGACGCCGGTACGGCCCAGCTTGGCTCCCCTGATAGTCTGGACAAGGCCCGGATTGGCCAGGTAGGCCACGTTGGCCTGTGCCTTGTCATCTCCGAAGTCCTGAGAAACCAGAACGCGGAATTCACCCGTGATATCGCGCCCGGTCAGGTTGGCGCCCAGAACGCCTTTCAGGCGCAGGCCGGCGGCCACGCTTCCGGTGGTGATATCCATGTCATCCACGCGGAGTCCCGCTCCGCCTGCGCCGGCTTCATTGAAGCCGTCCACGGAGGAGTGCATGACGCTGACGTTGGCGACCGGCTGAAGGATGGCCGTCCGGCGTTTATTGAGAACCACGTCATAGGTGAGTTCATACATGGCTCCGAAGCTCATGCCGGTGGTGCTGAAGCTGGACTGGTAGCTTCCCAGCTCATGGCGCACGCTGCGGGTGATGTCCGCATCCGACCAGCCGCCGGAAAGAATGAGGGAGTGGCCCCATTTCCTGTGGCGGTAGTGGCCGAAGAGGCTCACATAGTAGGTGTCCAGGTCGCCGGAGGCGGAATCAGCCCCGTCGGAGGAGTAATCCCCGTAGTTGGCGGAGAAGGCCGCGCCCAGGGTGAAATTTTCCGAGCAGTTGACGTCCAGCCCGGCGGTGCCTCCCCAGGAGTTAAGGGTGAACCCGTTGCCTTCATTGGAGCCGTCCAGGGAATCCCTGCCCCCGTTGGCTTCAATCCAGCCGTTCACCTGGGGAAGGTCTCCCTGAATGTAGTCGGGATTGAGGCCCATGGTTTCCGCACGGTTGCGGATGAAGGTCATTTCCCTCCGCAGGCCGGACCTTTGCGCGGCCAGGATGCCGGGAATGGCCGTTCCGGCGGAGGCGCTCAGGAGGCGGTTGGCCCTCGCGTAATCTCCGTCGTTCCAGGCGTCGGAAACGGCGCGGTTCAGGGAGCTCAGCTCCGTTCCGTCTTTGATCTCCCCGCAGTTCCAGAGCAGGACGGCCCCGGCGGCGGAATTGGTGGTGTCAGCCGTGGCGAGCAGGGCGTTATCCGCCTTGCGCGTGCCGGTCAGCACGATTTGGCCGTCCCGGTTTTCCGCATGCAGATCGGAGTAATAGGTGCCCAGAGCGCCGTAAGCGTTGATATTGAGGTAGCTGCCCACCATGTTCCCTTCAAAGAGCACCAGTTCCAGCATTCTTTCCGGCGCGGCGACGTTGGATTCAATATTGAGGGTGGTTCCGTTGCGGTCTCCCTGAATGGTCAGCGTGGCCCCGTCTTCCGTGGAAATAAAGGGGGTATTGTTCTGCGCCAGCAGGGGATTGATCACGAGCGTGATGGTGGAACCGTTCGTGAACTGGCTTGTTCCGTTCAGGAGAAGCGTGGTGTTATGGGCGGCTCCCGCGGAGGCCATGGCGAGCGTAAGCGTGCCGGTGGAACCAACCGTCAGGGAATGGAGCAGAATGGGATTGGCTGAATCACGGATGAGGGCCACTTCCCCTTCCGTAATGTTAAGGTTCAGGGTGCCTGATCCCGCGCCGGTGTAGGTCCACGCCGCTTTCCCCGCCTTGTTGATTGTGCCGCTCCCCTGGAAGGAGCCGGCAAAAACGGAGGATTTTTCCGCATGGAGGGCGAGTTCCCCGTTGTTGAAGATCACGGAGCCTTTCCCCAGCAGCCCTCCTACCACGGAATTGCGTGTGGAGCCCAGGTCCAGCGCGGCAGTTGCGGATTCCGGACCCACGGCGACCGCCGCTCCGTCAAACCTGGCATTGCCGGACAGCGTGAAGGTTCCTTCCTGGACGGCCAGCAGGCCGGAGCCAGCAATGGCGATGTCCGTGTCCAGCTTGTTGCCATTGCGGATGGCCAGCATGGAATCCGCGTTCAGCCGCAGGATGCCGGTGCCGGTGATGGAGGCGTTTTCCGCCAGGACATTGGCCGTTCCGCTCATCGCCAGGGTGGCGTCATTCAGCGTTAAAGCGCCTTCCTGCCCGGCGAAACGGGTAGTGGAAGACGCATGGAAGATGGAAATGCCGCCTCCGTTCAACATCATGGCTCCGTAGGCGGAGGATTCGGAGGCCAGGATGATGGTTCCACTGGTGGAATCCAGATGAAACCCCGCGTTCCCGGCGCTTCCCAGCGTCAGGTCGCCGGCGCCCTTCTTGCTGAGCGTGCCCGTGCCTTGGAGAGTTCCGTTCCACGTTAGGGGATTGGCCGTATCCAGGGTGATTTGACCGCCCTGGGCGGCCAGAACGCCGTCTCCCGTGATGGAATGAATGACCATGTTCCGGGTGGTTCCCGCGTTCAGGGTGGAAGCGGCGGAATCCAGGGCCAGCGTGGCTATTTCCATCCGCGCCTGGTTGGTGAAGGTCAGCGTTCCCTGGGTGATGCGCAGGGTACCGTTCCGGGTACCGTCAATGTAGATGGCGTCCCCGATGGTGTTGCTGCCGTCAAAGGTGAGCGACTTTCCTTCCGCCAGGGCGATGGTGCCGGAGCCTACCAGCTTGAGGCCGCTGGAGATGGTATTGTCCGTTCCGGTCAGAGTAAGGGTGGAATGGAGAAGATTGATGGAGCCCCGGGCGCCGGTCAGCTTCCCGACCTCGGCTGTGACTTCCTCCTTGGCGAGCTGGGATACGCCGAAGATTCCTCCGTTTATCTTCAGCTCCCCGATGATGTTGGAAGCCCCGGAAAGCACCAGTCCCCCCTGCTGTATGTCCAGAGCTCCGCTGGTGGAAAAGCCGCCGGCCAGCACCAGGTTTTTAGCCCCCGTCTTGATGAAATTGGCGTCATTGCCGATGACCTCTCCGGCGCAGATGGAATCCATGGCGGTGTTGGAGAGATTGACGGTCAGTGCTTTCCCCGCGGTGATGGTGACGTTGTATTCCGCCTTGTCTCCTCGCAGGGAAGGCAGGACGATAGTAGTGCCTTCACCCGGATCAATGGTCATGTTCCGGTTGACGAGAACGGAAGTGAAGAAATTCAGGTCAATCTGGTCCGTGATGGAAGCGCCGTCCACGGACGCATAATAGGTGGGGTCATCCTTGAGCACCCAGCCCATCTCCGCAAGGAGGGCTTTTTCCAGGTCGCTGAGGTTTCTCCTCTGGATGCCCTCCCCGAGGGAATATTGCATCAGGGCGTTCGGGTCGCTTGTTGCGTCCACATGGGACATGCTGGAACCGGGATTGAAAACAAAGGGATTGTAAACAGTGAGTCCGCCGGAACCGATGGTGTAGGAAACGCCTGTCTGGTAATTGAAGCCCGCATCTCCCGGATGGTTGCCCTGGGCATCCGTGATCAGGGAATCCCAGATTGTGTAATACTCTCCGTATGCTCCTGCGTTGTTTAACGACATGAAACCGACATTGTGTCCGATTTCATGCAGGAGGACGCTGATGAAGTCTGTAGAGTCCTGGGGCGTGGTATTGCCCGTGCTGAAACCGTAGACGGGATTGAATTGGAGCCTGAAATCCATTTCCCCTTCGTCCAGTGTGACGTCTTCCCCTTCTTTCCAGATGATTTCCGTGGAAGTGGCCGCATTGTAGTTTTCCCCGTCGTATTCGAAATAATTGGAGAAGGAAGCTGCCAGGGTGTCCTCTTCAAGGGCTCCCCACGAAATGGTCGCTTCAATCTTCCGGGAAGCGGTGTTGCGGAAGGTATCGTCCCAGATATTGAGGGTGGTGGTGACGGCGGCTATCTGGTCGTCACTCCAGTCACGGGTCCCCATCCAGTCCGCCGGACCGTCCCCGTTGCCAAGGAGCGTGATGTGGAAGTTCTTGGTAGTGATTTCATGGGTGGCTGCCCAGCCCATGGGGGCCAGGATGGAGAGACCCGTCAGACAGGATAGGATAGATAGGGTGAGTTTCATCAACACGCTTTATAGGAATCCCGTATGTGTAAAGTCAATCAGAAATGATTGAAAACACAATAAAAACGGAGTTTTTAATAAAAATAAAAATATGATAGGGCGCTGCCAGGCCCCGTTTTTCCTGCTGCAGATTCCCCCCGGCAAGAAAAATGCGACTGCATTCCAGTGCGGCGCAATGCGTTCTTGTGAGCGGAAATCAAACGCGATAGCGTAGGAACGACTTGGTGGTCAAAGGTACCCCCCTTAGACTTGTCACGCGCATATGGATCACGATTTCAGCCTCATCTTCACTTTTGTCGGCGGATTGACCGCCGCCCTCCTTTTCGGCCTTATTGCCAGAAAACTGCATTTGTCCCCGCTGGTGGGATACTTGCTGGCCGGGGTAGTGGTGGGGCCGTATTCACCGGGTTTTGTGGCGGATTCCCACACGGTGGAGCAATTCGCGGAGCTGGGCGTTATTCTGCTGATGTTCGGAGTGGGGCTCCATTTTCATTTGAAGGATTTGATTGCCGTGCAGAGGGTCGCGGTGCCGGGGGCCGTGGTGCAGATATCCGTGGCTACGGTGCTGGGTGTGCTGGTGGGCTGGATGTTTGGATGGTCCACGATTTCCGGGCTGGTGTTCGGCATGGCGATCTCCGTGGCGAGCACCGTGGTGCTTACGCGAGTCCTGGAGGACAACCAGAACCTCCATACGCCGAGCGGCCATGTGGCCCTGGGGTGGCTGGTGGTGGAGGACCTGTTCACCATTCTGCTGCTGGTGCTCATCCCCGCCGTAATGGAGGCCCGCCAGAGCGGTGCCGGGGACTGGAGCGGCATTCTCTACGAACTGGGCTGGATGTTCGTCAAGCTGTCCCTGCTGGTGGCCCTGACGCTGTTTGCCGGGAAAAAAGTCATTCCGCTGGTGCTGCGCTACGTGGCGCGGACGGGAGCGCGGGACCTGTTTACGCTGGCGGTGCTGGTCATTGCTCTGGGTGTAGCGGTGTGCTCTGCGGAATTCTTCGGCGCTTCCATGGTGCTGGGAGCGTTCCTGGCGGGAATGGTTGTGGGGCAGTCGGACTTTTGCGCGCGCGCGGCGGCGGAGGCCATGCTGATGCGGGATGCCTTTGCAGTGCTCTTCTTTGTTTCCGTGGGGATGATGTTTGACCCGATGTCCGTGGGGGATTGCTGGCCGCTGGCCCTGGCGACGCTGGGGGTGGTGATGATCGGCAAGCCGCTGGCGGCCTATGTGGTGGTGCGGTGCCTGCGGCGTCCGCTGCCGCTGGCGCTGAGCGTATCCGTAGCCTTGGCGCAGGTGGGTGAATTCTCCTTCATCCTAGCCGGGATGGGGCTCATGTACAACATTCTGCCGCCGGACGCCAACCAGGCCATCATTCTGGCGGCAGTCGTCTCCATTTCCCTGAATCCCATCCTGTACCGCCAGATCGGCCCTGTGGTCAAGTGGCTGCAAAAGCGCGGCATCGGTCTTACGGATATGGGCGGAGTGAACAGCCTGGCGCTCCCGTCGCCGGACGCGCGGCGCGTGGTGCTGGTGGGGTTTGGTCCCACGGGGCGCATTCTTAAAAGAATATTGAATGACAACGGGGTGGAAGTCATCATCGTGGAGATGAACATAGACACGGTCACCGCCATACGTGAACAGGGCGGAGACATCGTTTACGGGGATGCCAGCCAGCGTGAAATCCTGCGCCATGCGGGCATTGAGTATGCGGAAAGCCTGATTCTCTCCGCCTCCATTCCGGATGCCAGGGAAATCGTGGGGGTGGCTCTGGAGCTCAATCCCCACATTGACGTGATGATCCACACCAAGTACATGAGGGACGTGGACGTGCTGAAGGAAGCCGGCGCCTCCCAGGTCTTCTCCTCGGAATCGGAAGTGGCTCTGTCCATGGCGGAATACTTCCTGCGGGAAGGCGGCGCGGACGATGAACAGATCGTTTCCGAACGCCAGCGCATCCGTGCGGAACTGGACAGGGAAATGCCCGGAGCTTCCGCCGCGGGGAACTGATAACCGGGGGCGCTACTTCTTGCGGGCGGAGATAATCAGCATCATGGGGCGTCGCAGCTCTTCCTGCATGCCGGGAACGGAATCCAGAAGTTCACGGGACGGCCTCGGTTCCTCCATGGCGGTAACCTCAAATCCGCCGGCGGCCAGAGCGCCGAGATAGGAAGTAAGCGTCCTGTGATACTTGGTCACTTCCTCCCCCAGAAAAACGGCCTGCCGCGGCCCTTCCATGAAATAGCCGTCCACGGGCCAGTGCATGATCCGGCCGGATTCATCGTAATGCCAGTCCTGCGTTCCCTGGGCGGTGAAAACGGGATGCTCCACGGAGAAAATAAAGACGCCTTCCGGCTTGAGCCAGCGGGAGACATTCCGGCAGACTGCCTGGAAATCCGGCGTGTAATGGAAGGCCAGGGAGCTGAGGACAATGTCGAAGGAAGCCTCGGGAAGCAGGATATCCTCCATGGGCATGCAGCGGTACTCGATAATGCCTTCGTTTCCCATGGACCTGGCTTTGGCGATCATCTTTGCGGAAATGTCCACGCCCAGCACGGAGGCCGCCCCGTGCTCCGCCGCATACCGGCAGTGCCAGCCGAATCCGCATCCCAGGTCCAGAACGTGCTTGTCACGGAAATCCGGCAGCAGCCGTTCCAGTGTTTTCCATTCTCCGGCCCCTTCCAGCCCCTTTACGGAACGGTCCATTTGGCTGTACTTCCGGAAAAAGGCGTTATCGTCGTACTTGTTTTGTTTCATGATGGGGGGAAGTGACCGTTGCGTGGAAATGAAATACTGTTTTATTTGGCCGGTTTCAGAATGACGGTAACGCGGCCCAGGTGGTGCAGGGCGTTTTCTATCTGGTCTTCCAGTTGGGAGGCGATCTGGTGGCATTCCCGGATGGTCAGGGAGGCATCCGCGGAGCACACGCAAGTCAGGGTGGGGAAATTATCCTCCCGCGCCAGGTCCAGCTTGAGAACCTTGCAGATATTCCTGTGCTGCTGGAGGATGAGGTTCACCTTCAGGCGGACTTCCTCCGGAGGAACGTGCTCCGGAATGGCGTTCGCCTTCATGTCGCGGCAGTCCGGCTCAATGCGGCAGATCACCTTCTCCGGCTTGAGCGCATGCTGGACGGAATCCCGGAACGCCTTCACCACATGGTAGCCGCGCTCCAGAGGCCAGTCCGCGGGAATCTCCACATCCATGAAATAACAGGGGGCGTGTTTGCCGCTGCCTGCGTAGAACCCGTGGATGCGGACGTGGTGGCGCAGGGCCAGCCGGTGGACGACCGTGTCCGGCTCCATGTTGGAAAAATTCTCCCGGGCCGGTTCGATATGGACGATCACGTCCGCTTCCGGCAGCTCGTACTTGACAATGCCTTCGATGGACTCAGCCACATCATGGGCGTCGTCCACGTGCAACTCCGCGGGCGCTTCCACGTCCAGCTCCACAAAAATGCGGGCGCCGCCGTCACGCAGACGGATGCGCTTGACCGGGTAATCCGGGGCGTTCTTCTTCATGGCGGTTAGAACCTGCTGCGTCAGGGCGGAAGAACCGCCGTCCATCAGGGCGTGAATGGAACGTTTGGCAAGGCCGAAGGCTACGGAACAAACCAGGGCCGCCACAAACAGGGCTGCGATGGCGTCCGCCTTCTCCAGCAGGCCGTGCCAGACGGAATCTGCGGGAACCAGGTGGGCCAGCCATACGCAGAAAAGGCCCAGCAGCACGACGGCGGAAGACCAGATATCCGTCGTGAAATGGAGGGCGTCCGCTTCCAGTGCCTGGCTCTTGTGTTTCTTGGCCACCCGGCGGAGCATGGCGGAGCGGTTCACGTCCACCAGCAGGGAAACGGCCACCACGGCAAAGGCCCACCAGGTGAGGGTGATCTCCGCCTCATTGTAAAACAGCCGGTCCACAGCCTCCCAGACAATCCATGCGCAGGTAATCAGGAGCAGGGCAGTTTCTGCAAGCGCGGAAAGATTCTCCACCTTCTCATGCCCGTAGGGGTGGCTCTCGTCGGCAGGACGGGCGGCCACCTTCACGGCGTAAAAAGTCATGGCCGCAGCCATCAGGTCCAGGCCGCTGTGCAGGGCCTCGGAAATAATGCCCAAGCTGCCCGTCACGATGCCGGCCCAGAGCTTGATGCCCGTCAAAAAGGCGGACCACAGGACGGAGGAAAAGGCCGCATGTGATTTTTCTTGGTGTGCTGCTTGTTCCATAAGACAGAGAAAAGGAAGAGGAGCATATCTAAGCCCGCCTCCCTTTCTTAGTCAATGATAACACAGACGGCGTTGAACTTCGGTCCCGTTCCATGACGGAATAGAGGTTTTCCCGCTAAAATGCGGGACAGAATATCGCGGATATTTTTAATTTTTATTATTAGATTGAATATTTTTGAATGGATTTCTAATGAAGCCGGAAGATGCCGGGCGTGTGGCAGAAATCCTTTTTTCCCGTGTAAAAATGATTGCGGAGGTTCTTTCACCAAGGGGAAATGCCATCCTGTCCTCCCTCTGATGGGACTGTGTCAGGAAAAGGCGGAGAAGTGGCCGGCAAAAGTGGTTATGGCTCAATGTCCGGATGGTCGTGACATTTTCCGGAAATGGTTCTAAAAGGGTCAAATGAAGAGGGGTTCAGTTTATTAAATAATTGATGTCTCCGTTACATCATATTAGAATACATCATTCAGGGTGATGGTATTGATCATGTTATGAGGCGTTCTTTATACATTTTTTTAATAGCAGTTTCAGGCGGGGTAACTTTTTCGGAAGGGGCGAGGCGAATGATTGACCCGGTTAGGCATCCTGTGATGGATTTATGGGAGCCTCCCCACCCCGGATATTCCGACCGGAAGTATCCTCCCGTCAATGGAAGAAGGATTGAACAAAAGTTGATCGAATTCAATGATCATCAATATCTGCAATGGAAGCTGATTCTTAATTGTGAAGAATGGACCGACGCGCCCTGCGGAACAACCCGGAAGCAGGGAGAGTTTTTGAATCTCCTCTCCGGATTCTACCCCAAAAAGGATTATGATGAAACGAACGACCGGGAATGGACGGACATTCAGGAATATGCGTTGTGCATTTACACCTATTTCACCGCGGACGGGAAAATCTGCGACCTTGACGACCAGGGCTATCACATGCGTGTGGTGGAAGAGAATAGGGGACGCAGGTGCGTCACTTTTTATGGTGTCCGGGGAGAAGATACCCTTTGTGCAAATGGTTATCACCGCGGAGAGGTTATTTGCCAGGAAGGGGCAGGAATTCTCAATGGTCCTTTCATTTTCAGGGAATCCTTTTTTGGAAAAGGAGATGATTCAAGAAGTGTCGTAAGCCAGGAGCCTGTGGATGTGGAACGTCCGGCTATTTTTCCGAAAGGACGAATGATCCGTTACCATCAATATAAGGCAACGCCCGCCGGGGAGGCGGGCGTTGCCTGCCTGGAAGTTCATCAAGGATGGGAAGCGGAATTGACGGCTTCCACAAGAAAAACCTTTTATTTAAAAGGAAGATTTGGCGATTGGAATGATATTAATCAGTTGCGGTTATACCTGCCTGAAAATCTGCTTCAAGCAAAGTATTATCTGGACCCTTATGATATAGCTGAAGCTGAATATACGGATAAGTTTGGCCGGTTGACTCGTGGTCTCCACGGGTGGGCCCGGCGTTGTGCAGACCATTATGAACCTGGGAGTGATTTGGGAGGAGGCCGTGCGATAAAGGAAATACGGTACTACGACCAAGACGGAAAGTTAAGTTCCGATCATCAAAGGAAGTGTGCGATTATCCGTTTTTCTTATCCGGAGAAGGGAATTCAACAGATTGCTTATTTTGATGAACACGGCACGGAACTGAAACATTTGAAAAAAGAAAAGAAAGGTCTTTTGGAAACTTTGGACAGGGAATCTTCTGATTCCTATACGTATTATTCCATGCTGGATGATGATGTGACCATGTATGAGGCCGATAACCGGGATGATGGAGAAGAGGTAAAGGATGAGGAGGACTGACGGAGATGGACAGAGCATTTAGCTCAGCTTTCTCATTGGCAGACTGCCCTTTCCTCAAATTAAATGAAGGAGCAAAAGTGTTTTTCACAGGATGTTCTTTTCCTTCTGGTTGATGAGGGGACTGGGCAAAGTAAAATTTTAGAAATATGCTATTTAATTAATTTTTATGTTTGTTGTATCTGATATTTTAAAGGTATTTATATTGCTCTTGCTTATTTTTCTGCTGTTTATTTCCATCTTGTTTAATGTATTTTTAACGAATGGAATTAGAGAAATGCGTGAACTGACGCCGGAACGCCTTTATAAAATGGTTTTGCGGGCGGAACAGTGGGGAGAAAGCAATTGGGAGGAGGGGTGTCGTGTTCCTCCAGGTAATCCTCGGAGCGTTTACGCCATGTGTAAAATTCCTCGCGGAATCTCTGTTAATATTGATCGATTTGATAATAAAGGATTATGGATAGGGTTAATTATTAATGATAAATACTGGATAAATTATTATAGTAAATCTCCTGATGAGTTCGTTATCCAATATGACTCTCTACCTTCGAATTAATCTATGAATGAGACTGAATACATGGCGGATGTTGGAAACGCGCCAAGGCGTTTTTGGATGAAGAAAGCGCTCATGGTTTTAGGAGGATTGCTTTTTATATCCATTTCCATAAACGTAATACTTTGGTTTAAAACACTACAGGAAATGCATACAAGCGTTTCTTCCGTAAAAGAAGAACTGGAGGAAGTTAGTTTGTGGGTTCAAGCTTTCCAAAAAAAGCATGGACGTTTACCCTCAGTTAAGGAGCAGGTCGAATACGGGATGAAGGGAGCAAAGTATGAAGGGTTGGATATGGCCATTTTGGAAAGGAAGGATGGTATCTATATAGATTTTGAAATGAAGGATAGCTATAAGGGAGTATACGATGGATCCCTGCACCGGGTCATTTTTGACAAAGAAACGTTGGAAAAATGGCGCCAGAATGATAGTAAATGATTCCATGAACTTTTTCTTCATTACTCAATATGCTTTTTGAATATAGAATTCCATTTAGAAGTATCTTATTCATTATTTAATTTTATTGAAATATATTTAATAAAAATGAATGATGATTAAGTGTTATGAAGGAATGGTATGAAAATGGATTAGTGAAAATCATATATATCCAGAATTAAAATATGAAATATTATAAATATGCTTTTTTAATATGCCTTGGTCTCTTTTCTCAGGTGGAGGGCCGGCTGATGATCAATAGAGAAGCATATGTATCTATTGCCGGGTATGCTGATACCATGCGTAATTATCCTTCCTATGATAATTCCCGGTATCCTGATTTCGACGGCAAGGATGTAAATCTGGAGTCTTTGGAATGGCGTGGACGAGAACAGTATTTGAGATTAAGCATCACTTTATGGCATATGGGAAGACTTCCGGCGGAGAAGGTTGCTTAAACAGGTTTTTTAGGACTTTTGTCACAGTTTTACCCCAAGAAAGTTTATGATGTGAGCCGGAATAATTTTCGTCATACAGAAGATCATCAGGTATATCAGGAACTGTTTTTTTCCAAAGACGGGAAAATATGTGCACTGGAAGATTTGGGATTTCATTTAAGGATAGTAGAACGTAATAGAGGTCACCAAAGCGTCGCGTTTTATGATGCGTCCGGAAAACCATGTCCGTGTCTTCACGGCTATCACCGGGGAGATGTATTGGTCAAAGGAGATGCTGTCGTCAAAGAAACATTCTTTGATACGTCTGATGAACCGGTTGATATTTCCCGTCCGGCGGTTTTTCCTTTTGGAAACATGATCCATTATCATCAGTATAAAGCCACTCCCGCTTTTAAAGCGGGGGTGGTGTGCCGTGAAGTACACCAGGGATGGGAGGCGGAAGTAACATCTTCTGGCCGAAAGACTTTTTATTTAAAGGGGAGATTTTAATGATGAATGTGAAAGATGGCTTTATCTTCCTGAGGATCTACTGCGGTCCAGATATTATCTGGAACCCTACGATATGGCGGAAGCTGAATATACGGACAAGTTTGGCCGGTTGACTCGTGGCCTCCAGGGGTGGGCCCGGCGTTGCGTAGACCATTATGAACCGGAAAGTGATTTGGGAGGAGGCCGTGCCGTAAAGGAAATCCGCTATTACGACGAAAATGGAGAGTTAAGTTCCGATCATTTAATGAAGTGTGTTATTATCCGTTTTTCCTATCCGGAACATGGATTCCAGCAGATCAGTTATTTTGATGAGCATGGCAGGGAATTGAAGCATTTTCAAAAAGCAAGGAAAGGACCTTTGGAAAAGGAAGAGCCATATAGTTATTATTCCATGTTAAACGAAGATGTTACCTGCTATGAGCTCGATAACCGGGATGAAGGGGAAATAATAGAACGTGACGCGGACTAACGAAGAAGCGATAAAGCGGTCGTCCATCTTTTCTTGGAGATGCTCGCTCTTTCATCAAATTAAACAAGACGGGCAGCCTTTCCGTAGAATGATTCCTCCAGACTGTGGGAGGAATTGTTTATTCGGTTCCCTGGGGGGTGCTTGCATGCTTCCGTGACCTAAAAAAGTGTTGCCAATGCTGGGGAATACGTTATTTTGCGTGTGTTGAGAGTGACTGCCAAGCGGTAGCCGGAACCCCTGAGGGTGCGCGGCGTGTTCCCCGGCAGAGTATCCGGTCCCTGTAACGTATTTACGGATGGCCGCACCCTGATTCCCTTCCTGCGTGGTATTTGCGAAAGACAATGTGTTCGCCCGGGTTGAAGAACAGTTCCACTTGTTAGTTTGTCTCTTTTCACATACACTTACTATTATTCCCAATTCTATGTCAGGACATAATAAATGGTCTAAGATCAAGTACGTTAAGGCTAAGGAAGATGCCAAGAAGGGCAAGGTGTTTGCCCGCTTTGCCCATGAAATCATGCTGGCCGCCAAGAGCGGCGGCGGAGATCCTGATCTGAACCCTCGCCTGAGGGCTGCCATTGACGGGGCCAAGGCCGTGTCCACCCCCAAGGAGAATATTGAACGCGCCATCAAGAAAGGCACCGGGGAACTGGGCGGCGCCACCATCCAGGAGATTACTTATGAAGGCTACGGCCCGGCGGGTACGGCTTTCCTGATTGAAGTGGCGACGGATAACACGAACCGTTCCGCTTCCGAGCTGCGCACCCTGTTTACCAAGAACGGGGGCAGCATCGGCACGCCCGGTTCCGTGGCCTACCAGTTTGAACGCAAGGGAGAGGCCCGCATCATGGCGGAAGGCCTTACGGAGGATTCCGCGATGGACCTGGCGCTGGAATGCGGCGCGGACGATGTGGAGCAGGGTGATTCCGACAATGAATGGGTGTTTGTTACGGACCCGACGGAGTTGAACAATGTGTGCGCCGCCCTGCGCGAGGCCGGGCATACGGTGATTTCCATGAAGCTGATTTCCGTGGCGCAGAACGTTTCCGTGATTAACGATCTGGAAACGGCGAAGGCCGCCCTGCGCCTGTATGAAGCGCTGGACGATTACGATGACGCGCTGAACGTCTTCTCCAATTTCGACGTGGCGGAAGAAATCCTCGAACAGCTTGACTAACGCCGTTGTCTTTCAGGAGACGCCTGTTGTTGCAGTCCAATTTTCTTTTCCATGTCTGATACCCCCCCAGATTTGACTCCGGAACAGGTTTCTCCGGAGCCGTCGCCCAAAAAACGTATTGTCCGCAGAGCCAAGTCTGCGGCGGAAGCTCCGGCAGAGTCCCGTGCCGTTGCGGAAGTTTCCGGGACGGAACAGGATTCTTCCCCGGCCCCCCGCAAGCGGACGGCAAGGAAGAAGGTTCCGGAATTGGCGGGTGAAGGGATGGAAGGCACGGATGCGCCGCAGAAGAAGACCGCCCGCAAAAGCAGCGCTGAAATTCCGGCGGAGGAAGGGACGGAGGAAGTTCCTGCCAAGCCCCGGCGCGGGCGACCCCGCAAGAAGCCCGTGGAGGAAGTTCCGGAAATTGCCGGTTCCCCTGATGTTCCCGTAACGGAAGCTCCCGTCAAGCCGGTGCGCAGGCGTTCCACCAAGGCTGTTGCGCCTGAGGGCGATGCCGCAGAGGACGCCAAAACGGCCGCTGCCGTTCCCATGGCGCCTGCCGAACCGGCCGCCGGTCCTGCGGAGTCTGCTCCGGCACAGTCTGAAGGAGGCAGGCCGAAGGTGATCCGCCAGAGGTTTGTGAGAAAACCGCGGGTACAGGAGCCGGAGCCGGATGCGGATTCTGCCGCTCCGTCCATCAAGGTGGTGCAGGAAGGCGCGACGGATTTCTCCGGAGATGCCGCGCGGGAATCCCATCGGACGAATGAGCCGCAAAGGCAGCGTTTTGAGAGACAGAACCGCCGCAATAACAACGACCGTTTCAACAAGAACCGGAACAACCGGCAGGACGGCCGCAATGGCAGGAACGGCAATGACCGGGTTAAAAACCGCTGGAACAATAATCACCAGGAGGGAAACGCTCCCCAGAATAATGCTCCCCGTGAGCTGGCTCCCCCGGAACCGGTGGACGGCCTGCTGGAAATCACGAACAAGGGATTCGGCTTTTTAAGGAAGCCGGATAATGATTTTGACGCTTTTGCGGAAGCCGTGTACGTTCCGCAGGACATGATCCGCAAGTTCGGCCTGCGCCCCGCCGTGTGGGTGCATGGACAAGCCTGCCGCCATGACCGCGGCATTCTTCTGACGGAGATCTCCGCCGTCAACGGAGATGCTCCGGAGAAGGCCCGCAAGAGCCCGCATTTTGAAGAGCTCAAGGCGGTCAATCCGAATAAGCGTATTTCCTTTGAAACCCGTCCGGAGCGCTATACCACGCGCACGCTGGACCTGATTGCGCCGATCGGGCGCGGCCAGCGCGGCCTGATCGTTTCTCCGCCCCGCGCGGGGAAGACGACGCTGTTGCAGCACATGGCGGAAGCCATTCTGGAGAATTACAAGGATTCCATCCACCTGATGGTGCTGCTGGTGGATGAACGCCCGGAAGAAGTGACGGAGTTCAAGCGTTCCCTCCCCGGAGCCGAGGTGTACGCCTCTTCCAATGACGGCAGGGTGCGCGATCACTGCCGCATGGCGGAGCTTTGCATTGAGCGCGCCAAGCGGCTTGTGGAAGCCGGCCAGCATGTTTTCCTGCTGATGGATTCCATCACGCGCCTTGCCCGTGCCTATAATAACGCGGACAAGGGAAGTGGACGCACCATGTCCGGCGGCATTGATGCCCGCGCGCTGGAAATGCCCCGCCGTCTTTTTGCCGCCGCCCGCAATACGCGGCAGGCCGGTTCCCTGACCATCATCGCCACTGCACTCGTGGAAACCAACAGCCGCATGGATGACCTGATTTTCCAGGAGTTCAAGGGTACGGGCAACATGGAGCTTGTCCTGAACCGCCGCATTGCGGAGCAGTATATCTTCCCGGCCGTGGATATCCTGAAATCGGGAACGCGCCGGGAAGAACTCATCATGCCGGAGGCGTGGCTGTACAAGATGAACCTGATCCGCCGCGCGCTGGCGGGGCACAAGCCTGTAGAGGCCATGGAACGCTTCCTGTTTTTCCTGAACAAGTACCCCAGCAACGCCCAGATGCTACTGGACCTGAAGCAGAAGGCATAAGCTGCCGGAATGATGGGGTGGAGAGTTCCACGCAGGATTTCGGCCAAGGAATATGTTCCTTTGACTAATCAAGGGCGTTTTCAAACGCCCTTTTTGCTGTCCCAGATGGCGATGTGCAGGCGGTCTGAAAAGCGGAGGCCATAGCGGAGGCACCATTCCACCGTCTGCGCGCGCCTGGCGTCCAGTTCCTCCCGTGTGGAGGCCAGTGGCATGAGCAGGACGCGTTCTGCGGGAATGCCGGCCCCGGAAGCCTGCCGCAGGGCGGTTTTTACATCTTCCTCGCACGCCGCTACGAATTTGAACCACGCTCTTTCCGTGGTAGCCAGACGGCGCAGGATGTCCGGCTTCCATGTTCTGGCGGTTTCATTGCCGGAGTGGGAGAGTTTGGGAGACACGTTGAATTGCGTGATGCGTTCCAGCAGTTCCGCATCCGGCATGATGGTGCCGTTGGTCTCCAGCTCCACGGCATGATCCGGCAACAGGCGCAGCAGGGAGGGAAGGGCTTTTTGCTGAATGAGCGGTTCCCCTCCGGTCAGGACCAGGCGGCGGCATGGGTAACGAAGCACCAGTTCCGCCGCCTTTTCAGGCGTGAGCCGCACGCCGGGAGCCGTGCCGTTCCAGGAGTACGCCGTGTCACACCAGGAACAGGCCAGGTTGCAGCCTGCCAGGCGCAGAAAGACGCAGGGAGTTCCCTGGGAGACGCCTTCCCCCTGGATGGAATGGAAGATTTCCGGTTGTCCGTGAAGCTGGGCCAGTGTGAGCATGATCAGGCTGGCCTGAGACTACCATATCCCTGCCGCCCGTCAACGCCTCCCTGCGGAGGCCGCCGGAAGAGCGGCAAACGGGAGCAGGGGCTTTTCTTCATTCTCAGCCGTTGCTGCGGCGGAAGGCCCCCACCGTGAACAGAAGGAGGATGAATCCCACGACGGACGCCGCGCCCGTGAACAGCTTCTGGAAGGAGGCATGGTCCTTTTCCTCCTTCTCCAGTTTTTTCACTTCTTCTCTGGAAGACTTGCGCATTTCAGCCCGGGCCTCGTCATAGGTCCGGGATGCCTGTTCCTCTTCTTTCCGGGCTTGTTCCAGAGCGTTCCGGACGGTTTTGGACTGTTCCCTGTATCCGGCTGTAGCCAGCAGCTCGTCATCTCCCGGGTCCGGGGCGGCGGTTTCTTCCCGGTCAGCGTCGGTAAAGGTCTTGTTTTTCTGTTCGGTGAGTTTTTCCTCCGCTTTCTGCATCAGTAGCTGCTGCTTGCCGGTTTTTTCTTCCAGAGCTTCCAGGGCGGCGTCCAGAGCCTGCATTTTTTTCTTTGTGGCGGAGGTTTTCAGGCGAATGAAGGCCATTTGCGACTGAAGTTCCGAGATGTTCCCTTTCTGGGGAGCGGCTCCTGAAAATTTCTTTTTGGCTTTGGCATCCTCCCGGTTCTTGGCCAGTTCCCGTTCGGCCTGCCCCAGTTCCGCCTGAATGCTTCTCTGCTTGTCGGCCAACTTCGCAAGCAGGGTTTTCATTCCCTCCCTCTTTTGAAGCAGTTCTTCCCTGGCGGACTTGGAGTTTTCCCTCTGCCTGCTCATGCGGCGGCGCAGCTGGTCAATCTTCTGGTCGTGTTCCTTCACTTCCTCCTGCTGGTCCTCCATGCTTTTTTGGTAGGCGGCAACCTGGGCTTCCTGCTGCTGCCGTCTTTTCTGTTCAAGATAGGTTTCCTGGAATTTTTCCATGGCCTCTTCCGCCGCCCGGGTGGCGTCCTGGGCTTCATCCAGTTTCTTCCGGGTCTGGCTGACGGTTTTCTCCAATACTACGGCCTCCTGTTCCATGGCTGTTTTCCGGGCGGCCAGTTCCTTTCCTTCCGGGGAGATATGGTTTTGGTAATACCAGACGGAGAGTCCGGCGGTTAAAATGGTCAGGAGAAGCAGTACATAGCGCATGAGAGTGTTCCAACGATTCGGGTAAAAGTACAAAAATGAGTGTGCCTTGTCAATATGGCAGAAATAAAGGCAGGCCGCCTCCCTCCGGAGATGGCGGGGAAGCGGGCTGCCTGGAAGACTGGTTCCGGAATAGTCCGGAAAAGCGTCTATCCCTGTTAAAGATTCAGGGAGAAGGCGGAGATGGCGTCTATCTCTTCCGCAATCTTGTTCAGCAACTCATCGGAAACGGGCTTGTTGGTCTTGAGGACGGCCAAGGCTTCCCGCGTGGCGTGATCGGCCGGAGCGGCGATGTTGTCAATGTTGATGCCGTTGGAGTACAGGGCGGAGCCGATGGTGGCGATGATGCCCGGACGGTCCTTGTAATGCAGGAACAGCGTCGTGCCGCGCAGGTCCGCGTACAGCCCGTTGAAGTTGTTCAGGCGGGAGACCATGGGAATGCCTTCCGTCACCACGCCGCGCACGCTGGTGTTGAAATATTCCCCTTCATCCTCCATCGCCACGTCCAGCGTGATGGAATCTTCATAGGGCTTGTCGTCCTTGGGCTCCCGCGCCTTGAAGACAATGCCGTGCTCCCGCAGAGATTCTTCCGCGGCGGCGGGCATGAGGCCCTTTTCCGCGTGCGGCAGCAGCCCTTCCAGAATGGGGGCCGTGAACCATTTGCGGAAGACGCGCAGGTTGCCGTAGAAGGTGCATTCCACCCGGCGGATAGGCTTGTTGCCTCCGGCCTTGCGGGCCAGGGCGGCGAGCAGGAACGCCAGTTGGAGATGGGCCGGATTGAGGCCGGTGGGGGATTCCCCGTTCACCACGCAGGAGGTGTCTCCGTCGGAGAAGTAGGCCACCATCTGTTCCGCGGCGCGCTTGGCCGCCTTCATGTTGGCCTCCCGGGTGTTGGCGCCCAGGTGGGGAAGGATGAGGTCAGCCACGGCGGCGGAGGGTTTTTCACCGGGCGCGTCCTTGGGGTGGACGTCCGTCAGGTAGCCGATGTTTTTGCCCGCAGCCTTGGCGGCGGCCAGTGCTTCTTCATCCACCACGCCGTAGCGGGAGCAATTGATGAGCACCGCGCCGTCCTTCATGCTGTCGATAAGTTCCGCATTCACCATGTGGTGGGTGGAGGGGCCGCCCGGAACGTGCAGGGTGATGATGTCGCACTGGGAGAAGATGTCTTCAATGCTGGTGGGGGTGACGCCGATGTTCAGGGCGCGCTGGCGGGCCAGGAAGTGGTCGTAGCCCAGCAGGGTGGGTTCAAATCCCTGGAGGCGCTTGACGAGGTTGCGGCCGATGTTGCCCAGGCCGATGATGCCCACGGTTTTTTTGGTCAGCTCGCTGCCCATGTATTTTTTCTTTTCCCACAGGCCTTCCCTCGTGGTGGCGTCCGCCTGGACGATGTGGCGGTAATACGCCAGAATCATGGCCATGACTTCCTCCGCCACGGCGTTGGAGTTGGCGCCGGGGGTGTTCATGACGTCCACATTTTTCTTGCGGGCGTACACGATGTCAATGTTGTCGTAGCCGGCTCCTGCGCGGATGACGAGCTTCAGGGAGGGGAGGGCGTCCATGATTTCCGGAGTGACTTTTTCACTGCGGACGATCAGGGCCACGGTGTCCGGATGGGCGGCGGCTTGTTCTTCCAAGGGCGTATCGGCATCCTGGACGACTTCATAGCCGGCCGTTTTAAGCGTGTTGGCCGCTACGTCGGAGAGTTTGGTGGGAATAAGAACCTTGTTCATGTTGATATGGTGGAAAATGTTATTGTTCAATGGTGTGGACAAAAAGCCCGCTGCGCAGCTTGGGCTCAAACCACGTGGACTTGGGGGGCATGATTTCCCCGGCGTCCGCCACGCGGAAGAGGTCGTCCATGGTGACGGGGTACAGGGAGAAGGCCAGCGCCATTTCTCCGGCGCAGCGGCGTTCCAGTTCTCCCAGGCCGCGGATGCCGCCTACGAAGTCGACGCGGTCGCTCGTGCGCGGATCGTCAATGCCCAAGATGGGGGCCAGCACATTCGCCTGGAGAATGGCGCAGTCCAGGCTTTCGATGGGATGGTCCGCCGGGAAGGTTCCCGGTTTGGCGGTGACGGAGTACCACCGGCCGTCCAGGTACATGCCGAATTCGTGCTTGGCGCGGGGGGCGTATCCTTCTCCGGGAACGGCGTCCGCAGGCGCCACGTCAAAGGAGGCGCGGAGCTTTTCCAGGAATTCTTCCCTGGACAGGCCGTTCAGGTCGCGCACGACGCGGTTGTAGTCCATGATGAAGAGGTCTTCGTCACAGAAGACGACGGCCATCAGGTAATTGAATTCCTCCTGTCCCGTGTAGTCCGGGTGCTCCTTGCGCCGCCTGCCGGAAACGGCGGCGCTGGACGCCGTACGGTGATGGCCGTCCGCGATGTAAAGGGCGTCCACTTCTTCAAAGCCTTTGCGGATGGCTTCCACCGTGCCGGAATCGGAGACGGGCCAAAGGATGTGGGTGACGCCGTCGTCCGTGGTGAAATCGTACTCCGGCTTGTGGAATTTGATCCATTCCCGGATGATGCCGGAAAGGCCCTCGTGCTTGCGGTAGGCCAAGAATACCGGCTCCGTCTGGGCGGAACAGGCGTCAAAGTGCTCAATGCGGTCCAGCTCCTTTTCCCTGCGGGTCAGTTCATGCTTCTTGATGACGCCGCTGGCGTATTCATCCACGGAGGCGCAGCCGACGATGCCCGTCTGCACGCGTCCCCACATGATCTGGCGGTAGATGTAGAAGGAAGGTTTTTCATCCCGGACGAGGTAGCCCCTGCGGACGAACGCTTCCAGGTTTTCCCGCGCCTTGGCATAGGTTTCCGGGGCGTGGATGGCGGCTTCGTCCGTGTCGATGTCGGAGCGGCAGATGTGGAGGAAGGAGGCGTCGTTTCCGGCGGCCATTTCCCTGGCCTCCCGGTGGTTCATGACGTCATAGGGGAGGGAGGAAACCCGAGCGGCCAGTTCCCGGGGAGGGCGCAGGGCGGGGAAGGGATGGAGAGTGGACATGGGAAAATGAGAGAGTGCAGAAGGTTAATGACGGAAGGAGCAATGATATAGCGCACGGATGCCGGAGACAAGCCCCGCCAAAATACATGCCGCAATGAACAGCAGCAGGTACCGCATGGGCGCTCCTGCCGCTTTGAGAAAATCCAGGGGCTGGAACAGGAGAAGCCGGATAAACTCCCCGCCTCCCGGAATGCTGTTCAATAGCAGGAGGATGCCGATGAGCAGCAGGAACAGGCTTGCCGCGGCAGCCATGCTCCATGCGAAGGAGCGCGCCATTTCCCCGGCCTGTTCCCGGTCCAGGCGTTTTTTCACCAGGAGGAGATAGTATGGAACAAGCATCAGGAAGAAGGCTCCGGCCCAGGGACGCACGGTTTCATTGAAGGCGCCGGCGATGATGAGGGCCGTCAGGGCGCAGGCGGAGACGATGATGAACAGGGCCTGGAGCGCCGTGTGAAGAACCTGGTTCATGGCGGCTGTTCCGTTCATTCCCCGGAGGAGGGGTTCCGCCCTCTTTCCCGGGCGGGGCCGGAAAAGAGGGAAGGGAAAACGCTTACTTGAGTTTCAGGATATCCACGATGTTGGACGTGATGGAACGCATGTCGTCTATCGTCAGCTCACCCATGTGGGCGATGCGGAAGGTCTTGTTCTTCAAATCCCCGTAACCGTTGCCGAGCTGCATGCCACGTTCGATCAGCACGTTGTTCAGGGCGGCGATGTCAATGTCCCTCGTGTTGCTGATGACCGTCAGGGTGCGGGAAAGATGGTCCCGGTTGGCGAAGACGCTGAAATATTCATCCGCCCAGGAGCGCACGAATTCCGCCATGGCTTCATGGCGCGCAAAGCGGTTTTCCACGCCTTCCTGCATGATGCGCTGGAGCTGGAGGTCCATGGCGTACATGATGGAGACGCAGGGGGTGTTCGTGTACTGGTAGTCCTTCTTCTGGATGGTGTCGTAAATGGAGCGCAGGTCAAAGTAGCAGCCGCGGTTGGGGACGGAGGCGGTGCGTTCATAAGCCTTTTGGGACAGCGTGCAGACAGCCATGCCGGGGGGCAGCGCCAGCGCTTTCTGGGTGGAGGTCACCAGCACGTCCACGCCCAGCTTGTCCGTTTCAATCCGGGAGCCGGCGGCGGAACTCACGGCATCCATGCACCATACGACGTCCGGGTATTTTTTGAGCACTTCCGCAATTTCCTCCACCGGGTTCTGGATGCCGGTGGACGTTTCATTGTGTGTGATGCAGATAGTGTCGTACTTGCCGGTGGAGAGGGCGGCGTCCACCATTTCCGGGGTGGTGGGCTGGCCGAGTTCGCTCTTGAAAATGTCGGAGGGAACGCCGTTGCCCGTGGCGATCTTGTACCATTTGTCGCCGAAAGCGCCCACGGAGAAAATGGCGGCGCGCTTGGCGGTGCAGGAACGCACGGCGCCTTCCATCAGGCCCGTACCGGAGGAAGTGGAAAGCAGGATTTCCTGTTCCGTCAGCAGAATGCGGCGCAGATTGTTGGAAATGCGGCGCTGGAGGGCGGAAGCCGCCTTGGATCGGTGCCCCATCATCGGGCCGCTCATGGCGGCAAGTACTTCAGGTGCTACTTCAGTAGGTCCGGGAATGAATAATTTGGTTGCCATTTGTTTTAAAAACTGGGTACGTGTACTATAGCGTCTCCAAACGGTTTGGCTATGAATTTTTGTTGGGCCACGCTGGGAAAACCTGCCGCCGCAGCGGGGATAGGAGAGGTTTGTTGCCCGGATTCGCCGGGGAACGAATGTAAATCCGGACCCAGGGGCTGGTTTTTATCTCAAGGAACTTATGTTGAGTAGCCGTTTTTCTGTTGAAAACTGTTCCGTTGCGGATGAAACGGCCTTTTTCTTCCGTGCTGGGAGGAAAAGCGGCTGTATGCTTTCCTCCCGCAGGCGGAAGATCTTTGAAGTTTAGAAGCTGATGAGCTTGACCAGCCAGTAGCCGCCGAAGAAGAGCCAGACGTACAGGAGGCCCGCAAGCAGGAAGGGGCGCGCTCCGGCTTTCTTGAACTTCTCAAAGCTGGACTCCGCGCCCAGGGCCGTCATCGCCATGGTCAGCAGGAACGTGTCCAGCGTGTTGATGGCGTCCACCAGTTCGGCGGGCAGCAGGTGCAGGGAGTTGAAGCCGATGACGGCGAGGAACAGGAACGCGAACCAGGGAATGGTGATTTTCCGCTTTTCTCCGTTTCCTCCGGCGGCGGAGTCCCGCCGCGCCAGGATGACGCTCAGGATGACCAGCACCGGGGCCAGCATCATCACGCGGATCATTTTGACGATGATGGCCGGGTCGGAGATGGCCTGCCCCATGGCGTTGCCGGCCCCCACCACGTGGGCCACTTCATGAAGGGTGGCTCCGGTAAAGAGGCCCATTTGTTCCGTCGTCAGGTCCAGCATTCCGGCCCGGTACAGGGCCGGATACAGGAACATGGAGAGCGTGCCGAAGATGACGACGGTGGAGACGGCCACGGCCGCCTTGTAAGGCTTGCTTTTCACGACAGGTTCCGCGCCCAGGACGGCCGCCGCCCCGCAGATGGAACTGCCTATGGAGGTCAGAAGAGCCGTGTCACGGTCCATTTTCAGCAGCCGCCCCAGTCCCGCGCCCAGAAGAATGGTGAGGGAGACCACGATGAGGTCGATCAGAAGAGCCGCGCCTCCGATGTCGATCACGCTCTGGAAGGTCAGCTTGAACCCGTACAGGACGATGCCTGTTCTCAGCACCTGCTTGGTGCAGAACTGGATGCCGGGCACCCACGCTTCCGGAAGGTGGTTGCGCAGGCTGTTGGCGTAAAGCATCCCCAGCACGATGCCGACGATCAGCGGGCTGAAGGAGAGGTGTTTCACCCATTCAAAGTCCGCAATGTAGAAGGCGGAAAAGGAGAACAGGACGATGAGCAGAATGCCGTGGAGCGGATTGGCGAGATGTTTGGGAGACATGGGCTGTAGAGTGATGGCTGCGGCTGTTCGTCATGTCCGGACGGGAACGTGCCGGAACGGCTGCGTGGGAGATATACTCCACAATCATCATGAAATCTAATCAGAAATTGTTATAGGCGATTAGATTTTGTTATAATAATTCCGGCAGAATTTGATGAATAATTCATTGATTCTACTGTGGTCTCCATGTCCGGCGGCAAAGTGGAAGGAGCGGCGGATTTCCAGATGGCGGAGATGGATTTTTTTCAAATCCCCGCGTTTGAGTTCTTCCCGCACGGCGAGGGAGGAGAGAAAGGAGCATGCCGGGGAATGAGCCAGGTACATTTTGATGCTCTCCGTATTGCCCAGCGTCATCAGGACGTGGAGGCCGGAGGCGGCGATTCCGTGTTCCTTCAGCACTTCCTCCACCACCCGGCGCGTGCCGGACCCCGGTTCCCGCATGATCAGGGGAACCTGGGAGAGCTGCGGGAGGGAGAGGCCTTCCCGCGGTGCGGCGGCATGGGGACCGCCCGCCAGAATGATTTCATCCTCCATGAAGGGCAGGTAATGCAGGTCCGTGCGCCTTGCGGTGCCTTCCACGATGCCGAGTTGCACGGCTTCATCCTGCACGGCCTGTTCGATTTCCTCCGTATTGCCGCTTTTCAGCCGTATGCGTATTTCCGGATAATGGCGGTTGAACAGGGCCAGCAGCGGAGGCAGGACGTACTGGGACATGGTGGAGCTGGCTCCCAGGCTCAATTCACCGGAAACGGGCGTATTCCGGCCGGAAGACATGTCTTCCGCCAGCGTTTCATATTCCTTGAGGATGCGGCGGGAATGGGCCAGCAGGCGCACGCCTTCCGCCGTCAGGGCGATGCCGCGGCCTTCCCTTTTGAACAGGCGGGCGTCCAGCAGGCGTTCCAGCTCCTTGATATGCCGGGTGACGGCCGGCTGCGTGATGAACAGCTCCTCCGCCGCGCGCGTGAAGTTCAGGCGCCGCGCGACGGTTTCAAACACTTTCAGCCGGAAATCCGTAATCATGGAGAAGGCATGCATTCAACCACGCCTCCGCGTTCCCGGCAAGCTCCTTTCCTTCATGCGGTTGCCCGTTGAAAAGAAAAGGGCGTGAAATCCGGATGATGACATGATGGCGGCTCGTGCGGCGGAGCCGGAGGGAAGAGAACAGGAGCAGCATGAGCATGAAATGGCGGATTATGGCCGCGGCGGCGTTTTACATGGCCGGGTGGGTTTCCGGGGATATGCCGTCCGATTCTTCCAGGGAGTTTTTACTGCCTTCCGGAACGTTGAAGGCGTTTGCCGAATATGTACCCGCCTATGGAAAAGGCGCGGTTTCCGGTCCGGAGGGGCCGGAGCCTGCCCGTCTGGAACAAGCCGTAGACGCCGCCAGGGCGGCGAAGGATGCCCGTGCGCTGACGGAAGCCGCCGCCGCACTGGACGCCTATTGGCAGTCCCGGCTGGATGCTCTTTATGCTCCCGTAGCCGCCTGGTTGGCTTCACGGTGGTTTGTGAAGTCGGAATTGATAGAACATCAATCAAAATGGTTTAAGGAAATGCCTCTTCAGGAATTGCAGGATGAAATAGTGATGGAATCCTGGGTGCGGGCGCAGGCGGCTTGGGAGGCATTTCTAAGAGCGGACGAGAAGTTTTACAGGGCGTGGATGCTGGCCGATCAAAATCGGCGCTCTGCCGTGAAGGGAGAGCGCCTGCCTGATGCCGGGTCATTGGGAGAGCTGGAGGAGGCGCAAGTCCATGTGCGCCGGGCTTTCAAGAAGATGGAACGGATGATGGCTATTGCGGATACGGCCTGCGCGACGAATGCCTACCCGCTGGTGGATGTTGCGCCCGTTGATCCCGGCTGGCAGGAGGATGACCCCGTGCTGCAAAAGGTGGAACAGGCCGTTTGTTCTTCCGAATATCCCTTCGTCAAGTTCCTGCTGGGCTCCTACCGGAATTACTGGAAGGCCCGGTTGTCCGGTATCCGGACGGCTCTTTTGCCGGAGAACGGTTGCAGTTCCATGCGTACCGGCTGGGAGGACAGGCTCCGGGAGGCGGACCTGGCGTGGCGGCGTTATGTGGTTTTCTCCGTGGAGTATGAAATTCAACCCGGCATTTATTTCTGGAGTTCCGGGATAGGCATTTACATGACGGCGCATGAGTCGTGGCTGTACCGCCAGAGGTGCCGGGATTTGCTGGCCGTCGCGGGGCTGGTACCGGAAAGAAGATCAGAGGGCTTCACCAGCCCGGCCCGGAATTTTGCCGGCTTTGGGGAAGCGCGCCTGATGGCGGAGCGCATGGCGGCGGCCGGCGGGCCGTCCGCTGCGGTTTACCGGGAATTATCTGAAAACCTGGAAAGACTACGCACGGATTTATTCAGTTCTGTTTCTCCCTGGCCAGCCGTTTTTTTGGCCGTGGAAACGGGGGATGAGAGCATGCTTCGTTTTCTGACGTCCCGGCTTCGCCTGTCCGGGGAGGATATGCTTCCGGGCGGTACGATGACTCCCCTGATGAAGGCCGTTGCCTCCGGGGCCGTTCCCCTGGCGGATATTCTGGCTTCGTGCCGGGAGCTGCTCAACGCGGTGGATGCCAGGGGCCGTACGGCGTTGGACATGGCGCTGGAGCGCGGGGATGAAGAGATGGCCGCCTTACTGCGGCGTCACGGAGGCGTCACCGGAGAAGAACGGAAAAGGTAGGGGGAACATTCCTCCTCTTCCCCTGCGTATGATTGAGCCGTAGCCGGGAACGTTTTTCAGAGCGGGTACGGGAGGTTATTCCCGGCAGGTTTTGTTGTTGGAATGGGAATGGTTTTTGTTAATCCCCTCTTAGCTGCCCGGAGCATGGTTGTCCGGAATATTCCGGAGGGCGCAAGGGCTGGAAGCGGTCCCGATGGTTTCCGGTGTGGAGCAACGCGTTCAAGACGGAGATAAGACAAACGGGCGGAAGTTCTGTCATTCATAAACGTTTCTGTTTGAAAATAAGTGAATTTGGAAAGCTTTCACGGCATAGTGGAAGTTTCCGGAACCGTGCATCGTCTGAACGGAACGAGACGGGAGGGAATCAAATGCCTATATGAAACTGCATTCCATGATCATTGTCGGCGGAGCCGGCCTTTTGCTGTTGGGGGCTTGTTCCCCTTCTTCCTATCAGACCACGTTCCCGGAACCGGCCTATGTGAAGGTTTCCACCAATAATGGAGCCTACGCGCCTTATCCGGACAACCCCATCGGCCAGCAGGAACTGGTGTACTGGTATGATTCCCTGACCACTCCCATGACGGTGGTGGCGGAAGTGCCGCCCACTCCCATCGTCACCAAGGGCCCCGGCCCGGTGATCCTTGATTCCAACGATTTCTCCGCGAAGCTGTACCGGGACAGAACGGAAATCAAGAAGAAGGATAAGGACGGCAACTGGGTCACCAGCGTGCGTCCCACCACCCCTGCCGACCAGCGCATGAGGAATTATGTGATGGCTTCCAAGAAAGCCCGTTGATTTTTTCCTCCGTTAAATTCAGGAAAACCTGTCCGGCCTGCTTTCCTCTCCGGAGGAAGCGGGCCCGGCTTGTTTGCAGGCCGGTTCTTCTTCCCATTCATCCGCGGAAACGGGACGGCGGCGAACGCTTTTCCCCGGCCATGGGAGATAGGCGTCCGTATAGAAGGAGGAGCCGCAGCTCCGGCACTCCAGCATGATGCCCGTATCCGGCCTTCCCTGTTCCTCCGGCGTCTGCGAGGCGGCGCGAAGCCCGGCATGCCCGCAGTGCGGGCAGCGGATGGGGAGAGGGGCGGCATATTGAATTATCAGGATTGCCGTGCAGACGAGCGCCCAGGCAATGTACCCGGTCCAGAAAGGCCATTCCGGATTCAGCAGCCAGACCGCGGCGACGGCTGGAACGGAGCACAGGGCATGCAGCAGGGCACGCTTCTGCCTTCCGGCCAGGAGGTGGAAGCAGTAGATCGTATCCTGCATGAAAAGGGGGGAAGGAAACGGTTACAGATCCTTCAGGGTCCATTCATCCTTCCATTCCAGAATGATCTGGTCGCCGTCCCATTTCATGGGAAGCCACATGTGGCGGCCGTCAATGGCGTTTTTGGGGCGCCAGATGTCCGCCATGAAAATGAATTTGCCGGGCTTGCCCTGTACGGGCAGGATGTAGGTGCTCTGCCCGCCGAAGGTGATATGGGCCTTGGGCCCCACGCAGGGGTTTTTGAGCTCCGTCCACGGCCCGGCCATGCGGGGGGCCACGGCGCTGCGGGCCGCGTTGGGCGCCCAGCCGGAGCAGCCGGAGGCGATCATGTAGTATTTCCCGTTGTGCTTGCAGATGGCGGGGGCTTCCATATAGCGGTTGACGAAGGCGCGGACGTATTTTCCGTTATGCCCGGTGTAGTCCGGCGTCAGTTCCGCGATGTGCATGGTGATGTTCCCTTCAGAGGAGTAAATATGGTAGGCCTTGCCGTTGTCGTCCACAAAGATGGTCATGTCCCGGCTCATCTGGCCGCCGGGGAAGTCCCTGCGGATGATGCGGACATAGTCAGGCATCTCCTTGGTGAACTCGGTCGTCTGGTCCTTTTTGTCCATATTCATGGGCCATTTGCCCGGATTGACGCGCCCGGCTTTCAGGAACGTGAACGGTCCGGTGGGTTTTGTGGCCGTCGCCACGCCCGCGTACGCGGAACCGTAGCCCTTCCCCCTGAGTTCCAGGTGGAACCACATCACGTACTTTTTGGTCTTCTTGTTGTAGACCACCTTGGGGCGTTCCAGGATGCAGCCCTTGGCGATGGGGTGGGAGTTGTCCCCTTCCACCACTTTCAAGGCGATTCCTTCGTCCTTCCAGTTGTACAGGTCCCTGGAGGAATAGCAGTGCACGCCCACCTGGGCGCGGTTTCCGGCGTCTCCCTCCACCTTGTGTTCCCCGTACCAGTAGTAGGTGCCCTTGTCGTACAGGATGCCGCCGCCGTGGGCGTTGATGTGCACGCCGTTGTTGTCCGTCCAGATTTCACCGGGCTTGAAAGACGTGTGTTTGACGGGGGCGTCAGCCGTGGCAACGGAGGAAAGGCAGCAGGCCAGTCCGGCAAAGAAGGTAAGCGGCAGTGTTTTCATGCGTGTTGGCGGTGAATCGGGTTACATGTCTTCCAGTTTCCATTCGTCTTTCCATTCCAGTTTGATCTGGTCTCCATCAAACTGGATGGGAAGCCACATATAGCGGCCGTCAATGGCGTTCTGGGGCCTCCAGATGTCCGCCATGAAGATGAATTTGCCGGGTTTGCCCTGCACGGGCAGGATGTAGGTGCTCTGTCCGCCGAAGGTGATATGGGCCTTGGGCCCCACGCAGGGGTTTTTGAGTTCCGCCCACGGTCCGGCAATGCGGGGGGCCACGGCGCTCCGGGCGGCGTTGGGCGCCCAGCCCGTGCAGCCGGAGGCGATGAAGTAGTATTTGCCCTTGTGCTTGAAGATGGCGGGAGCTTCCATGAAGCGGCCGGGGAAGACGCGGACGAATTTTCCGGTGTGCTCCGTGTAGTCCGGGGTCAGTTCCGCGATGTGGGTGGTGCTGTTTTCCTCGGAGGAATAGATGTGGTAGGCCTTGCCGTCGTCGTCCACAAAGATGGTCATGTCACGGCTCATCTGTCCTTTTTCAAAGTCCTTCTTGAACATGTCCTCGGAACGCACGCCTTCCGGCAGGGCGCTGGAGGTCAGGCCGGGCACTCCCTTGAACGTTTTCATGGTCTGGTCCTTCCTGTCCATGTTCATGGGCCATTTGCCCGGATTGACGCGCCCGGCTTTCAGGAACGTGAACGGTCCGGTGGCCTTTGTGGCCGTCGCCACGCCCGCATAGGCCGCGCCATAGCCTTTTCCCTTGAGCTCCAGATGGAACCACATCACGTACTTTTTGGTCTTCTTGTTGTAGACCACCTTGGGGCGTTCCAGGATGCAGCCCTTGGCGATGGGGTGGGAGTTGTCCCCTTCCACCACTTTCAAGGCGATTCCTTCGTCCTTCCAGTTGTACAGGTCCCTGGAGGAATAGCAGTGCACGCCCACCTGGGCGCGGTTTCCGGCGTCCCCCTCCACCTTGTGTTCCCCGTACCAGTAGTAGGTGCCCTTGTCGTACAGGATGCCGCCGCCGTGGGCGTTGATATGCACGCCGTTGTTGTCCGTCCAGATTTCACCGGGCTTGAAGGACGTGTGCCGGACCGGCGTTTCCGCGGTGGAGACGGCGGCCGCGCCGCAGAACAGGCAGAGCGCCAGAAGTGATTTCATGGTGTTTGTCATGGCCGGGATGGTGTGGAAGTAAGGGATGGAGGCGGTTCCGGCTGTCCGTACAGCTTGTCCCACGCGCGGGAAAGGGCGTACAGGGCGTAGCCGGTGCCATAGAATTTGTGGTAATTGTACAGGGGGTAATCCCACCAGGAACCGTCTGTTCCCTGACGGGTGAGGATATCGTCCGCCAATAGAGACGCATGGCGTTTTACCTGATTTGGAGCCAGCATGTCCAGACACATTCCTGAATAATAGTATCCGTAGTAGAAAAAGTAGCCGGAATTCTGGGCGAAGCTTTCGTGGGGAGTGGGCTTGTGGAGGGCCATCGCCAGCCATCCCCGGCGGCTCCACAGGCGGTCCAGGCCGTCCACGAGCTGGCGCAGGGAGATGCCTTCCGGCTCCCAAAGCCTGATGGCGTAGTCACAGGCGGGGGTGCGTGCCAGGCTGCCGGTGTGGCGGTTGATGGGCCGGCCGGGATAGAAGGCGTGGCTCAGGGAATAGACGTAGGTTCCCGCCGGCGTCCTTTGGGATTTGAGGAATTTCAGCGCGCGGCTGAATATTTTGTTATCCAGCGACAGGCCGAATGATTCTCCGGCCATCCAGGCGGAGATGAGGACGGTCCCCGTCAGGAAGGAAGTGGGCTGCGCCGCGGGCCGTTTGCTGAAACCGGAATAGGTGAGGTAGCCCCAGCCCCCCATGGCGGAAGCCAGCTCATTGAGCTTTTTCACCTGGGAGCCGGCGCAGGCCTTCAGTTCCCGGTAGCGCGGGCTGTTCCGGTCCAGTCTTGCGGCCCGCATGCTCATGGCGTCCAGCACGTAGGTATGCGCCCAGGTGTTGTACACGCACAGGGCGTCCCCGCGTTTCAAATGGGGCATCGTACGGATCAGGTAGTCTTCCGCGCGGGTCATGGCCTGCTGCACGGCGGGTTCGTTGTGGAGGGGGCTGGCGTTAAGCCCCGCAATGCACAGGGCGGTGCTGGCCGTCTTGAAGGTGAGCGGGCCGTCCGGATAGGGGCACAGGATGTTCCAGGTGCCGATGACCCGGTGGTCACCCCAGGAGCCGTCCCTGTTCTGCGTTTTCAGCAGGAAGTCTACGCCGCGGCGGAACGCCTGGTCAAATTGTTCGGGTTTCGCGGGCGGGATGTCCGGAATTTTGGCGATCTGGATAGCATCCGCCTTTTCCGCCTGCGCGGGTTTCCCGTGCGCTGCGGGAAGATGCAGGCACAGAATCGCGAGAAGGCTGGTCGTCAGCGGGCGGAACATGAGTCAGGGGGCCGTTACGGCATTGGAAGGGTACAGGGATTCCCTGACGCGGGAGACGGCGTACAGGGCATAGCCGGTGCCGTAGAATTTGTGATAGTTGTAGAGGGGATAGTCCCACCAGGAGCCGTCTTTTTCCTGCATGGGCAGGAGGTCGCTTGCCAGATGGGAGGCATGGCGCGCCAGATGTTCCGGGGCCACTTCCTCCAGGCAGCGGGCGGCGTAATAGTACCCGTAGTAGAAGAAGTAGCCCGCGTTCTGGGCAAAGCTTTCATGGGGAATGGGCTTTTTCACGGCCAGGGAAAGCCAGCCGCCGCGGCTCCAGATGCGTTCCAGGCCGTCTTCCAACTGCCGCCTGGAGATGAAAGCCGGGTCATACCGCATCAGGGCCAGGTCTCCGGCGGGGGTGCGTGCCAGACTGCCGGTGTGGCGGTTGATGGGCCTGCCGGGATAAAAGGAGTGGGAAAGGGAATAGACGTAGCTGCCGGCAGGGGTCCGCAGTTTTTCCAGGCAGGCGACGGCGCGTTTGACGACGCGGGCATCCGGCTTGAGGCCGAAGGCCTGTTCCGAGTCCTTGTAGGCGAGCAGGACCGTAGCCGTCAGGAAGGAGGTGGGTTCTCCGATGGGGCGTTTGGAAAAGGTTTCAAACGTATAATAGCCCCAGCCGCCCTGGACGTCCGCCATCTGGTCCAGCGCCTTGACCTGAAGGCCGGCCACTTTTTTGAGCTCCGCATACAGGGGGGAATCCGCCGGAAGATTGCGGGCCGCCCGACTCAGGGCGGAGAGGCCGTAGGCATGGCCCCAGACGCCGAGCACGGTGCGCGTGTCTCCCCGTTTCAGGGTGGGCAGGGTGGTTAGCAGGTACTGCACGGCCTTGTCCAGCGCGGCCTTGACGGCGGGGTCCTCCTTCAGGGGGCTGGTGAGCAGCCCGATCACGCACAGGGAGGTGGAGGCCGTCCTGAACGACCTGGGCCCTTCAGGGTAGGGGCAGATGACGTTCAGCCCCTTGGTGCGCGTATGGCTTCCCCAGGAGCCGTCCCTGTTCTGTTCCTTCAGCAGGAAGTCCGCCGCCTTCCGGATGGAGGCGTCCAGCGTTTTCCGGGAGGGCGGCGGAACGTCCGGCACCCTGGCAATGGGAATGGTATCCCTTTTTTCCGCGTTTTCCGCCGGAACGGAGGCGCAGAGCGCCG
Source organism: Akkermansia muciniphila (assembly GCA_947624785.1). Taxonomy (GTDB): domain Bacteria; phylum Verrucomicrobiota; class Verrucomicrobiia; order Verrucomicrobiales; family Akkermansiaceae; genus Akkermansia; species Akkermansia muciniphila_F. The sequence goes on along the minus strand of CANQLV010000004.1, from coordinate 29,987 downwards.
TGCTGGCCCCCAGGGCGGCGAGAAAAAAGACGGCTTTATTCATGGAGGTCCGTAGGGGATCAGGCCTGCTGGTCCTTAATGGTGACCTGGACGGGGAGGCCGGGAGCGAAGATCTGGCTGGCGGGAACCTTGGGCGTGATGATGATGCGGCGCTTGCCGTCCGCCCCCGGAATGGGGCTGGCTTCCGTAATGACGCCGGGAATCTGCATGTTCGTTACCTTGATGACGACGGCTTCCCCCACCTTGGGCGTGGCGGTGGAGTCCGGCAGCGTGGCCTGCACGATCAGTTCCGAGTTCGGCGGGACGATGGTGGCGATTTTGTCAAAGGCTTCCAGCTTGCCGCCGGGCTTGAGCTTTTCCGCCACCGGGATGGCCACCCATTTGTCCGCCACATAGCCGCCGTACAGCAGGATGCCGTTTTCAGGGGCCTTGAAGGCGGCCATTTCCCGGTCCGCTTTCAGTTCGTTGTATTTGTCCTGAAGGCGGCGCAGGGACACCTCCGCTTCCGTCAGGGCTATCTTTTTCTGTTCCAGGTCAAAATCCGCCTGCTTCCGGGCCTGTTCCAAATCCATCTGCTTTTCCTTGACCGCCGTGGCGTAGTCTTCCCCCAGGCGGTGGATGTTGCGCAGCTTGGCCAGCTCCGCGACGAGCTTGGCTCCCTGGACGGCAAATTCGCTTTCCCCCAGTTCGTTTTTCAAGCGTTTCAGGATGATTTCTTCCGTTTCCTCCGCCACCTGGTCGTCCTTGTACATCTTGGTAAGCTGGTTCAGCTCCTCCTGCTTGTAGGACATGTGGCGCAGGGCCTTGTTGACGCGTTCCTCCTCTTCCGCCAGCATGCGGGCCTTCCGCTTTTCCTGAAAGTCCTTCTGGTCCTCCTCCGTCCGGGTCAGGGCCGTCTGGTATTTTTGCAGAGCCAGCGAGGAGCGTTCCTTCTGCTGGTCCAGGGCGTACCGGAGTTTCAGCACTTCCAGGTTTTTGCTCTTGATGGTGCGTTCGTAGTCTTCAATGCTCCTGTCCAGGATGCGGAAGTCCGCCTGGGCCACGGATTCCCCCTTCTTGACGGAGCTGCCCTGCGGCATGATGCCGAGCAGGAAAATGTCCGAGCTTCCCTTGGGGGAGAAGGAAATGGATTTGGTGTTTTTCTTGGGAAGCAGGATTCCCGGGGCAATGGAGTCCGCTAGGGCGGGAATTCCGATGAGCAGAGCGGCCAGAAGTCCGGCCGTGGTAAGAGTGGTGCGGTTCATGGTGACAGAATGGAATCAGGACTGATGCGCGGAGAAGGGGACGAAGCGCCCCTTCTTTCCAAGAATAACGGTGTGAAAAGTGGTTTTCTTTCCTTTATGTGAGGCAGGCACTGCTTCCGTGCTCACTTCAAAACCCGCTTTTTGCAGTGTGCGGGCAAGCCGGACGTCCGGCCGGGCCACGGTGATGACCAGCAGGCCGCCCTGCTTGAGCGCGGCAAAATAGTCGGAAGCCTCCGCCACGCTCAGGTTCATGCGTTCATGCGTGGAACGGCACAGGATGGCGTGGAAGCTCTTCGGGTTCTTGCGGGCGATCTGGAGCGCCGGAGTAAATTCCACGCTGACGCGGGGATCGTGCAGGAAGCCGGGGCGTTCCCCGTCCATCAGCTCCTGGTGCCAGCCAACCAGCGGCTTGCAGGGTTCCGCCACGATGAAGCGGGCCTTTTCCCTCTGGACCAGGTCCATCAGGGCAAACAGGGTGAATCCCAGGCCGAGGCCGTCCAGGAGAAAAGCGGGCTGGTTGGCCCTTTTAACCGGGGCCGCCGCCATGGCCGCCGCCGCTTCATTGCTCCCATGGGAAAAACTGGACGCGAGCTGCACGCCGTCACGAAGAAGAAAATGGAAGCCGTCCCGTTCCCAGAGATCGAGAATGGAACCGTCGGGCAAGGTAGTGGAAGCTAGTTTGGTAATGGGTTTCATATGAAATAATGCCGGATACACAGCGTAGGAAAGAACGCTTTTCAGGGCAAGTCCGGACAGCGTGTTTAGGATGGAATACGCTCCAAATTAAAAAAAATTGCACGGAATTTGGGCTTTGCGCATTCTTTTTCTTGATTTACGGCCGGAAATAAGCGAGAGCTATCGTTCAGCACAGCTATTTTTTCCGATATGAGTAATCCACCTCCCCCCTCCATTCCGGGCGGTACTCCGCCTCCGCCCAGCATTCCGACTCCGCCGGCCGCTCCTTCCGTGCCCAAGGCACCGGCGGCTCCCTCTGTTCCTCCCGCCTCCGGCGCTCCTGCGGCTCCTGCCGCGCCGCCCGCTGCTGCTGCGCCCACCATTCCCCTTCGTCCCGCCGGACTCGGCGGAGGCATCAAGCTTGGCGGAGGTTTGAAGACGGTTGCTCTCGGCTCCGCGACGACGCCCGTGGCTCCTGCCGCCGGTGCGGCGCCCGCTGCCGCTGCGCCCACCGTTCCCCTGACTCCTCCCGGGGCAGGCATGGCGACTGCCCAGCTTCCGCAGGCCACCATCGGGCTGAATACCGCTCCCGCGGCCGCTCCGGTTTCTTCCGCCTCCTTTACGGCCAAGAAGTTTGAAGAAGATACGGAAGCGGCCCCCAATACGCTGCTCAATGTCCTTTCCTTCGTAGCTCTTGCCTTTGCGCTTATTTTCGTTGGTTACCAATACGCCACGGATACCCTGGAAGCCCGCAGCATGACGGGCTGGCTGGGGAGCGACTCCAAGCCCGCCGCCGCGGCTCCCACCTCCGCCGGTGAAGAAGCGACCGATGACACCGCCGCCGAATCTTCTACCGATGACGCCTCCTCCGATGCCCCTGCAGAAGAGTCTTCCGATGATGGCGCCGATGCAGAAGAATAAGTGAACATAATGACTGTTGAAATACTCTAAGCGGTACTATGGCAAACGTATTTTCTGAAGCAAATTTTGAGGATGAAGTCCTGAAGTCCGACATTCCTGTGCTTGTCGACTTCTGGGCTACATGGTGCGGCCCCTGCCGCATGATCGCTCCGATCATTGACCAGCTTTCCACGGAACTGGCCGGCAAGATCAAGGTGGGCAAAGTGGATGTGGACGCCAACAACGGCCTTGCCGCTACCTATGGCGTGCGTACCATTCCCACCCTCCTGGTTATCAAGGACGGGGAAATCATGGATACGATGGTGGGAGCCTCTTCCAAGGACGCCATCATGCAGCGTTTGCGTCCGTTCATGTAACCGGACTGGTTTATTCATTCAAACCGGCCTGCCGCGGAATGCACCGCGGCAGGCCGGTTTTTTGTTCCTGGGGCCTGTCTGAATGAATCCGGTGAGGGGAAGGCGAAGAACGGGGGCGCCCGCCGGAGGAAGATTCATTTTTTCTTGGCAGAACCGCCATGGAAGAATACATTGTCAGCATGGGCCCCGAGCAGCGGGACCGTTCCTCAACTCCTTTGCCGTTATGCGATTTATCTCTTCATTCCTTTCTGTTTTTTCGGCCTGCTGCCTTCTTCCCTCCGCGTGGGGCGCTGGCGACATGGCGCCGGATTTGAAGTCCGGCGCGTTCTGGACCCTGCCGCAGCCGGACTTGTTCGGGAAATATTTCAACGGGGAATCCGGAGGCTGGGTGGACAGGGACAAGACCCAGCTCCGGATTGCGAAGCCCGCAATCAAAATCGGGGAAATGCCCCTGGGGGAAATGCTGGTGCACTGGAAGGAAGGCGTCCCCCAGTCCATGACCGTCATGATGTACAACAAGGGGGACAACGGGGCCATTGACAAGGATGAGTTTGAAAAACGCCTGGACCGCATCAGGGAAGGGCTGACCGCTCTCACCGGAGTGCAGCCCAGGGAGTACCGGGCCACCCGGAAGGAGGCGGTGGTCAAGGTCAATGGCTGGTCCTGGATTTGGGACAAGGGGGCGATTACCCTGGAAATCAATACGTCGCGGGAGGGCAGGGAATTTGAGGCGGAATTCATCCGGTTGAAGGCCGGCCCCACGGAGGCTTCCATCGCGAGGGGCGACGCTTCTTCCCGCGCCAAAAGGGCGGATATCAAGCAGCACGTCAGGAAAGAAGGAAAACGGGTGGTGATCCAGGACATTCCCATGGTAGACCAGGGGCAGAAGGGTTATTGCGTGGTGGCGACCGCCGCCCGGATTTTTGCCTATTACGGAATGGATTACGTGGACCAGCACGAACTTGCCTCCCTGGCCAATTCCTCCGCGGAAGGAGGAACCAGCACGGCGGCAATGGCGGAGAACCTGAAAAAGATAGGGGCGCGCTTCCAGATACGGATCAAGGTGCTGGATTCCCTGACGGACACCCGTGATTTCCGGAATCTGCTGAAAGCCTATAACCGCGCCGCCTCCAAATTGAAAAAGGAGAAGGTGGAGAATGAATATGACTGGTCCGGCTTCTGGGACAATGCGGACGGGGAGGTGCTGAAGCTGGCGCGCGCCGGATCGCCGTCCCAGACGGACAAGTGGCTCAACGCCATCAGGCCCTACATTACGGCGGGCATTCCCGTGCTGTGGTCCGTTCAACTGGGCATCGTTCCTGAGCCGCTGCGCCTGTCCCAGACGCGCGGTGGCCATTTGAGGCTCATCATCGGTTTTGACGAGGAAAAGAAGACGCTCATCTTCTCGGATTCCTGGGGTGCGGCGCATACGGAGAAGGAAATGCCGCTGGCGGACGCCATCGCCATTACGACGGGGCGGCAGGTCATGCAGCCCTCCAAATAGAGCCGTGCTGCATGCCCTCCCTCCACTGCCGGAAGCGCCTGAATATTCTCTCCGGGGGAAAGTAATTCTGCTGGCATGGGAAAGGCGCTGTATTATACTTGCGCCATGATCAGCAGAACATTGGTGAAATATGCTTTGAACAGTGAGGCGGAAATGCCGGACGTACTGATTCAGGGCTGGGTGCGCACGCGCCGTGATTCCAAGGCTTTTTCCTTTCTGGAAGTAAATGACGGCTCCTCCGTGGCTTCCCTCCAGGTGGTGGCGGATGCAGGCATTCCCGGTTATGAGCGGATTGGGGAAATGTCCACGGGCTCCGCCGTGAGCGTTCGCGGGGCTCTGGTCGCCGGGCAGGGCAGGCAGCGCTGGGAACTGCGCGCCGCCTCCCTGGAGCTGGTGGGGACCGCTCCGGATTCCTACCCTTTGCAGAAAAAGGGGCATACGCCGGAATTCCTGCGTTCCATCGCCCATCTGCGCCCCCGCACCAACCTGTTCGGCACCGTATTCCGCATGCGCAGCAGGCTGGCCTATGCCATCCACCGGTTTTTCCAGGAGAGGGACTTTTCCTGGGTCAGCACGCCCATCATTACCGCCAGCGACTGCGAGGGCGCCGGTGAAATGTTCCGTGTGACGACGCTGGACGTGGGTGACGCCGCCTCCCGTGACGCCGCCCTGGATTTCTTCGGCAAGGCGGCCTACCTCACCGTGAGCGGGCAGCTGGAAGGGGAGGCGTTCGCGTGCGCCCTGAGCAATATTTATACCTTCGGCCCCACTTTCCGGGCGGAGAACTCCAATACCACGCGCCATGCGGCGGAATTCTGGATGGTGGAGCCTGAAATGGCCTTCTGTGACCTGTACGGAGACATGGATATGGCGGAAGCGTTCGTCCGCTTCCTGGTCGGCGACGCCCTGGAGAACAGCGCGGAAGAGGTGGAATTCCTGACCCGCTTTGTGGACAAGGGGCTGCGGGAACGCCTGGAGCACGTGAGGGAGACGCCGTTTGTGCGCTGTTCCTATACGGAGGCCGTGGATATTCTGCTCAAGAGCGGGAAAGCGTTTGATTACCCCGTTTCCTGGGGCATCAACCTCCAGAGCGAGCACGAACGCTTCCTGACGGAAGAGCATTTCAAATGCCCGGTCATCGTTTACAATTACCCGAAGGAGATCAAGCCCTTCTACATGCGTCTGAACGAAGACGGCAGGACCGTCACCGCCATGGACGTGCTGGTGCCCGGCATCGGGGAAATCGTAGGGGGGAGCCAGCGTGAGGAACGGCTGGACATTCTGGAGGAAAACATGCGCCGCATGGGCATGAATGAGGAGGCGTACCGCTGGTATGCGGACCTGCGCCGCTACGGCACGGTGCCGCACGCCGGATTCGGAGCCGGGTTTGAACGGCTGCTGATGTTCGTGACCGGAGTGACCAACATCCGCGACGTACTGCCCTTTGCCCGCACGCCGCGCAACTGCGAGTTCTGACCTGCGCAGGGAAGCTTCCGTTTTTCCGACCGGGACGGCGCCGCACAGCCCCGGAGCGGAGGCGTTGACGAATGGGGAAAGGCTTGCGTAAATTGACCCCGCCGGCAAAAGAAAACCCCGGCTTTCCCTTTGGGGAGCAAGCCGGGGTAAAATGGGTGCTGGGGCGGAGACTATTGTCTCTTTCTTCTTAACAGCAGGGCGCCCAGTCCCAGCAGGCTCAGCGTGGCCGTTGCGGGTTCCGGAACGGTTTCATAGTTGATCAGTACCTTGGTGACGCCGTTTTCCGTGACCTGCGTCACGGTCGCCTGAACCTGGGAGTTGCTGGCGATGTTCAGGCCGCTCAGGTCCAGATTGAGGTTGCCTCCCTGCTGGGCGGATTTGATGGAAGCAAGTTCAATCGTTCCGCTTCCGGAAAGGCTGTTCATATCCAGCGTGCCGGTGAAGGTGACGGTCTTTCCGTTGGTCCAGAAGTTGGTGAGGTCCGTGGCGACCCAGGAACCGTGTTCCGCCGCCGTAAAGGTGCCGAAGTCCAGCGTAAAGTCGCGGCCCAGTCCAAAGGCGTTGGTAGATTCAAATACCAGCTGGGAATTGCCTTCCAGGGTAAAGGAATTGACGTTGAGGTCTCCTACCGTAGTCGTGCAGACCAAGGTGCTTCCGGACCCTACCTGGACCGTATTGGTGGCGCCGAAGAAGGATTGTGAGGTGGACCAGGTAACGGTTCCGGCATCTTCTCCAATGATGGCGTTGTCATTGGTGCTGTGCTGCGGGTAATAGCCGTTCGGCGAATCGTTTACTGTCCAGTTGTTGGAATCTCCGTAGATTCCGTTTCCTGCCGCTCCGCTCCAGACATACGTGGCAGCCTGGGAAATCCCCGCGGAAAGGCAGCATAAAATGCAGAATGTAGATAATTTCATGCTCAACAGATACTTTAACAGAGAGACGGATAACGGATTTCCAATCCGGCTTCCGGTTTATTCAAAAATAAATATTTTACAATGAATGAATTATGAAATAACTAAATACCCATGGCCTATTTTCCGTTTAAGTTGTAATAAAGATATGTTTGCCTGATATATTCCTCCCTCAAACATTTGCATTGACGCCGGATTGGAAATCCGTGAAGATGCCATTCCTTTATTTGAAAATGCCGTTTTTAAAAACAAAAATTTAATACCCGGCAGGAAACAGCGGCGGAAACATACGGAAAACCCTTTCCCGCGCAGGGCGGGAAAGGGCCTACCATAACCAAGTAAAAGCATGCGCTGAAGCGCCGTCCTACTTAGAACGTATAGCTGATGGCTCCGTTGATTCCATGGGAGGTCAGCTTGTTGCGGGTCTCGAACTGATAGCAGACCCGTGCTCCCCAGTTGCTGGAGAAGAGCACGTCAATGCCGGCATTCAGGCGGAACGCGGTGCGACCCACGTTGACGCCGCGCACGTTCCAGGCTCCCAGGGGTCCGCTGACGTTGGACTTGGGATTCATGCGGCTCACATCCTGCGCCGCGGCCACCGTCAAGGCCGGGGTGATGGTGGTGCCGCCGTCCGTCTGGTAGGCGCGGGCGATGGTCACGCCCAACGGAATGGTCCAGTTCTGGGCGCGGGCGTGGTCAAAGGAGCGGCCGTAAGGTCCGCTTTCCGAGAAGCCCTTGAGTTCGGTGGTCATGAATTCGATACCCGTGTAAGGCGTTACGAAGGCCTTCCCGAGCGCGAAGTGTTCCGTCCAGGTGGCGTACAGGCCGCCGCTGAAGGAGTCCGCATTTTCATTGCCGTTGGCGGCGGTTCCCATGATGTAGGAATTGCCCTTGAACTTGGAGCGTCCGTAGGCGCCGTAGCCGTCCAGCGTGAACTTGCTTTCCCTGAAGGGATGCATGCGTCCGTAGATCATGGCCATGAAGGAGTCCACGTCGTAGTCGGAGCCGAATCCGCTCTTGTCCTTGATGTCGCCGAAGCTCTGGCCCACTGCAATGCCGATCAGGGAACCCTGGGCAGCCTTGTAGTCAATACCCACGGCATAGCCGCCTGCATTGTACTTGTAGCCGGAGATGCCTCCGCGGGCGTCCTGGTCATCCCAGTTGCCCATGCCGCCTACCCAGATGTTGCCGTTGCCCTTGGCGATCGTCTTGCGGGCGATCGGGGAGCCCTTGGCGTCCACCACTTCAATGGTGTCTTCCGTCTGGCGGGCCATGGAGGCAGCGGACTGGATGCGGCCCAGGTCGGCAAAGCTCCTCAGTGTCCGGCTGGCGGCCCACGCGAAGTTCATCACGTTTTCACCGCTGACGGACTGAATCATGTTGGCAGCTTCGTTCGGGTCCGTCACACGCAGCAGGGTTTCATAGAACTGGGCGGCGGGAGAACCGGCGGCCACATTCAGGCGGTTGCTTTCCAGAGCGGCCGCTACGGTGTAAACGTTGCCGTTGTAGCCGGACATGGGACCGTCAATGCCCCTCATGTTCTGGGTAATGGTGGTGGTGCCTTCCGTCGTTCCCGGAGCCATGGTGGTGGTCAGGAACAGATTGTTCAGCAGGCGTCCGGAAATGTCCGTGCCGTTCAGCGTGACGTTCACGCTTTCCGTGCCCTTCTTCAGTTGGGCGATCGGGACGGGATTGCCAGTGGCGTCGGATACCTGGATGCCCACGCGGGAATTATCCGTGAACGTGGCGGGGGTGCCGAAGTCAAGCACGGAGCCGTCGCTCAGCAGCAGGGTGGAATCGCCGCCGAAGGTGGCGGAAGCCCCCTTCATGGTGGAATTCTGTGCCAGGGTCACCTGGCCCGTCCGGATGTCGTAAACCGTATCGTCCGTTCCCATTACGGCGGCGCCGATGGACTGGAGGGGACCGACCTTTCCGGTAGCGGCGTCCACGGGTCCAAAGGTGGCGTGGCCGATGATGAGATTGCCTTCAAGCTGCTGGTAGGTGCCTCCGAACGTATCGGTGGCTCCCCCGCCGCCATAGACGAGGGTGCCCGTGCCGGTCTTCGTCATGACGGTCTGGTCAGCGGCCAGAGGGGCGGCGTCAGCCGTGGGGGCTGCGGGAGCCGCGGTGTCAATGCCGTCATTGATGAAGGTATAGGCGGTGCCGTCCGTATAAACGTTGATCTGGGTGTTCTGGCCCGCGTGCACGGAACCGAGGACGCCGTTGGACGTGTTGTCGGAAAGAACTGCGCCGGAACCGATGTACAGGGTCTGGCCGTCGGCCAGGTTGATGGCGGCCTTGCCGGCGTTGGTGGCGGTGTTGCCCACGACCTGGGTGCCGTCTCCGATGGAGATCTGGCCTCCCGCAGTGATGATGCCGTCAGCGGCGGTATTGCCGGTGATCACGCTGTTGGTGCCGATGGCAATGTTGTCATCCGCCGTCAGGGTGGAGTTCCCCTTGACGGTGGTGTTGCTGCCCAGAGTGACGCTGCCTTCGATGGTGTCCAGCTTTTCCGTGCCCGCAACCGTATTCCAGTTGCCGTCCTCGTTGCTGTAAACGGTCTTGTTCAGGTCGACGGATTCCGCGGAAACGGTGGTGCCGTTCAGGACGGTGTTGTCTCCCAGGGAAACATTGCCGCCCACAGTCTTGATGGTGATGGCTCCGGCCGTGGTTTGGCCAAGGACGATGCCGCCGGAAATGCTGTCATCCATGGAATCGATGACGGTTTTGCTGTTCTGGGTGTTGCTCGCATCAAACTGTTCCGTGGTCACGGTGCCGATTCCAGCCGTAGAGGTCACGTCTCCGTTCAGCGTAACTTTGGCCGCCGGATCGCTGACGATCTGGCCGGTAGCCGTCACGGTGTCCTGCATGGTGACGTTGTTGCCCAGGACCACGGCCTGTTCGTTGGAATTGCTGTAGGTGTCGTAGGTCGTCCTGGTATAGGCCTGGCCTGCCGGAGGCGTGGCGGGGTCCACCGTGTGGGCTGCCTGGCCGGTAACGGTGACGGCTTTTTCCATGGAGACGTTGTCGCCGATGCCTACCTGTCCGTTCGTGGAGGTGACGGTGGCGCCTACCGTCTTGGGATTGGCGGCGTCATTCGTTCCTTCGATGGCAATGTTCCTGCCGTCAATGGTGGTGGTGTTCGTGGCGTTCGTGACTACGATGTCATTGTCGCTTCCCAGGGGTTCGCTCAGCGTGATGTCGTTGAAGCTGACCTGTCCATTAACCAGATCATAATTGAAATTAACCAGTTTGCCGCTGGCATCCGCCATTTGGACGGTAACGTTGCCCGTTCCGGAGATGGCGTTCAACTGGGCCCGTTGTTCCTGGGTCAGTGTGATGTTATCGGAGCCTGCCGGCACGGTGATAGTGATGGTTGACGCTTCATTCGAGGCGGCAGCCTGGTTCCAGGCTGTAACGAATGAATCGGCGCTGTTGGCCGTATAGTCAGCTGCCGTAGCAACGGAGAAACTGCCAAGGCAAGCGATAACTGCTGCCAGCAGCATATGTGGGAGTCTTAATTTCATGCTTTTTTATTTGTTTAATGATTAGGTGGTTATGCGTTCGTGACAATCACGGCGCCCGAGGTTTTAGATGATTCTGGTTCCGGGCCGTTCAGTGGGATGACATGGGAAGGTTTGATGGAGATGGGGATGAAAATGATTCAGGATAAGATGCTTGCGGTTATTGTCTGACGGTCTTTGCCATGACAGGGTTTTTAAAACTGGGACCGGAAAGGAATTCCAGAAAGCTTCCAGTAAACTCATGTTCCTGAGAAGAAAAAATATCTCATTGATGGTGAAGGAAGTATGATGTTTTCCTGTTCCTCTTTTATTTTGCTGTCTCCCTCCCGGAATAAGGGCCGTGAAAATGGTTCAAACACAAATAAAAAAATTTGTTTCCGGTTGTGATGGCAGTTGGGATGCTCCGTTCCGCCTCTGCAAGAATGGAGCCTCCCGAACAGGGATGTGTCCAAAGTTGTGCAATCAGACGAATCTTCTTGACTGCCAAAGGTCGGCAGCCTATTACCGGGGGAATGACTACCCGATTGTTTACGGCCCTCGCGGCCGTGTTGCTGCCGCTTGCCCCGGCGCAGGAGGCCGATGTGCCTCACCAGCCGCGCGTGTGGACCAATACCGCCGGCAAAACCATCACGGCGGCTTTTGTCCGCTTCAGCGCCGCCGGCAGGAAAGTTTCCCTTAAATTGGAGAAAGGCCGACAGGTGGAACTGCCTCTGGCAAGCTTGTCCGGGAACGACGTGGACTGGATCAAGGAGCATGTTCCGGAAGCCATGAGCAATCAGGAGCGCATGCAGCGGCATACGGAAGGCAGGCTGGGGAAGATCACTAAAATCTCCGCTACGGATTTCTATCCGGAAGCCTTCGTCTATTATCCATCCACGCTGAAGGCGGAATCTCCGCCCCCCGTCATCATTCTGTTTAATTCCGTAGGCAATGGACAGCACATGGTCCAGAAATTCCGGAAAGCCTGCGAGGCCAACGGATGGGTGGCCCTGGGATTGACGACGTTTAAAAATTCGGAATCCAGGGAACATGAAGCCGGACTGGGCAAGCTGTGGACTTCCACGAACGGGAGTTTGGAGAGAATGGCCTTTTTTGATGCGGACCGCATGTACATGGGCGGCATTTCAGGCGGAGCGTCCCGTGCCTTTACATATAGTGAGCGCAGGATTCCGCCCGTCCGCCCGTGGAAGGGGATTGTATCCATGGGCGGCTGGCTGGGAGGGAAGGACCGCCTCACGTGCCCCACGCGCATGGCGGTGGCTATTATCAATGGAGACAAGGACGGAGGGGCCAACAGTGCCGTCAGCCATGACGTCAAGGCTCTCAAAAGAAGGCAGTGCACCATCAAGGAATTTCCCTTTCCGGGAAAGCATGAAATGCCGCCGGACGAGAATTTGGTGGAAGTCCTCAAATGGATGGAGGAGGTGTCTCCCCAGACCTCCGCGCAGCGTCTTCCCTCCCCGGCGGAAAAGGATTAAAGACCCGGTGCGCCCCGCATTTACCGCAGGAAGGGGGGACAGGCTTCTTATTCCACAGCCCACTCCTCCACCAGGCTGGCCGGGAATTCATCCAGAAAGCGGGAGGGCATCTGCATGAAGGTTCCTCCCTGCGCGCGGCAGTTCCAGCGGGGGTAGGTCAGGTAAAGCTGGTCCTTGGCGCGGGTGATGCCCACGTAGAAGAGGCGGCGTTCCTCCTCCAGCCCCGCCAGGTCTCCGTCGTCAATCACCCGCTGGTGCGGGAACATGCCGTCGCACAGGCCGATCAGGAAAACGACGGACCATTCCAGCCCTTTGGCCTGGTGGATGGTGGACAGGGTGACGGCGCCTCCGGAGAGGTCCGCCGCCGCGCTTTCATCATCCGTATTGCCCAGCAGGGAAAGCTGGGAAAGGAAATCCTCCGTGGAGTCAAAGCGTTCGGAGAAGCCGGCCAGGTGCAGGAGGTCCTGCCTGCGCTGGTCGTAGTTCTCAAAGGCGGCCTGCATGTACTCGTCATACACGGCTTCATTGATGGAGACGAGCATGGAGGCCGGCCCGGCGATTTTTCCGGCCGGGGCCAGTTCATCCAGCGTGTAGCAGAGCTGCATCCAGCCCGTTTTGGATTTGGCCGGGACCGGGAAGTCCAGCATCAGGGCGGAGAAGGATTCCGGAGGCGTTTCCAGCCGGCTTTCCGGACAGGCCGCCCAGCGTGTCCAGAGCTTCTGCGCCATGCCTGGACCGATGCCGGGCAGGAGCATGACCATGCGGCGGAAGGAGAGTTCATCCCTGGGATTGACCACAAAGCGCATGAAGGCCACGACGTCCTTGATGTGGGCCTGTTCAAAAAACCTGATGCCGCTGGTGATGCGGAAGGGAATTTCTCCGCGGGTCAGTTCCATTTGCAGTTCCATGCTGTGGAAGTGGGCGCGGTAGAGCACGGCTATTTCATTGGGGTCCGTGCCTTCTTCAATGAGGTCCCTGATGCGCTGGGCAACGAATTTGGCCTGCATCCGGTCGTCGTTGAGCGGGACGAGGGCGGGCGGCATTTCCCCGGTGGGGCGCACGGAGCGGAGCTGTTTTTCAATCTGCACCTCGTTGGCGGCAATGGCCGCATTGGATAGTTCCAGAATCTCCGGCACGCTACGGTAATTGGTTTCTATCTTGAAGGTTTTTGCGGCCGGGTAGCGGGTGGTGAAGCTGAGGATGTTCTCCATGTCCGCGCCGCGCCAGGAGTAGATGCTCTGGGCGTCGTCCCCCACCACCATGAGCTGGCCATGTTCCCGGGCCAGCATATCGATGAAACGGCTCTGGAGGTAGTTGGTGTCCTGGTATTCGTCCACCAGGATATGCTGGAAGCGGGAGCCATACAGGGCGCGCAGGTGCTCCTGTTCCTGAAAGAGCCTTACGACGTTGAGCAGCAGGTCATCAAAGTCCATGCTGTTGGTTTCCTGCTTGCGGGCCACGTATTGTTCATGCACGTCCAGGATGGCGTCCAGATGGTTGGAGAGGTACGGATAGGCGTTTTCCAGCGTTTCCTGGATGTTGGCGCCTTCGTTGTCCGCCAGGCTGAACAGGGAGGAAAGGACTTCCGGCTTGGGAAAGCGGGTGGATTTTTCATCCAGCTTGAGGGATTTGACCACGCTCTTGATCATGGATTTGCGGTCGTCTGAATCCATGATCGTAAAGGCCGGGGTATAGCCCAGGTATTCCGCGTGCTGGCGCAGGATGCGGTTGGCAATGGAGTGGAACGTGCCGCTCCACAGGCGGGACAGGTCAAGGGGGATCAGGGAACGCACCCGTTCCGTCATTTCCCGCGCCGCCTTGTTGGTAAAGGTAAGCAGCAGGATATTCCACGGGTCCGTGCCGTGGTCCAGAAGCCACGCCACGCGGTAGGTCAGCGTGCGCGTTTTTCCCGAACCGGCTCCCGCAATGACGAGCGCCGGCCCCGGTTCCGAAGAGACGGCGGCATACTGTTCTTCATTGAGAGCCGTGCGGTAGTCGATCCCGGAGACAGGCGCGGCCGGAGCGGCGTCCTGCTTGATGACGTAACGGCGGGCCATGGGGGTTCAGTTAATGGTTAATAGAGAAGAGTTAATAGAGACGGCGGGAAGAATTTTTCCTCTCCGCTCTCCACTCTGATTACTCTTTTAAAAGTCCAGGTACATTTCCGCCCGGCGGTTTTCCTTGCGGGCTTCATCGCGCGTTCCTTCATCCGCCGTGGGAGCGTAAGTGCGGCGCGGCTGTGATTTGCCGAATCCCTTGGTGACGATTCTTTCCGCGGGAACGCCGAACTGGACCAGCTGGGCTTTGACAGCCGCCGCCCGGCGTTCGGAAAGGCCCTGGTTGTAGCGTTCGCTGCCCACGTCGTCCGTATGGCCGCTGATTTCCAGCTTCTTGCCGCTGTCCATCTTGATGGCTTCCGCCACAATCTGAAGCTGGCGTTCGGAACGCTTGGACAGGGAATCTTCATTGAAACCGAAGAACAGGGCCAGGGAATCGCCCCCCTGAGGATTTTTCACGATGGGAATGAAAATGTCGTCTCCGGCCCCCTGCCGTTTCGTATAGGCTTCCAGCATGTTGTCCAGGGAGGCTTCCGCAATCAGCCATTGTTCACCTTTTTTGGCTACGGTCAGGCCCACGTTGCCGGCCTTCCTGCCCTGGGCGTCCTGAAGGTGGACGAAAAATCCCGCATTGGTGGGCGCTTCATAGGCGGTCTTGATGGGAGCGTCCTCCCGGAGGCGGAAGGCGCCTTCTTCAAACAGGATGCACAGTCCGGCCACGGTGGCGTCCTGCACCCTGGTCCCGTCCACGAATTTCCGCGCCGTGCGGAAATCCGCCTTGGCGACGGCGTCCATGAAGGAGCTGACGATGCCCATGGGATCGTTCATGGCCATGGGGGCGGCCTTGTCCTTGGCCAGGTCCTGCTTGCTGGGCAGCGTAAGGGTGTCCAGCGTCCACTGCTGCTTGTCATTGCGCTTCATGTCCAGGTAGCCGCGCGCGCCGCTGCTGAAGTTGAGCGTGTATCTGGCCGTGGGGTTGGCCCCCTGGTTGTTCGCGCCGATGCTGGTGATGCCGGGGGAGGAAAGGCGCACGTGGCGCGCTTCCATGAGTTCCCGGATGATGCGGCTTTGGGCCTCCGTGACCGCCTGCTGGATTTCCAGGGATTTCAGGGTGTCCGTGTCCCGGTCCTGAATAACCTTGGCAATCGCCTGCGCCAGCGTCTGGGGGGAGCTGAGGTTGACCAGGGAGGATGGCGTGGCCGTCTGCCGGCTGATGTCTTCCTTGGTGAGCGGGTCCACGGTAGGCTGGGGTGTCACCGTCTGGCGCGGCGGAACTTCCGTTTGCGCCGCGGGTTCAGCGGGGGCGGCCTCCTCCTCCCGGTTTCCCAGGAACAGGAAGACCAGGGCCAGGCTGCCCACGACCAGGAAGCTGATGATGAAGGCGGTGATGGTGGATGCGTTTTTCATTGGAGGTGAATGTATGAAAAAGGGTCAGGCGTTCAAGGCTTCCAGCAATTTGGCGTGAATGCCGTCAAAACCGCCGTTGCTCATTACCAGAATAACGTCTCCCGGCTGGGCTTTCTTGCAGACGGCGGAAACGATTTCCTGTGCATGGCCGCCGATCAGGGCGTCCTTGCCCAGCGCGGAGAGGTCATTGGAAAGTTTGGTGAGGTCCAGGCGTTCCTCCAGGGCCACCTTGTCCGGGTGGTCCACGGCGGCCACCACGGGGAAATCCGCCGTGGCGAGGGACAGGGCCAGTTCATTCTGGAAGATGTTTCTGCGCGTGGTGTTGGAGCGCGGTTCAAAGATGGCCCAGATGCGCGACTCCGGATAGCGCTGGCGCAGGCCCAGGATGGCCTGCCTGATGGCCGTGGGGTGGTGGGCGAAGTCGTCCACCACGGAAATGCCGTTGACCACGCCCTTGACTTCCTGGCGGCGCGCCACGCCTTCAAAGCGGCCCATGGAATCCGCCAGCTGTTTGACGTTCAGCCCCGCAAACTGTGCCGCGGCAATCGCCATGGCGGCGTTGCGGATGTTGAATTCCCCAATCATCGGGACGTAATAGCGGGTGCCTTCCAGCGTAAAGTGGCTGCCGTCCGTGGAGGTTTCCACGTCCAGAATGCGGATGTTGGAAGAGTCGGAAAAGCCCAGCGTCTTGACGGGGCAGGGGGCCCCCTTCACCACATCCAGGCAGTTGGGGTCGTCCGCGTTGACCAGCGCCAGGCCGTTGCGGGGGATGATCTGGGTCAGGCGGCGGAAGCTCAGCTTGATTTCCTCCAGGGAATTGTAAATATCCGCGTGGTCGAACTCAATGTTGTTGATGACCACCAGCTCCGGCAGGTAGTGCAGGAATTTGGAGCGTTTGTCGAAAAACGCCGTGTCATATTCGTCCCCCTCCAGCACGGAGAAATCGGAATCCGTAAAACGGCCGCCCCGGCCCAGGTTGCGGGCGATGCCGCCGATCATGAAGCTGGGGTTCAGCCCGGAGTCCTCCATCAGCCACGCCAGCATGGACGTGGTGGTGGTTTTGCCGTGGGTGCCGGTCACCACGTAGTTGCGCTTGCCGCGCAGGAAATATTCCTTCATCGTCTCCGGCAGGGAGAGGTAGCGCAGGCGCCGCTGGAGGACGGCTTCCACTTCCTCATTGCCGCGGCTCATGGCATTGCCGATGACGATGACGTCCGCGTCCGCGGGGATGTTGGAGGCCTTGTAGCCTTCAAACAGGGTGATGCCCTCGTCCTCCAGAAAGGTGGACATGGGGGGGTAAACGTTGGCGTCGGAGCCGGTGACGGTGAAGCCGCGGCGGGCCATGGCGGCGGCTACCGCGCCCATGGCGGTTCCGCAGACGCCGAGGAAATGAAAATGGCTGTTCATGACGGGGGAGAGGAATGGAGCGGGTTTTATTTGGAAAAGGAGGGGGCCGCAATGCAGGAATCCGCCAGGGCGCGGTCACGGCGGCGCACGATGCCGTTGGCGATGTCCGTGACCATGCCGGACAGCAGGCGTGTAAGGTGGCTGCCGGGCGTGTAGTCCGCCGGGGCGATGAAGTTCACGCGGTCGGAATTGGAGGCCAGGTTGTAGCATTTGCGGAAGCTGCGCCCCGTCTCGTCCTCCGGATTGTACACGGCCACGGCGTGGCCGCCGTTCCTGCGCATGACGGTGAAGCAGGGCACGTCCGTGGGGCCGTCGCCGATGTAAATCATGTTGGCGAAGGGAATCGGGCGCATGTCCTCCGGCATGTGGTCGTTCACGTCCTGGTCGTAATCCAGCATGCCCTTGTTGATGCGGAAGAGGTACTGGGTCTTCGTGGTGTGGGAGATGACCCTCTTGGGAAAGTTGATGTAGCCGTTCTCCTCGCTGAACTCGCACCCGAACACGGCCTTGAAATAGGGGCGCAGGGCGGAGCCGTCAATCAGGGCTTTCAGGCCGGAGGAAATGATGTAGTATTCAATGTTGATGCCCAGGTCCGTATGAAGGGTGGACAGCGTCATGGACGGGAAGGCGTCAAAAAAGTCCGGCAGGCCGGGGTAAAAGGTGAGGCGTTCCCCAAGCTGGATGAGCCGGTCATTGCTGACGCGGTCCAGGGATAGGGCGTCCAGCAGGCTTTTCATGTAAATCAGTTCCCCGTCCCAGCCTTCCCGTTCTCCTGTGGCGTTGCACCTGGTCCAGAACTCCTGCGGGGAGATGCCGAATTCCGGAAAAATGGCCTGGTCCTGCATGTAGAAGGGGCTCAGGGTCTGGTCATAGTCGAACACCAGGGCGATCGTATTCTGCGGGGAGGACATGGGAAGGGCGGAAAGTGGCGTTACATGCGGAACTGGTCGCCCAGGTACTGCTTGCGGGCGATGGGGTCGTTGGCGATTTCCTCGGAAGTGCCGTGTTTGATGACCTTCCCTTCAAACAGGATGTAGGCGCGGTCCACGATGTGCAGGGTTTCCCGCACGTTGTGGTCCGTAATCAGGATGGAAAGGCCGTCCGTATCACGCAGTTCCATGACGATCTTCTGGATGTCTGAAACGGCGATGGGGTCCACGCCGCTGAACGGTTCGTCCAGCATCAGCAATTTGGGGCTGGTGGCGAGGGCGCGGGCGATGGTCAGCCGCCTCTTTTCCCCGCCGGAAAGCTGGATGGCCATGGAGCGGCGCAGCTTGGTGATGCCGAAGCGGTCCATCAGTTCCACGGCGCGGTCCTTCTGCTGGCGGGAGGTCATGTCCTTGCGGGTCTGGAGAATGGCCAGGAGGTTGTCCTCCACGGAAAGCTTGCGGAAGATGGATTCCTCCTGCGGCAGGTAGCCCATGCCGCGCCTGGCGCGCAGATTCATCGGCAGTTCCGTGATATTCTCACCCGCAAAAATCACGCGGCCCTCGTCCGGGCGCACGAGCCCCGCCACCATGTAGAAGGAGGTGGTTTTTCCCGCGCCGTTCGGCCCCAGCAGGCCTACGATCTCGCCATGGCCCACCGTCAGGCTGACCTGGTCCACGACGGTCCGCGTTTTGTAGGTTTTGCAGATGCCTTCGGCTCTCAGCAAATGGGTGGATAGGGGGGAGCTCACGGCTTGCGGTTGGTTTTCTGTTTGTCCCGGTCGGAAAGCTTCTTGTCTACGTGGCGGAACGTGGTCTTGGTGCCGCGGCTGCTGTACATATTCCCGTTCGAGTACACGCGGATGAAAGCGTCCTTGTTCGGATTCTTGATGATGGCGTCCGGCGTAATAATCACCGGGGAGCCTGTCAGGATGATTTCCCCGGTTTTGGCGTTATAGGTGATTTTGTCCGCCTGGGCGTTGCTGGTTTCCCCCTCCTTGTTGGTATAGCTGGCCTTCACGTTGCCGGAGGCCGCGACCGTTTTAATGGAGTTGTAGTCAAAATTGCCGCCGTTGGGGAGGGCTACCTGGGGCTTCTCCCCTTCTTTTTCCTTTCCCTTTTCCTTCTCTTTCTCCTGCTTGCGTTCGGAGGGCTTCTTGTCGCCCGGCTTCTTCGGCACGAACTCCGCATAAATTTTCAGGTGGTCCGCACAGTCCATGGAAAGGTTGGGGTTGCGCACCCGGACGTTTTTCATGAACACCAGTACGCCTTCTTCCATGTCGAAGTACAGGTCCCCGTCACAATCTACGGAGTACAGGTTGTTTGAGGAATTGGCGCGTATGAAGTTCTCTTCCGGATTGGATGCAGCGGGAGCGGTGTCCGCAGCCGGGGAGGCGGCATTGCCGGTGACCTGGTGCTGCCGGCGGAATTCCTGAATCTGCCCGTCAACGGTCTTTTCCTTCACGTTGTACGCTTCAATCGCCTTCTCTCCGTCTTCCTTCAGGCCCGCGGTCGGAACGGGGGCCAGTTCCCGTTCCCTTCGGGCGGTTTCCTCCGCCGTCAGGGGGCGCACGATGCCGGAGGGGGGAGCCAGGGGCGGTTCCAGGCGTGGATCCAGTTCCTTGGGCAAAGGCTGCACGATGTGGGCGGGAACGCCGTCGGGGGCGCCCCAGGCAAGACCCCCGGTCAGGGCGAGAAGCAGCAGGGAGGAAAGTTTTTTCATAAAAGGAATGGTTACTTGTTGCGTTGATCCATGCGGATGGTGGTTTGAACGGGGCCGAGGATGATGCCCCTCTTGATATTGGTATCCATGTAAAGGCCGGTGCCCCTGGCGGAAAAATTCTCTTCCTTGAGGGTGGTCTCCGTATGGGAGACGACCAGTTTTTTGTCCAGGAAGTAGGAGGCGGCCTTCGTGAAAAGGTGGGAAGTCTGGTTATTCTTCCCGTACAGGTACACGTTCAGGATGCTGGCGGCGATTTCCTGCGGGGCCGCCACGGTCACGCTTGAAGCGGTCAGCAGCATGGAAAGGCGCGGCCCTTCATACCGTGACAGGCTGACCTTGGGGAGCACCTGGCCTACGGGCAGAAGCTCCAGCATGGGCAATTTCTTGTCTACGCCGGCAAAGGGCGTGGCTGCGGGCAGGGTGGCATCCGCCTGCGCCGCCATGCCGTGCATGGCAATCGTCAGAAAGCATGTGAACGGTAACTTCATCATGACTGAACCGCCTGATGGATGGACTGAAGGCGTTTCAGCACGCCTTCAAGCAGGTGGAGGGGGATTTGGTTGGGCCCGTCGGAAAGCGCCTTGGACGGGTCCTTGTGCACCTCCATGAACACGCCGTCAATGCTGCCGGTCGCCATGGCGGCGGATGCCAGCACGGGAGCCAGTTCGCTGTCTCCGCCCGTGGTTCCGCCCAGGCCTCCGGGCCTCTGGACCGCGTGAGTGGCGTCAAACACGACGGGGAAGCCTTCCTGCTTCATCCAGTACAGGGAGCGCATGTCCACCACCAGGTTGTTGTAGCCGAAGGAGGTGCCGCGCTCGCACATCATGAACTCGTCACAGCCGAAGGCGCGCATCTTTTCCCCGATGTTCACGGTATCCCACGGAGCCAGGAACTGGCCTTTCTTGATGTTTACGGGACGGCCGCTCTTGGCGCAGGCTTCCAGAAGGTCCGTCTGGCGGCACAGAAAGGCGGGAATCTGGAGCAGGTCCACGTATTCGGCGGCGATCTCCGCTTCCCGGGCCGTATGCACGTCCGTGACGACGGGCAGTTCCAGCTCCTTGGCGATTTCCGAAAGGATGCGGCAGCCTTCCTGTACGCCGGGGCCGCGGAAGGACGTGATGGAAGTTCTGTTCGCCTTGTCGTAGGAGGCCTTGAAAATCAGAGGAACATCCAGGTTTTCCGCAATGGACTTGATGGAGCGGGCCATCTCCCAGACGAAGGATTCGCATTCCAGCGAGCAGGGGCCCAGAAGGTAGAACGGCCGCGGGCCGCCGATTTCAACGGATTGAATGTAAAACGACATAAAACAAAACCTGTATGTCCTTATATCATGACGGTTTCAAGCCCTCCGGTCAAGCCGCTATCCTGCCTCCGCCGGGAGATTCGGCAAGAGGAGGTCATTTTCTCCGGACTCATTCTTTCTGAGGTTCATAAGAAAATGACAATCAGTGTAATAAAAGAATTTTTCCTGTCGTGTTGCGGAGAATGGGCGGCCATGGAGGGAAAAGGCGGTTATGGTATTGCCGGAATCCGGCGTTTCTGTTACAAACGGCAGGCATGCACCGTCCCTGCGTCTGCAAATGGGGAAGATGCTGAACGCCGCCTTCCCTCCGGGGTCTCACTTCACATGCCCAAAAAGATTTACAAGCTATGCGTCTCCTATGATGAGGCGGGGGCCGAACTCCGGCAGCATCTGGCGGATCGCATCAAGCTGCTGGGCATGGACGGCGCTCCTGTCTGGCAGGCTTCCTTCCGGGACATGCAGGCGGACGACCTGCCTCCGGGCGACGGGGTGGTTCAGATTTATCCCGTCTTCATGCAGAGCGGCTGGACGGTGACGGAAGCGCTGCCAGAACAATTGCGCGTCCTGTATGCGGAACGCGGCCTGTTTCCGGAATTCGAATTCAAGCCGGTATGGGGAGCGGGGGAAGACGTGATGCCCTTTCTGACCGTCCGCGACGCCCTCGGGAAAGAACTGGGCCCGGGAACGTCCCTACTGGTGGTGGCCCATGGAGTGGTGGGAAAGGACCTTCCTCCGGAGCCGTCCGCCTTTTTGCAGAAGCTCCGGGCCTTTTTATGGCCGCAGGAAACGGACATGGCCCTGGCCTATTTCGGCGCTTCCCCCTCCGTGGAGGAAGTGTTTCCACGGTTGGAGGGAGACAGGGTGGTAGTGCTTCCGTTCCTGATCGGGGAGGGAAAGCACATGAGGGAGGACATGCCTTCTCCGGAATTGGCGGAGAAGTGGGGCAAGGAACTGGAAATATTGCCTCCGCTGGGCGCGTTTTATTTGCAGAAGGCGTGGGAATACTGGGGAAGGGAACGCTCCGGGATTTCCGCGAAGACCTGCGATTGACCCCCTGCGGCGCTCCATGACGGTCTCCCTTTCCTCGAGGGTGAGGTACCGGTTCCGGCGCGGGGCGAATGCCAGCCGCAATCACGCGGCCTGCCGGACGGCTCCCGGCCCTTCCTCACAGCAGGGAGGAAAAGTCTGTTTCATGGACCGCGCCAGCTTTCTGCTGGTGAAATAATAGGCGATGGCGAGCGGCACGCAGGAGCCGATCCAGGCGGCGGGGCTCGCCATGCTGGCTCCGGTGAAGCCCAGGTAGCGGGCCAGCACGATGGCGGCCAGGGCGCGCATGCACAGTTCCATGACGCCCGCGAAAGTGGGCACGATGTTCTGGCCCAGCCCTTGCAGCGTATAGCGGAAGACGAAGAGGAGCGCCAGCACCCAGTACATGGAGGCATTGATGTTCAGGTAGGTCTGGGCCAGGCTGACGACTTCCTTTTCCCCGTCTCCCACGAACAGCCGGATCAGTTCCGGCCCCCAGGCAATGTTGACGGCGGCTACGGCGATGCTGAACCCCACGGACATCAGATTGCACTGGAGGACGCCCCGGCGGATGCGTTCCAGATTCCTGGCTCCGTAATTCTGGGCCACGTACGTAGCCATCGTGATGCCGAAGGACATCATGGGCAGCGTGGCGACCATGTCGATTTTCTGGGCGGCGCTGAAAGCCGCTACCGACTGCGCCCCCAGCCGGTTGAGGGCGAATTGCACCAGAATGGCCCCAATGGCGATGATGGACGCCTGGAACCCCATGGGAAGGGCCACGCGGATGTGCGCCCAGAGGTAGCGGCGGCTCATGTTCCAGTCCGCCCTGGTCAGCCGGAGAATGGGAAACTTTTTAAAAACATAGGCGGTGCAGCAGAGGCCCGCAACCAGTTGGGAGGCTACGGTGGCGACGGCAGCCCCTGCAGGCCCCATGCCGAAACGCAGGATCAGCGCCAGGTCCAGCGCAATATTCAGCACGCAGGCCAGAACCAGGAAATAGAGGGGTGTCCGGCTGTCTCCGAGGGCGCGGAGGATGCTGGAAAGGAGGTTGAACAGCATGGCCGCGCCGATGCCCCAGGAAATGACGATGATATAGGCATGGGCCGCCTCCAGGATTTCCGGCGGCGTTTGCAGCAGTTCCAGCACGGGACGGGCGAAGACGACGCTGATGGCGGTCAGCAGGACGGTCATGACGGAGCTCAGGACGATGCAGACGGCAAAGCTGCGCCGCACCGCCCGCCTGCGGCCCGCGCCAAAGCGCTGGGCCGTGATGATGGCCAGCCCCGCCGTGAATCCGATGACGAAGCCTAGGATGAAAAACATCAGGCCGCCCGTGCAGCCCACGGCGGCCAGGGCCTCCACGCCCAGCGTCCGGCCCACGATCAGGGTGTCCGCCATGTTGTAAAACTGCTGGAACAGGTTGCCGATCAGCAGGGGGATGGTAAACAGAAAAATCAATTTGGCGGGATTGCCGCTTGTCAGGGTCTTGGTCATCCGGAACGCCCGCATGGAACGCCTCTTCCATGTTTTTTCCAAGACTGTTTTGCGGCATGTTCCTGTTTTTTGTACGATAAGTATCCGGAAGGAGGTGAAAGCCGCTGCGGAGGAGCTCCCCCGGCGGGATGCCGCGGATGGCGGAATGATTGCGTAAATCAATGATTTATGCTTTGACAAGAAGGGCGTCTTGAAATATATTATTTGTCCCTCGCGTAATTCGGCGCAACCTAAACAATGGGGATCGGAGGGGTAGAAAGCGTCGAAGTCTCCAAAAACCGCTTTTCCTGCCGCAAGGAAAGCCACCTACATACATATATGATTAATGATCTGATTAACCAGATGGTTGAAGCCGGTGTTCATTTGGGCCACCAAACCCGCAAATGGCACCCCAGCATGAAGAAGTACCTTCTCAAGGACAAGGCCGGTATCCATATCATCAACCTTGAAGAAACGGAAAAATGCCTGGACAAAGCTTGCTCCTTCCTGGCCGATCTGGCACGCCGCAACAAGAAGATCCTCTTCGTCGGCTGCAAGCGCCAGGCCCAGGAAGCCGTCCGCGAAGCCGCGGAAGCCACTGGTCAGTACTACGTCAACCATCGCTGGCTGGGCGGCATGCTCACCAACATGAGCACGATCCGCAAGAGCATCGAACGCCTTTCCTACCTTGAAGGGATTGAAAAGACCCCGGAATTCAAGAGCATGTCCAAGAAGGAACTGGCCGCTCTGGACCGCGAACGCCAGAAGCTGGAACGCAACCTCCAGGGTATCCGCAACATGGGCGGCGCTCCGGACGCCATGGTAGCCATCGGCGCCGATCATGAAGACATCGCCATCCGCGAAGCCCACCGTCTGAACATTCCCGTCTGCGTGCTGGTTGACACCAACGCCGACCCGAAGGAAATCGATTTCCCGATTCCCGGCAACGACGACGCCGTCCGTTCCATCCGTCTGGTCCTTGACTGCATTGTCAAGGCCATCAACGAAGGCAAGGGCGCTTCCGCCGAAGCCTAAACCAACCCATCTAGAAAGAACAGAAACACTATGGCAGAAATTACTGCAGCTCTCGTCAAGGCCCTCCGTGACAAAACGGACGCCGGCATGATGGATTGCAAAAAGGCCCTCAACGAATGCAACGGCGACATGGAAGCCGCCGTGAAGTATCTTCGCGAAAAGGGCATTGCCAAGGCTGCCGCCAAGGCTGACCGTGACGCCAAGGAAGGCGTGATCCGCGCCGCCGTGGCTCCCTGCGGCTGCTCCGGCATCATCCTTGAACTCAACTGTGAAACGGACTTCTGCGCCAAGGGCGACAAGTTCCAGGGCCTGGTGAACGACGTTGCCACAGCTCTCATGGATTCCAAGGCCTCCACGCTGGAGGAAGCCCTTCAGGTTGCCATGCCCGAAGGCACCACGGAAGAATACATCAAGGCCATGTGCAGCTCCATCGGTGAAAACATGGCTCTGCGCAAGTTCGCCCGCCTCACGGTGGACGGCTCCGGCGCCGTGGTCTCCTACATCCACATGGGCGGCAAGGTTGGCGTTCTGCTGTCCATCAAGGCCGGCAAGGAAGAAACCGTCAAGTCTGACGCATTCAAGGCTCTTGCCAAGGACCTGACCCTGCACATCGCCGCCGCTGCTCCCAAGAGCGTCAGCTCCGACAGCCTGGACCCCGCCTTCGTGGCCGAGGAACAGGAAATCGCCAAGCAGCAGCTCATCCAGGAAGGCAAGCCCGAACACCTGCTGGAAAAGATTCTTCCCGGCAAGCTGAAGGCCCTGTACGCCCAGTCCTGCCTGCTGAACCAGGGATTCGTGAAGGATCCCAACGTCACGGTGGACGCCCTGCTCAAGCAGGTCGGCAAGGAACTCGGCGACGACGTCTCCGTCGTCTCCTTCGTCCGCTACCAGCTCGGCGCGTAAGCTCCGCGGCAGCATCAATTTCAGGAGCCGTTCCCTTTGCGGGGAACGGCTCTTTTTTCAATATTCCTATTTGACTTTTAATGTTTTTCAATGTACCGATAAAGATCTATGAAGGATATGGCAAAATTATTTTTTGGATTATTGCTGTCAGTTACCTCACTTTACGGAACCTTAGAAGCAACACAAATGATATGTGATGTAGATGTAGAGGATCTTGGCTTATAGCCATTACGGCAGAACAATACTTTATATTCTTATGATGTTAATGCATCATGTGTTTTTACTTATAAGCATCATGATGGTAATGGCCGCTCAGAAGATTTTAATGAAAAACTTGGACCGTATGTCGTAAGCAAATTACCACCCGAAGGGAGAATACAAGCTCTTATCAAAGCGCATTACACGGTATATAGAAAAGCATATGAAAAATTGCGTGAAGAATGCAAAAACAATGGGTGTGATTGTGTGATCCACGGTTGTGCTTGTCTAGGTTGTAAGCCGGTCCCTCTTTCTCTACGTGTTAGAAACAATATTGTTATTGAAGATGAAAAGCAAGTGGAGGAAGATGTTGCCGCTTTAGAAAAACCAATTATATTGAAAAAATAAAAAATATTGTAGGAATCAAGGCGGCACAAAAAGAATATCTTTGCAAATATTATAAAGATGAGATGCTTCAGGGAATCATTAATATGTACACCATGTACGATAGTCGGTATATTCATATTGCGGCCATCCAGGATGAAGCTGGCCAAGTGAAGTTGGTTTTCTTTGATATGACTGGTATTTATAATAAAATTGGAAAAAGGGATGACAAGTTTGAGAGGTTGAAGGTCAAAGAATTGATGGCAAGACATAAATCAGTGAAGAAACAAGGCGATCTGGTCAATGAATGAAGCTAATAAATATCTCGCGAATATGAGATATTCTTTTGATTTTAGAAAATACTGAAATATAAATTTGGAGAAGAATGGATAGAAGTTTATTTATTTTATCTAGAATGAATGCGATGAAAAATATTATAAAATTATTATGCGTGGTATTGTTTGTATTCGTACCGTTAGTCGGGTGTTCTGATGACAAGGAACCGATTGATGAGATGGATGAAACTGTGCAGAAGGAACAAAATCTCATTAGATCCATGATGAAACTGGTTCTTCTTGAAAACGTTGAAACTGTTGAAGGAATCAAAGCGGCGCAGGATGCCTATCTCAATGATCATTATAAAGACTATGAATACCGTGGGGGCAATATGTATGGAACGTTTAAGGGCTTATATATTCAAAGCATTGGTGTTCATAATAAAAAAGGACTTATGCAACTTGTATCTTTTGATATGACCGATATTTACAAGAAACTTGAGAAATCAAATGATGAGGCTACAAGGAAGAAAGTCAAAGAATTGATAAGGCGGCACGGAGATTTAGAGAAATAGGTTGGTGGAGAATGAAATAGTTTCCAGAGATAAACCTTAATGACACTCGCAGTAATTCCTGTTGACGAAGCTGGCACGGTTGGGGTCTTGTCTTGCTCCGGAGGATTGTTAGAGTGATGGCATGGCTTTTCTGGAACTGGATCATGTGAGCGTTGTCTTTCCTGCGGTGCAAGGGCTGCTCTCCTCCCGCAAACCGGCGTCCGTGGTGGCGGTGGACGGGGTGTCCCTGTCCGTGGAGCGCGGGGAAATCCTGGGGCTGGTGGGTGAGTCCGGCTGCGGCAAGTCCACGCTGTCCCGGACAGTCATGCTGCTCCAGAAGCCCACGGCGGGCCGCATTTGGCTGGAGGGGGAGGAGCTGACCGCCCTGTCCCCTTCCGAGGTCAGGAAGCGCCGCCCGGATTTCCAGATGGTTTTCCAGGACCCTTATGCCTCCCTGAATCCGCGTTTTACCGTGTACGCCACGCTGAAGGAGGCTCTGGAATGCCGTTCCCGCAAGCGTTCCTTTTCCCAGATGAGGGATGCCGTGGCGGAACTGATGGAGCGGGTGGGGCTGAATCCCTCCCTGATGCGGAAGTATCCGCATGAATTTTCCGGAGGACAGCGCCAGCGTGTCGCCATTGCGCGCGCCCTGGCGCCGGAACCCCGGCTGGTCATTGCGGATGAACCCGTTTCTGCGCTGGACGTCTCCATCCAGTCCCAGATTTTGAATCTTCTCATCGCTCTGGCCCGCGACTTGAACTTGACCATGATCTTCATTTCCCATGATTTGTCCGTGGTTCATTACATTGCGGACCGTATTGCCGTAATGCGCAAGGGCCGCATCGTGGAATACGGGGAGGCGGACGAAGTTTTTTGCTCCCCCTCCCACGAGTACACGCAGGCGTTGCTTGCCGCAGTGCCGCGGCTGTAGGTGAATGGAAGAAAAAAGAAGGGGGGAGGGATTCCTGTCAATGGATATACTCGTTCCATCTATCTCCTTTCCAACGATCAGCAAAAGGAAAATGCTCAGACTGTCCCGCATCACCAAATGGCAGATAAAGAAAGTTCGGTGTAGTCATAAAATCCTGGTTAGTAATTTGAGAATTTTACATTATTCTCATTTCCATTCGTCATTAGGCAATAAGGTATGTTCTTTTTTAATCAGAATATCATGACAATTAAAGGTTAAAATGGTTAAGTGAGGATTGGGCCATATTTCGACTACTATAATGATATGTCCGGTCCAGCGTTATTATTTTGGAAAAAACGGGAATGTTGCTTGGGTGCCAAAGGTATACTGATGCCAATTATTTTTAGAATGGAATGGAGGATTTGATTGTATTTAGGCCTGTAATAATGGTCGCCGTAAAATTGTTCAGGATAGATGATGCGGTCCGTGAATTCAATATGGAATTCTAAATTTATTTTAATTTCATATCCGCATATTTGACTCATGTCTGAAAGTCGTTCGTTGATTTCGTTGATATTTTTGTCTGTAACCAGTATATCTGACCAGTATTCTTTAAATACAAATAATACATGCTGGTAGCTGTTTATATCAAGAGAATCATTTTCCCACCATTCGACGATACTTATCAGCTGATGTAGATCAAGATCTGAAATGCCGTTTCTTTTCATCAGCCTTTTTCCATATTTTCGTGAATACCATTAAATTCCGAAAAATCACATGATATTTATTGAAGATATTCTGAAAAGGATCAATCTGATTTTCATAAGAAATTTTTCTATTTTAAAATTAATCTCATAATGATTGGAGATCTATAATTCCGAAAAATGATTATTTTTAGTGAAAATATCTAAAGAAACTTCCATGGCGTTTTCAAAATTTAATATTTTCTTTTGTTCAATTATATATTCCGGATCTTCTTCAATTATTATTTTTGCGTACTGTGCTAAGCTATGTAGAAAACAATGTTGAAAATAATAACCTCCGTAAAATACTCTCGTTTTCCCCGAAGGCATTTTAATAAGGATAATACCATTTGGTAATACTTTTTGGGTACTTGGTATACAAATACTCGTATAAGAAGATCCATCTATCGCGAGAGTTTCAACTTGTGTATATTTGCTCTTTATTTTTTCTAAAGAAGAAACATCGAAAAATCTTTTAAGATTCTTTGCACTTTCTCTATTGTTTAAAACGTCAATACAATAATATAATAAAATAAAAGAAATTAAAACAAATAGAAGGAATATGATTTTTTTACATTCATTTATAAAAGAAAATAATTCTAATTGAATAGTTTTTGATATAGATACTGAAATCCATAAATAAGTCCATATCCAAATACAGGCGTACCATATAATACAATTTCACAAGGAAACATACTCTGTAATGATGTCCGTAGCGCATCATTTTGTCCAAAATAACATGAGCGTAACTCTACTTCACATTTTTCACAAAAGGGAATTTTTACATTTTTGAATACATCTGATATTTGCTGCCTCATTCGAGTTTTCATCAGTCCAGCTTCTCCCCACTCAGCGCGTACATTCTGATTAGTTCCATAGGACATATCTGTCCCGTGCATCACAATAAGCAATTTTTTTACACATTTTCCACAACAACAGTGTTCACTGGGATTAAAATCATCTGGAGAAAATGTCTTATAAACCGGGCCTTTTCTTTCTAATCGCTTGTTGACTTCTTCAAGCCCTTTATCTTTTTTGCTTTCCAGGATAAGCACTATAATTTAATGTTATTTCGTTGCTCTCTATTATAGAAGGTTGTGGAATAGGAACTTCAACGATTCCAGAGGCACCTCCATTGTAGGGGGGTATTGTACCTAATAAATCCACTTCTACGTTAATTCTATTCCTAATAAATGCATACAAATTCCACTCTCCCTGTTCCTGGATAGGATCCCGATTGATCCACCTGCCGTCAAGCGGGTTAAGATGGCGGTAATTGTAGTAGACAAGTCCAAGTTCGTCATCCATATATTCGCACGAGAAGCGGAATTCGTTCTCTTCCGCCATGTTGCCGTCTGCCGAGATGATCGCTCCAAAAGGTCGGTATTCGTAAAGAGCCCTGCGTCCCCGACCTTCACCGAAGATTGAGGTGACGTTCTTCAAGGCATCGTGCATGAAGTAAAGATGCTCTTTTACTTTCATTCCGTTTTCCTGCCAGCATGTCATCATCAGGACGCGTGTAGCCGTACGCACCGTCGGATCCCACAAATAGCTCTTCACCAGCAAGGGTT